>NZ_CP084541.1:3925000-5125000 GCF_020410765.1 Streptomyces marincola | reverse complement strand
AACCATTCAGCGGGTAGCGACGATGCCCCCGAAGCGGCCGAGCAAGCCATCAGTGTACTTTTCGACGCCGTCAAGACTGTCGAAGGAAGAGAAGACGTAACCGAGTGGACGCCTATGCTTTCCAGCCTGTCCCGGCTGGTCAGCGCCCTCGATCGCTTCGATCTAGCCGTCCAGTTTCGCTATTATTCGGGCGACGGCACTGTAAACAGCTCAGCGCTTACGGAAACAGGAAAGCAATACGTCCGGGAGTTGCGGAAGACACACAAGGATGCTCTCACGCGAGTGCAGTCAACAATCTTCGGCCGAGTGACAGAAATGAAGCTATCTGGCGTCGCGGTGATCAAACCACCGTCGAGCCCTGCCATCTCTGTCAAGTTCGACCCTGGGGAAATAACGCAAGTTCCGTGGAAACTCGGTGATGAGGTTCACCTGGTCGTCGAGGAGCGTCGCAGACTCGCACGAGGGGGTGGCAACACCGTCACCGATTACCTTTTCCTGGGCATGCCCACGGAAGATGACGTAATTGAGGTGTTTGACGACCCGGACGACTTCCCCGTGACAGTCCGCCACAGGGTCGCTCCACCGAACGAAGATAGGGACGCGCAGTAGGCGGAGAGGCAGAGGCAAGCTTCGCCTCTGCCTCTCCGCCTACTGGCCCCCTTCCGCTTCCGCAGCTCGTTCGTTTTTGTGTTTGCCTCTTCCTCGCGGCCGTTGATATAACCGTGATACTGACGGTGGATCACCTGGCGTCCAGCCATAGCCTGATGCAGGCGTGACACAGGTCATAAGGGCGGCCAGCCAGCGGCGAGTCAATGTGTCCCAGCGGAAGGGCGTACCCGAGATCCCTTCCACACCCGCCAGTAGGTGGACGAGCCGACTACTCCCCCGGGCAAGGCCAGGGGCCATCCGTTGCCCCCGAAGGCGCCTTAGCGGAGCACCAGGGGGAACGAGGGGGCCGGGGCGGTGCCGATGACGCCGATCAGGTAGAGGGCGACGGCGAGTTGGAGGACTCTGTGGCGCGGCCAGGCGGCGGTGAGGGTGCCGAGGACGGGGGACATCACGGCGCAGGTCAGGGCGAAGACCGTGACGACCTGGCCCGCGGTGGTGACCGGGACGTCCAGCGAGTCGCTGAACTCGTGGAGCACGCCGGCGAGCACGAACTCGTCGGTGCCGACGGCGAAGGTGCCGAAGCCCAGGACGAGGACACCGCGCCACGCGGACGCGTCGGGGGCCTTGCCGGAGTCATCCGGGGCTAATGCCCCGCCGCCCTGAGATGACGGACGCGCCATGGGAATCCTCGATTCGGTACTGGTCGATCCCGTTTCGCCGAACGGTACCGATCGGTTCCGTTCCGCGTCAACACGATCGGTTACCGTGAGGGCATGGCGACGCGCGCTCGCGACCGGCTCCTTGAGGCCGCCGAGGAACTGTTCTACGCGGAAGGCATCCACGCGGTCGGGGTGGAACGCCTGCTGTCCGTGTCCGGGGTGGGCCGCGCCTCCTTCTACCGGCACTTCGCGAGCAAGGACGACCTCGTCATCGCGGTGCTCCAGCGGCGCGACCGGCTGTGGCGCGCCTGGCTGGAGGCCAGGGTGGCCGCCCACGGCGGGGGGCCGCTCGCCGTGTTCGACGCCCTGGCCGAGGGCGCCGAGGAGCCCGGCTTCCACGGTTGCGCGTTCATCAACGCGATGGCCGAGACCGCGGACCCGGACAGCGAGATCTACCGGCTGGCCGGCGAGCACAAGCAGCGGGTCACCGACCTGCTCGCCCGGTTGCTCGCCAACGCGGGGCACCAGGACAGCGACAGCCGCGCGCGCCAGCTCGCGCTCCTCATGGAGGGGGCGATCGTCACCGCGATGCGCGAGCGCAGCGGCGAACCGGCGCGGCAGGCCCGGAGCATGGCCGAGCAGCTGCTCTCCTGACGCACCGCACGCCAGGTCCAACGGCCGAGCTACCTTCAACGGCCGGGCCAGGTTCAACGACCGTAAGCGGCCCGGCCGGTCACGGCCTGCCGGCCAGCCGTTCGCGCAACGCCTTGTTCTCCGCCTCCAACTCGGCCATGCGCGAGCGCACGGGCGCGAGCGCCTCGGCCACCTCGGCCTCGGAGAAGCGCGGGGTGATGTACTGCGCGCAGTTCCAGTCGAAGCCCTCGACCGTGACGACGACCAGCCGCTCCACGTGGCCGTCGGTGCGCGTGCGGCCCAGCCGTTCCGCCAGCTCCGGGTGGCTCTCCAGGGGCCTGACCCCGGCCCGGCCGAAGATCTTCAGCCGCGCCCGGCGCGGATAGTCCATGAGGAACAGCGCCACCCGCCCGTCGGCGCGCACGTTGCCCGTGGTGATGTACTGCCGGTTGCCGCGCACGTCCGCCCAGCCGATGGTGTGCTCGTCGAGCACGTGCGCGAAGCCGGGCGGCCCGCCGCGGAACTGCACGTAGGGCCAGCCCGTCTCACTCACGCTGGCCAAGTAGAACCCGTCCCGTGACTCGATGAACGCGGCCTCCCGCGGGCCGATCGGGTCCGGCGTGTCCTCGTGCGCGAGCCGGCGGATGCCCACCAGGGCGCTGCCCTGCTCGCGCTGCACCTCGCGCACGCTCTCCGTGTACGCCAGATGTGCGTAACGACTCATCCGAGGTCCTCTCCTCCGTCGCCCCCGGGGCGGCGGGCCGACCCGGCGACGCCCCTTCCCCAAGATGGTACCAATCGGTACCACTCCTGTCCGCCGGGCCTGTGCCGGGAGGAGCGACGTCGGGCGTCGGGGCACCGAGCGCCGGCCCCGAAGCCGTCCCGCGCCCGCGGCGAACTGCCGGTGGCGGGCGGTCGGTTCCACCTTGCGCTCCCGAATCCCACGCGGGGCCCGGGCGGTTCGTCGGGTGGCTACACCCGTCATTCGGGACGTCCGGCTCCTGAACGGCTCGCGGCGGGCGGCGCCGCGGAACTTTCCTCGGTTCGCGACCCATCCGGCGGCGGTCCGGCGCCGAAGAACGGATGTGAGCGACGAGGAGAAGGTCCACAACGGCCGGCGGGCCGCCGTGCTCGCGGCGGCGTTCTCCGGGCTGCTCGCTGCCGGGGCCGGGCTGGCGGTGGCGGAACTGGTGGCCTCGGGCGTGCGGCGCGAGGCGGGTCCGCTCACCGCCGTCGGCGGCGCGGTGGTGGACCGCACCCCGGCGGCGGTCAAGGACTGGGCGATCGCCACGTTCGGCACCCACGACAAACTCGCTCTGCGGCTGGGCACGTTGGGGCTGATCGCGGCGTCCGCGCTCGTGCTCGGCGTGCTCGCGCCGCGTTTCCCGCGCTCCGCGGCGGCGGGGGTGCTGGCGTTCGGCGCCGTGGGCGCGGTCGCCGCGGCCGGCCGGCCCGGCGCGGAGCGGTTCGACGCGCTGCCGTCCGCCGCCGGGGCGGTGGCCGGGGCGCTGGTGCTCACGCTGCTGGCCGGGCAGGTCGGCGCCGGCCGCGCCGGCCGCCGACTCGGCGCGGACGGCGGGGAGTTCGACCGGCGTCGGTTCGTGGCCGCCGTCGGGTCCGTCGCCGCGGCCTCGGCCGGAGCCGGGCTGATCGCCTCCCGGGTGAACGAGGCGGGCCGGGCCAGGGCCGCGGCGGCCCGTGGCACCGTGCGGCTGCCCGCGCCCGCGTCCCCGGCCGGCCCGGTGCCGCGCGACGCCGAGCTGTCCGTGCCGGGCCTGGGCCCGTTTTTGACGCCGAACGCCGACTTCTACCGCATCGACACGGCGCTGACCGTGCCGCGGGTGGACGCGGGCGCGTGGCGGCTGCGGATTCACGGCGCCGGGGTCGAACGCCAGGTGACCCACACGTTCGATGACCTGCTGCGCCGGGACCTCGTCGAACGGCGCATCACGCTGACCTGCGTGTCGAACCAGGTCGGCGGCCCGTACACCGGCAACGCCCGCTGGATCGGGGTGCCGCTGGCCGACCTGCTGCGCGAGGCGGGCGTGCGCCCGCCCTCGCGCGGCGGACCGGCCGATCAGCTGGTGTCCCGTTCGGTGGACGGCATGACGATCGGCACGCCGCTTGAGACGGTCATGGACGGCAGGGACGCGCTGCTCGCGCTCGGCATGAACGGCGAACCGCTGCCGTTCGTCCACGGTTTCCCGGTGCGCATGGTGGTGCCCGGCCTCTACGGCTACGTCTCCGCCTGCAAGTGGCTGACGGAGCTCGAACTCACCACGTTCGCGGACTACGACGCCTACTGGGTGAAGCGCGGCTGGGCCGAGAAGGCACCGATCAGGACCCAGTCGCGCATCGACACCCCGCGCGGCCTCGCCGGCCTGCCCGCGGGACCGGTGCGCGTCGCGGGCGTGGCCTGGGCCCAGCACACCGGCATCGACAGGGTCGAACTGCGCGTCGACGAAGGCCCGTGGCGGGAAGCCGAGTTGGCCGAGGAGGACTCCCCCGACACCTGGCGGCAGTGGCGCTGGGAGTGGGACGCCTCCCCCGGCCGCCACCGCATCGAGGTGCGGGCCACGGACCGTTCCGGCGAGACGCAGACCGCCGACCGCTCCGACCCGATCCCGGGCGGGGCCACGGGACGGCACTCGGTGGTGGTCAACGTGACCTGACCAGGACAACGCCCCGAGCGGGCCCGCGAGACCACCCGTGCCGACCGATTCATGACATCAGGAGACCCACCGTGAACATCAACCGCATGCGCCGCACCACCATCGCCCTCGTCGCCGCCGCCGTGCTGCCCCTGGGCCTCGCCGCCTGTTCGTCGGACGACGAGGACGAGCCGGCCGAGGAGACCGGGCAGAACCAGGAGTCGCAGGACACGCAGGACGGCGAGGACGCCGGGGGCCGGGAGGACGCCGGGGAGGGCATGGCGGCGGCGGGCGAACCGTTCGGCTCGGCCTGCGCGGCCGTGCCCCAGGACGGTGCGGGCAGCTTCGACGGCATGGCCCAGGACCCGGTGGCCACCGCGGCGGGCAACAACCCGGAACTCGCGACCCTCGTGAGCGCGGTGACCGCCGCCGGTCTCGGCGACACGCTCAACAACGCGGAAGCGCTCACCGTGTTCGCGCCGGTGAACGACGCGTTCGCCCAGATCCCCGAGGCCGACCTGAACGGGCTGCTGGCCGACGAGACGGCGCTGACCGACGTGCTCACCTACCACGTGGTCGGCGAGCGGCTGTCGCCCGAGCAGCTTGCGGAAGGCGAGTTCGAGACGCTCCAGGGCGGCACGGTGACCACGACGGGCTCGGGCGAGTCGTTCGAGGTCAACGGGGAGGCCGCGGTCGTCTGCGGCAACGTGCGGACCGCCAACGCCACCGTGTACCTGATCGACTCCGTGCTGATGCCGTAACGTCGGCAAACGTTCCGGCCCGGGCGCCGCGGCCGGCGTCCCGGCCGGGCGCCGGGACCCGGCCCATCCGCGGCGCCCGCGGCTCCGAATACCGGGCTGAGCCCCACCCCGATTCCGGAGGATCGCATGCCACCCCGCTCGCCCGTCCCCTTGATCCCGCCGGGAGGCGACGGGTCCCCCGCGCCGGACCTGGCCGAACGCCTCGCGGAGGTGGCGCGCGGCGACCGCGAGGCGTTCGCCGCGGTGTACGACGCGGTCGCCGGGCCGGTGTTCGGACTGGTCCGCAAGGTGCTCAGGGACCCGGCGCAGTCCGAGGAGGTCACGCAGGAGGTCCTGGTGGAGGTGTGGCGCCGCGCCGCGCACTACCGGCGGGAACTCGGCACGCCGATGGGCTGGGTGATGACCCTGACGCACCGCCGCGCGGTGGACCGGGTGCGTGCGGCGCAGGCGGCGAGCGACCGCGAGCACCGGGCCGCGCTGCTGGAGCGCACGCCCGCGTTCGACGACGTGACCGAGCAGGTGGAAGCCCGCCTGGAACGCGAGCAGGTCCGCCGTTGCCTGGGTTCCCTCACCGAACGGCAACGGCAGTCGGTGGCCCTGGCCTACTACCGGGGGCTGACCTACCGGCAGGTGGCCGAACTGCTGGCGCTGCCGCTCGGCACGGTCAAGACCCGGCTGCGGGACGGACTCATCCGGCTCCGCGACTGCCTGGGGGTGTCGGCGTGAACGCGGAAGCGGCGGAACTGCACCTGCTCAGCGGTGCCTACGTGCTCAACGCGCTCGACGAGGACGAACGCGCCGAGTTCGAGCGGCATCTGAGCCAGTGCGCGGCCTGCGCGGCCGAGGTCGGCGAGCTGGCCGAGACGGCGGCCAGGCTGGGCTCGGCCGTGGCCGTGCCCCCGCCGCCCGAGATGCGGCACCGGCTGCTGCGCACCATCGCGACCGTGCGGCAGGACCCGCCCGCCGCCGCTCCCGGCTCCGCGCGGCGCGCGGGGCCGCGCCTGTGGCGCGCGGGGCGGCTGGCGCTCGCGGCGTCCGTCGCCGCGGCGGCGGCCCTGGGCGGCGCCGCGGTGTGGCAGTGGCAGGAGGCGCGGGAGGCCGAACAGCGGGTCGAGCAGGCCAGGGAGGAGGCATCCCGTCTCGCCCGGGTGCTGTCGGCCGCGGACGCCACGACGACCAGCGGCCGGCTCCCGGACGGCGCGCGCGCCATCGTGGTCGCCTCGCGCGCGGAGGACCGGGCCGCGTTCGTCGCCTCCGCGCTGCCCGCGCCGCCGGACGGGATGGTGTACCAGCTGTGGTTCGCCGATGACGGCGCGATGCGGCCGGCGGGGCTGCTCGACCCGGAGGCGACGCAGCAGGCGCTGCTGATGGACGGGCCGTTGGCGGAGGCGTCCGGCATGGGCATCACCGTCGAACCCGCGGGCGGTTCGCGCCAACCCACGTCCGAGCCGTTGGCCGTCCTGGCCTTCGGCTCCTGACCACCGGCCGGGCCCCCGCGGGGGCCCGGCCGGGCCGCGCGCGGGCCGCCGCGCCATGGCCGGTACGGCGGCCGTCAGGCGGCCGTTACGCGGCGGGTTCGCAGATGACGCCCTCGTAGATCGCGGTGACGGACATGCCCTCCGCGCCGGTGTCGAAGATGACCGTGTCCCCGGCACGGACCGTGACCACCCCCGCCTCCCCGGGCGCCGGGCGACCGCCGGTGCCCTCGGACTCCTCGGGGACGACCGTGACCAGCGATGTGTAGTCCACCGTGCCGTCGGGCTGCGTCAGAACGCTCCGCACGCGCTCGCCCCCCGGCTGGTCGAGCGGAACGTACGTCTCCCGCTCGCCGCAGCTCAGCGGGCCTGCCGGCTCGTGCACGGTGTGCACGCCCGCGTCGTTCAGCGCGGGGGACAGCTCCTCCCACAGCGCGGCCCTGCTGTCCGCCGCCAGGTACTCGTCCCAGGTGATCGTGACCGAGCCGTCCGGGTTGTGCTCGACCGCGTAGGCGGGCGAGGTGCCGGCGCCGCCCGGGAGGCCGATGAGCAGCCCGCCGGCGACGGCCGCCGTCGCGGTGGCGACCACGGCCACGCGCAAGCGCGTGACCACGGGCCGCCGGGCGGGCGCGGGCGCCGGTGCGTCGGCCTCCCGGGCGGCGATCTCCCGCTTCAACTCGGTCAGCAGCCGGTCCTCGAACGTTTCGCGGGTCATGCCGTGCTCCCTGTGTACGCGGTGACGGTGGTGGTGGCGGTGCGGTCGGCGGGTGGTTCCGCGACATCGCGCAGGCGGCGGCGCGCCCGGAAGAGGCGGCCCCTCGCGGTGACCTGGCGGATGCCGAGCGCGGCGGCGGCCTCGGCCACGCTCAGCTGGTCGACGGCGACCAGTTCCAGTACGGCTCGCTCCCCGTCGGGGAGGCCGGCCATCGCCGCCATGGCGCGGCGGCCTGTGCCCTCGGCCGCGAGCTTGTCCTCCAGCCTGGCGATGTCGTCCTCGGCCAGCAGCCGGCGGCCCGCGACGCGGCCCCGCAGGTGCGCCTCGCGGGCGGCGCGGCGGCGTTCGGCCGACATGGTGTTGCGGGCGATGCCGTAGAGCCAGGCGCGTTCGCTGCCCAGGGCCGACCGGTAGGTGTGCGCCGAGTCGATGACCGCGAGGAACACCTCGGTGGTCAGGTCGGCGACCGTGTGCGGGTCGTCGACCCGGCGCGCCATGAACCGCGTGACCGCGTCCACGTGCCGCCGGTAGAACTCCTCGAAGAGCGCCGGGTCCCGGGCCATCGCGGCCGGGCCGCCGCGGTTCGTGCGCGGTATGTCCACGTGAGGTCTCCCGTCCTCGTCCTGCCGTACACCCCTACTTGGCGGCCGGGCGGGAAAGCGTTCGCGCGCATCGCGTACCGGAGGCGGCCGGGCGTTCAGGATCTCAGGGGGCGGCCCCGCGGCTCGCGGCTGCCGGGAACGGGGAGCTGCCGCGCGCATGGACGCGGTGCGTCGCCTTCACTACGTTCCGAACGCGCGGAAGCGCTCCTGTGCATGACCGCGCCCGCTTCCTCGCTCCCCCACGCGCCACTTCATGCCTCTCCGGCGGCCCGCCCCTGGAATGAAAGATTTCAACGCTCCAGCCGCCCCGAGCGCGCCCGGCGCCCGCTCTGTCGGAAAGCTTCGAGAAAGGGAGTCCCCCACCCATGCGCACTTCCAGACGGCGCGGGCCGTTCGCCGCGCTGATCCTCGCGCTCTGCGCGCTGCTGCTCGGCGTGCCCGCCCAGGCGGGCGCCACCGTTCCGGCCGCCGCCCCGGCCCCCTTCGCCGTTCCATCCGACGGCGGCACGTACCAGCTCGCGATGGCGGGCAACGGCCGCTGCCTCGACGTGCCCGGCGCCTCGACGGCCAGCGGCGCGAAAATCCAGCTCTGGGGCTGCACCCCCGACTCGCCGTGGCAGGACTTCCGGCTGGTCGGGGTCGGCTCGGGCCAGTACCACCTCGTGAACGCCAGCAGCGGCAAGTGCGCCGACGTCACGGACTGGTCGACGGACAGCGGCGCGGCGGTGCAGCAGTGGGGCTGCGACGGCGCCCAGGGGAACCAGCGCTGGAGCCTGACCGCCTCGACCGGCGGCACCTACCAGGTCGTCAACGCGCACAGCCGCCTGTGCCTGAGCGCCCAGAACCCGTCCGCCGGCAACGGAACGGCGATCACCCAGCAGCCGTGCACCACCGACGCGAGCCGCCGGTGGACGTTCGTGCCCGTCGGGAGCGCCGACTGGTCGGACACGCCGGAGGGGTTCGCCTCGACCAACGGCGGAACGACCGGTGGCGCGGCAGGCAGCACGGTCACGGTCACCACCCTCGCCGACCTCCAGCGCTACGCGAGCGCGAGCCAGCCGCACGTGATCAGGGTGGCGGCGGCGATCAACGTCAATCCCAAGGGCCACGAGATCCGCGTCGCGTCGAACAAGACGATCGTCGGCGTGGGCACCCAGGGCCAGATCGTCGGAGGCGGCTTCTTCCTCGACGGCGTCTCGAACGTCATCATCCGCAACCTCACGATCCGCGACACGCGCATGGCGGACGACGATCCCGGCGACGACGCCTACGACTTCGACGGCATCCAGATGGACGGCGCCAACCGCGTCTGGATCGACCACAACCGCATCGAGCGCATGAACGACGGCCTGATCGACAGCCGCGAGGACACCACGAACCTGACGGTGTCCTGGAACATCCTCAACGAGGGCAACAAGTCGTTCGGCATCGGCTGGACCGAGAACGTCACCGCGCGGATCACCATCCACCACAACTGGATCCGCAACACGAACTCGCGCAACCCCAGCACCGACAACGTCGCCATGGCGCACTTCTACAACAACTGGCTCCAGGACACGCGCAGCGGCAACTGGTCGCGCGGCGCGACGCGCGCGGTCATCGAGAACAGCTACTACGAGCGGGTGCGTGACCCCTACTACCGGGACGCGACGGCCGCGTTGACGCAGCGGGGCAGCATCCTGGTCGACACCTCAGGACGCAGGGAGACGGGCGGCACGACGTTCGACCCGCGCGCCCAGTACGCGTACACGCTGCACCCCGCCGCCGACGTGCCCGGCCTGCTCCGCTCGGGCGCGGGACCCCAGGCGAGCATCGGCACCTGACCAGCGCCACGGCAAGCAGGCAGTCGGCCGGGCGAACGCGGACCCGCCCGGCCGACCCGCGCTCAGCCCTTCGCGTGCGTCACAAACGCCCGCCACGCGGCAGCCGGAACCACCAGCACAGGACCGGCGGGACGCTTGCTGTCCCGCACCGGAACGACACCGCCCACGCCGTCCGCCACCTCCACGCAGTTGGCGCCCTCATCGTTGCTGTAACTCGACTTCCGCCACGCCACGCGCTCACGCACTCCGAACCACTCGCTCATCAACCTCGTACTCCTCGCGATATCGCCGCATCACATGGACTGACTCGTCAATGGAAAGAGCCTGGCACCTGGCCATGTCGAACTTGCGCGTCAGCTTGATCAGCCGGTTCGCGCTCAGGACCGGCTCCCCCACCATCATGCCCTCGACATGGCCGATCAACGTGCCGTCGTCGAGGTTGAGCAGCGTCGCGCTGCCGCCTGTGAGCGATCCCGCGCCGGCTGCGAACGGCAGCACCTGCATCACGACATTGGGGTTTTCGAGCATGCCGAGGAGATGGTCCAGCTGTCCTCGCATGCACCGGGGGCCGCCGACCGGGCGCGCGAGAACCGCCTCGTCGAGCAGCGCCCAGTACTGCGGTGGGACCTCGCGCCGGAACAGCTCCTGGCGGCGCATGCGGATGGCCGTCCACTGGTCCAGCTGCTCCTCCGAGTCCCAGAGGTGCCCGACGCGGAACAGCTCCCGCGCGTACTCCTCGGTTTGCAGCAGCCCGGGGACCACCGTGCTGGTCATCTCCTGGATGCGCAGCGCCTTCTTCTCCTTGCGCAGCAGCATCCGGCCGTAGTCGGGGATCGCCGCGTCGTCAGCCGCCTTCAGGAGGTCGGCGAAGAGGGCGGGGACGCCGAAGAAGGTGTCCATCGCCTTCGCCAGGTTCTCCGAGGGCAGTTGCTCGCCCCGCTCCACGCGGCCGATGTATCCGTAGGGGAAGCGGAGTTCGGCGGCGAGCTCACGGATCGAGAGCTTGGCGTTCTTGCGGTGCCGGGCCACCTGGCGGCCCAGCACGACCCGGTAGGTCAGTCGGTCGTCGTCGGGGTTCAGTTCCATGGTCGGGACCTCCGTCGCCCCGCCGTGTGGCCCGCGTGAACTCGGGCACAGGGAGGGGCGTTTCCTGGTGGGTGTCTGCGTCGATGACAGGAAGGAGGGTTTCGTCAGCGTCACAGACCCATCACAGGGAGTGCAGCCCCATCATGAACCGCCGTTTTCCCATCCGCAAGCTCTGCCCAACGGTCCGAGCGGCCGTGCGTGTCGTCCTCAGTCCGGACTCGACAGGCGGCGCTCGATGTCCTGCCGGAACCGCACGGCTCTCGGATCCTCGTAGTCCCCGATGAGTTCGAGCGCATGAGTCCGGTGGCGGCGGGCCCGGTCGGCGTCCTCGCCGTCAAGCGCGGCTGCCAGGGCGTCGAGGGCGACGGCCTCGTGCCAGGCGTCGGAAAGATCCCGGAAGACATCGACCGCCTGGCGGTGGAAGCCGACGGCTTCCTCGGGACGCCCCATGCTCCGGTAGGTCTCGCCTGTGGCCAGCCAGGCGAGCGCCTCTCGGCTGCGGTTGCGGAGTCGCCGGTGCAGGGAGGCGGAGCGCTGGTGGGAGCTCAACGCCTCGGCGTACTGGCCGAGGGCCCGTTGGGCGTTGCCCAGACTGATCAGCCAGATCGCCTCGGCGAACTGGTTGCGCAGGCCGAGCGCGATCTCCACCGCGTCCTGAGCAGTGCGCAACGCGCCCTCGCCGTCCCCTCGTTCGCACTGGATGTCGCTCAGCGTCCACAGCGTGTTGCCCTCGCTCAGCCGGTTGCCTGCCGCACGTTGGTAGGAAAGCACGGCGAGGCCGATCTCCTCGGCCGCCGCCAGCCGCCCGGCCCGGTAGTGCGTCAGTGCGAGGTTGGCCCGTGCCACGGCTTCGAAGTACTCGGCGCCCAGGTCCCGGAAGAGGGAGATGGCCTGCTCGAAGTGGTCACCGGCCGCGTTCAGCCGACGTCGGTTGAGGTGGGTGAGGCCGAGGAGGTTCAGCGAGTTGGCTTGTCCGTACCGGTCCCCCAGCTCCCGCCGGACGGACAGAGCGGCCCGGTGGCACTCCTCCGAGGCGGCCAGATCGCTGAGCCGGGCATACGTCATCCCGAGGTCTTCGAGTAACGCCGCCTCCCCCGCGCGTTCGCCGAGGCGCCGGGCCGCCGCGAGGCCGGTCCGGCCCGCGTCGAGCCAGTTCAGAGCGGAGGCCGAGGGCGCCTGGGCGAGGTAGAGCACGGCGGGCAGTTGCCAGGCGTGAGCATCGAGACCCGCTGCCTCCGCCGCCCGCGTCGCGGCGAGGATGTTGGCGTGTTCGTGCTCCGACCAGCTCGCTGCGGCGTCGTAGTCGGGGAACGAAAGAGGCGTCACCGCCCGGTCCGGCGGGTCGAGTTCCCAGTGCGCCTCCTCGGGTTCGAGCCAACTCTGTGCCGCGTCGGCGGTGTGCAAGTACCAGTCGAGTACGCGGCGCAGGGCGGCCGAGCGCCGGTCGGCGGGTTCCTCGTTGCGTGCCTGGTCGGCTGCATAGGCCCGGAGGAGATCATGGAACTCGTAACGGTCAGGAGCGGTCTGCTCCAGGAGGTGGGCCCCCACCAGCGTGTCGAGGAGCTGACGGGCGCGATTCACCCGTGTTCCAGCGAGGGCGGCGGCGGCATGCAGGCCGAACTCGGGACCAGGGTGCAGGCCCAGGAGGCGGAAGAGTCGTGCGGCTTCGGTGGGCAGCGAGCGGTAGGACCAGGCGAAGACGGAACGGATGGCTTCGGCATCGTCGTCCTCGCCCGCGCTGAGGGCGTCCCACAGGGCGGATTCGTCGCGCAGCTCGGCGATCAGGTCGTCGATGCGCAGGTGGGGGCGGGTGGCGGCTCTTTCCGCCGCGATACGCAGGGCCAGCGGCAGATGCGCGCACAGGCGTGCGAGCTGGATGAGCTTGTCCCTCTCGTCCTCGGGCCGGTGGCCGGCGGTGACGGCGCGAATCAGGGCCACAGCCTCCGGCTCCCCCAGGGTGCCGAGCGTCAGACGGTGCGCTCCGTCCCGGATGGCGAGGCCGGACAGCCGACTACGGCTGGTGACGATGGCCAGGGAACGGGAGTTTCCCGGCAACAATGGCCTGACCTGCGCGGCGGTGGCGGCATTGTCGAGGACGAGGAGCGTCGCGCGTTCGGCGAGCAGCGAGCGGTAGAGCGCGGCGGCGGCATCCGGGTCGGCGGGAACGGAGCCGGCGGGGACGCCGAGCGCGGTCAGGAAACGGTGCAGTGCCTCCGGCGGGGCGACCGGCTGCCCCGGGTCGTAACCACGCAGATTGATGTACAGCTGCCCGTCGGGGAACCGGTCCCGCACCTGATGAGCCCACCGCAGCACGAGCGACGTCTTGCCCGCCCCGGCTGTTCCGGCTACCACGCAGACCGTGGTGTCGAGACTGCCTCCGACCTCGGCGGGGAGAAGTGCGTCCAGATGGACGAGTTCATCGGCCCTGTTGACGAAGCCACTGAGGCGGCCCGGCAGTTGGCGCGGGATCAGGGGAACCGGTCTGTCCTCGCCATGGAAGTGGATGCCGCCGGTGACGTTGCCGGCCTGGACCACGTCGCGGGACGAGCCGGACAGTTCGGAGCGCGTGCCACCGGGGCGTTGCTCTTGGTGTTCGGGCCCGTCGATCGTCTACTCCGTCGTCAGCCGGGGCGGTGGGAGGGGGGCCACTTCGCGGGTGAAGTAGCGGTCGAGGTCTTCGCCGGCCGTGAACAGCACCCGGATGGTGTGCTCCCAGCCCGCGACGAGTTCGATGTCCGTGAAGCGGATGCAGCCGTCGAGCACGCCTTCGTCGGTGTAGAGGACCTGGTAGAGCGTCCGGCTGCCGATGACGACGAGTTCCGGCAGCGGGCTGCCCTGCTCCACGTCGGTGAGGTCGGCGGCGTCGATCACGTGGACGGCCTCGCCGTACTCGGCGTTGAGGCGCAGCGAGTGCAGCTCCCACTGGATGTAAGGCGTGAACGGCCGTTCGACCACGCGGACGCGATGGAAGACCGTGCCCCGCTCGCGGTCCTGCTCCCCCTCCTCGCGCAGGCCCTCGCGCCGGGTGTCGAGCAGCCGGATCGCGCTGTCCCAGTCGCCTCGCGCGAGCGCTTCCCGGCTCGGGCTGTTCTGCTCGACGAAGTGCTGGCCCCGCTCCAGCTTCCAGGAGTCGCGCCCGTGGAGGTTCGCGTAGCGCTGCCAGAAGTCACGCTCGTAGGCGTCGTTGTCCAGGCGCTCGCCCAGGGCCGGGTCGAGGTGGGGTGGTTGGAGGAGGTCAGGCATCCGGGATGTCCGCTTTCGCCGCGCTGAGCATGGTGCCGGGGAGGATCACGAGCCGCTCGTCCGGGGCGAGGGTCACGCCCTCGGGCAGGCGGGGCAGGTAGGTGTCCGTGAGGTCCCGCCCGATGACGGCCACGTCGCCGTTGTCGAGTCGCCAGATGTCGGGGCAGCCGGTCTTGCCGTCGGTGTGGCCCAGTTCCTCGGCCGACTTGCCCAGGCGGTGCACGAATAAGGCCGAGGGGTCGGCCTCCCAGGGACGGGACATGGCGACCTCCAGGTGATGCTTCCGGACTGGTGCGTTACGGAATGTACTCGGCCGTGTCATGCCCGGCAACGAACAGCTCGTGAAATGGCCCGAAGGGGTCACGTTCAGGTGGCCGCCCCGCGCCGGGAGGGGGTCAGCCCTTCAGGCCGCCGCTGATGACGTCCAGGCGCCAGAAGCGCTGGAGGAACAGCAGCAGCAGGATGAGGGGGATGACGGAGACGGCGGTGCCGATGATCGCCATGGTGTAGAGCGAGGGTTCGCCCGAGCCCTTGGAGAGCAGCGTGTACAGGCCCACGTTGATGGGGTACTTGCTCTCGTCGGCGAGCATGATGAACGGCAGCAGGAAGTTGTTCCAGTTGCCGACGAACTGGAGCATGAAGATCGTCACCATGCCGGGCAGCATCATCGGCAGGCCGATGGAGCCGAAGATGCGGTACTCGTTCGCGCCGTCGATGCGGGCCGACTCGATGACGGAGTCGGGCACCGACGCCTCGGCGTAGACGCGGGCGAGGTAGATGCCGAACGGCGAGATCAGCGTGGGCAGCAGCACGGACCAGTAGGTGCCGACCATGTCGACCTTGGTCATGATGATGTACTGCGGGATCGCGAGCGTCATACCGGGCAGCAGGACGCCGGCGAGGATGAGGTAGAAGACGGTGTCGCGGCCCCGGAAGCGGTACTTGGCCAGCGCGTAGCCGGCCGCCGTGGAGATCAGGGTGCACAGGGTGGAGCCGACGCCCGCGTAGAGCAGGCTGTTGCCCGCCCAGGTCACGAACTGGCCGTCCCCGTAGGCGAACAGGTCCCGCACGTTCTCCCACAGCCCGCTGCCGGGCGCGAAGGTGAACGTGGAGAAGAGTTCGGCGTTCGTCTTGGTCGAGGCGATCAGGACCCAGGCGACGGGCACCAGCGTGTAGAACGCGCCGATGAGCAGCACGGCCGTGGGCAGGATCTTGGCGCGCTGGTGCGGCAGCATGGTGGCGCGCCGGTTGTCGCGGCGCAGCGAGAGGTCGGTCACCGCATGCCTCCTGAGGTGCGCCGCTGGGTCGCCTTGAGCAGGATGAGCGAGACGACCAGCGTGCCGACGGCGAGGATGACGGAGCCCGCGGCGGCCATGGGGAGGTCGTCGCGGATGAAGCCGTCGCGGTAGATCTGCATGAGCGGGACCCAGGTCTGCGAGATTTCCGTGGTCATGGGCGCGAGCATGGTGGGCTCGCCGTACACCTGGAGCGTTCCGATGAGGGCGAACAGGCCGGTCAGCACGAGGGCGGGGGCGACCAGCGGGACCTTGATCCGCCAGGCGATCTGCCATTCGGTGCACCCGTCGATGCGGGCGGCGTCGCAGAGTTCGGCGGGGATGCCGCGCAGCGAGGTGTAGATGATGATCATGTTGAAGCCGACGCCGCCCCAGATGGCGATGTTGGCCATGGACGGGTAGATCGCGTTGCCGTCGAGGAACGGGATGGTGCCCAGGCCCCAGGCTTCGGTCAGGTGGCTGAACGGGCTGGTGGAGGGCAGGTACATGAAGCCCCACATGAGCGAGGCGACGACGGCGGGGATCGCGTACGGCAGGAAGATGGCGGTCCGGGAGAACCGCTTGAACCGGGCGCTGCCGTGGTCGATCAGGAGCGCGAACAGCAGCGCGAGGCCGAGCGTGAGCGGAACGGCGATCAGGCCGTAGGCGGCCAGCCGCAGGAAGCCGGCCCAGAACTCGCCGTCGGACAGGATCTGCCGGTAGTTGGCGAAGCCGACGAACACTTCGCCGCGGATGCCGAAGATGCCCTCGTCCTTGATGCGCAGCCCCTGTGCGCTCAGCCAGAGCGCGTAGCCGATGGGGATGGCCATGAAGGCGATGAAGAGGGCGAGCGCGGGCGCGAGCAGCACCAGCGGGGCGAAGGTCTTCCGGTGCCGCACGGGAGACGGCGGCGCGGCGGGCTCGCCGCGGGTGGCCCGTTCCTCGACGGTGGCCGCTGGGGTCATCGTGGTGTTCACCTGTCTCGTGCCGTCGGGGCCGGGCCGCTCGGTGTGTTCACTCCACGACATCGAAGCCGACCCGTTCCATCTCGCCGACCACGGTGTCCTGGGTGCCGCGGATCGCCCGGGGCAGTCCGGTGCCGTCCCTGACCGCGGCCGTCATGGCGTCGCCGAAGGCGTCGCTGGCGGTGTTGACGTTGGGCCCCCACGTGATGCCGCTGACCGTGTTCGCGGCGGCCTCGGTGGCGACCTGCCAGTAGTCCTCCTGGTTGGCCATGAGTTCGGGCGGCGGCCCCTGGGCGGCGGCCTGCTGGCCGGCGATGGCCGCCGGGTACTGGCCGGCGGCGATCTGCATGGTGTAGGCGGTCTCGTCCGTGTTCATCCACATGGCGAACTCGGCGGCCTCGCGCGGGTGCTCGGAGTTCTTGGTCACGGTCAGGGCCGTGCCGCCCTGGAGCGCGACGTCCTGGCTGCCGCCCTCCCAGTGCGGCAGGGGCGCGATGGCCCAGTCGCCCGCCTGCCGTTCCGCCACGCCGAAGAGCACGCCGGGGGCCCACAGCGCCGAGGGCCAGGTCAGGATCTCGCCCTGGTTGACGCGGTTGTTCCACTCGGGTGTCAGCAGCGGTTCGGGCATGATCAGGTCCTGATCGATGAGTCCCTGCCAGTACTCGGCGACCCGGAGCGTGGGTTCGTCGTCGATGCCGACGGTCCACTGCCGGTCCTCGACCGACCACCAGGAGGCGCCGGCCTGCTGGGCGAGGCCGGCGAAGTTGCCGAACTCGGTCGGGCCGAACGTGGCGAGGTAGGAGGACGGGTCGCGCTCGCGGACGTCGGCCGCGACCTCGGCGAACTCCTCCCAGGTGCGGGGGACTTCGAGGCCGAGTTCGTCGAAACGCCGCTGGTTGTAGAGCATCACCATCGGGCCGACGTCCTGCGGGATGCCGTAGACCTGCCCGTCGAACCTGGTGGTCTGCCAGGTCTCAGGACTGAACGCGTCCTCGACCGGGCCGGTGTACTCGGAGATGTCCGCGAGCACGTCGGAGACGACCATGGCGGGGATGGTCTGGTACTCCACGCAGGAGACGTCGGGAGCGTTGCCGGCCCGGCTGGCCGTGAGCAGCTTGGTCGAGGAGTCCCCGCCGCCGCCCGCGTCGGTATGCCGCACCTGGATGTCCGGGTGGGCCTCGTTGAACGCCTCGACCTTCTCACTCATGGACTGGCTCCAGCACCAGTAGTCCAGGGTGACGACGCCGTCCTCGGCCTGTCCGCCCGAACAGCCCGCGAGGAACGCGGCCGCGCCCATGAGGGCGACGGCTCGGGCCCGGATCCGCCTGTACATACACACCTTCTTTCGGGTTCCCTCGGGCCCGGTGGGCCCGTGCGCACGCGCGGTGGGAGTGCCGTCGGCACGCCGAATCGGCCAAGTCGGCTTCGCGGCAAAGTCAAGGTAGGTGACGTATGGCCTCCTGTCACTACTTCCTGCATAAATCCTCGACGGTCCACGTCACTTGTTGCGACGCATGCGACAAAGTAAGCTTCGCGAAGAAACTGATTCGAGCTGTGGTGCGGCCCGCATGGCCATGCGGTCGCGGCACGGCAGGATGCCTCGGGAGGGGCCGGAGCGGGAGAGCGATGTCCTATGCTGCGCGCATGGTCCCGCCATCCGGGGCGGTCGGCCTTCGCTCGTCCATTGGGCTGTGGGGGTCGGTCGCTCATTCCGCCCGGCCCGTCCTGCGGGAGCTTCTGGTCAACGGCCCGCAGACGCGCACCCAACTCGCCCGCACCCTGGGGATGTCCACCGGCAGCCTGACCCGGCTCACGAAGCCGCTGGTGCACTCGGGCCTGGTCGTCGAACGCGGCGTGGTGCACGATCCGGACAACGGGCGTCCCACGCGCCCGCTCGATGTCGCGGCCGACAAGCACCGTTTCCTGGGCGTGAAGATCACCGCCGACCGGCTGCACGCGGTCACCACCGACCTGCGGGCCCGCGTGCTGCGCCGCGCGGACGAACCGCTCGACAGCCGGGACCCGGCCGACGTCTGCGCGCGGATCGCGGGGCTCAACGAGCGCCTTGCCGCCGGCGGCCCGGCCCACCTGGCGGTGGGTGTCTCGCTCGGCGGCCACCGGCAGTCGGCGGACCCGGCGGGACCCGCGCTGTTCGACGCGCCGTTCCTCGGCTGGGAGGGCGCCCCGCTGCCCGAACTGCTGGCGCGGGCACTGCCGGTGCCGTGCACGGTCGAGAACGACGTGTTCGCCCTCGCTCAGGCCCAGGCGTGGTTCGGCGGCGGCCGTGACCTGACGGACTTCGCGCTGCTGACCGTGGGCGCCGGCATCGGGTACGCGCTGGTCGTCCAGGGGCGGGCGCTGCCGCTGACCCCCGCGGACCAGTGGGAGTTCAGCCACCACGTGCTCGATCCGGGGGGACCGATGTGCCCCGAGGGCCACCGTGGGTGCGTCGGCGCCTACTTGAGCACGCGGTCGATCCTGGGCGCGGCGGCCCACGGCCTGCACCGGGCGGTCACGCTCGACGAGGTCATCGGGCTGGCGCGGCAGCGGGAGCCGGTCGCGCTCGGCGTGGTGAGCCTGGCGGCCTGGGCGCTGGGCGCGACGATCGCGACCATCGCGAACGTCTCGCTGGTCAAGAACGTCGTCATCGGCGGGGAGCTGGTCGCGCTCGCCGACGAGGGAAGGCAGCACATCGAGGACGGCTTGGCGCAGCGGCGGCACCGGGACCACAGGGCGCTGACCCTGTCGCTGCTGCCCGCGGACTTCACCGAGTGGGCGCGGGCCGCGGCGGCGGCACCGATCCGCTCCCTCATCCTCAACGAGGGCTGACCGCCCGGCGGCCGGGCACGCGTCCGCGCCCGGCGCGGGGTCGCGGCGACCATCGGCCAGGTACCGGCGCGCTCCGGTCCGGGAACGGCGGCGCCGTGCCCGTTCAGGGCTCGATGTCGAACGAGCGCAGCCACAGCTCCAGGGTCAGCACCAGCCACAGCTTGCCGCCCTGCCGGGGCAGCAGCGTGCCCCGGCCGCGCAGCCACGTGCGCACGGTGTCGGGGCGGAACAGGCCGCGGGCGCGGGCCGCGCGGCTCAGCAGCAGGTCGTGGCCGAGGTCGCGCAGCGGCCCGTTCAGCCACTGCTGCACCGGCACCCGCATGCCGCTCTTGGGCCGGTCGACGACGGTGGCGGGCAGCAGGTCGCGCACCGCCTCCTTCAGGATCCACTTCTCGGCGGTGCCCGCCAGCTTCTGCCCGGGCGGCACCCGGAACGCGTGGTCGACCACCGCCCGGTCGAACAGCGGCGCGCGGCCTTCGAGTCCGGTGGCCGCGGTGATGCGTTCCACCTTGGTGAGGATGTGGTGCGCGCCCTTGGTCCGCAGGTTCGCGTGCAGCAGCTGGTTGAGCAGGCCGGTCATGCGCCCGGGGCGCAGGTAGGGGGCGACGGCGTCCGCCGGGGGCGGGGCGCCGTCGAGCGCGGCGAGCGTGTCGGGGGTCAGCAGCACCGGCAGGTCGCCGTGGCACTTGCGGTAGGAGTCGATGTACGCGCGGGCGCGCGCGCCGGGCGAGGGGTCATCGCGGTGCAGCTCGTGGATGAGCATCGGCAGGTTCTTCGGGCCGCCGAACACCGGGTCGCCGCCCTCGCCGTTGAGCACCACCCGCATCCCGTCGGCCGCGACGGCCTCGGCGAGCAGCAGGTTCGGCACGGTCAGCGGGTCGCCGACCGGGGAGTCGAGCAGGGCCACGGTCTCGGGCAGCCGGGCCGCGACCGCGGAGCCCGGCACGGTCAGCACGCGGTGCCCGGTGCGGCAGTGGGCGGCGACCAGGCCCGAATAGCCCAGCTCGTCCTGGGTGTCGGGGCCGAAGGCGATCGAGTAGGTGTGCACGGGCGCGTCGTGCAGCCGCGCGGCGAGCGCCGTGACCAGGCTGCTGTCGACGCCGCCCGACAGCAGCACGGCGGCCGGTCCCGCGGCGGGCAGGCGGCGCGCGGTGGCGTCTTCGAGGAGCGCGCGCAGGGCGGCGGCGTGCTCGGACGGCGGCAGGTCGGCCACGTCCTCCGCCGGCTCCCAGAACGTCTCCTCCGCCGTGCTCCCGTCGGCGCGCAGGCGCAGGCAGCGGCCAGGCAGCGCCTCCCGCACGCCGCGCAGCAGCGTCTCGCGGCCCGGCAGGTAGGCGAAGGTGAGGAACGAGCGCACCGCGGGCAGGTGCAGCCCGGCGTCCACGCCGGGCCAGCGGCGCAGGGCGCGCAGCGAGGTGGACGCCGCGAACGCGTCGCCCGCGCGGGCCCAGAACAGGGTGCGCGCGCCCACGTGGTCGCGGATCAGGACGAGTTCGTCGCCGTCGGCGACGGCGAGCGCGAACATGCCCTCGGCCGCGGCGAGTCCGGCCGTTCCGAGCTTGGCGTAGGCGTGCAGCAGCAGTTCGCCGTCCGTGCGGTCCTGGGGCACGGCGCCCTGGCCGAGCAGGGCGCGCAGCCGGTCCGCGTTGAACAGCGTCACCTCGCCCACCGCCGTGAGACCGGCCGCCTCGAACGGCCCGCTGGCCGGTCCCGGGCCGTCGAACAGCCCGAACGCCTGCCGCCCCACGGCCCGTACCGACCCGGCGCCGGCCGCGCCGAGCGGTCCTGCCGGATCGCGGGCCGCCAGGCACGCGCCCCATCGCGCCACGGTTCGCTCCTCCTCAGCCGAAGTCGTCGTCGTCGAATCCGCCGGTGTCGTCCCAGTCGCCGTAGTCGCCCTCCTCGTCGGCCCCGGGATCACCGCCGCCGCCCGCGCCGCCCTGCGCCTCGGCCTCGCGCCGCAGCTCCTCCTCCTCGTCGGCGCCCAGGACGGTGGGCGGCAGGGCGATCGCGCCGAGCGCGAGCCCGCCCGCGACCGCCGCGACGGCGACGCCGGAACGTCCGCCCGCAGAGGTGCGGTTGACGGTGAGCACGCCGTCGCTCCACAGGGTCCTGCCCCAGCCGCCCTCGCGGCCGTAGAGCACCCGGCCGTCGGCGTACGCGCGCTTGACGAGGTCGCGGCCGAGCGGCTCGTCGGTGCCGTGGGCACCGCGGTCGTCGCGCCAGTGCACCATGCGGCCGGCGCCCCGGCTGCGCCACTCGGAGCGGCCGTCGGAGTAGCGGCGGTGCACGGAGCGGTCGGCGAGCAACTCGTCCGTGTAGGTGATCTCACGCCTGGGCGGCTGGGACACGGGGCCTTCCGTTTCTTCCGTCGTGGTCCGGTGGCGCGGTGGCCGGCGGGGTGCGGCCGACGGGCCCGGCCCTCATGCCGCGGGCCAGGTGAGGAATCCGCTCGCGCGCGCCTGGCGCCGCCCGGCGCGCGGCGGGGCGCGCCGGACGCCGCGCACGAGCCGGTGCACGGTGCGCAGCAGCGCGGCGGGGCGGACCGCGGCGACCTCGACGCCGCGACCGCGCGCGAGCCAGCGGTGTTCCCACGCGTCGGAGGACGCCGGGGGCGGCGCGGCCGGTTCCTCCCCGGTGCGGTGCGGCAGGTGCAGCGCGCCGGCCTGCCGGGGGCGCAGGCCGATGGGCACGACCGCGACGCCGGGCGGCACCCCGGCCTCGGCCGCCGCGCGGGCGGCGAAGGCCAGTCCTGCGGGCGAGGCGTCGTGCAGGACGTACACGCGGGCCCGTTCCGCGTGGGCCAGCATGCCCGCCACCCGTGCGTCGAGCGGGAGTTCGGCCGCGCCGAACACGGGGCACGCGGACTCCATCGGCAGCCCGTTGGCCCGCAGCATCGCGGCGATCTCGTCCGACTCGCACAGCAGCAGCCGGGGCAGGCCGTAGTCGAACAGGTCGGGTTCCGGCGTGTGGCGCCCCGGCGCCCGCCGGGCGGCCGGGGCGGGCGGCAGCAGCCCCGGCACGTCGCCCGCGCGGCGCAGCGCGGCCTCGAACGCGGCGGGCCGCACCGGCGGGCGCGCCGTGAACCGGAGGCGGCGCGGCGCGAGGTGCCAGGGCCGCAGGCCGCGGCACAGCTCGTAGTACAGCTGGCGTTCGGTGAACAGGATGCCGCCGGGCTCGGCCGCGCGCCGGGCGGCGGCGCGCAGCGCCCGGTCGAGCAACGCGCCGGACGGTCCCGCCCGTTCGCCCGCCCCGGCCGTCCCGGCCGTCCCGTCCTGCGGTGTCGGCCGCGGGGCGGTCACCGGGCCTCCGGCCAGGTGAGGAAGCCGGTCTCGCCCGCCCCGCGCCCCGCGGGCGCGGCGGCCCCCGCGGCGGTGACCCGGGCGACGGCGCCCGCCACCGCCGCGAGCAGCTTGGCCGGCGGTATCGCGGCCACAGGGAACCACCAGCCGCCGGCGGCCCACGCCGCCTCGTCCTCGCGCAGCCGCACCGGCGCGGCGTGCACCCACTGGAGCCGCGCGGTCAGGTCCACGGCGCGCTTGGGCGCGTCGGCGCGCAGGAGGACGGCCGTCCTGGGGTCGCGGCGCATCACGCTGCGCGGCAGCAGGCCGATGCCGCGGGCGCGCGGGCCCAGCCGCGCGCGGGCGACGGCCCAGTGGTGGAGTCCCTGGCCGCCGGCGTCGTGCAGCACGAGCACCGGCACGCCGTCCGGCACGTCCTCCGGCGTGGCGGCCAGGGCCATGCGGTGGGTCTCGGCGGCGCCGTTGGCCGCCAGGCAGGCGAGCACGCCCGCGTCGTGGCACAGCAGCGCGACGCGCGGGTGGGCGACGGCGGGCAGCGGGACGCGGGTCTCGTCGACGAGACCGGGGGGCGGTGAGCCGTAGACGGCGGGCCAGCGCTCAAGCACCAGGGGCCTGAACTCCTCGTAGGGCATGGGGACGTCGATCGGTCCCCACTTCCTGGCCCGCCGGCGTCCCCGCAGGACGAGAAGCGTGACGATGAGCAGCAGCCCCAGGGCGCCGACGATGATGGGTGTGAGCGCCTCGGCCCGGTTGTTGGTGATCGCCGCCGCGATGGCGGTGAGCACGACCAGGACGAACGCGGCGCCGCCCAGGCAGCCTTCGAGGGACTGGTCCGCCGCGGGGATGCGGCCCCGGGCGGCGGCGTACCACAACTGCCGTGCCGTGTAGGTGGTCCGCCCCTCGTCGCCGAGGCGCGCGGCGAGCTTGCGCACGCGCACGTCGTGCAGGTGGAGGTCGTTCTCCTTGGGTTCGAGCGCGAACTGCCGCTTGCACACGGAGCAGGTGCGGTCCTTGCGCTCGACCTGTTTCAGACTGCTGTCGCAGTGCGGGCAGATCATGCGGCCCCCCTTCCGCGATACACCGGGGGCGATCGTACCGGAGGGCACCGACAGAGGGGAGGGACAGAAGGGAGGGGCAGAGGGGAGGGGCGCGCACGACGGAGCGTGACCGCCCGCTGTTAAAATCTGCGCGGAATTCCGGCGTTCTCACCGCGCCGTGACCGCGTTCTTCACCGGGGGGCCGCACCGTGCCGGAACATCGCATGAAGGTCGACGCCGACGCGGAGAACGAGGTGCGGGACGTGGCGGCCTTCACCGACGCCGCCCGCTGCGTCGTGACGCCGGTGCTGCGGCTTCCCGAGGACGTGGCGCTCGCGGTGGTCGGCGCGTTCGCGCGCGTGGTGCGGGACGCGAAGGCCAGCGCGGCGGCGACGGCGCCCGACGGCGAGGGGATCGTGCGGTCCCAGACCTTCGAGGAGGGCGACGTCTACATGCTGGAGGCGCCCTTCGACGGGTTCTTCGCGGACCGCTATCTGATGGACTTCTACAACGTGCGCGAACGCGACCTGTGTTCGCGCATGCACGTCCATACCGGGCTGCGTTTCGTGCGGATGATGACCGGTCCTGACACGCGGATTCGGGTGAGCAGCCTCTCGCCGTTCGACGTCACGCACGTCGAGGGGGTCACGCCGTTCGTGCCGCACACGTTCGAGGACGACCTGCCCGACGCGCCCGCGGGCGTGCGGCGCACGCGGCACAACCTGGTGGTGCCGCCCTGCTCGTTCGTCGACGTGCAGATACCCCGGGGCGTGAGCCACCAGTTCAACGCGGTGGGCGAGCACGCCGTGATCGACTCCGTGCACCCCGAGGAGTCGATCGAGACGTTCAGGGAGCGGATGTCGGGCTACCGGATGATGGCGCAGACCGTGTTCCTGGCCGAGGAGTTGCCGCCGGCCGCGACGTGCGCGGACCTGCCCCCCGGGCGGCCCGGCGTGTGAGCCCCGCCGGGCGCGGGGCTCACGCGCCCCGCGCCCGGGGGCAGGCGGTGTCAGATCGCGACGCCGAAGTCCTGCGCGATGCCCGCGAGGCCGCTGGCGTACCCCTGGCCCACGGCGCGGAACTTCCAGTCGGCGCCGCTGCGGTACAGCTCGCCGAAGACCATCGCGGTCTCGGTGGCCGCGTCCTCGCTGAGGTCGTAGCGGGCGATCTCGGTGCCGTTCGCCTGGTTGACGATGCGGATGTACGCGTTCCGCACCTGGCCGAAGTTCTGGCCGCGGGAGTCCGCGTCGTAGATGGACACCGGGAAGACGATCTTGTCCACGTCGGCGGGCAGCCCGGCGAGTTCGACGTTGATCTGCTCGTCGTCGCCCTGGCCCTCGCCGGTGCGGTTGTCACCGGCGTGCACGATGGTGCGGTCGGGCGTCTGCTTGTTGTTGAAGAAGACGAAGTGGCTGTCCGAGTACACCCGGCCGGCCGCGTTCACGGCGATGGCGCTGGCGTCCAGGTCGAAGTCGGTCCCGGTGGTGACGCGCACGTCCCAGCCGAGCCCGACGGCGACGGCGGTCAGGCCCGGGGCCTCCTTCGTGAGCGAGACGTTTCCGCCTTTGGTCAGGGACACGGCCATGAGGTCTCCTTGGGCTGCGGGCGCCGGAGTTGTCGCCCGGCGCCGGAGTCGAGTGCACCCCAAACTACGGCACGCCCGCACGGACCGGACGGCCAGGACCGCGCCGGGCGGCGGCCGGCGGGAACGGCCCGCACGCCGCCCGGCCGCCTCGGGTCCCCCGCCCGCGGCGGCCGGCGGGCCTGTCGGCGGGCGTCGTTAGGATGGCCGGTGTGGAGCTGGAGTTCGCCGACATAGCGCCGGGCGACGCCCGGCTGGAACGGGACGTGGCGCCCCTGATCAGGACGCTGCGGCCCGCACTCGGCGCGGCGGGGTTCACCGCGTTCGCGAACGAGGCGCACGGGCAGGGCCTGGTGTTCACGGCCGCCTACGACGCGGCGGGGGGCTGCCCCGGCGTCGTGACGCACCGGGTGCTTGCGACCAGCCGCGGCCGGGTCCTGTGCGTCGACGACCTGGTGACGGCGCCCGACCGGCGCTCGGGCGGCGTGGGGCGGCGGCTGATGGACGAGATGGCGGACCGGGCGCGGCAGGCGGGCTGCGTGCGGATCGAGCTGGACTCGGGGACCGGCAACCACCGCGCGCACCGCTTCTACCACCTGTGGCGCATGTCCATCTCGGCGCTGCACTTCACGCGCGACATCGTCTGAGGCGGGGTCGCGCGCGGCCGGTAGGGGGCGCGGGTAAGGGGGGCCGGCCGGCCTGGGGTCCGCGGGGAACGGACGATACGGGCGTGACGCGTGCGGCCTGAGGGGCCGCCGCCCGGCGGAACCAGGGCTTTCGCGGGCATATCCCCCACAGGCCCGCCCACCGCACCGGTACCGCCCCCGCCTCCGGACCGGTGTGCCGGGCGGCGCGCGTAGGGGACGGCTAGGGGCTGACGGCCGGGGGCTGCCGATCGTAGCCTCCTTGGTGCACGCGACCTGCCGGTGCCAGGCCGCGGGAAAGCGCTGGTCACGCGGCCGATGGCGGCGCGGCACCCCCGGTGCCCGACGCCCGCGGCCGGGGGCGCGCCGCCGAGGGCGCGGCGGGCGACGGCCGGGCCCGGATGGGGGGACGCATGATCGCCGGAATCGGTGCCGTCGACCGGATCGAAGGCGCCGCCCCCGTGGGCCCGCGGGCCGACGACGAGGTCCTGAGCGCGTTGTGCGCGGCCCTGTTCGCCTCGCTGCCGCGTGCCGACCAGCGCAGGCGCGGCGCCGACTACGTGCGCGGGCTGCTGCACGTGCCCGGCCGCAAGTCCATCCGCAACATCGCGTCGCTGCTCGGCGGCGGAGCCGCCGTGGAGCAGCGTCTGCACCACTTCGTGTGCGGTTCCACGTGGCGCTGGGACCCGGTGCGGGTGGCGCTGGCCCGGCACGCGGCCCGCGCGGCGCCGCCGAGCGCGTGGGTGGTGCGGCCGATGAGCATCCCCAAGAGCGGCGGCGGTGCCGTGGGGGTGGAGCGGTGCGGCTCGCCGGCGTTCTACACGCAGCGGGCCATGGGCGTGTGGCTGGCCTCGGAAACGGCCGCGTACCCGGTGAACTGGCGGTTGCTGCTCTCCCGCGCCTGGCTGGAGGACCGGGTGCGGCGGACGCAGGCGTCCGTTCCCGACTCCGCCCGCCCGGAGACGCCGGGGACCTGCGCGGTCGAGGCGTGCCTCGGCCTGGCGCGCGCCGGGCGGCTGCCGCCCAGGCCGGTGGTCATGGACGCCCGGCGGATGGACGCGGTCGCGGTGAGCGGGCGGCTGAGCGCGGCGGGGCTGCCGCATCTCCTGCGGGTGGACGGGGCGTTGCCGCTCGCGGCGGCCGACCCCGCGCTCGACGCGTACCACGGCGCCCCGCTGCCCGCCGAGCGCCTGATGCGCGCGGCGGCGCGCATGCGCCGCCCGTTCCGCTGGAGCGGTTCCGGGCCCGGCGGTCTCGCGGCGGCGGCGCGGGTCCGCCTCCCCGAACGGCGGGCGGGCGCGGTGGGCGCGCGGCACGGGGATCTCGCGCTGGTCGGCGTGGCCGGCCCTGGTCAGCGGTGGCCCGGCGAGCTGTGGCTGACGGACGTGCCCGCGCCGGCGCCGGAACTGGCCCGGCTGACGCGGCTCGTGCAGCGCGTCGGCCGGGAGTTCGCCGAGGTCGGCGACCGGGTCGGCATCCGGGACTTCGTGGGCCGGTCGTTCGCGGGCTGGCACCGGCACATCACGCTCGCGTCGGCCGCGCACGCGGTGACGGTGCTCTCGCGGCCGACCGCGGCGGGCGAACTCGCGGCGGCGTCCTGAGCACGCGGGGGCCGGCGGCTGCGGCGGGCGCGCGCCGGGTCCCGCCGGAATGTCTGGTTCCCGTTTTCTCGCGCCCGGATTCCGTGGCATTTCCCGTCCGTGGCCGCACACGGAATGCGACAATTCCCCGGCCCATGCTGCGCAGCGTTATCACTACCAATGGGTAACGCGAAGATCGCGGCGCTTTGTGCGCGCCCGCGCCCCCCGTCAACCCCTATCGGCCCGTGGATCACCCCCGAAGTTGGCACCTGTTCGGGGTAACGGGCCCGTTCTTCGTGTGACACACTCCTGCCCAGTGATTCCGGCGGGGACGACGGCGACCCCCGGGCAGCACGGCGGGTGGGCACACATGCGCGGAGAAGCGCCTGTGCGTGCGCACCTCTCCGCCGGGCGTTCCGGTGGCCGAACCGTGCGCTGACCCCGCACGCGGCGGGCCGTGCGGCCCCGCGCCGGATCACACGGGGACGATCGCGGCTGCCGCCTCGACCGGGCGGTCCTCGCGCGGACGCCCCCGGGAACCATCGGACGTTCAGGGGGAACGGGGATGCGCGAACAGTTCCTCGGCGCCCGGCCCGGCCGCTCGCGCGGCCCGGCCGGCCCACGGGGGCACACCCGTGATCACGGCGCCCGCACGCGGTCGCGGGCCGGAGCGGGCGGAAGCCGCGCGGCGCCTTTACCTTCGTGAACGCGGGCCCTCCCGCTTTCCCTCTCCACCGACCGGCCCTGTGCCGGACAACGGCCGCGCCGCACGCGGAACGCTGTGCTGCGCGCATCTCCCTTTGCTCGACCTGCCGCACACGAGGAGACTCACCGCGTGGTTCTGGTGCAGCGCGAAGAACAATTCACGCACGTAAAAAACGCGTTCGACAACTGCCGTGGCAAACGCCGCGGACACGTCGCGCTCATCTCGGGCGCGGTGGGCAGCGGAAAGACCTCGCTGCTCGAATCCCTCAGCGAACAATTCGCCCGGGACAACGGACATGTGCTGCGCGCCGCGGGATCGCCGTCGGAACGGGACATTCCGCTGGGCGTCATCGGGCAGCTGCTGCACGGCGCGGATTTCCCGGAGCGCATCCGGCGCCTCATCGAAGGACTGCTGCCCGCGTACGCGCCGCACCGCGCGGGCGCGCCGGCCGTACCGAGACCCTCGCTCGCCGGCCGGCACGCCCCGGTGCTGCACCGGCTGTTCGCCGCACTCGGTGAACTGACGCGCGGCGGGCCCCTGGTGCTCGCCGTCGACGACGTGCAGCACGCCGACTCGGCCTCGCTGCACTGCCTCCTGTACGTCATCAGGCGGCTGCGGCACGAGCCGGTGCTGGTGCTGATGACGGAGGCGCCGATGCTGCGGCTGCCGCACCCGCACTTCCGCGCCGAACTGCTCAGCCAGCCCCACTTCTCGCGGGTCGTGCTCCAGCCGCTGACCCGCGACTCCCTGACGCGGCTCGCCGGGCGCGGCCTCGACCCGTCCGAGGCCAGGAGCGCGGCGGAGCGGGCGCGGGCCCTCACCGGCGGCAGCCCGCTGCTCGCGCGGGCGCTGCTCGACGACCCCTCCGCCCGGCTCGGCGACTCCGAGGGCGCGGTGCCCCCGGGCGGCGGGCCGTTCGAGCAGGCGGTGCTCGGGTGCCTGTACCGGCACGAACCCGCCGTGCGCCAGGTCGCGCAGGCGCTCGCCGTGCTCGGCGGGGACGCGTCGGCGGACGTGGTGGCGCACGTGCTCGGCGTCGCCGCGGAATCGGTGGTGCGCGCCGCGCACATCCTGCGCGTGTCCGGGCTCGTCGAGGGCGACGAGCCGCGGCACCCGCGGATCACCCGCGCGGTGCTCGGGGACATGCCCGCGGACGCGCGCCGCCGGCTGCACGCGCGCGCCGCCGAACTCCTGCACCGCCGCGGGGCCAGTCCCGCGGTCGTGGCCGGCCACCTCGTCGCGGCCGACCGGGCGGAGGACGGGTGGGCGGTCCCGGTGCTCCGGAAGGCCGCGGCGCAGGCGCTGTCGGCCGGGCGCCCTGAGTTCGCCGGGGCCTGCCTGCGGCAGGCGTGGCGGGCGGAGTCCGACGAGGACCGGCGGGCCGACCTCGAAGCGCGGCTGATCATGGCGCGCTGGCAGGTCAACCCGCTGTCGGCCGAGGCCCATCTGCCCGAGCTGCTGGCCACCATCGGGCAGCGCGGCGCCTCGGTCTCCGGCGCGGTGTCCGCCGTGACCTCGCTGCTGTGGCAGGGGCGGGCCGACGAGGCGGGCGACGTGCTCGACCGGTGCGCGAGCGCGGACGGGCGGGACGCCGCGGACGCGGCCCTGCTGACGGCGATGCGCATGCTGCTCGCGCTGTGCCGGCCCGGTCTCGCGGCCGACGCCCTGGCCGCCTCGGGCCGCACGCGCGGCGGCCCCCGCGTCCCGGTGGTGAGCCCGCAACTCGAAGCGCTGACCGTGCTGTACGAGGCGCTGTTCCCCTCGGGGGAACGCGGGCTCGTGGCGCGCGCGGAGCAGATCGTCAGGCGCCACAACGGCGAGGCCGGGGCTCCCGGACTGCTGGCAGGGCCGCTGCTCGCCCTGCTGTGGGCGGGGCGCGCCGACCGGGTCGCGGCCTGGACGGACACGCTGCTCGGCCGCCCCTCGGCGCGGCACGCGCCCGTCTGGCGGGCGATATGGGAGGCCGTCAGGGCCGAGGCGCTGCTGCGGCTCGGGGACCTGCGGGGCGGCGAGCGGCACGCCAGGTCGGCGCTCGAATCGATCACGCCGCAGGCGTGGGGCGTCGCGGTGGCGGGGCCGCTCGGCACGCTCATCACGTGCGCCACGGAGGCGGGGCGGCTCGACGAGGCGGAGACGTGGCTCGCGCACCCGACGCCGGACGGCATGTTCCGCACGCCCCTCGGGGCGCACTACCTGGCGGCCCGCGGCAGGTACCACCTGGCGGCCGGGCGCGCCGGGGCCGCGGGCGAGGACATCGAGCGGTGCGCGGACCTGATGGGGCGGTGGCGGCTGGACGCGGCGGGTTTTGTCCCCTGGCGGCTCGAACTGGCCCGGGTGCGGCTGGAGTCGGGGCAGGAGGCGGAGGCGGCGGGGCTGTTGCGGGAGCAGCTGGCCGACGAGGGGCGCCTGGACGAGCGCACGCGCGGGCGCGCGTTGCGATTACTGGCCGGGACGGCGGGTCACGACCGCGCGGAAGGGCTGCTCTCGGAGGCCGTCGACGTTCTCCAGGCGGCGGGCGACAAGGTCGGACTGGCCCGCGCCCTGGGCGATCTGGGGCACGCGCTGCGGCGTGCGGGCGACTCGGTCCGCCCGCACCCGCTCCTGCGCAGGGCGCATCAGCTGGCGCTCGAAGCGGGGGCCATGGCCCTGGCGAACGAGCTGATGTGGCCCGGCCCCGCGCCCGGCGCCGTTCCCGTGCGGGAGGTGGCCGGTGGCGGGCGGGGGCCGGGCGACCCGGGGCACGAGGCGTCGCGGGTGGGGCACGGCCTGAGCGAGGCGGAGTTGCGGGTGGCCGCGCTCGCGGCGCTCGGGCACACCAACCGGCAGATTTCGAGCAAGCTGTTCATCACCGTGAGCACCGTGGAGCAGCACCTGACGCGTGCCTACCGCAAGCTCGGGGTGAAGCGCCGCGCCGACCTGCCGGCCGAACTGGTCGCCCACGCCGAGGAGGCGGCCGACGCGTCCGAGGCGGTGTGAGCGTCAGCCGCCGTCGCGGCACAGGCCGCGGCCCGGGCCGCCCGTCCCCTGCGGGGCGGGGCCCGGGCCGACCACGCGGCAGGCCAGGCCGACGGGGTCGGCGGCGATCTCCGGGTGGGCGCCCAGGTCCCACGTGAAGAAGCCGCCCACGCCGTTGGAGGTGACCAGGGTGCGGCCGTCGGGGGTGAAGGCGATGTTCTCGTGCACGTTCGCCTCGACCACGGTGGCCAGGTGGGCCTCGGCCGGCTCCGCCACGTTCCACAGCCAGACCCGGCCCTCGGCGTCGGAGACGCCCAGCAGCGCGCCGCCCGAGTGGTACGCCATGTCGAGGTCGACAGGGCCGTCGTTCCCGGGCCACCGGGTGCCGCCGACGGCCGGGACCGTGACCGGGGCCTCGCGGAAGTCCCAGAGGGTGACGGCCCGTTCGCGCCCCTCGGCGTCGGGGCCCACCGCGCTGGTCGCCAGCCGCGTGCCGTCCGCGCCCAGGGCGAACGGCGCGCGGGGCCGGACCACATGGTCGTCGGGCGGCGGCACGAAGACGTCGTCCGGGAGGGGGTCGCCCGTTTCCGCGTCCAGCAGGCGCGAGCGGCCGAGCCCGTCGGGCACCAGCAGGTGGCGGCCGTCCGGGGTCCACGCGACGGCGGGGCCGACGGCGGCGTCGGCCTGGGCCGCCAGGTCGGGCGCCGGGCTCGCGGGGTCACCGACATCCCACACGCGGAGCACGTCGCCCAGGACGGCGAGCCGGGGCGCGTCAGGCGCGAAGGCCAGGGCGGCCTCGTCCGAGGGGCCCGCCGCCGCGCCGACGACCTCGGGGCGGCGGTCGGAGAGGTCCCACAGCAGCACGCGCCCGTCGCGGTGGGCGCTCGCCAGCAGGGCGCCGCCGGCGTCGAGCGCCGTGTCCAGGACGACGCTGCCCGGCCCCGGCGCGGTCGCGATCTCCTCCGGTGCCGCCGGGTCGGTGAGGTCCCACAGGGTGAGCCGTTCCGTGGTGAGCGTGACCAGGGTGCCGCCGTCCGGGGTCAGCGCCAGGTCGGGAACGCCGTCGGTGACCCGGGAGGCGAGCGGGCGCGGCCCCGGCAGCCGGCCGAGGTCCCAGCGGACCAGCTCCACCCCGTCCCTGCCCTCGCCGCCGCCGAGGTCGTCGTCGCCCCAGGTGTCCACCGACAGCAGCGCGCCGTCCTCGGGGTCGAACGCGAGCGCGGCGATGTCCACGGGGCCGGCGTAGCGGCCGGGGCCGTGCCCCGGCATGCGGGCCTCGCGCTCCGGCGCGGCCGGCTCGCTCAGGTCCCACACGGCGACGGCCCGGTCCTCGGTGCCGCCGGTGGCCAGGCGCCGGCCGTCGGGCGAGAACGCCAGGCCGCTGATGTCCGCGTCGTGGGCGCGGCGCACGCGTTCCTCCTCGGGGTCCGCCGGGGTCGTCACGTCGATCACCACCAGGTCGCGGCCGTCCGCCGCGGCCACCGTGCGGCCGTCCTGGCTCAGCGCGATCCGCCGGACCCCGCCGGGCACGAGCCCGCCGGGGCGGGGGCGGGCGGGGTCGGTGAGGTCCCAGGCGCGGACGCCGCGTCCGCCCAGGACGTTGCCGGTGTCGAACGGCAGGTCCGGGTCCCGGGCGCGCCCCTGGCGGGCGGCGGTGGCGAGCACGGTGCCGTCGGCGTTCAGCGCCACCTCGTCCGTCTCGTGGACCCCGCCGGTCACGGAGAGCCGACGGGGCCGCGCGAGGTCGCTCAGATCCCACAGGGCGAGGGTGCCGCGCTCGGCCTCCGCGACGGCCGGGTCCTCGCTCCACCAGCCGGCCGCGGCCAGGACCGTGCCGTCGGCGCTGAGGGCCAGCGTCTGGGGAACGCCCTCGGCGCCCTCGACGCCGAGCGAGGCGACGCGGCGCGGCTGCGCGCCCTCCCGCAGGCCCGACAGGTCCCACACCGACACGCTTCCGTCGCAGAGGGCGGCCAGCGTCCTGCCGCCCGGCCCGGCGAGCGCGAGGTACGGGTCGGGGAAGTAGGAGGCGCAGGGCAGCCGGGCCAGGGGCGTGCGCAGGGGCGCGTGCGGGCGCGCGGTGTCGGGGCCGATGTCCCACAGGGCCAGGCCCTCGCTGTCGCCCGCCGTGACCAGGGTGCGGCCGTCCGGTGCGAGCGCGGCGTGTCCCTGCTCCTCCCCGATGCCCGTCGAACCCCGGTAGGGGGTCGCGGCCAGCGTCTCGTACAGGGCGCGGCGGGTGTCGGCCGAGGGGCGCAACGCGTGGGCGTCCAGGCCGCGTTCGAGCGAGGTGCGCGGGTCGGTCGCGCGCAGGTTCTCCGCCTCCGCGAGCGCGGCGCGGTGGTCGGCCCGCTCGCCCTGCTCCCGCGCGTGGTCCCGCTGGCGCGCCGCGTCGCGCTGCTGCGACACGGCGACCGCGGCGGCGAGGACCGCGAGGCACGCGGCGACGGCCACGCCGGCCAGGGCCCGCCGCAGCACGGTGATCCGGCGCTTCTCGTGGCGGCGCTCGCGTTCCCTCGCCGCCTCGCCCGCGGCCAGGAACTCGCGTTCGTGGGCGGGTAGTTCGGTGAGGCGCAGGGCCGCGTCGAGGCGGCTGCCGCGCAGCAGGTAGGCGGGGTCGCGGTCCGAGGCCCGCCAGTCCTCCGCGGCCGTGCGGACCTGCTGGCGCAGCAGCAGCGCGGCGGCGTCCTCCTCGATCCAGCGGCGCAGCCGGGGCCAGGCGCGCAGCAGCGCCTCGTGCGTGATCTGGGCGCCGTCCCGGTCGACCGTGATCAGGCGGGCCGCCGCGAGCCGGTCGCGCAGCTCGCCGGCCGCGTCCGGCAGGCCGTCGAGCAGTTCCGCGAGCGGGACGCGGCGGCGGGTGGCGGCGCGGGCGTCGGCGCGGTCGGGGGGCACGTGCAGCATGCGCAGCAGGAGTTCGCGCAGCACCGTGCGGTGCGCCGGACTCAGCTCCTCGTGCAGCCGCTCGGTGGTCGTGGCCACCGAGCGCCAGATGCCGCCGGTGGCCTCGTAGCCGGCGAGCGTGAGGCGGGTGCCGGAGCGGCGCAGCCAGGTCTCGCGCAGCGCGTGGGCGAGGAACGGCAGCGGCCCGGCCGCGTCCTCACCGGAACGGCCCTCGCGCAGGTCGTGCAGCAGCCGTTCGGTGAGGCCGGGTTGCAGGTCGAGCCCCACGGCGGCGGCCGGGCGCGCGACGGCGTCGCGCAACTCCCGCTCCCCCATGGGCGGAACGGTCACCTGCCCGCGATTCAGGGCCCGTTCGAGCGCGGGGTGGGCCAGGCAGCTGCCGTAGTGGTCGGCGCGCAGGCCGAGCACCACGCGCGGGCCGTCCCCGCCGCCGGTCAGGGCGGCGACGAAGGCGGCGCGCTCCGCGTCGTCCTCGCAGCGGGTGAACGTTTCCTCGAACTGGTCGACGATCAGCAGCCGGGGCGCCGTGCGGCCCGGGCGCGGTCCTGGGAACCGGCCGGCCCGCAGGGCGGCGGCCACCTCCGCGTCCTCGCGCCCCGTGGCCTCGGCCCAGGCCGCGGCCAGGGCCGCGACCGGGCGCGGTCCGGGGGCGGGGAGGAGCAGCGCGGGCCCGGCGGCCGACTCGCGCGCGGCCCACCGGCGTTCGAGCGCGGCCGTGAGCCCGGCGCGCAGCAGCGAGGACTTGCCGGAGCCGGACGCGCCGACCAGGACCACGGGCCCGGCCTCGGGTCCTGTGCGGTCGACGGCGGCCACGAGCCGGGCGATCAGCTCGTCGCGGCCGAAGAAGTGCCGGCTGTCCTCGGTGCGGAACGGTTCGAGGCCCGGGTAGGGGCAGGGCACGTCGGCCGGCGGCTCCTCGTCGCGCGCCGGGGCCGGGTAGGCGCGGTTGGCGGCCAGGCGCAGCGCGCCGAGCGTGCCCTCGCTCCTGCGGGCGGGCCGCACCCGGCCGTCGTCCGCGAACTCCCGTTCCAGCGCGGCGTGCAGGGCCTCGGGCGTCAGCCACGGCGGCCCCGCCGGGTCGCCCTCGGCCAGCAGCCGCAGCAGGCGCCCGCTGAACGCGGTGTGGCGTTCTCCCTCCGGCGCGAACGACAGCGCGTAGTGGGACGCCGAGGTGAGCAGGAAGCTGCCGCGCGGGCGCGCCGACGCGAACGCGCGCCGCGCGCCGCCGTCCGTGCGCGGTGCGCCGGCGCGGCCGGAGAAGCAGCAGTCGAGAACGGCGATGCTGCCGTGCGGCGCCTCGCCCAGCAGGTCGCGCACGGTGCGGTAGGGCACGGCGCCGGCGACGTGCCGCTCGGAGAGGCCGCGGCGGGTGGCGAGGTACAGGTCGTCGCCGGGGCCGAGCAGGCCGTGCCCCACGTAGTACAGCAGCACGGGGCCCGCCGCCCGCTGGACCGTTTCCTCGACGGCCGCCACCACCTCGTCCGGGCCCGCGCCGCCCGGCACCCGCGTGACCTGGCCAGGGGCCGCCATGCCGCAGACCTCGCGCAGCGCGGCGGCCAGGTCGTCGAGCGTGCGGTCCACGGCGGGCAGGGCGGCGAGGCGGGAGCCCGGTGCGTGCCGCCCGGTCCCGATCAGAATCGCGCGGGCACCGGGGGCGGACAGCTCACCCGCCATCGCCCGGGTCCGCGGGCGGACGGGCGAGCCGTTCGGCCAGCTCGGCCAGCTGCTCTGGCGTCAACTCGCGTGCCTGGCGGGTCGATATGGTGATCTCGGTGCCGTCGGGGCGCACGACGGTGACCGTGTGGCTGCCGCGGCGGGTCTGCACCCAGGCGATGAGCGCGCCCGCGAACGCCGCGGCGACGCCGCCGGGTTCGAGCAGGGCGACCAGCGCGTCCGCTCCCGGGCCCATCGCCCCCGGCACGGGCGGCGCCGCCTCGTCCCGCCCGACCCGGCCGCGCAGCTCGGGGACGTCCCGCAGCCAGCCGTGCAACTCGTGGACACCGGACGGCGAAGTCCCTTCGCCGGCGACGGTCATGACGACACGCATGGTCCTCCCCCTGTGTTCTGCCGCCCCCGCGTCCGAGGTTACCCACCCGGGGGCCGCGGCGCCGCTCCGATGCCCGGATTCGCCCCGGGACCCGCGGGGGCGAACGCGCCGGCGCACGGGGCTCATGCGCGAAGCGCCCTGGTGAGCATCCGCTCGCCGGGCGCGCCGCCCGCGCCCCCGCGCGCTCCCGCCGGGACGAAGCCGTGGCGCCGGTAGAGGGCGAGGGCGGGCGCGTTGTCCGTCAGGACCGCGAGGTCGAGGGCGGCCGCGCCCGACCGCGCGGCCCACGCCGCCACGGTCTCGATCAGCAGGGAGCCGAGGCCGTCGCCCCGCGCCCCGGTGCCGACCCACGGCGACCGCAGTTCGCTCCGCCGCCCGTCCCGCGGCACGCCCCTGACCATCCCGACGGGCTCCTCGCCCCGCAGGGCGACGACGTTGAGGGAGCCCGCGATGGCCAGCCGGGCGCGCCAGCGTTCCCTGCCGCCCGCGTGCCAGTCGGCGAGCCCGACGGTGAACGCGTGCGGCGCGTCGGTCAGCGCGGCGAGCCTGGCCCGCTCCCAGAGGGGCAGGTCGTCGGCCGTGAGCACCGTCAGCCGGACGCCGCCCGCGCCCGGGAGCCGCGCCGTCACGCGGTCCCGTTCCCCGGCGCCGGGGAACGGCCGGTCGGGGAACCGGCCGGGGGAACTCCGGGGGCGAGCCACGTCGTGAGCGCCATGCCCGTGGGAACGCGCCGGGGCCCCCGCGGGTTCCGGACGCATCGCGGTTCCCGGCGAAGTCCGGGCACGGAGGCGCCCGTTGGCTAGCGGGCGGCGCGGAAGGCCGCGATGCTCTCCCTGATGGCGGCCGTCACCTCCTGCTGGCGCCCGTTGAGGTAGAAGTGCCCGCCGGGGAAGGACCGCAGGCTGAACGCGCCGGTGGTGACCTCCTCCCAGGCCCGCGCCTCCTCAAGCGTGACGCGCGGGTCGCTCTCGCCGGTCAGCACGCTGATGGGGGCGCGGACCGTTTCCCCGGGCCTGTGCCTGTGGGTCTCCACCGCGCGGTAGTCGGCGCGGAGGGCGGGCAGCACGAGTTGGAGCAGTTCCTCGTCGGCGAGCACGCCCGGGTCGGTGCCGGCCAGTTCCTTCATCTCGGCGATGATGCCCGCGTCGCCGCGTTCGTGCACGACCTCGTCGCGGTGCCGCGTCGGGGAGCGCCGGCCCGAGGCGATGATGCCGAGCGGCACGTCCCCGACCTCCTTCTCCAGGCGCAGGGCCAGTTCGAACGCGAGGACCGCGCCCATGCTGTGGCCGAACAGCACCAGCGGCGTTCCCGGCTTGGCGTCGAGCACGTCGAAGATCTGGTCGGCCAGGACGTTCAGGTCCTCGGCGGCCGGTTCGAGGCGCCGGTCCTGCCGGCCGGGGTACTGGACGGAGACGACGTCGACGGCCGGGGCCAGTGCCCTGGCGAGCGGCAGGAAGTAGGGGGCGGAGCCGCCGGCGTGCGGCAGGGCGATGAGCTGGACGGCGTCCGGCGCCGCCTGCTGGAACCGGCGGAACCAGGTTTCCCGCGTACCGGAAACGGTTGTCATGGGGTGTTCGAACCTCCTGCTGGTGGCCGGGCCGCCGCTGTCGTCGGCGCCGCCGGGTGGTGTTCTGTGGTGCCGCCCGGCGCGTGCCGCCGTCGGGCGCGGTGCGGGCACTGACGGCGCTGTCAGTGTGCGGAACGCGCCCGGCGCGGACGCCGTGCGCGCTCCGCTCCCCCGGTCGGCCGGGGGCCTGGCGGAACGGACCTGGCCCTGGGTCGTTACCCCGCGGGCCGGTCCCGCGCACCGCCGCGCGGCGCGGCGGCGGGTGTGCCGGTGGGCGCGACCGGCGCGGCCGGGTGGTCAGGCGCGCGGCGCGGCGCGTCTGAGGGCGGGGGCGGGGGTCAGGCCCGTCGTCGGGTCCCGCGGGCCGGGGGCGGTCCGCCCGCGCGTGCACAGCTGATACGCCATGCTGCCACGCTAGGCAACCGGGCCCGCCCGGTGTACCCCTGCCCGGCCCCTAAAGTGCGCCCCCGGGCCCCGGGGTGACCGGCCGGTGGCCGCGCGGTTCCCCGCCGCTGCCCGGGCCGGGCCCGCCACCGGGCGGCCCGGCCGCGGCAGCCGTGCGACGGCGTCGTCAGGAGGCGTCGTCGGCCAACTGCCCCATGACCGGCCGCCACTCGGTCGCGGTGACCTCGGCGACCAGCCCTTCGGCGCGGAACGGGTCGGCCTCGGTGGCGGCGAGCGCCGCCTCCTTGCTCTCGGCGCGGATCAGCAGCAGCGCGCCGGGGCGCTCGCCGGGACCGAACGGCCCCGAGGAGACGTTGACGCCGCTCTCGACGAGGCCGCGCAGGTACGCGCGGTGCGTGGGGCGGAGCCGGTCGAGGGCGGCGGCGTCGTCGACGTAGGCGTAGGTGACGGCGAAGAGGGGCATGGCGCGTGGTTCCTTCCGGTGCGGGGGCGGGCCAGGCGGCCCGTGGCCGCGGAGGCTGCGGATCGCACCCCATCGAAGCAAGCCGGGCGGCGGCGTGCGGCGCCCGGGTGGCCCCGACTCCCGCCCACGAGAGTCATATGCGTCACACATGAGGCGTTCATGTCTCATGCGGGTTATCGTTGGCTCATGGCTTTCGATCGTGATCACGTGCTGCGGGTGGCCGCCGATCTGCTGGCGCGGCGCGCCACGGCGACCATGGAAGAGGTCGCCAGGGCCGCCGGAGTCAGCAGAGCCACGCTGAACCGGCACTTCGCGGGGCGCGACGCCCTCGTCCGCGCCCTGGAGGAGCTGGGCATCGCCGAGTGCGAGGCGGCGCTCGACGCGGCGCGCCTCGGCGAGGGCACGGCCACGGACGCGGTGCGCCGCCTGGTCCGCGAGGTCCAGCCCTGCACGGGCCTGCTCACGTTCCTCTACTCCGAGAACCAGCTGTTCGAGGGCGAGGAGCAGAACGCGGGCTGGGCCCGCATCGACGAGCGGGTCAACGCCCTGTTCCGCAGGGGCCAGGAGAGCGGCGAGTTCCGCATCGACCTGAGCGTGGCGTGGCTCACCGAGGCCCTGTACGGCCTGCTGGGCGCCGCCACCTGGGCCACCCTTGAGGGCCGCGTGGCCCGCAACGACTTCTCCCGCATGGTCGTCGAGCTGCTGCTCGGCGGCGCGACACGAAAGGACACACCGTGACGAACGCGCCGCACCCGGCCGGCCGGGAGGGCGAGCGGTCGGGCCCCGGGCGCTGGATAGCCCTGGGCGTCCTGGTCCTCGCGGTGCTGCTCGTGGCAGTGGACGCCACCGTTCTGGGACTGGCCACGCCCTACCTCAGCGAGGACTTGCAGCCCTCGGGCACCCAGCTGCTGTGGATCGGCGACTCCTACTCGTTCGTGCTCGCCGGCCTGCTCATCTCCATGGGCAGCCTGGGCGACCGCATCGGCCGCAAGCGCCTGCTGCTGATCGGCGCCACCGCGTTCGGGCTGGTCTCGGTGCTCAACGCCTACGCGCACACGCCCGAGGCGATGATCGCCGCCCGCGCGCTGCTCGGGGTCGCCGGCGCCACGCTGATGCCCTCAACCCTCGCGCTGATCCGCAACCTCTTCCCCGACCCACGCGAACGCAGTCTCGCCATCGGCATCTGGAGCGCCGCCGCCTCCGCGGGTCTCGCGCTGGGGCCGATCGTCGGCGGCGCGCTGCTCGAACACTTCTGGTGGGGCTCGGTGTTCCTGATCAACCTGCCCGTGATGGCGGTGCTGGTCGTCGTCGGGGCCATGCTGCTGCCGGAGTCGCGCACCCCCTCGCCCGGTCCTTGGGACCTGCCGAGCGTCCTCCTGTCGCTGATCGGGATGGGCTGCGTCGTCTACGCGATCAAGGAGGCCGCCGCCGACGGGTTCGTGTGGCCCACGCTCGCGGCGGGCCTGGTGGGCGCCACCGCCCTCGTCCTGTTCGTCCGGCGCCAGCGCGGGCTGCCGGCCCCGCTGGTGGACGTCGGGCTGTTCCGGCACCGCGGGTTCAGCGGCGCCGTCCTGGCGGACCTGCTGACCATCCTCGGGCTGTCGGGACTGCTGTTCTTCCTCTCCCAGTACCTGCAACTCGTCCAGGGCAGGGGCCCCATGGAGGCGGGCATCGCGGAACTGCCCGCCGCCGCGGGCGCGGTGGCCGCCGGGCTGGTCGCCGGTGCCGCGGCGCGGCGGGTCTCGGTGCGCGCGGTCGTGTCGACCGGGCTGGCCGTGATCGGCCTGGCCCTGGCCGCGCTGACCACGATCGGCCAGGCCACCGGCTATCCCCTGCTCGGCACCGTCCTGCTGCTCGTCGGCTTCGGCACCGGACTGTCGTTCACGGTCACCGCCGACGTCATCCTCACCGCCGTGCCCAAGGAGCAGGCGGGCGCCGCGTCGGCCGTCTCCGAGACCGCGTACGAACTGGGCGCCGCCCTGGGGATCGCCCTGCTCGGGTCCGTCGTCACCAACGTCTACCAGGACTTCACCGGACCGGTCGGCACGCCGGAGGGGGCGCACGAGTCGCTCGGCGGGGCCGTCGTGGCCGCGGCCCACATGCCCGCCGACGCGGCCGGGGCGCTGCTCGACGCGGCTCGCGCGTCGTTCGTCGAGGGGGTGGCCCTGGCCGCCGGCGTCGGCGCCGCCCTGCTGCTCGTGGCTGCTGCCGCCGCCTGGTTCCTGCTGCGCGGCCAGCGGCTGGGCGACGAACCCGTCCGGCACTGAGCGGACCGCCCGCCCCCGGGCGCCCGGGGGCGGGCGGCCGTCGGGGGCGCGGGGGGCCGCCGCCGTGTTCCGGCGGGGTTTCGTGCCGGTGACGATTTCGGTCCCGCATTCGGCGGACAGTCCGCATACCGTTGGACCATAACCACCGCGTATGGCACCATCCGCTTCTTCGTATGGGTTTCCCTCTGTTCCGGTTCCCGATAGCGGTGATAGAAATCCGGCGTCACCTGCGATCGACGAGGAGTTCGGATGGATTACACGCCCTGGTCACTTCTCAGTGACGCCGGACTCATCGCGGCCCTGCTCGTCACCGGAACGATCGCCCGCGCCCGGCTGGTTTTCGTGCAGCGGCTGATGCTGCCGTCCAGCGTCATCGCCGGAGGGCTCGGCCTGCTGCTCGGCCCTGAAGTCCTCGATATCCTGCCGTTCTCCGACCAGTTGGGCACCTATTCCTCCGTGCTCATCGTCGCCGTATTCGCGTGCCTCGCGTTGTCGAGCGACAGCGGGTTCGGCGCCTTCGGGAAGTCGACGGGGAGTTTTTCCCTCTATTCCATCGGCATGTATGCGGTGCAGGTCGGTATCGGCCTGGCTTTCGCGCTGATTCTGCTCGGCCCCGTCTGGGGAACCCCGGACGCGTTCGGCACCCTGCTATTCGCGGGCTGGGCGGGCGGATTCGGGACCGCGGCGGCGCTCGGCACGGCGTTCGAGGACGACGGCTGGCAGGAGGCCACCTCGCTCGGCTTCACCTCCGCGACCGTCGGCATGCTCGTGGGCATCGTCGGCGGCATCATCATCACCAACTGGGGTGCGCGCCGCGGGCACGCGGGCGGTGTGGGCCCGTTCGCCGGGCTGCCGGAGGAACTGCGCTCCGGCCTGATCCGCGAGGAGAAGGACAGGACCGCCACCGGCCGGGCCACGACCTCGGCGGTGTCCATCGAGCCGCTGGCCCTCCAGGTGTCGCTGGTGGCCGCGGTCGCGGCGGCGGCGTACGGGCTGTCGGAGTGGGTCGGGGACCTGTGGCCCGACTTCGCGGTGCCGGTGTTCGCCGTCGCGTTCCTCGTCGGTCTCGTGCTGCGCCTCGCGGTCGGCCGCACCCCCGCCTGGCGCTACGTCGACCCCCAGACGATCAAAAGTGTGTCCGGATCGGCCACCGACGTGCTGATCGTGTGCGGCATCGCCTCCATCGTGCCCAGCTTCGTGGCCGACTACCTGGCTCCGCTGCTCCTGCTGTTCGCGGCCGGTCTTGCCGTGTGCCTGTTCCTGTTCCTCGTCGTGGCGCCGCGCGTGTTCGACCGGCACTGGTTCGAGAGGGCGCTGTTCACCTGGGGCTGGGCGACCGGATCGGTGTCCACGGGCGTGGCCCTGCTGCGCATGAGCGACCCGAAGCTGAAGACCCGGACCCTCGACGAGTTCGGCCTCGCCTACCTGCCGCTCGCGCCGGTGGAGACGCTGACGGTCACGCTGACCCCCACCATCATCGCCGCGGGCGCCGTCTGGGCGCTGGCCGGCGGCTACACCGTGCTCGGCCTCGTGACCTGCGCACTCGCCCTGCTGCTCGCGCGCGGCGCGCTGCGTGCCGCGCGCGGCGGCGGCCCGGAAGGCCCCCGGGGCGGCGGGACCGCGGGGACGCCCTGACCTCCGTTCGCACGCGAACCGCGCGCTTCCGACGGAAGACCCGACCCGTAGAGCCGATCCCACCCGACCCGACTCAACCCGACTCATCCCGACTCAACCCGAAGACTCGTACGAGAACGAGAAGGAGTGTCCTCGTGGACGCCGACATCGCAGTGATCGGTCTGGGCGCCATGGGCTCCATGACCGCCTGGCAACTGGCACGGTCCGGCGCGTCCGTGCTCGGCTTCGAGCAGTACGGCCTCGGGCACGACCGGGGCGCGTCGGCGGGCGAGTCCCGCCTGTTCCGCATGGCCTACCACGAGGGCGCCGCCTACGTGCCGATGCTGCGCCGGGCCCGCGCCCTGTGGCAGGAGCTGTCCGACAGCTCGGGGCTGCCGCTGTTCCGGCCCACCGGCTGCCTGTCGATCGGCCTGCCGGAACTGCCGCAGATGCGGCGCGTGCGGGAGTCGGTGGACGAGCACGGCCTCGACCACGAGATCCTCGACCCCGACGTGCTCGCGGCCCGCTACCCGCAGCACCGCGTGCACGACGGCGAGATCGGCATCCTGGACGCGGGCGGCGGCGTCCTGCGGCCGGAGCTGGCCGTCCTCGCCGCCTGCGCGCAGGCGCAGCGGCACGGCGCGCGGCTGCTGCCGCACACTCCGGTGGAGAACGTGCGGTTCGAGGACGACCGGGTGAGGATCACCGCGGCCGGCACCGAGTACACCGCGCGCACCGTGGTCTTCACGGCCGGTCCGTGGAGCAGGCAGCTCGTGCCCGGCCTCGCGCCGCACCTGACGCTGCGCCCGCTGGTCCTGACCTGGTTCGCGCCCACGGGCGACCCGGCGGAATGGGCGCCGGAGCGGTTCCCCGCATTCATCCGCGACACCGACGGCGTCCACCTGTTCGGCGTGCCGATGATGGACGGGATGTCGGTCAAGACGGGCTTCGCCGACGCGTTCGGCGACCTGTCCGGCACGGACGAGTACACCCGCGACCTCGACGAACGGCGGCTGCGCCCGATAGGCGAGGCCGTGCGCAGTTTCCTGCCCGGCCTGCACCCCGACCCGGTCCGCTACAGCGTCTACATGGACGCGTACACCAGCGACCGCACCGCCGTCGTCGACCGGGTGCCCGGCACAGAACGCGCCCTGGTGCTGGCCGGCTTCTCCGGCCACGGCTTCAAGCTGGCCCCCGCGTTCGGCCGGATCGCGGCGGACCTGGCGCTGCGGGGCGGCACGGACCTGGATCTGGGCGCCATGTCGGCCGCGCGGTTCACCGCGGCCTGACCCCGGGCCCGTCGCAGGGAACGCCGTGAACGGCCGGGACCGGCGACGGGCCCGGCCGCGCGGGAACGGCCGCCGGGCGCGGGCGGCGGCGCGGTGGTCAGCCGGACAGGTGGCCGAGCGGAAGGCCGAGCGCGGCGCGCAGGCCGTCGGCGGTCCTGTAGTGGTGCGCGCGCAGCCCGGCAGCCCGCGCGGCCTCGACGTGCCCGGCGGTGTCGTCGACGAACAGGCACCGCGCCGGGTCCGCGCCCACCCGACCGGCCGCCGCGTGGAGGACGCGCGGGTCGGGCTTGGCGAAGCCGATGCGCGAGGTGTTGACGACGGCGTCGAACGCCCCGTCGAGGCCGAGTGCCGCGAGATCGGCCTCAAGCCGCGTGGTGGCGTTGGACACGAGCACGACGGGCACGGTGCGCCTGACCCGCCGCAGCAGCGCGACGGCCTCGGCGTCGACCCGCCCGGTCAGGGCCGACCACTGCCGCACCGCGTCGCGCGCCGCGTCCCGCGAGCCGCAGGCGTCGGCGAGCCCGGCCGCCACCCGCTCCCGCCACTGCTCGTCCGTGATGCGCCCCGTCACCGCCGCGTCGAGCAGCGGCGGGTGGAACGCGGCGGCGGCCAGCGACCCGTCCGGCAGTCCCGTGGCGCGGTCGATGGCGCGCATCTCCTCGGCGTCCCACAGGCGCACGACGCCGTCGAGGTCGCACAGCAGGGCGTCGAAGTCCTGAGCGTTCACCCGCACGATGGTGCCACGGGGGGCGTGTTCCGGCCCAGGGGCGTGCACGGACCGGGCCCACGCCCCGACGGCCCCGACCGCACCGCGCGCCGTGCCCCCACGCGGCGGGTCAGCCGCCGTCGGGCGGGCGGAGCGCGCGCAGCGCCTCGCGCAGCAGCAGCGCTGCCTCGGGCGGGCCCCCGGCGCTGACGATCACCGACAGGGGCGTCACCGCGTGCGCGTCGACGACCGGCAGGTACCTGACGCCGCGCACGGCGAGCCGCGTGGTCAGCTCGGGCACCAGCGCCACGCCGAGTCCGCAGGCGACGAGGCCGAGGATGGCCTGGTCGTTCTCCGCCTCCTGGCTGAACCGGGGCGAGAAGCCCGCCCGCATGCACACCGACACGATCGTGTCGTAGGCGACCGGGGCGAGCGCCCTGGGGAAGCCGACGAGGTCGCGCCCGGCGAGCGCCGCCAGCGGAACGGGCCCCGCCCCCAGCGGGTCGCCCTCGGCGACGGCGCAGCACAGCGGCTCGTCCCCCAGCGGCTGCACGTGGACGGCGGGCCCTGCCTCGCCGCGCGGCAGCCGGCAGACGCCGATGTCGATCTCGCCGTTGCGGACCGCGTCGGCCTGCCTGCGCTGCCCCATCTCGTACACCCGGGGCAGCACCCACGGGTGGCGGCCGAGGAACGCGGGCAGCACGCGCGGCAGCAGCCCCGAGACGGCCGAGGCGATGGCGCCGACGCGCAGCACGGTGCGTTCCTGCCCCTGCGCGTGCGGCACGAGGTCGGCGATCTCGCGGGCCCGCTCCAGCAGGGTCCTGGCCTCCGGCATGAGCAGCCGGCCCGCGGCGGTGAGCCGCAGCCGGCCGCCGCCGCGGTCGAACAGCGGCGCGCCGAGCTGCCGTTCGAGTTTGGTGATGGCCTGGCTGAGCGCGGGCTGCGCCATGTGGAAGCGGCGGGCCGCGGCCGTCACGCTCAGCTCCTCGGCGACGGCGAGGAAGTACCGCAGCTGCCTGAGTTCCACCACGCGCACCCCGCCTCGTTCACCCGGTATGTCCGGTCCGGTCGCTGGGACCCTTTCACACCCCGCCGTCCGCACGCGAGCCGGCCGGGGCGGGCGCGGCGCCGGTGCGGTGGCGCAGCCGTTCGCCCTCGATGTCGAGGTCGGGCAGCGCGCGGTCCAGCCAGGCGGGCAGCCACCACGCGTGGCGGCCGAGGAGGGCGAGCACCGCGGGCACGAGCGTCATGCGGACGAGGAACGCGTCCACCATGACGCCGAGGGCCAGCGCGAACGCCATGGGCTTGATCGTCGTGTCGTCGGAGAGCACGAAGCTGGCGAACACGAACGTCATGATCAGCGCCGCCGCCGTGACCACGCGCGAGGCGTGCCCGGCGCCCGCGGTGATGGCGGCGCGCGGCGCGGCGCCGCGCACGTACTCCTCGCGCATGCGGGACACCATGAACACCTCGTAGTCCATCGCGAGCCCGAACAGGATGGCGATGAGGATGATCGGCAGGAAGCTGACGACGGGCCCGGTCTGGGTCACGCCGAACACGTCGGAGAGCCAGCCCCATTGGAAGACCGCGACGACCGCGCCGAACGAGGCGCCGACCGTCAGCAGGAAGCCGAGCGCGGCCTTGAGCGGCACGAGCAGCGAGCGGAAGACGAGGATCAGCAGGAGCAGGGCCAGGCCCACCACGACGGCGGCGAACGGCACGAGCGAGTCGCCGAGGCGCTGCGAGACGTCGACGCCGACGGCGGTGTTGCCGGTGACGGACAGGCCCTCGACCCCGGCGGCCTCCGCGACGCGCGGCGCGCTGTCGCGGATCTCGTGCACGAGGTCGGCGGTCGCCGGGTCGCGCGGACCGGTCTCCGGCACGACCTGGACCACGGCGGTGCCGCTGTCCGGGTCGCCCTGCGCGGGCGCGGCGAGTACCACGCCCGGCAGTTCGTTCAGCGTGCCGGCGACCGTGCCCGCGGCCTGTTCGAGCGCCTGGGGGTCCTGCCCCGCGCCGTTCACGAGGACGAGCAGCGGGCCGTTGACGCCGGGCCCGAACGCGTCGCTGATCAGGTCGTACGCCTGCCGCTGCCCCGAGTCCTCGGCCGCGGTGCCGTTGTCGGGCAGGGAGAGGCTGAGGTCGCGGGCCGGGAGGGCGGCGAGGCCGAGCAGCACGACGACGCCGAGGACGACGGGCAGCGGGCGGCGCACGGCCAGCCGCGCCCAGCGTTCGCCGCCGGTGGGGGTGGTGCCGGCCGCGGCCTCGCGCTCGCGGCGCGCGGCGCGCGAGCCCGGCGCGGGCACCAGCCGGTGCCCGGCGAGGCCGAGCAGGGCGGGCAGCAGCGTGACGGCGACCAGGACGGCGACCAGGACGGTGGCGGCGGCGCACAGGCCCATCACGGTGAGGAACGGGATGCCGACGACCGCGAGCCCGGAGAGCGCGATGATCACGGTGAGTCCGGCGAAGACGACGGCGCTGCCGGCCGTTCCGGTGGCGACGCCCGCGGATTCCTCGGGGTCCATGCCGTTCGCGAGCTGGGAGCGGTGCCGGGAGAGGATGAACAGCGCGTAGTCGATGCCGACGGCGAGCCCGAGCATCAGGGCGAGCGTGGGCGCGGTGGACGAGACGGTGGTCGCGGCGCTGAGCAGCATGATCCCTGCCAGGCCGACGCCGACCCCGATCAGCGCGCTGACCAGCGGCATTCCGGCGGCGAGCAGGGAGCCGAACGTGATGACCAGGACGAGCAGCGCGACGGCGACGCCGATCAGCTCGACGGGCGAGACGTGCACGGCGGTCATGCTGTAGGCGACGCCGCCGACCTCGGTGCGCAGGCCCGCGTCGCGGGCGGCCTGCGCCGCGTCCTCGACGGCGTCGAGTGAGGAGTCGCGCAGGTCGGGCAGTTCGACCTCGAACTGCACCTGGGCCAGCGCGACGCGGCCGTCCTCCGAGACGGTGCCCGCGGTCGCGGGGTCGACGACGGCGGCCACCTGCGGGCCCTCGGCGGCGGTGGCGACGGTCTCCTCGATCGCCGCCGCGTACGCGGGGTCGGTCACGGAACGGCCTTCCGGGGCCTGCACGACGATCTGCGCGCTGGTGCCGGCGGCGGCGGGGAAGTCCGCGGCCAGGGCGTCCAGCGCCTCCTGGGACTCGGAGCCGGGAATGGTGAACTCGTCGTCGAACGATCCGCCGGCGGCCGCTGCGCCGGCGACGACCGCGACGAGGGCCACCAGCCACAGGCCGAGCACGAGGCGGCAGCGCCGGAAGGCCCCGCGGCCTATCCGGTGGAGGAGGGTCGCCATGGTGGGAAGCTCCTTCTGCTGTTCAGATGTGGGCGGGGCGGCCCGCCACCGGGACGCACCCGGGCAGGCTCCCCTGACCGGGTATCCCGTGGCGGCCCGGTCACGCCACCGCCGGGCGCCGGGTCGCGCGCGCGGGCGCCCGGCCCGGCCGCACGAGCCGGCCAGCCCGTCCGCACGAGCCGGTGCCGGCTCAGCCGCCGGTGCGCTGCCGGTTCAGCCGCCGGTGCCGGACCGGTCGCCGGTGCCCGGGCCGGCGCCGCCGCCCCCGGCCGGTTCGACGCCGAGGTCGGCGAGCAGGCCGCGCACGCGGCGTTCGATATCGTCGCGGATCGGCCGGACCGCCGCCAGATCGCGCCCCGCCGGGTCGTCGAGCGCCCAGTCGAGGTACCGCCGGCCGGGCAGGACGGGGCAGGCGTCCCCGCAGCCCATGGTGATCACGACGTCCGAGGCCCGCACGGCGTCCGTGGTGAGGACCTTCGGGGTCTCGGCGGCGATGTCGACGCCCACCTCGCGCAGCGCGGCCACCACGACCGGGTTGACGGCGCCGGCCGGCGCGGACCCGGCGGACCGCACCTCGACCCGGTCCCCGGCGAGGCGGGTGAGGAGGGCGGCGGCCATCTGGGAGCGGCCGGCGTTGTGGACGCAGACGAACAGGACGGAGGGGCGGGCGTCAGACACGTGCGGTGCCTTCCTGCGGGGCGCGGGCGGCCGGGGCCGGGGCGGACGGTTCGGGGAAGAAACGGCGGGCGGCGAGGGCGACGCGCACGAGTCCGATGAGGACGGGCACCTCGATGAGCGGCCCGACGACACCGGCCAGGGCCTGCCCCGACGAGGCGCCGAAGGTGGCGATGGCGACGGCGATGGCGAGTTCGAAGTTGTTGCCCGCGGCCGTGAACGCCAGCGTCGTGGCACGCGGGTGGCCGAGGCCGGCGGCGCGGCCGAGCAGCATCGCCCCGGCCCACATCAGCCCGAAGTAGACCAGCAGCGGCGCGGCGATGCGGGCGACGTCCAGCGGCCGGGAGGTGATGGCCTCGCCCTGGAGGGCGAACAGGACGACGATCGTGAACAGCAGCCCGTACAGGGCCAGCGGCGCGACGCGCGGCACGAACGCGGCCTCGTACCAGGCGCGGCCCCTGATCCGCTCGGCCACGCGGCGGGTGAGGAAGCCGGCGGCGAGCGGGACGCCGAGGAAGATCAGCACGCTGCGCGCGATCTCCCACACCGACACGTCGAGCGCGGTCTGCTGGAGGCCGAGCCAGCCGGGCAGCACGGACAGGTAGAACCAGCCGAGGGCGGAGAACGCGACCACCTGGAACACCGAGTTGATGGCGACGAGAACGGCCGCGGCCTCGCGGTCGCCGCAGGCCAGGTCGTTCCAGATGACGACCATGGCGATGCAGCGCGCCAGGCCGACGATGATCAGGCCCGTGCGGTACTCGGGCAGGTCGGGCAGGAAGATCCAGGCGAGCGCGAACATCAGGGCCGGGCCGACGACCCAGTTCAGCACGAGGGACCAGATCAGCAGCGGCCGGTCGCGGGTCACGGTGCCGAGCCGGTCGTAGCGCACCTTGGCCAGCACCGGGTACATCATCACCAGCAGCCCGACGGCGATCGGCAGCGAGACGCCGGTCACCGTCACGGTGGCGAGGGCGTCCCCGAGCCCCGGGACGAGGCGGCCCAGCCCGAGGCCCGCGGCCATCGCGGCGAGGATCCACACGGCGAGGTAGCGGTCGGTGAACGACAGCCGGGCCGTCCCGGGCGGCGCGCTCACGCGCCGGCTGCCGCGAGCACGGGCAGCGGCTCGCCCGCGGGGCGGGTGAGCAGGCCGGCCAGGCGGTCGGTCGCCCCCGGGACGAGCCGGTAGTACACCCACGTGCCCCGGCGTTCGCAGTCGATCAGCCCGGCCTGCCTGAGCAGCTTCAGGTGGTGGGAGATCGTCGGCTGGGACAGGTCGAACGCCGGGGTCAGGTCGCACACGCACACCTCGCCCCCGGCGCGCGAGGCGATCATCGACAGCAGCCGCAGCCGCACCGGATCGCCGAGCGCCTTGAACACCGGGGCCAGTTCCGCCGCCTGCTCCTCGTCGAGCGGCGCGGTCAGCAATCCGGGGCAGCAGTCCGCGGCACCGCCGGTCCGCGCGCCCTCACCAGCTTGTTTCGACATGTGCCTATGTTGACATTCTTCGATTCAAGCTGCAAGCTGCAACCTGCATCGACAAACGTCGATCCAGACCGATGGGAGACCACCATGTCCCGCGTTCAGCTCGCCCTGCGCGTCCCCGACCTCGACGCGTCGATCGCCTTCTACTCCCGGCTACTGGGCACCGGGCCGGCCAAGCGCCGCGAGGGCTACGCCAACTTCGCCGTCACCGAGCCCCCGCTCAAGCTCGTCCTGATCGAGGGCGAGGCCGGAACGGACACCGGGCTCGACCACCTGGGCGTCGAGGTGGCCGCGACCGAGGACGTCGCCGCCGCCACCGCGCGCCTCGCGGACGCCGGTCTCGCCACGTTCGAGGAGAAGGACACCACCTGCTGCTACGCGCTCCAGGACAAGGTCTGGGTCACCGCGCCGGGCCGCGAGCGCTGGGAGGTCTACACGGTCAAGGCCGACGCGGACGGCAGCGGCGAGGCCCCCGTGCTCGCCCGCTGACCGGCCGCCCCACCCGCCCCGCCCGTTCCTGTACGCCTGTACTATTACATGCGTACCAGTCCACACGGTCTCTTCCGGAAGGTGGTCCCGTGGCTGCCGCGAGCGGGCACGAGAAACGCGTTCCCCCGGCGCGCCGGGACCCCGAGGGCCGCCGCCGGTCCCTCGTCAGGGCGGCGGCGGAGCTGACCGTCGAGGGCGGCGACGAGCTGACGCACCGGCGGGTGGCGGAGCGGGCCGGCGTGCCGCTCGGGGCCACCACCTACTACTTCTCCACCCTGGAGGAGCTGCGGGAGGCGGCCCTGCGCCTGCTCGCCGAGGAGATGGACAAGGAACTGGCCAGGCTCGCCGAGGCGCTGGCCGACGGCGCCGGCAGCCCCGCCGCCCTGGCCGAGGCGCTGCACTCCTACCTGGCCGACCGCCCCCGCGTGCAGGCCGACGCCGCCCTGTACTTCGCCGCCGTGCGGCGCCCCGCGCTGCGCCCGCTGGCGCTGCGCTGGTTCGACGGGCTGGTGCACGTCCTGTCCGCCCACACCGACCCCGCCTCCGCGCTCGCGGTGGCGGTGTTCACCGACGGCGCGGCCGACCACGCCATGCTGCACGACGAGCCGCTCGACGTCGCCGCCCTCACCCGCGCGCTCGCCGCGCTGATGCCCAGCCGGGCCACGGAAAGCAAGGAAACCGCACAGTGAACGCCCCGGGCTCCGCGCCCCTCGCCCTGTCCACCCGGCGGCGGTGGGCGGCCCTGGCCGTGCTCTCGGCCAGCCTGCTCGTCGTCGTCATGGATATGACGATCCTCAACGTCGCCCTGCCCGACCTGACCGCCGACCTGGCGCCCTCCGCGAGCCAGCAGCTGTGGATCGTCGACATCTACTCGCTGGTCCTGGCCGGGCTGCTGGTGGCGATGAGCGCGCTGGCCGACCGGTGGGGCCGCAAGCTCCTGCTGCTGGCCGGCTTCGCGGTGTTCGGCGGCGCCTCCCTCGTGGTCCTGATCGCCGACACCCCCGGCCTCGTCATCGCGGTCAGGGCCCTGCTCGGCATGGGCGGCGCGATGATCATGCCGACCACCCTGTCGATGATCAGGGCGGTGTTCCCCGACCCGGCGGAACGCGCCACCGCGCTCGGCGTGTGGGCCGCCACCTCCTCGCTCGGCGCGGCCGTGGGCCCCATCATCGGCGGGTTCCTGCTCGAACACTTCTCGTGGCGCGCCGCCTTCCTGGTCAACGTGCCCCTCATGGCCGCGGCCCTGATCGCCGGGCTGCTCCTGCTGCCCGAGTCGCGCGACCCGGCCCCCGGCCGCTGGGACGCGGCGGCCACCGTGGTGTCGATCGCGGGCATGGTGGCCCTGGTCTGGGCGATCAAACGCTTCGCCAAGGACGGCTTCTCCGCGCCGCCCGCGTGGGCCGCGCTGCTGGCGGCGGCCGTGCTGCTGACCTGGTTCGTCCTGCGCTGCCTGCGCCGCCCCGATCCGCTGCTCGACGTGCGGCTGTTCCGCCGGGCGCCCCTGACGGCCGGTTCCGTCGCCGCGCTGGCGTCGATGTTCGCGATGGGCGCGCTGCTGCTGCTCGTCGCCCAGTGGCTGCAACTCGTCGAGGGCCACTCGCCGTTGAAGGCCGGCGTGTACCTGCTGCCGATGGCCGCGGGCGCGGGTGTCGCCTCGCTCGTCGCCCCGCCCCTGGCGATGCGGATCGGGGCGAGGACCGTGCTCGCCGGCGGGCTCGGCGTCGCCGGGCTCGGCTTCCTCGCGATGTGGGCCGTCCCCGGGGCCCTCGGCTACCCGGTGGTCGCCCTCGCGCTGACCCTGCTCGGCGCGGGGGCCGGGTCCCTCGCGATCGCGTCGGCCATCATCATGTCCGGCACGCCGCAGGCCAAGGCGGGGAACGCCGCCGCGATCGAGGAGACCTCCTACGACCTGGGGAACGTGCTCGGCGTGGCGATCCTGGGCAGCGCCGCGTCCGCGGTCTACCGCGCGCACCTGGACATCGAGCACATCCCGGGGCACGGCCTCGACGACGCGCAGGTCGCGGCGGCGCAGGAGTCGGTCGGCGCGGCCCTCGACATCGCCTCCCGCACGGGCTCGGAGGAACTGGCCGCGCGCGCCGGCGAGGCGTTCACCGACTCGCTCGCCCAGACCGGCCTCGCCGGCGGCCTGGCGATGCTCGCCGCCGCGGCCGTGGTCTTCTTCCTGGTCCCCCGCGACCTCGACCTCTCCGAGCAGCAGCACCACTGACCGGCCGGGCGAACGGGCGGCGGGCCGCCGGTCAGCCGCGGGGCAGCACGCCGAGGAGGGTGGCGTTCAGGGACAGCTCCAGGGAGTCCTTGAGACCCAGGTGGAAACGGGCAAGCTCCGGCTCGGCCTCGTAGGCCGCCCGCAAGCTGGGCGGGGGCGTGCTGTAGGCCGACAGCGCACCGGCCATGGCCATGGTGTGCAGGCAGAACAGGGTCGCGTTCCCGCCCAGCTCCGGCAGGTACGCGCGGATCAGGCCGGCCATGGCGGCCAGGCGTTCCAGGGAGGCGCGCTTGTAGCGCGCCACGACCTCGACGGAGACGTTGTGCTCCAGTACGCCGCCCTGCGCGCCGAAGAGGTCGCACAGCACCACGCGGCCCGCGAGTGAGCGGCTGAGGGTCCCGGCCACTGCCACCGCCCGTTCGGCCATGGGCCGTTCCTCGTCGACGTCGGCGGACAACGCGCCCGCCAGTTCCGTCAGCCACTCCTCCAGGTAGCGGTCGAGCAGTTCGAGCAGCACCGCCTCGCGGGACTCGAAGTAGCGCAGGACGTTCGGCTTCGCCAGGCCCACCCGGCGGCTCAGCTCGTTCAGGGTGACGGCGGCCACGGGCATCTCGTCGAGCATCGCCGACGCCGCGTCGAGGATCGCCCGCCGCCGGATCTCCCGCTGCTCTTCGGTTCGTGCCCGCTGGAACGTCACGACCGCCAGCCTAACTTACGTACCCCCGGTACGTTGACAGCGTACCGGGGGTACTTTACTGTCGTCAGCACAAGATACTTCCGGTACGTTAATTGACCTGGGGAGCCTGCCATGGGCGAGAAATGGACGACGGCGCACATACCGGACCAGCGCGGGCGGGTGGCCGTGGTGACCGGGGCCAACACCGGACTCGGGTACGAGACCGCCAAGGCCCTCGCCGAGCGCGGGGCGTCCGTGGTCCTCGCCGTGCGCGACGCCGGGAAGGGCGAGCGGGCCGCGGCCCGCATGAGGGGCGACGTGACCGTGCAGGCGCTCGACCTGGCCTCGCTCGGCTCCGTCAGGACCGCGGCGGCGGCGCTGCGGACCCGTTTCGACCGGATCGACCTGCTGATCAACAACGCCGGCGTGATGCACACCCCGAAGCGGACCACCGAGGACGGCTTCGAGATGCAGTTCGGCACCAACCACCTCGGCCACTTCGCGCTCACCGGGCTGCTGCTCGACCTGATGCTGCCGGTGCCAGGATCGCGCGTGGTGACGGTCAGCAGCACCGGCCACCGTATCCGGGCCGCGATCCACTTCGACGACCTCCAGTGGGAGCGGTCGTACAGCCGGATCGCCGCCTACGGCCAGTCGAAGCTGGCCAACCTGATGTTCACCTACGAGCTGCAACGCCGGCTCGCCCCGCACGGCACCACCGCCGCGCTGGCCGCGCACCCCGGCGTGTCCAGCACCGAACTCGCCCGCAACCTCCCCGCGGCACTCCGGCTCCCCATCACCTGGCTCGCGCCGCTGCTCACCCAGTCCCCGGCGATGGGCGCGCTGCCGACGCTGCGCGCCGCCACCGACCCCGCCGCGCTCGGCGGCCAGTACTACGGCCCCGGCGGACGCCGCGAGGTCAGGGGCCACCCCAGGCCGGTCACCTCAAGCCAGGAGTCGTACGAGGCAGCCGCCCAGCAGCGGCTGTGGGCCGTCTCGGAAGACCTCACCGGGGTGAGGTTCCCCCTCGCCGGGCCCGAGCGGAACGCGTGCCCCGCGGCGCCCCGGGAAAGCCCGGGGCGCCGCGGGGCCGGATCACCTGCCTGATGAGGCAGCGCGGTTCGGCACCCGTGCGGCGGGTGCCGCCCCGTCAGCCGAAGTTGATCCAGGCCCGGGTGGCACCGGACCTGGGATCGACGTCGAGGTAGTCCTCGCGGCGGTCGGCGTCGATGTCGGCGAACTGGATCCGGCCACCGGGCACGCCGACGCCGGAGGCGGTCGTGCCCTGCGGCGCCCAGTACCAGTCGCCGCCCTCGGGCTTGGGCCCGCCATTGGCCCACAGGTCGACCGCGCTGTTGGCGTGCACGACGAGGTAGTCGGCACGTCCATCACCGGTGAGATCGGCGAAGCGGACGTTGCGGCCGGGCGCGCCGACGCCGCCGGCGATGGTCCCCTGCGGCGCCCAGTACCAGTCGCCGCCCTCGGGCTTGGGCCCGCCGTTGATCCATGCCTGAACCGAGCTGTTGTCGTTGACGGCCACATAGTCGGCCCGGCCGTCGCCGTTGAGGTCGGCGAGCCGCACGTTGCCGCCGGGCACTCCGACGCCGCCGGCGATGGTCCCCTGCGGAATCCAGTACCAGTCGCCGCCCCCGGGGTTGGGCCCGCCGTTGATCCACGCCTGGACCGAGCTGTCCGCGTTGACGACCACGTAGTCGGCACGGCCGTCGCCATTGAGGTCGGTGAAGCGGACGTTGCGGCCACGCGCGCCGACACCGCCGGCGATGGTCCCCTGCGGCGCCCAATACCAGTCGCCGCCCTCGGGCTTGGGCCCGCCGCCGAGCCACGCCTGAACCGAGCTGTCCGCGTTGATTTGCAGGTAGTCGGCCCGGCCGTCACCGTTGATGTCGGCGTAGACGGCCTGGCTGGTGTTGGCTGCCGTGATGGAACCCTGCTGCTGCCAGGTCCAGCCGGGGCCGGCGGGTTGGCCGCCGTTGCGCCACAGCCAGGTTTCGCCGGTGGCGGGGTTCACATCGAGGAGGTCCGCCCTGCCGTCGCCGTCCAGGTCGGCGAACTGGATCTGGCTGCTGGGCGAACGGAGGCCGGTGGCGATGGTGCCCTGCGGGCGCCAGACGTAGTCGCCGCCTTCGGGCTTGGGCCCGCCGCCGAGCCACGCCTGAACGGTGCCGTCGGGATCGACGACCAAGTAGTCGGCCCGGCCGTCCCCGTTGATGTCGGCGAAGCGCACATGGCCACCCGGCTCGCCGACGCCTGAGGCAACCACCTGCGGTTCGCTGGTCCAGGGGGCCATGACGCCGGGTTCATGCCGGATGGCTTCGACCGAGCTGTTGGGGTAGACCTGCAACCATTCGGCCGCGCCGTCGCCGTCGATGTCGGCGAAGCGGTGATTGATGTTCAATGAAGAGCGGGGTTGGTGGCGGAATTGCGAACCGGCGCCGTAAAGCACATCGACCATCTCGCCGTTCGGTCCCTCGCGGGGCGCGACGGTCATCGCGAAGACCCGGCCGTCGCCGTAGACGTCGACAAAACTCCATCGGGCCGCGGGGAGGCCCCAGAGCTTTTGCGCGGAGTGGTTCCAGGTGATGGTGCCGTCGGTATTGACGCCGCCGTTGAACCAGACATCGGCCTCGCCGACTTCGCGTGAGACGATGAAATCCGCCCTGCCATCTCCGTTGATGTCGGCGTAATGGACCCGATCACCGCCGCTCAGGGACAGACTGCCGGGTGCGGAGACCGGAGCCATGGTGCCGCTTGCGACGGTCCCCTGCGGAACCCAACCCCGGACCGGGCCGCCGGTGCCCCCACCGGGGGAAGTCGCCGGCGGGCTGATCCAGCCCGCCGACGCGGCAGCCTCGATCCCCTCGTAGAAGACTTCGCCCATCTTGCGGTAACCATCGTCGCTCGGATGCAGCAAGTCGGCCAAGTCGGACGCCTCGTCCAACGCCGAGAAGTTGTCGACCAGCCATACGCGCTTGCCGTCGCGCTGCCGTTCGTAGACCTCCTGGGGCAAGCTGCGGTTGAAGTCGACGATGCGCTGCTCAGTGACATCGTAGGCCGACGGGACGAGGGTCGAGACGATCAACGTCACGTCCGGCTGCTTGGCGAAGATCCTGTCCATCAGGCTGCCCAGCCGGTCAGGAGCGCCGACCGGATCGATGGCCTCGTTCATGTCGTTGGTGCCGATGTGCAGCAGCACCACGTTGGGCTTGTAGGTGTCCATCACGGAATCCGTGATGCCGATGAGATCGTTGATCTTCCAGTTCGGATGGCCCTCGTTCTCGTTGTCCGGAATGTTCCCGTAGCGCTGGGAGCCGACGTAGTTGACCGTGGTGTTCTCCCACTGCCGCAGCTCATCCAACAGCGGCCCCCGGTACGCGGCGGTCGTACTGCCCGCGCCGAACGTGATCGAATCGCCGAACGGGAGTATCCGCAACTCCGGCGGCTCGGCCGCGGCACGCATCGCGCCGATCGCCACCGCGTAGTGATCGGGGCTCGCTCCGGGCAGCCTGGCGACCGGATGGTCCGGGATGTTCTCCGAGGAGACGGCGTAGTCCAACTCCTGACCATTCTGGTGGGTCGCCTCATGCGTCCGGTAGAGCCAGGTCTGCGGCGGCCGGAAGAACGAATCGGGATCGCGGTTGAAATCGCCGAGCACGGTCCACGTCCGGTTCTGCCCCTGGTTGTTCACGAAGTTGGCGATCGCATCCAGCATCGCCGGGGCGTCCACGCCACCGCCGGAGAGAGCGTGGTAGCTGAAGTACCAGTTGTCACCGAAGCGGACACCCAGAGCGTTGCGACCGGCTGGGTTCGGGTTGGTCACGATGGTCACCTCATCCGCCGGCCGCTGCGTGACTATGGCGAGGTTGTTGCGGTTTCCCACATAGGAACCACCAGCCGAATCGGTTTGCAGGAAGTAGACCTCGTACGACTCGCGGAACGGCGTCCATTGACGATGCTGGACGAAGCCGGAGTTGCCGGGTGCGTTGGGATTGATAACGGTGCGGTCGATGCTACCGCTTCCCGGCGGCTCCGGACCCGCCTCCTGAAGCGCGACAATCTCCGCGGCCCGTGCGAACCCCGCCACTGACGTGCTCCATTTGCTGTCACCCCCGGAAGTGGCGCCCTGCAAGTTGTTGGTGATCACCGGCCACAACTGGAGGCCGGCGGCCGAAGCCGGGCTCGCCGCCGCACCGACAACCGACAAGAGACTCATCAGGATCGCCGACACGGCGATCAATGCACGCAAGCGCACAAAACCGTCCTCATCCGCGCCCGGCCGTGTCCGGCCCGGCCGCTGGCCCCCCGCCCGCCCGATGCGGGCCGTCGGTCTCTGGCGCGAGGCGGCAGACGGACGCGAGTCTTCGGCTGCCGTATGGCGACACCCGGAAGCCGCCCCCCTCGCCCGGGAGAAATCTACAAGGTTGTCGGTGGCGGCGTCGAGATCGCCCATCATGCCCGCAGTTGGGCTCGCCACCAGACCATCACCGCCCCCGACCCCGGCCACGCCGCGGCGGTCGCTGCCGAACTTCTGCGGAACCGCCGGTCGTTCGCGGACAGATACAGGTGTGACCGGACACCCGTGCCGGTTCCCCCCACCCGGGGGCGCACCAACGACCAAGATCCTAGGAGGACTTGGATGCGCCGAAGGAAAAACCGACCCCCCGCGCCCGCCGTCGCCACACTGCTGACAGCCGCGTTCGCGGGCCTGACACTCGGGGCGTCGCCCACGCACGCCGCGACCCCCCACGCGCCGACCGGCGGCGAGGGGAACGCCACCGCGGCGGACTCCGTCCTGCTGATCACCGGGGACCGTGTTCCGCTCGACGCGCACGGCGAGCCGACCGGGTTCGTTCCGGCCGAGGGCCGCGAGGGGATGCGGGCCACGGTGTCGGAGGAGGGCGACAGCCGGTTCGTCATTCCGTCCGACGCCATGCCGCTGGTCGAACAGGGCGTCGTCGACCGGCGGTTGTTCGACGTCATGGAGCTGCGCAGGCCCGAGTACGACCGGCTGGCCGACGGCGGTCTGCCCGTCGTCGTCCGCTACGAGAACGCCACCGCCGCCGCCCGGGGCGACGCGCCCGGCACAGCGCACGCCGAGTTGGACAGCCTGAACGCGCGGGCGCTGGTCCTCGACGAGAGCACCGCGAGCGCCACCTGGAACGCCCTCACCGACAGCCCCGGCGACAACCCGCGGCTGCGCACCGCCGCCCCCGGCGTGGCGGGCATCGCGCTGGACGCCGTCCGCGAGGCGCTGCTCGACACCAGCACCGCGCAGGTCGGCGCCCCGGCCGCGTGGGAGGCCGGATTCGACGGTTCCGGGACCCGTATCGCGGTCCTCGACACCGGCATCGACGCCACCCACCCCGACCTGGCGGGCAGCAAGGTCGTCGCCGCCGAGAACTTCTCCGAGGCCCCCGACCTCGCCGACCGCGACGGCCACGGCACCCACGTGGCGTCCATAGCCGCCGGCACCGGCGCCCACTCCGGCGGGACGTTCAGCGGCGTGGCGCCCGGCGCCGAGCTGCTGAACGGGAAGGTGCTCGACGACGAGGGCTTCGGTCTCGAATCCGGCATCGTCGCGGGCATGGAGTGGGCCGTCGCGCAGGACGCCGACATCGTGAACCTCAGCCTCGGCGGCTTCGACGAGCCCGGTATCGACCCGCTGGAGGAGGCCGTCAACCGGCTGTCGGCCGAAAGCGACACGCTGTTCGTCGCCGCGTCGGGCAACAGCGGCAACGAACCGGGCGGTCTTTCCAGCCCGGCCAGCGCCGAGGCGGCCCTCGCCGTGGGCGCGGTCGACGACGCCGACGCGCTCGCCGAGTTCTCCTCCGTCGGCCCGGGGGCCGACGGCGGCGGCCTGGTCAAGCCGGACCTGACCGCGCCTGGCGTCTCCATCGGCGCGGCAGCCGCCGAGGGCAGCGCCGTGGCCGAGCACGGCGAGCCTGTCGCGGACGGCTACGCCGGGATCTCCGGCACCTCCATGGCGGCCCCGCACGTCGCGGGCGCGGCGGCGCTGCTCGCGCAGGCGCACCCCGACTGGGACGGCGAGCGCATCAAGGCCGCCCTGGTCGGCTCGGCCGCCGCCCCCGCCGACGGCGGCGAGATGCAGCAGGGCACCGGACGGCTCGACGTGGCCCGCGCCATCGCGCAGGAGGTCGTCGCGGAACCGGTCTCGCTCGACTTCGGCACCGCCGCGTGGCCGCACGAGGACGACGAGCCGGTCACCGAGGACCTGACCTACCGCAACCTCGGCGACGAGGACGTCACGCTCGACCTCGCACTCACCACCAACGGCCCCGGCGATGCTCCCGCGCCCGAGGGCATGTTCGCCCTCGGCGCCGACCAGGTCACCGTCCCCGCCGGGGGCACCGCCACCGTTCCCGTCACCGCCGACACCCGCCACGGTGACGAAGCCACCGGCCACTTCTCGTTCACCGTCACCGCCACCGGTACCGACGGCACGACCGCCGTGCGCACGGCCGGAGCGGTCGAACGCGAGGCCGAGGTCTACCAACTCGCCATCGAGGTCACCGGCGACGACGGGCTTCCCGCCACCGGCTGGGCCGGGTACGTGACGAACCTGGACACCGGCGAAGCCCACTTCTTCAGCCACTACGAGGAGGACGGCCCCGCCCGGCCGGTGCTGGAGGTCACGCCCGGCACCTACGTCCTGTCGCTGTCCACGACCGTGTGGGACTCCGAGGCCGAAGAGGTCATCGAACGCATCAACCACACGGCCGCCCTGCCGGACCTGCGCGCCGACACCACGCTCGCCCTGGACAACCGGGAGACGGAGCCGGTCGACATCACGGTGTTCGACGCGGAGGCCGAGCCGTCCGGCCAGGCGATGAACGTGCGCACCCCGCGCGTGCGGGAGATCGGCAGCGACATCGACCGACCGGCCTACCGCACCCTGCACACCGGCCCCGACGTGCCCGAGGACGGCCTGACCGTCAGCATGTACCGGAGCTGGATCAGCGGCGAGAACACCGAGTACCACGCCGCGTTCCAGCGCCGGGGGACCGGCTTCACGGGCCTCGACGAGCACGTCGAGGCATCGGAACTCGCCCGCGTCGAGGTGGCCCAGAACGCCGTCACCGAGGGCTCGACCGGCTCCCTGTGGGTCAACTCGGACGACTACAGCTCCGACTCCCCGGAGCGCGAACTGCCCGCCACCACCGACCTGTACGTCATGGCCGGCGACATTCCCTGGAACGCCAACCTGAGGGTGCTGGACGACACCTACGAGTACCAGGTGTTCAGGGCTCCGACTCGCACCTACCAGGCGGGCGAGCACGTGCGGACCGCCTTCAACGCCCCCGTTTTCGGGCCCGGCTTCGGCACGTACAACGGACTGTTCCGCCAGGGCGACGTGCTGTGGGGCTCGGTCGGCCTGTTCACCGACGCCGATGGCAACACGGGCGAGTCCGAGTACACGTCGGCGCTCTCCACGCTCGCCCTCGACGGTGAGGAGATCGCCAGGTACGAGGACGCCGGATACATCGAGGCCGAGGGGCTGCCAGCCGAGGACGGCCGTTACACGTGGACGTCGACCGTCAGCCGCCCAGGCCCGTTGAGCAGCGAGGTCCGTGCCGAGTTCGGCTTCGACTCCGCCCACGTGTCGCCGGAACGGGCCACGCCCCTGCCGCTGTCCGTCGTCCGGTTCACGCCGGAACTCGCCCCCGACGGCACCGCGCCGGGCGGCGCCCCCCTCCGCATCCCCGTCGAGGTCCAGGGCCCGGCCGCCGACAACCTGGCCGACCTCACCGTCGAGGTGTCCTTCGACGGCGGCGAGACGTGGCAGGAGAAGCCCGTGCGCGGCGACACCGTCGTCCTGCGCAACCCGCCCGCGGACGGCTCGGTCTCCCTGCGCGGCTCGCTGACCGACCAGGACGGCGGCACCTCGACCGTCACCGTCATCAACGCCTACCTCACCCGCTGACCACACCAAGGGACGCGCCCGGGCCCGGCCACCACGGCCGGGCCCGGGCCCTTCCCCGACCGGCCCTGACGGGTTCGGACCGACTCAGACCGTGACCGCCGTGAGCTTGTCCGGGTTGCGGACGCTGTAGATGGCCGTCACGGCACCGTCGCGGATCTCGAAGGAGGTCAGCTGGTCGAGCCGGCCGTCGAGGAGCACCGCGAGGGAGGGCATCCCGTTGTAGGTGCGGAAGCGCAGGTCGAGTTCCCCCATCTCGGACCCCTTGGCCAGCAGCCCGAGGAACAGCCTGGCCACCTTGTCCCGCCCGGCCACCCGGCGCCGCACCGCGCTCACGACCCCGCCGCCGTCGGCCAGGAACACCACGTCGGGTGCGAGCAGTTCCATCAGGCCCTGAACGTCTCCGGTCTCGGCGGCCGTCAGGAACCGTTCCGCGACCGGCCGCGCCTCGGCCGGACTGGCGACGGCCGCGTGCCGGCGGGCGCGCACGCTGTGGCGGGCACGCCGGTTCAACTGCCGCACGGCGCCCTCGGACTTGCCGACCGCGGCGGCGATCTCGGCGTAGTCGAAGCCGAACACCTCGCGCAGTACGAACACCGCGCGCTGTGTGGGTGTCAGCGCCTCAAGCACCAGCAGCATCGCGGTGGTCACGGCCTCGCCGGTGAGCACGTGGTCGATGCCGTCCGGCGTGCCGCCCACCGCGTCGGTGCCCAGCGGCTCGGGCAGCCAGGGGCCCACGTACTCCTCGCGGCGGCGTGCCGCCGACCGCAGCACGCCGAGCGCCTGCCGGGTGACGATCCGCGCCAGGTAGGCCCGCGCGTTCTCCACCGAGGCGCGGTCCACCGACCGCCACCGCAGGTAGCTGTCCTGGAGCACGTCCTCGGCGTCGGCCACGGACCCGAGGATCTCGTACGCGATCGAGAACAGCAGGGCCCTGTGCGCGGTGAACTCCTCGGCCGCGTCGGTCCTTTCGGCAGCGTCTCGCGGACCAGTGGTCTCCCGCCGTTCGGTCACTTCGGGTCCCGCAGCCAGGTGTAGGTGGCGGTGCGGGCGCCGAACAGCGTGAACCGGCAGACCCGTTCCTTGATCCCGGCCGCCGCGCGCCCGGCGAGGTGGCGCCGGCGCACGGTGTCGTCCCGGTGGCTGAGCTGGATGACGCCGTCACGACGGCCCAGGCTCAACGCCTGCCCCGCGTAGCTCATCGAGAAGGCCGTCGGCCTGCGGCCCCCGACCGCCCGCGCCAGTGTGTCCGCCGCGTGCGCGCCCTGCGGCATAGCCGTCGCGCAGGACGCCCGGGAGCCGGGGACGGCCGCGCAGTCACCGACGACGTAGATCCGCGGGTCGGTCACGCTGCGCAGGTGCGCGTCGACCACCGCGCGCCCCTCCGCGTCCACATCGAGCCCGCTGCGGGCGGCCAGGTCGGGCACACTCCCGATGATCCCCCACACCGTGAGGTGCGAGACGAACGACCGGCCGGAACGAAGCCGCAGCACGTCGCTCCCGCCCTCCCCCGTACCGGGGTCGATCCGTTCGACACTGTCCTCCACGACCTCGACGTTCAGTCGGTCAAGACCGAGTCGCGCCCGCTGCCGCGCTCCTTCCCACAGGCTCGGGGCGATCGTCTCCCCCACGATCCGCACGCGCAGGTCGGGTCGGCGGAACGCGACCTCGGCGGCCGTCTCAATGCCCGTCAGCCCGCCGCCGACGACGGTGACCACGCGTCCGCCCGGCAGCCCGGCCAGCGTGGACCGGGCCTGCTCCGCGCCCTCCCAGGTCCCCACAGGAACGGTGCCGGGCAGAGGGGCGACCGTGCTGCCCACCGCGAGGAACAGGTGGTCGAACGAGAGGCTCGCACCGTCGCCCAGGGTGACCTGCCCGTCGCCGATCTTGTCGACGACGCCGAGCCGCGTCGCGATCCCCTCCCTCAGCATGGTTGTCAGCGGCACCGCCGCGCCCGAGGCCCCCGCGAGCCGTTCGTGCAGCCGTATCCGCTGGACGAAGTCGGCGCGCGGATTGACCACCGTGATCCCCGCCGCCCCCACCTTCTTGGCCAGCCGGTTCGCCGCGATCGTCCCCGCGTATCCGGCGCCCACCACCACGACCTTCATGTTCCGCCTCCCGTTGTGCCATCGGTACACACGGGATGCGCCCAAAGCCCCGCCCGTGACGGCCTGCGGGAGTGACGTGCGTCACCTTCGCGGCCGACCGGACCGCGTACGCCTCAGCACCCGCACGGCGGGCGGCTGTCGGCGGCGTGCGCACACGCGAGAGGCGGCACGGCTCACCGCCGTCCGGGGAAGCCGAGTTCCTCGAGGTAGGCGAGCCGCGCGTTTATCGCGGCGGAGAAGTGGCGCCAGTCGAGCTTGTCGACAGGCTCATGCGGTACCGGGTCGGCAGCCGAGGAGGTGATATAGCAAGCCGCGTCGTAGAGCCGCTCGGACAGGAGCCTTTGACAGAAGACACCGAAGCGCTCCTGGTAGGACATTCCGCGCCAGATGTCGTCCACGGGCAAGGCGCCCTTGGCCGGCTTGACCGGCCTGCGGGACCCCGCCTCGTCCTGCATGATGAAGAAGTATCCGAGCCAGGGTTCCTCTCCGGGGTACAGCTCGGCCAAGGCCGCGTGGCGCAGATCGAGCGCGCTGCCGAGTGCCTCCTCGACCCGGTTGTTGTAGTTGTTGCCGAACGACGGGCCGCCAAGGGCCTTCAGCTCGAAGGCAGCCACGAGCGTGTCCCTGTGGACGACCACCAGGTCCCACTGCTTCTGCGGCCGGTAGTAGCCGGGCAGTTCGAGCCCCTGCGACTTGGCGACGCGAATACTCTCCGGCGGGTACCCGGCGTCGAGGAAGAATTTCGACAGGAGAACGGCGATGGCGTCGAAGTGTTTGCCGCCACGCACGGAACCTGCTGTCCCTGCCCCCACAGCGGCTTTGATCGCCGACTGCTCCCTCTGGAGTTCTCTGGCACCCCAGTACGCCGCGATGGCGTCTTCGAAGTCTTGGCGGGTGACCGTCAAGATCCGTTCCTCCTAGTCAGGCAGCTCGACGAGCCCGTAGACGCGCAACGCGGCCTCGGTGGCAGCCTCCACATCCCGGTTGTCGAAGGCTTCGGCGAGAGCGGCCCGGTCGCTTTCGCCGACCTCCGCCGGGTCCGGGACGCGAATCTTCCGAAGGTACTGCGCTTGGAAGCGGAGGGTGCCTCCCCGCATCTTGACCGCGTACGCCTCCACGAAGGCTTCCGCGACCCTGGAGAGCAACAGGCCACCGAGTACCCGCATGTCCCAGACGTCCGAGACGATGAAGTACAGGTTGTGGTGAGGGTACAGGCGCCCTTGATCGAGGACGGGGTGTATCCGCGACTTCATGTCCGGCAGCAGCAGCTTCGGTCGATGGGTGAGTCGGTGGTCGACCTTGTCGATCGTCTTGTACCAGCGCCTGGGCTGTCTGACGGCCACGTAGCGCCTGCGCAGGACCTCACCGTGCTTCTCGAAGTAGGAGGCGAGACGCGGATACGCGTCGAGGTCGACCAAGTCGCCGTCTGCCGACCACGGGTTGACGAGATGGGTGCCGTCCCAGTCGATCGTGCCGCTGGTCGTGTCACGCACCGTGGCCATGGGGAGCAACCGTTCCTCCTCGACCAGGTCGCGGGCCTTGGTGAGGAAGACTTTGTCCGCGCCGGTGGCGATACCGATCCCCACCCTGGTTCCGGTCTCGCTGTCCTCCAGCGGGCGGAAGCGCTCGGTGAGCTGTTCGAGGACCGCGAGCCTCGCCGGCGAGGCGGCCGGCCAGCTGTCCTCCTCCGGGAACCAATGGGGCATGCGGGCAGCCTGGTAGGAAGGCGTGGCAGTCGCGGACGGCTTTCCGAAGAGGTACCAGTCAGCGAAGTCCCGCGCCTGTGGTGCCCGGAAGGAGCGGTTCGTGTCGGCGGCGACCGCTGCGGCTTGGGGCTTGTTCGAAATGAGCGTGATCGCGGGATAGGCGGAGACCTGGTCGTCGAAGGCGTCGACATCGTGCATCACGAGGGCGAGGTCCATGCTGAACCGCTCGGTCACCAGCCGTCGCAGCCGTCGCCCGTACTGGTTCCGCATCCAGCGGTCGGCGCAGATGAAGCCCAGCTGGCCGCCTCGGTTGAGGCTGCGCAGGGCCACCTCGTAGAAGCCGATGTAGATATCGGCTCGGCCTCCCATGGTGGAGCAGGCACGCCGGTAAGCGGCCATCCGGTCGTCGGGCACGTCCTCCAGCCTGATGTACGGAGGGTTACCAACGACGTAGTCAGCCTGAAGATCGGTATCCGCTTGCAGGAGGTAGTCGCCCTGCCGCACCCACGCGGTGGCGACCCTGGCCGCACCCCCCGTATCCCAGCCCTCCTCGCGCAGCGTTCGCGTGATGAGCGTGCGGCTCTGTTCGACGTTGCGGTCCAGCAGGTCGAAGGCGCGGACGGCGTCGATCGCGTCCGTGAGGGGACGCCGGTGGACGCGGCACGACGCACTGATCCTGGAAGCGACGACCGTCAGGAACGCACCGCCGCCGCAGGCCGGCTCCACGAGCCGGAGGCCGCAGAGGTCCCTGTCCGGCGTGTAGCCGAGGAGGTCCAGGATCAGCTCGACCACCCATGCACGCGTGAACACCTCACCGTGCTCCACGGCCTCCTGGAGAGACTCCGGCAGGGAGAGGTCGTCTGTGCTGAACAGCGCGAGAGATGCCACGTGAGGACAGTACCGTCCGTGCGCTGCGAGGGCTCATCTCCATCCACAGCGCGTAGTCATCCGATAACACTTACCGAGATGTAGAAGGCCATGGGGCGGAGGGGGCCTACGGCACTCGATGACCAGGCCATGGAACGTGCCCGGGAGGCCGAGAGGGCGCCGTGCGTCGCTGCCACGGGAGATCCTTTCCACAAGATGACAGGACCGGGAAGGTGGTGCAATCTGGCAGTGGAGGCTTGAGTAGAAGAGGTCAGAAAAGCGCGGGAGAGCCGCACCGACCTCATCCGCAGTTCCCCAGATTCCGCGTCCGCTCATCCCGTGCACCCCGCCTTCGAGCGCCCTGCTGCTGACCACCGCGTGCCGGAGCGACCCGGCCGAGTCCCAGCCGCCGACGGGCCGCGGGAGACTCCGCGCGCGTGCCCGCGCGACCGGTCCTCCGCGCAGTGCCGGAACGATCAACCGCACGAAACGGACGGCATATCACCAGGGAGAATCCATGAACGCCTACAACGGCGCGATTCTGTGGCCGGACGGGAACGCGTATTTCTTCAGCGGCCCCGACTACTACAAGTTCGACATCGCGGCCAACAGGGTCCCCGGCGGCTACCCGAAGCGGACCGCGACCTACTGGCCCGGCCTGGGCGACGCCTCCATTCACGGCGCGATGGTCTGGCCCACCGGCGGCAAGGCGTACTTCTTCGACCGGGACGAGTACTACAGCTACGACATCGCCGAGGACAAGGTCGACGACGCGTACCCCAGGCCGACGGCCCTCAACTGGCGGGGAGTTCTCGGCGGCTTCCAGGACCACCGCATCGACGCCGCCGTGCTCTGGCCCAACGAAAGCGTCTACTTCTTCCAGGACGACAGGTACTACCGCGTGAACCCGAAGACCAAAAGGGTGGACCCCGGCTACCCCCGGGACACCAAGGACCACTGGCCCGGCCTGTGGACAACCGGCCAGAACCTGCGGGGAGGTTTCGTGTGGCCCCACCCGGTCCGGGGACGCCGAGTGGCCTACTTCTTCCTGTCCGCCTACTACATGCGGTACGACATCGAGAACAACGCGGTGGACGAGGGCTATCCGAAACCGCTGGCGGGCAACTGGCCGGGCTTGTGACCCGGCCTGGTCACCGAACCCGCGCCCTACCCGGCATCACCCGCGCCGCACCACGCCCACTGAAATTTTCTCAGCGAGATGATCTTCGCGAAGCGGGTTGACCTGGGTTCGTCCGCCTAAGTGGGACATCGGCGCCCTGGCCACACAGGGCCCCCGACCCTACTGAGGAAATGCCGATCGGGCTCTACTCCGGCGGGAGCCTGGAGAGGACTTGGCTACCTATTGCAGAACTCGCAGCGTATGGATCGTTTGCCTGGAAATTCAATGCGCCCGCAATGACAGAGTAGCTGCCGCTCACTGCCGAGTAGCCGTATCCGTCTACACCACTCGACTGTTCCCATTGTCGTCGATCGTCAACGTATCGTGCGGCTGCTTCGTTATCGGCATAGACAGCGACTGACACCATCACAATTAATCCAGGATCCTCGGTGGTGTATTCCGCTTTGATGTTTGCGATGCAGCCCCAACCTTCCTCGCACTCGTCCCAAGTGTCCGGGCGGGAAGTGGCCGTCAACGTCCAACCCTGGTGAGTAAACGACACCGGAAACAGTTCGGTGCCACTAGGCCGAGCCGCGGACTCAAAGCCGAAAAGCTTCGAAGTGAGCGAGTTCCAGTCAGGAATCCCGAAGAAGGTAAGGATGCCCAACACCGAGGCTATGACTCCGATCGCTGCCGCAGCACGCTTCCCAAAGTCCGAATCGTCCCCCAAGTGCGACTCCTAGGGCTAGGGCTGTCTGGATAAACTGGATAAATCCGCACACGCCCCGTCGACGTGCCGGTGTCGCATTCTATCTCTAGCCTCGATCTTTTGTGGTCAGCCGGGGGTCGGCATGGTCGCGAGGCGTTGCACGGCTTCGGTGATCACGTCGGTCCAGGGCCAGTCTCGGCGTCGCGCGCTCCGTCAGGCCGGTGAAGCCGCATTGATGAGCTGGACGTGCGACTCCTGCATTCCCTCCGGGAGCGCGTCCGGGCTGAACCATTCGGCCTCCAGAATTTCGAAGCTGTCGAGCTTGAGGCTTCCGCCCACGTGCAGCGCTTCGTACGCGACCTCCACGCGGAGTTTGTAGCCGCCGACGACCCGGACCAGTCGGCCCGGCTCGACATCGAGGCCCGTCTCTTCCCGAACCTCTCGAACGATGGTCTGCGGGAATTCCTCGCCCTTGACCGCGTAGCCGGTCGGCAGTCCCCACGGGCGGTCGGCGGGCCACATCCGGTGCTTGAGGAGGAGAACGTGCCCTTCCTCGTTCCGCACCACACCCGTGACGCCGACCATGAACGTGGCGTGCGTGAACCACAGGACACGCCATTGCAGAGGACCGCGAAGGACTTTCCACAGCCGGGCAGCGATTCGCTTCATGACCACCGTTTCGACAGGACGGGCGCGGGGAGCGCCTGCGGGTAGCTGGTACAACCTGGACCGCAGGGCATCGGTCACGCCCCGACTCGCCCGCTCCCGGTGGGCCGAAGTTCGGGGCCCGGGGCCGGGGCCCGGGGCGAGGTCAGGGGGCCAGGAGTGCCGTGATCTGCTGGACCGCCGCGACCACGGGGGCTCCGGCCGCGCCGACGAGCGCGGCGACGCCCGCTATCGCCGCGAGCGCCCGCGCGACGACGCCGGGTTCCGCGTCCTCGCCGGTGCCGATGGCCGCCACCGACTCGTCGAGAACGGCCCGGTTCTCGGGCGTGACCTGCCCGCGCAGCGCCGTGACCGCCCGGAACAACTCCTGATACGCCTCTCGCGCGTTCGCGGGCGCCGCGCCGTGGTAATGGACGATGCCGGAGTTGCCCTGGCCGCCGTCCATGCTCACCCGGTCACCGAAATGAATGTCGCCGCTCACTGATTCACCTTTCCGGTATTGCCGCTGCCGCCGATCAACTTGATCGTGTCGCCGATCTGGAAATGCTCGATCCGGTAGTGGAACGCCACCTGCGGGTTGTCGAGCGCCGCGACGATGGCGGCCCCGACCCGCTGCATCAGCTGCTCGTCCCGGCTGTAGAGCCGGGCGAAGGGCGGCCCGGTCGTCTCGACCAGCAGCACGAAGTACGAGCGCCGGGTGAGGACGATGAGGAGTTGCACGGTCAGGCCCAGCGTCACGACGGCGGCGACACCCTCCACCGCGTTGGCCACCGCCTCGCCCGCCCCGCCCGCCAGGAGGGTCACGAGCAGCCTGAGCAACAGCAGGAGAACGAGGAACTTCAGCAGCGCGCGCATGCGGTCGGGCCGGTACGGGGTCACGGTGACGCGGGCCACGTTGTCCAGGGGGAACACCATCGTCTCCAGCCCCGGGGGCGAGGGCACGCGCGTCGTGACCCACAGGATCTTGCGACTGACCTGAACCGTGGTCTCCACACCTTTGGCCATCGTTTCCCCCCTGTCCACCCGCTCTCGTCATGCCCTTCGGACAAGGTCAATAGACCGGCGGCGCGCGGTGGCCGCACCCGAGGCCACGGGCCTGCCGCGAGGGCCCGCCCGTTACTAAGTCGTTACTCAACCTTCTCGCGGGGTCGGTGACTCAGAGAGGATGACGGGCCGGAACACACATGCGAAGGACGGCAGGGAAGCGGATGCGGAGATACGCAGAGTTCGAGGAGTACGCGCTCGCCCGTCAGCGCTGGCTCCACCGCACCGCCGTCCTGCTCTGCGGCGATCCGCACCGTGCGCCCGACCTCGTGCAGACCACGCTGGTGAAGCTGCTGCGGCACTGGGCGAGGGCGTCGCGCGCGGACAGCCTCGACGCCTACGCCCGCACCGTGCTGACGCGCACGTTCCTCGCGGAGCAGCGCCGGGGCCTGCTCAGCCGCAGGGCCCACGCGGTCGAGGACCCGGCGCCCGCCGCCGACGACCCGGAGCTACGGGTGACGTTGCTCGCCGCGCTGTCCGAACTGCCGCCCAAGGCACGGGCCATGGTGGTCCTGCGCTACTGGGAGGACCTGAGCGTGGCCGAGGTGGCGGGCCTCATGCAGTGCAGCCAGAGCACGGTCAAGAGCCAGTGCTCGCGCTCGCTCGCGCGGCTGCGCGTCGAGCTTCAGAACGCCGGCCTGTTCGCGGATCAGAGGTGCTGAGCGCCATGCCATGGGAAACGGGAGAGCGGGGGGACGGCATGGGAGAACTCCCGCCGGACGAGTCACTGGTCAGAGGCGCCATGGAACGCGCGGTGGACGGCCTGCTGCCGCCGCCCGGCCTGGTGCACGGCGCGATCGCGCTGGCCGAGCGCCGCCGCGCGCGGGCGCGCGCGCTCGGGCTCGGCGCCGGGGTGTGCCTGGCCGCCGCCGCGGTGACGGCCGCGCTCGCGCTGTCCGCGCGGCCGGGCGGCGCGGCCGAGCCCGCTCCCCCGCTCCCCGCCGCCCCGCCCGCCCAATCCGCCTTCCCCGAGGCCACCAGCACCCCGGACCTGGCGGCCGACGCCGCCGCCCGGGCGGAGGACGACCACCGGCGGCAGGTCGCCGCCGCGCTGCGGGACCTGCTCACCCCGGCCGTCACAGAGGTGACGCCCGTCGCGGGGGACATCGACCGCTATCAGGGCCGGGGCCCCAACGGCGCGTCCTTCACCCTCACCCTCCAGGTCCGCCCGCCCGGCGACGGCCCGCTCGCGGGCCCCTGCGCCTCGACGGACACGCGGCCCGGAGCCTGCGCCGCGCACACCCTCGCGGACGGCACCCCCGTCGCCGTCCACACGGGCGTGGAGGCGGGCCTGCCCAGCATCGCCGCGCGGGCCCGGTTCGGCACCGAGGACCTGTTCGTCGAGATCACGCCCGACACCGACTCCCGGGTCGGCGCGCTGGTGGCGACCGAGCGGCTGCTCGCGTTCCTCGCCAACCCCCAAGTCCGGTCCCTGGCCATGCCGCCGAACGCCCCGTAACGGCCCGCACCGCCCCCTCCCGCCCGCGTGTCGCGGGCCGCCCCGGGCCCGTTTGATCACTTCAGCCCCTTCGGAACCACCAGTCCCTTAAACAACATCAGCACCATCAGCACCTCCAGCACCAGAAACATCGGAAGGAATCGCCCATGGGTTCCCGAGGCATGCACGCCACGCCCCACGGGCGGCGGGCGGGCCACCGCCGCCGTCCCGGACGCGCGGCGCGGCTGCGGCGCGTCCGGCTGCCCCTCGTGGTGGCCGCGGGCGTCCTGCTGCTCGGGTCGGGCTCCGCGTGGTTCGTCTCGTGGAACGGCGCCGAGGCCGGGAACGAGACGCGGAACGACGCGGCCGGCCCGCCGCCGCACGCCCCCGGGCCGACGGCCGGTGAGGACGAGTCGGTCGCGACCGACCCCACGCCGCCCGCCCCCGACCCGGAGGCGGAGGCGGAGGCGGATGACGGGCAGGACGCCCATCAGGAGCAGGAGCAGGAGCGGGAACAAGAGCCGGACGCGGAGGTGGAGGAGTCGGAGCTGCCCGAGTCGGGCCCCGGAACGTTCCGCGTGGCCCCCGGCGGCGGGGAGCCGGTGGGCGGGCCCACCCTCTACCGCTACCAGGTGCAGGTGGAGGACGGCATCGACCTCGACCCGGACGCCGCAGCCGCCGAGGTGCACGCGATCCTCAGCCACGAACGCGGCTGGACCCAGGACGGCCACAGCGGGTTCCAGCTGGTGGGCGCGGGCGAGACCGCCGAGTTCATGGTGCGGATCGCGACGCCTGGCACCGTGGACGACATCTGCGGCCAGTACGGTCTCGACACCGGCGGCGAGGTCAACTGCCGGGTCGGTGAGTCCGTCATGGTGAACCTCAAGCGCTGGATGACCGGGTCGCCGCAGTTCGACGGGCCGGTCGAGGAGTACCGGGCGCTGATCATCAACCACGAGGTGGGGCACGCCCTCGGGCACGGCCACGAGGGGTGTTCCGCGCCGGGGGCGCCGGCACCGGCGATGATGCAGCAGATCAAGGGACTTGACGGCTGCGTGGCCAACGCCTGGCCCTACGACGAGAACGGCGAGTACATATCCGGCCCCTGGATGCCCTGAGCACCGGCCGCGCGCTCAAGCTCAACGGCCGCCCGAACGTCCGCCGTCCGCGAGCCACTCGGCCAGCACGGCGGCCTGGCTGTGGTCGACGTCCTTCGAGGCGGTGAGCAGCGTCAGCTTCTCGTGCCCGGCCAGGTCGTGCAGCTCATCGGCCGCGTTCCGGTGCGCGGCGTCGCGCAGTTCGGCGAGGTAGCGGCGCCTGAACTCGTCCCAGCGGGCGGGCGCGTGCCCGTACCACCTGCGCAGTTCCGTGGAGGGCGCGAGATCGCGCAGCCAGCCGTCGATGTGCGCGTCCGCCTTGCGGATGCCGCGCGGCCAGATCCGGTCGACGAGCACCCGCGTGCCGTCCTCGGGGGCGGCCTCCTCGTAGATCCTGCGGCAGGTGATCTTCCTGGCCATCGTCCGCACCTCCTCCGGGACGGGCCGCCCCGATGTCGTGGCGGCCCGGCAGACGCGGACCGCAGGCGATATGCCCAGTTTAGGGGAGTTCGCGGCCCGCCGCGCGCCGGGCGCCCGGGGTCCGGCCGCGTGGGCCGGACCCGGGCGTCCGTCAGGCGGTGCAGCGGGTCAGGTCGCGCAGGAACGCGTCCCAGGAACCGGACGGAACGGACAGCACCGGCCCGTCCGCCACCTTCGAATCCCGCACCGGGACCACACCCGTCGCGGCGGCGATCCCGGGCGCCCACGCGACGCACGCACCGCCGCCACCGTTGCTGTAAGTGGACGTGACCCACTCAGCGTGCGACATGCCGGACCAGCGCCTCCCAGGAGTCCGCGGGAACCGACAGCACCGGACCACCCGCCACCTTCGAATCCCGCACCGGAACGACGCCGGTCGCGGCGGCGACGCCGGGCGCCCACTCGACGCACGCACCGCCGTCCCCGTTGCTGTAACTCGACTTGACCCACTCCGCTCCGGAGAGATCAAAGGTGATGCTCATGCGGGCAGTGCCTCCATTACCGATCGGATGAATGCTGCGCTCTCGACCGGCGACAGCGCGTGCGACCTGAGCAGGTCGTACGCGTGCAGCCGTTCGTCGACACGCTCACGGTCCTCCATGAGGGTGCCGCTGGCGATGCTCTCCTCGTAGGCGAAGGTCTCACCGTCCTTGAGCGTCAGCAGTCTCAGTGTGCCCCCGAGCAGGCCGTGTTCGCCATGGGTAAAGGGCAACACTTGCACCACACTCGTCGGCGTGTTCGACCGCTCGATCAGCGCGGCCAGTTGGGCCCGCATCACGGCCGGGCCGCCCACGGGCCGCCGCAGCACCGCCTCGTCCAGGATCACCGAGTGGTCGGGCGGGTTCTCCCCGCGCAGCAGCTCCTGCCGAGTCAGCCGGGCGTCGACCTTCTGGAGAATGTCCTCCTCGCTCGCCTTCGGCGCCGTGGCCCGGAACAGGGCGTAGGCGTACTCGCGGGTCTGGAGCAGCCCCGGCACCAGCTGCCCGGCGTACTCGCGGATGATGACGGCGCGCGCCTCGATCTCCATGTGCCGCCGGTACTGCTCGGGATGGATCTCGTGGCTCACCAGCCCGAAGAGGCGGGCGAAGTGCCCGTCCGTCTTGAACACGCGGTCGAACTCTTCCGAAAGACCCGTGGACGGTATGGCCTCCGCCGTCTCGATCCGGGCCAACTGGCTCTTGCTGCACGGGACTTCCCCCGCCAGCGTGGCGAGTGAGATACCCGCGAGCATCCGGAGCCGCCTCAGGTCCGCGCCATAGAAGTGCCGCGCGGAACGATGCGGCGTCAGTTCATTCGGTTCGAATGTCATATGCCTCCCGTCCCTACCCATCCGTCGGGACACGCCCCTACTGGGCAGGGGCCATCCCGGCACGTAACGCTAGAGACACGTTAGGTAGTTGAGCAAACCTCGGGAGGCAACCCCCCATGACATCACTCGTCGAACCCGTGGCCGTACCGGCCCGGCCCTGCTGCCGCCTGTGCGCGGCGCCCGGGGACTTCGGCGCGTTCGTGCCCGCCGAACCGCACGCCGGACTCTGCCCCGAGTGCGTCCTCGCCGGTCGGCCGACCCGCGCCGGTCTCGAACAGGCCGTGGTGATCGTCGCCCGCCAGGCCCTGATCGCGGTCGAGGCGGTGCACGTGCCGCTCGCGACCGCCGACGAGCTGACGTTCCACGTCTGCGCGCTCAAGCGGAGCCTGTGCCGCATGCTCCAGCTGTTCGCCACGGTGAGGAGCCCGCAGCGATGATGCCCCCGGCGAACGGCGCGGGCCCCGGCGTTCTCGTGTCCGTCGAGGTCGACGCCGGGACCGTGCGGCGCGGCGACCAGGTCATGATCGGCGGCCAGGTCTTCACCGTGCTCGACATGGCCGCGATGCGCGGGGGCGCCCGGCGCCTCCAGTTCTCGTCGGGCGAGTCGCTGATAATGCTCCGGACCACCGTCCTGTGGGCGGCCCGCCGCGTCTCCCCCCGCCGCTACCGCGACGGCCGCCACCACGACTGGTGACCTCGCGGGCCGGGATGCCGCGCGACCCCCGCACGGCATCCCGGCACCGAGGGAACGGGCGCGGTCAGCCGTCCTGCGGCGCGCTGCCGAGCAGTTCCAGGAAGTGCGGGCTGTGCATGAGGCCGAGCACGTTGCCGAAGGGGTCGGCCACGGACGCGGTGACGAACCCCGCCTCGCGCCGCACCAGCTCCTGGTACGGCTCGGCCCCCATGGACAGCACCCGGTCGAGCGCCGCCCGCACGTCGTCGACGTGCCAGTACATGACCGCGCCGCCGGGGCCCGGCGCGGCGCCCTCCGGCGCGTACCCCCGGTCGATCAGGCCCAGCTCGTCCTGGTGCGGACCGACGCGGAACTCGACGTAGGCGAGCCGCCCGTCAGGACCGGAGCGTTCGAAGTAGGGCCGGATGCCGAGGAGTTCGGCGTACCACGCCCTCGCCGCCTCGACATCGTCCGCCCAGTAGCTGATCGTCGTGAATCCCCGCAGCATGGTCGCGCCCTTTCGTTCGCCGCTCGTTCGCCGCTCGTCCGCCGCAGCCCCGGCCCGTGCGGCCGGTGCGGTGCGGTGCGTCGCAGGAGAAGCTAGGAGCCGTCGCGGAACGAGGCTTTCCGCCATGGCTGCCAGACTCGGCCCATGGAAACCTCGGTGCGGCTGCTGCGCCTGCTGTCCCTGTTCCAGGCGCGGCCCGACTGGACCGGGGCCGAGCTCGCCGGTCGGCTGTCGGTGACCACCAGGACCGTGCGCAACGACATCGAGCGGCTGCGCGCCCTCGGCTACGAGGTGCGTTCGACGTCAGGAACGGCGGGCGGCTACCGGCTCGGCTCCGGCGCCGCCCTGCCGCCCCTGCTCCTCGACGACGAGGAGGCCGTCGCCGTGGCGGTCAGCCTGCACGCCGCCGCCACCGGCGGCGTCACCGGCATCGAGGAGACGGCACCGCGCGCCCTCGCCAAGCTGCACCGCATGCTGCCGCCCCGGCCGCGCCACCGGTTCGAGGCCCTGCGCACCGCCACGGTCGCGGTGACCGGGCGCGGCCCCACCGTCGCCCCCGGCACGCTCACCGCCATCGCCGCCGCCATCCGCGACCGCGAGCAGGTGCGCTTCGACTACCGCGACCGCGACGGAACGACCAGCGCGCGCACGGCCGAACCGCACCGGCTCGTCCACACCGGCCACCGCTGGTACCTGCTCGCCTGGGACACCGCGCGCGGCGACTGGCGGACCTTCCGCGCCGACCGCGTTCGCCTGCGCACGCCGAACGGCCCCCGGTTCGCGCCGCGCCACCCCCCGGAGGGCGCGGCAGAACACGTCCTGCGCGGCGTCGCCTCCCGGGCCTGGGCGCACCGCGCGCGCGTGCGCCTGCACGCCCCGCCGGAACGCCTCGCCGCGCTGCTGCCCCCGGCCGCGGGCGTGCTGGGCGAGGACGGCGTACTGGAGACCGGCGGGCCCTCGCTGCCCGACCTCGCCGGGTTCCTGCTCAGCCTCGACGTTCCCTTCACCGTCCTCGATCCGCCCGAACTGCGCGACGTCCTGGTGAGGTTGGCCGACCGCTGCACGGCGGCGGCCGGTCCCGGCGCCCCGGCGGCGCGCCGGGCGAAACCGCGTTGACAGCGCGGGACGGGCTCTTGGAGCATCGCGCCGACCCGTTGTGCTGTGACCGACCGAGAGAAACGGACCCCGACATGCGCCGACTCGTGTGCCCCGCCGCCACCGCCGCCCAGCACACGAGGAGCCATGAACCGTCCGCACTCTCCCGTTCCCGCACCCCATGACCCCCACGACAGCGCGACCACCGGCCCGGCGCCCGGCGCCCGGCGGCTCAATCTCGGCGTAGTGGCCCACGTCGACGCCGGCAAGACCAGTCTGACCGAGGCGCTGCTGCACGTCGGCGGTGCCATCGAGCAGGTCGGCCGGGTGGACGACGGCACGACGCAGACCGACACCCTGTCGCTGGAACGGCGGCGGGGCATCACGATCCGCTCGGCCGTCGCGGCGTTCGAGATCGACGGCGTCGCCGTCAACCTCGTGGACACCCCGGGCCACCCCGATTTCATCGCGGAGGTCGACCGCTCGCTCGCGGTCCTCGACGGCGCGATCCTGGTGCTGTCCGCCGTGGAGGGCGTGCAGGCCCAGACCATCGTGCTGTACCGGGCGCTGCGCCGCCTCGGCATCCCCGTGGTCTTCTTCGTCAACAAGATCGACCGGGCCGGTGCCGCGCCCGGCGCGGTCGTCGAGCGGATGCGGAGCCGCCTGAGCCCGGCGCTCGTGCCGCTCGGGCACGTGCGCGGCCCCGGCACGGCGGCGGCGGAGGCCGTTCCGTGCGCGTGGGAGGACCCCGTCGAGGCCGAGCGGCTGACGGAACTGCTCGCGGACCACGACGATGACCTGCTCGCGCAGTGGCTCGCCCGGGACCGCCCCGCAGGACCGGGGCGGCTGCGCGCCGTTCTCGGGCGCCTCACGCGGGCCGGTGAGGCGCACCCGGTGCTGTTCGGGTCGGCGCGGACCGGGACCGGGGTCAGGACGCTGATCGGCACCGTGACCGCGCTGCTGCCCGTGCCGCCGGGCGACGGGCAAGCACCGCTTGCGGCACAGGTGTTCAAGGTCGAACGGGCGCCGGGCGGGCAGCGGGTGTGCACGGTGCGGCTGCGCGCGGGAACGCTCGGCGTCCGCGACCGGGTGCCGCTCGGCGGCGACCGGACGGCGGCCGTGACGGCCGTCGAGGTGTTCGAACCCGGCGGTGCCGTTCCGCGCCCCCGGGCGACGGCCGGTCAGATCGCGCGCGTTCTGGGCCTGGAGGGCGCGCGGATCGGGGACTGGATCGGCCGCCGCCCGGCCGCGAGCGGCGCGGTGGCCGCCCTGCCGGAGCCGGGGTTCGAGACGAGGGTGGTCGCGCGCGACCCCGCCCGGCAGGGCGAGGTGCACCAGGCCCTGACCGAACTCGCGGACATCGACCCGCTGATCGCGCTGCGGCCGGAGCGCGGCGCCGCGCGCATCCGGATCTACGGCGAGGTGCAGCAGGAGGTCCTTGCCGACACGCTGGCGGCCGACTACGGCATCGACGTCGACTTCCGTGACACCGGCGTGGTCTGCGTGGAGCGGCCGTCGGGCCCCGGCGGCGCCGCGCTGCGCCTGGGCGAGGCCGGCAACATGTACGAGTACGGCCTCGCGGTGGCCGTCGAGCCGGCCGCGCCCGGCTCCGGTGTCGAACTCGTCGTCGCCGCAGACAGGTTGGCGCTCCCCCTGCATGTGTACGGCAATGTCGCCGGGTACCGGGCCGCGCTCCTCGCCTACCTCGACGAGCCGTTGGCGGCGGGACCGCACGGGTGGCGGGTCACCGACGTGCGCGTCACGGTCACCGACAGCGACTACTCCGCGCCGAGCCCGCGCGCCGTGGAGGTCAGGCGCATGACCGGCCTGCTGGTGAGGGAGGCGATCAGGCGGGCCGGAACGGTCGTCTGCGAGCCGGTCGACCGGTTCACGCTCGAAGCGCCTGCGGACGACCTGTCCGCCGTGCTCGCCCTGCTGGGCCGCCACGGCGCCGTTCCCGAGGGGATGCGGACCACCGGGCCCGTCGCCGTGGTCACCGGGACCCTGCGGACAGCGGACGTGCAGGCGGTGCGGGCGGGGTTGCACGGCGCGGCGCACGGCGAGGGCCTGCTCGAATCCGCCCACGACCACTACCGGCCGGTGCGCGCGGGGGCGGGCGCCGAGCCGCGCGGGGACGGCGGGCCGCGCGGGGACGGGACGGTTCGAGGCTCGAAGGGACGGGGCTAGGTCCTGCGGGACACCACCCCTGAACTGGCCGGCAGCCACGGCAAGCACCGCTGCCGTACTGAAGCCGCAGTCCGCCCGACAGCGGCTCCGCCCGGACGTCGGCGCGTGCAGGGCAGGAATCGGCTCAGCTGCCGAAGACAGCTGCTCCACGCGCCGTGTCGAGGTACTCCCTGGCCACCATGACCTTGCCGTCCCTGATCTCGAAGAGGAAGTGGTAGACCTGGCCGAACGTCTTCCCGTTGCCCAGCGTGCCCGACGACTCGGCCTCCACGGCGACGCGATCACCCTCTGCCGTCACTCCGGTCACAGTCATGCGGAGTCCGTTCGGAGTGACGGCACGGAAGCCCTTCATGTGCTCCACGAACTGCGCCTTCGACATGTCGCCCGAAGCGCCGAAGGACGCGGGATGCGCCATCACCGTCCACACCGCGTCCTCGTGGAGGAGAGCGAAGGTTTCGTCGATGTCGCCATCCACGGAGAAGCCCTGCACCAGCCTGCGGGCGATCTCCTTGTTCTGCTCGACACTCACGAGGTCTCCTGCTGTTCTCAGAGCGGCACGCGGTACCCCGCGATGCTACCCATCCCCTTGACGGGGCCCGCTGTTCCGCTCCTGGACCTCTTCTCGGGAACGTGCGCCCGCCCGGACACCTCTCGCTCAGTACCCCGCGTACGGGCCGACACCGACTCCCTCGGCTCCGACCTGGTGCACCGGTGCACGAACCGCTCACGCACAGCATCCAGTTGATCTCCCCGCGACCTGACATCAGCGAGGTCCCCACCCATGACCGCTCCAACGGCCCACCTGGCCGACAGCCCGGCCGTGCACCGCCCCAGTACTAGGGTGAGGCCATGACGCGAAGCTCCCTTGAAGCGGCGGTGGTGATGAGCCACGAACTCTTCATGCGGACCAGCGACCGGGTCGAGAGCGTGCTGGCGGAACACGGCTTGACACACGCGACCGCCCAGGCCCTGTGGGCGATCGACCCGGCCGAAGCGCCGCCCTCGATGAAGGAGTTGGCCGGTCGGCTGCACTGCAACGCGCCCAACCTCAGCTTCGTCATGAACCAGCTCGGCGGCCGGGGGCTCGTCGAGCGTTCCGCCGACCCCGCCGACCGCCGGTCGCGCGTCGTCACGCTGACGGCGGACGGCCGGCGGGTGCGGTCCGCGGTGATCGAGGCGACGCTGGCCCTGAGCCCGCTCGCCCGGTTGGACGCCGACGACCTGCTCACCCTGGTGGGGCTGCTGGGAAAGGTGCTCGAACCGGCGCCGCGCCCGGCCTGAGGCCCGGCGGCGCCGGAGCGGTCACGGCGCCGGGCGCATCGTGGTCAGGCCGTCGATGTCCCGCGCAAGGCCGGTGAGCCAGCCCGGCTTGTCGGGGGCGGCGTCCCCGGCCTCACCGAGCCGTTCGGCCACGAACGCGCCGTAGGTGTCGTAGTCGGCCGCGAGCGCGCGGGCGCGGGCGCGGACGGCGTCGAGCCCCGGGCGTTCGCGCGCGGCCCGCGCCTCGGCCTCCAGCGCGCGGGCGTCCTGCTGGGCCTCGCGCATGTGGTCGGCCCAGTCCTCCAGCACGTCCGCCACGGCGGCGAACGCCTCGCGCGCCGCGGCCACCTTGGGCCGGAAACCGCGTTCGAAGCCCTTGAGGGCGGCGGCGGGCCGCCCGCGCCACTCCCCCGGCGGCACGACCGAGTCGAGCAGGCCGAGGACGGTGCCGAGGGTGGCGGCGGCCTCCCGCACATTGCGCGCGATCTGCGCGGCCACCGGCTGGTCCCCCGGGCAGGGCACGAAGCCGAGGGCCGGGTAGTCCGCCTCCTGCCCCGGCCCCTGGCCGCCGCCGGGTGGCAGCGGCCGGGGGTGCGAACCACGCGGCGCGCCGGGCCCGTTGACCACGCTCATGCCGCGATCACCCCGTCCGAGCCGCACGCGTCGCACGTGTCGCACGCGCCGCGGCCCGCCGCGCCGCCCGGGCCGCCGTCCCGCGCGTCGCCGCGCGCCGGCTCCGGGGGCGCGGGCAGCGACCACAGGACCATGTCGAGCGCGCGTACCGCGGCCTCGGCGCACTCGCCGAGCTGCGCGACGCCGTGTTCCCATTCACCACTGAAGTCGTCCATGCGTTCCACGAGCCTCCGCACCCCCAGGGCCGGTCCCTCCGCCTGGGCCAGCGCGAGCGCCGGGCCCTCAAGCAGTTCCGCGATGGCCGCCAACGTGTCACGGGCCACGCGCAATCGGCCGTGCTCCGGCGGCGGGTCGACGTGCGGATTGATGTCGACCATGCCGAGATCCTCCCCCCTGGCCGCGCCGAGGCCGCGGCCCACGTTCCGCGATGCTGCCGATCGTAGCGGGACGGCTACACAATTCACATACAAACGGGGGCGTATGGGGGCGGCCGGTGCTTTCGCCGGGGGATGTCGCGGAACGTGACGGCCGATGGGCCGCTCGCGAGCGCCGTTTTCCCGGGAACCACGTTCGAGCAGTGGATCGGCGGTGCCCGCCTGGACGCCCTTCTGGGGCAATCCGTGGCCCTCCGGCCGCCTTCCGCACGCGCGGGCCCGCCGCGACCGGTCGGTCGCGGCGGGCCGCGGTGGGCCGTGGCGTCAGGCGGTGTCAGGCCCGTGATTTGACGCGGTCGAGGAGCGTCACGCCGAGCGCGGCGAGTGCGAGCTGGAGCAGCAGTTCGAGCCAGTCCACGCCGTCGGTGTCGGCCACCCCGAGCGCGGCTGCCAGGGCCGTGCCGATGAGCGCGGCGATGATGCCCACGGCGATCGTCCACAGGACGCCGATGCGCTGACGCCCGGGCAGGACCAGCCGGGCCAGCGCTCCGATCACGAGCCCGATCACAATCGCGCTGATAATTCCGGAGATCTCCACTTTCTCGCCCTTTCCGTGCTTGTGTGCTCTCCGGGTGCCCAGCTCGCGGCGGTGCAGTCCTGTTGCCGGGCCGTCGATATTCGCACGCGCGTTCGCGTTCGCGTTCAGGGGTGGCGGGGCGCGGGAGATCAGGCGGGCGCCGGGCCCCGCTGGCAGCGCGGGCACCAGAACGCGGGGCGTTCCTGCCCGGCCCGGTCGCGGGACTCGGTGGCGGTGCGCACGGTCGCGCCGCACAGCAGGCAGGGCCGCCCGGCCCGCCCGTACACGTACAGGCGCGGTCCCGGCGAGCCGCGCACACCGCGTTCGCGCGGGTGCGTGCGGGTCGTGGTGGTGCGGTCGGGCCGGTCGCGGTTGGCGACGAGCAGCCGCCTGGCCTCGGCCACGAGCCGGTCGGGAGCCGCCACCTCGCCCACCGGCGTCCACGGCGTGACCCCGGCGATGAAGCACAGCTCGGCCATGAACACGTTGCCCACCCCGGCCAGGTTCCGCTGGTCGAGCAGGGCCGGGCCGACCTCGCGGGCCGGGTCCGCCAGCAGGCGCCGCAGCGCCTCGTCCGCGTCCCAGTCCGCGCCGAGCAGGTCGGGCCCGAGGTGGCCGACCACGCGCGGCTCGTCGGCCGTGCGCAGCAGGTCGAGCACCGGCAGCCGGTAGCCGACGGCCACGCGCGCCCCGGTGTCGAGCACCGCGCGGATCTGGTGGGCCGGGCCGCCGGTCCAGCGCCGCCCGGCCGGGAAGACCCGCCAGGAGCCGTCCATCCGCAGGTGCGAGTGCAGGGTGAGGCCGCCCTCGACGCGCGTCAGCAGGTGCTTGCCGCGCGGGACCACGTCGAGCACGAGGCGGCCCCGCAGGTCCGCGGTCGCCAGCCTCGGCACGCGCAGGTCGGCGCGCACCAGCCGGTGCCCGGCCAGCGCCTCGCGCAGGCGGCGCGCGGCCTGCGCGACCGTGTCTCCCTCGGGCATGCCTCCATGATGCGCCGAGCCCCCGGACGGCGGCGTCTCGGCGGGGCACGGCCGGCTCGGACCGGTGCGCGGCGGCGGAGGGTGACGCCGCGGGGCACGGCCGAGCGCTGCTGATCGTGCGGCAGTTGAGGCAACCTCGCCCGTGTGGAAGAGTGCACCGCGCACGTGAAAACGAACAAGAATCGAACACGAGGCGAGGTGTGCGGGCATGGGCGCCGACAGCGCCATGAAGGACTTCGCGCCGGGTTTCATCGCGACCAAGTGGGCTCCCGGCTCGCTCGGCGGGTGGTACAGCGATCCGCCGCAAGCCGTCCGTTGGGCCGGGGATCTCGTGGTGGTCGGCGAGGTGGTGCGCTGGACCAGCCCGGAACGCGAGAACGAGGGGAACGGGGCGTTCGTCCATCGCGTACCGGACGGCACCTATCCCGTGTACGTGAACGACGGCGTGCCCAGCGGGTGGGAGGACGAGGACCCGGAGCGGTATCGCGTGGACACGCTGTTCATCCCCCTCGCGGGGCCCGAGCGGTTGCGCACGACGCGGTGGAGCCACGGCTACGACGACGTGGGCCAGTACCTCGACGGCTACGCGTGCCTGCGGAGCGAGGGCGCCAGGCGCGGTGACGAGGACGGCGCGATACGCAGGGCGAAGCGGGCGTTGCTGTCCGAAGACGCCCGCACCGGGGCGAGCCATGGGATCAACGAGGTCGTCGATCCGGAGACCGGCGCCAACATGCTCTCCTTCCCGGTGTGCCGCTACGGCGAGGTGCACGGCTTCGAGGCCCTGGGCGAGGGCGACGAAACGCTCGCTCTCCTCTTCCTCGCCAACCACGACTGACCCGCGCGCCGCCGCGAGGGGCGCGAGATCTGCCACAGGCCCGAGGCGGCGCGAACCGGCGCTTCGGGGGCGGGCGTTCAGCCGCGTTCGCCGGTGCGCTCCGCCGCCTCGGCCGCCAGGGAGCGCAGCAGGAGGTAGGCGCTCTGGATGAACCGGCCGCGCACCGTCGGCCCGGTGGCGGCCAGGGCCACGACGTGCACGCCGTGCTCGGGGCAGAAGCCGGCGAACGCGGTGCTGCCCCGCGTGCCGCCCGAGTGGTGGTACAGCACGTGCCCCGGGCGCTCCCGCGTGCTCCACGCCAGCGGCAGCGCCGGGCCGCCAGGTCCTGTGACGCGGGGCCGCACGACCTCGCGCAGCGCGGCGCGCAGCGGGCCGCCGCCGGGCACGGCGGCGTCGGGGCCTGTCAGCGCGGCGAGGTAGCGCAGCAGGTCGGCGGCGCTGGAACGCACCGCGCCCGCGCCCGGCAGGGCCGGGATGTCCCAGGGCGGCAGCGGACGGCCGTGCCGGTGCCCGACGGCCTGCGGCAGGGAGCGGTCCGCCGTGGTGTCGCGCAGCCCGAGCGGGTCGAGCACGCGGGCGGTGAGCAGCGTTCCGTAGTCGGTGCCCGCCTCCTCCGCGAGGAGGCGGCCGAGGAGGCCGACCCCGAAGTTCGAGTAGTGCACGCGCGTGCCCGGCTCCCGGCGGACGCGGGTGCGGGCCAGCGCGGGCAGCAGCCGTTCGGGCGGGTAGTGGCCGTAGGGGTTGGTGTACCAGGAGCGCCACGCTGTGCGCAGCAGGCCGGGCGGCAGGCGCGGCAGCCCGGAGGTGTGGGTGGCCAGGTGTTCGAGGGTGACGCGGTGGCCGCGCGTGCCGGCCGGGTCGTCGAGCGCGACATCCCCGCGCTCCGCCATCTCGGCCAGCAGCAGCGCGGTGAACGTCTTGCTGACCGACCCGACCTCGAAACGGGTGCGCTCGGTCACGGGCGCGCCGCCCCTGCGGTCGGTGGTCCCGCGGCACAGCGTCGCGTCGCCGCCCGGGGCCCGGACGGCGACCGCGATCCCGGCCGGGGGGCCGGCGGCGTCCGCGACGGCGGACAGCCGCCGGTCCAGCCCGGACACGCGCGTCACACGAGGGCGCGGGCGCCGCGGTGCCTGGACAGGGCCAGGGTGCCCGCGACGGCCGCGACCACCGTGGTGTGCTGGTGCTCGCGGAACGCCTCGTCGGGGTCCTCCGTGACAGGCTCGCCGTTGCGCGGCACGAGGCCGTCGGGGCGCTGCACCGCGGCCAGCCGCTCCCACACCTCGGGGGCGGAGCGCGGCTCGGGCAGGCAGGCGTCGACGATCAGCAGCTCGGCGACCAGGTCCCACTCCTGGATCTCCTGCCAGATGTCGATCCACACCGGCAGCCACCGGCCCAGGTAGTCCTGGATGCGGGGCGAGAGGGCGTCGGGCCGCCCGCCCCAGTCGGTGACGTGGAAGACGGTGTGGGTCACGCAGTAGGCCGTCATCCAGTCGATCGCCCACGGCTCGGGCGTCTGGCCGAGCCAGGTCGCGTCCGTGAGCACGGACCAGTCGGCCTGCCGGTCGAGACCCGCGACGCGCGACGCGTTGGCCACCGCGAGGCGGCGGTTGGGCAGCTGCTCCGCCGCGCCGCGCGAGGTGAGGCCGCCGAGGTGGTTGAACAGGGCGTGCAGCCGGTCGTGCCGGAACCCCGCCCGCGCGAAGTGCGTGTACAGCTCAAGCGGGTCGGTCATCATCATGTAGCGCAACTGCCGCTCGTACAGCAGATCGCCCTCGCGCAGCTGGGCCCACGCGAACTCCATCAGGCTCTCGGCCGCCCGCCGGTCGGTCGGGGACGCGATGCCCTCGCGCAGGACCAGGGACGCGGCGAGTACGGACTCGCCCAGCGGCTTGTACACGCTGTCCGGGTCGGTCAACTCCCCGGTGACATCCGGGGCGAACGCACCGCGCTCCCGGTTCGCGTGCAGCCAGCCGATCGCCCCGGTGGACAGGGCGTGCGCCGTCCTGCGCACGGCGGCGGGCGAGGACGGCGGCGGTGACTGGGGGGACGGGGCGGTCATGCGGTCCGCCTTTCTGCTCCCGCCGCGAGCCGGCGGGCGACTGCGGTGTCGAGCGCGGTCCGTGCCGTGCCGCCGTGCAGGTCCACGTGGTCGAGCACGGCGAGCAGGTCGAGAGGTGGCGAGGCGCCGTGGCCGTGCGCGAACGCGGCCCAGCGGGCGAGGCGGGCCGCCGTCGGATGGTCGCGGCGCAGCAGCGCGCGCGTGGTGCCCATGGCCAGGGCCTGCGCCGCGCGGAGGTCGGGCCGGGGCAGCGGCCCGTTCACTCCCGGCAGCGCCAGCGGGGAGAGCCCGGCCAGCCAGGATGTCCAGGGCCGCCAGCGCTCCAGGGGTCGGGCGACGGGCGGGCCCCCCGAGGCCACCGGGTCGCCGCCGTGCCGGGTCAGGAGTGCGGCCGTGGCGTGGTCGCGCCACACCGCCTCGGCGGTGTCGTCCGGGCCGGGAGGGAAGACGCGGAACGCCTCGGTGACGGCCTCGCAGTCGGCCGGGCCGAAGGGCGCGCCGACCAGCAGGGCCGGGGCGAACACGTCGGGGCCGAGGACCCGGACGGCGGCCAGGGCCGCCTTCGGGTCCTCGGCTTCTTCGACGTGGCGCGCGGGCCCCGCCGGTGCCGGGGCGCCCGCGAGGGCGTCCCGGACGCGCCCGGCCAGACTCTCCACCTCGGCGGCGTAGACCGCGCGGGGCGATGGGTCCGGAAACGACATAGGTGACTCACCTTCCGTCAGCTTCTGTCCGTTCGTGACGAGCGCTGGCAACCGGCGGGGCAACGCGCGGCCCCGCGACCGGCGTTACTTGTCGCGCGGCTCCGACGGCTGCTTCGGGGAAAGCAGAATCAGGAGCAGCAGGAAGCCGGCCGCCTCGGGCGAGTAGACGGGGGCACCGCTGACGGGGGCCTCGGGCTCGGAGATCAGCGAGGTGAGGGCGGAACGCTCCGCCGACCCCGCCTGGACGGGAGAGATGCGAGTGCTGACCTGAACGGGCATCATGCCTCCAAGTGACTCTCTGACGCGCACTGGACGCGCCGTGTCGATCGTGAGGTGCCCCCTCCACGACGCGGATAAGACAAAGAGCTTGAAGTGCCACACGGAAGGATGAATAACGTCAATACGTCCGCAACTACCCTCACTCCTAAGAGGGTTGACCGACAGCGGGCATCTTCGGTAGAGCCACCGCCCCCCGCTTTGGCCCCGCCCCGGTCGGCACCGGGCCGCCACGGGACGCCGACGGCCGCCGCGGAACCGGCGGCCGAGCCCGGGCGCGCACGCCAGCGGCCCGCCCGGCGTGAACGGCCGTGTGTGCCCGGCGCGTCCGGCGCGGGACACCGCAGGGAACGGGCTCCCCGGCGCCCGGGGTCAGGCGGTTCGGGCGAGGAACTCGCTGACGACGGGCACGGTCCTGTGGGCGTGGAATTGCCGGCGCACGTCGTCCAAGGTGGAGGTGCCGCGGGCCGAGGTGACGCCCCCCATGTGGTCGACGGCGCGCTGGGCGATATCCACGGCGCCGTCAAGATCTTCCAGGGCGATGCGTGCTTCGGCACCGCGGGCAAGGTAGATGACGGCGGCGCGCGGGAAGTCGTCCTCGCGGTACTCGCCGGCAGCGGTCTCGAATTCGGCCAGCGCCCGCCGGGGTCGGCCGAGGTTGAGGGCGCAGGAGCCGTGCAGCATCCGCAGCTCGCCGAGACTCACCCAGTACACGCAGTCCGGGTCCTCGTTTGGTGACTGGTCCCGGGCACGGTCGTAGGCGGCGAGTGCGTGGCCTTGGGAGTGAAGGCTGGCATGCTCGTCTCCGGCCTTGGCGTGGGCGCGGGCGAGCCGGGCGTGAAGCATCGCCTCCATCCGGGCCGAGCCGATCCGGCCGGTCAGGGTCAGGGCGTGGGCGATCAGGTCGGCAGCACCGCGCGGGTCCCCCGTCGAATACCGCTGGATGGCCCAGAACGCCAGCGTGTTCGCGGTGACGACGGGATCGGCTGCTGTGGCGGCGGCCCGCAGCGCGGCCAGGTAGAACTCCTCGGCCAGTGCGTGGCGGCCGGAGTCATAGGCGGTCCAGGCACAGATGCGGGCGGCCTCGGCTGCCGCGCCGTGGAGCCGTCTTCCGGTGGCCTCGGTGTAGGAAGCGTTCTGCAAACTCGCGGTGATCAAGCGGAGCTGGGCTCGGGCGGAGGTGTGGACCTGGCCGGAGCCGAACTGGTCATCCTGGCGCCGCAGGACCGCCAAGGACTGCTCGAACAGCTCGGGAGCTGCCGCGCCGATGCGGCGGCCGGTGGCGTGAGCGGTGGCCGGCTGAGCGGTGACGGCCCCGGCCAGGACGGGGGTGATCCCCGTGACGAGCAGGAATCCTCTGCGGTCCATCGGGCCTCCAATCGCGACGCGGTCTAACAGGTGCAGGGTTGTGTCCGGGGTCCAGGCAGCGCTGAGCAGTTGCCGTTCGCGGATGCAGGCGAGCTTGAGCCATTCCGGCCAGGGGCGGGCGGTGATCTCATCTTCCGGGATGCGGTGGAGATGGGCCATCGCCCGTTGCGCCGGCATGTCCGGGGTGACGTTGTAACGGGTCCATCGGGTGATCCGCTTGCGGTCCTTGGCGATCGGCCCGTAGCCAAGCTTGACGTGGACGGCACTGAGGCGGGTGAGGTAGTCGGTGGCTGACCAGCCGTGGACACGCAGCAGATACACCAGCGGGTGTTCGTCGAGATGCAATTCCCTCCACCCCCCTGCCCGTTACCGGTGGGCCCGATGCCATGGTGCCCGCATTCGCGCCCGCCCGGCAGAAGGCGACCGCTCCATGCGCGGAAGCTGGTAACACCTGGGCACACGGTGGGCACACCTGGGCACATCGCGGCGCTTCCTCCGGGTGCCCGGGCACGGCCATGGTGTGAGGCATCCCCACCGCGGTTCACCGGCCCGAGCGCCGGACCACGAGCCGCAGTGCCTATGCGACGGAGGTACCCGTGAGCACGGAGCCCACCACCCCTACTCAGGCCGCCTACCAGCCGCCGACGTTGTCCGACGGCGGCCCGGTCGCCGACGTGACCCTCGGCAAGAACGGCTTCGACGTCCAGGACAACACCGAGTACCGCCAGAAGACCCCGGGAGTCTCCGCTCTGTGACGGAGCCAGCCACATCGTGAGTGATCCGGGCGCCGGTACCGCGCGTGCGGTGCCGGCGCCCGCCTGTTCCACCGACCGAGCGTGTGAGGGGAGTAGCAGTGCAGTGGTGTGCGGGATGGCACGGACAGAAACCACCGGCCCGAGCGCCGGTGAACAGCCAGGAGGTGCCCGGCTGCCCGGGCACGTGGACGTGCGGGTGGCCGGCCGCGCGGGTAAGGACCACCGGAACGGCGGGCGTTGGACTGACGGTCATCGGCATGTGCGGCGCCCGGCCGGGCGATCTGGAGTCCGGCTTGGCCGATGTGCGGGCGGGCCGGTGGCGAGCCCTCACCCGGTGGCCCGGCTCCTATCTGGCGATCGCGACCCGGGGCCAGGTCACCGCGGTGATCGGCGACCTGGCCGGGCAGCACTCGGTGTACTGGCGCCCGTTCGACGCCGGTGTGTGGTGGGCGACCGCAGCGATGCCGCTGGCGGGTCTGGACGGTGCCCGGGTCGACCGGATCGCTCTGGCAGCGCGGCTCGCGCTCGGGCAGCCTGACATCTCGGGGAGCCGGAGTCTGTTCCACCGAGTCAGCCGAGTGGCCACCGGGCACCTGCTCCTGCTCGAACCCGGGGGCGCACACTCCGTTCCCTTCGAGCCGAGCCGTCCTCGGCCGGTGAGCATGGCGGAGGGGGCGTCGGCGGTGGCCGGGGCTCTGTCGGACGCGGTCTCCGTTCGCCTGGACGGCCGACCGGTAGTCGCCGACCTGGCCGGTCTCGACTCCACCACGCTGGTGTGCCTCGCTGCCGCTCAAGACGTGCCGGTGACCGCGCTGACTCATGCGGACCCGCGAATGCGCGACGACGACCTGGCGTACGCCCGGCGCACCGCGGCCGTGGTTCCCGGGGTACGGCACCACGTGTTCGCGGGCAGCGCAGACGCGGTGATGTACGCGGGCCTACAGGGCCCGCGATCGGTGCCGCAGACGGACGAGCCGACGCTCTACAGCGCGACCGCGAGGATCAAACGCGCCCAACTGGAGCTGGTCGCCGCCGACCACGGCGGAAGCGTGTACTTCACGGGTGAGGGCGGCGATGTCGTCCTCTCCGCATCCGCCGGCTATCTCGCAGACCTCTACCGAGCCGGACGGCGGCGAGAGGCGTGGCGACACACGGTGGCGCACGCCCGGGTACGGCGCATGAGCCCGCTGGCGTTATGGCAGCGCGTCGGGCCGCTGGCGCGCGGCGGTGTGGCCGGCGGGTGGCGCCGGGCGGCCGAGGAGTTGCGTGCCGCGCAGCCCAGCGTCGTGGTTGCCACTCCGGAAGCCGCCGCGCGCCAGGTGCTGTCGCCGTGCGCGCGCTGGATGTCGTCTGAGGTCCGCGAACTCCTGGCGGACCGGGTGGACACGGTGGCTGACACGCTCGGCGAGGAACCGGGTATGTCGGTCTGGTCCGATCGCCAGGACCTGGCCCGGATCGGCGGCAGCCTGGCTGGATGGCACGCCATCACCCGCAGCCAGGGCCTCACCCTGGCCGCCCCCTATCTGGACAACGAGGTGGTCAGGACCTGTCTCTCAATCGACGCGGCCGAGCGGGGCGCGGCCGACCGGTACAAGCCCTTGCTCGCCGCCGCGTTCCCGACCGGGCCGGTGCCCGGCTTCGTGCTGGGCCGCACCACCAAAGGCGGCCTCGACGGGGTGGCACACGCAGGGCTGCGGCGGCACGCTCGGGTCATCAGTGAACTCCTGGGCCCGAACTCTCGCTTGGCCGACCTGGGGCTGCTGCCGCGCTCCGGCGTGCTCGACGATGTGGCCTCCGCTGCGGGTGGGCGGCTCACGGGGGCGGGGGCGATTCACTACGCGGTCGCCGCCGAGCTGTGGCTGCGGCAGGTCGAATCGGTCTCCGCTTGGTGGTCGTCGGTCAGGCACTCGCCGGGGGAGGCGCAGAGCCATGCGGCTGCGTGACGGAGTACACGCCATTCTGACCGACACGGCCGGGGCGCTTCTCGACGAACGCTCGGGACGGTGGACTCACCTGTCCGGTACCGCGGCCGTCGCGCTCCGACTCCTGCTGAGTACCGAGGAACGCCGACAGGCGATCGAGGAGTTCGCCGGCCGGTTCGCCGTGCCGCGCGAGCAGGCCGAACAGGACCTGCTGGCAGTCGAGCGCGGCTTGACCGACCGTGGCCTGCTCGCCGCGCCGCGCCGCCGCGGACGGAGGTGGTGGCGGTGACTTCGATCGAGTCGTACCGGACCGTGCGGGCCGGTACTCCCCGGCAGCGGGCAGTTGCCTGGCTGGGGTTGGCCGCCGCCGTCCTGCTGCTGCGGTTGCCGTTCCGGTGGACCGTTCGCGCGGCGCGGACCGCGCGCTTCATCGGCCGGCGTCCTCTGCCCGCCGAGCGGGCGCAGGTGATGGTGGAAGCCGTGCGGCATGCGGGCCGCGGCTGGCCGGTGCGGGTCGCGTGCCTGGAGTCCTCGCTCGGCGCGGTCCTGGCGTGTGCCCTGTGCGGCCGACGCCTGGCCTGGTGCGTGGGTGCGCGGGTGGCACCGCCGGTGGAGTATCACGCCTGGGCCCGGATACCCGGGGACGAACCGGTCGGGGAGTACGTCGGCGACGGCTGGCACTACCTGCCGGCCCTGGAGATCTGACGCCTCGAAGGCTCACTCGTAGGGGTGTATCGATGGATGCCAGTTTGACGCCTCATAGGGCGTGACCTGCGCCGGGTCCCGGATCGCTATGGGAAACCTCGTGCCGCACGCCGCGGCGTGCGGCACACATGGACCGCATGACCAGCTCGAACAACCCGCCCCCGCCCGACGTGCACCACCAGCGGACACTGGCGATGACCGGCCGGGCCGTCACCACCGAACTGCCGACCATTCTGGGCCAGGCGACCCGGCTGGCATGGCGGACCGACCGGCCCGCGGTCGTGGCCGTCGCCCTCGGGCAATCGGTGGCCGCGGTGGCCGCCGCCACCGCCCTCATCGCCACCACCGCCGTCCTGGAGCATCTGCTGGCCGACCGGCCGTGGCGCGACTCCGCGGACGCGGCGTTGCCCGTGATCACGATGCTGCTGATCGCGCTGGTGGTGCGCTACACCGCCGACGGCGCCGCGCGCATGGCGGCGGCGCGGGTCGGCCCGCGCGTCGTCACCGAGGCGAGCTATGCCGTCGTCGCCAGCGCCAACCGGATGGAGTTCACCGGCTACGAACAGCCGGGCGTTCGCGACGCGTTGGAGGCGGCGGACGACGGCGCCCAATCGATGGCCGACCTCGTGACGGACGCCCAAGCCGCCGTCGCGTCCCTCGCGCAGACGATCGGCGCGTTGTCGGTCCTGGTGACGCTGCACCCCGTCCTGCTGCCGCTGATCGCCATGACCGCCCTGCCGGGCGCGGCAGCAACTCTGCGTGTCGCCCGGATCGAGCACACCGTGCGGCACGACACCATGTCGGACCGACGCCTTCGGCGCTACCTCTACTTCCACACGACCGACCGCGACAGCGCCGCCGAGATCCGCGCCGCCCGCATGGCTCCTTTCCTTCAGGGCCGCTTCCGTGCGGTCTCCCGCCGCTTGGACGCCGCGGTGCTCGCCGGCGCCCGCCGGGCGGAGCGCGCTCGGGTCGCAGGGGACCTCGGCGCCGCCCTCGGGCAGTTGGTCACCTGGGCCGCGCTCGCCGCGTTGGCTGCCACCGGCCGCATCGACCTCGCCGCGGCCGGGGCGGCGGTGATCGCGGTGCGTACGATCACCGCCGCGCTCACCGGTCTTGGCGACAGCGCGGGGCGGCTGTTCCGCAGTGCCCTGTATGTCGGGGACTGGGACCGGTGGAACGTTCTGGCCGCCGAGCACGCTGCCCGTCGCGGCACCGTCCCCATCCCTGCCCGGGGGCCCGATGTCATCGAGGTGGATGACGTCAGCTACGCCTATCCGGGCACCGAGCGGCGGGCGCTCAACGGTGTCTCCCTGAGCGTGCGCCGAGGTGAAGTCGTCGCCCTGGTCGGAGAGAACGGAGCCGGCAAATCCACGCTCGTGCAGCTCCTCACCGGGCTCGCGCTGCCGGACTCCGGCGCGGTGCGGTGGGACGGCGTCGACCTGGCCGACGCCGACCCGGACACGGTGTGGGCCCATGTCGCCCTGGTTCCACAGCAGTACACCCGCTGGCCGCTCACCGCCCGGGAGAACATTCAGCTCGGCACACCACGCCCCGAGGGCGACCAGGCGGTGCACAACGCCGCGGCCACCGCGCGGGCCGACAGCGTCATCGCCGCCCTGCCCCAGCGACTGGACACCTCACTCGCCCGCTCCTGGGCGGGCGGCCACGATCTCTCGGGCGGGCAATGGCAGCGCATCGCCCTGGCCCGCGCCTTCCACCGGGACGCCGCCCTGCTGGTCCTGGACGAACCGACAGCCGCTCTCGATTCCCGCGCCGAATCCGCCCTGTTCCGCACGATGCGAGACCTGGCAGCCGACCGCGCCACCGTACTGGTGACCCACCGCCTGATCAGCACCCGCCATGCCGACCGCATCGTTGTCATGCACCAGGGCCGCATCGCCGAGCAGGGCACGTTCGCCGAGCTGTCCGCCATGCCCGGCTCGGTGTTCGCCGAGCTGCTCGCCCTCCAGGAAGGCCGGCAGTCCGCCGTTCCGACCCTGACCGCGACGTAGCGGCCGGATGGGACTCCAGGCCGGCTCATGGCTCATTCGCGGCCCGGCGAGCCCCCGGCGCGTCCGGCGCGGTGAAGGGTGACGGGTCAGAGGACGGGCGGGACGATGGTGAAGCGGGCGTTGACCTGGGCCCGTACGGTCTGGCGGCGCGGCTCCAGGTCGAGCGCGGGCGGCGGCGCCTCGGCGGCCCCCGCCGCGGCGGGGGCGGCGGCCCGCGCGCCGCGGCCGTAGGCGACCGGCGCCTCGATGTCGGCCCCGACATCGGCCAGTTCGACGAGGGCGGCGAGGTCGGAGCCGAGCGCGGCGGCGTACTCGCGGGCGCGCGTCACGGCCTCGCGCACGGCCTGGACGCGGGCCTCGCGGTGCACGGGCGAGGTCGGGCGCAGCGCCCACCACGGGCCGTCGACGCGGGTCAGGTCGAGGTCGGCGAGCCGCGTGGTCAGCTCGCCGAGCACGCCGAAGTCGGCCACGGTCACGGAGAGATGGACGCGCCCGTGGTGGGCGCGCACCTGCTCGCCGCGCCCGCGCCTGGTCAGCTCCGGGGTGATCACGAAGCTGCCGGTGCTCATGCTCTCGATCGCGTCGCCGTAGGACTTGATCAGGTCGAGGGCGTCGGCGTTGCGCCGGGTGAGGGCCGCGAGCGCGGCGGCCCGGTCGGCGCCGCGCGCGGAGACGGCGACGCCGAGGCGGGCTATCTCGGGCTCGACCTCAAGGCGGGCCGAGCCGCGTACGGAGACGCGCGGCGCCTCCGGGGTCGCGGGGACGGGGGCGGGGGCGTTGTCGGTCATTCCCCCACCCTGGCAGACCCCTGTGACAGTCCTCGCGGGGACCGCGCGGCGGCGCGGCCCCCGCGGGACCGGGGGCCGGGGCCGCGCGGCGGGCCCGGCCCCCCGGGGGTTACGCGGTGTGCAGGCGCAGCCCGTAGGCCGACAGGATCTCGTTCACCGGCTGGTGCCAGGTCTGGCCGCCGGACGAGCAGTTGCCCCAGCCGCCCGAGGTCACGCCCTGGGCCTGGTCGCCGCTGATGTACGAGCCGCCGGAGTCACCGGGCTGGGCGCACACGCTGGTGCGCGTCAGTCCGTGCACGACCTCGCCGCCCACGTAGTTCACCGTCTCGTTCTTGCCGAGCACGGTGCCGCAGTGCCAGCCGGTGGTGGAGCCCGAGCGGCACACGGAGGCGCCGATGGGGGCCTCGGCCGAGCCGCGCACGAGGGCGTCGGAGACCGTGCCCCAGCCGAGCACGACGGGGACCGTCCACCAGCCGTGGCCGACGCTCACCCAGCCGTAGTCGTTGCCGGGCCAGGAGGAGCCCTCGAACCGCCCCATCAGGGAGCCGTCCCAGCCGTAGACGGCCGCGCCCGGCTGCCCGCAGTGCCCCGCCGTGACGAAGCCGCCGTGCACGGAGAAGCCGATCGAGCAGCGGACGTTGCCCGTCCGGTAGGGGTCGCCGCCGACGACCCCGGCGGCGAACGGCGCGGGCGCCGCGTCGGCCCGCTCGCGGACCTCGACCGGCCCGGCGCGGCGCGCGTCCGCGACGAACGCGGCCACCTCCGCGTCGCCCGCGGTGCCGCGGACGATGTCGAGGGTGACGGTGTTGGCGCGCGTGTCCACGCCCCAGCCGACGACGCCCTCGGGCGGCGCGCCGCCCTCGGCCAGGTCGGCTATCGCCTCGGCGGTGGCGTCGAGTTCGGCGGCGCTGTGCGCCACCAGCCGGGTCTCGGCGCCGGTTTCGCGGACCTCGCCCGCGGCGGCCGGGTCGGTGACGGCGACGACGAGGGAGCCGGCGGCCGGGTCGAACCAGGCGCCGGCGAACGCGTCGCCCGCCGCGTCGCGCGCGGCCGGCTGCGCCTCGGCGGCCTCGGCCTCCTGGGCGAGCCGGGTGCGGGCCTCGTCCTCGCCGATGCCGAGGTCGCGGGCGAGTGCGTCGACGAGGGCGGGCGCGGCGGCTGCCGCCTCCCGCGTCGCGTCGGGGGCGGAATCGGGGGCGGGGTCGGCGCTGGCCTCGGTGGCGCCGAGGACGCCGAGGACGAGCAGGGCGGAGGTGCACACACGCAGGCGCAGGGCCGTGGCGCGTCTCATGGTGGGGGTCTCCTTCGGTCGTTCTACCTGCCTGGGGGCGGAACGGAGCAGACGGAAGCGCGCTCGTGTCGACTGGACGCAGCGTAGAGAATCGACATGTACATGTCTAGACCAAGGGCCTGCCGCCGCGCCGGGACCCACCACCGCCCGGCGCGGGCACGACCGGGCCCGGGCGGGCCCGCATGCGCCCGGAACGCGCCGCATTCGGAACGCCCCTACCCCGGCAAGTCCTCCTCGGTGAGCGACATCAGCGCGTCCGCCTCGGGGTCGGTGAGTTCCGCGACGCGCATCGCCTGGCGCTCGGTCATCTGCTGGAACAGCTGGCGCGCGGTGCGGCCGTTGCCGAAGCCCTCGCCGCGCGGGATCGCGCCGATGTAACCGCCCAGCGCCTTCCGCGCGTTGTCGGTCAACTGGTAGCGGTGCTTGCGCGCGTTGTGCTCGACGATGCGGACCAGCTCGTCGGTCGAGTAGTCCGCGAACGTCAGGCTGCGGGTGAAGCGGGAGGCGAGGCCCGGGTTCGAGGCGATGAACCGGTTCATGTCCCCCGGGTAGCCGGCCGCGATGACGACGACCTCGTCGCGGTGGTCCTCCATCAGCTTCACCAGGGTCGCGATGGCCTCGCTGCCGAAGTCCTGCGCCACCCCGGGCGGGGTGAGCGCGTACGCCTCGTCGATGAACAGCACGCCGCCCATGGCCTGCTGGAACGCCTCGGTGGTCTTCGGTCCCGTGTGGCCGATGTACTCACCCACCAGGGCGCTGCGGTCCACCTCGACCAGGTGGCCGCGCGAGAGCAGCCCGAGCGCGCTCAGCAGCCGGCCGTAGAGCCGGGCGACCGTGGTCTTGCCCGTGCCGGGGTTCCCCGCGAAGACCAGGTGGCGGCTGAGCGGCGGGGCCGGCAGGCCCGCCTCCTGCCGCATCCTGACGGTCTGCATCAGCTTGACCAGCCCGCCGACGTCCCGCTTGACGCCGTCAAGACCCACCAACTCGTCCAGCTCCGCGAGCAGTTCCGGCAGCGACTCCTGCGTGGGCCCCTCCTCGTACTCGTCCTCGGACGACCGGGCGCCCGGGTCGGCCGACGCCTTCGGCGTGGGGGCCGCGGCGGCGGGCCCCCGGCCCCGCTCCCGGTCCTGTTCCGGCCCCGGCGCCTTGCGCCGCGGGTCGTGGCCGGGGCCGCGCGTCGGCGGCTGCTCGGGACCGCTGCCGCGGTCCATGCCCGGCAGCCGGGGCGAGCCGACGTTGATCGCGACGCAGTTCTCGAACACCGCCTGCGCGCCCGCCTCCACGCCCAGGTCGTGCGCCGAGTCGAAGACCCGGCAGCCGCGGAAGCGCGGCGCCGCGTCCCGCGCCACGTGCAGCGCGGGCAGGGCGCTCGCGATCACGTCGCAGTGGTCGAACGTGCCCTGGGCGCCCTCGCCCACGAACACGCCGTGCTTGCCGGAACGCGCCACCCGCACCCCGCGCAGCCGGGGCGCCGCGCCCGCGGCCAGCTCGACGCCGTTGCCCTGCTGCCCCGTCACGGTGCAGTGGAAGATCAGCGACTCCTCGCTGGAGCGCAGCCGCACGCCCGTCTCGCCGCCCGTCACGCGCGCCCCACGCGCCATCACCCGCGCCTGGTCGCGCACTTCGACGCCCGACAGCCTGGCGCCCGCGAGCGTGGACTCGTTGATCTCGGCGCGCGCCGTGTGGTCGAGCCTGACCCCGGAGCGCGCCGGGTTCTCCACCCGGCAGTCGGTGAGCAGCGCCTCGGCCGTGTCCTGCACCAGCACCCCGTTGCGGCCCGCGCCGAACAGGCCGCTGCCGCGCAGCAGCACGCGCGAGGAGTCGCGGGCGCGCAGCGCCGAGCCCGAACCGCCGTGCACGCGCAACTGGTCGGCCCGCAGCACGGCCTGGCCCGAGACGGCCACGCCGATGCCCTCCACGCCCTCGATCGCGGTGTCGTCCAGGCGGGCCAGGGCGTCGCCCGTGAGGTGCAGCGCGGTGTGCCGCGCGGCCCGCAGCCGGGTGCGGCGGGTCACCAGGACGCCGCCCGCCGTCGGGTCGGCCAGCTCGGCCGACAGGTCGTTGTCCAACGGGATGCTGCCGACCGGCACTTCGGGCCGGGGAACGAAGTTCCGCGACCCGAGCACCTCGACCCGGCCGTGGGTGACGACGCAGTCCTCAAGCGTCAGGCCCGAGGCGTCCTCGACCCACAGCAGGGCCTCGGCCGGGTCGGCGCCGCGCAGCACCAGGCCGCGCATCCGGCAGTCGGGCGCGGCCACCGTCAGGGGCCCCACGCCCGGCGGCAGGGCGACGGTCACCGAGCCGTCGCCCGCCTGCGGCAGCAGCGTCACGCGGCGGGCCAGCCGGAACGTCTCCGCGTACTCGCCGGGCGCGATGCTGATCACCGCGCCGGCCTGGGCGACCGCCAGGGCCTCGGCGATGGTCCGGTGGGCGCCCCTGGTCCTGGGCGCGACACGGATCGGCTCGTCGGTCATGGACCCGACTCCTCCTATGGGTTGGTCCCCGGCGCGGGCGTGGGCACGGGGGTCGGGGTGGGCTGGGGCGCGGGCTCGGGCGGGGTGATGCCGAGCGCCGGCCGGATGATCGGCCCGAACACGAGGTAGGCCAGGGTCTTGTCCATCAGCTTGCCGATGATCGGCATCACGAGGAAGTCGATCACACCGGCGCGGTGGTAGAACCGGCTGGCCGCCGTGTTCTGGATCATGCCGCGCACGGCGGCGACGCTGAGCCCGCCGATGACGCCGCCGAGCGCGCCGGCCGCGCCGAACAGCGCCGCGTCGCCGCCCGAGAGCAGGTGCCGTTCGCCCTCGGAGTCCTTGACGCCGAAGATCGCCGCGCCCGCCGCCCCCGCGGCGAAGCCGGTCAGGGCGCCGACGGACGTGTCCTTGAAGAAGTCGTAGGTGCCGGCGCGCCAGCGCAGCACCTTCTCGTTGCCCGCGAACTCGCCCGCGACGTCGTCGTTGTTCTGCCGGTAGTGGTACGGCAGGCCCTGGTCGTGGTTGCCCCAGCCGGACTTCCAGCCGAAGCGGTGGGCCGCCCAGTTGTGCAGGCCGCCGGAGAGGGTCTTGACGCCGGTGCCGAGGGCCGCCGCGAAGGCGGCCTGCTGGACGTCGGTGATGGTGAACGGGGTGCCGGTGGCCGCCGAGACGATGCCGAACACCGCGAGGTTCATCACGAAGTCGAGCACGAACTCCTGGGCGCCCTCGACCAGCAGCGCCCCCGTCGAGTTGAACAGGAACGGCGTGTACAGGGACTCGGCGCCCCGGACCCCGCCGGGCGCGTTGGTGACGGCCGGGCCCCAGCTCCAGCGCAGCGGTTCGCGCCATTCCCTGGTGTACCCGCGGAACTCGTTGGAGAAGTCGATGAAGTGGGTCTCCCGGCCGACGAGCGTGGCCCGCCCGAAGGTGTCGTACTCGAAGACGTTGCCGTGGATGGTGCGCTCGTTGATCACGTGGTGCGTGCCGTCCGCGCCGAAGGCGTACCGGCGCCACTGCTTCTGCCAGGTGTCCTTCTCCAGGAACGTGCCGTCGGGCAGCCGCTTCATCTCGCGCGTCACGATGCCGGCGTCGTGCTCCTTCCACGCGCGGTAGGCGTCGGCGCCCCGCACCGCGCCGAGGTCGTCGGGCGTGGCGGCGTACTCGCGGACGCGGAACGGGTTGGTGGTGAGCATGTCGCGCACCGGGTTGCCGCTCTTGGCGAAGTTCGGGATCTCCTGGATGCGCACGGCGTCGTCGCCCGTGCCCATGAAGTCGACCCAGCGGGCGCCCGGCTGCCACGAGTCGAACTCCGTGTTGCCCTTGTACCACACGCGCACCCGGTCGCCCTGGTTGCCGAACTCCTTGGCCACGCCGTTCGCGTCCATCTTGTTCCAGCGCCAGTTCTCCCCCACGTCGCCTGCGGCGCCCGGCAGCTTCCAGGACTGAACGGTGGCGCCGTCGGCGAACAGCCGGTGCTCGTGCACCAGTCGGCCGCCCTGGAAGTCCTGGAAGGAGTGGCGGTCCCAGCCCCGGTAGTGGATGCCGTTGGCGGCCGAGACCTTGCGGATGCCGGTGTTGCCGTTGCTGTCCTCCCACTTGAAGGAGTTGCTGAACGGGTTGTCGCTGCCCTTGGCCCAGACCTGGAAGCCGTCGGCGCCCAGTCCGAACGTGTCCTGCCTGGCGATCACCGCGCCGTGGTGGTCGAGATGCGTCCAGTCCGCGTTGCCGCCCTGGTGGGCCGTCCGCCGGACGTCGAGCGCGTTGTCCACGCCGGCCTGCGGGCGCGGGCGGTACTCCAGCATGGTGCCGTCCTTGAAGCCGACCCTGGTGATGTTCCAGTCGGCGGCGTTGGCGGTCGGCGTGAACGCGTCGGCGGCGTTCGGGTTGACGTGGAAGCGGTCGACGAACAGCACGTCCTGGCCGCGCAGCCCGCTCTGGGCCGGCAGGTTGATGTTGTTGAAGTCCGCCGGGTTGTAGGAGCGGTGGCCCTTCAGGTTGTCCGCGCCCTCCGACCACGCCTGGTAGTGGTTGGGCAACGTGACGCCCTCGGGCATCTCGACGTCGCCCACGCGCAGTTCGTTGCCGTTCATGAGCTTGCGGGTCTCGTCCGTGACCGCCCCGGTGTGGCTCATCCGGATCTTCAGGTACTCCTGCTGGCTGGTGAACGACACGCCGTGGTCGATCGTCTCGCCGCCGCGCACCTGCTCCCAGCGGCCGACCTGCAACGTGTTGTCGCGCGCCCAGGGCGCCTGCACGACCGGCACGCCGTCGGCGTCGAGACGCGGAGCGCCGCCGAAGTGCCGGCCGAACCAGCCGGGGCCGAAGTCCGTGTGCCGCACCTCGGAGCTGAGCCACGTCCGGTACCAGTGCGGGGGCCGCTGCTCGGCGATCCGCTGGGTGTTCAGCGTGTCGCCGTTCTTCATGGGCGCGGAGCCGCCGACCTCCTTGCCGTGCGGCGATACGCCCTTCCAGTGGCTGCTCCAGCTGCCGTTCGGGTTGATGTCGTGCGCGTGGAAACGGCGGAGGTTGTCGAGGTTGCCCCAGCCGGCGACCCGGCTGATCTTCTGGTGCACCAGCTTCATCTGGCCGGTGGCCGGGTCCAGCATGTTGTCGGTCCACGCGCGGCCGAGGCCCCACGTCCTGTCGCCGGTGGCGACCTGCGTGTACTCGGCGTCGTACCGGTGCCAGACGCTGGTGCGGCCGTGCCACGAGTGGGCGGGGACGCCCCGCATGTCGGCCAGGATGTGCCCGCCCTGCGGAACCTCGCGGAAGTGCCGGACGGGGTTGCCGTTCTGGCTGTAGTCCACCCAGGCGCGCCCGCTGACGCTCCACTTGCGGCGGCCGAAGTCGCCGAGGGTGCCGTCCGTCCTGATCTCGGACCAGTGCTCGCGGCTGCCTCGCCCGTAGGAGATCCCGCCGCCGGTCAGGCCGGGGTTGGCGGCGTGGCTGTCGACGATCCTGCCGCTGGGCAGGACCCGGCGGTCGAAGACCACATCGCCCGTGTGGGAGATCAGCGCCACGTGGCCGTTCTTCATGCCCTTGATGTCGACCTCGCCGAAGTCGTGCCACGAGCGGTGCCCCCCGGCGCCTTCGGCCCCCCTGGTCCAGGTGGGCGTGCCCTGCTCCGGGTAGGTGATCCTGAAGGACTGGCCGTCGACGACCCGGCCGCCCACGTAGACGTCGATGCGCTGCCCGGTGATCTTCCCGCTGGTGCTGTACGTCTGCCACTCGTTCGCGCGGACGCCGCCCTGCGGGCGGACCTCGAACCCGGCATCGTTCGCCAGGCGCGTGACGGCGACGCCGTCCATCCGGCTCATCTCGCCGTCGAGCAGGCGCGGGGCGTCCGCGCGGGTGACGTCGACGAAACGGGAGTTGACGCCGTCCGACAGCTCGACGACGCGCAGGTTCGTCGGGGCGCCGCCGTCCGCCGCGTGGATGGTGACGTTGCGGATGCCGTTCGCGTCGGGGGCGCTGACGGCGACGTCCACCCGGCCGCCCGGCCCGTGCAGCCGGAACGCGCCGTCGGCGCCGTCGACCCGGAATCCGGTGGAGCCGTCCTGGAGCGGCCTCGGCAGCGCCGAGCGGTCGGGGATGGCCACGTTGTTCTCGTCGAACAGGCCGAAGACGGGCCGCCCGGGGTCGTTCCCGGCGTGGCGCATGCGCACGAACTCGTCGGCGCCCTGCGGGCCGTTGCCCGGCAGCCGCGTGGTCCGGGACTGCCAGTCGCCCCGGGCGGTGAAGTCGTCGACGACATCGCCGTTCCGGGTCGAGAGGGAGAAGCCGCCGTCGGGGAGCCGGGCGAGGTCCGCGCCCGGCACCGCGCCGCCGTCGACGGTGCGCACGGTGAGGTCGTCGGCATCGGCGCGGCCGATGAAGCCGAACGACCCCGGCGCGCCCGGCGTGCCCGGGGGCCTGAGCCGGACGACGTCGTGGGTGATCTCGCCCCGCGGGTTGATGACGAGGTGGTGGCCCTCGCCTTCGAACCTGAACCCGGTCGGCACGCCGTCCGCGAGCTGCGGGGTGACCGTGACCGGCCGCGCACCGGCGGCGGTGTGCAGCTGCCCGGTGGTGCCGTCGGCGGAGACGGCGAAATCGCGGCCGTTCAACCCGTCCGGCCCGCCCCGCAGGTGGAACACCTCCTCCACCAACGCACCATCCAGACGGTGCACCGTGGTCACCTCCGCACCCGGCACCCGCACCACACCGCCCGCCACCGTCCCCGCACCCGCACCGTCAGCGGCCCGCACCACCGGCGCACCGCCCCCGACCGGCGTATGCACGAACGCCCCCACACCGCCCCCACCGCGCCCGGTCACCTCCACCGCCGAGTGGGTCACATCGCCCCGAGGACCGACCACCGCATGGTGACCGCCGCCCTCGAAGCGCAGCCCACCACCGACCTGCGGCGTGAGCGTGACGTCCACCTCGCCGCCCGCCGTCCCCAAACGCCCCGTATTGCCGTTGGCAGGCACGGTGAGGTCGCGGCCGTTCAACCCGTCCGGCCCGCCCCGCAGATGGAACACCTCCTCCACCAACGCACCATCCAGACGGTGCACCGTGGTCACCTCCGCACCCGGCACCCGCACCACACCGCCCGCCACCGTCCCCGCACCCGCACCGTCAGCGGCCCGCACCACCGGCGCACCGCCCCCGACCGGCGTATGCACGAACGCCCCCACACCGCCCCCACCGCGCCCGGTCACCTCCACGACCGTGTGCGTCACATCGCCCCGAGGACCGACCACCGCATGGTGACCGCCGCCCTCGAACCGCAGCCCACCACCGACCTGCGGCGTGAGCGTGACGTCCACCTCGCCGCCCGCCGTCCCCAAACGCCCCGTATTGCCGTTGGCAGGCACGGTGAGGTCGCGGCCGTTCAACCCATCCGGCCCGCCACGCAGATGGAACACCTCCTCCACCAACGCACCATCCAGACGATGCACCGTGGTCACCTCCGCACCCGGCACCCGCACCACACCGCCCGCCACCGTCCCCGCACCCGCACCGTCAGCGGCCCGCACCACCGGCGCACCGCCCCCGACCGGCGTATGCACAAACGTCCCCAGACCGTTCCCACCGCGCCCGGTCAACTCGATGACGTTGTGGAACTCGGTGCCGGTGGCGTTCACGGACACGTGGACTCCCGCACCCTCAAGGCGTGTGCCGCCGCCCACTTGCGCGGTCGCGGTGACGCCGTCGACCTGCTGCCCGTCGAGGGTGCGGATCGTCGCCCCGCCGGGCGGGCCGCCGACCGGCGCGAACACGTGGTGGCCGTTGGTGCCCCCGGGCACCGGCACGACGCGGTGCGTCACCAGGCCGTCGGCGCCGACCACGAGCCGGCTGCCGTCGAACGTGACGAGGCTGCCGTTCAGGTGGGCGCCGAGGTTGGAGACGGCGTTGGGCTGGACGACCTCGGCCCCGTCCGCGCCACGCCGCAGCAGGGTGGGTGTGCCGGTGCCCGACAGTTCGTCGAAGCGGAGCCTGGCCCCCTGGAACCCGTCGAAGCCGCTCAGGTCGGCGTGCCGGTACACGGTGAGGTCCGCCAGCTCGTTGCCGTCGAGCCGGAACCGCCAGTCGCGCGTCACGCCGCCGCCGAGGTCCTGCTGCGCCCGGAACGTGTCGGCCGCGTCGTCGGCGCGCGTCGCCGCGATCGTGTCGCCGCCCGGTGCGGTGACGGTGACCCGGCCGATGTCGCCGCCCTCGCCGATGGTCGCCGTGACGTGGAACCCGCCCGGTCCCGGCACGGGGATCGTGACGGTGGCGGGGGCCGGCGGGGCGGCCTGCGCGGGCAGCGGCGTGATCCCCGAGCCGCCTCCCGGGGTCTCCGAGAGCCGCACGATCGCGGAGTCCGGCGGCGCGCCGGTGAGGTGCCCGCCGCCCGGCGCCGCGTGGGACGGGCCGGGGGTGGGCGGGCGCGAGGCGTCGTAGAGGTCGTCGAGGTCGTCGAGAGGCCCGAACGTGTGCGTCGCCGACGTGCCGCCGGCTCCTCCGGCCGTCGAGGCGGGCGGCGGCGGCCCGAAGGACGAGGTCGTCAGGGGCGACGGGGGGCCGCCCGCGGGCGCGGGCACGGTGCCCGGCGGGGTGCCGAGACCGTGGACCGGCGTGTTGAACGTCTGGGTCCCGGCGGGCAGCGGCCCCGTGCCCGCGGGTCCTGACTCGGTGACGGCCGGCGCGACGTTGGGCGGAGTCGGCGTCGCCGCGGGGTCGGTGACCTGCCCCGCGTTGTTCTGCGTCAGGGTGCGCAGTTCGATGCCCTCGACGGGGTCGAAGTCGGTCGGCGGGGTCTTGGCGAACCCGATCATCGGACCCGAGCCGTACAGGGCGGGCGGCGGCGCGTTGCGGGTGAGGCCGAGCGCTTCGAGTGCCCGCCACGCCGCCAGGTCCGGGTTGATGTCCCAGAGCTTGCCGGTGAACAGGTCGTCGAGCGACGAACCGCCGCCGCCACCGGTCCCGTTGCCCTTGACCGGCGCCGGGGACGGGGGCGGTGTGCCGTTCGCCGTCGACTGGGAGGCCGCCGCGGGGGGCGGCGCGGGGGCGGGCTGCGGAACGGGGACCGCGGCCTCGGGCAGGTGGGTGGTGACCGGCGGGGTGGCGCGGCCGGTGGCGATGAGTCCGGGTCCGTCGACCGCCTCGGTGCCGCGGCTCACCCCGTTCGCGCCGTCGGTGAGTCCCGTGGGCACGGGGACATCGGGCGTGGCGGCGGCGGGGGTGGGGATCTGGGCGGCCCTGATGCCGTCGGAGACGCCGGGGCCCCCGGCCTTGAGGCCGGCGTTCAGAGCGCTGTCGGCGTTCGCCGCGGAAGCGACCGGCTTCGCCTCGATGGAGCTGATCTTGATGGGGGCGATGCCGTTGACGTTGACGCTGATGTCCGCGAGGGAGCCGGTGTCGGCGCGCGCCGGGGGCGGTGTGGCGCCCGCGGGAGAGGCGGTGATCCCGCCGGCCGGCGGCGCGACGGTGGCGTCGACGTTCCCGAACTGGCCGTTGGGAGTGGCGGCCGTGAGGTCGTCGACGGAGTGCCGCAGCCCGTCGGCCAGGTTGATGGAGAAGTTGTTGGCGTTGCCGAGGCCGACGTTCAGCTGGTTCGCGTGGGGCGCGGTGACGGAGACGCCGGGCGGCAGTCCGCCGGCGTGCACGCCGACGTTGACGCCGGCGTGGTCGGTCTGGCCGAGTGCGGGCGGGGTGAGGGTGCCGGTGTCCGGGAGCGCGGGCGCCGCGTTGTTGATGCCGCTGAGGGTGGGGGTCTCCACCGGGGGGAAGTCGACCGTGGGGCGGCTCGCGCCGGTGAGGGAGATGTCCGGCATGCTGAGGGACAGGCCGTCGTCGGCGAAGTTGAGCCGGAGCGAGGGCATCGAGCCCACGTTGATGTCGAACGCGAGGTCGTTGGCGCCGAGTCTGGGGGCGCCGTTCAGGCCGCCGAGCGCCTGGTTCGCGAGGTCGGCCGAGGGGCTGAGGTTGGCCGGCGGGATGGAGAGGCCGGACGACGGGACCAGCGACATCTCCCCGAGCTGCGGCATGCCGCTCACGTTGATGGCCGGCATGCCGCCGCCCGCGTTGACCGGGACGATGGTCAGCCCGTTCTCCCCGTAGGTGACCCTGATGGGGGTGAAGCCGTCCAGGTTGATGACCACGCTGACGTCGCCGCCGCGGCCCCCGGCGGCGAAACCGTCGGAGAGCAACGGGACGGTGATGGCGACCGGGCGGCCGTCGACGCCGGGCGCGTGCACGACCAGGCTGGCGGGGGGCATGCCGCCCAGGCCGCCGCTGCCGCGCGGCACGTCGGCCAGGCTGTCGCCCAGGCCCGGGATGTGGGTCATGCCGACGTGCAGGCCGCGGTCGGCGAAGCTGAGCGAGATGGGGCTGGACGAGGGCATGTCGCCCATGCCGAAGTTGCCGGGCACCAGGCCCTGCGCGCCGCGGCCGATGTCGCCGAACGCGACCAGGTGCATGGTGTTGCTGATCGTGTGCAGACCGGCCGCGCCGCCCGGCTGGTACCTGATGAGCTTGTTCACGTCCGCGACGACTTTGCCGTCGTCCGCGATGCCCCGGAAGGCGCGGATGTCGATGGCGTTGTTGCCCTGGACGAAGGCACCGGTCCTGAACTGGTTGAGCACGCCGCGGTTCCAGAAGCCGATCTTGGCCGCCTGGCCGAGGCCCGTCCACGTGAACTTGGCACCGATCTCCGCGGCGTTGACCGGTACGACGAGCGTGAGCCCGCCGAGCTTGGCGTTGGCCCAGACGTAGCCGGAGAAGCCGGTGAGGCCGTTGAGCCTGGTGAGCGCTGTGCTGCCGGCCCAGCTGATGCCGTCGCCGACGGTCCTGATGGCACCCGCGAAGCCGTTCGCCCGCCACGCCGTCGCGAGCGCGTCGGAGCTGAACGAGGCGAAGGTGGCGCCCGCGCGCGTCAGGTGCACGGGGACGAAGGCGAGGCCGCGGAAGGCGAGGTTCCCCAGGTACATGAACTTGCCCAGGGTGTTCATGTTGCTCATGTTGGCGAACATCGGGGCGTTCTTGATGCCCCGGAACAGGTGGACCGGCACGTAGAGGATCGGCCGGCCCACCAGGTAGGTCAGGTACATGAACTTGCCGAGGCCGTTCATCTGCCCCATCGGCTTGAACGTGGTCTTGGACCAGCTCTTGAACGAGGAGCCGATCTTGGTGATGTTGATGCCGCGCGTGGTCGGGATCAGCACGCCGAGGATGCCGAGCACCAGGTCGGTGACGCTCGCGTCGCCCTTGGAGAAGTCGACGGCGGTCTTGATCAGCAGCGCGGCGTTCAGCGCGATGGCCGCCAGCGCCACCACACCACCGAAGATCATCGCCGGGATGATCAGCACCAGCGCGAAGATGGTCAGGAACTTCCAGAACTCGGCGCACTCGTCCACGGCCGAGGGAATCGAGTAGGCCGCGGAGTTGAGGGCCTCGCCGGCCGTGTTGGCGGCGCTCTCCAGCGTGTCGCGGGCGGTCTCCGCCGTGGACTTGTGGGTCTCCCGGCCCTCCTCGTCGTCCTCGTCGAGCCCCTGGGCGGCGGTCAGCGCGGAGTCCGCGATGCCCTGCTGCTCGATCATGACCGTGCGGTAGGTGACGAGCGCGTCCTGAACGGTCTGGTGCGCCTCCCTGAAGCCGCTGATGTAGTCGCGCAGCCGGCCGTCCATCATGTCGCGCAGCGCCTGGGCCGTCTGGCCGACGAACGTCGTGCTGTGCGCGTTCATCAGCTCGGTGAGGGCGCCGTCGATCTCGTCCGCGAGGTCGACCAGGGCGCCCTGCGAGGTGATCAGCTCCTGGAGCTGGTCGGGGTCGCCCGGCGTCGGGTCGTCCATGCCGAGCGCGCTCCAGTCCGGTGGACGGGCCATGACCTGGGGTCCTCACCTTCTCGCTGCCACGCGCTCGCTGCGGCCGACCGGGAGCCGCCCGGCGCGGCCCCTCGCAAGCTCCACGCGCGAGCGGGCCGGATGGTTCACACGAGTTTGCTGTGAACCATCCGGGCGGCTGGTGCGTGGAGGGTACGAAGGCGCCTCCGCACCCGGGGGTGCGCGGCGACCGGGCCAAGGAGGCGTGCATGGCCGACTTCTCGATCAACTACGAAGACCTGTACGACATGCGGGACGGCATGCACCAGCTCGCCAAACGGGCCGCCGACGGGGGCGGCGACGGCAAGTTCGCGGAGATGGGCAACAACAACCCGGGCGACAACACGGCCATCTTCGGGAACAGCTACCTGTCCCAGCAGTTCAGCGTCTTCTTCCGGATGTGCAGGACCCGCACGGAGAAGGCCAGCGAGAAGCTGGAGCAGTTCGGCGACACCTTCGGCGGCGTGGCCGACGCCGTGTTCCAGCAGGACGCGCAGATCGCCAGCGGTGCCGCGTCCGCCTCCGCCAAGGCGGAGTTCAACCGCTGGCGCGGCGAGGTCGAGCGGCACGAGAACTGGGTCGAGGCCACCGAGGAGTGGAACGCCTACCTGGAGGAGATCGGCGCGGCCGAGTACTTCGCGGAGCACCCCGGCGCCCAGATGGGCGAGGTGTGCAAGGAGGACGACCGGCCCGCCTTCTGCGACACGTGGGAGCAGGACGTCTCCGACCTCAACGCGCCGCACCAGCCGGGCGAGGAGCCGCCCGTCCCGGACGAGAACCCGCCCAGCCGCATGCGGTTCACCAACCCCGACGGCTCGACGACGGAGATCACGCTCTCCTACGACGAGAACTACACGATCACCAGCGAGACGACGACCACGACGCTTGAGGACGGCCAGGAGTTCGTCTCGACCACCGAGTACACCTACGGCGACGACGGCCAGGTGACGCAGGAGGACGTGACGGTCACGCTGCCGGACGGCGGGGAGATGACGACGGTCACGGAGTACTCGGGCGAGCTGAACGAGGACGTCGGCTTCGACAACCGCGACTACACCAGCACCACCAACGGGCCGGACGAGAGCACGACGGTCGAGGAAGTCACGATCGACGACGAGACCGGCGCGGGCACCAAGACGGTCACCACCACCGAGGTCGACGACGACGGCAACGAGGAGGTGACCGTCGAGGAGTACACCCGCCCCGGACCCACCGACGACTGGGAACCCGTGGAGAAGTGACGGCCCGGAGGGCCGCGAGAACGCCCTTTCCCAGCCCCGAGCACGTGACTGAGGAGACTTCCAGCCATGCCCAACATCAGCATCACCTACGGCGACGTGGACGCCGCCGCCGCGGCCATGAAGGCCGCCAACGACAACGTCATCAGGCCCGCCTCCGACGCGGCCAAGGGGGCGGTGGACGACGCGCTGGCCAACCACCTGATCATGCCGCAGACCGGCACCGTGCTGAACCAGAAGTTCACCGAGTTCCACCAGCAGCTGACGGAACTGATCAACAACATCGACTCGTTCGCCGACCAGTTCGTCAAGATCAAAGAGGGCATGCAGGACCTCGACGAGCAGATGGCGAACAACCTCAACAACCCGCCGGCGGCCTGACGCCCAAGGCTCCGGCCACCCCCGTTCACCCCGTTCACCATTCTGATCGAAGGAGGCGAGCATGGCGGACCTCTCCGCCGATTACGCGGGCATTCTCGAAACCACGACCCAGCTCAGCACGCAGTGCGGGATCATCATCCCGGAGCTGTACCGGCTGATGGGCGAGGTCAGCACGCTGCTCGACAACGGCCTTTACCTGGAGCAGGCAAGTCCGGCCCTGAAGACCGCGTACGAGGAGTTCAGCCGGTCGCTCCAGGGCGCGGCGGGCAATCTCCAGATCTTCGCGAACATCTTCACCAGCATCAAGGAAAGCCTTCAGAACAACGACGCCGAGCTGTTCGCCGGCACGATCTCGGGGCTCGACGGCGAGGGCGGCTACGAGGTCACCGCCGAGGACTTCACGACCGAGCCCCCGGACCCGCCGGAGTGGGACTCCAGCCAGGAGATCGGTGGCACCGCGACCCACTGGAACGAGGACCGCACGGTCCTGCACGGCCACGGCTGACGTTCCAGGCGCCACCAGCACGGCGGCCGGGCCCGGAAAGGGCCCGGCCGCCGCGGCGTTCCCGGGGGCTTTCAGTCCTGGAGCACCGTGTGCGGGATCTGGAGCGCGACGGGGCGCCCCTGCCGGTCGGCGGCCCAGGCGCGGCCGGGGGCCACCGGGGGCCGCAGCTGCTCGGGCGCCAGGCGCATGCCGACCAGTTCGCCCTCGCCGAGGTTCTTCGGCGCGAGCAGCAGGCCGCGCCGCGAGCGGCGGACGATGCCGAGCCAGCCGATCGCCGTCATGCCGTCGCTCGGGCCCGCGATCAGCAGGCCGAGGCCCCGGTCGCGGCCGGCCGAGGCCACCTTCCGCAGCGCCTGGTCGGCGCGCCCGCTCATCAGCAGGTCCGCGTCGTCGACGACGACGACGGCAGGGCGGCCCTCCAACGAGGCGAGCGCCTTCTCCAGTTCGTCGCCCGTCGGGTCGGACCCGGGCAGCACGCGGGCCAGGCCGTGCGCCGCGAGCCGCCGCAGCGGCGAGTCCCTGGGCGTCAGCACGACCAGCGCCGTTCCGCCCATCAGCAGCGAGACGGCCATCGCGGCCAGCGTGTTGGACCGGCCGCTGCCGGGCGGGCCCGCGACGATGAACGAGCCCGCGTCGGCGGCGAAGTCGTAGCCGATCGGGGTCGCGTCGTCGCCGCCCACGCCGATCATCGCCCACAGCGGGCGGCGGTTCTCCTCGGGGATCAGGTCGGCCGCCTTCTGGAAGCCGATCACGGTGGGCAGTTCGCTGATCGGGAACGGACGCAGCGCGGCCTCGACCCCGGCGTCGCGGGCGGTCGCGCGGCGGCCGATGGCGCGCAGCGCGTCGGCCTGGTCGCCCTTCCTGGCGGGCTCCTTGGCCAGTTTCGAGCCCTCGCCCGCGGCCGGCGCGGGCAGCAGCAGGACCTGCGCCTCGGTGGCGCCCGGGGTGAGCCAGCCGCGGCCGGGCGCGACCCGTTCCGGCACGGCGCGCCGGTTGACACCGGCCGCCGCGAAGTCCATCCGGTCGGTCTGGCGCAGCAGCAGCCTGCGGTCGTTGTGCTGGGCCGGGCGACCGCCGAGCAGGATGCGCTCGGAGGTGGCGATCACGTGGATGCCCGCCGTGGCGCCCTCGCGCAGCAGCCGCAGCAGCTCTTCGAGGAGCCGGCCGCCGTCGTACTTGTCGAGCATGTTGTTGAGCGCGTCCCAGCCGTCGATCAGCACGAGCAGGTGCGCCGGGCGCTCGGCCTTCGGCAGCTTCGCGCGCAGTTCGGTGATCGAGGACACGTCCGCGCGGGCGATGCGGCTCTGCCGCTCGGTGAGTTCGGCCAGGAGGCGGCGCACCGTGCGGTCGAGGCGTTCGGGGTCGTGGCGTGTCACCACGGCGCCGCAGTGCGGCAGCGCGCCGAGCGCCGCGAGGCCGCCGCCGCCCGCGTCGATGCCGTAGATGTGCAGCTGGTCGGTGGTCAGGTGCAGCGCGCACGCGCCCGCGATCGTGCGCAGCGTCTGGGTCCTGCCGGAGCGGGGCGCGCCGATGACGTAGAGGTGCCCGAAGGTGGCGAAGTCGATGTGGCCCATGCGCTGCTCCTGCCGGCCCGGCAGGTCGAGGCGGGCGTAGGGCACGGGCGGGAGCCGCAACGCGCCGGGCCCCGGGTCGCGTTCCGGCGCGTTCAGCGTGATCCGCTCATCGAGCGGCGGGAGCCAGGGGCGCGGCTGCGGCTGGAAGTCCGGCAGCGCCTCGGCCGCCGCGCGCACGGCCGCCACCAGCTCGCTGAGGTCGGTGGGCGGGTCCTGGGCCTCGCCCGGCTCGTCCTCGGGCAGCGCCTCGTCGGGCTCCTCGGGTTCGATCGGGGCGGGGGCGACCGCCCGGCCGAGCTGCTGCCAGGTCAGCTCGGTCCCGCGCACGGCGCGGCGGCCCGTTCCGGCGCGCACGTCGCCCGCGCCGTCGGCGGCCGGGCGTTCCGCGCCGACCCAGGCCGTCTGGAACGGCAGCGGCGGGCCGTCGCCGCGCCTGATCATGGCCCGGCCCGGCGTCGCGGGCGAGATCCCGGACGCGGCCGGGGAGTTGATGATGTCGGTGCTCTCGGTGCGGTCGGTGACGCGCAGCGCGATGCGCAGGTTGGTGTTGGCGCGGATCTCGTTGCTGACCGCCCCGGCCGGGCGCTGGGTGGCGAGCACCAGGTGCAGGCCGAGGGAACGGCCGCGCTGAGCGAGGCTGATCAGTCCCGGTACGAACTCGACCAGCTCGCGCACAAGCGTGGCGAACTCGTCGATGACCAGCAGGAGCCGGGGCAGCGGCGGCAGTTCGGGCTCGCGGGCGCGCTTGGCCCGGTACTCGCGGTGGTCCTTGACGCCGACGTCGGCGAGCAGCTGCTCGCGGCGCTTGAGTTCGGCGTCGAGCGAGGCCAGGGCCCGCTGCACCAGGTGGCCGTCGAGGTCGGTGATCATGCCGAGGGTGTGCGGGAGTTCGGCGCACTCGCGGAACGCGCTGCCGCCCTTGTAGTCGATGAGCACGAACGTCAGCTCGTCCGGCCGGTTCACGGCGGCGAGCGAGGCGATCATCGTCTGGAGCAGCTCGGACTTGCCGGACCCCGTGGTGCCGCCGATCAGGCCGTGCGGGCCGTCGTGCGCGAGGTCGAGGTGCGCGGTGCCCTCGAAGCCCGTGCCGATGACGAACGCCGTGCTGGCCGGCCTGCGCAGCCAGTCGCGCACCAGGGCGGCCGGGTCCGGCGGCTCCTGGCCGAGCAGCGGGAGCAGCCGCACCTCGGTGGGCAGTCCCGCGTCGGCGTCCACGCTGACGTCGCGCAGCGGCGCGAGGGCGCGGGCCGCCTCCTCGCACCACTCGGGGTCGACCTGGTCGGCCCGCACGCCCGTGACGGTGGGGCTGCCCGAGCTGCGGACGGTGAGCTGGTTGCCCGCGGCGGTGACGACGGCGTTGCACTGCTCGGGCAGCAGCCGCTCGCGTTCGTCGAGGCACAGGCTGAAGATCCGCACGGACGGGCCCTCGGACAGGATCTGGGTGACGCCGGGCACCTCGCGCAGCCGGTAGGCGCCGTCCATGACGACCAGCACGTCGGGCTCGGCGGGGGCGGCGGCCTGCCGCCCGGCGCCGCCGGCGAGGGTCATCCTGTTCTGGATGTCGGCGAACAGCTCGCTGACCCGGCGGGCGGTGGAGTCGGCGTCGTTGCCCAGCGCGATCAGCGGCGCGCCGGGGCCCCGCCTGGCGGGGCGCAGGTGCGGCAGCCAGCGGACCCAGGACCACTCGTCGCTGTGCCGCTCGTCGGTGAGGACGACGATCCGCAGGTCGCGCGGGCTGTGCAGGACGGCGGCCTGGGCGACGGCCCAGCGCGCCACGGCGCGGGCCGTGGCGGGCGTTCCGGTGAGGCCGAGCACGCCGAGCTGGGGCAGTTCCGCGCCGATGGGCACGTCGGCGAGGCGCCAGTGGACCTGGCGGTGGTTGTTGTCGCGCAGCTGGTCGGTGACCTTCTTGAGCGAGGCGCGGGCGACGGTGCCGATCCGCAGGGTGAGGTAGTCGCCGTGGTGCCTGCGGCGCTCCCACAGCTGGCGGCCCGGGCCCGTCGCGGTGAGCTGGACGCTCGCGGGGTCGGGGGACGCCTCGTTGCGCAGGGCGCGTTCCTCGACGCTGGCGCGGCGGATCTCCATTTCGAGGGAGGCACGGCGCAGCCGGTAGCGGCGCATCGCCTCCTCGTGCTGCTTGCGGTTGTTGCGGCGCCCGGTCAGCCAGTTGCCCACCGCCATCAGCGGCGTGAACACGATCAGGATCATGAAGTAGAACGACCGGAAGAGCGCCATCATGGCCAGGCCCATCACCAGGGGCGACAGCATGAGCATGAAAGGGAACGCGCGCGGGCCCGGGGGCGCCGGCGGCCCGGGGAGGCTCAGGTTCTCCGCGTCGAGCGGCGGGACGATGCGCGGCGGCCTGTTGTAGTCGAGGGTCAGCCCGTCGGCGGCCGGCTTGACGGCGGCGTCGGGCTCGAACGGCGGTGCCAGGCGCAGCAGGTGGTCCCCGAGCGCGAGGTCGGCGTACAGGGGCCAGTCCTCCGAGCCGTCGCCGGGCGCCGGAAGCTGCCCGGGCGGCAGCGGCTCGGGCGGCTGCGGGGCCCCGTCGGGGCCCGCCGGGGCCGGTTCCGCGCTGTGCCCGCCGGGGCCGCCGTCCTGCGGCCCGGCCGGCTCCTCGTCGGTGAGCGGGGTGCCGGTGTCGGGGTCGACGGGCGGCGGCGGGGTGAGGCTGCGCAGGCCGCAGACGTCGGGGTCGGCGTCCTGGGGCAGCCGGAAACTGGCGGAGCCGTCGGCGTGCACCGTGATCCACGTGCCGCGCGGCGGGAGTTCAGCGCCCTCGTCGGCGTCCTCCGGCGGGCCGTCGGCGAGGCGGATGGCGCAGCTGCGGTCGCTGCCGACCTCGTAGGCGCCGGGGCCGAGCCGCCACACGCGGCCCGCGCCTGGTCCCGAGACGTGGCGCAGTTCGAGGAGCGCGGGGTCGGTGCCCGGCGGGGTCCAGGCGCGGGCGGCCACGGGCCGGGGCGGGGCGGGCGCGCCGCGGCCGAGCAGCACGCCGTCCCTGACGCCGTCGCGGCCGAGCGGGGCGTCGGAGTCGAGCTGGCGTTCACCGAGGTAGAGCCTCGGGGTGCCGAGCGCCGCCGCCAGCTCGGCGACGGTGGCGTCGCCCGGCAGGTCGAGCAGGTGGTCCGTGAGCCGGCCCTGCTGGTCGGCGGTGGTGACGGTGAGCTTCACTGGCGGTCCAACCGGGGGTCGGTGTGGTGGGTCGGGGTGCGGGTCAGGCCGGCAGCGAGCCGGTGGTCCCGGTGGCGGCGGGCGTGCCGCCGCTCGGCGCGGCCTCGGGCTCGCGGGCGGGTCCCGACGGGCGCCGCGCGGGCTCGCTCTCGGCCTCGTCGTCCAACTCGGCGGCAGGCGGGCGGGGGGCGACGACGGTGGGCGCGGACCAGCCGGCGCCGGTGGCGCCCGGCGCGCCCGCGGTCTCCTCCTCGTCCGCCTCCTCCTCGTCGTCGAGCTCGATGAAGGCCCTGGGGGTCTCGGTGCTCCCGGCGGGCGGGGCGGGCGGCAGGACCGGCGGAATGCGGTCGAGCACCGCCGCGATGGCCCGGCTGAGGGCGTTGCCCATGGCGAGCAGGGGCGTGCCGAGGACGGAGATCTGGCCGTGCCGGTCGGTCAGCAGGGTGCGCAGGTGGCCGCGTCCCGGGCCGAGCAGCAGCAGCCGCAGCTCGGGGAACAGGGCGGGCGGCTCGGAGAGTTCGGTGGGCACCGGGTCGGGCAGCTCGGCGGTGATCAGCACCGGCGAGAGGCCGAGCGTGGGGCGCTGCTCGCGCGCCGCCCGGTGCGCGGCGCGCACCGGCGAGCCGGGGAAGTCGCGGTGCACGCCCTCGGCGACGACCACGAGCCCTTCCGGCAGCCGGACCTCCAGTTGGGCGGCGACGGCCTGGTGCAGCGCGACGGCGGACCTGCGGTCGCCCTCGACGGACACCATCGGCGGGCCGGCCGCGAGGTCGACGAAGGCGCAGCGCCCGCCCACCTCGCCGACCGCGACCAGCACCGGGTGCACCTGGTCGGGCACGGGGACGACGGGCGGCAGTTCGTCCCTGGCCACGGTCCAGTGCCCCGCCGGGTCGTCCTCGGCCGGCCACCAGCGCCGGTCGTCGGGGAAGGCGTCGTCGCCGCCCGCGACGAGCACGGTGACGGTGTCGCGGTCCACGAGCGCGGCGTAGGCGCGGCCCCCGGCGTCCCGCGCGGCGGCGACGGCGCGTTCCGCGTCCCGCCAGGTGGCCGGGTCGCGCAGGCCGCGCACCAGGACGCGCAGCGAGCGGCGGTGCCGCAGCCAGGCGCGGACGGGTGCGGCGAACGCGTGGCCGGTGATGGCGAGTTCGCGGCGCAGGCGGCGCCAGCCGGCCCGCCAGCCGCCCTGGCGCATGGCCAGGTGCCGCACCAGCAGGAACACCACGAGCAGCACGGCGATGATGCCGAGCACGCGGAAGATGGTGTCCCGGTGCCGGTCGATGAACTCGAAGGGATCGGTGCTCCTCATGCCGCCTCCGCCGCCTTGGCCGCCTCGAACTCCGTACGCAGAGCGGCCAGAGCGTAGTGCAGGCGGGATTTCACGGTGCCCTTGGGTATGCCGAGCAGCCGGGCGGCGTCCTCCCGCGAACGGTCGCGGAGGTGCACGTGGGCGAGCACGTCGCGGTGCAGGGGGCTGAGCCGGGACAGCGCGCCGAGGACGGCGACCCGGTCGACGACCCGGTCGGCGACGTCGGCTCCGTCGTCGGCGGCCCGGCGCAGCAGCGCGGGCGGCAGGATGCCGACCGGCACGCTGCGGTCGCGGCGGCGCGCGTCGACGGCCAGGTTGCGGGCGACGGTGTGCAGCCAGGCGGCGAGGTGGTCGTCGTCGGCGTGGAACCCGCCCTCCTCGCCCGCGAACTCGTCGGTGGCCAGCCAGGCCCTGAGCATGGTCTCCTGCACGATGTCCTCGGCCCGGTGCGGATCCCCCGGCGTGAGGCGGTTGGCGTAGCGCAGCAGGCGGCTGCGGTGGCGTTCCGCGGCCGGCGGCCTGGCCGCCGCGCAGGGCGCGGGCCGCGCGGCGGGGGCCGGGGCCGGGGCGGCGGGGGCCGAAGCGGCGGGGGCGGCCTGGCCCGGCCGGAGCGCCGGCCGGGCCAGGGGGTGAGGCGAATGAGCGTCAGGCATCGCTCTGCTCCAACAGCGCTCGGACGGTGCGACACATGAGGCTACGCCAGTGCGAATGACCGGGACGTTACCTGCGGGTGGCGGCGGGATTTCCCCGACTCGCGGTCGGCTCACCGCGCTTCCAGCCGCCAGGTCTGCGCGGGGGTGCGGTTGCAGTCCCACTGCCGGACGTTGGCGCCCCAGTCGGTGCTGGCGTTGTCCACGTCCATGCACCGGCCGCTGACCATGGACTGCACGATGTAGCCGTTGAGGTTGGCCTCAAGGCGCCACTGCTGGGCCGGGGCGCCGTTGCAGTGCCACATGCGGATGTTCGCACCCGCGTCGCGCGAACCGTTCTCCACGTCCACGCAGTTGCCGCCCAGGCCGATCATGGTGTACGTGTCCTTGCCGACCGCCTGGAGCGTGAAGTTCTGCGCCGAGGTGTCGTTGCACTCCCACTGGCGGACGTTGGTGCCCGGCGCGGTGCCGCTGGTGTCCACGTCGAGGCAGCGGTCGTCCGTGGTGTTGGCGACCAGCCGGTAGACGCCGTCGGCGAGCACGTTGGGATCGCTGACGAGCTCGGCCCGCCGGGGCTCTTCCTCCGGTTCCTCCTCGGGTTCCTCCTCCGGCTCCTCCTCGGGCTCCTCCTCGGTGGGCTCGTCCTCGACGACCTGCTGCTGCACGGGCGGCTGGGCGGGCGGCGGGGGCGGTTGCTCCTCCTCCGCCTCCTCCTCCGTCTCCTCCTCGGTGGGCTCCTCGGTCGGCTCCTCCTCCGTCTCCTCAGGGGCGGGGGCCGGCGGGCTGGGCAGCGGGGCGGCGACGGTCTCGGGCGTGTCGTCGCCACCGGGCAGGACGACCCCCAGGGTCCAGACGGACGCGGTGACGACCGCGGCCACCGCCGCCGCCGAACCCACCGAGGTGAACACCCGCTTCCCCGGCAGGAGCCCGCGGCGGGCGACGGCCGGGCGCTGGGAGAACGCGTCGACGAAACGCGATGGTTGTTGCTTCGGCATCGATCCGGTGCCTCACGATGGGGTGTCGGATGCGGGCTGACAGTGCGTTGGGAAAGGTTTACTCCAACAATCGCCTGCGGTACACCCTGAGACTAGGGTTCTTTACGTTGCCGAACGTTGCGTTTGCGTTGCAAGAGTTCTTCGGATGGGTCAACTGGGGATGAAGGGGACCGCCTCCCCCGTCTCCCGCGCCTCCGGGGCCGGCGCGGCGCCCGGCGCAGGCGGGAAGTCAGGGGCCGGTAGGGGGCGTTCGACGTCGAGGTGCGCGGCCAGCGCGCGCAGGAAGTCGGGCACGTCGAAGGCCGCGCCGGCGGAGGCGACGCCGGTGGCCCTGGTCCGCCCCGTCGAGGACGCGGTCGACCGCCTCCACCGCGAGCGGCGCGGTGACGGCGTAGATGCCCCGGCCGCGGGCCGCGGCACGCCGCCACGCGCCCCGTCGGCCATGGTGAACTCGCCGGGCACGGCCCTCGGTCCCATCGGGTCGGGAAAGCGCCAGGTCAGGGTCGGCGGGGCGGCGTCGCGGTACTCGGGTCGGCCGTCGTTCCGGCGCACGCGCCTTCCGTTCCCGCGCCGCCGGGAGACGGCGCCCGCGGCGGCGGGCGCGGTCGGCGGAGTTTGCGAACGTGTCGAGGTCGGCCGCGATCTCCGCCGCCGCGTCCGCGTAGGGGATGCGGGCGCGCAAGGCGGCCTCGATGAGGGGCGCGGCGGTGGCGGCGAAGGGCCCGGCACCGTTGATCACGGCGACCGCGCCGGCCGGCGCGCGGTCGAGGGCGGCCGGGTCGTCCGTCCCGGCCGGGCGGGCGGCAGGACCGGGCACGGAGGCCGCGAACGCCCGCAGCCTGTCCGCGTCGCGCCCCGACGGGATCGGGACGTACCCGCGCTCCCGCGGCTCCGCCGTCACGAAGCGCCCGGTGTGCCCGTAGGCGCCGTACGGGCCACCGCTCGTCCCGATCCCATCGGCTCTCCCGCCGCTCGCACACGACCGACTCCTCACATCCTGGCGGCGGTGACCGGTCGGGGTGCGTGTCCGGAACGCCATGGCCCGTGCGATTCGGGTTTCCCTCGCGGCGGCCACCGGCATGGGCACGGGTACGACTTCGCGCCGCCACTTCAACCGCGTCATCGGCGTGCCACCGGATGTCCACCGCCGCACGTTCCGCGCCACGCGGCCGTTGGCCCGGGGAGCCGTGGCGTCAGTGGCGTCAGTGGCCCAGGACCAGGCCGTCGGCCGCCGCGCCCCGGGCGAGCACGGCGGCGCCGACGGCGTCGAGCGCGGCCCGGTGCTCGGCGTCGCCCGGCTCGGCGGCCAGCGCGCGCGGGAGGTTGACCAGGGTGATGGGGTCGTTGTCGACGCGGTGCGGGATGTACTCGGCCTTCTCGACCGCCCAGGGCTCCCCCGCGGCCTTGGGCGGCGCGAACGTGAAGCGCGCGGCCGTGCCCAACTGCCCGCGCGGGTCGGTCATGACGCCGGCGATCTGGTCGCCCATGCCGTAGACCACCCAGGTGCCGTTGACCTTCTCGAACGCCTGCGGCACGTGGGCGTGCGTGCCGAGCACGAGGTCGATGTCCTTGCGGCCCTCGCGGGTGGACGCGGTCAGCAGGCCGGCGAGCCCGAGCTGGGTGCCGTCGGGCTCCTCCTGCCACTCCGTGCCCCAGTGCATGCTGACGACGACCACGTCCGCGCCCGCGTCGCGGGCCGCGCGGGCGTCCGCGACGATGCGCTCGGGCTCGATGAGGTTGACCAGCCAGGGTTCGCCCGCCGGAACGGGGATGCCGTTGGTGCCGTAGGTGTAGGCGAGGTGGGCGACCTTCGCCGGACCGGCGTCGAGGAGGACGGGGGTGTCGCGTTCCTCGGCGGTGCGCGCCGAACCGGCGTGCGCCAGGCCCGCGCGGTCCATGGCGTCCAGGGTGCGGACGACTCCGTCCGCGCCGGCGTCCAGGGTGTGGTTGGAGGCGGTGGAGCAGGAGTCGTAGCCGACGGAGGCCACGGCTTCCGCGATCTCGGGCGGGGTCGTGAACGCCGGGTAGCCGGTGAACGGCCCGCCGTCGGGCCCGTAGACGGTCTCCATGTGGCACAGCGCCAGGTCGGCGGACGCGACGGTGGGCTCCGCCGCGGCGAGCATGCGCCGGAAGTCGTGGCCGCGACCGCCGGCGTCGGCGTTCGCCTGGCGGATGACGGAGTCGTGCACGAGCAGGTCGCCGGTGGCGACGAGGGTGAAGCCCTCGGCCGCGGGCTGCGCGGCGGCGGGCTCCTTCCTGTTCTCCGGCGCGGGCGCGGCCTCCTCGCCGCACGCGGCGAGGGCGCAGAGGAGGAGTGCCGCGGCGGCGGGGCGGGCGGCACGGCGGGCTGGTTCAGGTGACACGGTGTTCTCCGCACGGAAGGCGATCGGGGGAATGAAAAGTGCATAACATCCGATAGTCACACTTATATGTGCGGAGAGTGACCGCTCGCCCGGGACGGCGCGCGTCACCGGAACGGCCGCCGGGATGCACCCGGGAAGCGGACCCCGCGCCCGGTCGCGGCCCCGCTCCGCCGCCACTAGAGTGGGCTAAAGCACCGAAGTGCCGCGAATCACCTCAAAAGCTCACCACCAGTCGAGCGCACGGGAGGCAGCATGCGGGCCGTCGTTTACCAGGAGCCCTACTCGGTGGCGGTGCAGGACGTGTCCGATCCGCGCATCGAGGACCCGACCGACGTCGTCGTACGCGTCACGACCACCGCCATCTGCGGCTCCGACCTGCACATGTACGAGGGCAGGACGGCGGCGGAACCCGGCATCGTCTTCGGCCACGAGAACATGGGCGTCGTCGAGGAGGCGGGCCCAGGCGTCGCAAGCGTGCGGCCGGGCGACCGGGTCGTCATGCCGTTCAACGTCGCCTGCGGCTTCTGCAAGAACTGCCAGGCGGGCAACACCGGCTTCTGCCTCACCGTCAACGACGGCTTCGCGGGCGGCGCCTACGGCTACGTCTCGATGGGCCCCTACCGCGGCGGCCAGGCCGAGTACCTGCGGGTGCCGTTCGCCGACTACAACTGCCTGCAACTGCCCAAGGGCGAGGAGCACGAGGACGACTTCGCGCTGCTCGCCGACATCTTCCCGACCGGCTACCACGCCACCGAACTCGCCGGGGTCTCCCCGGGCGAGACCGTGTGCGTCTTCGGCGCGGGTCCGGTCGGGCTGATGGCGGCCTACTCGGCGTTCCTGCGCGGCGCCTCGCGGGTCTTCGTCGTCGACCGGCAGCCCGACCGGCTCGCCCTGGCCGAACGCATCGGCGCCGTGCCCGTCGACTACACCGCGGCCGACGCGGCCGAGCAGATCAAGGACCTGACGAACGGCGAGGGCACCGACAAGGGCATCGACGCCGTCGGCTACCAGGCCACCGTCCGCGAGGGCGAGGAGCAGCCCGCGCTCGTCCTCAACACCCTGGTCGAGGCGGTCCGCCCCACCGGCACCCTCGGCGTCGTCGGCCTGTACGTGCCGGGCGACCCCGGCGGCCCGAGCGAGGCGGCCCGGCGGGGTGAACTGCTGTTCAAGATGGGCCGGTTCTTCGAGAAGGGCCAGCGCATGGGCACCGGGCAGGCCAACGTCAAGGCGTACAACCGGCACCTGCGCGACCTGATCATCGCGGGCCGCGCCGCCCCCGGCTTCGTCGTCTCCCACCGGCTGCCGCTTGAGGACGCGCCGGAGGCGTACGACCGCTTCGACAAGCGCACCGACGGCTGGACCAAGGTCCTGCTCAAACCCGCGATGACCAAGGCCGCCTGACCCGCCTGACCCGCCGGGGGTCAGAACACCGTCGTGGGCGGGGGCGTCCAGCGGCGTCCCGGGGGCACCGTCGACGACACACCGAAGTCCTTCCGCAGATGCTCGGGGATCGCGTAGTGCATGACGCGGCCGCGGGTGAGCGAGGAGAGTTCGAAGATGGTCGTCAGGTGACCGAGGCGGTCGAGCGCCCAGGCGCCGAGGGGTGACCGGTCCTCGAGCGTCTCCAGGACGCCGAGCAGCCGGGGCAGCAGCCCGATGACCGTGTCCCACGCGGCGCGCGGCACCCGCAGCCAGTCGGCGCACGTGTCCCCGATCAGGTGGCGGATGAGCGCGGCGACGATCGGGTCGAAGAACGTGCCGGGCACCACCTCCTCGTACAGGTCGATCAACTGCCGCGTCAGCCGGGCCCCTTCCTCGCTCGGGCCCATGTGGCGCAGCAGGTAGCGGTCCAGGAAGCCGCGGGCGGATTCGAGGTCCGTCGGTGCGGCATCCTGGTCCACGCCCAGCATCGCGCCGACCACGCGCCAGGCGTAGAAGTACGCCCGCGCGCCCTCGGTGCTCATGTGCACGCCCAGCCGGTGCAGGCTGTCGAGCACCAGCAGCGAGAAGAGCATCTGCGCGCCGATCATGTCCTCCTGGCAGATCGGCACGCCCTGCGAACCGACGTCCCAGCGCCCCTCCCGCACCAGGTGGTGGCGGATCGAGGCGTGCAGCAGCCTGACCTTCTGCACGGCCGGGAGGAACCGGCTGCCCGCCTCGAACGCGTCCGGTGCCATCAGGTGCACGGTGAACTGGCCGGTCTCCGCCATCCGCCGGGACGGGTAGTCGAGGCCGTGGGTCGTCGACAGCAGGCGCGCGCCGTGCGGGAGGAGGTAGCACGCGGGCATGGAGGCGAACGCGAGGGCGGTGGAGATGTGCACGTTGTTGTCGATGAAGAACAGCCGCGCCCGTTCCATCTCGTCCCAGTCCACCCAGGACGGCGGCGCGCTCGTCCGCTCCAGGTAGTCCCGTGCGACGTCGGGCAGCCCCTCGGGCAGGGGCGCGCCCGCGGTCGAGACGAAGCGCATCAGGGAGTTGAACGTGCCGACCTCCCCTCGTTCGAACAGTGTGGCCACGGTGGCGTCCGCGAGCTCGTCGCCGGACCGGCGCAGCGCGTCCATCGACGCGTCGTCGTAGGGCATGTCAGTGCTCCTCGCACTCGCTGGGACAACGGAGGCGGGCCCGCCGGGGAGCGGCGGGCCCGTGCCGCGCCGGGTCAGTGCCCACGCGCGGTCGCCGCGTGCGCAAGTCCGGTCAGGGCCCGGGCGGCGGACGCGGGGATGTTCAGGCCGGCCAGCACGCCGGTGGCCTCCGCGACCCGGTCGGCGATCATGCGTTCGACGGCCGCCGGGGCGCCGAGCCGGTCCATCAGCTCGCGGACGCGCGCCACGCCGCTCGCGTCGAGGTCGCGGCGGCCCAGCAGCGCGCGCAGTTGCCCGCGCTCGGCGGCGTCCGCCGCGCGCCAGGTCTCGGCGAGCAGCGCGGTGGGACGCCGGGCGCGCAGGTCGTCCCCCTCGTCCTTGCCGGTGCGGGCCGGGTCGCCGAACATCCCGAGCAGGTCGTCGCGCAGCTGGAACGCCTCCCCGAGCGGCAGGCCGAACGCCGAGTAGCCCGCGCTCAGCCGCTCCCCCGCCCCGGCGAGCGCGCCGCCGATCAACAGGGGCTGCTCGACGGTGTACTTGGCGGTCTTGTAGCGGACGACCTGCAACGAGGCGGCCGTGTCGCCCATCGTTCCGGTGCGCAGGACCTCAAGGCACTCCCCCGCGATCAGGTCGCGGGCCAGCCGGGCCCACAGGGGCCGGGCCCGGCCGAGGTAGGCGGCGGGCAGGCCGCTGGTCGTGAACAGCTGCCCGGCCAGCGACATCAGCAGGTCCCCGACCAGCATGGCGAGCGCGCGGGCCGCGCCCGCGGCGCGCGGCCTGCGGTGCAGCGCGGCCCGCAGGGCCACGTGCGTCGTGGGGCGGCCGTGGCGGCGCGCGCTGTCGTCGATGAGGTCGTCGTGGACGACCGCGGCGGCGTGCACCAGCTCCATCGAGGCCGCGGCCCGGACGAGGGCGTCGCTGTCGGGCTGCCCGGCGGCGCGCCAGCCCCAGTAGCAGAACGCCGCCCGCAGCCGTTTGCCCTCGGCGACCGCGGCCGTCACCCGGTCGGCGACGGGCCGCAGTTCGGGGTCGATGGCCAGGAGCTGGTCGGCCTCAAGGGCGGTGAACCGCGCCAGCACGTCGTCGATGCGGGCCTTGAACGCCTGGGCGTCGTGCCGGTCAGTCATCGGCGCCCGCGTCGGCCGTGCGCGTGTCGGCCGTGCGCGCGTCGGCCGTGCCCGCGTCGGCCGTGCCCGCGTCGGCCGTGCGCGTCTCCCGGGCGTCGCGCCGCGCGAGTACCTGCCGGGCGAGCACGTCGAGGTACGCGGGCTCGGGGCCGCCCTGCCGGTCGAGGGCCAGCCGGCCCCTGGCCCTGAGGTCGCGCACGGCGTCCGCGATGAGGTCCCGCGCGTCGGAGCGGCGCAGGAAGCGGCGCGCCGTCCCCACGGCCGAGCCGAGGAGGCCGACGGCCAGGTCTGCGAGTCCCGCGGCGAGCAGCACCGCGTCCTGCTCCGGGCCTCGCTGCTCTCCGGTCGGTGCCGCCATGCCGTCCCCCTTCGCGACCTCGCGGGCGCACGTTCGCCACGCGTCGGCCCCAGGGTCCCGCGCCGCGCCGGGCGGCGGTGCGAAAAACCACGTTCGGGTGAACAACCAGAAGACTCATGCGATTTACGGCTCGGCCTCCCTCTCGCGGCCGGCGCGCACCGGGCAGGCATTAAGAACGCGTTAAGACTGCCGGAAACCGGCAATGCGGTGAGGCGGTTCCGGATGAGAACATAACTTCACCAGCCAGGGAGCGACTTCACATCACGAGCGCGGCGGAGTGGTTTCCCGGTCCCGGCATTGCCGGAGCCGGACCACGTGGCTGTGGCCGCCGCCGGCCCGCGCGCACGCCGCGCGGAGGAGACCGGGCGGGCCCGAGGGCGCGCCGGCCGGCCGGGGCGGGAACCGCGGGGGTGTACCCGCCCCGGCCGGGCAGCGGGAGGGGAACGGCGCGCGGCGGCTCCGTGCCCCGGGGCCGGTTCCGGGGCGGCACCCGCGACACAGGGCAAGGCCGATCGCGGAACGGACGCGAAGGGACGGGAACAGTCATGTTGCTGCACACACGCACCTGGGGCGAGGGCGACCGGGTGGCGCTCCTCATCCACGGCATCATGGCCGACCACCGCACCTGGCGGCGGGTCGGCCCGGCGCTCGCGGACCGCGGGTACCGCGTGATCGCGGTGGACCTGCGCGGACACGGCCTCAGCGGGCGCGGCACCTACGCGCCGGCCGACTTCGCCGACGACCTCGCCGAGACCCTGCCCGCCGGGGCCGACCTGGCGATCGGGCACTCGCTCGGCGGCCTGGCGCTGGCCCTGGCCGCCGAGCGGCTGCGCCCCGCCCGCACGGTGTACGCGGACCCGTCCTGGCGGCTGTTCGACGGGCGGCGCCACGACCCGGTGGCGCTCATCACCGCGGGGAACGCCACGCGCGCGGACATCGTCGCCGCGCACCCGCGCTGGTCCGCCGTCGACGTGGACACCGAGGTCGCGACGCGGCGGCTGTGGGACTCGCGCACCGCGTTCGGCATCAAGGACCTGGCGCACACGGACTTCACGCCGGACGCGCCGCTCGCGCCCACCCTCGTCCAACTACCGGGCGACGGCGGCCTCGTGACCCCGGCGCACGCCGCCGCACTGCGCGGGCGCGGCTTCGCCACGCGCACGGTGCCCGGCACCGGGCACACGATGCACCGGGACGACTTCGGCGCGTTCATGGCGTGCCTGGACGACTGGCTCGGCGGACAGGAGGCCGTCGAGGACACCGAGGACACCGAGGACACCGAGGCGCGCGCCGGCGAACTCACGGGCTGACGCCGGGCGGCACGGCGACCACCCGCAAGCTCACTTGCAAAAAGCAAGTCGACGCTTGTAGAAAGAGAGCGTGAGGACGTACGCCGACGCCTGCGGCATCACGCGCGCGCTCGACACGGTCGGGGAGCGCTGGGCGCTGCCGATCGTGCGGGAGTTGCTGTTCGGCCCGCGCCGCTGGTCCGACCTGGCAGCCGCGCTGCCCGGCGTGAGCACGAACATGCTGGGGGCGCGGCTGGACGGACTGGCGGCGGCCGGAGTGCTCGCCAAACGCCGCCTCGCGGCCCCAGCCGCCGTGACCGTGTACGAACTGACCCCGTGGGGCGCCGCGTTGGAGCCGGTGCTGATCGCGCTCGGCCGCTGGGCCGCGCACACCCCCGTGGGGCCTGAGCACACGGCGCTCAGCCCGTCGTCGTTCGCGCTCTCGCTCAGGACCACCTTCCGCCCCGAGGCGGCCGGCGGCGTGGCCGCCGGGTGCCGGCTGGTCATGGGCGAGGACGTGTTCGACGCACGCGTGCGCGACGGCGCCTTCGCCATCGCCCGCGCCACCGGCGCGGGCAACCCCCCGGGCCCGCGCGCCGAAGCGCCCCCGGGCGTGCTGGCCGACCTGGCCTACCGCGACCTGACGGTCGGCCGCGCCGTGGAACGGCGGCTGCTCGCGCTCGACGGGTCCGCCGCCGAGCTTGAGGCGTTCCTCACCTGTTTCGCCCTGCCCGCCCCTCCTCCCTCCCCGGACGTGCCCGCATGAGCAAGGTCGCAGCCGACATCTCCCTGTCCCTCGACGGCTTCGTCACCGGCCCCGACGCGGGACCCGGGCGCGGTCTCGGCACCGGGGGCGACGCCATCCACGGCTGGGTGGACCCGCCCGAGCCCTCGCCCCGGGACGCCGCCCTGCTCGACGCCGGCTTCGCGGCCACGGGCGCGGTGGTCATGGGGCGGCGCACGTTCGACGTGATCGACGGCGCGGGCGGCTGGGCGGGCGACACGGGCTACGGCTACGAGCAGGACCAGTCCAAGGCCCCGCCGAACTTCGTCGTCACCCACGCCGCGCCGGAACGCCCCCGCCACCGCAGCGGGTTCACGTTCGTCACGGACGGCGTCGCCGCAGCGGTCGAGGCCGCCCGCGCGGCGGCCGGGGACCGCGAGGTGGTCATCATGGGCGGCGCCGACGTCATCGGGCAGGCCCTGAGCCTCGGACTCGTGGACGAGCTGCGCATCCACCTCTCGCCGGTCCTCATGGGCGAGGGCACCCGGCTCTCCGACCGCGTCGAGGGCCCGCTGCCGCTCGACCAGGCGGACGTCGCCCCCACCCCGTACGCCACGCACCTCACCTACCGCGTGCGGCGGTGAACGCCCCCGGCGCGCCGGGGGGCGCCGCGCGTCACAGCTCCTGTTCCGGCCAGCCCAGGAGCCGGGCGCCGATCACGGCCGTCTGCAAGGTGTAGCGCTGGAGCGCGTCCGCCGGGTCGGCGCCGGTCAGCCGGTGGATGCGCGCCAGCCGGTAGGTCAGGGCGCGCACGCTCAACGACAGCCTGCGCGCCGCCTCGGCCGCCACGCAGCCGGCCTCGAAGTACGCGTCCAGCGTGTCGACCAGCGGCCTGGCGCCGCCTCGCGCGGCGGCCAGCGGGCCGAGGACGGAACGCACCAGGTCCGCCATGGCCTGCCGGTCCCGCGTCAGCATCGCGAACACCAGCAGGTCGGCCGCGCGCACCAGGGGCACGTCCAGCCGCATGCGCGCGGCCAGTTCGAGCGCGGCGCGCGCCTCCTCGTAGGACTGGACGATGCCGCCGGGGCCGTGGTGCGGGCGGCCCAGCGCCACCCGCCACTGCTCGGGCGACCCGTCCGAGGCGCGCGCGGTCGTCGCGAAGTGCTCGGCGATCTCCGGCCTGTTGCCCGGGGTGATGCACACCAGCCTTCCGTCCTTCGTCGCCAGCAGCACAAGACGCCCGCCGAACCGGCCGTCGAGCGCGTCGGCCGCCCACCGGGTCACCGGGTGGGTGTCGTCGTAGGGCTGCGGGCCGCAGGCCACCGCGACCAGGTGGCTGTGCGCCAGGTGCAGGCCGAACCGCGCGGCGCGCGAGGACAGTTCGCCCGGATCGCTGCGCCCGTGCAGCAGGTCGTCGATGAACTCGCGCCTGGCCGCCTCGTCGCGCCGCACCGCGAGCAGCTGCGCCCTGCCGTAGCCCTCGGCGAGCGCGTCCACCGCCTGCTCCGCCGCGGCCAGCACGCTCTCGGCCGTGGCCCGCACCTGCCGCGCCCCCGAGGCCCCGGCGACACCCGGCAGCCCGGGGAACGCGGACCGGGTGGCGGCGAGGTGCCCGCGGACGAGTTCCCGCAGGCCGACGCCCTCGCGCGCGGCCCGTTCCCCCAGCGCGCGGCGGCTGTCGACCTCGTCGCGCGTCAGTCTGCGGCCGGTCACGGAGATGTCGGCGAGTATCGCGCCGTAACCGTCCAGATAGCCCTCGGGCACCGGCCCCGCGTCCACCGACACGCGTGTCCCTCCCCTGTGGTCCCCGGCCCTGCCCCGCGCCCGGCGCGTGCGCGCCGGGCGGCGCGGCACGGCGCACGCGCCGGGAGTCAGGATATGCCGCAGGTCCCGCTACGAGGCAGGGCGCGTGGGCCCGAGCGGGCGGCCGTCGACCTCCGTGGTGACGCGTTCGTGGTCGAAGCACAGGAACCCGGCCGCGCGCGTGGCCTCTTCGAGCGGCTCGGGGTAGGACCAGGCCACGTCGTCCACGACGCCACCGCCCGCCGCGCCGCCGGTGAAGGACCAGTAGTGCGCCGTCCCCTTGTACGGGCACGCGGTGCGGGTCGCGCTGCCCGTCAGCAGGTCGAGGCGCACGTCCTCCGGCGGCACGTACCAGCGGTTCGGCAGCCCGGTCTCCGACAGCAGCACAGGGCGCGAGGTCTCCGCGACGGGCGTGCCGTCGAGCAGCACCCGCACCGTGCTCCCGCTGCGCCGCACGTCGACCCGGTGGTAGGGGTCCCGCAGGTGCCCGTGCACCTGCTCCTCCTCGTCGAACCAGGCGTCGGCGGCGCTCCAGTACAGCGCCTGGTACCCGCGCAGCCACTCCGCGCCCTCGACGGGCTCCGGGTAGGCCCACACGGCGTTGTCCACGACGCGGCCCCCCGCGTGGACGGACCAGTAGGCGGCGTCCCCCTTGAACGGGCAGTGCGTGGTGCGGTCGCTCGGCCGCAGCAGGTGGGACCTGACGTCGGCGGTCGGCACGTACAGCTGCGGCAGCAGCCCCGTCTCGTGCAGCAGGTGGCCGCCGCGGGTGTCGAGGACCGTCTCGCCGCCGACGAGCGCGCGCACCCGGCGCGGGAACGGGTGCCAGAACAGGCGGTGGGCCGGTCCTGTCACGCGGTAGTTGACGGTCGGCGGCGGGGCCGCGGACAGCGGGCCGTGGGACAGGGTCAGGGTCATCGCGTTGCCTCTCGTCGAGAACGGTCCGTGCTCGTCCGGGGCCGCCGCCGCGCGACCGCCCCTGGTGACCGGTCCCCCGTTCCCGGCCCTTCGAGTCGTCCCTGGCCGGGGAAAGCGGCCGAACGGCCCACGCCGCCGCCGGGACCGGCGTTCAGCGCGCGGCGCGGGCGAGCGCGTCGAGCGCGCGGTGCCAGCGGGCCGGCAGGTCGGCGAGCCCCGGCAGCGCGGCGTCGCCGAGGAACGTCACGTGCAGCCGCCCCCGGTACGCCGTCCACGCCACGAAGAGGCGCGCGCGGGCCGAGCCGACCGGCAGCGGGTGCACGGCGTCGGCCGCGGTGCCGCGGAACGCCAGCGGTCCGCGGGTCCGCACGTCCGAGACGGCGAGCGGCGCGAAGCGCGGGTCGAGGGCGCGCACCAGGCCCCGGCGCGCCAGCCGGTAGGGCAGCCCGAGCAGGGCGCCGCCGTGCCGCGCCCGTTCCGCCAGCCGGTCGAACGCCGTGTGGGCGGCGAGCAGTTCGAGCCGGCGTGCGGCGGAGGGCTCGCCGCACGGCAGCGGGACCTGCGCGCCCGCGGCGCGGTTGCCCAGGCGGGGGAACGTCTCGGCCGGCCGGCGCCCGACGAGGCCGAGGATCGCGGACAGCCCGTCGGCCGGCGCGGCGAAGTCCGCCGGGTGGCCGTCGCGCAGCATCGCGGCCACCGCGGCCAGGCACACCTGCGTGACGCCCGACCCGGTGGCCCGGCCGATCGCGTACAGGCGCGGCAGCCCGACCTCGGCGGTGCGCGCGGCCCTGCGGCCCGAGAGCGGCGCCGCGAGCGCCGACCAGCGGGCCGGGCGCCGCGGCAGCGGCAGGACGTGCCGCAGCGCGGCGACCCGGCGGCCCAGCGGCACCGCGGGCGGCGGGCCCTCGGGGCCGGCCATGGGCCGGCGCTGCCGGGTGCCGAAGAACCACTCGACGGTGCGCGCCGCGGCCAGGCCGTCCTGGAAGCCGTGGTGCGCCCGGTAGCACAGGCCGAACGCCCGCTCGTCCCGGATCAGCCACACGTCCCACAGCGGCCGGCCCGCCGCCGCCGGCCGGTCGAGCAGCGCCGTCAGCATCCGGTCGGCGAGCGGCCCCTCGCCGGCCGGCAGGTCCAGGACCTGCACGTGCCGCGCGGCGTCGAAGTCCGGGTCGGCCGCCCAGTGCGCGTGCCGCCCCGCGCCCGCCGGGCGGTAGGTCAGCTCGGGCGCGTCGGCCACGCGCCCGGCCAGGTGCGCGGCGACCTCGGCGGGGGCGGGCGGCGTGCCGGGGAACGTCAGCAGCGCGCCGAGCTGCCAGTCCAGGTCGCCGTCCCGGCGGCCCAGATCGAGGAAGAACCGGTCGAGCGGCTCCTGCGCGACCGTGCCGCTCACGACGCCTCGGCGAACGCGAGCGCCGCGTTGTGCCCGCCGAACCCGGTGGACACCGACAGGGCCAGCGGCAGGCGCTGCGACCGGCTCTCGGTGACCAGGTCGAGCCGGGTGCCGGGCGCGGGAGCGGTCAGGTTCGCGGTGGGCGGGATCGTCCGCCGCTCGACGGAGAGCACCGTCAGCGCGGCCTCGACCGCGCCGGCCGCGCCCAGCAGGTGGCCCGTCACGGCCTTGGTCGAGGTGACCGGCGGCCGGTGCGGCAGCACGGCCGCGAGCACGTCGGCCTCCACGCGGTCGCCCAGCCGCGTGCCGGCGCCGTGCGCGTTCACGTGCGCCACGTCGCCCGGCGCGGCCCCGGCCGCGCGCAGCGCCTGCCTGACCGCCGCGGCGAGCCCGCGCCCCGCCGGGTCGGGCCGGACGACGTGGTGGGCGTCGGACGCGGTGCCCTGCCCGGCGACCAGGGCGCGGGGGCGGGCGCCGCGCGCCCGCGCGTCGCGCTCGCGCTCCAGCACGACCATGCCGGCGCCCTCGCCCAGGACGAACCCGTCGCGGCCCGCGTCGAACGGCCGCAGCGCGCCCGCCGGGTCGTCGAACCGGCGGGAGAGGGCCCGCATGCGGTCGTAGCCCGCGAGGTAGAACGGCGTCAGCGGGGCCTCGGCCCCGCCCGCCACCGCGACGTCGCACCGGTCGAGGGCCAGCAGGTCCAGCGCGGTGCAGATGGCCGTCGCGCCGGACGCGCAGGCGGTGTTGACGGTGCAGCCCGGGCCCGTGGCGCGCAGCTCCATCGTCAGCTGCGCCGCGAGCGCGCTGCCGAGCGAGCCCGGCACGGAGAACGCCGACATGCCGTACTGGCCCGCCTCGGACAGCAGCCGGTGCTGCGCCTCGAACGTCTGGGCCCCGCAGCAGCCCGCGCCCGTCACCACGGCCACCCGCGCGCCGTCCCAGCGCGCCGGGTCGAGCCCGGCGTCCGCGACGGCGTCCCGCGCGGCGAGCAGCGCGAGCTGCACGCACCGGTCGGGCCTGCGGGCCGCGAGCCCGCCGAGCCGTTCCGGGCCGAACGACGGCACCCGGCAGACGAGCCGGGGCGGCTGCCCCTCGTTCTCCAGAACGGCCGTCGGCAGGCCCGCGCGGACGCGCCGCCAGGTGGCCTCCCTGCCGTCGCCCGCGGGCGTCACCATGCCGACGCCGGTGACGCACACGGCGTCGGGCGCGCTCACGCGCCGGCCGGGGCGGCCCCGGCGCCGTCACGGCCGCCCGGCGCGGCGTCCGCGCCCGGTCCTGGGAACGCGGCGAGCCCGCCCCCCGCGCCGGGGGCGGCGGGCACGCCGCACACGCCGCCCGCGCAGACCATGCCCGCGCCGTCCGCCTCGCCCGCGCCGCCGAAGGCGGTCAGGCCGCCGGGCGCGGCCTCCCGGGACTCCTCCACCCGCTGGAACTCCTGGGACTGCCCGGACTCCTTGTCCCCGTGCGGCCCCTGAGCGGCGACGGCGTCCTGAGCGGCGATGGCGCGGCACAGGTCGCCGAGCGTGACCGCCGCGAGGAGCCGTTCCTCACCGACGACCAGGCCGTGGCGCTCGCGCAGGATCGCCGCCAGGTCCGCGACGCCGAGCGAGTCGAGTCCCGCCTCCTCCCTGACGGTGTGCTCCGTGACGTCCTCCGCGGGCACTCCCATGCTCACGAGCGCGGCCTTCAGATCGCCGAATGACAGGGCTGCCATGTGCTCCTCCTCTTCCTTCCACCGCTGCTCCAGCCGTCGGCGCGCGGCGCCGGGCCTTCCCGGCGGCGCCCGGCCGCCGGGACGCGCGCGGCGGCGAGTCCGCCGAGCCGGTAGATCGCGTACAGCAGCGGTACGTCGTAGACGAACGGGCGCGGCCCGAGCGCGTCGGGCGGCACCTCGGTGCCCGGGCCCGTCGCGGCGAGCAGCCGCACGCCGCGCGCCAGGGCCGCCGGGTCGGCGGCGCGGCCGGCCGCCGCGAGCGCGCCCACCGCGTAGGCCGTGCCGAGCGGGTCGGGCGCGGCGGCGCGCAGGCCGCGCGCGGCCCTGGCGACGGCCCCCGCGACGACGCGGGCGGGGTCGGCCAGGCCGTGCCCTGCGACCGCCCGCGCGGCCCGCACCACGTGCAGCACGGGGAAGGCGGCCGACCGCGTCCACTCGTACGGATAGCCGCCGTCGGGCCGCTGGCGCGCCGCGAGCCAGTCCCAGCCGCGGGCCGCCGCGGTCCGTTCCGCGGGGCCCGGCCGGCCGGCCAGCAGGGCGAGCACCGCCTTCGCGGTGATCTCCACCTCGGAACGGGCGCCGCCCGCGTAGGTGTTGAACCCGCCGTCCGCGTTCTGCGCGGTGTGCAGCCAGGCGACGCCCGCGTCGGCCGCGTCGCGCGCCGCGGTGCCCGCGCACCGGCGCAGGAACGCCACGGTCACGGCCGTGTCGTCGGTGTCGGCGTGCGTCACGCCCGGCGCGTACCCCCAGCCGCCGTCCGGCAGTTGGGCCTCGCACAGGTACGCGGCGGACGCGGCGAGCCGGCGCCCGCCGACGCCGCTCTCGGCCAGGGTCAGCGAGGCGAGCGAGGTCAGCCACAGGTCGAGCCCGCTGATGAACGGCACCCCGCCGTCCTCCCTGACCTGCGAGACGACGAAGCGCAGGCCGCGGTCGACCAGGTCGGGCGCCAGCCTTCTGGTGTGCAGCACGAGCAGGATGGTCACGGTGCCGAGCACGTACTGGTCCCAGCTGCCGTCGCAGGACTGGCTCTCGCGCAGCAGGGCGAGCGCGGCGCGCACCGCGCCGGGGTCCTCGGGGCCGGCCAGGAGCCGCACGGCGGCCAGGGTCGGCCGCAGCCAGCCGCCGCCGCCCGCCGCGAGCGGATCGGGCGGCAGCGGCGGCACGTCCCAGGACTCCTCGGGCCGCAGCAGCCGGAGCAGGGCCGCGATCAGGGCGCGTTTGCGCGGGCTGGCGACGGGCTCGTGGCCGCTGAGCGCGGCGCGCAGCCGGGCGGCGTCGCCGGGGCGGGCCTTGCGGCGCAGCGCCGCGGCGGCGAGGTGGCCGGAGAGCAGCGAGTCGAACGGGTCGCGGTGCGCGGCCGGCCCCGCCGCGAGCTCGCGCGCGCAGAAGCGCTCGACGGCGCGCCGCGCGGCCGGGGCCCGGCCGGTGGCGCGCAGCAGGTGGGCGGTGAGGGCCGACTCGATGAGCCGGCCCCGGCAGCCGCCGCGCCAGCGGCCGTCGGGCCCGCAGCCGGCCAGCAGCTCGCTCGCCGCCGCGGCGACGGAGCCGGCCCGTGCCCCGGCACGCGCCCCGGACGGCGCGGGTCCCGGGGCGGTAGCGGGGGCGAACAGGGGCGCGGAAGGACGCGCGGGGGTGGGAACGAGGCGGGGCGCGGGCACGGGTGACTCCACGGCGACGGCGCGGCGAATGCGCCGCACAAGGGTAACAACTGGCTTGGCATTCCGAGGAGTTGTCAATGGATCACCCGGGCTGCCCCTTCATGAGAGCACAGCCCGGTACACCCGGATGGCCGAAAGCGAGCTATTCCACTCCATAGGGTGAACAGACCGTCACACAGCGCACGCGCCCGCGCTCGGCGCGTTCAGGAGGCGCGGCGCTTGCCCCCGCCCGGCCGCGCCACGCGGAAGGCGATGAACGCCACCACGCCCAGGGCGACGACCACGAGCACGACCTTCGAATAGACGGAGACCAGGTCGGTGACCCGCTCCCAGTCCTCGCCGAGGCGGTACCCGGCCAGGACGAAGATGGTGTTCCAGATGGCGCTGCCCAGCGTCGTGAGCAGCAAAAAGATCCCGACCGGCATCCGCTCCACCCCCGCGGGGACGGAGATGAGACTTCGGAAGATGGGGATCATGCGGCCGAAGAAGATCGCCTTCGTGCCGTGCTTGGCGAACCACGCCTCCGTCTTCTCGATGTCGGCGACCTTGACCAGCGGCAGCTTCTCCGCGATGGCGATCAGCCGCTCGCGGCCGAGCAGCGCACCCACCCAGTACAGCGCCAGCGCGCCGACGACCGACCCGAGGGTGGTCCAGACCAGCGCGGCCCACAGGCTCATGTCGCCGCGGCTCGCGGTGAAGCCCGCCAGCGGCAGGATCACCTCGCTCGGCAGCGGCGGGAACAGGTTCTCCAAGGCGATGGCCGCCCCGGCGCCCGGGGCGCCGAGGGTCTCCATGAGGTCGGTGGCCCACCCGGCGATGCCGCCGGGATCTTCGGAGGACTCGGCCAGGGTCACGGGAACGGTGGATGGATTCACACAGCGAACGCTACAAAGCCCCCTCGGCGGCGGACCATGCGGGCCGCCCCACGGGACCCTTGCGGAAAACCGCAGTACGGCCCGGCGCGTTCCGCGGCTAGCCTCTGGGGCGTGAGACACGCGCTGCACCGCTGGACGCGGATGGCCGCCGGCCTCGCGGCCGGCGCGGCCACCGTCCCGCCCGCGCTCGCGGTGCTGGCGCTGGCCGCGCTGCGCCCGCGCGCGGGCCGGGCCGCGGCGGTGCGGCTGGCCACCGGGGAACGGCACCGGGTCGAGCGGCTGCTCGGCGGGGTGCCGCCGGCGGCCGGGCCCGTTCCGCCGCGCGCCGCGCTGCGCTATCTCGCGGCCCGCCTGCCCCTCGGCCTGCTCGGCGCGCTCGTGCTGGTCTCGGCCCTGGTCGGCGCCGCGTACGCGTCGCTGCTCGTGTGGGGCTGGCCCTTCTACTACGACCGCTGGCACCTGGTGATGCCCAGCGGCGTCGGGGGCTCGTTCCTGCTGTTCCTCGCGGCCTGCGCCGCGTACGCGGTGGCGGCGTTCGAGGCCGCCCTCGTGCGGCGCTTCCTCGGCCCCACCAGGCGGCAGGCGCTGGAGCGGCGCATCGAGGAACTGGCCGAGAGCAGGGCGGGAGTCGTCGCGGCGGTGCACGAGGAGCGCCGCCGCATCGAACGCGACCTGCACGACGGCGTGCAGCAGCGGCTGGTCGCGCTCGGCATGCTGCTCGGCCGGGCCCGCCGCCACGGCGGCACGGGTCCTGGCGGCGACGACCTGATCCACCAGGCGCAGCAGCAGACCAGGCAGGCCCTGGCCGAGCTGCGGGACGTCGCCTGGCGGGTGTACCCCGCGCTGCTGGACGAGGCGGGGCTGCGCGCGGCGCTCGAAGCGGTCGCGGAGCGTTCCCCGCTGCCGGTCGGGCTCGACTACCGGGTGCCGGCCGAACCCCCGCGGGACGTCGCGGCCGTCGCGTACTTCGTGGTCTCGGAGGCGATCACCAACGCGGTCAAGCACTCGGGGGCGCGGCGCGTCGACGTGCGGCTCGACCTGCCGGATGACGCCCCGGCCCTCACGGTGCGCGTGCGCGACGACGGGCGCGGCGGCGCCGACCCGGCGGGCGGCGGACTGACCGGCCTGGCCAGGCGCGCGGCCGCGCTCGACGGACGGCTCGGCGTGCGCAGCCCGCCCGGCGGGCCCACGGTGATCAGCGCGGAGCTGCCGTGCGCGTGATCCTCGCGGACGACTCGACGCTGCTGCGCGAGGGCCTGATCCGGCTGCTGGCCGACGAGGGGCACGAGGTCACGGCCGCCGTCGGCGACGGGGACGCGCTGCTCGCCGCCGTCGGCCAGGACCCGCCCGACGTGGCCGTGATCGATGTGCGCATGCCGCCGACGCACACGGACGAGGGCCTGCGCGCCGCGCTGGAGATCCGCCGCCGGCGGCCGGGCACCCCGGTGCTCGTGCTGTCGCAGTACGTGGAGGGCAGGTACGCCGCCGAGCTGCTGTCGGGCGAGCCGTCCGGCGTCGGCTACCTGCTCAAGGACCGGGTGGTCGACGTCGAGGAGTTCCTGCACGCGCTGGAACGGGTCGCCGCCGGCGGCACCGCCTTCGACCCCGAGGTGGTGCGGCGGCTGCTGGCCCGCAGCTCGCACGGCGACCCGCTGGCCCGGCTCACGCCCAGGGAGCACGAGGTGCTGCACCTCATGGCGCAGGGCCACACGAACGCGGCCATCGCCGGGCGGCTGTGGGTGTCGCGCAGCGCGGTGGAGAAGCACATCAACGCCATCTTCGACAAGCTCGGCCTGCCGCGGACCGGCGGTTACAGCCGCCGGGTCCTCGCGGTGCTGCGCTACCTCGGCTCGTGACGCGGCGGGCCGCCCGGCCGCCCGGCCTCGCGGCCGGGCGGGTCACACCGCCGCGTCGGCGTCCGCCAGGCCCTGGAGCCCGAGGAGGAACGCCTTGACGCCGGTGGCCGCGACCTCCTCGCCGCCGAGCGCGTCCGGCTCCGAGCACAGCAGCACCGGCTGGTGGCGCTCGTCGGCCGGCAGCCTGCCGTGGCTGCCGCGGACGCAGGACGGGTCGAGCGGGACGACGTTCATGCGGTAGCGCAGCCCGGCCTTCTTGCGGACCAGGGCGGCGGCGGCCCTGGCCTTGGCGAACGTGTCCTCCGGGTCGAAGAACAGCTCCGCGGGGTCGTAGCCGGGCTTGCGGTGGATGTCGACGGTCGCGGCCCAGTCAGGGGCGCGCGCGTCGTCCAGCCAGTAGTAGTACGTGAACCACGCGTCGGGCTCGGCGACGGCCACCAGCTCGCCCGCGCGTTCGTGGTCGAGGCCGTGCCGCTTCTTGCCCTCCTCGTCGAGCACCTCGGCCACGCCCGGCAGCCCCGCGACCACCTCGCGGGCGCGCTCGGTGTCCTCGGGCCGCCGCACGTAGACGTGCGCCACCTGGTGGTCGGCCACGGCGAACGCGCGCGAGACCCACGGGTCGAGGTACTCCATCCCGGCCTGCGTGTACACGTCGAGGAGCCCGGCGCGGCGCAGCGCCCGGTTGATGTCGACGTGCCTGCTGACCGGCGTGATGCCGTACTCGGACAGCACGACGACGATCGCGTCCCGCTCGCGCGCCGCGTCGAGCAGCGGCCCGATCTCCGCGTCCAGTTCGCCCGCGGCGGCGCGCGCCTGCGGGCTGTCGGGGCCGTGGCGTTGCAGGTCGTAGTCCAGGTGGGGCAGGTAGACGAGGGTCAGGTCGGGGCGTTCTGTGCGCATGATGTGCCTGGCCGCCGCCGCGATCCAGCGGGACGAGGCGATGGACGCGGTCGGCCCCCAGTACTGGAACAGGGGGAACGGGCCGTAGCGGCTGACCAGTTCGTCGTGCAGCGCGGGGGGCCTCGTGTAGCAGTCGGGGTCCTTGCGGCCGTCGGCGTGGTAGATGGGGCGCGGGGTGACGGTGAAGTCGGTGTCGGCGCCCATCGCGTACCACCAGCAGACGTTCGCGACCGTGTAGCCGGGTCGCGCCCGGCGCGCGGCGTCCCAGATCTTCTCGCCGCCGACCAGCGCGTTGTGCTGCCGCCACAGCAGCACGTCGCCCACGCCGCGGAAGTACCAGCCGTTGCCGACGATGCCGTGCTCGGCGGGCGGCGCGCCGGTCAGGAACGTGGCCTGCGCGGAGCACGTCACGGCGGGCAGCACGGTGCCGAGCGGGGCGCGCGAGCCGGCGCGGGCGAGCGCGGCCAGGCGCGGCATGTGGTCGAGGAGCGCCGGGGTGAGGCCGACGACGTCGAGCACGACGAGCGGGCGGGTCATGTCAGCTCCTTGAGGCCGAGGCCGGTCAGCAGGTCGCGGGCGAGGGAGAGTTCGGCGGCGATGCCGTCCGCGAGCTGCCCAGGCGTGCGGGGTCGCAGCGCGGGCGGCAGCACCTGCCAGGTGTAGGTCTCCACCTCCAGGTGGCGGGTCAGCGCGCGTTCCCCGCCGACCAGGCGGGTCAGGGCCCGGGTGAGGTGCGGAAGGGTGGAGGCCAGCGGCGGGTCGGGCGTCGCGTGCAGCGGCACGTGGAGGTGGACGCGCCACGGGTCGCGGCCCGGCAGCGGGTCGGGACCCGACAGCGCGGCGTCGAGGTCGTCGCGGCCCAGGACGCCGCCCGGCGCGCGCTCCCTCGTCTGGTGCAGGAACCTGGGCTCGTCGAACTCGGCCAGCGCGGCGCGCACGTCGGGCCGGTCCGGGTGCTCGGCGTGCAGCGCGGCCGACAGCTGCGCCTTGACCACGGGAACGCCGCGCGCGACCAGGCCGTCCACGGCCGCATCCGGGTCCTCGAACGCGGTGGCCAGGTGGCAGGTGTCCAGGCAGACCCCGACGCGGTGGGCGGGCGGGGCGCCCGGGCCCGTCAGCGCGTCGGCGGCCTGGGCGGTGGTCTCCACGGTGCAGCCGGGTTCGGGTTCGAGCGCGACGCGGATGGAGCGGCCGGTGCGCGCCGCGAGGTCGTCGAGGCGTTCCGACAGCTCGGTCAGGTGGGCGAGGGCGCGCTGCCGGTCCTCGGGCGTGAACGGGGTGCGCCAGGCGAGCGGCAGGGTGGAGATGGTGCCTTCCCGCTCGTCGTCCGGCAGCAGCCCGGCGAGGATCTCGGCGAGGTCCGCGGTGTGGTCGAGCCGGTCGCGGCTGGTCCAGTCGGGCGAGTAGACGGCGTACTTGACGCGTTCGCCGCCGAACCCGCGGTAGGGGAAGCCGTTGAGCGTCACCACGTCCAGGCCGTGGCGGGCCAGCGCCTCGCGCAGGGCGCGGCGCGCGGCGGCGTCCGCCACAAGGACGCGCGCGGCGTCGCGGGCCAGCCACAGGCCGATGCCGAGCCGGTCGCGGCCAAGGCGCAGGCGCACCGGCTCGCAGTGGTCGCGCAGTTGCGCGAGCACGCCGTCGAGCGTCTCGGCCGGGTGGACGTTGGTGCAGTAGGCGAGGTGGACGGTGGAGCCGTCGGGGTGGCGCAGGCGCACGGCGCGTCACCGCCCCGCGGGGGCGCCGCGCAGGATGGAGTTGCCCTCCCAGTCCTCGGGCACGGCGCGTTCTTCGAGGTCGAGGCGACCGCTCTGGGCGTAGAACGCGACGGGGTTGCGCCACAGGACCAGGTCCACGTCGTCCTCGGTGAACCCGTCGGCCAGCATCGCGTCCGCGACGCGGCGGGTCTTGAGCGGATCGCTCCTGCCCCAGTCGGCGGCCGAGTTGACCAGCATCCGCTCAAGGCCGAGGCGGCGCAGCACGGCCACCGTGCGGCGCTCGTCCATCTTCGTGTCGGGGTAGACGGAGAACGCCATCCAGCAGCCGCTGTCCTTGGCGCGGTCCACGGTGGTCTCGTTCAGGTGGTCGAGGACGACGCGCTCGGGCGGCAGTTCGGACTCCGCGAGGACGGCGAGGGTGCGTTCGAGGCCCGCGGCCTTGTCCCGGTGCGGGGTGTGCACGAGGGCGGGCAGGCCGTGGCGGGCGGCGAGTTCGAGCTGGGCGGCCAGCGCCTCGTCCTCGGCGGGCGTGAGGGAGTCGTAGCCGATCTCACCGACGGCGACGACGTTGTCCTTCTCCAGGTAGCGGGGCAGCTCCTCCAGCACGGGCGTGCAGCGCGGGTCGTTGGCCTCCTTGGGGTTGAGGGCCAGCGTGCAGTGGTGCGCGATGCCGTACTGGGCGGCGCGGTAGGGCTCCCAGCCGAGCAGCGAGTCGAAGTAGTCGAGGAAGCTGGCGGCCGAGGTCCTGGGCTGGCCGAGCCAGAACGAGGGCTCGACGACGGCGGCCACCCCGGCCGCGCGCATCCGCTCGTAGTCGTCGGTGGTGCGGGAGGTCATGTGGATGTGGGGATCGAAGATGCGCATCAGACCTCCGGGGCGGGCGCGGGCGGCGGGCAGAGGGCGAGGGCGTGGTGCACGTCGGGCGGGACGGGGCGCCCGGCGGCGGTGCGTTCGGCCGCGAACGCGGTGAGCATGCGGGCGAGTTCGGCGTCCGCGCGGTCGGCGAGTCCTGCGACGGCGGTGACGGGGACGCCGGTGAACAGGCACTTCAGCACCGCGTGCCGCCACAGGTGCTGGTCGAGGTGGCGGGCCGCGTAGGGGCCGACGGCGGCGGCGATCAGGCGCGGGTCGTTGGTGCGCAGGGCGTCCTCGACCAGCGGGCGCGCGGCGTCGCCCACCGGCAGGTCCGGCAGGGCGCGCAGCACGGCGCGGCGTTCGGCGGCGTCGCCCCGGTGGTACAGGCGCGCGACGGTGTCCGCGCCGGCGCGCGCGGCGCGCAGCAGCTCCGCGCGGGCGGCGTCGGCGGCGTCGCGCCCGGCGTGGCGGCCGGCCGAGGTGAACGCGGCCTCCCAGTTCTCCGTGCCGAGCACGCCCGCGAGCCAGGCGCGGGCCCGCGGCGTGAGCTGCTGCTCTGCGGGGTGCTGGGCGCCCGCGGGGTCGTTCCGGTCGGTCACGCGATGGCCTCCCGTTGGGCTGAGGTGAGGAAGTCGAGGGATCGGCGGGCCAGTTCGGGACCGGCGTGCGAGTGGCGCGGCAGTTCGACGGACACCAGGCCCGCGTACCCGGTGGCGTCCAGGGCGGCGAGCACGGGCGGGAAGTCCATCTCGCCCTCGCCGAACGGCAGGTGTTCGTGCACGCCGCGCCGCATGTCCTCGATCTGCACGTGGGCGGTCCACGGCGCGGCGGCGGCGACGCAGTCGGGCACGGGGTCGGGTTCGAGGCAGTGGCAGTGGCCCAGGTCGAGCGTGAGCCGGACGCCGTCGAGGTCGCGGCGCAGCCGGTGGAACGCGGCGAGCGTGTCGACCAGCATCCCCGGCTCCGGCTCGACGGCCAGCGGCACGCCCGCGCCCTGGGCGAGGTCGAGCACGGGCGCGAGTGCGCCGGCCAGCCGCCGCCACGCCTCCGCCTCGCCCGTGCCGGGCGGCACGCGCCCGCTGAAGCAGTGGACGGCCGTCGCGCCCAGGTCGGCGCCCACCCGCACCGCGTCGGCCAGCAGGGCCGTGCGGCGCGCGCGGGCGGCCGGGTCAGGGTCGAGGAGCGCGGGCCCGTGCTTGGCGGTGGGGTCGAGCACGTAACGGGCGCCCGTCTCGACGGCGACGGCCAGCCCGAGGCGTTCCAGCGCGCGGGCCACCTCGGCGGTGCGGCGGGCCAGGTCCGGGGCGCACGGGTCGAGGTGCATGTGGTCGAGGGTGAGCGCGACGCCCTGGTAGCCGAGGTCGGCCAGCAGGCCGAGCGCGTCGGTCAGGCGCAGGTCGGCCAGGCCGTTGGTGCCGTAGGCGAAGCGCAGCTGCCCGCCGATCATGTGGGAGTGACCTTCCGGGACAGGCGCCGGGCCGCGGCGAGCGTCGCGAGCAGCGCGGGAACGGCGCCCGGCCGGCCGGCGCGGGCCGCGAGCGCCGCCTGGAGCGGCACCAGGGCCGACAGGCCCGCGACCACGCCCTGCCGCACGAGCGGCCCGCTGGGCTCGCGGGCGGCGCGCAGCAGCGGCGGCGCGGTGGTCAGCACGTACGCGGCGGCGCCGGCCGCCGTTCCGGCGCGCTGCGGCGCGGGGCCCGCGGCGCGGGCCGGGGCGGCGACGGCCGCGGCCGTGCCGAGGGCGGCGGCCAGGGCGGCGAGCGGCGCGGAGCGCGGCCCGCCGTGCGCCTCGTGCCGGGACAGGGTGGTGACGGCCGCGGTGTGCGCGCCGACGACGGCCGCGGCGGGCAGGGCGCGGTGGGGGGCGGCGCCCGAGGTGGCGCCGAGCACGACGTTGAGGGCGCGGGCCGCGCCCATGGCGGCGGGACCCGCCTTGGTGTGCTTGGCGCCCAGGTCGTAGGCCCAGGCGGTGGCGGCGACGGCGCCCGCTGCGGCCAGGGCGGCCCTGGAGTGCGCGGCGGCCAGGGCGAGCCCCGCGGCGGTGAGCCCGGTGGCCGCGCCGAGGGCGGCGGCGGGCCGGACGCGGCCGGACGGGATGGGACGGCCCGGGCGTTCGTGGGCGTCGATGTCGCGGTCGGCCCAGTCGTTGAGCGCCATGCCCGACCAGTACAGGCACACGGACGAGGCGGCGGCGAGGGCGACGCGGCGGGCCGGGGCGCCGCCCGCGGCGGCGGCGCCCGCCACGATGTCGCCCGGGACGGTGAGCGCGGCGGGGCCGCGGACCAGTTCGGCCCAGGCGCGGTTCACGGCGCCGTCCGCAGCGTCCGCGCCAGGCCGAGCAGTTCCTGGTACTGGTCCCCGAGCGCGGCGGGGCCCGCGTCCGGGTCCTTGAAGAAGAACCCGAGCCCCGGCACGGGCCCCGCCAGGCCGGCGGCGTGCGCGCGGGCGACCAGGCGGGTCAGGTCGAGCACGAGGGGCGCGGCGAGCGCGGAGTCGCAGCCCTCCCAGATGGTCTGGAGGACCATGCGGGCCCCGAGGAACCCCTCGAACGCGACGTGGTCCCACGCCGTCTTCCAGTCCCCGAGCGCGGGCACGTTGTCGATGTGCACGGCGCCTTCCGGCACGGCGCCGAGGTTGTCGGCGAGCACCCGCTCCTTGCCCGCGTTCTTCGCCGCGGCGGCGGCCGGGTCGGCGAGGGCGGCGCCGTCGCCGCCGCCGAGCAGGTTGGTGCCCGACCAGGACCGCACGGTCAGGGCGCGCTGCGCGAACATGGGGGCCAGGGCGGCCCGCAGCAGCGTCTGCCCGGTCTTGCCGTCGCGCCCGGCGTGCGGGAGCCCGGCGGCCAGGGCGCGTTCGGCCAGTCCCGGGGCGCGCATGCCGGTCGCGGGCGTGAAGTTGACGTAGGAGCAGCCGGCCTCGATGGCGGCGGTGGCGTAGCCGGTGCTGATCGCGGGATCGGTCTCGGCGCTCGCCACGTTGACCACGACCGTGCGGTCCAGGCCGTGGCGGCGGGCGAAGTCGGCGATGTCGGCGGCCGGGTCGTCGCCGGGCTGGCGGATCTCCTCGTCGGCCGCGGCGAGTTCGGCGGCGACGGCGGCGGGCAGCCCGTGCGGCAGCACCCCGCCCGCGACGAGCTGCTCGGCGCGCTTGGCCAGCGGCACGTCGACGATGTCGTGCCCGCCGACGACCAGGTGGTCGAGCTCCGGCAGGCCGATCCCGGCGAACGGCGGCAGGGCGGTCACCATCCCGGTCGGCGGGGTCAGCCCGGCGGCCAGGGCGGCCCGCCCCGCGATGGTGGTGGTGGCGACGGAGCCGCGGGCGCCGATGAGCCAGAGGCCGGTGCGCGCGGTGGTTGCGGTGGTCACGGGTGGCCCTCCTCCTCCGTGTGGAGTGCAAAGAAAAGCGACGAACTCCGACGAATTCCAGCGACTTCCAACAACTTCGCCGAACTTCGACGCAAGGGGCCCCCGGTGCCCGGCCGGGTTCGGCGCGGCCTGGCACCGGGGGGTTCGCGGCGGCGGGGTGGGTTCGGCGTCACCACCCGCGCCGCCGTCACCGGCCGTCAGGGCCGGAACCGTCGCCGCCGCCCCTCGCGGCGGAGACGGGGCTGTGGGGATCGTCGGGGATGTCTCGGGACTCGTGGGGGGACCGGGGACGTGTGGGGTGTGTGTGGGGGACCGGGGACTCGTGGGGACCTGGCGGCTCAGGGGAGTTCGAGAACGCGGACGTTCCGGAAGCTGACGGTGTCCTCGGCACCGTGGTTCTGGAGGCCGATGTGGCCCTGCGTCAGGCTACGTGCGGGATCGGTATTGGTGAAGTCGTTGATCAGGACGCCGTTGAGGAAGATCCGCAGCCGCTCGCCCTCGACGCGCAGTTCGTAGGTGTTCCACTCCCCCGGCGGGTTCAGCGCGGCGTCGCGGGCCTCGATGTCGGCCGACTGGAACGTGTAGACGGCGCCCGTGGTGCGCTCGGGCGCGTCGGTGGCGTCGATCTGTATCTCGTAGCCGTTGTTCACGGCCGACCAGGGGTCGTCCGAGGCGGGGAAGCCGACGAAGACGCCCGAGTTGTCGTCCCCGTCGAGGCGCCAGTCGAGCTTGAGCGAGTACGACGCGAACTCCTCCGCCTCGTACCACAGCATGCCCATGCCGCCCTCGGTGGTGAGGGTGCCGTCCTCGCCGAGCACGAACTCGCCCGGCCCCGCCTGCGACCAGCCGTCCGTTCCGCTCCCGTCGAACAGCGTCCTGTAGCCGGTCTCGGGGCGGCAGTCGGCCTGGGTCTCACCGGCCGCCCAGCGGATGCCGCCGAGCAGGTGGCGCACGAAGTCCGGCTCCGTGAAGGACTCGGAGGTGTGCCCGCCGCCCGTGTAGAACGCCCGCCCGCCGTCGTACTCCTTGCACCACGCGATCGGGTGGTCGCCCATCTGGCCGCCGGTGTAGCTCGATTCGTCGAGTGAGGCCAGGACGCGGGCGGAATCGCGCGGGTTGGTGCGGTAGTCGTACCACTCGTCGGTGCGCTCCCAGGTCTCCCCGAGGTGCGCGGTGGCGTCGTGGGCCCGGTCCTCGACGTCGATCGTGGCGGGCTGGATGTGCGGATGCGAATGGAACAGCGCCCCGGCGAGGCCGCTGTACCACTCCCAGTCGTACTCGGTGTCGGCCGCCGCGTGGATGCCGACGTATCCCCCGCCGTCGTTGATCCAGCCCTCGAACGCGGTCTGCTGCGCGTCGTTGAGCACGTCGCCCGTCGTGGACAGGAACGACACCACTTCGTACCGCGCCAGGTTCTCGGGCGTGAACGCCGTGGAGTCCTCGGTCGCGGTGACGGAGAAGCCGTGCTCGGCGCCCAGCGCCCGGAGCGCGGCGACGCCGTCCTCGATGGAGTCGTGCCGGAAGCCGGCGGTCTTGGAGAAGACGAGCACGTCGAAGGCCGCGTCGCCCCCCGTTCCCTTGGTGTGGGCGGCGGGGATGGCGGCGGCCGGCGTTTCCTCGGAGGACGCGCCGTCGGCCAGCGCGGTGGGCAGGGCCGCCGCGCACACCAGGCCGCAGGCGGCCAGGGGCGCGAGCCGGCGGGCGAGTCGGGTGCGCCGGGTGGGGCGCGGGGGGTGGGCGCTTGGGGTGCTGTGGATCATCACGGACTCCCGGTGCCGAAGGTGAAGTCGTCGATGTCGAAGAGTGCGCCGCGGCCGGTCGGCCCGGTGAGGACCAGGTGCAGCGCGATGGTGCCGTCGGGCGGGTCGGTCAGTGCGGTGGTGACGTCCTCGTAGACGTTCCAGCCGCCGGTGGGGGCCACGTCCACGGAGCCGAGGAGCGGGCCCGTGGGCGAGTCGGCGCGGATCTCGATGGTGCCGCCCGCCCCGCCGGAGGCGACGCGCGCGGTGAACTCGGTGGCGTCGGACAGGAGGTAGGGGGTGAAGGCGATCCAGTCGCCGTCGTCGACCCAGCCGACCGCACGGCCGCCGTGCGCGGTGGCGTGCTCGCTGATCTCGACGCCGCTGCTGTCGCCGAAGTGCTCGGCCTGGCGGGTGCGGGTCTGGGTGATGACCTGGTGGTGCGTGGTCAGGCCGCCGGAGTCGGTGTACTCGGCGTCGAAGATGCCGAAGATGTTCGCGTTCGGGTCGTGTTCGCCGTCCGCGAGGGTCTGGAGGGTGCCGGAGCAGCCCGTGGTCTCGGTCAGCTTGTGGCCGTGGCTGTCGTGGCCGAGCACGAAGCTGAGCGTGACCCGCGAGCAGTCGATCGCGCCGTCCTCGGGGTCGGAGACCTCGATCTCGAACGGCACCGCGTCGCCGAAGTCCACGAGCTGCCCGGCGGCGGGCAGGACGAGTTCGACGGTGGGCGCGGTGTTGCCGACGGTGACGGGCACGGAGGCGGAGCCGGTGCGGCCCGTGGCGTCGGTGACGGTGAGTTCGGCCGTGTAGTCGCCGTTCTCCTCGTAGGTGTGGGTCGGGTGGGGCTCGGTCGAGGTCGCGCCGTCCCCGAAGTCCCAGGCGTAGGTGATGGCATCGCCGTCGGGGTCGCCGCTGCCCTCCGAGGAGAACGCCACGGCCAGCGGCGCGGGCCCCGAGGTGGGGGCGCCGGACGCCTCCGCGACGGGCGAACGGCCGTCGGTCACGTGCTCGATGCGGTACAGGGCGCTGTTCTCGTCGCCGCTGAAGTAGCCGGTGCCGTAGTCCAGGACGTACAGGGCGCCGTCGGGGCCGAAGGCGCTGTCCATCACCTGGGTCCCCGACCAGGGGAACTCGTTGATGGAGTTGATGGTGCCGTCCGCCTCCAGATCGATGTTCCTGATCCAGCGGCGGCCGTACTCGGTCGCGAAGAACTGCCCGTCGTACGCCTCGGGGAACTTCACGTCCGAGTCGAGGCCGGGGTCGTACCGGTAGACGGGCCCGGCCATCGGGGACTCCGAGCCGCCGCCGAACTCGGGCACCGAGGTGCCGTCGTAGGGAATCCACGCGGGCTGCGCGGGCGGCAGCTCGGCCAGTCCCGTGTTGTGCGGCGACTCGTTCACGGGGGCGGCGCAGTCGAACGCGGCGCCCGAACTCCCGTCCGCGAAGTCGTAGTCGATGTACGCGTCGTTGTCGCCGGTGCAGTAGGGCCAGCCGAAGTTGCCGGGACCGGTGATCCGGTTGAACTCGACCTGCCCGCCCGGGCCCCGGGACGGGGAAGCCGCGCCCGCGTCGGGGCCGTAGTCACCGACGTAGACGACGCCGGTCGCCCGGTCCACGCTCATCCGGAACGGGTTGCGGAAGCCCATCGCGTAGATCTCCGGGCGGGTGCCCTCGGCGCCCTCGGCGAACAGGTTGCCCGGCGGGATCGTGTAGCCGCCGTCCTCGCCGACGGTGATCCGCAGCACCTTGCCGCGCAGGTCATTGGTGTTGGCCGAGGTGCGCTGCGCGTCGAACACCGGGTTGCGCTCGGCCCGTTCGTCGATGGGCGTGTACCCGTCGGAGGCGAACGGGTTGGTGTCGTCGCCGGTGGACAGGTAGAGGTTGCCCTCGGCGTCGAAGTCGATGTCGCCGCCGACGTGGCAGCACTGGCCGCGGCTCGCCGGGACGTCGAGGATCGCGGTCTCGCTGGCGAGGTCGATCCTGTGGTCCTCGTCGAGCACGAAGCGCGAGAGGCGGTTGACGCCCTCGAACGGCGCGAAGTCCTCGGGCGCGCCCTCCGTCGGCGCGTCGCCCGCCGGCGTGTCGAGCGGCGGCGCGTAGAAGAGGTAGATGAAACGGTTCTGCTCGAAGTCCGGGTCCACGCCGATGCCTTGCAGGCCCTCCTCGTCGTGGGCGTAGACGTCCAGCGTGCCGACGACCTCGGTGCTGCCCGCGGCGTCGGTGCGCCGCACGGTGCCGTCGCGCGAGGTGTGCAGCACGGACAGGTCGGGCAGCACGGCGAGCGACATCGGCTCGCCCATCTCGGCCTCGCCCTTGGCAAGGGCGACCTGCTGGAACTCGGCGGCGGGCGCGGTGTCCTCCGGCGCCCGGCCGTCCGCCGCGGGCACCGCGGCGGCGGGTGGGGGTGCGGCGGCCAGCGCGGGCGAGCCCGTGAGGGCGAGCACGCCGCCGGCCAGTGCGGCGAGAATCCTTCTTGTCATCCTGTGCACGCGCGTCCTCCGATGAGCACACGGTTGTGGGGGGATTTCGTCTGGCACAGGCGCGCGCCGCCGCGCCGGGGGGACTACGCGGCCGGTGGACGAGGGGTGGCCACGCGATCCCGAAGTGACCGGTACACAACAGGGACGGTAACGACTTTCCCCGCCAGTGGAAACCCCTTTGAAACAAGAAGGACAAACTTCATCCAGCGAAGGGACAAAGTCCCGCCCCCCGCGGCCTCGCACCGCCCTGACCGGTGTCCGAGCGCTCGGCTACGATGAGTTCGCACATCCTGACGGAGAGACAGGCAACGGGGGGTGCCATGCCGTCGTTCGACGAGGAGTGGGCCGGCCTTCACGCCGCGGCCAGGGACACGAGCACCGCGCCGGTCCCAGCCACCCGGCTGAACAGCGCGGAGGGCCAGGGCGCCGCGCCCGATCTGGAGCTGCGCGGTGAGCAGTTGGCGGCGGTCGGGCAGGGCGCGGACGCACTGGCCGACGCGCTCGACCGCGCGGGCCCACCGCACCTGTCCGCCCTCGGCGCGCACGAGACCGCACACGCGACGCCGAGCCAGACGCAGCACGTGTTCGCGCTCGGCGGCACAGTGGGTAACCCTGCCTTCCGGAGTGTCCGCGCCAAGATCGCCCTTGCGTTACCTTGCCTCGTTCTCGTCATGCTCACGGTGGCGTCCTGCTCACCAAGCGACGAGCAGCCGGCCCCCTCGGAGGCACCTCTGATCTCCGCCGAAAGCATCTGTGGCGGCACCCTCAATGAACCGGCCGCCACCGATCTGCGAACACTGACCGGCACCCAGCAATTCAGAGAATCCACAGTTCCGTCGGCGCCCCCAGTCGATCTGGAGGAATTTCTGACGACGCTTCGCGCTTCCGACTTCGGCCACGAAAATTTCTGCCGCATTTACCTCCCGCAGGAGAAGTTGGATTTCGCGACCACGGCCTTCGGCTGGACAGAGGAAGCACCCGCCGACTTCACCCCCGAGCCCGGCCACATGCTGTTTGACACTGGGGCTTCCGCCTTCACGGACGGGAACACAACGAGTATCTACTTCCCCTGTCGGGTCGAGGGGGCATCGGGCAGCGTCATCTCTGCGCGTCTCTACGATTCCAGTCAGGGGGCCGGCCCTCTCCAGATCTCCATTGTGAACTCCGTGTCGCGGGCCGTCGCCGACGGGCTCGGGTGTCTGGAGGAGTCCGGGCTCGTCGAAGGACGGCCGGAACGGCGCACCGGCTGAAACCATTCCGCAGAGGGTCGGCGTTGTTGCTCAAAAGCCCTTGGCCGGCAGGCAGGGTCCATTACAGAGCTGCCGATTCCTACGAGAACGGCGAGACGATGGGCAGAATTTATCGTGGATAGCATCCCCTTCGCAAGGGCAGGGCGCCGCCCCCTCCGGGCAGCGCTCTGCACACTACTCATCGCAGTTGCCGGCTGCTCGCAGAAGAATGACGCAGAGAACAAAGGCCCAGGGGAACTCACCAGGTCAGCGGCGCAGGTCTGCGACGGCACACTCGACGCGACTGCCGCCTCACACCTCGAAAGGATGGCATTCACAAAGGAGTTCAAAGAGACCCACCTTTCCACCAGACCTCCAGCCGATGTGCGCGCATTTACCGAGATGTTGCGCTCATCACCTGAAGGCACCAAGTTCTTCTGTTTCATCTACCGAGCAGATGAGACTCGACCGCTCTTGAGGGTGGAGTTCGGCTGGACCGAGCCAATACCAGCAGATCCCGGACCGGCGCAGGAGACATCCGCCTATCGCACCGGTGCCTTTTCTTACGCGAGACCGAGGTCGGCCCAGATTTTTTTCCCTTGCGCAACGGACAGCGGACCAAAGAGCACCATGTCGGCCCGACTCATCGGCCATATGGAAGCCCACGCCGGAACCGATTCCACCATCACCATCCTGAACTCCGTGTCGCGGGCCGTCGCCGACGGGCTCGGGTGTCTGGAGGAGTCCGGGCTCGTCGAAGGACGGCCGGAACGGCTCACCGGCTGACTCCTCGGCCGGACGGAAGTCGGCGTGCTGCTCGAAGCACCACTGCGCCCGGCGCATCGCGAGAACGGCAAGACGACGGGAGGGATCTACCGTGACTGAGAAGTTCACGAAGTCGCTGGGCCCGCGAGTCCGTTTCGCCCTGGCATCCGTGGCACTCCTCGCACTGACCTCGTGCACACAGGGCGATGGCGAGGGCGACGACGAGACGAGCACAGCCGGAATACCGGCCGCCGAGGTCTGCGACAGCACCCTCACCGAGTCCGCCGCGGGCGACCTGGAGGGGACGACCGGGGCAACGCGGTTCAACGAAGGGCGCTACACCTCGGAGCCCCGCGTCAGCCTGGCCACGTTCCTCGACGCGTTCGGGCAGAGGACGCCCGGCCATTATCCCTTCTGCCGCGTCTACGTCGGCGGCGACGACCGCCCCCTGATCGACATGTCGTTCAGCTGGAGGGAATCGGCGCCGCCGGCGGACGCCGAGCTTGACCTCCTGCACATCGGGTTCAGAACCGGCCACCTCGCTTACGCCCAGACGACGGGCTCGACGAGCATCTACTTCCCCTGCGGGAGTGACTCGGAGCCGCAGAAGTACGTGGTGGCCCGCCTGTACTCGGGTCTGCTGCTGTCCTCCGGTCCGCCGCCCGGCATCAACATCCTGAACTCCGTGTCGCGGGCTGTCGCCGACGGGCTCGGGTGTCTGGAGGAGTCCGGGCTCGTCGAGGGACGGCCGGAACGGCTCACCGGCTGACTCCTCGGCCTGGCCGCCCGCCGTTTCCTCGGCCCCGCCCGGGGTACTCGCCGGGGTCCGGCCGAGGACACGGAGGTGAGAGACCATGCCTGGACGCCAGGAGCTGCCCTCGACGCTGGAACGGTCACCCCGTTCCGCACAGCGGACCTGGATCAAGGCACACGATTCGGCGGTGCGGGAGTACGGCGAGGGCCGGCGGGCCCACCGCGTCGCCTACGGGGCGCTGAAGCACACCCACGAGAAGGTCGGCGACCACTGGGAGCGCAAGGAGAAGCGCCGCAAGGGCCCGTCCGACCCGCGGTCCGCGCGGCCACGCCAGGTCGGCGGGCGCAGCGGTGAGGGCGTGGACGAGCAGGCCACCAAGCAGCACCTGTACGAGCTGGCCAAACGCCTGGGCGTCGCGGGCCGCTCCCGCATGGACAGGTCTGAGCTGCTGTCGGCGGTCCGGCGGGCGAACCGCTCGCGGACGCGCGAGGCGCGCGACGGCTGAGACGGCCCCGGCCGGGCCGGGCGCCCCGCCGCTCCCCCGCCCCGCCTGCGGACGACCACGGACGAGACCAGGAAAGGGCCGTTGCGGATGTCGCGTGACACCAACGACCGGCACGATCAGCAGGACCGTTTCTTCCGGCTCGACGCCGCCGAGGCGGCGGCGCTCGACGCGCACTGGCGGGCGGCGAACTACCTGTCCGCCGGCCAGATCTACCTGATGGACAACCCGCTCTTGAAAGAGCCGCTGCGCCCGCACCACGTGAAGCCGCGGCTGCTCGGCCACTGGGGCACGTCGCCGGGGCTCAACCTCGTGCACACGCACCTGAACCGGCTGATCCGCGCGCACGACCTCGACGCCATCTGCGTGTGGGGCCCGGGCCACGGCGGCCCGGCCGTGGTGGCGAACGCCTGGCTCGACGGCAGCTACACCGAGACCTATCCGGACGTCACGCGGGACGAGCCAGGCATGGCGCGGCTGTTCAGGCAGTTCTCATTCCCTGGCGGCATCCCGAGCCATGTCGCGCCCGAGACGCCGGGATCGATCCACGAGGGCGGCGAGCTGGGGTACTCACTCGCTCACGCGTACGGCGCCGCGTTCGACAACCCGGACCTGCTGGTGGCCTGCGTGATCGGCGACGGCGAGGCCGAGACCGGCCCGCTCGCGGGGTCCTGGCACTCGAACAAGTTCCTCGACCCGGTGCACGACGGCGCGGTGCTGCCGATCCTGCACCTCAACGGCTACAAGATCGCGAACCCGGCGCTCCTGGCCAGGCTGCCCGAGTCGGAACTCGACGACCTGCTGCGCGGCTACGGCCACTACCCGCTGCACGTCTCGGGCGAGAAGCCGGCCGAGGTGCACCGCGAACTGGCCTGGGCCATGGAGTCCGCCCTCGAACGGATCACCGCGATCCAGCAGGCCGCGCGCCGGGAGGGCGCGACGCACCGGCCGCGCTGGCCGGTGATCGTGCTGCGCACGCCGAAGGGCTGGACGGGCCCGGCCGAGGTCGACGGGGTCAAGGTCGAGGGGACCTGGCGGTCGCACCAGATCCCGCTCGGTGCCGCCCGCGACAACCCCGAGCACCTGCGGCTGCTTGAGGAGTGGCTGCGTTCGTACCGGCCCGAGGAGCTGTTCGGCGCGGACGGCGGCCCGGTCGACGGCGTTCTGGCGCACGTACCGGTGGGAACGCGGCGGCTGGGCGCGAATCCGCGCGCCAACGGGGGTACGCTGCTGCGGGCGCTGCCCGTCCCCCCGCTCGCGGACCACGCGGTCGAGGTCGACGCGCCGGGCGGCACGCGGCACGAGCCGACGGAAGTTCTCGGGGGCCTGCTCGAACAGCTGATCAAGGCGACCGCGGAACGCCGCGACTTCCGCCTCGTGGGCCCGGACGAGACGGCGTCCAACCGGCTCCAGGCGGTGTACGGCGCCACCGACAAGGCGTGGGACGCCGAGACCCTGCCGGTCGACGAGCACTTGGCGCGCGGCGGCCGGGTGATGGAAGTACTCTCCGAGCATCTGTGCCAGGGCTGGCTTGAGGGGTACCTGCTGACGGGCAGGCACGGCCTGTTCGCGAGCTACGAGGCGTTCGTCCACATCGTCGACTCGATGGCGAACCAGCACATCAAGTGGCTGCGCACCTCGCGCCGGCTGCCGTGGCGCCGGCCCGTGGCCTCCCTGACCTACCTGCTGACGTCGCACGTGTGGCGGCAGGACCACAACGGCTTCTCCCACCAGGACCCGGGCTTCGTCGACCACGTGCTGAACAAGAGCCCCGAAGTCGTCCGCGTCTACCTGCCGCCCGACACGAACACGCTGCTCGCGGTCGCCGACCACGTGCTGCGCAGCCGGGACTACGTGAACGTCGTCGTCGCGGGCAAGCAGCCGTGCTTCGACTGGCTCGGGCTTGAGGAGGCGCGGGCGCACTGCGCGCGGGGCGCCGGGATCTGGGAGTGGGCCGGCTCTGAGTCGGCGGACCGCGAGCCCGACGTGGTGCTCGCCTGCGCGGGCGACGTGCCCACGCAGGAGGTGGTGGCAGCCGCCGACCTGCTGCGGTGCCACCTGCCGGACCTGGCCGTCCGGGTGGTGAACGTCGTCGACATCGCCCGCCTGATGCCGCCCGGGGTGCACCCGCACGGGATGTCCGACCACGACTACGACGCCCTGTTCACGCGCGACCGGCCGGTGATCTTCGCCTACCACGGCTACCCGTGGCTGATCCACCGCCTGACGTACCGGCGGGCGAACCACGCCGACCTGCATGTGCGCGGCTACGTGGAGGAGGGCACCACGACGACGCCGTTCGACATGGTGGTGCGCAACGACCTGGACCGCTACCGGCTCGTGATGGACGTGATCGACCGCGTGCCCGGGCTCGCGGTGCGGGCGGCGCGCGTGCGGCAGCTCATGGCCGACACGCGCGGCCGGCACGACCGCTGGATCCGCGAGCACGGGAGGGACCTGCCCGAGGTCGAGGACTGGAGCTGGGGTGCGCGCGGCTGATCCGCCCGGCGGGCGGAAAGACCGCGCGCGGGGCGTGCGCGGCGGGAACCACCCTCCCGGCTGCGCTACCTTCGTGAGCACGGCGCGCCCCCCGCTCCCCCGGCAGGCCACGGGCCGGCGCTCCGCGCGTCCGCAGCGGCTCCCCCGCGCCCCCGACCCGGCGCGGAAGCGGCCTCCCGACGCGTGACCCCCCAACCCGACGCCGGTCAACCGTGCGCTTGCCAATGAGGTGTACGCCCGCATGAAGATCTCCTTCCTCCTCCACAACGGCTACGGGATCGGGGGCACCATCAAGACGACGTTCAATCTCGCCCAGGCCCTGGCCGAACGGCACGAGGTCGAGATCATTTCCGTGCACCGGCACCGCGAGGAACCCACGTTCACCCTGGGCACGAACGTGCGACTGCGGCACCTGATCGACCTGCGGACGGAACGCGACCACCCGGCACGCCAACGGCCGGCGCGGGTCTTCCCCGCGTCCGAGTACCGCTACCACCAGTACAGCGAACTGACGGACCAGCGGATCGGCGCGTGCCTGTCCGCGCTCGACTCCGACGTCGTGGTCGGCACCCGCCCCGGCCTCAACGTGCACCTCGCCCTCCAGGGCCCGAAGCACGCCGTGCGCGTCGGGCAGGAGCACCTGACCCTCGACAACCACCCGGCGGCGCTGCGCGGCGAACTGCGCCGCGTCTACCCGCGCCTCGACGCGCTCACGACCGTCACGCACGCGGACGCCGAGGCGTACCGGCGCAAGATGCGGCTGCCGGGCGTGCAGGTCACGGCCCTGCCCAACAGCGTTCCCGAGCCCGCGCTGCCGCCGGCCGACGGCAGCGGGCGCATCGTCGTCGCGGCCGGGCGGCTGGTGCGCTCCAAACGGCACGACCTGCTGATCCGCGCGTTCGCCGCCGTGGCGGCGGAACGGCCCGACTGGCGGCTGCGGATCTACGGCCGGGGCGAGGAGCAGGCCAGGCTCCGCCGGCTGATCGAGGACCTGGGCCTGTACAACAACGTGTTCCTCATGGGCACCGCCTCGCCCATCGAGGCCGAGTGGGTGAAGGGCTCCATCGCCGCCGTGACGTCGAGCTTCGAGCCGTTCGGCATGACCATCGTCGAGGCGATGCGCTGCGGTCTTCCCGTGGTGTCCACGAACTGCCCCTACGGACCGGCCGAGATCATCGACGACGGCGTGGACGGCCGGCTGGTGCCGGTCGGCGACCGGGACGCGCTGGCCGCGGCGCTCCTGGACCTGATCCGCGACGACGACCTGCGGCGGCGCATGGGCAGGGCCGCGCTCGACCACGCGCGGCGCTTCGACCCGGTGCCGGTCGTCGAGCAGGCGGAGGCGCTGTTCGCCGGCCTGGCGGAGACGCGGAGGGCCCGCCGCGCCCGTTCCCTGGTCAGGGCGAGGGCGGCGGCCGGGCGGCGGCTGGCCGCCTCGGTGGTCAGCCGCGGACACGCGATGAAGGACGCGGTGGTCGCGCTCGGCGTGACCACGCTGCGCACCGTGCGGAAGGGCGACGGCCGATGAGCGGAAGCATCCCGGGGGGCACCCCGCGCGACGGGCGGGGCAACGGCGGCGCGCCGGGCGGGGCGGCCGGTGCCCGGCGCCCGGGACACGCGCCGGACGACCGCCCTTCGGAGGACGGCATGCCGGAGAACAGCGCGCCGGAAAACAGCAGGCCCGAGAACAGCACGCCGGGAAACAGCACGTCCGAGGACGGCGCCTCGCGGGACAGGACGCCGGAGGACCGCACGCCGAAGGACAAACTGCCGCGTGCCGACAGCGCGTTGGACGCCGACGGCCGCCTGACCGTCACGCTGCGCGGGCTGCGCGACGCGGCGGCACCGGTGCTGCACCTGGCCCTGCGCCCCGCGAAGGGCGCGCAGGAAACCGTCGCGCACGCCCTGCCGCTGCGCCCCGCGCCGGGCGCGCCGGGCCGCTGGCACGCCGAGGTGCCCGAGGCACCGGCGCTGGCCGAGGGCCGCTGGGACGCGTTCGTGTGCGACGCGCCCGGCGCGCCGCGGCAGCGCGTCGTGCCGGGCGTGCGCGACCTGCGCGTCCTCGCCGGGGGCGCAGCTGCGCACGCCCCCGGCGGACGCCCGCTGGCCGTGCGCCTGCCCTACGCGACCAAGGACGGCTACTTCGCCGTGCGGGCCTGGCTGCGCCCGGCGCTCGCCGAGGCGGGCGAGCTGCGGGTGACCGCGGAAGGGTTCGCCGTGCGGGGGCGGTTGTTCGGGGCCGCCGCGGGCCTCGGCGGCGCGGCCGTGCTGCGGCTGCGCGGCTGCGGCGGCGCCACCACCGCCAAGGTGCCGCTGCGCGACGAGGGCGACGGCGCCTTCTCGTTCACCGCCGCCTGGGCGGCGCTCACGCCCGTGCCCGAGCCGGGGCCGCCGGCCGTGTGGGACGTGTTCGTGAAGCCGTCGCTCAAGGCCCGCAGGGTCCGCGTGGCCCGGCTGCTCGACGACGTCGCGGACAAGAAGGCGGTGTTCGTGTACCCGGACACCGAGGCGGGCGGCGTCACGTTCCGCCCCTACTACACGCTGGACAACGACCTGTCGGTGCAGGTCACGCCACCGTCCGCGGAGCCACCGCGGTGAGGGGCGCGGACGGCGCGCGGCGGTCGCACCCCGGCGGCGGCGGCGCGCGGGGCCGGCGCGGTCCCGCGGAACCGAGCAGCAGGACACGGCAGAAGGGCAGGACGCGATGATCTACGCCGACCGGGCCGACGCGGGCCGGCGGCTCGCGCACGAGCTGCGGGACCTGCGCGACCAGGACGTGGTGGTCCTCGGACTGCCCAGGGGCGGGGTCCCGGTCGCCGCCGAGGTGGCGTCCGCGCTGCACGCCCCGCTGGACATCGAGGTGGTGCGCAAGCTCGGGGCGCCCGCCCAGCCCGAGGTGGCGCTGGGCGCGATCGCCGAAGACCCCGGCGCGCGGGTACTCAACGAGCGCGTGCTGCGCGCCACCGGCGCGGGCGAGGAAGAACTCGCGTCCGTCGAGGCAGCGGAACGCGCCGAACTGGCGCGGCGCGCCCACGCCTACCGCGGCGGCCGGCCGCCGCTCTCGGTGGCGGGGCGCACGGTGGTGATCGTGGACGACGGGATCGCGACGGGCGCCACGGCGCGCGCCGCGTGCCGTTCCGCGCGCCAGCGCCACGCGCGACGGATCGTGCTCGCCGTCCCGGTGGCCCCGGGCGGGGACGACGGGGGCGTGCGCGCCGACGCGGACGCGTTCGTCTGCCCGGAACGGCCCGCGGACTTCATGGCGGTGGGCCAGTTCTACCGCGACTTCAGGCCCACGACCGACGACGAGGTCGTCGCCTGCCTGCGGCGCGGCAACAGCCGGGAGGTCGCCGTGCCGGCCGGCCGGGTGCGCCTCGGCGGGGAGCTGACGGTGCCGGCTGACGCCGTCGGGATGGTCGTGTTCGCGCACGGCAGCGGCAGCAGCAGGCACAGCCCGAGGAACCGGTTCGTCGCGGACGCGCTGAACGGCGCGGGCCTCGGCACGCTGCTGTTCGACCTGCTGACGGACGAGGAGGAGGCCGACCGCGCGAACGTGTTCGACATCGGCCTGCTCGCCGGGCGGCTCGCGGACGCCACCGCGTGGCTGACCGCCGCGCCCGAGGGGCCGGGCGCCTCGCTGCCGGTCGGCTGGTTCGGCGCCAGCACCGGCGCCGCCGCCGCCCTCTGGGCCGCCGCCGAGCCGGGCTCGCCCGTGGCGGCCGTCGTCTCCCGGGGCGGGCGGCCCGACCTCGCGGGCGAACGCCTCGCGGACGTCACCGCGCCCACCCTGCTGATCATCGGCGGGAACGACCCGCAGGCCATCGAGCTGAACCACAGCGCGCGGCGTTCCCTCGGCCCGGCCGAGCACGAGCTGTCGGTGGTCCCCGGCGCGACCCACCTGTTCGAGGAGCCGGGCGCGCTGTCCCAGGTCGCCGAGCTGGCCAGGGACTGGTTCCTGCGCCACCTCGCACCCGCCGCCCGCTGAGCGGGCCCGTCAGGCGCCGCGGCCCGTCAGGTGCCTCGGCGCGCGCGGCCGAGCGGCGCGCGCCCCGGCGCCCGCAGGAAGCGGCCGAGGCGGGAGAGCGGCCAGGTGTTGATCACGTCGTCGGTGGTGAGCCAGCCGCGCTGCGCGGTGCCGACGCCCCAGCGCATGGTGCCGAGTTCGCCCGTGGAGTGCGCGTCGCTGTCCACCGCGAACCGCACGCCGTGCCGGCGCGCGAGCAGCACGTGTTCGTCGCGCAGGTCGAGGCGGTTGGGATGGCCGTTGACCTCCACGGCCGTCCCGGTGCGCGCGCACGCGGCGAACACCGCGTCCAGATCCACGTCGATGCCCTCGCGCCGTCCGATTCTGCGCGTGGTGAGGTGCCCGATGATGTCGACGTACGGGTTCTCGCAGGCGGCGATCAGCCGCCGGGTCTGCGCGGCGCGGTCGAGGCCGAAGTGCGAGTGCACCGACGCCACGCACACGTCGAAGCCGGCGAGGAACGCGTCCGGCCAGTCCACACCGCCGTCCGGGCCGATGTTCAGCTCGGTGCCGTGCAGCAGCGCGAGCCCCCGGTGCCGCCCGGCGAGCGCGCGCAGCCGGTCCCGCTGGGCGAGGATCTTCTCCTCCGTCATCCGCTGCATCCGCAGCATCGGCGCGTGGTCGGTCACCGCGTAGTAGGAGTAGCCGCGCGCGGCGCCCGCGGCCACCATGTCGGGCAGCGAGGCCAGGCCGTCGGTCAGGTCGGTGTGGGTGTGCAGGTCGCCGCGGATGTCCTCGACCGCCACCGGGCGGTGCGGCGCGCCGCGCAGCGCGGCCTCCACCTCGCCGCGGTCCTCGCGCAGCGTGGGAGCGATCCACGGCAGGCCGAGCCGCGCGTACACCTCCTCCTCGGTGCCCGCCGCCACGCGGTCGCCGCCGTCGGCGTCGAACAGGCCGTCCCACGCCAGGCGCAGCCCGGCGTCCGCCGCGAGCGCGCGCAGGCGCGCGTGGTGCGCGCGCGAGCCGGTGCGGTGCAGCAGTCCCGCGCCCCACGCCTCGGGCGGCAGCACGCACAGGTCGATCCTGAAGCCGTCGGCCGTGCGGACCGACGCCTCCGCCGGGCCGCGCTCCGCGGTCTCCGCGGCCGACGGCATGGCGGTGAACGCCGCGATCAACGGCTCGGGGTCACGGGCCGCGGCGAGCACGTCGATGTGCCCGACCGTCTCGCGCATGCGGCGCAGCGAGCCGGCGAACGCGCACCGCTCGCAGCCCGGCGCGGCCGACACGGCGGCGACGGCCTCGTCCGCGAGCCCGGTCGCGGCGTCGAGCAGCAGCCGCCCGCCGGTGGACCTGAGCGTTTCGACGCCGCGCAGGATGCCGCGCACCGTGCCGGGCCCGAACCCGGACAGGCCCTTCAGGCCGTCGCGGGCGATGGCCTCGGCGAGCTGGTCGACCGACGCGATGCCGCGCTCCCGGTACAGCGCCATCGCCTTCTTCGGCCCGAGTCCCGGCACGGCCAGCAGCCGCCGCACGCCCTGCGGAACGGCCGCGCGGGCCCGGTCGAGCGCGGCGATCCGGCCGGTGCGCAGGTACTCCTCGATCTTGTCCGCCGTCGACCTGCCGACGCCGGGAACGGCCCGCAGGTCCGCCGCGTCCAGGCGGGAGATGTCCTCGGGGTGGCCGCGGACGCCGCGCGCCGCGCGCTCGTAGGCGCGTTGCCTGAACGCGTCGCCGCCGGTGATCGCGATCAGGTCGGCGTACTCCAGGAGCAGCGCCTCGACCTCGTCGTTCACCCGGGCCATGGTTCCCACTGTAGGGAGCGTCCCGGCGCCCGGCGCGTCGAACGCCGAGCGCCCGCGGCTCGCGCGCCGGGCATGCGCGCCGTGCCCGCGGGTACCCGTGGCCCTTCGACGACACGAACGGAACCGGCCGGAACGGAGTGAGTGCCGTGCGGGCGACCTTCACGCTGGGGCGGATCGCGGGAATCGGGATCGGGGTCAACTGGAGCGTCCTGCTGGTCTTCGCGCTCATCGCCTCGGGCCTGGCCGGTGGCCGGCTGCCCGAGGCGCACCCGGACCGCGCCTGGCCCCTCTACGCCGTGGCGGGACTGGCCACGGCCGTGGTGTTCTTCGCGTCCCTGCTGGCCCACGAACTGGCGCACGCGATCGTCGCGCGCCGGCACGGCATCGACGTCGACGACATCGTGCTGTGGCTGCTCGGCGGCGCGACGCGCATGCGCACCGAGGCGCAGGACCCGCGCGCCGAGCTGCGCGTCGCGGGCGCGGGACCGCTGGTGAGCCTGGTGCTCGGCGCGGCGTTCGCGCTGCTCACCTGGCTGCTCGGGGCCATGGGCGCGGCGGCCCTGCTGGTGGAGGCCGTGGCGTGGCTCGCGGCGATCAACCTGGTGCTCGCGGTGTTCAACGCGATCCCCGCCGCCCCGCTCGACGGCGGCCGGCTGCTGCGCGCGTACCTGTGGTGGCGCGGCGGCGACCGGCTGCGGGCGACCGAGGGCGCGGCGACGGCGGGCCGCGCGTTCGGCTGGGTGCTCGTGGTCGCGGGCCTGTGGCAGTTCCTGTGGACGGCGTGGTTCGGCGGTCTGTGGCTGGCGCTGATCGGCTGGTTCCTCGTGGTCGCGGCCGGCCAGGAGGGCCGCCAGGCCCGCGTCCGCGAACTGGTGTCCGGGGTCGCGGTGCGGGACACCATGACGCCGGGACCCGTGACCGTCCCGGAACGGCTGACGGTCGAGGACCTGCTGCGCGATCCCGCGCGGGCGGAGCGGCACACCGCGTTCCCGGTCACGGGCGAGGACCCGGAGCGGCCCGTCGGCCTGGTGACCGTCGAGGGCGCGAGCCGGGTGCCGGAGCGCGAACGCCCGCACACCACCGTCGGCGCGGTCATGCGCCCGCTGTCCCGCACGCGCGTGGCCCGGCCCGACGAGGCCCTGGCCGACCTGCTGCCGCGCCTCGAACCCGGCGCCGAGCACCGCGTCCTCGTGCTCGACGAGGGCCGGATCGCGGGCATCGTCTCGCCGTCCGACGTGAACCGCACCGTGCGCACGATGGCCGCGCGTCCGCGGGCCGGCCGGGCCGCGGGCGGCTGACCGTCCCCGCCCCCGAAGAAGGCCCCGGGGCGGGGACGGCGCGGCGGATGTCAGGAACCGCTGTAGACCGTCGCCTCCTCCGAGGTCTCCGCGATGCCGTCGGGCCCGTCGAAGAACCGCTCGCCCCAGGGGGTGAGGGAGTCGGGGTCGAAGCCGTTCACGAGGTCGAGGTAGGCCACCTCGGCGCTGTTGCCGCTCCACGACCAGCCGATATAGCCGAGGCCGAGTTCCCTGGTGACGGCCATGATGGCGGCCTCGTCCGGGTCGCCGTCGGAGTGGTTGTGGCCGAACTCGCCGACCATGATGGGCAGCCGGGCGTCCACGAACGAGGTCAGGTAGTCCCGCACCACCTGCTCCGAGGTGTAGACGCCGTACATGTGGATGGAGAACACCAGGTTGCCCGTCGGGTCGGCCTCGTACACGGCCGCGGCGTTGTCCCGCATGGTGTGGGTCCAGTCCTGGCCCCAGTTCGGCGCGTCGACGACGAGGGTGTGCTCGTAGCCCGCGTCGCGCAGCGTGGCGACGGCCGCCCGGGTCTCGGCCGTCCAGCGCTCGTACTCGGTATTGCCGAAGGGCTCGTTGCCGATGTTGACGAGGATGTGGTCCTCCTCGCCCTCAAGCGCGGACCGCACGCGCAGCCAGTACTGGGCGGCCTCGGCGAGGGACACGGCCGCGGACGCCTCCGGGTAGCCGGTGGTGTCGTGCACCTCAAGCACGCAGATGAGGCGGTTGGCCTTGCACTCGGCCACGATGCTCTCGACCTCGGCGACGCCGGTCTCGGCCCACTGGTGGCCGCTGCTCAGCACCACGCGGACGGTGTTGGCGCCCTTCGCCTTGATGTCGGCGAACGACTGGGTCTCGCCGGTGTACCACGCGTGCGGGTGGTTGACGCCGCGGATGAGGAAGTCGATGCCGTTGCTCTCCTGCAAGCGGCCGTCGACGACGCGCAGGCCGACGGCCGCGGCGCCCGGCGGCCCGGCGAGCGCCGCGGGCACCGCGAGCGCCAGGCCGAGCAGCGCGGCGGCGAGGCCGGCCAGCAGGGTACGGATTCGGGTCTTGGACAAGGTCTGCTCCTCAAGGAGTTCCGTCCCGTAGGACTCCGAGCGGGTGGGGGGTGGAGACCTGGCCCGCGAGCGTTTGGGAGCGCTCCCACGGGCCCATCCATCACGCCACCGGCGTCACGGCCGTGTCAAGACGCGCGCCCCGGCGACGTTCCCCGGACGCGCGGCGCCCGGCGGGCGGACCCGCCACGCCGAGGGCTTTTCACCCGATTGCCCTGAATTGCGGCCCCGGATGGCCCTCCGTAGCCTGAAGGAGCCGGACCATCGCAGGGCCGGGGACCCGCGCGAGTGAACGGACGAGGAGGCGCCATGCTCCGCCACCGGCTCGGCCGGCTCTCCGTCTCGGCCTGCGCCGCCGCGGCCCTCGCGCTCGCCGCGCCGGGACCGGCCGGCACGGCGGGCGCCGCCCAGGAACCGGGCGGGCGCGGCACCGCGCGCGGCGACGCCGCGCTGCGGCAGGCGCCCGCGCGGGACTCCGCGGTGCTCACGACCGCGTCGGACGGTGAACGGGTCACCGTGCTGTGCGTGGCCGAGGGGGCCCGCCGTTCCGCGTGGTACCTCGTGCACACCGACCACTACGCGTGGGCGTCCGCGCGCGACATCGCCATCGCCGGGCGCCCGCCGCCCTGGTGCTGACCGCTGCTGACCCCGCCCCGCGCCCCCGGCCGCGCGGGCTCCGGCGCGCGCCGACACCGGCGGTGGCCTCTCACCACCGCGCGCCCACGATCGCGCGCGGGCCCCGGCGCGCTCCGCCACCGGCGCGCGGCAGGGGCACGCCGGCCGCACCGAGGCCGCGGACCGCGCCGGCCGCACGGCCCGCGCGGACTTTCCTGGACGGGCGGAAACCTCCCGCGCACTACGTCGGGCCGGACGCCTCGTTGAACCGGGCGCACCGCCGTGTCGCCCCGTTCAGCACCCGCGTTTCCCCGACGCGGCCGACGTATCGGAGGACGTTCCATGACCATCGCCACGCCCAGCCCCCGCCTCGCGCACAGCGCCGAGTGGCGTGCCGCGTTCGCCGCCGTACCGAGTGGGGCGTTCCGCGCGGAACCGGCGTCCGAGGGCGCCCGGGACGACTCCGGGGCCGCGGGCCCGGCCCACGCCAGGCTGGCCGCGATGTGCGAGGCGCTGCACGTGCCGCGCGCGGCGCGCGTGCTCGACCTGGGCACGGGCACCGGGTACGGCGCCGCGCTGCTGAGCCACCGGTTCGGCGGCGAGCGCGTGGTCTCCGTCGACGCCGACGCCGACCGGCTCGCCGCCGCGCGCACGCGCCTGGCGCGCGCCGGGTACGCGCCGGAGCTGGTGACCGGGCCGCTGTCGCGCGGCTGTCCCGAACGCGCCCCCTTCGGCGGGCTGCTCGCCGCGCACGGCGCGGCGCACCGCGTGCCCGCCGCGTGGGTGGGCCAGGCCCTGCCGGGCGGCGTCGTGGTCGCCGCCCTCGGCACGGGGGCCGTCGCGCTGCGGGCGGACGGGGAGGGCGGCGCGTCCGGCCGGTTCCTGCCCGTGCTCGCGCCGCACCGGGAGCCGGCCGACCCCGCCGTGCGGGCGCGCATCCCCGCGCTGCTCGTCCCGCTGGGGGCCAGGGCCGAGGTGTCGCTGCCCGCGGACCCGGCGGCGGCGATGCCGCGGTTCCTCGGCTCCCTCGCCCAGCCGGACGTGGCGGAGCTGTCCCTGATCGACGCCGACGGCCGTCCCGCGCTCGGGCTCGTGCACCCGGCGACGGGGTCCTGGGCGCGGCTCGACCCCAGGGACGACGGCACGGCGCGCCTCCAGTGGGACGGCCCGCGCGAGCTGTGGGCAGAACGCGTCCCGCTGCTCGCGGACTGGGCGGCGGCCGGGCGGCCGGGCCCCGAGGCGTACGGGCTGACGGTCGCGGCCTCGGGCGCCAACCGCCTGTGGCTCGGCTCGCCCGAAGGGCCGGGCGAGGTGCTGTGACGCCCGTCGGAGCGTCCCGGCCCTGCGCTCGGGCCCCGCGCCCGGCGCCGGGTGCGGCGGTCCTGGCGCGGCCCCGGCCGGGACGGCCGGGCGCAGGCCCGGCTCAGACGGGCAGCGAGGCGGAGTGGCTCTCGGCCTCGGCCTCCTGGCTGAGCACCCGCGGCGGCAGCGCGACGTAGGCGGAGACCCCGGCGCCGCGGGCCGCCGCGGTGGTCGGGGCGCTCTGCGTGTGCCGCACCTCGACCTGCACGCCGAGGCGGGCGGCGATGGTGCCGACGACGTAGTGGCCGAGGAAGCGGGTGGGCGCGACCAGGAAGTTGTCGCGGCCCGCCAGGCGCGCGTTGGCGCGGGCCAGTTCCTCCTCGGTCATGCCGCTGCCGCGGTCGACCACCGCGAGGCAGTACTCGGCCGAGTCCCACCAGCCGTAGACCTCGACCGGGCGCCCCGGCGGCGAGGCGGTGAGCGCGTTCTCGATCAACTCGGCCAGCAGGTGCGACAGTTCGTACACCGCCCAGCCGTGGATCTGGCACGGCTCGGACTCCACGAGCGTCACCCGCCGGTAGTCCTCCACCTCGGACACGGCCGACCGCACGACCTCGGCGACCTCGGCGGTGCCGGTCCACACGCGGGGCGGCAGCTGCTGTCCCGTGAGGATCAGCAGCGAGTCCGCGTTGCGGCGCATGCGGGTCGCGAGGTGGTCGAGTTCGAACAGTTCGGCGAGCGCGTCCGGGTCGAGTTCCTTGCTCTCAAGCGCGGTGATGAGCCGCAGCTGGCGGCGCACGAGCGCCTGGTTGCGGTGCCCGAGGTTGGCCAGCGACTCGGTGCCGTTGCGGCGCAGCACGGTCTGCTGGGCGGCCAGGCCGACGGCGGTGCGCTCCACGTCGTGGAGTGCGGCGGCCAGCCGGGTCACCTCCTCGGCGCCGCGCCCCGAGCCGGGGTCGGGCGGCGGCGGTCCGAGCCGTTCCGCCTCCTCGGGCTCCGCCTCCTGGATCGCGCGGACCGTCTCGGGCAGGCGGCGGCCGGCGACGCCCTCGGCCTGCCTGGTCAGCTCGTCCAGGGGCCGGGTGATGGAACGGGCCGCGAGGAGGGCGAGGGCGACGGCCACCCCGAGGATCAGCGCGCCGAGCGCGAGGAAGCCGACGAGCCCCCGGGTCGCGGCCGTGCTCAGCTGGTCGGCGCGCCGGGTGATGTCGGGGCCGATCTCCTGCTGCACGTCGTGGAACGCGTCGGTCAGCGCGGTCGACGCCGCCCACCACTCCTCGGGGTCGGTGACCAGCGCGGTGCCGTCGGCGTGCGCGTCGGCCCGTTCCTCGATCGTGGCGACGAGCAGTGCCTCGTCGATCTCGAACGCGGCGTCGAGCGCGGCGCGCTGCCGCTCGGTGGCCAGCTGCTCGAACGTGCGCAGGGCCGTTTCGCGGTCGGCGCGGGTGGCGGCGAAGGTGAGGTACTGGGTGTTCTCGAAGTGGCCGGTGACCAGGACGCCGTTCAGCAGCCCGCGCTCCTGCGCGAGCGCCTCGGTGGCCACGGACAGGGCCTGGAACGCGGCCATGCCGTCGGTCAGCCGCCGGTCGCCGTGGGCGGGGTCCTCGGCCAGCTGCGCGTCGTTGAGCGCGCTGGTGGCCTCCGAGTAGAACGTCAGGCTCTCGTCGCGGGTGATCGAGCCGTCGTCGACGCCCGCGCGCACGCCGGTCAGCTCGTCGAGGTCGGCGAGCGCCTCCTCGAACGCCGGTGCGGTGCCCTCGTCGACCCGCCGCGCCAGCTCGGCGCGTACGGCGTCGACCCGGCGGCGGGTGTCGGCGAGCTCCGGCCGGTACTGGCCGGCGCCGACCAGGAGGCCGCTGGTGAGCCCGTGCTCGCGCTGGAGTTCACGGACGAGGTTCTGCACGTCGAGCGCGAGCCGCACCCGTTCGCCGCTCTCGCGCGCCGCCGACCAGTCGTCGGCCCGGTCCGCCACGCCGACCCCGACCAGGGCGAGGAGGAGGCAGGTGGGCACGGCGAGCACGATGGCCACCCGGCCCCGGATGGTGCTCCAGAGCGAGAGCCGCTCCGTCCATCGTCGCGTCATGGCGCCCAGCACAGCGGAACGCGGTTACCTGCGGCCCGGATACCCGTGACCTCCAGGTGAACGTGCGGCGTGAACCAAGCGGTGGAGATCAGGATGAACAGGGCATGCCCCGGGGATGGACAAAGCTTGCTGACAGGTTGTCTCATAAGAAGATGACTCCCCCCGCGAACGGCGCGCCCCCCGACTCCCCGTCCGCCCCGCCGCGTGCGGCGGGCCCCACCGCGCTGGCGGACCGGGAGCGGGTAGCGGAACGCCTCCTCGCCGCGTCCGCCCGCCACTCCTTCGACCCCGACCGCGATCTCGACTGGAACGCACCCTGGCAGGAGGGCCTGTGGTACTGGCCCCCCGAGCTGGTCTCCCTCTACGACACGCCCCTGTGGTACCGGATGTCCGAGGAGCAGCGGATCGACCTCTCCCGGCACGAGTCGGCCGCGCTCGCCTCGCTCGGCATCTGGTTCGAGATGATCCTGATGCAGCTGCTGGTCCGGCACGTCTACGACAAGCCGGCCACCAGCGCCCACGTCCGCTACGCGCTCACCGAGATCGCGGACGAGTGCCGCCACTCGATGATGTTCGCACGTGCGATCCAACGCGGCGGGACGCCCGCCTACCCGCCCGCCCGGGCGCACCACAACGTCGCGCGCGTCTTCAAAACGCTCTCCACCACGCCGGGATCGTTCGCCGCCACCCTGCTCGGCGAGGAGGTGCTGGACTGGATGCAGCGGCTCACGTTCCCCGACGAGCGCGTCCAGCCGCTGATCAGAGGGGTCACGCGGATTCACGTGATCGAGGAGGCGCGGCACGTCAGGTACGCGCGCGAGGAGCTGCGCCGCCAGATGGCGACCGCGCCCGCCTGGGAACGCGAGCTGACCCGCGTCTGCTGCGGCGAGTTCGCCCGCATCTTCTCCGTCGCGTTCGTGAACCCCCAGGTGTACACGAACGTCGGCCTCGACCAGGCGGAGGCCGTCGCCCAGGTGCGGACGAGCGCGCACCGGCGCACGGTGATGCGGGAGGGCGCGCGCCGCCTGACGGACTTCCTCGACGAGGTCGGCCTGCTGCGCGGCGCGGGCCGCCGCATGTGGCGCAGCTCCGGACTGCTCGCGGCCTGATACCCCGCGGTACGGCGGGCGGCTACGCTTCCCGGCATGGACAGCAGCCCCGCACCGCCGGGTCGGCCACCGGCCCCGCGAGCCGACCGGGCCTCGGGCCCGGCGTACCGCAGGCTCAGCACGACCGAGCGCCGGGGCCAGCTGATCGCCGCCGCCCAGCGCCTGTTCGCGCACGCCGCCCCCGAGGACGTGTCGCTCGACGACGTCGCCCGCGAGGCCGGGGTCTCGCGCCCCCTGGTCTACCGCTACTTCCCCGGCGGCAAGCAGCAGGTGTACGAGACCGCGCTGCGCGGCGCCGCCGCCGACCTCGAACTGTGCTTCGCCGTGCCCGCGCGCGGACCGCTCAGCCAGCGGCTCGCCGACGGGCTCGACCGCTACCTCGCGTTCGTCGACGAGCACGGCGAGGGGTTCACCGCGCTGCTCAAGGGGGGCAGCGTCGTCGAGACCTCGCGCACGACCGCGATCGTCGACGGCGTCAGGCGCGCCGCGGCCCGGCAGGTGCTGCTGCACATGGGCACCGGGGAGCCGGGGCCGCGCCTGCGCATGGCGGTGCGCACCTGGATCACCGCCGTCGAGGCGGCCTCCCTCATCTGGCTCGACGAGAACAGGGAACCACCGGTCGGGGAGCTGCGCGACCTGCTGGTCGAGCAGTTCATCGCACAGCTCGTCGTCACGGCGGGCCGCGACGCGCAGGCGGCGGCCGTGCTGCGGGCCGCGGCGCGTTCCGAACCGCCGGGCGGACGCGTGGACGCCCTCGTCGCCCGCGGTCTCGCGGCCCTCTCGGCCGCGGCGGCGCCCGAGCCCCCGCCCCCCGCGGCCCCGGCGGCGCGTACCGGAGCCGGGTCATGAGGAGCGAGCCGACGCCGTTCACCGGCGGGCCCCTCGACGGCCAGGTCCTGCCCGTGCTGGTCGGGCCCACGGGCAAGCCGCCCCGCGTGTACGAGGTGCCCGTGCCAGGACGCCCCGGCGAGCCCGACACCGTGCACGTGTACCAGCTCGAAGCCGCGGCGTACACGCGGCGGCTGCGGCTGCCGCGCGGCTGGGTGTACGTGTACGCGCCGGACGCCGCGCCGAGCCGTTCCCACCGCCGCAGGCGCTGACCACCCGTTCGCCCGCTCCGGCGCGCGCCCCGCGCCTTCCTGTGCGCACCATCGCTGGGTCGTGCGCCCGCGCCTGGCCGCGGGCGCCCGCATGACGGGCCACGGCGCGCTCGCGACAAGCCGCCGGGCCGAGCGAGGAGAGGTGGTGCCCCGATGAGACGACCGGCCCTGATGCTGGCCGCGGGCCTGCTGGCGTGGACGGCCGGCGGCGGCGCGCCCGCCGCGGCCGACCCGGGCGACGCGGACCCGGCCGCGCTGCTGGCAGAACTCCGCACGCTGCACCGTGAGACGGGCCGCGCAGCGGAGGCGTACAACGAGGCGGAGGCGCGGCTGCGCGAGCGGCACGCGGAGGCGCTCGAACGCGACGCGCGCCTCGCCGCCGCCAGGACCGAGCTGGCCGGGGCGCGGCGGGTGGCGGGCGCCGTGGCCCGCGAGCAGTACCGGCGCGGCGGTCTTGAGCTGCCCGGCTACCTGCGGCTGCTGCTCGGCGATGACGTGCCGGGCGCGCTGCACGCGCGGACCGTCGCGGACCGCGCGGCGAGGGCGCAGACCACCCGCATCGCGCGGCTGGCCGAACGCGAGCGCCGGGCGCAGGAGTTGGCCACGCGGGCGCGCGAGGCGCTGGACGCCGAGCAGTCCGCCGCCGCGGCGCGGCGCGAGGAACGCGACGAGACCCACCGGCGGCTCGACGAGACGGCCGGGCTCCTGGCCGGGCTCGGCCCCGAGGAGGCGGCCCGGCTCGGCGCGACCGAGGACGAACGGCTCGCCCGCGCGCGGCAGGACGCCGGCGGCGGGCCGCCCGCGGCTCCGCTCCCCCTCCCGGCGCCCGGGGCGGGGCAGCGGGACTGAGGCTCGCGGGACGCCCCCGGGCCTACGAGGCCCGCGAGGCCACCCCCCGCGGCGCGCCCGGCCCTGAACCGACCGGCGCCACCTCGCGTTCCGGCCGGCTGATCTCGGCCCACACCGCGTCGAGGGAGAGGCCGAGGACATCGGCGATCGCCGCGATGGTGGAGAAGGCGGGGGTGGCCACACGGCCCGACTCGATCTTTCTCAAGGTCTCGGGTGAGACCCGCGCGTCGAGCGCGATGTCGAGCATCGAACGCTCTCCTCTGGCCCGGCGCAGGAGGGCGCCGAGGCGCTGTCCGCGTTCGACCTCTGCGGGAGTGAGCGGCAACCTGACCATGCTGCCGATTCTAGTACCGGTACAGTAATCCCGGTACAGTTATCCCGGTAAAAAAATGCCGGTATAGTTATCCCGGCATAGTTATCGGCCACCGGAAAGGGTGCCGCATGATCGAGATCCTCAACGCCAGCCAGCTGAGCCGGGCCAGGGACACGGGCGCGCTGGTCGCCGACATCCTGGCGACGCTGCGAGGGCGCGTCGCACCCGGCACGAACCTGCTGGACATCGACCGGTGGACCAAGGAGATGATCACCGAGGCGGGAGCGCTGTCCTGCTACGTCGACTACGCGCCCTCCTTCGGCCGCGGCCCGTTCGGCCACTACATCTGCACGGGCGTCAACGACGCCGTGCTGCACGGACGGCCGCACGACTACACGCTCGCGAACGGCGACCTGCTGTCCCTCGACCTCGCCGTCTCCCTGCGCGGGCTCGCCGCTGACTCCGCCATCAGCTTCATCGTGGGCGACGCGCGCCCCCAGGAGAGCGTCCGGCTGATCAGCACGACGGAACGCGCGCTCGCCTCCGGGATCGCCGCCGCCCGGCCGGGAGGGCGCACCGGGGACATCTCCCACGCCATCGGCACGGTACTCGGCGAGGCGGGATACCCGGTGAACACCGAGTTCGGGGGGCACGGCATCGGCTCGACGATGCACCAGGACCCGCACATCGCGAACACCGGGCGGCCCGGCCGCGGCTACCCGCTGCGGCCCGGGCTGATGCTGGCACTGGAGCCGTGGATCATGGCGGACACCGCCGACCTCGTCTTCGACGCCGACGGATGGACGCTCAGGAGCGCGACCGGCTGCCGGACCGCGCACAGCGAGCACACGATCGCCATCACCGAGGACGGGGTCGAGGTCCTCACCCTGCCGCGGCAGGCGCGGTAGCCGGGAGCCCTGCCCCGGCCGCCACGGGAACGCCGCCCCGCCGGGGCCAAGAGCCGCCCGCCGTCCGCGCGTTGCCGTTACCGTTGCCGCTGCCGCGTGCCTGACCCGCACGACACCGCCCAGCGGAGCGGTTCGCTCAGCTCCACGCAGCGCAGCGCCGCCGCCAGGGCCCGTGCGTCACCGATGTCCAGGGCCGTGTCGGTCAGCTTGATGACGTGCTCGTCGCCGTGCCGCACGGCCCGTTCGAACACCTCCTCCGGGGTCAGGCTCCCCGCGGGGGCGAAGGCGGCCGGCTCCGGCGGCGCGTACATCGCGGTGACCGCCGCGGAGGCCGCCCAGGCCGCCCGCAGGCTCGGGGCCCAGAGGGCGGGCGGGAGCGCGGGCAGGGTGCGCAGGACGGCGTTGGGGGCCGTGGCCGCATGGACCAGCATGGTCTCCTCGCCGTGCCCGTGGGTGGCATACCGGTACGTCGCCGCCCGCACCAGCTCGGCGAGGCGGTCGCGCGCCGCGTGCGGATCCGTGACCGCGTCCGCCCACGCCGGCAGGTCCGTGACGTGGTCGAGCCGGGCGGCGAAGCCGCCGCCGCGTGCGGCGATCGGCGGCACGGCGTCGAGCGCGGCGCTCGCGCCTCCGGCGGCGGGCGGCGAGAGGCGGCACGTGACGCGGCGGTACCGGGCGGCCCAGTACCCCAGGCCGTGCGCGAGTTCGGTCAGCCGCGGTTCTGTGCCGTCGCCGGCCAGCAGGGTGCGCACGGCGTGGCCCACCCGGATCACCGGATGGGTCGAACCGCCGTACATGCCCGGCAGGAGCCGGGGCCACCACTCGGTCAGCACCTCGCGCCAGGGACGCGCGGCGATCTCGCGGCTGAAGTGGTCGATCCAGTCCGCGGCGCGACGGGGGTCGCCCAGGGCCGGCTCCCAGGAGGCGGCCGTGATCGGCTCGACCCTCGGCGGGAAGTCCTCAAGCTTGCGCGCGTAGCGGTCGAGCCACCGGTGCACCGAGCCGGCCCGGCCGCGCGCGGCCAGCGCCTCGATGGCCATCGGCGCGTGGTTGGTGAGCCGTCCGAGCCGTTCCGGCCCCGACCTGTGCAGTCGTTGCAGCCCCTCGTCGAGCATGCCCGTCGTATCCATGGCGGCGACGCTAGGCCGAACCCCGCGGCGGCGAAACGGGCCGAAGTCCTAGGACATCGGCCCCGGGTGCCGCCGGCCCCTGGCCCGCGGCGCCGACGGCGCCGGGCAGCCCGCTACCGCTGCCTGCGGCCGTCGGTCTGCCGCAGCTCCGCGCGCAGTTCCGGCGTGAGCAGGTGCCCGGCCCGGCCGACGAACAGCGCCATGTGGTAGGTCACCGTGCTCATGTCGGCCTCCGGCGTGGTCCAGGCCCCGAGCAGCGAGCCGTCGCTGATGGACATGACCAGCAGGTTCCCCGTCTGCATCGCGACCAGCGTCTGCCGGACCCCGCCGCCGTCCATCAGGGTCGCCGCCCCCGAGGTCAGGCTGCCGAGCCCGGAGACGACCGTCGCCAGGTCGGCGGCGGCGCCCATCGGCCCCACGGTCCTGTGCCGCGGAACGCCGTCCTCGGGCTCGGACGACAGGAGCAGCAGCCCGTCGGCGGAGACGACCGCGACCGACAGCATGCCGGGCACCTCGGCGACCAGCCGGGACAGCAGCCAGCGCAGATCGTCGCGGCCCCGGCCACCGGTGGCGCCCGCGGACGAGGTCCAGGTCGGGGACGTCATGTCGGCACCCCTTCTCCCGGCTCGCCCGCGTGCCCGTCGGCCGCCCTGGCCGCGTCCCTGTGCCCGTCCCTGGCACCGCGCTGGAACCCGCCGAGGCGGCGCCGCAGGTCCTCGGCGTCCACCCCGCGCGCCCGGTCCTGCGCCGGGGCGGCGGCCGGGGCCGCGCTGCCCCGGCTGCGCCGGGGCAGCCCGCTGTCCGTGGTGCCCTGGATCCGCGGCGTGGTGTCCTCCGCCCTGGCGTGCTCGGGCAGCGGCCCGGTGGCCTGCTCGGGCACCTGGCCGACCCGCGGCACCGCGCCCGTTCCGGCGCCGGGGCCCACGCCGGCCAGGGAGCCGGTGTCGGTGAAGGCCACCGCGCCGGTGAACGAGCCCGTATCGGTGAACGAGCCGCCGACGGCGAACGAACCGGTGTCGAGCGCCCCCGGCCCGGCGGACACGCCCGCGGCCTCGGCCGCGTACCCCTCCGGCATCGTGTCGACCAAGGCGGCGGGCACGACCACCTGGGCCACCGTGCCCCCGCCCGGCCGCGCGGCCAGCCAGCAGCGCAGGCCGTGCCGCGCGGCCAGGCGCGCCACCGTGTACAGGCCCATGCCGATGCCCTCGCCGCCGTGCACGCCCTCGGCCCCCGGCGGCGGGGTGACCGGGTCGGCCAGCCGCGCGTTCAACTCCGCGATCCGGTCCGCCGACAGGCCGAAGCCCTCGTCCTCCACGTAGAACACCAGCTCGCGCTCGGCCCAGCGCGCGGTGAGCCGCACCCGGGTACCGGCGGGCGAGTACGCGGTCGCGTTGTCGAGCAGTTCGGCCAGGAGGTGGCTGAGGTCCCGGGCCGCGGCGGCCACCACACGCGCCGGCGGGGGCGGCGGCGCGGTCTCCACCAGCTCGTACAGCTCTATCTCGCTGACGGCCGCCCGCGCCACGTCGATGAGCGGCGTCGGCTCGCCCGCGTGGGCGATGGGCTCGGCGCCGGCGAGCAGCAGCAGGTTCTCGCCGTGCCGGCGCACCCGCGCGGCGAGGTGGTCGAGGGAGAACAGCACCGCGAGCCGGTCGGGGTCGGTCTCGTGCTCCTCAAGGCCCTCGATGACGGTCAGTTGCTCACCGATCAGGGCCAACAGGCGTTGCGCGTGGTGCGCGAACATGCCGTGCACCGCGCCGTGCAGCGCCGCGAGGCGGGCGTTCAGCTCGCTCTGCTCGGTCAGCAGCCGGTCCCGCTCGGCCCGCAGGCCGCCCCGGTCCCGCTCGGCGCGCGCGGCCTCGTCGGCGGCGCGCGCCGCCTCGTTCGCGGCGCGCACCGCTTCCTCCTGGAGCGCGACCGTGCGCGAGCGCAGGGCGTTGACGGAGGCGACGACCTCGGCGAACTCGTCGTTGCGGCCGATGTACTTGACCGGCTCCTCGCCCGCCGGGTCGGCGGCGACGCGGCGGGTGCCCAGGCGCACGGTGGCCAGCGGGCGGGTGAGCGACCTCGCGGTCTGCACGCTGACCCCGATGGCCAGGACCAGGGCGAGGCCCACCATGCCGCCGGTCGCCTGGAGCCAGGTCAGCGCCTCGCCGCGCTCGCCCTCGATGCTGTCGGCCCGCTCCGCGGCGAGCGACGACAGGACGCCGCGCTGCTGGCCGGTGCGCGCGAGCAGCGCCTCGTGCACCTCGGAGGGAACGAGCGCTCCGCCCTCGGCGCCCTGGGGCAGCCCCGCGGCCAGGACGGCGAGGTACTCCTCGGCCGCCTCCGCCTCGGGTCCCGTGACGGTCCGTTCGTACGCGCCGAGCGCCTCGGCGTCCGCGGTGGCCGCGAAGTCGGCGAGCGCCGACTCCTCCCGCAGGTGCTCGCGGCGGGCCAGCGCGGCGGCCTCGGCCGTGGCGTCGCCCTCCTCCTGGAGGGCGGCGAGCAGCAGCCCCCGCGTGGCGGACGAGGCGTGCACGGCCCTGGCCAGGTCGGGCAGCGCGCCGCCGTCCGGGTCGACGCGGCGGAAGACGGCGTCCAGGTCCTCGATGAGCGCGGTGTACACGTCGAACGTCTCGGCTGGCGTGCTGTCGCCCGCGAGGGCGCGTTCCCGCGCGGCGGGCAACGCGTCGAGCCCGGCGTGCGCCTGCTCACCGGCGGCGCGCGGCAGGGCATCGGCCGCGCGGTCCGCGCGGGCGCGCGCGTCCTCGGTGAGCGCCGAGCCCAGGGCCTCGGGGTCTCCGGCCGCGAGGGCGACGACCAGCGCGTCGCGTTCGTCGGCCAGCACGTGGGAGAGCGAGAGCGCCCGCCGGCCGAGCTCCGCGTCCGCCACCCGGTCCTGAGCCTCGGTCAGCTCGGAGACGGCCGCGTGCAGTGCGGGGGCGCCCGCGGTGATCACGGCGACGCTGGTCAGCAACACCCCGGTCAGCAACCGGCTGCGGACCCTCACGCGCCGTCCCCGCACCGCACGCCCCCGCGAGTCCGAGCGGGAGCCCGACGATGCGGAAGGCGACGGGTCGGCGGGTCCGTGCAGTTTCTTCTTCCGCACCTGTGCTCGCATTCTCGTCACGTGGGCACCGACCATGCCAGCGCCGACAGGACCGGGGGGCCTTCCCCCCGCCCGGCCACCCGAAGGAGTGAACAACACCCGGAGTTGGCGAACAAGCCGCAGCCGGAGTGCGTCCCCGCGGGCCGGCGGATCCCACTGGTGTTCCGCCCGGCCGCCTGGCAGGATCTCCGCTTCCCGACCGACGGTCGGAGGGGTGTCGTTGCCGCATTCGGTGACGCGAACCAGCCTACGGCAGACTGATCACCATGCGCGTCCAGTCCGCCACCGAGCCCGGCAGTCCCGGGCACCCGAACGAGGACTTCACCGCCACGGCCGTGCCGGCGGGCGGCACCGGGGGCGCCCTCGTCCTCCTCGACGGCGTGACGGGTCCGGCCGCCGATCCGGGGACGCCGCCGGGCGGCTGCGCGCACGGCGTCGCCTGGTTCGCCGCGCGGCTCGGCGGGACCCTGCTCGAACGCTGCGCCGCCGCCAGGGAATCACCGCTGCGCGACTGCCTGGCCGAGGCCATCTCCCGCTGCGCGCACGCCCATCGGGCCGCCTGTGACCTTTCTCACCCCAGAACGCCGCAGGCCACGGTGGTCTGCGCGCGCTGGGACGAGCACGACGTCGAGTACCTGGTGCTCTCCGACTCGGTGCTGCTGATCGAGGATCACGGCGGGGCCGTACGGCCGGTACTGGACAGCCGCCTCGACGAACTGCTCCCCGCCGCCCGCCGGTTGCCGCGCGCCGAGCGCGTCGCCTGGATCGAGTCCATGCGGAACGCGCCCGGCGGCTTCTTCACGGCCGCGGCCGACCCGGCCGTCGCGGCCCGCGCGGTGACCGGGGTGGTGCCGCGCGGCGAGGTGCGCTCGCTTGCCGCCCTGACGGACGGCGTCGGACGCTGGGTCGAGACGTTCCGCCTCGGCGGCTGGGCCGACCTGTTCACGGTGCTGGCGGGCCCGGGACCGGCCGAGGCGATCCGCCAGGTGCGCGCCGCGGAGCTGGCCGACCCGGACGGCGCGGCGTTCCCGCGCGGCAAGGCGCACGACGACGCGACGGCCGTGCTCGCGCTCCTCTGACACCGGCGCGCGGCGGCCCGCTCCCGGCGTGCGCCCCCGTTCCACGCGCCTCCCGGCCGCGCGTTCACCCGGCCCGCGCGCCTCCCCCGCGCGCCGATCTCGCGCGCCGAGCCCGCCGGGGGCCGGTTCCGTCCCGCGCGCGGTCGGGCCCCGCGGCCCGTGCGCCACAATGGCGCGCATGACCTCCGTCCCGCTCACCGACGACAGCCGCCCGGTCGTGCTCGACCGCAGGACGGGGCCGCACGGCGAAGTGGTCCTGCGCCGGCACGGAACGCTCCTCCAGATCATCGCCAACGGCTGCTTCCTGATGGACACTTCGGACGGCCGCTCGGAGCGCCTCCTGGTGTCCGCCGCGTTGGCCGCGCTCTCCGGCCGGCCCGCCGACGCGCCGCCCCCCGACCTGCTCATCGGCGGCCTCGGCGTCGGCTTCTCCCTGGCCGAGGCCGCGGCCGAGCCGCGCTGGGGCCGCATCGCCGTCGTGGAACGAGAACAGGCCATCCTCGACTGGCACCGCTCGGGACCGCTGGCCGCGCTCACCGCCGGCGCGCTCGCCGACCCGCGCACCGAACTGCTGCACGCCGACCTCGCCGCGCACCTCGCGGCCCCGGGGCCGCCGTACGACGCGCTGTGCCTCGATGTCGACAACGGCCCCGACTGGACGGTCACATCGGACAACGACGGCCTCTACTCCCCCGAGGGACTCGCCGCCTGCCGCGCGCGGCTGCGACCCGGCGGGGTGCTGGCCGTGTGGTCCGCCCGGCCTTCCGAGGATTTCCCGCGACTTCTGCGCAATGCCGGATTCGCCGATGTTCGCACCAGAGAAGTGCCCGTCGCCAGGGGCGTTCCGGACGTGCTCTTTCTCGCCAGCCATCATCTCGCCAGGCAGTGTGCGTAGCCGCGGGCTGACCGAGCGCTTTACTCTGCTGAGAGTGCTCACCGGCACCTGAAGGCCAGAACCAGCCGACTGGCCCACAACCGATCCCGGGGGCGGGACACCATGAATCAGACAGAGACGAGAACTCCTCCGATGGACCGGAACCATCCGGAGCAGCCACCCGCGACGCCGCCTGCCGACGCGCACGAGCCCGGCCAGGCCGACCACCCGGGGCACCACAGCGCGCCGGTCACCACGCCGGGCGCCCAGCGGCGCGTCCTGGTCGTGGAGGACGACCCCACCATCGTGGAGGCCATCGCGGCGCGGCTGCGCGCCGAGGGCTTCCTCGTCCAGACCGCGGCCGACGGGCCCGCGGCGGTCGAGACCGCCGCCGCCTGGCACCCCGACCTGCTGATCCTCGACGTGATGCTGCCGGGGTTCGACGGCCTTGAGGTCTGCCGGCGGGTGCAGGCGCAGCGCCCGGTCCCGGTGCTGATGCTCACCGCGCGCGACGACGAGACCGACATGCTCGTCGGCCTCGGCGTCGGCGCGGACGACTACATGACGAAGCCCTTCTCCATGCGGGAGCTGGTCGCCAGATCGCATGTGCTTCTGAGAAGAATCGAACGCGCCGCCGTCGCCGCCACCACGCCGCGCCCCGGCAGCGTCCGGCTGGGCGACCTGGAGATCGACCGCACCCAGCGGCGGGTGCGGGCCGCGGGCAAAGACATCCACCTCACCCCCACCGAGTTCGACCTGCTGATGTGCCTGGCCCGCTCCCCCCGCGCGGTGCTCACCCGCGAGCAGCTGCTCGCCGAGGTCTGGGACTGGGCGGACGCCTCGGGCACCAGGACGGTGGACAGCCACGTCAAGGCGCTGCGGCGGAAGATCGGGGCCGAGCGGATCCGCACCGTGCACGGTGTGGGGTACGCGCTGGAGACGCCGCCCGGCTTCGCGGGCGAGCCGTCCGCACGGAACCAGGCCGCATCCGAGGTCTAGCGTGTCCGAGCCGGTCAGGCATTCCCCCGTGGGACGGGTGTGGCCCATGATGTGGCGCGGGCTGCGCCCGCTCGACCCCTTCCGCTCGGTCAAGGCCGCTCTCGGCTGCCTCGTGATCATCTCTGTCGCGATCACGACGCTGCTGATCCTCATGGCCTACCGCTCGGACATCGAGCTCCAGGTCATCGCGATCATCGCGATCATCGCCTCGCTGCTGGTGACGCAGTTCGTCGCGCACAGCCTGGCGACTCCGGTCCTGGAGATGACGTCGGCCGCCAGGGCCATGGCGCGCGGCGACTACGGGCGCCGGGTGCGCGTCGCGCGCCGCGACGAACTGGGCGATCTGGCCCTGGCGTTCAACCGCATGGCCGCCGACCTCCAGGCGGCCGACCGGCACCGCAAGGAGCTGGTCGCCAACGTCTCGCACGAGCTGCGCACGCCCATCGCGGGCCTGCGGGCCGTGCTGGAGAACGTGGTGGACGGCGTCTGCGAGGCCGATCCGAAGACGATGGCCACCGCGCTGCGGCAGACCGAACGCCTCGGCCGGCTGGTCGAGCAGCTGCTCGACCTGTCGCGGCTTGAGGACGGCGTGGTGCCGCTCCAGCCGCGCGGTTTCCAGGTCGAGCCCTATCTCTCCGCCGTGCTGAACGACGCGACCGTCGCGCTGCGCCGCGGCCACGCGCGCACCGACGTGCGGTTCCGGCTCGATGTGCTGCCCGGGTCGCTGCGGGCGCACGCCGATCCGGAGCGGCTCGACCAGGTGGTGACCAACCTCGTGGACAACGCCGTCAAGCACAGCCCGCGCGGCGGCCAGGTCACGGTCAAGGCCCGCCAGGGGGACTGCCCGGGCGCCCTGGTGCTCGAAGTCCTCGACGAGGGCCCCGGCATCCCCCAGTCGCAGCGGGAGCTGGTGTTCGAGCGCTTCGGCCGCGGCACGACGAACGGCGTCACGCCCCGTGACGGCGGGACCGGTCTCGGGCTCGCGATCGCCCGCTGGGCGGTCGATCTGCACGGCGGCACGATCGGGGTGGCGGAGTCCCGCCGCGGCTGCCGGATACAGCTCACGCTTCCGGGTAACGCGCAGGCAAACATTTGACGTAGGGTCGTTCCGGGTCCCCGCGCGCCTCGGCGCGGGCCGACGCGTCGCGCCGTCGCGCGCGCCGGCGCCCGGGGCCGTTCCGCGCTGTCCGCGCAGCTGAGCGCGCGCTGTTGCCGGTCGCGATCCGTCATTACCATTTCGTTGCGGTTTCGCGCCGAACTTGGACCGTTTCCCGTGGTTTCACGCCCTGAAACCACCTTCTGAATGTGGTGTAGGCCACGACTGGGGGATGAGGACTGCGCCGGACCCCCCGGGGGGCGTAGCCTTGATTTCCGCTGTCCATGACCCTTGCGAAGCGGAAGAGGGCGGTTGCCGCCGTGTCGCCACAGTCCCCGAACACACCGAGTGCCGAGACCGACCAAGGCGCGGGTAAGAATCCCGCCGCCGGTTTCGGTGCCAACGAATGGCTCGTCGACGAGATCTATGAGCAGTACCTCCAGGACCCGAACTCCGTGGACCGTGCCTGGTGGGACTTCTTCGCCGACTACAAGCCGGGCGGCGACGCCTCGGCCGGGACGAAGCCGGAGGCGAACGGCTCGGACGCCGCTCCGGCCGGGACCGCCGGGGACGGCGCCCCGGCCCCGGCTCGTGCCGAGGAGAAGCCCGCCGGGAAGCCCGTCGCCCAGGCCGCCCCGCGGGCGGCCGAGCAGCCCGCAGCAAAGCCCGCCACCGCAAAGCCGGCCCAGGCCGCCGAGCCCGCGGGGAAGTCCGCGGGCAAGCCGGCCGCCGCGCCCGCCAAGCCGGCGGCCAAGCCCGCGGCGGAGCGTTCCGGCGCGGCGGACCAGGCCCCAGAGGGCCCCGAGCTGGTGACCCTGCGTGGTCCGGCCGCCGCCGTCGCGAAGAACATGAACGCCTCGCGCGACCTGCCCACGGCCACCTCGGTCCGCGCGGTCCCGGTGAAGCTGCTGTTCGACAACCGCATCGTCATCAACAACCACCTCAAGCGCGCGCGCGGCGGCAAGGTGTCGTTCACGCACCTCATCGGCTACGCGATGGTGCAGGCGCTCAAGGCGATGCCGGGCATGAACCACTCGTTCGCCGAGAAGGACGGCAAGCCGACGCTGGTGAAGCCGGCGCACGTCAACCTCGGCCTCGCCATCGACCTGGTCAAGGACAATGGGGACAGGCAGCTGGTCGTCGCGGGCATCAAGAAGGCCGAGACGCTCACCTTCTTCGAGTTCTGGCAGGCGTACGAGGACATCGTCCGCCGGGCCCGCACGGGCAAGCTGACGATGGAGGACTTCTCCGGCGTCACCGCCTCGCTGACGAACCCGGGCGGCATCGGCACGGTCCACTCCGTGCCCCGCCTCATGCCGGGGCAGGGCCTGATCCTGGGCGTGGGCGCGATGGAGTACCCGGCGGAGTTCCAGGGCACCTCGCAGGAGACCCTGAACCGCCTGGGCATCTCCAAGGTGATGACCCTGACCAGCACGTACGACCACCGGGTGATCCAGGGCGCGGCCTCGGGCGAGTTCCTGCGGCTCATGAGCCAACTGCTGCTCGGCGAGCACGAGTTCTACGACAGCATCTTCGAGGCGCTGCGCATCCCGTACGAGCCGGTCCGCTGGCACCGCGACATCGACGTCAACCACGACGACGAGGTCACCAAGGCGGCCCGCGTCTTCGACCTGATCCACTCCTACCGGGTCCGCGGCCACCTGATGGCCGACACCGACCCGCTGGAGTACAAGCAGCGCAAGCACCCCGACCTGGACATCAAGGAGCACGGGCTCACCCTGTGGGACCTGGAGCGCGAGTTCGCGGTCGGCGGTTTCGCGGGCAAGTCGATGCTCAAGCTCCGCGACATCCTGGGCGTGCTGCGCGACTCGTACTGCCGCACCACCGGCATCGAGTACATGCACATCCAGGACCCCAAGGAACGCAAGTGGATCCAGGACCGCGTCGAGCGGCCCCACACCCCGCCGGAGCGTGAGGAGCAGCTGCGCATCCTGCGCCGGCTGAACGCCTCGGAGGCGTTCGAGACGTTCCTCCAGACCAAGTACGTGGGGCAGAAGCGGTTCTCGCTCGAAGGCGGCGAGACGGTCATTCCGCTGCTCGACTCGGTGCTCGACGAGGCCGCGGCCGACAAGCTGGACGAGGTCGTCATCGGCATGGCGCACCGCGGTCGGCTGAACGTGCTGGCGAACGTGGTCGGCAAGTCGTACGCGCAGATCTTCCGCGAGTTCGAGGGCAACCTCGACCCGAAGTCGATGCACGGCTCGGGCGACGTGAAGTACCACCTGGGCACCGAGGGCACGTTCACCGGCCTGTCCGGCGAGCAGATCAAGGTGTCCCTGACGGCCAACCCCTCGCACCTGGAGGCCGTCGACCCGATCGTGGAGGGCGTCTCCCGGGCCAAGCAGGACATCATCGGCCGGGGCGGCAAGGACTTCACGGTCCTGCCGATCCTCATCCACGGCGACGCGGCGTTCGCGGGCCAGGGCGTGGTCGCCGAGACGCTGAACATGTCGCAGCTGCGCGGCTACCGCACCGGCGGCACGGTCCACGTCGTCATCAACAACCAGGTGGGCTACACCGCGACGGCCGCCGCCGCGCGCTCCTCCACCTACTGCACCGACGTGGCGCGGATGATCGAGGCGCCGATCTTCCACGTGAACGGCGACGACCCCGAGGCCGTCTGCCGGGTGGCGCGGCTGGCGTTCGAGTACCGGCAGGCGTTCAACAAGGACGTCGTGATCGACCTCGTCTGCTACCGGCGCCGCGGGCACAACGAGACGGACAACCCCTCGTTCACGCAGCCGCTGATGTACGACCTGATCGACAAGAAGCGTTCGGTGCGCAAGCTGTACACCGAGTCGCTGATCGGTCGCGGCGACATCACCCTTGAGGAGGCGGAGCAGGCGCTCCAGGACTTCCAGGGGCAGTTGGAGAAGGTGTTCAAGGAGGTCCGCGAGGCCACCGTCACGCCCGCGCCCGCCGAGGTGGCGCCGCCGAAGCCGGAGTTCCCGGTCGCGGTCGAGACCGGCGTGAGCGCCGAGGTCATCAAGCGGATCGCCGAGTCCCAGGTCAACACGCCCGAGCGGATCACCGTCCACCCGCGTCTGCTCCCGCAGATGCAGCGGCGTGCGGCGATGGTCGAGGAGGACGCGATCGACTGGGCCATGGGCGAACTGCTGGCCATCGGCTCGCTGCTGATGGAGGGCACCCCGGTGCGGCTCGCCGGCCAGGACAGCCGGCGCGGCACGTTCGGCCAGCGGCACTCGGTGCTGATCGACCGGAAGACGGGCGAGGACTACACCCCGCTGCTGTACCTGTCGGACGACCAGGCCAGGTTCAACGTCTACGACTCGCTGCTGAGCGAGTACGCGGCCATGGGCTTCGAGTACGGGTACTCGCTGGCCAGGCCCGAGGCGCTGGTGATGTGGGAGGCGCAGTTCGGCGACTTCGCGAACGGCGCGGCCACCGTGATCGACGAGTTCATCTCGTCGGCCGAGCAGAAGTGGGGCCAGACCTCGGGCGTCACGCTGCTGCTGCCGCACGGCTACGAGGGCCAGGGTCCCGACCACTCCTCGGCGCGCATCGAGCGCTTCCTCCAGCTGTGCGCGCAGAACAACATGACGGTGTCGATGCCGACGACCCCGGCGAACTACTTCCACCTGCTGCGGTGGCAGGTGCACAACCCGCACCACAAGCCGCTGGTGGTCTTCACCCCGAAGTGGATGCTGCGTCTCAAGGCGGCGACGTCGGCGGCGGCGGACTTCACCTCGGGCGGGTTCCGGCCGGTCATCGGGGACACGACCGTCGACCCGGCCGGCGTGCGCCGGGTGGCGCTGTGCTCCGGCAAGGTCTACTACGAGCTCGCCGCCCAGCGGGAGAAGCTCGGCCGGACCGATGTGGCCCTCGTGCGCCTTGAGCGGCTCTACCCGCTGCCGGCGGACGAGATCCAGGCGGAGCTGGCCCGGTACGCGAACGCGGAGTCCTGGATGTGGGCCCAGGAGGAGCCGGCGAACCAGGGCGCGTGGCCGTTCATCGCGCTCAACCTGGCCGAGCGCCTGGGGCGCACCGACCAGCTGCGGCGGGTGTCGCGGCCGGCGTCGTCCTCGCCCGCGGTGGGCTCGGCGAAGCGGCACCAGGCCGAGCAGCAGGCGCTGCTCGACGAGGTGTTCGGCGACTGAGGCGGCCGGTCCCCGGCGGCCTCCGCCGGGGACCGGCCCTCGTACGGAACGGGCCGGTGCCCGCCGCGTCTCCCGCGGCGGGCACCGGCCCGTTTCCGTGGCCCCGCGGGCGGGGCGGGCGGGTCAGGTCAGCAGCGGCTCGAAGTCCCAGTGCGGGCGCACCCGCGAGCGCGCGCTGACGGTGTGGGCGTGCTGCGAGCCGAGGGTCGCGATGAGGCCGGAGAGCGCCTCCTCCTCGACCTTGTCCGCCTCCTCGCGCTGCCGCAGCCCGCGCAGGTCGGTGGCGAGCGCGATCTGGGCGGACAGGAACAGCGGGTGGGTGCGGCCCAGACGCCGCGCGACGCGGTGGGCGGTGTCGCGGCTCAACTCGGCGGCGCCCTCGACGTCGCCCTCCAGATTGCGCGCGGCTCCGGTGTTGAGCGCGATGCCGAGGGTCCAGGGGTGGTCGGGGCCGAGCGCGCCGGTCATGTCGGCCAGGCACTCCTCGATCAGCAGCAGCGAGGACTGCCGCTCCCCCGCCGCCCGCAGCACAAGACCGTGGTTGGCGCGGACGCCGATGGTGAACGGGTGCAGCTCGCCGAGGCCCGTGCGGTACCGCTCCGCGGTGCGCTCGCCCAGGTCCCTGGCCAGGTCGAGCTGGCCGTGGGACCGCAGCACGAAGGAGCAGCAGGTGGCGATGGCCAGGGTGAGGGGCGAGGTGTCGCCGAGCACGCGCTCGGCGCGCTCCAGCAGCGCGGACAGCTGGGCGTGCGCCTCTCCCCTGGCTCCGGCGCGGAGCACGCACATCGCCAGGTTCAGCTCGGCGGCGATGGTCTGGGGGTTGTCCTGGCCCATCACGAGGCGGTGGGTCTCGACGCTGTTCTCCATGACGGACAGCGCCTCGTCGTAGCGGCCGAGCAGGCGCAGGTCGAGCGCGTAGTCGTGCTCGGAGCCCAGGGACAGGGCGTGGCGGGGGCGGTGCAGCTCGCGGCGGGCCCGCAGGTTGGTCCGGTCGGCGGACAGCGCCTCCTCGTACCGGCCCAGGAGGCGCAGCGAGGCCGCCAGGTTGTGGCGGGCGTTCAGCGTCCTGGGGTCGTGCTCGCCCACCAGCTCCAGGTAGGTGTCGAAGACCCGCTGGTTGACGCGCAGCGACTCGTCGTAGCGGCCCTGGCCGCTGAGGTCGGCGCCCAGCCCCTCCTCGGCGCGCAGCACGGTCAGGTCGCGCGGGCCGCGGTGGGCCCCGAGGCGGTCGATGACGAGCCGGTCGATGCGCTCGGTCTCGCGGTAGGCGCCGGTGGCCCGCAGCAGCGTGGCCCGCTGGGAGGCCAGGTCCCACACGAGCGGGTGGTCGGGGCCGAACACCTGCCGCCAGGCGCGGTCGGTGCGCTCGGCGAGGTTGATGCCCGAGGTGTACTCGCCGGCCAGGTACAGGTAGCTGAGCGAGTGGAAGATCAGCTGGTGCATGTCGGCGTCGCGGCTGGCGAGCGCCCCCGAGGCGTCCAGGTGCGGCACGATCTTGGCGAACCTGGACCAGCGGCGCGTGTCGGCCGGCCGGCCCGGGTTCGCGGCGGAGAGGGCGCGGCGGACGGCGCGGGAGAACAGCTCCTGGTCGTCCTTGGGCATCCCGTCGCGCACGGTCTGGTGGACCATGCGGTGCACGTGGATCGTGCCGGAGTTCTCCGGGTCGCTCTCCTCGTCCGGGGTGTCCCAGCGGATGACGGAGTACTGGACGAGCTTGCTGATCGCCGCGTTCCACCTGAGCGAGTCGTCCATCAGCCCGGTCAGCTGCTCGGGGAGGCTGGCGGACGGGATGCCGCGCACGAGCTGCACCGGGATGGCGCCGGGCGCGAAGTAGGCGCACAGCCGCAGCAGTTCGACCGCTTCGGGCACGGTCTCGCGCAGCCGGTTCAGCAGTATGGAGAAGGCCGTGTAGTACGTCATGGGGAAGTCGGCGGCCACGCGCAGCCCGGCGTCCAGGTCCGAGCCGCTGCCGAGCAGCCCGATGTACTCGGGAACGGACATCTGGGAGTCGCTGAGCCAGCCGGCCGTCTGGTCGAGGGCGAGCGGCAGGTCGCCGAGCGCGGCGGCGAGCTGGTCGGCCTCCTCGGGCACGATGCGGGGCGCGCGGCGGCGGATGAACGCCACGGACTCGTCCCGGTCGTAGACGGGCACCTCGTGCAGCGCGGTGTTGTGCTCGGCCCACTCGCGGTTCTGCGAGGTGATGATGACGTGTCCAGGACCGCTGGGCACCAGGTCGGAGATGGGCCCTGGGTCGTCGGCGCCGTCGAGGACGACGAGCCAGCGGCGGTAGGGGTCGCCGCGGCGCAGCGCGTTGCCCACGGCGCGGAGCCGTTCGCCGTACTCGGGGCCCGTGGTGAGGCCGAGGGCGGGCGCCAGCTCGGCCAGCCGCTGGCGCAGCGTGCCGCGCTGGTCGGCCGGTACCACCAGACCAGGTCGTACTCGGAGCCGAAGCGGTAGACGTACTCGGCCGCGATCTGGGTCTTGCCGACGCCCGACATGCCGAGCAGCGTGGCGATCCCGGCGCCGGGCTCGGCGCGCTGGAGGAGGTCGTAGACGTGCTGGAGGGTTTCCTCGCGGCCGGTGAACCTGATGTTGCGCCGGGGCACCCCGCCCCACACGTGGGGCTGGTCGTGCGGGTAGCGGGGAACGGCGCGCCCGCCGAGCGTGTCGCCGGAGGAGACGGGGACGGGCGAGGCGCCGAGCACGTGCATCAGGCGGCGCTCGGCCTCGCGGGCCCCGATGCCCCACAGCTCCGTGGTGCCGCCGAACGCGGCGGCGGCCGTGGGCATGGGCTCGGGCGCGACCGACACGGCGGCGAACCTGTGGGCGTTGGGCGCGACCACCGACCTGAGGGCCGCGTTCCACTCGGCGTCGGTGCGCGGGCCGAGCTTGAAGTACCAGTCGCTGAGCACGACCAGGATGCGGCCCTCGACCAGCAGCAGGTCGCGCAGCGCGACGTCGAGCGGTACCTGCACCGGCGGGTTCCACCGCTGGAACACCACCTGCCAGCCGAAGCGCTCCAGGCGGTCCCCGATCCAGGCGGCCCAGGCCCGGTTGAACCCCGCGAAGCTGACCGTCACCCGCGGGCTGTCCCCGCGCCTGCCCTCTGCGGCCATCCGACCGTCTCCCTCGTCCCGGCGGACGGGCCCCGGCGTGCGACGGCCCGTCAGATGTCCATGACTGGAACATACACCGCGCGTACGACAGGTAATCACCCCCGAGCTTCCCGCCGTCCGTCCGTCATCGGCCGCCGTGCTGCCGCAGCCACACCGTTCTCGCCGTCTCGACGTAGGCCGCGGCGCGCACCAGGTGGCCCGCGGGCGGCGCGGGCTCCCGCAGCCGCTCGTACCGCTCCGCCATGGCCTCGACGAACACCCGGCCCGCGTCCGTGAGCCTGCGGGTGTTCCGCAGCATGGGGAGCACGGCGCCGACCTGGGTGCGGCAGCGGGCGTGCGCCGCCCACGCCTGGTCGCGGACCTCGGCGTCGTCGTGCGCGACGGCGAGGCGCTGCCAGAAACCGGTGAGCGCCAGGTGCGCGTAGGTGCCGTGCAGCAGGCCGTGGAACGGCCGCGGGTCGGGACGCCAGGGGGCCCAGTGGCGGGGTTCGTCGTCCACGGTGTGCAGCGGGACGAGTTCGTCGAGCGCGGTGAGCTTGGCGTGCTGGAGCTCGTGGGCGAGCCCGGCGGCGAGGTGCGCGGGTCCCGGCGGCCGGCTGGCCATGACGGCGCCGAACGCGGTCGCGCTCGTCCCGCTGGTGTGGGCGCCGCCCGAGGTGCCGGGCGCGGGGTCGAGGGTGGGGACGATGCAGTCGAGCAGGGCGAGTTCCGCCGACCTGGCGGCGCCGCCGAGCCCGAGCAGCGGCAGCGCGTCGCGCCACAGCGCGCGCCACCGGGCGCGTTCCTCGGGGTGCAAGCCTGTGGGTGCCCCGGTGCCGAGCGGCCCCGGGTCGAGGTCGTCGAGCAGGACGGTGCGCGGGCCGCCGTCGAGCCTGTGCAGGGGCAGCCAGCCCGGGTCGTCAGAACGCCAGGTGCCCCCGGTGTCGCGGTACACCTCGGCCGGTGCGCGGCCGGCGGCGCGCAGGACCAGCCGGTCCCGGTCGCCGCTCAGTTCCGCGGGCGTGCCGTCCGGCGCCTGGCAGCGGAACGCGCCGAGGGTCGGCAGCGCGATGTGCCCGGCGTGCACGGGAACGCGCGTGGCGAAGCCGACGCCGGAACGCGCCGCCGCGGCGGCGGCCAGGGCGCCGAGGCGCGCGAGGTCGCGTGCGGCGCCGTCCCGTGCGCCGGGGTGGCTGCCGGTCTCAAGCCACTGCACGCAGCGTTCCGCCCAGGGCCCGGTGAGGGAGTAGAACAGCACCTCGCGGGCGGCGGCGGGGGCGGCGCGCTCCACGGTCTCAAGCAGGCCCGCGTGGTCGCGCGCGGCGCGCGCGGCGCCCGCGCCCGCGGCCGTGCCGCCCGCCTCGACGGCGTCGAGCAGGACGCGCAGCAGCAGCAGGCGGCGGGTGTGCTGGCCGGCCGCGAGGCGGGCGATGGTGTCGCTGCCGCCCTCGGTGCTGCCGAGCGCGTGCACCTCCTCGCGGGTGAGGGTCGCCGTCACCGCCCGGCCGCCTCGCGCAGGGCCGACGCGACGTGCCGGATCAGGCGGCGCAGGTCGGCGCAGTAGACGGACGGGTTCGCGAAGCCGTGCCCCGCCCGGTAGCGGTGCGCGTAGTGCCCGCCGCCGCAGACCTCGACGAGGGGGCAGCGCAGGCACGTGAGGGGCAGGGCGGCGCGGCCCGCCTGGCGCGCGGCGACGCCCGGGTGGGCCAGCGCCTCGTCGAAGGAGTTGCGGTGGACGTCGAGCCCGGTGGCCGCGGCGCCCTCGTAGGCGGACTTCAGGGAGTCGACCTGCTCGATGCTGCCGTCGGTCTCGACGACGACGGCGGTGAACGGCTGGAGGCCGAGGGCCTCGGTGGCGGCGGGCAGCCCGAGGAGGAGGGCGATGCACTCCTCGAACAGCCGCACCCGCACGGCGCGGCGTTCCGCACCCCACCAGCGGTCGAACGCGGCGCACAGCCAGTCGCCGTACGGCGTGGGCGCGGCGGCCGGGGCCGGCAGGCCCTGCGGCGGGCGCGTCCAGTTGCCGTGCGGCAGCAGGAAGTCGATGCCCGGCGGATCGAGCGCCCGCAGCGACGCGTACACCTCGACCGGGTCGGTGGCCAGGTCCACGACGCACAGCACGCCGGACCAGGCGGGCCGGTGCCGCGGCTGCGCGAGCAGCCGGGCGGCCCGGCGGGCGGCGGGCCACGCGGGCCGGCCCGCGTGGTCGACGCGCTGCCGGTTGTGGCCGGCCAGGCCGCCGTCGAGGCTGAGGCCGACGCGGATGCCGTGCGCGGCGAGCGCGGTCAGCCGGTCCTCGGTGAGCAGCACGCCGTTGGTCTGCACGGCGGCGTGCACCGCGCAGTCGGCCGGCACCCTCGCCCTGACGTCCTCGACGAACGCGCCGAGGTCGGCCGGGTCGGTGAGGAGCGGTTCGCCGCCGTGCAGGACGACCGACAGGGCGCGCAGCCGGTGCGTCCGCGCGTGCTCGCCGATGCGGCGGGCGGTGCGCCGCAGCGTCTGCGGCGCGGCGGACACCGGCTGGCGGCGCCAGCCGGTGTCCGCGGCGAAGTACATGTAGCAGTAGCGGCAGGCCAGGTTGCAACGGCTGTTGACCTTCACGACGAACTGCCGGAAGGGCGCCGTCGGCACTCGCGACCCGGCCGCCTGCGCTGGTGCGTGCACGTCCCGCGGGCTCCCCATCGTCCTGCTCCGCGCCGGCCTGTTCCGGTCTCGTGGAGCCCCTGAGGAGTCTTCCGTGGCTGACGTTCCGTAAACAGGATCGGTCAGCCTCTGTCCGTTTCGCATGGCGACCGGGCCGAAACCGGCTACTTCCGCGCCCCGGCGGTCACATGACACCGTTGTTGTCGAACTGGTTGAAGCCCCAAAGACCTTCCCCCTGCCGCACGACCCGGTCCCGCAGCTCGGCCAGCACCTCACTGAGCACCGGGTGGTCCAGGTCGCGCAACTCGCTCAGACTCAGCCCGAGCAGATCCGGCAGCGGCTCACGCCCCTCGCTCACGGTTCCTCCGCACACTCCTCGGCAACAGGGCCGAAGGAAGATTCCCTTCCGCGCACGCGCGAAAACCCCGCGGGGCCGCCGAGGCGGCCCCCGGCGGGAGCGTGCGCGTTCAGGTCTCGCGCCGCAGCGCTTCCAGACGCGCCGTCGTGTCCGCCGCGCCGGACGCCTCGTCCCGCGGCAGGCGGCCCCACAGCGTGAGCGCGGAACGGTACGCCTGGCCCGCCGCGAGCGGCTTGCGCGCTGCTTCGAGGACCACGCCCCGCTGGTGCAGCGCCGTCGCGGCGAGCCGCGCCGGCTCGCCGGGATCGGCGGGCCCCGGCACCGCGACCCGCGCCACGGACGCGGCCCGCCGGTAGGCGTCGGCCGCCTGGTCGAGCCGTTCCGTGCGGCGCGTGTGCCGGTAGGCCCTGCGGTGGGTCTCCCCCAGCTCGAACCACGCGCGCGCCGCCGTCAGCGGAGCCTCCGCGTCGTGCGCCGCCCGCGTGAACAGGTGCTCGGCCTCCCGCAGGTCCACCAGGTCGACGGCGTCCTGGTACCGGACGATCAGCGCCTGACCCAGCATCAGCAGGCGCCCTGGCAGCCGCGGGTCGCCCGCCGGCGTCTCCATCCGGCAGTCCCGCAGCACCCGCACCGCCCGCGACACGAACGCGCCCCCGTCCGGCAGCGCGGCCCGCCGCAGCAGCGCCGCGCCCCACTCCTCGATCAGGTCGCCGTACCCGTCCAGGTCACGGGACATCAGGCGGCCGGCCTCCTCGAACCGCAGCGCCGCCGCCTCAAGCTCCTCGGGACCGCCGCCCGCCTCGTACCCGCGCACCGCGAGCCGCCCGGCGCGCCGCAGGCAGGCCACGACGAGCCCGGGCCTGTCGCTCAGCCGGCGCGCCCGTTCGACGACCTCATCCGCCCGCCGCCACTCGTGCTCGGTCAGCAGCAGCGCGTCCACCAGGTCGAGCAGCGCCCAGGCCCGCACCCCCACCTGCGCGCCCTCCGCCTCCAGCGCCCAGCAACCGCGCCGCAGGGACTCGGCGGCCTGCCCGGCCCACACCCGGGCCCGTTCCGCGTCCGGCGCCGCCTCGGCGAGCCGCAGCAGCGCCCGGCCGTGCGCCAGCGGCAGCCCGCTCGGCTCGGCCTCGTCGGCCGGCCAGGCGTCCGCCACGGCCTCCACGATGCCGATGCTCTCCTGGAGCAGCGCCGTGTCGCCGTTCAGCCGCCACTGCTCCTGCAACACCTCGACGCGCTCCAACGTCAGGTCGACGGCCGTCCCCGGGTCGAGTCCAGGCGTCGCGCACACCGCCGCGAACTCCGCGTCCGCGCGCTGCCACAGGTCGAGCGCCGCCCCGTCGTCCCCCGCGGCCCGCCGCTCGCCCGCCATGGCCCGCAGCACCCGCGCGAGCGCCGCGCGCGCCACCGCGGACCCGGGGTGCGTCGCCGCGGTCCGCGCCGCGTCCTGGGCCTCGGCCAGCAGCGCCCCGTCGCGCTGGGCCCGCCACAGGCACAGCAGCTGCTCGGCCAGCTCGCTCCACAGCTCGGGATCGGTGCCGAGTCCAGCGGCCCGCTGGCCGCCGGCCGCCTGCCGCAGCAGCCGCACCGCGTCCAGCTGGTGCTGCACCTTGCCGTCCGCGGCGAACCGCGCGGCCAGCGCCCTGGCCTGCTCCACCGCGACGGACGGCTCCGGCACGTAGGCGGCACCGGGCTGCCCCTGCGCGAGCGGCGGCGCCTCGGGCAGGAAGCGCCGCAGCACCTTGGCCGCCACCTCGGCGAACGGCCGCGGCAGCGGCGGCCCCTGCGGGTCCTCCTGCCGCTCGCCCCGCGGCTCCTCCTCGCCGGAGAGCTGGGCGAGGGCGAGGGCGGGGAAGTTGGGCCCCGTCCTGCCGAACCGCTGCGCCACGTAGCCGGAGCAGTGCTTGAGCACCAGCAGCGCCTCGTCCTGCCCGAGGTCCCCCAGCAGCTCGTCGTGGACCCCGGCCGTGAACTCGTACCAGCGCCCGTCGTCCGACACCTCGGAGAGCCGCCGCACCAGCCCGCTCAGCAGCACTTCCGACAGCTCGGCAGGGCCCGAGTCGGGCAGCATCGTCCGCTGGATCAGCTGCATCACCGGCAGGTACAGGGGCGCGGCGGACAGGTAGACGGCGAGCCTGGCCGCGCCGGGCGACGCGGTGGCGCGGAAGCGCGCCACCCGCGCGGCCGAGCTGCGCGGCACGCCGACCGCGCGGCGCGCCGGCGCGGGGGGCTGATCGGCGCGGACCCAGCCGACGGCGCCGTGCGCGGAGCTCGCGCCCGAGCCGGACAGCAGGCCGGCCCACGCCCCGAGCGAGGCCGCCGTGGGCGGCAGCACCGGCACGGGAACGGCGCCGCGCGCCGGCGGCGCGGACTGCCCGGCGCCGGCCGTGAACCGCAGCCGCGCCGAGCCGCCGGGACCTTCCTCCCTGGTCAGCAGCCCGGCCTGCACCGGGAGCCGCGTCCTGGCCCACAGCCGCTGCGGCAGCGGCTGCACGACCGCGACCGGCGCGTGCCGCGACAGCCGGTGCAGCAGCCGGTGCGCGGTGCCGTCGCGCCACAGCGGCCCCGTGCAGTCGCTGACGACGACCGTCAGGCGCCGCCCGGTGGGGTCCGCGAGCTGGCTGACCGGGTGCAACGGCGCCTCGGCCGGCTCGAAGCGGCGGCTCACGGCGGGGCCGCCGTCGGGCGAGGCGTGCAGGTAGTGCACCTGGACGTCGCGGAACGCGCCGAGCCGCGCGAACACCTCGGCCAGCTCCCCGAACATCCGCTGCCACACCCGCATCGGCGAGGCCGCGTCGAGCAGCAGCTGCGCCTCGGTGTGGCCGCGGGCCCGTTCGCGGAAGGCGGGCGTGAGCAGGCCGCCGGCCCGCGCGGTGCGGTCGACCGTCTCCCGTTCGTCCAGGTCACCGGACGCGGGGCGGCGCGGCGGGCGGGCGGGCGGGCGGTAGCGCCGCAACGGCCGCAGCGCGCGCTCCAGTTCGAGCAGGCTGGGCAGCGCCCTTGCCTCCGGCACGCCGACGCGCAGCGCGTCGGCGGGCAGCCCTGCGGCCTGCCGGCCCTCGCCGGCCGGCTCGGCGTACAGCCGCACCGTGTCGTCGGCGGCGTGCGGCGCCCTGCCGGGCGCCCCGAAGCGCGCCTGCCCGCGCCCGGTGGCGGGCGCGCGACCGGCGTCCGCGCCCGGCGCGGGGCGGGCCGCCGCGCGACCGCGGCCGGCCGCCTCCCCGGGGCCGTCCTGCGCGTCCGCGGCGCGGGACGGCGGGCCGCAGGGCCGGGAGAACTGCGCGAGCCACAGCGCGTCGGCCAGGCCCGCCAGGTCCGGGTCGAGCCCCGCGCCGCGGAGCGCCCCGATCAGGGTCGCGAGGTCGTCGTGCCGCCGCCCTGGTGCCGGATCGGACATGGCGGCCTACCTGGGGCGGTCGAGGCGCTGGATGAGCATGTCGGCCAGTCGGTCGCGGGTGGGTGGCTCGGCGTGGTGGGTCAGGTAGATGGCGTTCAGCAGCTGGTCGGTGGCCAGCTGCTCGGTGCGGGACCGTTCGAGGAACCGCGCGATCAGGTCCTCGCCCACCCGGGTCAGCTCGTCGCCCAGGTGCGCGCGGACCACCGTGGCGAGGCGCTCGTGGTCCGGTTTGCCGATCTCCAGGTGGATGCAGCGGCGCAGCAGGGGCGCGGGGAAGTCCCGTTCGCCGTTGCTTGTGAGCACCACGAACGGGAACGCGTGGCAGCGGACGCGCCCGTCGCGGACGGTCACCTTGGCGCCGTCGTCGGTCAGGACCTCGACCTCGGGCTCGCGCTCGGCGATGCGCTCCAGCTCGGGAAGGGAGAACTCGCCCTCCTCCAGCACGTTCAGCAGGTCGTTCGGGAGGTCGATGTCGCTCTTGTCCAGCTCGTCGATGAGCAGCACCCTGGGCCTGGCCGTCGGCAGCAGCGCGGTGCCCAGCGGGCCGAGCCGCAGGTAGCTGCCGATACCGCCGGGCGACGTGGCCGAGGGCGGCCCGTCGGCGCGGCTGCTCGCCGCGATCTGCGTGTCCTGGAGCCGGGCGATGGCGTCGTAGTGGTAGAGGCCGTCGCCCAGGGTGGTGCGGCTGACGATGGGCCAGCGCAGCACGCGCCCGAGGCCGAGTTCGTAGGCCACGGAGTGGGCCAGCGTGCTCTTGCCCGTGCCGGGGCTGCCGGTGACGAGCAGCGGGCGGCGCAGGTAGAGCGCGGCGTTTATGATCTCAAGCTCCTCGGCGCTCGGCCGGTGCATCTCGGCCAGATGCCGGTAGGCGCCGAGGCGGCGGGTCGAGGCGCTGTCCGTCTCGGGCCCCGGCGCGACCAGCGGGCGGCCGTCGAAGTCGCGCCAGGGCGGCGGCTCGGGCAGCGCCCTGATGCCGTCGTGCGGCTCGCCCGCGCCGCGGTAGATCAGCCACTCGTCGGCCGCGGGCGCCGGTTCCCCGGCGGCCGGGTCGCCCTCCTGACCCGGGAACCTGTCAGTCACTGCCACAGCATGCTCCTCGTCGCTTGGTCACCGTCCGGGCGCCGCCTCCCCGACCGTATCGGGGCAAACGGGCGGGGTGGGAGGCTTTCGCGCGCTTCGGCCTGTTCACGGCGCCTCCAGCGGATCGTCCGTGCCCGGCAGGGGGCCGGCGGGGTCCGCGTAGAGCAGCGCGAGCCCGCGTGCCCAGTCGGCGTCCGCCAGGCCGCCGCCGACCGCGGCGCGCAACTGCCACAGCGCGTCCGGCAGCAGGCCCGCGTGCCCCGCACCGCTCACGGTGCGGTCGACACCGCTGTGGAAGTCGCCGCAGCCCCGGCCCCGGTCCCGCGCGTCGCGTCGCCACAGGATGACGTTGTACCCACTGGCCATCACCCGATGCAGGGCGGCAGGCTCGCCGCCCGAAACAGGCGTGCGGCACAGCACGGGAACGGTCGCCGGGTCACGGCCCATCAGAACGGCCGGCACGGGCAGCGGGCGGGGCCGGTCGTCCGCGCAGTCGAGGACATCCGCGCTCATGGGCCCGGCGTGCACCTTCGCCCAGCGCGCCAGGCGCATGGCGCGCACCTCGTCGCTGTCCTCCGCCTCGGGCACCGGGTCGGTGCAGCGGACGACGACGGGGCGCTGCTCGCCCAGCTGGGGCCCGCCGGGGGCGAGCCGCCACTCCTCCACGGGGAAGCCGAGCAGCGAGTAGGGCACGGCCACGTGCAGCGGGACCGGCCCGTCCGGCTCGTCGCCCCGGCGGAACGCCTCGGCCAGCGCGGCGCGCAGCCGTTCCGGCGGCTCGTCGGGACCCGGGGCGCGGAAGTCCTCGTCGATGGAGGTCAGTTCACCGGTCGCGCGTCCGGCGCACACGCGCCAGTCGTACCGGCCGCGCTCCCAGCCGTGCGGGGTGATCTCCAGCAGGACGAAGGGCTGCTGGGCCGGAGCCGGGTAGGCGTCGGGCAGCCCCGTGTCCCGGGCCGGGCCGCCGGCCGCTCCCCCCGGCACGCCGGCCGCGGCGGGGCCCGACCACGGGAACGGGCCGGGACCCGCGGCGCCCGGGGGCGCGGCGGTGCGGCCCGCCGCGGCCGGCTCCCACGGCGGTTCCGCGAGGGCGGGCGTGCCCCGCGGAGCGGGCGGCCCGGCCAGCACGCGGCGGGCCTCGCGTTCCCGGATGCGCGCGTCCTGTTCGAGCCTGAGGTTGGCGCGGAACCAGCGGGAGAGGCCGGCCCCCGCGGCGGCGGCGCCGGCCCAGTCCCGCAGCCGCGCCTCCACGCCCGGCTCCGCCGGGTAGGGCCGGTCGGCCGTGGCCGCGTGCACCGCGTAGCGCAGGACGAGCTCCAACTCGGCGGTCCCCTGCCGGAGTTCGTACAGCAGTCCGAGCCCGTCGCGCCAGCCGCGCGGCGCGGGCAGCGTGCCCTCGTAGGGCCGACCCCGCAGCGCGGTGATCATCTCGTCGAGCCGCCTGGTGGAGACGGGCGGCGGCAACTGGGCGAGTAACCCCAGCAGTTCCACGCGCTGCCCGGGCGTCAGCGCGCGCCCCGCCGCCGCCCGCACGTCGCTCTGCGCGTCGGTCCAGGTCTGCTCGGCCAGGTCGGCCACGTCGAGATAGCGGTCGGCGTGGTACCGGTCGTGGGCGCCGAGGACGCGCTGGTACAGGTCGTCCCGCTCGGCGAGCTGGGGGTCGGCGGGCAGCGGCATGCGGCGCAGCTGGACGATGGAGGTGGCAAGCCCGCCGTCGCGCCCCGCGGAACGCCGCGCCTTGAGAATGCCGATCACCTCGCCGCGCCTCAGGTCGACCACGGGACCGCCCGAGACGCCCTCGGGCACCTCGTCCTCCCCGCCGAGCTTGAGCAGGCCGTCGCCGCCCAGCTCGCCCCTGATGGTGCACCGGCCGCTGATGTCCTCGATGCCGTCCTCGGTCCTCAGGCACCCGAAGAAGGCGACCTCGCCGCGGGTGAAGACCCGCGCGGTGCGCTCGGTGAGCCAGACGCAGCTGTGCGGGACCGGATCGAGGAGGCGCACGAGCGCGAGGTCGGGCGCGGGCCACAGTCCGCCCGCCGGGTTCCCCTCGGGCCTGGCCCATTCGACCCGGCCGCGGACCGGCCGCTCGACTCCCCGGATCGTCAGCCCCACCTCGTCGCGCCCTTCCGGGCCGCTTCCCCCGCGCAGTGCCACGTGGGCGCAGGTGAGCACCCAGTTGGGGGCCACGAAGAACCCGCTGCCCCACGGCCGGGAAGCCGCCTCGCCCCCGTCATACCCCCTCGGCGCGGCATGGATGCGCACCGTCGCCGCGGCGGCCAGTGGCGCCAGGGTCTCGAAGGGGTCCACGTCCACCGGCTGCGCGCCCCCTTCGTCCGCCCACGTCATTCCACCTGCCCCAACCCCTCCGGTGGTCCGCCCTGCCACGTGAGCGTCACGGTGATGGCGCCCTTGGCCTCCCCGTCCGCGAGGAGCCCGACGACCCGGCCCGCCTTCGCGGTCAACTCGATGCCGAACGTGACGCTGACCTCGTCGGGGCGCGCGGCGCGGAGCCCGTCGGCCACGGACGAGGCGACGCCGGTGATCAGCCCGCGCAGGCTCTCGACCTGTGCGGCGGCGCGGTCGACGAGGCCGGTGTCGACGTACCCGGCGCCGCTCCCGCCGGCCGTGCCCGTGTCGGTGTACCCGGCGTCACCCGTGCCGCGAGGCGCGGGCAGCACCTGCTCCGCGTCCGAGATGCGGGCCCATACCGGCGTACCGTCCGGCAGGCTGATCCTGGTGACTCCACTGCTCATGCGACCCCCCGTCGTGCGCGTGTGTGCATGCAGGTTAACCGCCGGTACCGACAGCTGCCTATCCTGGGGTTTTCCTTCCCACCTCTGGCGTCCGGGAGCACGTCGTGTACTTCACTGACCGCGGTATCGAGGAGTTGGCGCAGCGGCGCGGCGACGAGGAGGTCACCTTCGAGTGGCTGGCCGATCAACTCCGCCTGTTCGTCGACCTCAACCCCGACTTCGAGGTGCCCGTGGAACGGCTCGCGACATGGCTCGCGCGGCTCGACGACGAGGACGGCGAGGAGGACTGACGGCACCCTGACGACGACCGGACGGCTCGCGACGATTGGGCGGCGGGCGGCGGGCGGCGGGCGGCGGGAAACGAAGCCGGGGGGCGTGCGCCGATGGGCCCGCGCCGGGACCACTTGACTTGAACAGTACGCGATATATCGTGTTGAGGGTGGACGCGATATACGGTCGCGTCATCATCCGGTGTGTTCAGCGGGGAGTCCCACCATGGCGGTGCAATCCGAGTGGTCCGTCACCGAGGCGCAGACCCTCACCTTCGACGACAGGCTCATCGACGAGCTGGACGTGCGCGTGGTCAACGGCGCGGTCAACGTGGTGGGCACCGAGGGGACGGCGGCGCGGGTGGAGATCGCCGACGTCGCGGGGCCGCCCCTGAGCGTGCGCCTCGACGGCGGCTCGCTCACGATCGCCTACGACGACCTGCCCTGGCGCGACTTCCTGAAGTGGCTGGACGTCAAGGGGAGGCGCAGGACCGCGGTCGTCTCGGTGTCGATCCCGTCGCGCAGCCGCCTGACCGTCGGCGTGGTCGGCGCGTCCGCGGTGATCGGCGGCGTCTCGGGACGTACGGACGTGCGGGGGGTCAGCGGCAGCACCACCCTCGTCGGGCTCGACGGACGGGTACGGGCCGAGACCGTCTCGGGCGACGTCGAGGCCCAGGCGCTCGGCGGGCGGCTCACCTTCAGCACCGTCTCGGGCAATCTGACCGTGATCGACAGCACCCCACCGGGCCTGAAGGCCGACTCCGTCAGCGGGGACATGGTGGTCGACCTCGCGGACGGCGGCGCACCGGCGAACGTCCGGCTGAACACGGTGTCGGGCGAGATCGCGGTCCGGCTGCCCGAGTCGGCCGGCGCCCGCGTCTCGGCCGGTACCGCGGGCGGCGTGATCTCCTCCGCTTTCCCCGAGCTGAGGGTCTCGGGCCTGTGGGGGGCGAGACAGCTCTCCGGCACGCTGGGCACCGGAGCGGGGGCGGTGCACTGCTCCACGGTCTCCGGTCCGATAGCGCTGCTGCGCCGCCCACCGGCCGAGCCGGGCCCGGCCGCCGCCGCATCCACCTCGCGTAAGGACGTCTGACATGCCTCCCGTCTTCGGCCACGGCCGACTTCGCCTCTACCTGCTGAAGCTTCTGGCGGAGGCGCCCCGGCACGGCTACGAGGTGATCCGGCTGCTGGAGGAGCGCTTCCAGGGGCTCTACGCCCCGTCGGCCGGCACGGTCTACCCGCGACTGGCGAAGCTGGCCGCCGAAGGTCTGGTCACCCATACCGAGGAAGGCGGGCGGAAGGTCTACTCGCTGACCGCCGAGGGCGAGCGCGAGTTGGCGGCGAGGGAGGCGGAGCTGACCCAGCTGGAGCGGGAGATCCGGGACTCCCTGGCGGCGCTGGCCGCGGACATACGGGAGGACGTCAGCGGGTCGGCCCACGACCTGCGCCAGGAGGTGCGGCAGGCCACGGCCGCCGCGCGCACCTCGACGGAGACGGCGGCCGGCCGCGCGGCGTGGGCGGCGCAGGCGCGCCGCGCCAAGGAAGAGTCCCGCCGGGCCCGGCGGGAGGCGAAACAGGCGCAGGAGGCGACCGAGGCGGCGCGTCACCGTTTCGAGGAGGCCGCGCGGCGCATCCACGACCGGGTCCAGTCCCACGCGAACGCCGGTGACTGGTCGGGAGCGATCCGGGAGGGCCTCGAAGGACTGAGCGGCGAGATAGGCGGCTGGAGCCGGTACGTGAGCCCTCCGTCGGAGGAGTGGCAGGGCGACCGGGCCCGCGGGCCGGGCCGCGGGCCGGAGCAGGCACGGGCGGAGCGGGCCGGGGAACCGCGGGCGCAGCGGGCCGAGGAAGCGTGGGCGGAGCGGGCCGAGGAAGCGTGGGCGGAGCGGGCCGAGGAGCCCGTCAGGGAGCTTGAGCGGCTGCTCGACAAGTTCCGTGACGATGTCCGGGACGCGGCCCGAGACCACGGGGTGTCGCAGACCGACCTGGCCGAGGCGCGCCGCCACTTGTCGACGGCCGCCGCGCACCTGGTCGCGATGCTGCGTTCTCCCCACGGCTGAGCACGCGCCCCCGCCCGCCCGTCGCCCCCGCGGGCTTCTGCCCGCGCGTGCGCGCGTGCGCGCAGGCGGTGGTCGAAGAGGTCTCCCACGACCAACTTCTGCCAGCGCGTGCGCGCGTGCGATGACGCGGGTGAACCCGCCGTCATCGCGCCTGGGCTCTCCCCGCCCGTCCGCGCGTGCGCGCAGGCGGAGCGGCGCCGACCGGTCAGGCCGGTCGTGCCGCTCGCCAGGCCCTCGCCGCGCGGGACGCCGGTCCCAGGGGGTTCGCCGGGTCAGGCCGGTTCCGCCACACGGGGTGGGGCCGTGTCCGCGCGGACGCACCGGCGGCAGGCGCGCGCCGAGGCCGCCAGCACGGCGTGCGAGGCGACGGTGAGCGCGCCCGCGCAGGTCACCAGTGGCCAGGCCGCGGCTGACGGAGCCGTCACGGCCAGCGCGAGGGTGGCCAGCGCCATGGCCGCGCTCGCGATCGTTCCGGCCCACGCGACGAGGAGCGGCAGCCGTTCGGGGACGGGCAGCCGCCGGGCCAGGACGCCGGTCCCGGCGAGCGTGCCCGCCCCGAGCAGCGCGGCGAGCGCCGCGACGCCCACCAGCGGCAGGGCGACCAGGCGGGCGGGGCCGGGAAGTCCCGCCCCGAGAAGCAGTGCCCAGCAGGCGGCGAGGAGCGGCGCGGTCAACGCGACCGACCGCGCGGTGTGCCGGGTCTGCGCGATGGTCAGTTCGCGTTGGCAGACCGGCGCCAGTTCCTCGACCGTGCCGAACTCGCGGATCGCCTCGGCGGCGGCCCGCCGGTAGGGCAGTCCTTCGGCGGTACGGGCCGCGACGGAGTCCGCGAGTCCGTCGCGCATCTCCTCGACCATGCGCGTTTTGGCTGCCCGAGGACCGTGCAGCGCCGCGGCGAGCGCGGTCGCGTACGCGTCGACCGGGTCCGCCTCCGACGGCGCCACCGGCTCGACCCCGTCGGGAGCGACCACTCGATCAGGAGCGCCGCCCCCATCAGGAGCACCGGCCGCGCCGGGCACACCGAGCACACCGGCCGCGCCGGAAGCGACGACCGCGTCAGGAGCGCCGACGCCGTCGGCCGGGGCGCCGGGCCGGGCGCGCTTCATGTCGCCGGCCGCACGGACGGGCCGGCGTCGAGCACCGAGCCGATGGCCGCGGTGAACGCGCGCCACGCGGTGCGTTCCTCGGCGAGCGCGCCGCGGCCCGCGTCCGTCAGCGCGTAGCGGCGGCGCCGGCGTTCGCCGACGGACTCCCAGCTGCTGTGCAGGAGGCCGAGCCGTTCCAGGCGGTTCAAGGCGGGATAGATGGTGCCGGTGCGCAACTGGAGCGCGCCGCCGCTGCGTTCCTGCACGGCGGTGATGATCGCGTACCCGTGCAGCGGCCCCGGTTCGAGCACGGCAAGCAGCAACCCGTCGAGGTGGCCGCGCACTGCGTCTGACTTCATGAGTAGGCAGACTACCTAAGAAACCCATAGACGTGCTACCTATTGCCTACCAACACATCACCCCGCCCGGGGTGCCGGTTTCCAGGAGTGGAGTCCTCGCGGTGACCAAGTTCTTGCTGTTCGTGCACGTGATCGCGGCGATCCTCGTCGTCGGACCGATCGCCGTCGCCGCCTCGATGTTCCCCCGCCTCGTGCGGCAGTCCGCGCCGGGAGCCGACCTGCTGCACCGGATATGCCGGGGATACGCGGTCGTCGGGGTGGCCGTTCCGGTGTTCGGCATCGCGACCGGCGCCTCGCTCGGCGTGCTCACCGACGCCTGGCTGCTCACGTCGGTCCTGCTGACCGCGCTTGCCGCCGGGCTGCTCGCGCTGTCGATCCTGCCCGGGCAGGAGCGCCTGCTCGCGACGCCGCACGGCGCCGAGGAGCCGCGCCGGGCCGGGGCCGCGCGACTCGCCATGGTGACGGGCGTGTTCAACCTGCTGTGGGCCGTCGTGGTCGTGCTGATGATCGTGCGCCCCGGCTCCACGACGGGAGCGTGAGGCACGGTGCGTGCCCTGCGCGTGGCGGCGGCCGTCGAGGCCGGAAGCCTCGCGGCGCTGCTGCTCAACCTGTTCACCGTGCACGCGGAGGCGGTCTCGTCACTGCTGGGCCCGCTGCACGGCACCGCCTACCTGGTGACCGTCGTGATCGCCTGGCCGGTGCGCCCGGCCCGGTTCCGGGCGCTGGTCCCCGGTGTCGGCGGCCTCCTCGCGGCCCGCCACCGGCCGCCCGCCCCGCCGGCCTGAACGGCACACTCCGCCGGCCTGAACGGCACACCGGCGTGAACGGCCCGCCCCCGCCGGACCGGCGCCCCCGCCCGCGACCGGCCGGACGCCGCCCGCCGCGCGGGGAACGGTCAGGGATTGAGGACGATCTTGCCGAAGACGTCGCCCTCGGCCAGCCTCGCGAACGCCTCGCGGGCCCGGTCGAGGGGAAGCACCGAGTCGATCACCGGGCGCACCCCGGTGGCCGCGCAGAAGGCGAGCAGCGACGCCAGTTCCTCCTTGCTGCCCATCGTCGAGCCGACGACCTTCAGTTCGAGGAAGAAGATGCGGTTCAGCTCGGCCGACGCGGGCGACGGGCCCGAGGTGGCCCCGGAGATCACCAGCGTGCCGCCGGGGCGCAGCGACTTCACCGAGTGCGACCACGTCGCGGCGCCCACGGTCTCGATCACCGCGTCGACCCGCTGCGGCAGCCGCGCCCCGGGCGCGAACGCGCCGCTCGCGCCCAGTTCCATGGCGCGTTCGCGCTTGGCCTCGTCCCGGCTGGTGGCGAACACCCGCAGCCCCGCGGCCTTGCCGAGCACGATGGCCGCGGTGGCCACGCCGCCGCCCGCGCCCTGCACCAGAACGCTGTCCCCCGGCCGCACACCGGCGTTCGTGAACAGCATGCGGTAGGCGGTCAGCCACGCCGTGGGCAGGCAGGCCGCCTCCTCGAACGACAGTTCCGCGGGCTTGGGCAGCACGTTCCACGCCGGCACGGCGACCCGTCGCGCCAGCGTGCCCTGGTACTTCTCGGTCAGCAGGCTGCGCCGCTCCGCCGGGCCGACGCCGTGCCCGGTCGCGCCGATCACCGAGTGCACGACCACCTCGTTCCCCTCGGCGTCGACGCCGGCCGCGTCGCAGCCCAGGATCATCGGCAGCGCCTCCTCGCCGATCCCCACGCCGCGCAGCGTCCACAGGTCGTGGTGGTTCAGCGAGGCGGCTCTGACGTCGACGACCGTCCACCCCGGCGGCACCCGCGGCTCCGGCCGCTCCCCGAGTTCGAGCGCGTTCAGCGGCTGGTCCGCGTCGAAACGCGCGGCGTAGGCGGCAAACATGGCCCCACGCTAGCGGCCATCCGGCGTTCCATTCCAGAACGGGCGGTGACGTGGGACGATGACAGCTCGCGGGGAGGTTGGCATGGGCACGGTGTTCCTTCGGCGGCTGAGCAGGTGGCAGGCCGAGACCGAACGGGAGGACGTCGGGGATCTGTTCACCGACGCGCTGCGGGACGAGCCGGGGGTGCGGGCGCCGGACCGGGAGGCGTTCATCCGGTGGTTCGTCGACCACGACGTGCAGCAGGACGGGTTCGACATGATCGTGGCGGGCGGCCCCGCCCTCGTGGGCTGCGCCTACGGGTTCCGCGCCGAACGCGGCGGCCGGTGGTGGGAGTCGTTCACGGAGGGCCAGGACGGCCTGCCGGCCGTGGCCGCCGCGCGCCAGGTGTTCGTCGTGACCGGGCCCGTGGTGGCTAAGGGGCGGCGGCGCCGGGAGATCGGGACGCGGCTGCACCGGGAGCTGCTGTCCCGCAACGGCACGCTCCCCCAACTCGCCCTGCTCCAGCCGGGCAATGCGCCCGCGCGGGCCGCGTTCCAGTCGTGGGGCTGGGGCAAGGCGGGCCAGTTGACCCCGCGGGACGCGGACGGCACGCCCGTGGAGGCGTGGACGCGCCTCCCGGCCTGACCTGCCGGGCCGGGGCGCACCGGGCCCCGGCCCGGCGGATCGCGGCGTTCCGGGGCGGCCGGCCGGCGCCCCTACAGCACCTTGGAGAGGAACGCGCGGGTGCGCGCGTGGCTCGGGTCCGTCAGCACGTCCCGCGGGTGCCCCGACTCCACGACCGCGCCCTCGTCCATGAACACCAGCGAGTCCCCGACCTCCCGCGCGAAACCCATCTCGTGCGTGACGACGATCATCGTCATCCCGTCCTCGGCCAGGCCGCGCATGACGTCGAGCACCTCGCCGACCAGCTCGGGGTCGAGCGCCGACGTGGGCTCGTCGAACAGCATCAGCTTGGGGTCCATCGCGAGCGCCCTCGCGATGGCGACGCGCTGCTGCTGCCCGCCGGACAGCTGCGCCGGGTAGTTCTCCATGCGGTCGGCCAGCCCCACCCGGCCGAGCAGTTCCTCCGCGCGCTCCCGGGCCCGGGCCCTGGACAGGCCCCTGACCTGGACGGGCGCCTCCATCACGTTCTCCGCCGCGGTCATGTGGGGGAAGAGGTTGAAGCGCTGGAACACCATGCCGATGTCCCGCCGCTGGGCCGCGACCTCGCGCTCACGCATCTCGTAGAGCCGGTCGCCCTTCTGCCGGTAGCCCACCAGGCCGCCGTCCACCCACAGGCGGCCGGCGTCGATCTTCTCCAGGTGGTTGATGCAGCGCAGGAAGGTCGACTTGCCCGAGCCGGACGGGCCGACGATGCACATCACCTCGCCCGGCTCGACCCGCAGGTCGATGCCGCGCAGCACCTCGACCGGGCCGAACGACTTGTGCACCCGCTCGGCCAGCACCATCGGGTGCCCGCTCGCGCCGCCCTCACCGGCACGGTCCCCGCCGGCGCCGTCCGCCGCGCCCCCGGCGCGGTCAGGCGTCCCGCTCATACCGTCGTCCCTCCCACCTGGCTCTTGGTCCTGAAGCTCGTCAGGTGCGCGCGCATCCGTTGCAGCGGCGTGGGCGGCAGGGCGCGGTCGGAGCCCTTCGCGTAGTGCCGTTCCAGGTAGTACTGGCCGATGCTGAACACGGTCGTCAGCATCAGGTACCAGACGGTCGCCACGACGAACAGCTCCATCACCAGGTTGCCGCGCGAGCCGACGATGTCGGCGGCCCAGAACAGGTCCTCGAACTGCACGACGGAGACCAGGGAGGACGTCTTCAGCATGTTGATGAACTCGTTGCCCGTCGGCGGGATGATCACGCGCATCGCCTGCGGCAGCACGATGCGGCGCGTCGTCTTCGCCTTGTTCATGCCGAGGGCCTGGGCGGCCTCCGTCTGCCCGTGGTCGACCGACAGGATGCCGGCGCGGGCGATCTCCGCCATGTAGGCGGCCTCGTTCAGACCGAGGCCGAGGAGGGCGGCGACGAAGGGCGTGATGATGTCGTTCGTCTCGTCCTTGTAGAACCCGAAGTTCATCGTGTCGAAGATGATCGACAGGTTGTACCAGAGGACGAGCTGGACGAGGACCGGCGTGCCGCGGAAGAACCAGATGTAGCCCCACGCGACGTTCGAGAGCACCGGATTGTCCGACAGCCGCATCACCGCGAGCAGCATGCCGAGCACGAGGCCGATCAGCATGGAGAGCACGGTGATCCACAGCGTGTTCGCCGCGCCCTCGACGATGCGGTCGTAGGTCAGGTACTCGCCGACGACCTCCCACCGGATGTCGGAGTTCACGAACGACCAGGCGAGCCAGGCCAGCAGCGCGCACACGACGAGCGCGCCGACCCAGCGGCCCCAGTGCCGCACGGGGATCGCGACGATGGCCTCCGGCGGAACGCTGTCCTGCCCCGGCTCGGGCCCGGGCTCCTTGGTGAGGTCGGGCACGTCGGTCACTCGCCGGCGTTGACGGTGGCCTCGTCGACGGCCCCGGCCTCGGCGTTCCATTCGGCCAGGACCTCGGCGTAGGTGCCGTCGTCGATGATCTGCTGGAGCGCGGCCTGGATGGCGTCCCGCAGCTCCGGCTGGTCGGCCGGCACGGCGATGCCGTAGGGCGCGGCGTCGATCTGCTCGCCGACGACCTCGAACGTGTCGCCGCCGCCGCCTTCCGCCTCGTTGTAGAGGGCCACCGGGTAGTCGGTGATCAGGACGTCGGCCCGGCCGCTCTGGAGCGCGGTGATCGATTCGGAGTCCACCGAGTTGATCACCGTGTCGATCGGCTCGTCGCAGGTTTCCGCCTGCTCAAGGAGAACCGCTTCGTTCGCGGTGCCCTGCTGGGCGGCCACGGAGAGGCCGCACAGGTCCTCCACGCTCTCGATGCCATCCGGGTTGCCCGCGGGCACCAGGAGGGCGGAGCCGGCCTGGAAGTAGTTGACGAAGTCGATGCCGCCTTCCTGGCGCTCCCTGGTGTCCGTCACGGCCGATATGACGACGTCGTGGCGGCCGCTGCTCAGGCCGACGAGCAGGCCATCGAAGGTGCCGTTCTCGAAGACGAAATCGACGCCGAGCACCTCGCCGAGTGCCGAGGCGATGGCCGGGTCGATGCCCGCGACCTCCTCGTTCTCGTCGTAGAACTCGATCGGCGGGTACGCGATGTCCGAGCCGACCCGGATCGTCCCCGCGTCCCTGATGGCCTGCGGCAGCAGGTCCGCCGGGGTGCCGTCCCCGCCCGGCTCCGCCGAGCCCTCGGCCGCGGTCTCCTCGCCGCTCCCCCCGCTCCCGCCGTCGTCGGTCTGGTCGCCGCAGGCGCTGAGCAGCAGCGCGCCGGTGGCGGCGAACGCGCCGATCGCGGCCAGGCGCAGACGGCGGGGGGCACTGGCGGTCATGGCGCGGTCCTCCTGGGGTGGCGGAAGGTCTCCGAGAAGCGGCACACGTCTTCGGGTGTCACGCGTCTGTGTGGTTTTTCGATGCAGGGCATCCTGCCACCGAAAACGCTCATCCGACCGCCCCGATTATCAAGATCAGGTAACGGCGGGGGGCCGCCACCGGCGCCGAACGCGGGCCGCGCGCGGGTGAACGCCCGAAGTCCGGGCAGCCACCGTCCGGTTACCGAACACTTCCCTCGCCGTTGGCCGCCATCCGGTAGAACGAATTGTTATCACCCCTCACCCGGGGACCGGGGCGCGTGTGCGAACGCGCCCGGCGCCCGCCGCGCACCGCGGCGGACGTGGTACCCGCGCGCCTCCCGACCGGGAGGCGGAACCAAACCCTCACCATGCGATGCGAAACGAAGGGGTCAATTCAGTGGCATCGGAGATTGTCAATCCGGGGAACGAGCTGGTGGACGCGGGGATCGACCCCGCGTTCGCGCTGCACCGCGGCGGCAAGATGGCGGTCGCCGCGACCGTTCCGCTGCGTGACACGGATGACCTGTCCCTCGCCTACACGCCGGGAGTCGCGCGCGTGTGCGACGCGATCGCCGAGCAGCCCGACCTGGTCCACGAGTACACGTGGAAGTCGCAGGTCGTCGCCGTCGTCACGGACGGCAGCGCGGTGCTCGGCCTCGGCGACATCGGCCCGGAGGCGTCCCTGCCCGTGATGGAGGGCAAGGCGATCCTCTTCAAGCAGTTCGGCGGCGTGGACGCCGTGCCGATCGCGCTCGACTGCCGCGACCCGGACGAACTCGTCGAGACGGTCGCCCGGCTGGCGCCGTCGTTCGGCGGCGTGAACCTGGAGGACATCTCGGCGCCGCGCTGCTTCGAGATCGAGCGCAAGCTCCAGGAGCGGCTGGACATCCCCGTCTTCCACGACGACCAGCACGGCACGGCCGTCGTCACGCTCGCCGCGCTGCGCAACGCCGCACGGCTGACCGGCCGGCTGCTCGGCGACCTGCGGGTGGTGATCTCGGGCGCCGGTGCGGCCGGCGTCGCCATCGCGAAGATCCTGCTCGGCGCCGGCGTCGGGGACGTCGTGGTCTGCGACCGCAAGGGCATCGTCGAACAGGGCCGCACGGACCTGACGGACGTCAAGCGCGAGCTCGCGGACCTGACCAACCGCGACGGCCTGACCGGCTCGCTCGCGGACGCGCTCGACGGCGCCGACGTGTTCGTCGGCGTGAGCGGCGGCACGGTGCCCGAGCCCGCGGTGGCGAAGATGGCGCCCGGCGCGTTCATCTTCGCCATGGCCAACCCGGACCCGGAGATCCACCCCGAGGTCGCCGCCCGGTACGCCTCCGTGGTGGCCACGGGCCGCAGCGACTACCCGAACCAGATCAACAACGTGCTCGCGTTCCCCGGCATCTTCTCCGGCGCGCTGTCGGTGCGCGCCACGCGGATCACCGAGGGCATGAAGCTGGCCGCCGCCGAGGCGCTCGCCGCCGTGGTCGCGGACGAGCTGACGCCGTCGCGGGTGATCCCCTCGCCGTTCGACGAACGCGTCGCCCCGGCCGTGGCCGCGGCCGTCGCCCAGGCGGCGCGCGATGAGGGCGTCGCCCGGGCGTAGCCCCACGCGGTCCTGGGCCCGGGCGCGCGCTTCACGCGCGCCCGGGCCCCGGGCCGTTCCGCCGCCGGCGGCCGGTCACCGCAGGGCGATGACCAGCGCGTCGGTCAGGGAACTCCACGCCGTGCGGGCCTCGGCGAAACCGGCCGCCCGCAGCGCCTCCGCGTGCCACCGGGCGTCCGGCACCGCGTCGTCGCCGTGATCGTTGCGCTCCTTCGTCGGCCTGCCGAAGAGCGCGAAGCGCTCGGCCGCCTGCCCGGCCAGCTCGGGCGTCGCGGCGACCGCGTCCCACCAGTCCACCCAGTCCCGCGCGCCCGCCGTCCGCGCCCGCTCCTGCCGCGCGACGCGCAGCGCGCGCTCGGCCGCGTTGATCCGGGGCGTCGACTCGTCCGGCATGTGGTCGGCGTTCAGGAACACGCCGCCCGGCCGCACCAGCTCCGCCAGGTGCCCGTACAGGGCGCGCAGCGGCTCCTCACGCAACCAGTGCAGCGCGGTGGCCGTGACGACGGCGTCGTAGGAGTCGTACGGCAGCGCGTCGCGCCAGTCGGGCGCGGAGAGGTCGGCGCGCACGAAGGCGACGCGGTCGTCCCCCGCGAAGGTGCCGCGCGCGATGGTGAGCAGGACCGGGTCGAGGTCGACGCCCGTGCTGACCGCGCCGGGGTACCGCTTCAGCAGGCGGGCGGTGATGCTGCCCGTGCCGCAGGCCAGGTCGAGCACGCGGGGCCGGTCCCCGGCGACCGCCTCCACCATGTCGAGCATGACGCGGAACCGCTCCTCGCGGTCCGGCAGGTACCACTCCTGCTGCCGGTCCCAACTCTCCTGCCAGCTCTGCCAGTCGGTCATGTCCGTGCCTCCGCGCACCACATCGGGTAAGGGTCGCCTATCGAGAACGCCACTTACTAGTACGCTGATGACCATAGCCCGCCCTCGTAAGGAACACCAGTGGAACTGACCTATTACTCGGACTTCGCCGTTCGGCTGGTCAACACCGAGGAGCCGCTGCGCGGCAGGGACACCCTGACCTCCGTCGACGCCGTACGCGCCCTGTTCGGCGCGTCCCAGCAGGCCGCCCGCCGGGCCGGCGAGGCCGACGTGACCCGGCTGCGCGGCGTGCGGGCGCGCCTGCGCGCCGTCTTCGCCGCCGCGGCCGAGGGGGACGAGGTGCGGGCCGTCGACCTGCTCAACGCCCTCCTCCTCGAATACCCGGCCAGCCCGCAGATCTCGGGCCACGACCACCTGGACGACGCGGGCCGCCCCCGCTGGCACCTGCACCTGGCCGAGCACCCGTCGAGCGCCACCGCGGGCTACGCGGCGACCGCGTGCATGGGGCTGGCGTTCCAGCTCACCGAACTCGGCGTGGACCGGCTCGGCGTCTGCGAGGCGGACCCCTGCCGCAACGCCTACCTCGACACGTCGACCAACCGCTCCAGGCGCTACTGCTCCGACCGCTGCGCCACCCGCGCCAACGTCGCGGCCTACCGGGCGCGCAAGCGCCGCGAACGCGCCCTCAGCGGGCGCACCGCCGAGGGCAGCGCGGCGAGCACCGCCACCGGCGAACCCTGACGCGGACGGCCCCGCCGGCCGGGCCTGACCACCCGGTGCGGGGGACGCAGCCGCAGCAGCGCCCTGGCCACGACGAGCCCGTCGGGCACCGGCCCGAACTCCCGGCTGTCGTTCACCACCTCGGGGTTGTCGCCGACCACCCACCAGCCGGCGCCGCGCCGGCCGACGGCCCGCTTGACGATCAGCAGGTCGTGCTGGAACGGGTGCCGCAGCACGATCACGTCCCCGGGCCGCACCGCGGCCCCGTAACCGAGCAGCAGCCGGTCCCCGGGCCGCAGCGTGGGCAGCATCGAGGGATTGCGGACCTCGGCGAGCCCCAGCCTCATCGCACTCCTTCGTCGCTCCCGCGGACATCGTCCGTCATCGGCCCCAGTCAAGCATTGGACTTTTGGCCTAAGCCGGGGCGCCCGCCCCGGGTCGGCCGAGAAAACCCGCCCTGCACGGAGTAATCTCGGCCGGGAGAAGACGATCACGAGGAAGGACAGCTTCATGCTCTCCCGCCTGTTTGCCCCGAAGGTCGAAGTCAGCGCCCACTGCGACCTCCCGTGCGGTGTCTACGACCCGGCCCAGGCCAGGATCGAGGCCGAGTCCGTGAAGGCCATCCAGGAGAAGTACCAGGCCAACGACGACCCGCACTACCGCGCCCGCGCCACGACCATCAAGGAGGAGCGGGCCGAGCTGGCGAAGCACCACGTCTCGGTGCTGTGGAGCGACTACTTCAAGCCGCCGCACTTCGAGAAGTACCCGGAGCTGCACCAGCTGGTCAACGACACCCTCAAGGCCCTCAGCGCCGCCAAGGGCTCGACCGACCCCGCCACGGGCCAGAAGGCCCTGGACTACATCGCCCAGATCGACAAGATCTTCTGGGAGACCAAGAAGGCCTGATCCCCGATCGGCCTTCCGGCCCGCGGTGTTCGACAAGCCGCAGGGCCGACCCCGCCGCCCGGTCCGCGACACGTCGTGTCGGCGGGCCGGGCGGCGGGCGTTGCGGGGCCGGGACCCGCCCGAAGCGGCGGGGGCTCGCCCCACCGCCGCTCCCGGCTCACGCGGGGTCCCGGGCGGGCGGGCCCTCCTCGTCGGCCACCGCGCCGCTCAGCTCCAGGACGCGGCGCTCGCGCAGGTCCTCCTCCGCGGTGTGCTCCACCCGGTTCATGGCCACGCGCAGCAGCGGCGGCGCCATGAGCGAGGTCAGCACGGCCACGAGCACGATGATGCTGTACATCTCGACGGTCAGCAGGCCGAGCCGGACCCCGATCATCGCGATGATCACCTCGATCACGCCGCGCGCGTTCATGCCCGCGCCCAGGGCCAGCGCCTCCCAGCGCGTGACGCGGCTGAAGAGGCCGCCGACGAACGCCCCGAGGAACTTGCCGGCCACGGCGACGCCGACCACGGCGAGCGCCCAGGCGGCGATCTCCGGGTCGCCGAGCGCCGTCAGGTCCATCCGCAGCCCCGCGGTGGCGAAGAACAGCGGCGCGAGCACCGTGACGACGGTGGTGTTCAGCGGTTCGAGCGAGCGCATGTCGATGCCGCGGTTCGCGCCGATGAGCACGCCGCAGAGGAACGCGCCGAAGACCGCCTCAAGTTCCAGCGCCTGCGTGCCCGCGGCCGAGAGCACCACGAGTACGACCGCCACGACCACGGGCATGCCGCGCACGCCGGAACGCAGCGCCGCGTTCATCGCCACCCGGACGATCAGCCGGCCGACGGTCAGCACGACCAGCATCACCAGGCCCAGGTGCCCGAGCGAGGTCAGGACGTCTCCCCCGGTGAGCCCGGCCGTGGTGGCCATGGCGGCGACCAGCGAGACCAGCACCCAGCCGACGGCGTCGTCGATGGTCCCGGCGACCAGGATCAACTGGCCGATGTTGCGGTGGATCAGCCCCATGTCGAGCAGCGTCCTGGCGATGACCGGGATGGCGCTGACGCACATCGCGACGCCCACGAAGCACGCGAAGACGAACGGGTCGGCGTCCTCGGCCCGCAGCCGGTCGGGCAGCGAGAGGCCGAGCCAGATGCCGAGGCCGAGCGGCAGCACCAGGCCCGCGACGCTCACCGCGGCGGCCCGTGAGCCCTGGCGCCGCACGAGTCCCAGGTCCACGTGCATACCGGTGAAGCCGACCAGCAGGATCACGCCCAGCTGGCCCAGGGCGTCGAGCAGGTGCATCTGGCCGGTCTCCTGCGGGAACAGCCACTCGCCGAGGCCGGGCGCGACGTTCGCCAGCAGGGAGGGGCCGAGCAGGACGCCCGCGGACAGCTCGCCGACGATGGGCGGCAGGCCGAACCGCTGGGCGAGCCGGCCCAGGAGGATCGCGGCGAGCAGCAGCACGCCTATTTGCAGGAGCAGCACCAGCAGTTCGTGGTGCGCGATGGGGACGACCACGGAGGCGGCCGACGGCATGGGAACTCCTTCCCGGAAGGGCATGACGGATAACCGCGGCCGCGAAAGGCGCGCGTACCGACGCGGGGAAGCCGCGGAAAGCCGTGGGGAAGCCGAGGGGGCGAGAAGAAGGGGCGGGAACCGAACAGGAAGCGCACGGCGGAGAAACGGCGGAAAGGGGTCCCGGATAGTCTCGCAGCCGACAAAAGCGCTGAGCAATCAAAGCCCGGTCGGTTCCGAGCGGAACGCGAGGGGGAAAGAAGCATTCCGTTCACCACCGGTCCCCCGGCGCGCCGTCGCGTCACGCCCGGCGGAAGGCGCGTGGAGGGGCGCGTCAGGACACGGCGCGCCGGTCGTCGTGCGCGGGCGCCGGAGGCACCACGCGCGCGCCGGTGGGAGGGTCGGTGCCCGGCCGGGGCAGCAGCGGGCCGGCCAGCATCGAGGTCACCAGCGCCATCACGACCATCATCGTGAAGATCCGCTCGTCCAGGATACCGAGGTCCATGCCCACTTTGAGGATGACGAGTTCGGTCAGTCCGCGCGTGTTCATCAGCACGGCGACCTGCCGCGTCTCGGCCCAGGAGCACCCGGAGAGCCGGGCGGGCACCCCCGCGCCGAGGAACTTGCCCGCGCACGCGACGGCGATGATCGCCAGCAGTTCGAGCGCCCCGGACGGTCCGAGCGCGCCCAGGTCGACCGAGAGCCCGGTGACGACGAAGAACACCGGGAGCAGCAGCCCGCCGGTCCGTTCCAGCGGCTCCCTCAGCCGCCGGCGCAGCACCTCGCGCGGCTCCCTCGGGGTGACGAGGCCGAACGCGAACGCGCCGAAGATGGCGTCCACCCCGATCCACGAGGTGGCCCAGCCGCTGAGCAGCAGCCCGGAGAACACCACCGTGAGCAGCGCGCCGCCCGACCGGCCGGGTCCGGCCGCGCCGCGCATCCAGCGGGCGAGGCACGGCCGCACCACGAAAACCAGCAGCCCCATGAACACCGCGAGTCCGGCCAGCATGCTCAGGAAGCCGCCGGGCCCGTCCGCCGTGACCACCGCCGTGACCACCGCGAGCACGGCCCACGCCAGCGCGTCGGCCACCGCGGCGCACGCGAGCACCAGGGTGCCGACCGGCGTGGACTGCATGCGGTGGTCCACCAGGATGCGGGCGAGCACGGGAAAGGCCGTGATCGCCAGCGCCGTGCCGAGGAACAGCAGGAACGACAGCCTCGGCACCGCCTCGCCGTTCACCTCGCTGTGCCGTGAGTAGAGCACCGCGGCCAGGCCGAACCCCATCGCGAACGGCACCGCCATGGAGGAGAGCGACACCGCGGCGACGGCACCGCGGCGCCTGCGCAGCGCGCCGCCCTCCATCTCCCAGCCGACCAGGAACATGAAGACCAGCAGCCCCACCTCCGCGATCGCGAGCAGGTGCTCGCGCGCCGCGTCCGGGAACAGCGTCTGCGGCAGGTCGCCGGGCAGCAGCCCGAGCAGACTGGGTCCGAGCGCGATGCCGGCCGCGATCTCGGCGATCACGACGGGCTGCCGCAGCCGGCGCAGCGGCCGGGCCAGCAGGGAACCGGCGATGAGCACGAGAGCCACATCGGCCATGACAATGGCGACCGGGAAATCCGATGAATGCGTCAACTGCACTCCAGCCAATCGCGGGAACCGGTTACCCGATCAACGCCATCGCGGGCACGGTCGTCACGTTTCCCCGCCCAACGCCTCGGCAACGATCGGCATTTCCCCGAAGAAGTTCAACCTCTTCTGGCTCGCGCGAAAAAGAGACCGCACGGTGATCGCATGTGATGCGCAGCGCGGGAGTTCAGGCGGGATCAGTGAGCCGGCCAGGGCGGCGGGCGCAGCCGCGACAAAGGTTCGGGCGGTACCCCGGGGTGGTGAAGGACGCCGAGCCGGCGCGTCGCGCGGGTGAGAGCCACGTAGAGGTCGTTCAGACCGCGCGGAACCCCGGCGGCGATGCCCGCGGGGTCGACGACGAGCACGCCGTCGAACTCCAGCCCCTTGGCCTGCCCGGGATCGAGCACGGCGATCCGGTCCCGGGGCCCGGCCGCCGCGACGGCCGCGGCGAGGGCCGGCCGCAGGGCCGCGGGACCGATGACCGCGATCCGCCCCTCGGACTCGCGCTCGCACGCGCGCCGGGCCAGCCGCGCCGCCGTCGGCACCAGCGCGTCCGCGGAGACGGCGAGCCGCCACGGCGCGCACCCGGCGGCGCGTACGGCCCGCGGCGGGCGCGCCGCCGGGTCGATGCGCCGCAGCACACCGGCGGCGACCTCCGCGACCTCGGCGGGCAGCCGGTAGTTGACGGTCAGCTCCGCCTGCCGGAAGCGGGTGCCGACCTGCGGGCCGAGGGCCTCGGCCCAGGAGCGGCCCGCGCCGCCGGCCGCCCCGGTCTGCGCGATGTCGCCGACGATCGTCATGGAACGGGAGGGGCAGCGGCGTGCCAGCACGCGCCACGCCATGGCGGACAGCTCCTGCGCCTCGTCGACCACAATGTGCCCGAACGTCCAGGTGCGGTCGGCCGCGGCCCGTTCCGCGGCGCCACGCGTGTCCTGCTCCGCCTGGCGCTCGGCCAGCCGCTCAGCGTCGAGCAGGTCGAACGCGGCCAGCTGTTCCGCCTCCTCGTCCTCGTCCGCGTCGGTCGTCCGGGAACCGCGGGCGATGGCGAGCGCCTCCCGCGCCAGCCGGACCTGCTCGGCACGCCAGGCGGCCTCCTCGGCCCGCGCCGCCCGGTGCGCCCGTTCGTCCTCACCGAGGAGTTCCGCGGCCTCGTCGAGCAGCGGCACGTCGGCGACCGACCAGCCCGCGCCGTCGGCGGGCCGCACCAGCCGCGCCCGGTCCGCCGCCGCCATGCCGCCGGCCGCCGCGGCCAGCCGCTCAGGCGAGGCGTACAGGTCCGCAAGCAGCCGCTGCGGCGTCAGCCGCGGCCACAGCCCCTCAAGCACGGCCGCCACCTCGGGGGACGCGGCCAGTCCCGCCCGGATTCCGCGCCGGTCCTCCGCGGTCAGGAGACTGCCGCCGGAGACGACGTCGCATCCGTACCGTCCGGCCGCGTCGCGGGCCAGGGCCGCGAGGGCGGCCCGCCTGAAGACCGGCGCCGCCTCGTTGTGCGGCAGTCCGGTCTCGCGCGCCAGAAGGCGCGCGCGCTCGCAGTCGGCGGGCCGCAGGCGCACGCTGCCGCCGTCGTACTCGATGTCGACGGGCGCCCCGGGCACGCGCTGCCGGTCGCGCACGGCGGCGGCCAGGACGCGCGCCATGTCCGCGCGCCCCTTCACCTCCGCCGTCCGCGGGTCCTCCGGGCGCCGGGCGCGCACGCCGGGGAACAACTCGCCGACGGTGGAGAGGAGAACACCCGTCTCGCCGAGCGACGGCAGGACCTCACCGATGTACCGGAGGAACCCCGCGGTCGGGCCGACGACGAGCACACCGCTGCGTGCGAGGCGTTCGCGCCACGTGTGCAGCAGGAACGCGGCCCGGTGCAGCGCGACCGCGGTCTTGCCGGTGCCGGGACCGCCCTGGACGACGAGCACGCCGGTGTGCGGCGACCGGATGATCTCGTCCTGCTCCCGCTGGATGGTCGCGACGATGTCGTTCATGCGCCCGGTCCTGGCCGCGGTGACGGCGGCGAGCAGGGCGGCGTCGGCGGCGGGGCCCGCCGGTCCTGTCAGGTCCTCGTCCATGACGCCGGCCACGCGCCGCCCGTCGAGCCTGATGTGCCGCCGGCGCGCGACGCCCTCCGGGGACCACGAAGTGGCGGCGTAGAACGGCCGGGCGGCCGGGGCCCGCCAGTCGATCAGCAACGGCTCGAAGTCGTCGTCGCGGATGCCGATGCGGCCGATGTACCGCCGTTCGCCATCGGCCATGTCCAGCCGGCCGAAGCACAGGCCGTTCTCCGCCGAGTCGAGCCGCGTCAGCCGACCGGCCAGTTCAGCCGCCGCGGCGTCCCGCTCCGTCCGCCCCTGGTGCCCGGGGCCTGCGGTCGCCATGACGCCGTCGAGCCGCGCCCTCGTCTCCGCGCGCAACGCGTCGAGACGCCCGTAGAGCCGGGACACGTACCGCTGTTCGGCGCCGGGCGCGGCGGCCCCCTCGTCATCGTCCAAGCCCTTTGACACGCGACTCCTCAATCCGGTACAATGAAATCGGGAAGCTCTTCGACCAGTTGGTCAATTCGAAGCTTCGAATCGAGCACTCTAGCGCGGACTTCACCCCACCGCATCGGGCGGCGGGGTTATTGCCGCGTGCGCACGCCGACCGGCGTCTAGGCTGCGGCCATGACCGACGCGACCCTCGCCGCCTCCACCATGCTCGCCTCCGCGGTGATCGTGCACGACCCGGGGAGCGACCGCGTCGCGCTGCTGCGCCGCGGCCCCGGCGCCCCGTTCGGCGGCGGCCTGTGGGACCTTCCGGTGGGCAAGTGCGACCCGGGCGAGCCGGTCACCGCCGCCGCCGTGCGCGAACTGGCCGAGGAGACAGGGCTGGTGGTCGACCCGGCCGACCTGCGCCTGGCCCACGTGGCCCACGGCAGGCGCGAGGCGGGGACGCGCGACGGCCTCCTCACGTTCCTCACGGTGGTCTTCCTCGCGAGGCGCTGGCACGGCACCCTGCGCAACGCCGAGCCGCACAAGCACGACGAGGCCCGCTGGATCCCCGTCGGCGAACTCCCCGCGAACAGCGTGGCCTCCGCCGACGGCGTCATCCGCGGCGCCCTGGCCGGCGACGTCGGCCTCGGCCTGCACGGCTGGGCCTGGGACCTGGGACCCGACCGGTCGGCGGCGCACGGCGCGCGCGGGGGCAGTACCATCGCGATCATCGCGGCACGCAAGCGCAACGTCGCGAAGAATTCAAGGAATTGGCGCCTCCCGCACGGCCACAGTACGCACCGGATGCATTACGATGAGTAATACAGCCGAGGTGACCGGAGGGTTGCACCGCATCCGCGCCGGGCGACAGCACGCCGTGGATCGCGGTAGCGTCGCAAGGCGCCCGGGCATCTCGGCACAGCCCGGGAGCGCTCAGTCAATATGAGTCTCTGTGGAGGTGAGGGTGTCCCCCATCCCAGGTGAGCCCGGAGCGCAGGACTTCGTGGAAGTCCGGCTGCCGGCGGCGGGTGCCTATCTGTCCGTGCTGCGGACGGCCACGGCCGGTCTCGCGGCCCGGCTGGATTTCACCCTGGACGAGATCGAGGACCTGCGCATCGCCGTCGACGAGGCGTGCGCGATCCTGCTTCAGCAGGCGATCCCCGGCAGCGTCCTCGAATGCGTCTTCACCCTGGTCGGTGACGCCCTGCGGGTCACGGTCTCGGCGCCCACCACGGAGGGCCACGCGCCGGAGCGGGACACCTTCGCCTGGACCGTGCTGACCGCGCTCGCGGGTGAGGTCGAATCGACCGTCGGAGAGGACAGGACGGTCAGCATCAGCCTGCACAAGAAGCGCGGCGCAGCCCCCGGAGCGCCGTGACCGGCGCGCAGGGGCCGCCACGGGATGAGGGGGCCGAGGTGAACGACGTGGAACAGGCCGCACCACCCCGCGGGGAGTCGGCCGGGGCCGCCATTCCGGAGCAGCCGGAGCCCGCCGGGGCACCGCCCCGGCGGGCCAGGCCCGACCCGCACGACCGGGGCGCGGCACGTGATCTCTTCATCCAGCTGCGGACCCTGCCCGACGGCTCGGCCGAGCGCGCCGAGCTGCGCAACAGCCTGGTGCGCATGCACCTGCCGCTCGTCGAGCACCTGGCACGCCGCTTCCGCAACCGCGGCGAGCCGCTGGACGACCTGACGCAGGTCGCGACCATCGGGCTGATCAAGTCGGTCGACCGGTTCGACCCGGAGCGCGGCGTGGAGTTCTCGACGTACGCCACGCCCACCGTGGTCGGCGAGATCAAGCGGCACTTCCGGGACAAGGGCTGGGCGGTCCGGGTGCCGCGGCGGCTCCAGGAGCTGCGGCTCTCCCTCAGCCAGGCCACCGCCGAGCTGTCCCAGCAGCACGGTCGCGCGCCGACCGTGCACGAGCTGGCGGAGCGCCTCGGCATCTCGGAGGAGGACGTGCTTGAGGGGCTTGAGTCGGCGAACGCCTACAGCACGCTGTCCCTCGACGTGCCGGACACCGACGACGAGTCGCCGGCCGTGGCCGACACCCTGGGCGCCGAGGACGACGCGCTCGAAGGCGTGGAGTACAGGGAGTCCCTCAAGCCGCTTCTCGAAGAGCTGCCGCCCCGCGAGAAGAAGATCCTGATGCTGCGCTTCTTCGGCAACATGACGCAGTCGCAGATCGCCCAGGAGGTCGGCATCTCGCAGATGCACGTCTCCCGGCTGCTGGCCCGCACCCTCGCCCAGCTGCGCGAGAAGCTGCTCGTGGAGGAGTGAGCGCGGGCGGGGGCCGCGGCCCGCCGGAGAACGCCGTCAGGCCGTCCGGCGCGGGCCGACCCCGAGTGCCGCGGTGGACGCGGGGTTGACCAGGCACAGGAACGCGGCGACCGCCGAGCCGCCGAGCGCGACGGCCGCGAGCGGCCACATGCCGCCGCTGCGGAACAGGGTCCAGGTGACCGGCACGGCGAGCAGCTGCGTCAGCACGGCCGGGCTGCGGCTCCAGCGGCGCAGCCGCCACAGCCCGTGCCCCGCCGCGAGGGGCAGCGCGGCCAGGGCCAGTACCGTCACGGCGCCGGTCAGCGCCTGGGTCCTGTCGTCCGGGTCGCCCGCGACGGCGAGCAGCAGCATCGCCGCGCCGAACGCCCCGACGGCCGCGCCCTGGAGCCCGCTCAGCACGGCCGCGATGGTGACCGTCCGCGGACGCCCGGTGACGGCGGGGCCGCTCTCCTCGGTGCTGTTCTCGCTCACCCCGCAAGGGTATAGCCCTCCGTGGCCTCCCCCACCGCCGTGGCCTGGGTACTCTGCCTTCCATGCGCGCACTTCTCGTGGTCAATCCCGTCGCCACCACCACCAGTGCGCGGACCCGTGACGTGCTCACGCACGCGCTCGCGAGCGACCTGAAGCTGGAGGTCGCCGCCACCGACTACCGCGGCCACGCGCGGGAGCTGGCCCGCGAGGCCGCCGAGCGCGGCTCGGCCGACGTGGTGATCGCGCTGGGCGGGGACGGCACGGTCAACGAGGTCGTCAACGGCCTGCTGCACCACGGCCCCGACACGGGGCACCTGCCGCGCCTCGCGGTGGTGCCGGGGGGTTCGACGAACGTGTTCGCGCGCGCCCTCGGCCTGCCCAACGACGCCGTCGAGGCCACCGGCGCGCTGCTCGACGCCCTGCACGCGGGCTCGGAACGCGCCGTCGGGCTCGGCCTGGCGACCGGCACGCCGGGCAGCGCGGACGAGCAAGTCCCGCGCCGCTGGTTCACGTTCAACGCCGGCCTCGGCTTCGACGCCGGGGTCGTGGGCCGGGTGGAGTCCCAGCGGGAACGCGGCAAGCGGTCCACGCACGCGCTGTACGTGCGGCAGGCGCTGCGGCAGTTCCTCGGCGACCCGCACCGCACGCACGGCTCGATCGAGCTGCTGCGCGCGGGCCACGAGCCCGTGGCCGGCCTGGCGCTCGCCATAGTCTGCAACACGGCGCCCTGGACGTTCCTGGGCAACCGGCCGATGTACGCGGCGCCGCGCGCCTCGTTCGACACCGGCCTCGACCTGCTCGGACTCACCCGGCTCTCCTCGGCCGCGGTGACGCGGTACGCGACCCAGCTGCTGCGCAGCTCGCCCGAGCGCGGGCCGCGCGGCAAGCATGTGGTGGCCCTGCACGACGAAGCGGACTTCACCTTGCAATCGCAGGCTCCACAGCCGTTTCAGCTTGATGGTGACCACCTCGGGCTGCGTACGAGTGTGACCTTCACAGGCGTACACCGTGCACTGCGTGTGATTGTGTGAGCGGAATCCCGCAAACTCCTTCCAGTCGAACGTTTAGTGCAGGCTCCACCCGAGGGAAGTAGGGCTGTGAGCTAGGCGACACCAAGGATTCAAAAAAAACTTTCCGGAGGGGGTTGTATCCGCGCCCCAGGTTTGCGAGTCTCTACATGGCGATCGGGACGGCCGGGACAGACTTCGGCCCCCTTGAGAGCCCGAATCCCCCCAGACCCTGCGGGTTCCGCAGCGAAGGTCCTCACAGAAGATGCCTGCGCGACGACCCGTTCTTTGTCTGGGGATTCGTGAAAGCGTTCACATTCACAAGCAATGTAACTGCAACGTGCAGGAGATGGAGCAGACATGGACTGGCGTCACAACGCCGTTTGCCGCGAGGAGGACCCCGAGCTGTTCTTCCCCATCGGCAACACCGGTCCCGCGCTGCTGCAGATCGAGGAAGCCAAGGCCGTCTGCCGCCGCTGCCCCGTCATGGAGCAGTGTTTGCAGTGGGCTCTGGAGTCCGGGCAGGACTCCGGTGTCTGGGGCGGAATGAGCGAGGACGAGCGCCGTGCCATGAAGCGCCGCGCCGCTCGCAACCGGGCCCGCAAGGCCAGCGCCTGACCGTTCAGGGCGTGCCCTGGGACCACCGTCACCCGCTGCCCCGAGCCGCAGCATGCGCGACACCCCACCGGGTGCCCGCCGCGACCAACGCCGAGGCCCGGACCGCGACACCACGTCACGCGGTCCGGGCCTCGGCGTTCGTGTGCGCGGCGTTCACGTGCGTGCGGCCGGGCGCGAACGCCGCGCGCGCCGGCGCGCAGAGCGCGTCACCCGCGCCCGGCCACCGGAGTTCAGCGCCTGGACCCGTGCCGGTCGAGCGGCAGGTCGAGTGCCACGCGGGTGCCGCCGCCCGGCGCCGGCGCCATGTCGAAGACGCCGCCCAACTCGCCCTCCACGAGCGTCCGCACGATCTGGAGGCCGAGGTTGCCGTCGCTGCGCGGGTTGAACGTCCCGGGCAGGCCGCGCCCGTCGTCCCGCACGGAGACCAGTAGCCGCCCGGCGCCGTGGGCGGTGCTCGTGCGGGTCGCGTTGACCTCGATCGCACCGCGCTCCCCCGCGGGGAAGGCGTGTTCAAGTGCGTTCTGGAGAATCTCGGTCAGCACCATGGACAGCGGGGTGGCGGTCTCGGCGTCCAGGATGCCGAACCGCCCGGTGCGGCGGCCGGTGACCCGGCCGTCCGGCGAGAGTTCGGCGACCATCGTGATCACCCGGTCCGCGATCTCGTCGAACTCCACGCGCTCGTCCAGGTTCTGGGACAGCGTCTCGTGCACGATGGCGATCGACCCGACCCGCCGGACCGCCTCGTCGAGGGCGGCCCGCGCGCTGCTGTCACCGGCGGCGCCGATGCGGCGGGACTGGAGCCGCAGCAGCGCGGCCACCGTCTGGAGGTTGTTCTTCACCCGGTGGTGGATCTCGCGGATGGTGGCATCCTTGGTCATCAACTCGCGCTCGCGGCGGCGCAGTTCGGTGACGTCGCGGAGCAGTATGAGCGAGCCGATGCGCTCCCCCTTCGGCTTGAGCGGGATGGCGCGCAGCTGGATGACGCAGTCGTTGCCCTCGATCTCCGCCTCGCGCGGCGCCCAGCCGCTGGCGAGCTTGACCAGCGACTCGTCCACCGGTCCCCTGGTGGGGGCGAGTTCGGCCGTGGTGGGGCCGAGCGGCAGGCCCACGAGGTCGGCCGCCAGGCCGAGCCGGTGGTAGGCGGAGAGCGCGTTCGGGCTGGCGTACTGCACGATCCCCTCGGCGTCGAGCCGGATGAAGCCGTCGCCCACGCGCGGCGCCCGGTCCATGCCGACCTGCTGGCCCGGGAACGGGAACGCCCCGCCGGCGATCATCTGCGCGAGGTCGGATGCGCTCTGGAGGTAGGTCAGCTCCAGGCGGCTCGGGGTGCGCACGGTGAGCAGGTTGGTGTTGCGGGCGATCACGCCGAGGACCCGGCCCTCGCGGCGCACGGGGATGGACTCCACCCGCACCGGCACCTCCTCGCGCCACTCCGGGTCGCCCTCGCGCACGATCCTGCCCTCGTCGAGGGCGACGTCGAGGAGCGGGCGCCGGCCGCGCGGCACGAGGTGGCCGACCATGTCGTCCTGGTAGGAGGTGGGGCCCGTGTTGGGCCGCATCTGCGCGACGGAGACGTAGCGGGTGCCGTCGCTCGTGGGCAGCCACAGGACGAGGTCCGCGAAGGACAGGTCGGACAGCAGCTGCCACTCGGACACCAGCAGGTGCAGCCAGTCCAGGTCGTCGTCGGACAGGTCGGTGTGCTGGCGGACCAGGTCGTTCATGGAGGGCACACCGGCGAGCTTACCGGCGTGCGCGGCCGGAGCACCGGGGTGCGCCGTGCGCCCCTCGCGGGGCGGGAGCGCGACCCGGAGCAGTCGGACAAATGCTTTCAGAGCATGGACACACGCCCCCGACGCGGTTCAGAATGGGGCACGACGCCGCACTTCTGTCCTCCCCGCACAGGAGGGCAGAGCGAGGCCACGGACGCTATCTGCCCTGACGGCGCCCGGGGCCCGCATCGCTCCGGGCTGCGGTGCCGAGAGGGTTGAGGGTCCCTCCCCGGCGCCGCGGCCCGCGGGTGTGCACGAGGGCGCGGGACGCGGTCCCGCGCCCGGTCAGGGGGCCGAAGGCCAGGCCCGCAGCGCGAGGTCCGCGACGGTCTCAAGCGTCTCCCGGTCGGCGCCGTCCCGCGCCTGCTGGCTCATGCCCTGCACGACGGTCGCCACGAACCGGGCCAGGCCCCGCGCGTCGGTGCCCGCGGGCAGCCGGCCGGCCTCGACGTCCTCCCGGATACGGTTCTCGAACGCGCGCACACTTCCCGCACGGCGCACGCGCAGCCTCTCCGCCACGTCCTCGGCCGCGTCCGGGTAGTTGACCGCGGCCGAGATGATCATGCAGCCGCGCGGGCGGCCCGGCGCGGTGTACTCGGCCGCCGCCTCCCGCAACGCCCGGGCCACGGCCTCGCGCGCGGTGGGCTCCTCGGCCAGCGCGCGGGCCACGAAGCCGCCGTAGCGCTCCCCGTAGGCCGACACGCACTCCTCGAACAGCGCCCGTTTGTCGCCGAACGCGGCGTACATGCTGGGCGCCCCGATGCCCATGACCCGGGTCAGCTCGGCCACCGACGCGCCCTCGTAGCCGCGCTCCCAGAAGGTCCGCATGGCCCGGTCGAGCGCGGCGTCCCGGTCGAAGGAACGGGGGCGCCCACGTGGTCTCTCCGCCATGCCCCTCATTTTATAGCGATGACTTCAGAAACGGTGCTAGCGTCTCTTCTGTAGCGACCACTAGAGAAAGGTGGGCGGCGCCATGCGTGCCCTCATGGGAAAGACGGCCCTGGTCACCGGCGGCAGCCGCGGCATCGGGCGGGCCGTGGCGATACGCCTCGGCCGCGACGGGGCCCGGGTCGCGGTGCACTACGGCAGCGACGGGGCCGCGGCCGAGGAGACGGTGGCGGCGATCGAGGCGGCGGGCGGCAGCGCGTTCGCCATCCGGGCCGAACTGGGCGTGCCCGGCGACGCCGAGACGCTGTGGGCCGCGTTCGACGCGCACGCCGACGGGGTCGACATCCTGGTCAACAACGCGGGCATCACCGGGCCGAGGCGCGGGGTGTCCGCGACGCCCAGGGAGGACGTCGAGCGGATTCTGGCCGTCAACGTGACCGCCCTGTTCCTCGTCGTGCAGCACGGCCTGAGCCGGCTGCGCGACGGCGGGCGCGTCATCAACGTCTCCTCCGGCCTCACCCACCGGGCCGCCGCGATGCCGGACGTGCTGGCGTACACCATGTCCAAGGGGGCCGTCGACCAGCTGACCGTGGGTCTCGCGCGCGAACTCGGCCCGCGCGGCATCACCGTGAACACCCTGGCCCCCGGCGTCGTCGACACCGACATGAACGCCGACTGGCTGCGCGCCGGGGGCGAGGAGGCCCGGCGGGCGGCGGCCTCGCTCTCGCCGCTGGGCCGGGTGGCGGTCCCCGAGGACGTGGCCGACGCCGCCGGATTCCTCGCCTCGCCCGACGGCCGGTGGGTCACCGGGCACTGGCTCGACGCCACCGGCGGCTCGTTGCTGTGAACGGCGGCCCCCCGGCGCGCGGTGGGGGCCGCCCGGCCCGTTCAGCGGGTCTCGGTGACCTTGGCCAGGGCCCGGGGGGCGTCCGGGTCCTGGCCCCTGGCCAGGGTGACCTCGTAGGCGAGCAGTTGCAGCGGCATGATCTCCAGGATCGGCTGAAGCTCCTCGGGGACGCCGTCCGTGGGCAGCGCGAACCCCGCCGACGCGGCGGCCACCTGGGCGGGCGGACCGACGACCACGAGGTCGGCGCCGCGGTCCTTGAGCCGGTCGAGCACCGGCTGGAGGGCCTGCCCGCCGCGGCCGTCGGTGACGATGGCGATGACGGGGAAGACGTTGTCGACCATCGCGAGCGGCCCGTGCAGCAGGTCGGCGCCCGAATAGGAGAGCGCAGGGATGTAGCTGGTCTCCATCAGCTTCAGCGCGGCCTCCTTGGCCGTCGGATAGCCGAAGCCGCGCGAGGTCAGCACCATCCGCTCCGCGAAGCGGTAGCGCGCGGCCAGCTGCCGCACCTCGTCCTGCCGGGCGAGCACCCGTTCCGCCAGCTCCGGGAGCCCGGCCGCCGCCGCGGCGCCGTCGACCCCGCGCAGGCCCTCGGCGAACAGGTACAGCGCGAGCAGCTCCGCGGTGTACGTCTTGGTCGCCGGCAGGGCACGCTCGGGGCCCGCGAGCACGTCGATGTGGAACTCGGCGGCCCTCGCGAGCGGCGAGTCCGCGTTGTTCGTGACGGCCAGCGTGATCGCGCCCGCCTCGCGGGCCGCCGTGGTGGAGGCCACGAGATCGGGCGAGCCGCCGGACTGGCTGACGGTGATCACCAGGCAGCCGGTGAGGTCCTGCGCGGCGCCGTAGGCGGTGGTGACCGACATCGACGTCAGGCCGCACGGCTTGCCCACCAGGATCTCCAGCAGGTACTTGGCGTACAGCGCCGCGTTGTCCGAGGTGCCGCGCGCGGTCAGCTGCACGAACCGCGGCCTCCTGGCCGCGATCTGCCGCGCGACCTCCTGGATGCGCGGCGCGCCCTCGGTCAGCAGCCGCCGCAGCACGGCGGGCTGCTCGGCCATCTCGGCGGCCATCAGGCGGCCGGGCACGGCCGGTCCGCCCCGAGCCGCGGAGCCGGTGGAGCCGGTGGGCATCGCTTCCTTCCTCCCGGTGGTGGTCGCGGTCACCGCGGCACCCGGCCGGCGATGACCTCGGCGGCGGCCCGGCCGCACACGCGGGCCGCGCCGTGGGTGGCGATGTGCAGGGCGCCGGAGGGCGGCGCGTGCGGCACGCCCATCTCGACGACGACGGTGTCGGGGCGGGCGGCGAGCAGACCGTCGAGCGCGGCGGCCATCCACGGGTGCCGGTGGACGTCGCGGACGACGGCGACGACCGTGCGCTCCCCCGCCGCGGCCAGCACCTCGGCGACCAGCCCTTCCGTTCCCGCGCGCTCGGCCGCCTCGCGGGTGTGGCTGCCGGTGGCCGTACCCGGCAGCAGCTCGGCCAGTTCCGGGCCCACGCCCCAGGGGGTCCTGTCGCCGACGGCCATGTTGGCCACCGGCGGGAACGACGCGACGTAGGGGGGCGCGGTCAGCGGCGCGAACGTGCCCGCGCCGGAGTGCACGCGCAGCGCCCGGCGCGCGGCGGTCAGGCCGATGTCTCCGTCCGGCTCCTCGGCCGAGGCCGCCGCGGCGGCCTCGGCCGTCCAGCGCGCCAGCCGGCGCACCCGGGTGGCCGCGTCGTGCAGGCGTTCCTCCGACAGCTCGCCCCGGTGCACGGCGGTCACCAGCGCGTCGCGCAGCCGCAGCACCTCGGCCTCGTCGGAGGGGGTGCCGCCGATGCACAGCGCGTCGGCGCCCGCGGCGACGGCCAGGACGCAGCCCTGGTCGAGGCCGTGCGGTCCCGCGACGGCCTGCATCTCGATCGCGTCGGTGAAGATCAGGCCATCGAAGCCGAGCCCGCCCTCGGCCTCGGGCGCGCGCAGCAGCCCGGTCAGGACGGCGGGGCTCAGCGTCGCGGGCCGGTCCGGGTCGAGCGCGGGCACCAGGATGTGGGCGCTCATCACGCAGCGGGTGCCGGCCGCGATGGCCGCCTTGAACGGCGCGAGTTCGCGCGCGTGGAGCGTGCCGGGGTCCAGGTCGATGCGGGGCATCGCGTGGTGGGAGTCGACAGAGGTGTCGCCGTGCCCGGGGAAGTGCTTGACGCAGGCGGCGACTCCCGCGCTCTGGAGCCCTTCGACGTAGGCGACGGTGTGCCGGGCCACGAGCCGCGGGTCGTCGCCGAAGGAGCGCACGCCGATGACGGGGTTGCCCGGGTCGGAGTTGACGTCGGCCGACGGCGCCCAGTTGAGGTTGATGCCGCAGGCCGCGAGGCGCCGGCCGACCTCGGCGGCGACCGCGCGGGTCAGCGCGGTGTCGTCCGCGCTGCCGAGCGCGTGGTTGCCGGGGAACGAGGACCCGCCGTGCACTTCGAGGCGGGTGACGTCGCCCCCCTCCTCGTCGATGGCGACGAGCACGTCGGGCTTGGCCTCGCGCAGCCGCGCGGTCAGCCCGGCCACCTGGTCGGGCGAGACGATGTTGCGGCCGAAGAGCCCGACGCCCGTCATGCCGTTCTCCAGCTGCCGCGGCAGCCAGTCGGGCGGCGCCGTGGTACCGGCGAACGTCGGCTGGAGCACGGCGAGGGCGTCGCGGGTGAGGGTGTCGGAGTCGCGTACGGCGGTCGTCATGAGCGAGTGCTATCCCTTCACGGCACCCGCGGCGAGGCCGCCGGTGACCCGTCGCTGGAGCAGGACGAAGAGAACGAGGACCGGGATCGTGAACAGCGAGGACGCCGCCATCGTGGCGCCCCAGTCGTTGCCGAACGCCGTCTGGAACTGCGTCAGCCACAGCGGCAGCGTCGCAGCGTCCGGTGCCTTGTTCAGGACCAGGACCATGGCGTACTCGTTCCAGGCCATGATGAAGCCGAACAGCGAGGTCGCCATCAGGCCGGGGGCGAGCAGCGGGAAGATGACGCGGAAGAACGCCTGGGGCCGCGAACAGCCGTCGATCATGGCGGACTCCTCCAGTTCCTTGGGCACCGCCGCGATGAAGCCGCGCAGGGTCCAGATCGTGAAGGGCAGCGCCATGACGAAGTAGACGAGCGTCAACGTCCCGATGCTGTTGAGCATTTCGAGGTCCCGGGCGTTCAGGTAGACCACGATGATGAGGATCTCCCACGGCGCCATCTGGGCCATCATCACGGCGATCACCATGCCGCGCCGGCCGCGGAACCGCATGCGGGCGATGGCGTAGCTGGCCATCAGCGCGACGCCGAGCGCGAGGAGGACGGCGCCGATGGTGACGACGAAGCTGTTGGCGACGTACGTCCAGAACAGGTTGACGCCCGTGGCCGTCTCGTAGTGCTCGAACGTCGGCGTGAACCAGAAGACGGGGTCCTTGGAGAGCACCTGGGAGTTGCTCTTGAAGGAGGTGGCGAACATCCAGTACACGGGGAAGAGGAACAGCCCGGCCAGGACCAGGGCCGACCCGTTGAGCAGGATCTTCCTCATGATTGCTCCTTCTCCTGCCTGAAGATCAGCCGGAAGTAGAACGACATGGCGATCAGCAGGATGATCAGCGTCAGCACGGAGATCGCGGCGGCGGCGCCGTACTGGTTCTGGCCCATGCCCTCCATGTACGCCATGACGGGCAGCGTCTCGGACCGGCGGTCGGGCCCGCCCTCGTTCATGGCGTAGATCTGGGTGAACGCCTTGAAGACCCAGATGATCTCCAGGAACGTCGTGATCAGGAAGAACGGCCGCATGATCGGGAGCAGGATGGACCAGAAGATGCGCCAGCCGTTCGCGCCGTCCATGCGGGCGGCCTCCCAGATCTCGCCGCTCACCGTCGTCAGGCCGGCGTAGAGGTTGAGCGCGACGAACGGCACGGAGGCCCACACGATCAGCACGGTGACGATGGCCAGCGTGGAGGTGCCGCTGCCGAACCAGTTGTGCTGCTCGTAGCCGGAGAAGCCGATGCTGCGCATGACCCAGTTCACGACGCCGAACTGGGTGTCGAACAGCCACTGGAACACGGTGGTGCTCGCGACGACGGGCATGGCCCAGGCCGCGACCAGGGCGATCGAGAGGAGCAGCCGCATCTTGGAGCCGAGGGCGTTCAGCAGCAGGCCGATCAGCGTGCCGATGATCATGATCAGCACGACGTTGGCGGCCATGAAGACGAACGTGCGGACGACGGAGTCCCAGAAGCGCTCGTTCTCCAGGACCGCGCGGTAGTTGTCCAGGCCCGTCCACTCGGTGGTGCGGGAGATGAGCTGGCGGCGCCCGAACTCCTGGAGGGAGATGAGGACGTTGCGCACCAGCGCGTAGCCGAGGACCGCGGCGAGCGCCAGGACCGCGGGGGCGAGCAGCAGGTAGGGCAGCCAGCGCGTGCGCGGCCTGCGCCGTTTCTCCGGCGGGGGCGGGCCGGCCGCGGACGGACCTGGACCCGGCACCCGGGGCGGGGCGTCCTCGATGTGCACGGTCATGCGTTCTCTCCCTCGCCTTCCCTCACTTCTGCCCGGTGCCCCGGCCCCGGCGCCGCGGCCCGAGTCCAGGAACGCGGCCGGCCCGTCCCCGGGCCCGCGCGCGGGGGCCGCCGCGGATCACGGCGGCCCCCGCGGGAGCGGGCGTCACTCGCGGTTGATCCGCGTGGTGATCTCCGCGTCGGCCTCCGCGGCGGCGGCCTGGTAGTCCTCGCCGTTGATCGCCTTGGTCATCAGTTCCTTGATGGGGTTGGGCTCGGTCTCCACGTTCGCCCAGCCGGTCGTCAGCGGCGGCAGGAAGCCGACGTCCGCGGAGGCGACCATGGCCTCGGCGAAGCTGCCGGGCTCGGGCTCGGCGACGACGTCGGTGCGGTTGGGGACGACACCGTCGCCGTTGGCGTCGACGAACTTCTGCGCGAACTCCTGCGAGGTGGCGAGCCGCAGGAACTCCCTGGCCATCTCCGGGTTGCCGGCCCGCTCCGAGACGGCGAGGTTGGAGCCGCCGAGGAAGACGTTGCCCAACTGGTCAGCGGTCTTGCCCGGGACGGGGAAGTAGCCGAAGTCGGCCTCGCCGCCCGCCTCCTCGATGGCGGCGATGGCGCCCGCGGCCTCCCAGCCGAGCCCGATCCACGAGGCGATCTCCTGGTTCGGCACGATGTCGACGGACTGCTGCGGCTCGGCCTCGTCGATGTCGGCGGGCGCCGAGGAGAACTCCTGGAGCCGCGCGTAGAACTCCATGCCGGCCTCGGCCTCCGGAGTGGCGAGCGAGCCGGTCCACTCCTCGCCGTCCTCGACGGCGAACGCGCCGCCCTCGTCCGCGACGAAGCCGCCCATCACGTAATAGCTCTGCCCCGGCAGGTAGATGGGCTCGGCCTCGGTGTTCTCCGCGATCAGTTCGAGGGCCGCGATCCACTCGTCACGCGTGGTGGGCACCTCGGCGCCGGCCTCCTCCCAGATGCCGCGGTCGTAGATCACCACGCGGTTGGCGCCGTACCAGGGAACGGCGTACAGGGTGTCGTCGATCTGCGCCGACTCCAGCATGTTGGGCGACCACGGCTCGTCGGCCAGCTCGCTCAGCTCCGCGAGGCCGCCGGTGTTGGCGTAGCCGACGGTCTGGGTGTTGCCGAGTTCGAGCACGTCGACCGTGCCGTCCTCCGACAGCGCGGTGGTGAGCCGGTCCTGGATGCCGTCCCACTGCTGGATCTCGACATTGACGGTGACGCCGTGCTCCTCCTCGAACGCCGCGGTCAGCTCGTCGACCCACGGCTGCGGGGCGGAGCCGTCCATGAGCCACACGGTCAGGGAGTCCGAGTCCCCGCCGCCTCCCCCGCCGCTGCCGTCGTCCCCGCATGCGGCCAAGGCGGCCGTCAGGGCCGTCACCCCGACGGCGGCGATCAGCTTGCGCTTCACGTCACCCTCCTCGAAAAGAGACCGGACCCCCCACGTGGTGGCCTGGGGACGGCCGTTACGTTAGTGGTGTAGACAAGAGGTGTAGACCAGTTGCACGGAGCGTGGACTAGACCAGGCCGGAGTGTCAAGGGCCCACGAGCGGCGGCGCCGGTCCGTTACCGGACCGACATCTGCCCGGGGACACCACGGTTGTCGGGCCCGTGTCACGATGTGAGCTGCGATGTCTCGGAGGAGCAGGTGACGGGCGAACAGAACGAGTCGGGAAGGCGCGCCAGGGCCAGGGACGGCGGGATGACCACCGGTCCCACGGGCGCCGCGCCCTCCGTCGCCGGACCGGACGGGACCGACCGCACGCGCACGGCGCGCGTGCCCAAGTACTACCGATTGAAGCGCCATCTGCAACAGATGACGGAAACCCTGCCGCCCGGTACTCCGGTGCCACCCGAACGCTCCCTCGCGAGTGAGTTCGACACCTCGCGCACCACGGTAAGGCAGGCGCTCCAGGAATTGGTCGTCGAGGGACGGCTGGAACGCATCCAGGGCAAGGGGACGTTCGTCGCCAAGCCGAAGGTGTCGCAGGCCCTGCAACTGACCTCGTACACCGAGGACATGCGCGCCCAGGGCCTCGAACCCACCTCCCAGCTGCTGGAGATCGGCTACGTCACGGCCGACGAACGGCTCAGCCGCCTGCTCGACCTGCCCGAGGGCGGCCGGGTGCTGCGCATCGAGCGGCTGCGCCTGGCGAGCGGCGAACCGATGGCGATAGAGACCACGCACCTCTCGCAGGAGCGCTTCCCCGCGCTGCGCCGCAGCCTGGTGCGCTACACCTCTCTCTACACGGCGCTCGCGGAGGTCTACGGCGTCCACCTCGCGCGGGCCGAGGAGACCATCGAGACCTCGCTGGCCAACCCGCGCGAGGCCGGGCTGCTCGGCACGGACGTGGGGCTGCCGATGCTGATGCTCTCCCGCCACTCGCGGGACACCTCGGGCGAGCCCGTGGAGTGGGTGCGGTCCGTCTACCGCGGCGACCGCTACAAGTTCGTGGCCAACCTCGAACGCCCGCACCCCGCCGCCCCGCGCTGAGCGGCGCGGGGACGGCGAGCCGCGCGCACGCGCCGGCCGCGCGGGGGCCTCGGGTCCCCGCGCGGCCGGCGCGTTCAGGCCGGGTCGGGCTGCGCGGCCCTCGCCGCGCCGCGCGCGGCGTCGCTGTTGTGGCGCGTGATCCAGCTCTCCAGGGCGACGCGGCAGGCGTGGTCGAGGTGGCGCACGGCGGACAGGTCGAGTTCGGCCGGCCGGTCCTTGGGCAGCGCCTCAAGCGTCTCCAGGATGCGCGGCAGCCGCAGGAACGTGGCATTGCCGCTCAGGGTGACCAGGACGCGCCCGCCGGTGAGTTCCCGGGTCCCGACGTGGACGTGCGAGGTCTCCCAGGCCGACTTCACCACGGCGAGCAGCAGGCCGAGCAGCACGCCCTCGAACATGTTGGTGGTCACGATCGCGACGGCCGTCACCGCGAGGACGAGCAGTTCCCCCCGGTGCTCGCGCCACAGGGGGGCCAGCTCTCCCAGCGGGATCAGCTTGCAGCCGGCGTGCACCAGGACGCCGGCGAGCGCGGCCAGCGGGATGGCGCCGATCGCCCCTGGCAGCGCCACGGCGAACAGCAGCAGCCACACGCCGTGCAGGATGCGGGAGAGCGGAGTCCTGGCGCCGGCCCGCACGTTGGCCGAGCTGCGGACGATCACCGCCGTCATGGGCAGCGCGCCGAGCACGCCGCACACCGCGTTGCCCGTGCCCTGGGCGACGAGTTCCTTGTCGTAGTGCGTGCGCGGCCCGTCGTGCATGCGGTCCACGGCGGCGGCGCTGAACAGGGACTCGGCCGACGCGATGAGGGTGAAGGCCAGCACCGTGCCCAGGGCCGCGGCCCCGCCGAGCGCCGACAGGTCGTCGAGTCCTGGGAGGTCGACGGCGTCGACGAGACCTTGCACCTGGACGGTGGCGATGTCGGCGCCGCCGGCCAGCGTGCCCGCCGTGGCCAGCGCGACCGCCGCGAGCGGCGCGGGCACCGCCCGGGCCCCGGCGGGCAGCTTCGGCCACAGCACCAGCACGGCGATGGTGCCCAGGCCCACGCCGAACGAGAGGAGGACGGTGCCGCCGTCCACGACGTCGGCGGCGAGGCCCGGCAGTCCGGCGATCTTGTCGAGTCCCGAACTGGGCTGCTCGGCACCGGCCATCGTGTACAGCTGCCCGAGGATCAGGACGAGCCCGATGCCGGCGAGCATGCCCTGCACGACCGCGACGGAGATCGCCCGGAACCAGCGGCCGAACCGCAGCAGGCCGAGGGCGATCTGGAGCACACCGGTCGCGAGCACGATCGCGCCCAGCGTGCCGAGGCCGAACTCCCGCACCGCCTCGAAGACGAGCACGGTCAGGCCGGCGGCCGGCCCGCTGACCTGGAGGGCGCTGCCCGGCATCGCGCCGACGACGATGCCGCCCACGATGCCGGTGATCAGGCCGAGTTCTGCGGGGACGCCCGAGGCGACGGCGACGCCGACGCACAGCGGCAGCGCGACGAGGAAGACGACGAGTGAGGCGAGGACGTCCTGGCGCGCGACGCCGGGTGAGCCGAGGGGCGAGAAGGCGGAGAACATGGCTGGCGGTTCCCTGTCTGTCGTCCGGTGGTGTGGGGGTGGGGCGTCCGGGTCACAGCGGGGAGAACGGCGCGGCGCCGTCCTCCTCGCCGTGGCGGTGGACCGCGCCGGTGTGCACTTCGTAGTACCAGGCGTGCAGGGTGAGGGTGCCGTCCGCGACGCGGGCCCTGACCAGCGGGTAGTCGCGGAGCGTCGCCACCTGGTCGAGCACGTGCGCCTGGACGGCCCGCGCCGCGTCCGGGGTGCCGGCGGGCACGGAACGGACCGCGGCGTGCGGCGGCACGGCCGCCGCCAGCCAGTCCCTGACGGCGGGCACGGCTGCGAGGTCGTCGCCGTGGACCACAGCCCGCACCGCGCCGCAGTGCGAGTGACCGCAGACGACGATGTGCTGGACGCCGAGCACGCCGACGGCGTACTCGATGGTGGCGGCCTCGCCCGAGGGCGGGGCGCCGCCGCCCGGGTGGGGCGGCACGACGTTGCCCGCCGTCCGCAGCTCGAACAGCTCGCCGGGGCCGGCCCCGGTGAGCAGTGCCGGGACGACGCGGGAGTCGGAGCAGGTGATGAACAGCGCCTGCGGCGCCTGCCCGCCGGCGAGCCGCCCGAAGGCGTCGGCGTGGGCGGGGTCCTGGACGTGCGCCGCCGCGAAGGCGCGCGCGTGGTCGATGAGGTGCTTCATGCGTGCCTGCCTCCTGCGCGCCGGCGGCGGCCTGCCCCGTGGCGCGCGGTGTGGTCGGGTCGGATGGTGAACGCGGGAGAGCGGGGGGCTTTCCTGAGCGGTGGCCCTGACGCCTTTCCCGGCGCCCCGGCCCCACGGATTATGCGCCCCGACCGCGTCGATTACTTTACCGGCACATTACCGGGAACTGACGACCACTTGGGGCGTTGGTATTCCGTTTTGGCTACATCTCGGATGTTTCTTCGATACACGGGGCCGGAGTGGACCGCACCGTGCGCCGCGGTGAGAGATGTGGCGCCCACCAGGGGAAACGGTGAACGCCTTGCGCCCGTTGGCGCGCCGGGAGTCCCCCGGGGAAAACATGAGCAATTCTTCATCCCGGCGCCGCGGGACAGAATGCGACCGGGAACACAATGACCATAATCGAGCTGGCGTTCGCCGATTTCCGACCTCCGGGGGAAGAAGGGGGAACGGCGGGCGCCACCGCGCCGTTCCCGGCGTTCCCCGCGGACGGCACGCCGGGCACGCGCCGGGCGCGCGTTCCGGCGCGGCGGGGCACCGCGGCGGCCGGTGTCAGGGAGACGCGTCCGCGCCATGGTCATCCGGGCGCCCGTGGCCTAGATTCCGGCGAGTCATCAAGTGATCACCGGCGGGAGGACACCGTGCAATCCCCACCTCAGGCACGTCAGGCACGCCAGGTAAGACCACGATCCATCCTGATCTGGACGGCCGTCGCGGCCGTCGGGGCCATCGGCTGGGCCATGCTCGCCCTGTCCCGCGGTGAGGAGGTCTCCGCCGCCTGGATGGTGGCCGCGGCGCTCGGCTCGTACGCCATCGCGTACCGCTTCTACTCGCGTTACATCCTGACCCGGGTGCTGCGGGCCGACCGGACCAGGGCCACCCCGGCGGAACGGCTCGCCGACGGCCTCGACTACCACCCCACCGACCGGCGCGTGCTGCTCGGCCACCACTTCGCGGGCATCTCGGGAGCCGGGCCGCTCGTCGGCCCGGTGCTGGCCGCGCAGATGGGCTTCCTGCCCGGCACCATCTGGATCATCGTCGGCGTCATCTTCGCCGGCGCGGTGCAGGACATGGTGGTGCTGTTCTTCTCCACCCGCAGGGACGGCAAGAGCCTGGGCCAGATCGCGCGCGAGGAGATCGGCCCGGTCGGCGGCACCGCCGCGGTCGTGGCGATCTTCGTCATCATGATCATCCTGCTGGCCGTGCTCGCGCTCGTGGTGGTGAACGCGCTCGCGGAGTCGCCCTGGGGGGCGTTCTCGGTCGGGATGACCATCCCCATCGCCCTGTTCATGGGCTTCTACCTGCGCTTCCTGCGGCCGGGGCGCGTGGCCGAGGTCACGGCGATCGGCATCGCGCTGCTGCTGTTCGTGATCGCCGCCGGCCGCTGGGTCGCCAACTCCAGCTGGGCCGAGGCGTTCACGCTCGAACCGGGCACGCTGGTCATCTGGCTGGTGATCTACGGGTTCGCGGCCTCCGTCGTCCCGGTGTGGCTGCTGCTCGTGCCGCGCGACTACCTGTCGACGTTCATGAAGATCGGCACCATCGCGCTGCTCGCCGTGGCCATCGTCGTCACCCTGCCCGGCCTGAAGATGGACGCGATCACCGACTTCGCGACCAACGGCGAGGGCCCGGTGTTCGCCGGGTCGCTGTTCCCGTTCGTCTTCATCACCATCGCCTGCGGCGCCGTGTCCGGCTTCCACGCGCTGATCTCCTCGGGCACGACCCCGAAGATGATCCAGAAGGAGACGCAGGTCAGGACCATCGGCTACGGCGCGATGCTGATGGAGTCCGCCGTGGCCGTCATGGCGATCACCGCGGCCTGCGTCCTCGACCCGGGCGTCTACTTCGCGATGAACGCGCCGCCCGCCGTCATCGGGGACACGCTCCAGTCGGCGGCCGACACGATCAGCTCCTGGGGGTTCACGCTCACCCCCGACCAGCTCGCCGAGGCGGCCGAGGCCGTCGAGGAGGAGTCGCTGCTGTCGCGCACCGGCGGCGCCCCCACCCTCGCCCTCGGCCTCGCCGGCATCTTCGCCGACATCATCGGCGGGGACAGCATGATGAGCTTCTGGTATCACTTCGCGATCATGTTCGAGGCGCTGTTCATCCTCACCGCCATAGACGCCGGGACCCGCGTCGGCCGGTTCATCCTCCAGGACGCTCTCGCGAGCGTCCCCGGGCTCGGCCGCCTGCGGTCCAACACCTGGCTGCCCGGCGTGTGGATCACCAGCGCCATCGTCGTCGCGCTCTGGGGCGGGCTGCTGTGGGTCGGCGTCAACGACCCGCTCGGGGGCATCAACACGCTCTATCCCATCTTCGGCATCTCCAACCAGCTGCTCGCCGCCGTCGCCCTCGCGATCTGCACCCTGCTGCTGGTCAAGTCCGGCCGCCTCAAGTACGTCTGGGTGACCCTGGTGCCGTTCGCCTGGGTGTCCCTGGTGACCCTCACCGCGAGCTGGCAGAAGGTGTTCTCCGGCGATCCGGCCGTCGGCTTCCTCGCCCGGCGCGACCAGTACCAGGACGGCATCGACGCGGGTGAACTCCTGCCGGGCGCCGCCGACATGGACGACATGCGGACCATCGTCACCAACGCGACCATCGACGCGGCGCTCTCCGCCGTCCTCGCGGTGCTGGTGCTGATCGTGTTCGCCGACGCGCTGCGCGTGTGCGTCAAGGCCGTCCGCACCCCGGCCGCTGCCTCGCTGAAGGAGGCGCCGTACCAGGAGTCCCGGCTCATCGCGCCGGACGGACTCGTGGCCACCAAGGAGGAACGGGCCGAACTCGCCGCGGCCGGGCTCGGCGCCGGCGGCGGCATCCCCGGGCAGGACCCGTCGGGGCACGGCCGGGGAGCGCCCGAGTGAGCCGCCTGGTCGCGGCGCCGCGCCGCGCGCTTGGCTGGCTGCGCTGGTACATCGCCGAGTTCACCGGCGAGACCGCCTACGAGCGGCACGTCGCGTGGCTGCGGCGGCACGACCCGTCGGCCCCGGTGCCGACCCGCCGCGCGTTCGAGCGCCGCCGCACCGACGAGCGGTACGGCGACCCGCGCTCCGGCCACCACCGCGGCTGCTGCTGAGCGCCCCGGGCGGCGCCCGGCGCGCGCACGCCCCCGCACGGCCCGCCCCCGCACCCCGACTCCCACGACACCCCCTCGTTCTCGTACGGTCGTGCGATGAACTGACGGGCGTGGAGGTACGTGGTGGTCGAAGAGAGCCGGACCGGGGAACGCGCGGCCCCCTCCGCCGGGGCGGACGCGCCGGCGGCCGTTCCCGCCCGCGAGCCGGCGGATGAGCCGGAGCGCGGGGCGCCGACGGAGCCCGGGGCGCCGGACGGCCCCCGCGCACGCGCCGTGCGCGCCTGGCACGCCGGGCGCCTCGACCCGTGGCTGCTCGCCGCCGTGTTCTGCGCCGGCTACGCCGCCATCTCCGTCACCCGGTGGCGGCGCTGGGAGAACCGGTCCTGGGACCTGGGCATATTCGAGCAGGTCATCAGCTCCTACGCCCGCCTCGAAGCCCCCGTGTCCGACCTCAAGGGCCCCGGCTTCCCGATCCTCGGTGACCACTTCAGCCCGGTGACCGCGCTGATCGCCCCCTTCTACCGGCTCTTCCCCGGGCCTGTGACCCTCCTCGTCGCCCAGGCGGCCCTGTTCGCGCTGGCCGTCGTCCCCGTCACCCGGGCCGCGGCGCACTTCCTCGGACGCGCCCGCGGCGCGGCCGTCGGCGCCGCGTTCGGCCTGTCCTGGGGCATCCAGCGCGCCGTCGACTTCGACTTCCACGAGATCGCGTTCGCCGTCCCGCTCATCGCGTTCGCCCTCGAAGCCGTCCTGCGGGAGCGGTGGCGCGCCGCGCTGTGCTGGGCGCTGCCCCTGCTGCTGGTCAAGGAGGACCTGGGGCTGACCGCGGCGGCCATCGCGTGCGTCGTGGCCCTCAGGGCCGGGCCGAAGGACCCGCGCGCGGCCAAGCGGGCGCTCGCCGTCGCCGCGGTGTGCGTCGTCGGCTGCGCGCTCACCCTCACCGTGGTCATACCGTCGTTCAACGCGGGCGGCGAGTACGACTACTGGAGCAAGCTCGGCGAGAGCGGGGCCGAGGGCGGCGGCGGGGGCCCGCTCGGCGCGCTGTTCACCGGCGCCGAGGAGAAGCTGCGCACGCTGCTGTGGATCCTGGTGCCCACCACGGGCCTGCTCGCGCTGCGCTCCCCGCTGCTGCTGGTCGCGCTGCCCACGATGGGCTGGAGGTTCGTCTCGCAGGACCCGCACTACTGGTCGACCGACTGGCACTACAGCGCGGTCCTGATGCCGGTGCTGGCGCTCGCGCTGACCGACGCCGTGGCCCGCGGCCGTTCCTCGTCGAGGCCGTGGCTGCGCGGCTACGCCCACCACCTGCCGGCCGCCGTGCTGGCCGCCGCGCTCGCCCTGAGCACCGCCCTGCCCGCCGCCGACCTCACCCGCGCCGAGACCTACCGGGCGGGCCCCCTGGCCGCGGCGGGGGAACGCGTCATGGCCGCCGTCCCCGACGGCGCCGAGGTGGCGGCGAACGTCCGGCCGATCGCCCATCTCACGCAGCGCTGCCGGGTGTTCTGGATCGGCGGCAGCGGCGACCTCGTGCCGGACTGGATCGCCTACTACGACCCGGGCCACACCGCCGAGTCCCTGACCGCGTACGCCGCGCGCCTCTACCCGCAGGGGCCGCGCTGGACGGTCGCGGCCCAGGAGAGCGGCTTCTGGGTGCTGCGCGCCGAGGGGTCGTGACCCGGCCGGCCCCGGCTCCCCGCGCACGCGCCCGGCAGCGGCCCGGGGCCGGAAACCCGCTGGTGGACCGGCCCCGCGGCACGGAGACTGCCGCCATGGACACCACCGACATCACGGTCAGGGCCGCCGCGCCCGCCGAACTCGACGCGGCCGGCGAGCTGGTCGCGGACACCTACCTCGCCGACGGGCTGCTCGACCTCGGCCCCGCCGACCCCTACCTGCCGGACCTGCGGGACGCGCGCACGCGCGCCGCGCACGCCGAGGTGCTGGTCGCCACGGGACCCGCCGGCGAGGACGCGCCCCACGGGCCCCACGGGCTGCTCGGCTGCGTCACGTTCGTCGGCGCGGGCGGCCCGCTGGCGGAGGTCGCGGGGCCGGGTGAGGCGGAGTTCAGGATGCTCGCGGTGACCCGGGCGGCCCGCGGGCGCGGCGTGGGCGAAGCCCTCGTGCGCGCCTGCCTGCTCCGGGCGCGCCGGGCGGGAGCGCGGCGTGTCGTCATTTCCAGTCAGTCGCGAATGCACACGGCCCACCGGTTGTACGGGCGCCTCGGGTTCGTTCGGGCGCCTGAGCGCGACTGGGAGCCGCTTCCGGGCCTGCGGCTTCACGCGTTCGCACTGGAACTCGCCCACGAGGGAGGCGAACAGCACAACATATAGGGGCGCCCGGTCCACGCAGCACAAGATGTATGCTCGTGCTCGCTGTCGCCGCAGGGAATCCGGTGCGATTCCGGAACTGTCCCGCAATGGTGTGCGATGGGTGGTTTCGTGCTACCCATCGCGAGTCCGACCCCTGCCGACGGTGCCGAACCTGTCCGGGCCTCGTGGGCTGGGCCGACGGACGTATCGCGGTATGCCTTTGCCTTACCACACGCATGCCTCGACGCGCCCGCCTGCCCGCCCGGCCCCTTGGCCGCCGCGATTCGAGGGAGAGCATCGAGTGACCACCGCACCCGTCGCACCCGCGGAGCCGGTCACAGCCGCGCTGCCGCGCCTGCTGACCGACCTCACCGCCGACCTGCCCGCCGCCGACCCCGACCGGGTGGCGACCGCCGTTCTCCGCGGTCGCCACGCGGGCTCGGACGAGGCGGAGTTGCGTTCGCTCGCCATCGAGGCGGCGGCCGGGCTCATCGCCGAGGACCCCGCGTACTCGCGGCTCGCGGCCCGGCTGCTCAGCCTCGCCATCCGCGACGAGGCCGCCGGCCAGGGCGCCGTCTCGTTCTCCGCCTCCGTCGCCACCGGCCACCGCGAGGGCCTGATCGGGGACGGCACCGCCGCGTTCGTGCGGCGGCACGCCGACCGCCTCGACGCGCTGGCCGAGGCGGCCGTCGCGGAGGGCGCCGACGACCGCTTCGAGTACTTCGGGCTGCGCACGGTCGAGTCCCGCTACCTGCTGCGCCACCCCCTCACGCGCCGCGTCATCGAGACCCCGCAGCACTTCCTGCTCCGCGTCGCCTGCGGCCTGGCGGACGGCGACTCGGAGCAGGCCCTCGCCGAGGTGGCCGAGCTGTACCGGCTGACGAGCAGCCTCGCCTACCTGCCCTCGTCCCCCACCCTGTTCAACTCGGGCACGCGCCACCCGCAGATGTCGTCCTGCTACCTGCTCGACTCGCCCAAGGACGAACTGGACTCCATCTACGAGCGCTACCACCAGGTGGCCAGGCTGTCCAAGCACGCCGGCGGCATCGGCCTGTCCTACACCCGGGTCAGGGCCCGCGGCTCCCTCATCCGGGGCACCAACGGCAAGTCCAACGGCATCGTCCCGTTCCTGCGCACCCTGGACGCCTCCGTCGCCGCCGTCAACCAGGGCGGCCGGCGCAAGGGCGCGGCCTGCGTCTACCTGGAGACCTGGCACGCCGACATCGAGGAGTTCCTCGAACTGCGCGACAACACGGGCGAGGACGCCCGCCGCACCCACAACCTGAACCTCGCGCACTGGATCCCCGACGAGTTCATGCGCCGCGTCGAGGCCGACGCCGACTGGTCGCTGTTCTCGCCGTCCGACGTGCCGGAGCTGACGGATCTGTGGGGCGAGGAGTTCGACGCGGCCTACCGCCGCGCCGAGGCCGAGGGCCTGGCCGTGCGCGCCCTGCCCGCGCGGCAGCTGTACGCCCGCATGATGCGGACCCTCGCCCAGACCGGCAACGGGTGGATGACGTTCAAGGACGCCGCCAACCGCACCGCCAACCAGACCGCGGAGCCCGGCGCGGTCGTGCACTCGTCCAACCTGTGCACCGAGATCCTTGAGGTGACCGACGACGGCCAGACCGCCGTGTGCAACCTCGGCTCGGTCAACCTCGCCGCGCACCTGGGCCCCGACGGCACGCCGGACTGGGAACGGCTCGACGCGACCGTCCGCACCGCCGTCACGTTCCTCGACCGCGTCGTGGACATCAACTTCTACCCGACCTCCCAGGCCGGCTCGTCCAACACCCGCTGGCGCCCGGTGGGCCTGGGCGTCATGGGCCTCCAGGACGTGTTCTTCCGGCTGCGGCTGCCGTTCGACTCGCCCGAGGCCCGCGAGCTGTCCACCCGCATCGCCGAGCGCATCATGCTCACCGCCTACGAGACCTCGGCCGACCTCGCGGAGCGGCACGGCCCGCACCCCGCGTGGGACGCCACCCGCACCGCGCGCGGCGTGCTGCACCCCGACCACTACCCCGACGCCGAACCCGCCTGGCGCCTCCGCTGGGAGGCCCTGCGCGAGCGCATCGCCCGCACCGGCATGCGCAACTCGCTGCTGCTCGCCATCGCGCCGACCGCGACCATCGCGTCCATCGCCGGCGTCTACGAGTGCATCGAGCCGCAGGTGTCCAACCTGTTCAAGCGCGAGACGCTCAGCGGCGAGTTCCTCCAGGTCAACACCTACCTGGTGAACGACCTGAAGCGGCTCGGCCTGTGGAACGACGCCACCCGCGAGGCCCTGCGCGAGGCCAACGGCTCCATCGAGGGCGTGCCCGGGCTGCCCGAGGAGATCCGCGCCCTGTACCGGACCGCGTGGGAGCTGCCGCAGCGCGCCCTGATCGACATGGCCGCCGCCCGCACCCCCTACCTGGACCAGAGCCAGTCGCTGAACCTGTTCCTGGCGGCGCCGACCATCGGCAAGCTCAGCTCGATGTACGCCTACGCCTGGAAGCAGGGCCTGAAGACGACGTACTACCTGCGCTCGCGCCCGGCCACCCGCATCGCCCAGGCCGCCCGCGCCGGAACGGCCGCCGTTCCCGCGCCTGTCCCCGCGCCCGGACCCGCCGCCGCGGTGCCCGTCGTCCCCGAGCAGGCCGTCGCCTGCTCCCTGGAGAACCCCGAGTCCTGCGAGGCATGCCAGTGACCGCCCCCGCCCAGACCAAGAACCTGCTCGACCCCGGCTTCGAGCTGACGCTGCGCCCGATGCGCTACCCGGAGTTCTACGAGCGGTACCGGGACGCCATCAAGAACACCTGGACCGTGGAGGAGGTCGACCTCCACTCCGACGTCGCCGACCTGGCGAAACTCTCGCCCGGCGAACAGCACTTGATCGGGCGGCTCGTGGCGTTCTTCGCGACCGGCGACTCGATCGTGGCGAACAACCTCGTACTCACCCTCTACAAGCACATCAACTCCCCCGAGGCGCGCCTGTACCTGTCCAGGCAGCTGTTCGAGGAGGCCGTGCACGTCCAGTTCTACCTGACGCTGCTCGACACCTACCTGCCCGACCCGGACGAGCGGGTGGCGGCGTTCGCGGCCGTGGAGAACATCCCGTCGATCCGCGAGAAGGCGCAGTTCTGCTTCCGCTGGATGGACTCGGTCGAGGACATCCAGCGGCTGGAGAGCAAGGAGGACCGGCGGCGCTTCCTGCTGAACCTCATCTGCTTCGCCGCGTGCATCGAGGGCCTGTTCTTCTACGGCGCGTTCGCCTACGTGTACTGGTTCCGCTCCCGGGGGCTGCTGCACGGGCTCGCCACGGGCACCAACTGGGTGTTCAGGGACGAGAGCATGCACATGGAGTTCGCGTTCTCCGTCGTGGACACCGTCCGCCAGGAGGAGCCCGAGCTGTTCGACGAGGAGATGGAGCGCGAGGTCACCGCGATGCTGCGGGAGGCCGTCGACGCGGAGCTCCAGTTCGCGCGCGACCTGTGCGGTGACGGGCTGCCCGGCATGAACACCGAGTCGATGCGCCAGTACCTGGAGTGCGTGGCCGACCAGCGCCTGGTGCGCCTCGGCCTGAGCCCGGTGTTCGGCGCGCGGAACCCGTTCGCGTTCATGGAGTTGCAGAACGTCCAGGAGCTGACGAACTTCTTCGAGCGGCGGCCCTCCGCCTACCAGGTCGCCGTCGAGGGCAACGTCTCCTTCGACGACGACTTCTGACGGGCACTCAGGGAGACGGGGGCGGCCCGCGCCGTGGCGCGGGCCGCCTTCGCGTGTGTGCCGTTCCGCCCGGTCGGGCGGGCGTTCCGCCCGGTCGGGCGGGCGGTCACATGCCGCAACTGGGCGCGGACCAGAAGCGGTTGGACCGGTGGGCGAGGTGGGCGTGGTCGTCGTGGCCCTGGTAGCCGGGGCCGAGGATCTCGTTGAAGCCGTGGTAGCGCGCCTGGAGCACGATCTGGCACAGGGTCGGGTTGCCGACGAGGTCGATCCCGTCGCCGTACAGGTGCCGGCTGGTGGAGGAGCCGCCCGCCGCGCTGTTGCAGGCGTAGGACCTGAAGCCGCTGCTGACGACCAGAGGCCGGTCGTTCAGCGCGTGCCGCAGGGCCTCCAGCTTCCACATGCCCACCAGCGCGTTGGCGCGGGCCTGGGAGGCGCTGACGGCGCCGCCCGACCACGTGGAGTTGCAGCGGTTCAACTCGCCGTAGGTGAAGTGGATCGGCGTGCAGTCGTTGTCCTGGAGGGCGTAGATCCGGTTGAACGTCTGCGGGCCGGCGACGCCGTCGGCGCCGAGCCCGTACGCCTGCTGGAACCGGCGGACGGCGGCGGCCGTGGCCGGGCCGTACTGGCCGTCGATCGCCAGGACCGCGCCGTAGCCCGGGTAGCCGGAGACGCGGATCTGGAGCTGGCGGACGTCCTCGCCCGAAGCTCCCTGGCTGAGGGTGCGGTTCCAGGTGTAGCAGCCGTCCGCATGGGCCGTGCCGGCCGTGGCCACGGTTCCCACCAAAGCCGCTGACCCGATCATGACAAAAGCGAGCAGGATACGCACCGCGCGTCTGAACATGCTGCCTCCGTGGGGAGAGAGGTAGGTCGCCCATGAGCGTGGCGGAAGGGTCAACGCGCGTCAACCGGGGCAGTTGAACGCCACAGGACCAGCCCTGTGGCGCTCTCCCGTTCCGCCGGTGCCGCGTGGCGCGCCCGCGGCCCGCGCCTCACGCCTCGTTGGGCACCGTCTCGTACCTGGGCGTGCCCTCGGCCATCATCTTCAGCGCCCGCTTGCGCTCGCGCTTGGACAGCCGGTCGATGTAGAGCCGCCCGTAGAGGTGGTCCGTCTCGTGCTGGAGGCAGCGCGCGAAGTACCCGCGGCCGCGCACCGCGATGGGCGCGCCCGTCGCGTCCTGGCCGCGCACCACGGCGTAGTCGGGCCTGGCCAACTCCTCGTAGGCGGTGGGCACCGACAGGCAGCCCTCGTTGCTGTCGTCGAGCACCCGCTGCTCGGCGGGCAGTTCGTCCAGGACCGGATTGCAGACCACGCCGACGTGCCTGACCCCGTCGTCGTCGGGGCAGTCGTAGACGAAGACCTTCAGGTCCACACCGATCTGGTTCGCGGCCAGGCCGACCCCCTCGGCCGCGCGCTGGCTGGCGAACATGTCGTCGATCAACGCGGCCAGGGAGTCGTCGAACTCCGTCACATCGCGGCACTCGCGGTGCAGCATCGGGTGCCCCACGACCGTGATGGGGCGGGCCGTGCCCCGCTCCCGGTGGGCCCGCTCCCGCTCCGCACAGTTCTCGGTGTCGTCGATGAACTCCTCGTCGGCCCGTTCATCGGTCTCTTGCTGTGCCATGGTCGGCCATGTGCCTTTCGGTGATCCTGTGCTACGGAATGATCCGTACAGCTTACGGGCCCGGGCGGACAGGCGGGACGGGCCCGGGGTGCCGCCCGGGCAGGCCGGCGGGGCGGGCGCGGGCGCCCGCGCGCCGCTCGCGCGGCAGGGCCTCAGCAGACCTCTTCCAGGTCGCGCCACTCGCGGCTGTCCGGGCTGTCGGCGACCCAGCCGTCGAGGAGGCCCCGCACGAGGGCGCCGGGGGCCGCGAGACCGCACTCACGTTCTGGCGACCAGAGGCCGCCGGGTCCCGTGTGCCCCAGCGGTCCGGGACGGCCGGGCGCGCTGTGGTCGTGGGGGTCGTGCTGCGCCGTGCCGTCGCCCTCGTCGCTCGGCATGCGGCTCTCGGAGCAGGCCCGGCACAGCAGCCGCACCGAGGAGGACCAGTCCTCGGCGGCGTACCCGGCGTCGGCGGCGAGCCGTTCCAGCGCGTCGCGGTCGGCCTCGGTCGCCGCCTCGATCAGCACGACCCAGGTCGGCACGGCCGAGGGCGCCCACAGCTCGATCTCGTCGAAGACCGGGTACACGGAGGCCACGCCGCCCGCCATCGTGGTCCGCTCGCCGCGCGGCACGCCGTCGTGCAGGACCACCTCGCCCCAGCGGCGGCCGGACGAGGGCAGCGGGATGTTCTGGATCTCGATGCGCGCCGGGTCCATGCGCCGGCCCCAGACCACCTCGGCCTCGCCCTCGGGCGAGAGGCGCACGGCCGCGCCGCCCAGGTCCATGCCGAGCGGCTCGTCACCGATCGAGGCGGCCCCGGGCACCGGCAGCCCGTACGCCTGCCAGGCCCTGCGGGCCAGCGGCCAGTCCTGGAGCGCGGTCGCGGCGATGCCCACGTTCCACCAGTCCGGCGCCCCCGCGTCCTTCTCCAGCAGGGCCACGGCCCGCAGGCCGGCGGAGCGCGCCTGCTCCCAGTCGTGCCGGAACTTGTGCAGCAGCGCGAGGTTGAACCAGGACTCCGAGAGCCAGGGCTCCAGATCGGCGGCACGCGTGAGGAGGGCGTCGGCGTCGTCGTAGCGACCGTCGTCGATGAGAGTGAACGCCCGGTTGGTGGCCAGCCGCCAGTCCGTGGACGGGCGCTGGCGGACCCTGCCGAAGATCCTCACGTTGTCCTGCCTGATTCCCGCGTGGTTGCGTGCACTTCACAGTTCTCCTGTCCGTCCCGGGCCGCATCCAACCATGGACGGACGGGTGCCTGCTCACAGGATGGGACAGGCGGGCGCCGCGCGCGAGACGACGGACAACCAGCGGGGTGAAAACGGGGCGCCGAGGCGACGGGGCGGCCGGCCCCCCGCGGCCGGCCGACCACCGGAACCCGGAGGTCAGGCGGCTTCGCCGGGGTCGGGCCGCACCGGCCCCGCCTCGCCGGCGCGAATGGCGTCGATCCGGCCGAGCACCTTCGACCTGAGATCGGCCGGTACCTCGTCGTGGCCGCAGCAGCGCTTGACGAGCTTCTTCACGGACTGCTCCAGTCCGTACTTCTCCAGACACGGAGAGCACTCGTCGATGTGCTCCTGGAACTTCGCGCAGTCGCCGTCCGGCATCTCGCGGTCCAGGTACTCGTACAGGCGGCCAAGGACCTCGGAGCAGTCCGTGGGGTGCGGGCGGTCGCCACTCATGATCCTGAACCCTCCTGAGCCCCGGCGGGGACGAGCCCGCGCTCGCGCGCGTAGTCCGAGAGCATGTCGCGGAGCTGGCGCCGGCCGCGGTGCAGCCGGGACATCACGGTGCCGATGGGAGTACCCATGATGTCCGCGATCTCCTTGTACGCGAACCCTTCGACGTCCGCGAGGTAGACCGCGATGCGGAACTCCTCGGGAATGGCCTGAAGGGCCTCCTTGACGTCCGAGTCCGGCAGGTGGTCGAGCGCCTGCGACTCCGCCGACCGCAGCCCGGTGGACATGTGGGACTCGGCACGGGCGAGCTGCCAGTCCTCGATGTCCTCGGCGGCACTGCGCTGGGGCTCGCGCTGCTTCTTGCGGTAGGAGTTGATGAAGGTGTTGGTGAGGATGCGGTACATCCACGCCTTCAGGTTGGTGCCCTGGCGGAACTGGTGGAACGAGCCGTACGCCTTCGCGTACGTCTCCTGCACCAGGTCCTCGGCGTCCGCCGGGTTGCGCGTCATGCGCAGCGCGGCGGAGTACATCTGATCGAGGTAGCCCAGGGCGTCGCGCTCGAACCGGGCGTTGCGCTCCGCCTCGGTCTCCTCGCGGGTGTCCTCTTCCGTGCCGGCGACCGGACCCACCTCCTCCGAAAGCGTCAGCAGCCCGGTGGCGGGCTCGTTCGCTTCGGAGGATAGACGACGTCCCGCCGCCCCCGCCGGTCGGGAGGACCGCTCGGCGGCCGACCGGAGCACCGCCCAGTCCACCTCCGCGGTCGTGCGGGACGGGCTGTCGGCCGAACGCGGCGGGCAGGCGATCGAACCCATGGGGGCGGTCTCCCTCTCTGCGGATGCGTGTCGTACGGCACAACACGTCCGGGTCCCGGCGCATTCCCGGCCGGCCGCGCCGCCCCCGCGCGCCCGGGGCGCGAGGCGGGGACGCGCGCGGTCAGAACAGCGTCTCCTCCTCGGGGGCCGGCAGCTCGCGCAGCAGCTCGGGGCCGTTGTTGCGCACGTTGCTCACCGCGGTGGCCACCGGGTGCGCCCGCAGGCCGCCGGGCGGCGGCGGGGCGAGCAGCGCGCGCACCTCCCCGGGGTCCGTGCGGCGCGGGTCGAGCCAGGCGTCCCACCGGTCCCGCGGCAGCACCAGCGGCATCCTCGGGTGGATGTCGGCCAGCGACCTCGGGCCGCTCCCGTCCTCCGCCTCCGTGCCCGGCGCGACGGGCAGCGGCGCGGTCTCGGCCTCCGTGGTGACCACCGTGCACGTGGCCCACCAGGCCCGGGGGTGGTCGTCGGGCAGCGTGCGGTCGCGCCAGAACTCGTAGAGGCCGGCCATGGCCATCACCGAGCCGTCGACCGGGGTGACGAAGTACGGCTGCTTGCGGGGGCGCTTGCGCTTCCCCTTCTCCTCCTCGGCGCGCTCGGCGCCGCCGGTGACCCACTCGTAGTAGCCGTCGGCGGGGAGCAGGCAGCGCCGGGCGGCGAACGGCCGCCGGTAGGCCGGCTTCTCGTGCACGGTCTCGGCCCGCGCGTTGATCATCTTCACGGCCGTGTCGGGGGACTTCGCCCACGAGGGAACGAGTCCCCAGCGCAGCGCGCGCAACTGCCGCACCGGCTCGGGCCCCGCCTCCTTCACCGGGCGGTCGAGTACGGCGTACACCTCTTTGGTGGGCGCCACGTTCCAGTCGGCGGGCAGGGGCCGCTCCTCGTCCCACAGCCCGACGCCGAACAGGTCGACGAGGTCCTCGGGCCGCCGGCTGGCCGCGTACCGTCCGCACATGTCACTCCACCCCTCCGGCTCGCGAGGACACCCGCTCCCGCGGCCCGTTCGGCACCGTACCGGGTCGGCGCCCCGGCCGCCGACCCGGGTCCGCCGGGTCGGCGGGAGCCGCGGACGGGGCAACGGCGCGCGGTCGCGGCCTTGTTGACGATCTTGTGCCCCGGGGGTTCCCGACCATGTCCGACCCAGGCCCGACCCAGGCCCGACCCACGCACGACCCACGCACGACCCACGCACGACCCAGGCCCGACCGCCGCTGACCACGGCTGACCGCCCCTGGCCATGACCGGCCGCTCCTGGCCGTCCTGGTCACCGGGACACGGTCAAGACTGGCAGACCGCCGCCCGGCACCCGCGCCCGAGCGCGCGTGAGGCGCGCCACGGAACGGCCGCCCGGCACGCGGAGTGTCCTGGCGGTCACGCGGCGCGCCTGGCCTTCGGCGGCGGGGCCGAACGCGCGGCACCGGGGCCCCGGCGGTGTGCCGGGACCCCGGTGCGGGGGTGTGATTCACGGCGGCGGCAGGGCCGGCCCGGAGCGGATCACCGGGTCGGCCGCGGCGCCGGGTGGATCACAGGGGCGGGTAGGCGTTCGCCAGCAGCTCCTGGAACTGCGCGGAGAACCAGTGACCCGACAGGGGCGCGTCGTCCAGCGCACCCGACATGTTGTAGTTGTTGCGCGGGTTCCCCTCGTAGGTGGGGTCGCACATCCGGTCGAAGCCCTTGCCCTCGTCGTTCGGGATCTCGCGGCTGGAGCCGTCCGACTCCCCCGGGGGCTTGATCCACGCGTAGGCGTCGATGTTCGGCACCGGCGAGGCGGTGGGCCGCTCACCGAGGCCCGCGCCCTCCTGGTTGCACCAGTTGCCCGCCTGGTACCGGCCGTCGACCCTGCTGCCCTCGACATAGGCGTCGACGTTCGTCCTCGGACCGGGGCCCGTGGGACGGTCGGGGCCGCCCCAGCCGTTGCGCGAGGTGTCGATCAGCATGCCGATCTCGGGGTTGAAGCCCTGGCTGACCAGTTCCTCACGGAAGCCGAGCGCGAAGGACTGGTTGTCCACGTAGCGGTTCCAGTCCACCCATTCCGACTGCCGCACGGAGGTGCCGTTCACGGAGTCGTTGATGGTGTAGTGAGGCTCGACCGTCGGGCCGTAGTTGGCCGTGTTGACGATGAAGCCCGCCACGTCGTCCACGGAGGCGCCGTTCATCGTGGCGGTCTCGTAGAACAGCTCGGCCGACGCGCCGAAGTTGTCGTCCCAGCCGATCCAGCCGTAGTGGCCGGCGTCGACGTAGTTGTACACGTTCGGGATGTCGCCGAGCGTGTCGAGGGCGTAGGAGATGCCCTCCTGGTAGTGGCCGTTGGCCAGCATCTCATCGCAGTTCTCGGTCGCGGTCTCGCGCGGCGACACGTTGGTGATGAGGTTCGGCAGCGAGTCGATCTCGATGATCGTCACGATGCGCAGGTCGGAGTACGCCGGGTCGCCGAGGATGTCGGCGATCGGGTCGATGAACTCCTCCTTGTAGACGTCGATCTCGTCCGCGTCGAGCTCGCCGTTGGAGGCCAGCGCGGCGCAGTCGCGGCCGGGCAGGTTGTAGACGACCACCTGGAACACGAAGTTCTCGTGCTCCTCGGCCTGGACCAGCGCGTTGTCGAGGTGCTCGCGCAGGCCCGTGCTGTTGCCGGCGGAACCGCCGGTGATCGCGGCCCTGCGGTCCAGCCACACGGCCGTCGGCTCGTCGGCGATGGCGCTGCCGCCCGGCTCGCTCGCGGCGTTCGCGGACCAGTCGGGGTTGACGTAGACGCCCGCGTCCTCGTACGGGTTGTCCACGCGGTCACCCGGCGGGTCCGGGTCGGGGCCGGGGCCGGGGCCGGGGCCGCCGCCGCCGTCCTCGCCACAGGTCACACCGTTGACGGCGAAGCTCGTCGGGGCGGCGTTCGTCCCGGAGTAGGTGAAGTTCGCCCCGGTGGACACGGTGGCGTTCGGCGCGATGGCGCCGTTCCAGCCGGTGTCCCGGACCGAGACGGTCTGCCCGGACTGCGACCACTGGCCGTTCCAGCCCTGCGAGAGACGCTGGTTGCCGGTGTACGAGTAGGTGAGCGTCCAGCCGTTGGTCGCGGTGGAGCCCGTGTTGGTGATGCTCAGGTTGGCGGTGAAACCCGAGCCCCAGTCATTGGCGGAGTAGTCGACCTCGCACGCGAAGTCGGCCGCCGAGGCGGTGCCCTGCATCATGCCCCCGGTGCCCAGTGCCGTGGCGGCGAGCGCCCCGGCGGTGAGCAGCGCGCGGCGTCGGCGCCTGGGTGGGGGGTTGGTGCGGCTCATGCGATTCCTTTCGATGATTGCCGAGTCGGCGGCTTTGGCGACGGGTGCCGGTGCGACCGGGACGACGCCCGCCCTGACGTCTCGACTTTGGAAGCGCTCCCACTGGTTGAAGGGAAGGTAACCGCAACTGGCCCACTCCGCCAGAGTTCTGTTCAAGAAATGTGTTGGCGAAGCACCTGAATTCCGCAGCTAGACCAAGGAACTCACGGCCCGGTCATGACTTCGCGTCCAAGGTCTTGACGCGTACGCGTCTTGGTCACATCCTTGGGAGCGCTCCCACTGGCTGTTCACTTCGCGACCACCTGACAGGCGCAGTCCCCACCCCCCCTCATTTCTCAACGAGCCGCAAGGAGGGACCGCTCACATGCGTCTTCGCAGAGGATCACCGGGCGGTACGACGTCCCCGCCGGGACACGGACGCCGACGCATCGCACGCCGCGCCCGCATCGCCGCGGGCGTGGCTTTCGCGCTGCCGCTGGCCCTGACGGCCGGGGGCCTGGGCAGCCAGAGCGCCCAGGCCGCCGACCCGACGTGCAGCGTCGACTACAGCGCGAACGACTGGGGCTCCGGATTCACGGCCGCGGTCACGATCAACAACGAGGGCAGCGCCGCCATCAACGGCTGGACCCTCACCTACTCCTACTCCGGCAACCAGCGCCTCGCACAGGGCTGGAACGGCCGGTGGTCGCAGTCGGGGCAGACCGTCACGGTCACCAACGAGAGCTACAACGCGACCATCCCGGTGAACGGTTCGGTCACCTCGGGGGCCAACTTCACCTACTCGGGCAGCAACACCGCCCCGACCAGCTTCTCGGTCAACGGCACCGTGTGCGGCGAGGAGCCGGTCGCGGACCCGGCGGTCGTCGCCACCCCGACGTCGCTGGCGCTCCAGCCCGGCACCAGCGGGACGTTCGGCCTGCGCCTCAACGCGCAGCCCGAGTCCAACGTCACGGTGCGCGTCGCCCGCACCAGCGGCAACTCCGACCTCACGGTCACCGGGCCGACCAGCCGGACGTTCACACCGTCCAACTGGAACACGACCCAGTCGATCACCGTCGCGGCGGGCACCACGGGCAGCGGCTCCGCCACGTTCACGGCGAGCGCCGCCGGGCACGAGCCGGCCACGGTCACGGTCACGCAGCTCGCGTCCGGTGGGGACACCGAGTACGAGCAGCGCTTCCTCGACCTGTACGGGCAGATCAAGGACCCGGCCAACGGGTACTTCTCGGACGAGGGCATTCCCTACCACTCGGTCGAGACCCTGCTCGTCGAGGCGCCGGACTACGGCCACGAGACGACCTCCGAGGCGTACTCCTACCTGATCTGGCTCGAAGCGCAGTACGGGCGGATCACCGGGGACTGGGGTCCGTTCAACGACTCGTGGGAGCTGATGGAGGAGTGGATGATCCCCTCCGCCGACGCGCAGCCCACGAACAGCTTCTACGACCCGTCGTCCCCGGCCACGTACGCGCCCGAGTCGACGGACCCGGCGGACTACCCGGCCGAACTCGACGGCACCATCGACGTCGGCCAGGACCCGCTCGCCAATGAACTGTCCGCCACCTACGGCACGGACGAGATCTACGGCATGCACTGGCTCCAGGACGTCGACGACGTGTACGGCTACGGTGACGCCTGCGGCGGCACCGGCGGCGACCCGACGTTCATCAACACCTTCCAGCGCGGCCCGCAGGAGTCGGTGTGGGAGACGGTGCCGCAGCCGTCCTGCGACGACTTCACCTACGGCGGCGAGAACGGCTACCTGGACCTGTTCACCGGGGACGCCAACTACGCCGAGCAGTGGCGCTACACCAACGCCCCCGACGCCGACGCGCGCGCCGTGCAGGCCGCCTACTGGGCCAACCAGTGGGCCGCCGAGCAGGGCAACGCCTCGGCCGTGGCGAGCACCGTCGACAAGGCCGCGCGGATGGGCGACTACCTGCGCTACGCCATGTACGACAAGTACTTCAAGGAGATCGGCAACTGCGTCGGTGCCTCCTCCTGCCCGGCGGGCAGCGGCAAGGACAGCGCGCACTACCTGCTCTCCTGGTACTACGCCTGGGGCGGCGCGCTGGACACCTCGGCCGGCTGGGCCTGGCGGATCGGTTCGAGCCACGCGCACTTCGGCTACCAGAACCCGATGGCCGCGTGGGCGCTGAGCAGTGACGCGGACCTGGTTCCCGAGTCCCCGACGGCCGAGGACGACTGGGCGACGAGCCTGGACCGCCAGGTCGAGTTCTACCGGTGGCTCCAGTCGGACGAGGGCGGCATCGCGGGCGGCGCGACCAACAGCTGGGAGGGCCACTACGGCACCCCGCCGGCCGGCACCCCGACGTTCTACGGCATGTACTACGACGAGAAGCCCGTGTACCACGACCCGCCGTCCAACCAGTGGTTCGGCATGCAGGCGTGGTCCATGCAGCGGCTCGCGGAGTACTACTACGCCTCGGACGACGCCGCCGCGGGCGAGGTGCTGGACAAGTGGGTCGACTGGGTGCTGAGCGAGGTCACCATCGGGGAGGGCGGGGACTTCCAGATCCCGGCCACCCTGGCCTGGACGGGCGCGCCCGACACCTGGAACCCGAACAACCCGGGTGACAACTCCGACCTGCACGTCGAGGTCACGGCCCACTCGCAGGACGTCGGCGTGACCGGCTCGCTGGCCAACGCCCTGTCCTACTACGCCGCCGCCAGCGGCGACACCGCGGCGCGCGACGCCGCGGCCGGGCTGCTCGACGCGCTGTGGGAGCACCTCGACCCGATCGGCGTCGCGACGCCCGAGACGCGGAACGACTTCTCCCGGTTCGACCAGGAGATCTACATTCCGCCGGGCTGGAGCGGCACGATGCCCAACGGCGACGTGATCGAGCCGGGCTCCACGTTCGAGTCGATCCGCACCTTCTACCACGACGACCCGGCGTGGCCGCAGGTCGAGGAGTACCTCAACGGCGGCGAGGCGCCGACGTTCGAGTACCACCGGTTCTGGGCCCAGGCGGACATCGCCGTCGCCCTGGCCACCTACTCCAATCTCTTCGAGGAATAGGCGGCCCGGGGCAGCTCGGGAAAGCCAGGGAAAGCCCTGGAAATCCCGGGAGAGCGGACACGGCCGTCCGTGATTCGGGAGAGCCGTGACGTGGCGAGGATCAAGGAAAGGCGCGCGGAAAGAGTCACGAAAGAAATGACGTGGCAACGCGTTGCGGTTTCCCGGTGAGGGAATCGTGCGCGACTCGTGCCCCGGAGTGATCGCACTCCGGGGCACGGGCATGTCCATTCCCTGTGCGTCGCTAAGGTGTTCGGCACCCCAGTGGTTCATCGCCGACGAAACGGGGAGCCATGGACTATTGCGAGACCTGCCGACGGCATCTCAACGGCGCGCTCATATGCCCGGGCTGCGGCGAGCTGACCGGGTGGGCCGCCGAGGCGCCCGGCCGCCGGGCCGCCGCGCGGCGGCCCGTGCCGCCGGAGGAACCCGCGCCGGGAGGGGAACCCGCGCCGGGCGTGGAGTCGGCACCCGCCGGGGAGCGCGACGCGGCGCGCGCGCCGGGCGGCGATGAAGCGGAACCCGGGCCACCGCCGCCGGCCGGCGGCAAGCGGCACGCGGCTCGCCGCAGAACCGGCCGCCGGTACCTGGCCGCCGCCGCGCTCGGCATCGCGGTCCTCGGCATCGCGGTCGTCGAGGCCGGTGACGTGGTGGTGCCCGCGGGGGGATCAGCGGACGAGGACCGGCCGACGGAGGCCGCGGGACCGGCCGAGCCGGCCGCGACGGCCGAACCCCCGGAGTCGCCGTCCGGCGAGCCCGGCCCCACCGGCGCGGAGAGCGGCGACAGTTCGGGGGCCGACGCCGGGGAACCGGCGACGGCGCCCGAGCCGACCGCGCCCGAGGCCGGTCAGGACGCCGCGGACGAACGCCCTCCGCCCCCGCCCCCGGTGCGCGAGGAGGGCGCGATCGAGACGCGCTCCCCCACCCCTCCGTCCGGTACGCCCGAGGAGACCCCGCCGCCGGGCGGCACCTCGCCCGAGCCGACCGCGTCGGCGTCCGCGTCCCCGACCGGGGAGCAGGAGGAGCCGGGCCAGGGCGGCGGCGACGGCGGAGGGGACGGGGAGGGAGACGCGGACGAGGGCGGCCGGGACGAGGAGGACGACGGCTGCTTCCTGTGGTGGTGCTGAACGCGGCCCCACTGCTCCGCTGCTCCCCTCACCTCAGCCGGTCCGTGCCGGCACGGGCGCGTTCGTGTCACGTGCGCGCCGGGCGGGCGCATGCGGTGCGGGCCGGATGCGCGGCGACCGGATGCGCTGCGGCGGACGTCGCGGCCCGGCGGCGTGCGGTCCCGCGCCCGGTTCGCCGCCCGTCCTCGGTCACCCGCCGCCCGGGAGGCCACCGGCCCGCCGCTCGAACCAGCGGCGGGCGTGGTCGAGCCGTTCCTCGTTGCCGCCGGGGCCCTCGGGCCCTGTGGCACCGCGCGCGAAGCGGTCCGCGTAGTAAAGGGTGTTGACCGCGTACCGGAAGTCGAGCACGGGCAGCAGTCCGCGTTCGATCTCCTCGGAGGGCAGCCCACCGCCCTCGGTGTACGCGCGCAGCAACGGGCCCGCCCCGTCCGGGCCGCCCGCGTCGAGCACCGCGGTGGCCAGGTCGTAGAGCCGCGGCCGGTGCCCGGCGGCGCCCCAGTCGATGAGACCGCACCGGCCGGTGCGCGGGTCGAACCTGAAGTGCTCGGGCGCCGGGTCACCGTGCGACGGTCCCCACGTCAGCGTCTCGGGGCGCACGCGGCGCAGCCGCTCCGCCGCCCCGGCCAGCGCCGGGCGTATCCAGGGGCGGACCGCGTACGCGGCCTCCCGGCCACCGGCCGCCGGGTCGAAGGACGCGCGGGCCCGGTCCTGCGACACCGTGCCGGTGCCGAGCGCGAGGTGCGCGCGGGCCAGCGTCGCGCCGAGGCGGGCGAGGTCGCCCGGGTCGGCGCCGTTGAGTTCGCGGCCCGGGACCCAGCGCAGCAGCGCGAGCACATGGCCGCGGACGCGGGCGGTCAGCCGCCCGTCCGCCGCGCGTTCCGGCACGCCCGAGGGAACGCCCGCGGCCTCGGCCAGCGCGGCGAGGCGCAGCCCGTACCGGAGGGGCCGCTCAGGACCGCCCCGGGGAACGGCCTTGGCCACCCAGCGGGCACCGCGGTGACCGACGTGCCAGGTGAGGGAGTTCATGCCGCCCGGCAGTTCGGTGACGACCGCGCCTGGCAGGCGCCAGCGTTCCGCGAGTACCGCGGAGATCTCCCGGGTACCGGGCGCGGAGCCGGCCGGGGCGGCGGGGGCAGGGGAAGGAGGGGAGGAAGGGGAGGAAGGGGAGGAAGGGGGTGAGGGTGTCGCGGAAGGGCAAGGGCTGGGCGAGGCAGAGGTCATGGCGGTGGGTCACGGCTTCCGGATCGGCTGACGGCCGTCGCGGTCTGCCGCGACGGCGGGGGACCTCGTCGCGCGGCACGGGCACGTGCCGCCGGGCGCCTCACCTCACGCGCCCGACCCTACCGCCTGCCGCGGGCATGGCCGAGGGCCCCGGTCGGCGGTGTGGCCGGGGCCCTCGGGTGGGTGGCGGGCGGGGCGGACCTCAACGCCCCGCCGCCTCGGACCTACTCCTCAGCCCCGAAGAGCTGGGTGTAGGTGGCCAGGGCGATGGCGATGTCCGCCTGGGCCCAGAACCGGTGGTATTCGAAGGTCGGCGCCTCGCCGCCGTTGAGGTACTCCTCGACCTGCGGCCACGCCGGGTCGTCGTGGTAGAAGGTGCGGATCGACTCGAACGTGGAGCCCGGCTCGATCACGTCGCCGTTGGGCATCGTGCCGCTCCAGCCCTCCGGGATGTACACCTCGTCCCCGAACCGGCTGTAGTCGCCGCGGGTCTCCGGCACCGCGATCCCCTGCTCGTCCTGGTGGGCGAGCAGCGCGTCGAGCAGCCCCGCCGCGGTCTCCCGGGCCGCGGTGTCGCCGCTGGCGGCGGCGTAGTAGGACAGGGCGTTGGCCAGCGAGCCGGTCACGCCGACGTCCTGCGAGTACGCGGTGACCTCGACGTGCAGGTCGGAGTTGTCGCCGGGGTTGTCCGGGTCCCAGGTGTCGGGCGCGCCGCTCCAGGAGAGTTCGGCCGGAATCCGGAAGTCCCCGCCCTCCCCGACGGTGACCTCGCTGACGACCCAGTCGGCCCACTTGTCGAGGACGGGCGCGACGCGCTCGTCGCCACTGACGTGGTAGTACTCGGCGAGCCGCTGCATGGACCACGCCTGCATGCCGAACCAGCGGTTGGACGGCGGGTCGTGGTACACGGGCTTCTCGTCGTAGTACATGCCGTAGAACGTCGGCGTGCCCGCCGGCGCCTCGCCGTAGTGGCCCTCCCAGCTGTTGGTCGCACCTCCGGCGATGGCGCCCTCGGCCGACTGGAGCCACGTGTAGAACTCGATCATGCGGTCGAGGCTGTTGCCCCAGTCCTCACCCGCGGTGGGTGATTGCGGGATCAGCGCGTCGTCGGTGGAGAGCACGTACGCGGCCATCGGGTTCTGGTAGCCGAAGTGCGCGTAGCTCGAACCGATCCGCCACGCCCAGCCGGCCGAGCTGTCCAGCGCGCCGCCCCAGGCGTAGTACCAGGACATCAGCTGGTGGTTGCTGTTCTTGCCGGTGCCCGCCGGGCACGCGCTCGGGCCGACGCAGTCGCCGATCTCCTTGAAGTACTTGTCGTACATCGAGTAGCGCAGGTAGTCGCCCATCCGCGCGGCCTTCTCGACGGTACCGGCCACGGCCGCGGCGTTGCCCTGCTCCGCGGCCCACTGGTTGGCCCAGTAGGCGGCCTGCACGGCGCGCGCGTCGGCGTCGGGGGCGTTGGTGTAGCGCCACTGCTCGGCGTAGGCCGCGTCCTCGGTGAACAGGTCGAGGTAGCCGTTCTCGCCGCCGTGCGAGAAGTCCTCGCACGAGGGGTGCGTGACGGTCTCCCAGGTGGACTCCTGCGGGCCGCGCTGGAAGGTGTTGATGAACGTCGGGTCGCCCGCGGTGCCGCCGCAGGCCGCTCCGTACCCGTAGGTGTCGTCCACGTCCTGGAGCCAGTGCATGCCGTAGATCTCGTCCGAGCCGTAGGTGGCGGACAGTTCATCGGCGAGCGGGTCCTGGCCGACCGGGACCGCGGGGTCCATCGGGGCCGGATAGTCCGTCGGGTCGGTGGACTCGGGCGCGTAGGTCGCGGGCGAGCCCGGGTTGTAGAAGCTGTTGCTCGGCTGCTCGTCGGCGGAGGGGATCATCCACTCCTCCATGAGCGCCCAGGCGTCGTTGAACGGCTGCCAGTCGCCGGTGACCTGGCCGTACTGCGCTTCGAGCCAGATCAGGTAGGAGTACGCCTCCGATGTGGTCTGGTGACCGTGGTCGGGCGCCTCCACGATCAGCGTCTCGACCGAGTGGTAGGGGATGCCCTCGTCCGAGAAGTACCCGTTGGCCGGGTCCTTGATCGTTTCGTACAGCGACAGGAACTGCTCCTCGTACTGTCGCAGTTCGGGCTCGTCGCCGAACGGCGAGCCCGCGGTGCCCTGTGCGGCGGCCGTCAGGCCGAGCGGCATGGACAGGGCGACGGCGCCGGCGATCACCAGGCGCCTTGACCTCGTGCGTGTTCTCGATCCGGTTCTCGATCCGGCCGGACTGCCGATGGTCGATCCACGGCGGAATCGCATGGCATCCTCCTCGCGGCTCGTGGGGGGTGAGGAGCGGAGACCAGTGGGAGCGCTCCCAAGCTTTGAGGAATGGACTGCACACGTCAACCCCCGTGCAGAATCGCCTTCTTGCGTGGCAGGTCAGCGGTAATTTCTCGAACGACCCCTTGGCGGGAAGGGGACTTGTGGCCTACGGTCCCTTCAACCAGTGGGAGCGGTCCCAACTGCCGGGCACGGACGAGCGCCAGGGCAGGACAGCAGGACGATGAGCAAGCCGCTCCGAGCACGAACCCCCACAATCCCCCACATCACCCCCACAACCTCCCAGAGCGTTCCCTGACGGACGCAGCACGGTGAGTTCCCATGTGCCCCAAGGCCGGGGCCGGTTCGGCGCCCCGGCCGGCGAGCCCCTCTCGCCGCGTTCCCCGGTCCCTCCCATGAGCGGGGAACGGGCACGTGTGGGTGTGCGACGGGTCGGGAGATGCCTCGGCATCGGCCGTACGCAACCATCCGGAGGATCACAAGCAATGAGCCGCACCAACCCCCCACGCCGCCGGCTCGGCCGGCGACCGGTCGTCATCGCGGGAGCCTTCGCCGGGGCATGCGCCCTGACCATGGGCACCCTGAGCACCGCGGCAGCGGACGAGGACGTCGACACGCTGGCGCGGGTCGACAACCCTTACGCGGGCGCCCAGCTCTACGTCAACCCCGACTGGTCCGCCGCGGCCACCGCGGGCGGCGGAGAGGCCATCGCCGACCAGCCCACCGCGGTGTGGCTGGACAGCAGGGCCGCGATCACCGGCGGCTCGGCCGGCTCCAACACCATGGGGCTGCGCGAGCACCTGGACGAGGCACTGGCGCAGGGCGCCGACGCCATCCAGATCGTGACGTACAACCTGCCGGGCCGCGACTGCGCGGCGCTCGCCTCCAACGGCGAGCTGGGGCCCGAGGAGATCGACGTCTACAAGACGGAGTTCATCGACCCCATCAACGAGATCGTGTCCGACCCGGCCTACGCCGAACTCCGCATCATCAACATCGTGGAGATCGACTCGCTGCCGAACCTGATCACGAACGTCAGCGGGCGCGAGACGGCCACCCCCGAGTGCGACGAGATGCTGGCCAACGGCAACTACGTCAAGGGCGTCGGCTACAACATCGCGACACTCGGTGACAACGAGAACGTCTACAACTACATCGACATCGGCCACCACGGCTGGATCGGCTGGGAGGACAACTTCCAGGCGAGCGCGGACCTGCTGTTCGAGGCCGCCAACGCCGAGGGCGCCACCCCGGAGGACGTGGCCGGGTTCGCCGCCAACACGGCGAACTACAGCGCGCTCAAGGAGGACAACTTCGCCATCGACGACGTGATCGGCGGCCAGCCGATCCGCGGCGAGAGCTCCTGGATCGACTGGAACAACTACGTCGACGAGCTGTCCTTCGCCCAGGACTTCGCCTCGGTCGCCGCCCCCGCGGCCGGCTTCCCCGAGGGCCTCGGCGTCGTGATCGACACCTCGCGCAACGGCTGGGGCGGCCCCGACCGGCCCACCGGCCCCGGCCCGCAGACCAGCGCGGACGAGTACGTCGACGGCGGCCGTTACGACCGACGCATCCACCTCGGCAACTGGTGCAACCAGGAGGGCGCCGGTCTCGGCGAGCGCCCGACGGCCGCTCCTGAGCCGCACATCGACGCCTACTCGTGGATCAAGCCTCCGGGGGAGTCGGACGGCTCAAGCGAGGAGATCCCGAACGACGAGGGCAAGGGCTTCGACCGGATGTGCGACCCCACCTACGAGGGCAACCCGCGCAACCAGAACAACCCCTCGGGGGCCCTGGACGGCGCCCCGATCTCGGGCCACTGGTTCCAGGCCCAGTTCGAGCAGCTGATGGCGAACGCCCACCCGCCGCTGTGATCCGGGCGCGGCACTGACCCGATCGCACAGGAACTGAAGTCCCCCCACGCGCCCGCCCCCGGCACCCCCCAGGTGCCGGGGGCGCGGTGCGCGGGACGCGCGGTCAGCGCCGGGGGCGGGGCGCCGACCACCGGCCCCGGGCACGCTTCCGCGGAAGCAGTCGAACAAAGCGCGACACGCCTCGTTCACCGGCCGGGACAACACCATGCGGCCTTCGCCCACCGACACCCGAGCGCCCCAACGCCCCAACGCCCCAACGCCCGCCGCTCCCCGGCGCCCGTTCGCCCGCCGGCCCTGGGCACCCGGCACCCGGCACCCGCCGCTCCCCGCGCGGCCCGGGCCGCGCGCGTTCACCTTCCGAACGCGGGCGTGCCGATCGGGGCGCGCGCCGCCGCGCCACTCCGGCCCCGTTCCAGTGCTCGGCGCCCCCGCCGCGCCGGGCACGCGGCAGCGCGCCGTCACGCGGGAACGGCCGCGTCCGGGCGCAACGGCCAGCGGCGCGCCCCGAACTGGGTGACGGTGACGAGCGTCCCGCCGTCGTGCGACAGGGCGACACCGCCGTCCGCCCGCCCGAACGGGAGGTCGGCGAGCACCGTCCCGCTGTCCGCGTCCCACACGGCACCCCACCCCCGGCTGCCGGGGAAGTAGACGAGCGGCCCGCGGCCCGCCGGCCACACGAGGTCGCCGTCCGGCTGGTCGTGCATCGGCAGATCGGGCACGGCGGTGCGCGGCCGGGCGTCGGCGTCCGCCGCGTCCGGCGGCAGCAGCCACAGCGCTGCGTGCCCCTGCTCCGTGGCGCCCGACACCGCGAGGGCGGAGCCGTCGGGCGCGAAGGAGAGGCCCGTGATCTGCCGCAGCCCGTGCGGTTCCGTGTGGCCGAGCTCCGCGCCCGTCGCCACGTCGCACACCACCACGCGGCTGCGCGCGTCGCGGACGCCGAACGCGACCCGGGTGCCCGGCCCGTCGAGCGCCACGGCCTCCACGCGCAACCGCCGCCAGTGTTCGGCGTACTTGGGCCGCTCGGTCACGGTCAGAACGCTGTCGCCGGTCGCCGCGTCGAGGACCAGCACCCGGCCGAGCCCGCGCAGGGCGAGCGCGAGCCGTGAGCCGTCGGCGCAGAAGGCCAGGCGCAGCCGTTCCTCACCGTGCGGCGCGGCCGGCGGCAGTGGGTGGCGCCAGCGGGTCGCGCCGGTGGCGACGTCGTTCAGCACGACGCAGGACTCCTCCCCGAGCAGCGCGCGGACCAGCACGTCCCCGCCGGGGCCGAACGCGAGATCCGTCAGGTAGGCCGCGTCCGCGACCGGGGGCAGCAGCGAGACCTCGGGCGCGCCCTCGCGCCCCCCGGGCCAGCGGCACAGCACCTGCGGGCGGTCGGCCGAGTCGCGGTCGAGCTTGGCGCAGAACGCCAGCGCGCGGGCGTCCTCGGTGATCGCGGCGTGCGGCACGGACCAGTGGGACAGCGGGAGTTCGGCGCCGTCGCCGGCCCCCGCCCTGCCGGTGAGCGCGGCGGGCAGGCCGGTGAGCAGCACGTGTCCCGGGCGCGGCGCGGGCGGCGCGGGCTCCTCGCCGTCCGGCGGGGCGAGCCCGGCGAGGAACCACGCGTCGATCTCCTCCTGCACCACGACCAGCGCGCGGCCGTCCGGGGTGAACGCGGCGTTCGCGCCCGCGGGGTCGGCCCACAGCGTGCGGCCCCTGCCGTCGAACAGCAGCGAGCCGAAGTCGGCGCCCACGAACGCGAAGGGCCCGCTGCCCGTCCACACCGCCCGCGTGGTGAGGGCCGCCGCGGGCGAGTCGGCGTCGAGGTCCCGCGCGAAGCCGCGCGGGCGCAGCAGGGCGCCCGCCGCGAGTTCGGCGCCGCCGGGCGCCTCGCGCAGCGTCAGCAGCCGGGCGGCAGGGCGCGCCGAGGTGGCGAGGCCGGCCTGTTCCGGCGCGCCGCCGACGGCCCCGCCGACGGCGAACACCTCGCCGCCGTCGGGCGCCACGGCCAGCGCCCCCACCGACGTCAGGCCGGTCTCGGCGGTGGCGAGCACGAGCCCGGTGGCGACCTCGCGCGCCACCACGCGGCCCGCGGGACCCGCGTGGAACAGCAGCCGGCCGGTGGCGTCGAGCGCGACGGGCCCGAACGCGTCCTCGCCCTCGGGCACGTGCAGCAGGACCTTGCCGGTCGCGGTCTCGACGACGGCCACGACGTCGGTGCTCCCGGTGCCGACGGCCAGCCGCGAGCCGTCGGCGGAGAACGCGAACCGGACGAGGTCGTCACGGCTGAAGCACAGCGCCTCGTCGGCGCCCAGGTGAGGACGTACCTCCCACAGCGGTTCGCCGGTGCGCGCCGACCACGCGCGCCACACGCCCTCGACGGCCGTCACGACGGTCGCGCCGTCCGGGCTGACCGCCATGTCGTAGGCCTCGTCGTAATATTCGCCGCCGCTGAGGTACCACACCAGCGGGGCGTCCCGCGTGGTGTCCCAGCGCACGATGTCCCCGCCGTTGTGGTGCCACTCGGCCGCGGCGGCGAGCGCGAGCCAGCGCAGCCCGTTCGGTGCCGCGACGGCGCTCGCGCCGCCGTAGAAGTAGGCGCCCTCGCTGCTCTCCGCGTCGTCCCTGTCGTCCTCCGCCGGCACCGGCACCGTGCCGGTCTCGACGTTGTCGAGGCGGCCGAGCTTCCGGGTGCCGGCCAGCGCGTGGCAGGGGCGGATGTCGCCCGCGACCCACTGCGCCCACCAGTGGTCGGGCATCGGGCGCTGCCCGGCCGGCCAGCGCAGCACGCGCGGGGCGATCGCGGCCAGCTGCTGTTCGTCGAGCTGTTCGAGCAGGTGGCAGATCTGCTGCCAGCCCGCGCTGCTCGGCCGGTCGTCGAGCAGGACTTGCAACGTCGTCATCGCGTCGTTCCTTGCTTCCGCACGTCAGCCGAGGTCGTAGGCGCGCACCTCGACGGGGGTTGCGACGACCAGCGCGCGGCCGTCAGGGCTCAGCGCCCAGGCCGTCGAACGGCCCAGGTCCGGGACCGAGAGCAGGGATCTGCCCGCGGCCAGGTCCCACACCGTGACGGTGCGGCCGGCGCGGACCGCGGCCCGGGGCCCTGCCGGGCCCCACACCGGCCGGGTGATCTGCTGCCGTGCCTCGCCCGGCAGTTCGGCCAGGACCTGCCGCACCGGCTCCCCCGGGCCGAGCGGAACGCGCACCGCGAGCGCGGTGCCGTCCGCCGAGCCGACCACGGCCAGGTGCCGCCCGTCCGGCGAGAACGCCAGGCCCGAGCACCAGCCGACCCCGGTGTCGAACGTCGTGATCGCGCCGTCGCGCAGGCCGAACACCGCGATCCCGCCGCGCGGCGCCCGTTCGTAGGGACGGCACAGCCGGAACGCCACGCGTGAGCCGTCCGCGTCCACGGCGACGGCGTCGCTGCCGCCGACCCCGGCCGGCCCCGCGAGCTGCCGCCCGTCGGGCGCCGCCCAGGCCAGCACGCTGCGGCTGCCCTGATCGCAGCCCGCGACGGTCCGCCCGTCGGCGCTCACGGCCAGCCTCAGGCCCCCGACATCGCCGTAACCGGCGTACAGCGGACGGCAGACGGCGCGCCGCCAGCGCTCGGCCGTGCCGGGCAGCCGCCAGTGGGCGACCTGCCCGACGTGATGCTCCTCGGTCCCGCCGAGCGACGCGGTCAGCGTTCCCCCGCCGGGCCCGAACACCAGGTCGCGCACCACCGCGCCGGGCGCGCGTCTGGCCACGCCGAGCCGCCGCGGTTTCTCGCCCGAGCCCGGCCGCATCACCATCAGCTCGCCGAAGTCCGGGAACCAGGGCGCCGCCGTGGCGACCGCGACCTGCTCCACGCCCTCCGACACGGCGACGGCCGTCACGCGCTGCGCCACGGCCGGCCGGCCGGGCAACGGCCGGACGATGTCCAAGTCCCCCGGATCGCACAGGTGCCGAACAACCATGACACGGACCCTAGACCGCCTGACCGGCTCGGGGGGCCAGGTTGCGAAACCAGCTGAGCCACAATTCGACTACATCGGGCGTGACCAAACGGATACGGGCGCCATCTCGGCCGCCCGTGCGCCGTTCCCGGGCGCGCCGCGCGCCGTCACGACGCCTCCTCGACGGGGTCAACCATGCTCCGCCCTATCCCCCTCAGGGCGGAACCAACCGACTCCGCAGCGTCACTCGCGGGGGCGAAATCCGGTCGCCCCGGCGGTGGTTGGATCCCACCGGGCCGCACGCGCGCCCCGCGCCGGTCGCGCACGCCCGCACCGGTCCCGGCGCGGCGGGAACGACGGGCCGGGTCGAACGGCCGCCGCCTCAGCGCGGATGCCGGACCAGCGCCCCGAACTCGTCGAACGGCACGGCGTGGTGCCAGGCCGCGTCCCTCGCCTGGCACGCGCGCAGCACCACGCGCGGCTCGGTGACGATCTCCACCTCCGTGAGCCGGTCCGCCTCGTCGAAGCGCAGCACCGCGAGCACCCGGCTGTCGAACAGCCAGAAGTCCTCGCCGGGCAGCCGCAGCCACTCCGCGTCGGCGCGCCACAGGTTGCGCACGTCCTCCCCCGCCAGCGCATTCCTGTGGGCGGCGTCGAGCAGGTACAACTGCCCGAGCGTGGGCGGGTCGTCCACGACCCGCACCCGCTCGAACCGCTTGCCCAGGGCCGTTTGCTTGCGGCGGCCGGCGAACCACGGCTCCTCGGGACCGGGCCCGGCCCCCTGCCGCTGCCCGGTGAGGAACCGCTGGTAAGCGGTGCTCCGCTCGTCCGCCTGATACCGACCGCGCGTTTCCAGCCGCCACGCGGTGTGCTCGAATGTCTCGAACATGCCGGTGAACTGCTCAAGGCCCACCACGGTCGGCGCCCTGGCCGCACCCGCCGAGCGGCAGTTCTCGGGAAGCCACATCAGGACGCGTGCGGCGTCCAGGTCGTGAACGCCGTGCTCGGCGCCCGCGAAGCCCGGCTTCCTGGCCATGGGCGCACTCCTTTCCTCGCTACCGCGACCAGCATGACGATTCGGTGACGATCTGTCACCAGCGCGTTACCGGACAGCCGCGCGCCCCATCAGGTCACCGAGGGCGACGCGCCCCCGTCGCCCGCCCCGGGCGGCACGGGCGGGCGGCGGGGGCGCGGAGCCGCGGCCGAAGGGGCGGCGGGGCCCTCAGGACGAGGAGCGGCGCACCAGTTCTGTGGGCAGCACAAGACGCGGCCGGTCCGATCCCCCGTCGGAGATCTCGGCGAGCAGCGCCCGCGTCATCGCCCGCCCCATGCCCTCGATGGGCTGCCGCACGCTGGTCAGCGGCGGGTCGAGGTGCCGGGCGAGCGCCGAGTCGTCGAACCCGACGAGCGCGACGTCGTCCGGCACGCCGCGCCCCAGCTCGCGCAGCGCGCGGCGGGCTCCGATGGCCATCAGGTCGGACGCGCAGAACACCGCGTCGAGGTCGGGCCGGCGCGCGATCAGCTCCCGCATGCCCGCGTGCCCGCCCTCCTCCGTGAAGTCGCCGCGCGCCACGAGTTCGTCCGCGGGTTCACGCCCCGCCGCCCGCAGGGCCTCGCGGTAGCCGTCCAGCCTGCACCTGGCCACGTACATGTCGGACGGACCCGTGATGGTGGCCACCGTGCCGCGCCCCCGGCCCAGCAGGTGCTCGACGGCGAGCTGGGCGCCCCCCACGTTGTCGCAGTCCACGTGCGGCACCGGCTCGTCGGCCGACCGCCGCCCGGTCATCACCACCGGCAGGCCCATCTCCGCGAGCTGGTCGGGCAGCGGGTCGTCGCCGTGCACGGACACCAGCAGCACCCCGTCGACGCGGTGGCTCGCGGCGTACTGCGCGAACCTGGCGCGTTCCTTCGGTGTCCTTATCAAGGTCAGCAGCAACTGGATGTCCGTGTCGGCCAGCTCCGCCGAGACCCCCCGCAGGACGCCGGAGAAGAACGGCTCGGCGAACAGCCGGGTCTCCGCCTCGGGCACCACCAGGGCGATGGCGTCGGACCGGTTGGCCGCCAGCGCCCTGGCCGCGCGGTGCGGCACATAGCCCAGATCGGCGATGGCCTGCTGCACCGCCGCCCGGGTACGGTCACTGACCCTGGGCGATCCGTTGATGACGCGGGACACTGTGCCACGACCGACACCCGCCCGCGCCGCGACTTGTTCAAGTGTCGGTCTTCCGTCGCGGCCGGCGCCGCGCCTTGCCATTGCCATCGCTTCCTCCCGTTTCCGCCGCCGGACCCAACTACATCACGGAATCCGAGACGAGCCGCTCTATGCCTTGACACCTGACGAGCACTCCGGAACCCTTCAACCCATCACGGCTGGGAGCGCTCCCACGCTCCCTGAACCCTATAGAACCGCACGTTCCGAACCCACGCCCCATCCCCCACAGGTCGAAAACCACCCGGCTGGGAAGGCAACGTCAGTGCGCCAGGAGGACGACGACGTCATGCGCAACACCACCCGTACCACGAGCCGGTCACGGCGCCGAGCCACCAGAACGGTCGCTGTCGGCCTGACCGCCGTCCTCGCCACCGCGTTTCTCGGCGCGTGTTCGAGCGACGACGGCGACGACGGAAACGGCGACGAGGACGGCAACATCACCCTGCGGATCGGGTTGTTCGGCCAGTTCGGCTACGAGGAGGCCGGCCTGTACGACGAGTACATGGAGGCCAACCCGCACATCACCATCCAGCAGGACCTCACCTCCGAGAACGCGGACTACATCACGCAGCTGCGCACCCGTCTCGCGCAGAACAGCGGCCTGGCCGACATCCAGGCGGTCGAGGTCGGCAACATCGCCGAGATGACCGGGGAACTCAGCCCCCGCTGGGTCGACTTCAACGAGTACGACACCGACCTGAGCCACTTCGTGCCTTGGAAGGTCGACCAGGCGACGGACGCCGAAGGCCGCGTGATCGGCCTCGGCTCTGACATCGGCCCGACGGGCATCTGCTACCGCGTCGACCACTTCGAGGCGGCCGGGCTGCCCACCGACCGCGAAGAGGTCAGCGAGCTGTTCGCCGGCGGCTGGGAGGACTACCTCGCGGTCGGCGAGGACTTCATGGCGAACGCGCCCGACGACGTGGCGTTCCTCGACTCGGCCGGCGGCCTGTTCAACGCCGTCGTCTCGGCGTACGAGGAGCGTTACACGAACGAGGCCGGCGAGGTCGTCTACCAGGAGAGCGAGGGCGTGCAGACCGCCTGGGACCTCTCCATCCAGGCCGCCGAGGCCGGGATCACCGACCAGCAGCGCCAGTTCGCCGACGAGTGGGAGAGCGCCCTGGCCAACGGCGCGTTCGCGACGCTGCCCGCCTGCCCCGCATGGATGCTGACGACCATTCAGTCGCACGCGGGTGACGCGGGCGCCGGCCTGTGGGACGTCGCGCGCTCCCCCGCACCGTCCAACTGGGGCGGCTCGTTCATCGGCGTGACCGAGGCCTCCGAGCACAAGGAGGAGGCCGTCGCCCTCGCCGAGTGGCTGACCGCGCCCGAGCAGCAGGCCAAGGTCTTCTCGAACGCCGGCAACTTCCCCAGCTCCGCCACCGCGCAGCAGTCGGACGACGTGCAGAACGCCACCAACGAGTACTACCCCGGTGTCCCGACGGGTCAGATTTTCTCGGCCGCCGCCGCGGAGATCCCCTCCTCGCCGATCGGCCCCAACGACCAGATCATCCAGGAGAGCATCACCAACGGTCTGGTGACGGTCGAGCAGCAGGGCAACGACCCGGAGAGCGCGTGGGACGACGTCGTGAGCAATCTGGACAACGCACTAGCGGAATAAGGCCAGGACTCTCCGATGACCACTGAACACCGCCAGGCCGCGCCCCCCGCCAAGGGGGGCGCGGTCCCGCGCCCGACGACCGATCCGTCCGCGGCATCGCGGTCGGCCCTTCAGGACCCGAAGGAGAAGCGGCGTGCGGAACGCCGCTCACGGCGCTACCGCTGGGACATCAAGTACAGCCCCTACGCGTTCATCTCACCCTTCTTCCTCTTCTTCGCCGCGTTCGGGCTCTTCCCGCTGCTGTACACCGGCTGGGCCGCGCTGCACAGCTCGTCGATGCTCACTCCCAACGACATGGAGTGGGTGGGCTTCGACAACTTCACCCGATTGTGGGATGACGAGTTCTTCTGGACGGCCCTGCGGAACACCTTCACCATCGGCATCATCTCCACGGTGCCGCAGCTGCTGATGGCGCTCGGCCTGGCCCACCTGCTGAACTACAAGCTGCGCGGGAGCATGTTCTACCGCGTCGCGATCCTCACCCCGTACGCCACCTCGATCGCCGCCGCGACGCTCGTGTTCGCGATGCTCTACGGCCGCGACTACGGCGTGATCAACTGGGGCCTCGACCTGATCGGCATCGACCGGATCGACTGGCAGGCGGGCACCTGGTCCTCCCAGTTCGCCGTGGCGACCATCGTGATCTGGCGCTGGACCGGCTACAACACGCTGATCTACCTCGCCGCGATGCAGGCCGTGCCGAACGACCTGTACGAGTCGGCCGCGCTCGACGGTGCCTCGCGGTGGAAGCAGTTCATCCACATCACGCTGCCCGCGCTGCGGCCCACGATCCTCTTCACCGTCGTGGTGTCCACCATCGGCGCGACCCAGCTGTTCGGCGAGCCGCTGCTGTTCGCCGGGGACCCGTCCGGTGGCACGCAGCACCAGTACCAGACCCTCGGCCTCTACATGTACGAGATGGGCTGGATCAACCGACATCTCGGCCGCGCCGCGGCCATCGCCTGGTCGATGTTCCTGCTGCTGATCGTCATCGGGCTCATCTACTGGGTGATCACCCGGATCATCGGGCGCAGCACAGGCGAGGAGGACTGATGGCCACTGTCAACACCTACCCGGCGCCCGAACAGGCGACCACGGCGGGCGGCCCGGAACGGGGCCGCAAGGTCCGGCGCAACAAGGCCGGCGCGGCCGGGCGCCAGATGCACGGCGGCTGGCTGACGTACACGATCCTCGCGGTGTTCGCCGTCGGGTCCATCCTCCCGCTGCTCTTCTCGGTCATCGCGGCCTCGCACGACAACGCGCGGCTGGCCGAGCCGACGCCCCCGTTCTGGTTCGGCGACAGGCTCTTCGACAACCTGGAGCTCGCCTGGACCGACGCCAACCTCGGCACGGCGATGTTCAACACGCTGTTCGTCGCGGGAACGATCACGGTCTCGACCGTGCTGTTCGCCACGCTCGCCGGGTTCGCGTTCGCCAAACTGCGCTTCCGCGCGAAGAACCTCCTCATGCTCATGGTCATCGGCACGATGATGGTGCCGCCACAGCTCACCGTGGTGCCGATGTTCATGGCGATCGCCGAGCTGGAGTGGACCGACCAGCTCCAGGCGGTGATCCTGCCGATGATGGTCAGCGCCTTCGGCGTCTTCTTCATGCGGCAGTACCTGGTGCAGGCGCTGCCGACCGAGCTGATCGAGGCGGCCAGGGTGGACGGTTCCAACAGCCTGCGCGTCGTGTGGCACGTCGTCTTCCCCGCCGCCCGTCCGGCGATGGCGGTGCTCGGCATGCTCACGTTCGTGCTGGCCTGGAACGAGTTCTTCTGGCCCATGATCGCGCTCACCCAGCAGAACCCCACCGTGCAGGTCGCCCTCACGGGCCTGGGCCAGGGGTACGTCCCGGACCAAGGAGTGATCATGGCCGGCGCGCTGCTCGGTACGCTCCCGCTGCTCGTCGCGTTCGTGCTCTTCGGCAAGCAGATCGTGGGCGGCATCATGCACGGCGCGCTCAAGGGCTGAGCACTCCGTCGCGCGCGGTTCGATACCCTCTCTAGAAGCAAGAATGGGAGCGCTTCCATGACTGAAAAGCAACCACGCGTCTTTCCGCCCGATTTTCTGTGGGGCTCGGCCACCGCCAGCTACCAGATCGAGGGCGCGGCGCGTGAGGACGGCCGGACCCCCTCCATCTGGGACACCTTCAGCCGGACCCCTGGCAAGGTGCACGCCGGCCACACCGGGGACGTCGCCTGCGATCATTACCACCGCTGGCAGGAGGACATCGGCCTGATGGCCGAATTGGGCCTGGGCGCGTACCGGTTCTCCGTGTCGTGGTCGCGCGTCCAGCCCACCGGACGCGGGCCCGCCGTTCAGCGCGGGCTGGACTTCTACCGCGCCCTGGCCGACGGTCTCCTGGAGCGCGGGATCACGCCGGCGATCACCCTCTACCACTGGGACCTCCCGCAGGACCTGGAGGACTCGGGCGGCTGGCCCGAGCGGGAGACCGCCGAGCGGTTCGCCGAGTACGCGGGGATCGTCGGCGAGGCCCTGGGCGACCGCGTCGGCATGTGGACGACGCTCAACGAGCCGTTCTGCAGCGCGTTCCTCGGCTACGGCTCCGGCGTGCACGCCCCGGGGCGCACCGAGCCGGAGAGTGTGCTCAAGGCGGCGCACCACCTGAACCTCGCGCACGGCCTCGGGGTCCAGGCGCTGCGCTCCGTCCTGCCGCGCAGCGCCGAGATCGGCGTCACCCTCAACCCCGTCGTGGCCAGGCCGCGCACCGAAGAACCGGCCGACGTGGACGCGGCGCGCCGCATCGACGCGCTCCAGACCCGGATCTTCTCCGGGCCGCTGCTGCACGGCGCCTACCCGCAGGACCTGCTCGACGACACCGCGCGCGTCAGCGACTGGTCGTACCTGCGTGCCGGGGACGAGAGCACCATCCACCAGCCGCTGGACTTCGTCGGCCTCAACTACTACACGCCGTCGATCGTCTCGGCGCCCACCGACGGCGCGCAGGCGCCGCGCAACGACGGGCACGGCTCCTCCGACCACTCCCCGTGGGTGGGCTCGGAGCACGTCGAGTTCCACCTCGCGTCCACCGAGCGCACGGACATGGGCTGGGCCATCGACCCGACCGGGCTGACGGAGCTGCTGATGCGGTTCCACCGCGAGCTGCCGAACCTGCCGATCTACATCACGGAGAACGGCGCGGCGTTCGAGGACAAGGTGGACGCGGCCGGCCTGGTGCACGACCCCGACCGGATCGCCTACCTGCACGGCCACCTCGACGCCGTGCACCGCGCGATCGAGCAGGGCGCCGACGTCCGCGGCTACTTCCTGTGGTCGCTGCTCGACAACTTCGAGTGGGCGTACGGCTACAGCAAGCGCTTCGGCGTCGTGCACGTCGACTTCGACACGTTGCAGCGCACGCCGAAGGCCAGCGCCCGCTGGTACGCCGGCGTGGTCGGCTCGGGCCGGCTGCCCGCCGCCTGAGCAGCCGGCCGGGCCACCACCGCCCGGCCGCAGGACGCGGCGCGGCACGGCCCGCCGCGTCCCCACCGACTCCCCGCGTCCGCCCGGAAGCCTTTCCGGTTCCCTCCCGGAAAGGGGGACAAGAGGGAGGGGCCCCCGGACCCGCGCCGACCCGAACGGCGGCGGGCCGGGGGCCCGTTCACGTCCCGGCCGGTTCAGGTGAGGGGGCGGCGGGCGGGCCGTTCGATGGATACGAACCGTCGAACCGGTGACCTCCACCGCCATCTCGACCGTTCCGGCACGGTAGCTGCCCTTCGGCACAGGGCACATGGCTCATGGGCGTTGACGGCCCAGTGACCATCGGAGCGATCGATCATGGACGTCGGGAACGTACGTGCGGCACTCGCTCGCAAGGGCCTGAGCGCGGCAGAGGCAGCCCGCCGAATTCGCTACGACCCGGCTTGTCTTTCGCGTGTTCTCAACGGTCGGCAGGCGCCGTCAGCGGCACTTGAGCAATCCCTCGCGGCACTGCTCGATCTGGACGAGGGCGACGAGCGCGCCCAGTACGCGATGCGGCACCCGACGCGGCTCGACCGGGCGGCCGTGGCAGCTCTGGCGGACGCCCTGGCGGCTCAACGGCGCGCGGATGACGTGGTCGGCCCGGTGCCGCTCCTGCCCGCTGCCGAGACGCATCGGACGGTGCTCCTGCGGTTGCTGCGGGATGCGCGCGGCCCCGAGCGCGACGCGCTGGGCGAAGTGGCCGCCGAACACTGTGCGTTCCTCGGCTGGCTGCACGTCCAATTGCGGTCCGACCGTGCCGTGCCGGTGCTCCATGAGGGAGAGCGCATCGCCCGGGAGGTCGGGTCGGGCCCGTTGATCGCGCAGTCCCTGAACTTCCTCGCCTGCCACTGGCGGACGCGCGGCGACCACCGCCGAGCGGCCGAGCACTTCGACGCGGTGACGCGCACGGAAGGCGTGCACCTGACCCAGAAGGCCGCGAACACGGCCCGCGCGGCCGAGCAGACCGCGAAAGCCGGGGACAGGACGGCGGCAAGGACACTCCTGCGCGCTGCCGAACACCTCGGGGAGCGGGCCGCGAACCGGACTCCGCCCGAGGCCGCCTACTGGTTGCGGGGGCAGGCGTTCCAGCTGCTCAACCAGGGCATCGCGCACGACGCCATCGGGGACGGCAAGAGCGCCCGCGAACACATCGCCGCGGGTCTCGCCGGCATCCCCGCCCCCCACCTGTCGGCGCCCTGGATCAGCGACTACGTCAGCCCCGAGCGACTGCGTGAGTTGTCACCGCTGTGAGCTGAATTCTTCCGCTCGGTGGCCGGCCAACGGGACGGCGGGCGAGAGCGGCGGCATTGCGGATCGACGCCGAGACGACCACCCGCACCCTCATCGTTTGACTGCACCATGCCTGCTTTGACGCCAGAATGCAGTCGTGACTGCCTTCACCATCAGAGAAGTACCCGACGACATCGCCTCCCGCTTGAAGGTCCGCGCCGCCGAGGCCGGCCAGTGCCTCCAGACCCATCTCCTTGCCCTCGTCACCCGGGAAGCCACCCAGCCCACCCTTGCCGAGATCGCGCAGCGTGCCGAACAGCATGCGGCCGGTGAGATCGACAACGATGCTGTGTTCGCGCTCATCGACGAAGGACGAGCCGCACGTTGCCCGGGCGGCGTTCATCGACGTGGCGTACCTGCACGGCGAGCACGCCAACACGTTCCGTGGCCTCGGTGACGCGGGCGCGGCCGGGCTGCGCACGCCGGCCCTGGCCCGGCAGGTGAAGTCCTCGCGGTGCGTGGAGGCGGTGCAGGACCTCAGGCAGCGCATGCGCCCCTTCGGCCGGCACCGGCTGGTGGCCGACTTCGAGGAGCGGGCCGCCCGGTTCGCCACGGCGGCGTAGCCGCCCTCGCGCGTCCGGGGCGGCGGACACCGTGGCGGCCGTGCCGGTCTGGGTGGACGTGGCGAGCAGCGCGGTGCCGGTGGCCAGGGCCGCGCCCGCGGCGGCGAAGCGCTGACGGGGCCGCCGATGGCTGTGGTGCATGAAGACCTCCCCGTCCTCGTGGTGCGTGTGGGGGTGTGGTGCGTGTGGGGGTGGTGGGCGCCCGGCGCGCGCTGCCGCGCGCCGGGCGCCGGGTCGCGGCTCAGCGCGGCATGCGGTCGCCGATCAGGGCCAGGATCTGGATGGCGGCGAGCCCGTACTGGGCCGAGTTGTTGGTGGACACGTTGTCGCACCAGTCGGTGGGGTTGAGGGTGTGCTCGACGCGTTCCAGGCGCAGTTCGGTGTCGCGGTCGTACTCCCAGTCGGCGCGCGGGTCGAGGAAGCCGCTCCACGCGCGTTCCGCCTGGGTGTCGTCGTCGAGGCGGACGGCGGCGTAGGCGGCGAGCCGGGTGTGGGCCTGCCGCAGGTTGCGGTTGGGCGACAGCCGCCCGCCGAGTTCCTCCTCGGCCTCGGCGTCCGTCCCGTTCCACAGGCGGCAGTACTGGAGCCAGGCGGCCTCGAACTCCGGCATGTCGATCTGCTGGAGCAGTTCGGCGTTGATCTCCACCAGGCCGAACACCGCGGCCAGGTGGGATGTCGTGACGACCGGCTCCTCCTGCACCTCGAAGCGGCCGGTCTCCATGTCGTACCGGCCGCTGCCCTGGAAGAAGCCGTTGGGCTGGGCCGCGATGGTCTCCATGGTGCCGAGCAGCTTGTCGCGGCACTCCTCCCACAGCGGGCCGCGGCGCTCCCACTCCGTCAGCCACGCGGCGGCCAGGCCGCTCCAGTCCGTGCCGAAGCCGATGGCCAGTGCGCGCGGATCGGGTTCGTAGGGTTCCTCCCTGATCTTGCGGATCGGGTCGAGCACGAGGAACGTCTCCTCGCTGCGCGCGAGTTCGCGCATGAGGTCGCCGGTGCGCTCGTCCGTGGTCAGGTAGTGGTAGAAGCGGCGGTAGGTGGCGGTGCTGATGCGCTGCTGCTTCGCGCTGTCGGCCCAGTGCTGCACGCCGTGGCGGGTGCCGAGCCCGGCCCAGTCGCCCGCGTGGTAGACGTCGACCTCGCCGGTGTGCCGGGTCATGGCCTCGGCGAAGCGGAAGATGTCGGCGCGCCCGGTGCGCAGGAACGCGTACCACAGCCACAGGTCGGGCGACAGCTCGGAGTTGGCCCACGCGTAGCCGCCGATGTCGTAGCGCCAGACCTTCCGGTCGGCGTCCTGCGAGTGCATGACGTCGCCGTAGTCCCAGAACCCGTACCAGTGCCGCTGCGCCTGGGAGGTGACGTAGTAGTCGAAGAGGAAGTCGAGGTTGTCCTCGATCCTGGCGCGCTGCGGCGTGGAGCGGTCCACCGGTCCGAACAGGCCGCCGAACGCGCCGGTCTCGACGAGGTGGTCGACCGGGTTGACCAGCTGCGGGGCGGCGCGCACGGCGTCCGCGACGGCCCCGAGCCGTTCGGGTCCCGGGGTGCCGTCCAGCGCCCAGAACGTCAACTCGCTGGTGCGGGCGATGCCGTAGGGCGTGCCGAAGCCGGGTTCGTAGTCCTCGTAGGTGATCTCAAGCCCTTCGAGCTGCTCCTCGTAGGTGTCCTGGCCCATACCGTCGTGGTAGAAGCGGGTGTCCATCGCGGGCGCGTCGGGCGACCACAGCCACACGGTGACCTCGGCCTCGCGGGTGTGCGCGTTCCTGATGTCGAGCTGGGTCGGGTGCAGCTGCCAGAAGTCCTTGAGGCCGAACGCGAATCCGCCGGACGGGCCGCCGACGTAGCCGGTGCCCCCGGCGCGGCGGCCCTGGTCGACCGGTATCCAGCCGTGCCCTGGCCCTGTGCGCTTGTGCACGGTGAAGCCCTCGGAGCTGAGCTGGGACAGCTTGTAGTCGCCGAAGGCCGGAATGAGGTCGAGGCGGCTGGAGACCCGGGTGTCCCACGTGGAGACGTCGGGGGTCCTCTCCCCCGCGACCTGCGCCCGGCGCACCGCCGCGCCCGGGTCGCGCCGCAGTCCCGTGACCGGGCGCACGGCCTCGGCCATGGCGCCGTGGCCCTCCCCGACCAGCCGGACGTGCCGGTCGTGCGGTTCGTCGTCGAGCGGGACGGTGAACCGCACGCCGAGGCCGGCGACGGCGTCGCGCCGGCCGTCGGTGTCGAACACGAAGCTGTGCACCATCCGGAAGCTCTCGGCGCCGGCGAAGAAGTACAGGCGCACCGTGAACGGCAGCCAGGCGCGGCCCCGGCGGCGGTGCCGCCCGGTGATCCGCACGACGGCGCGCACGGGGCCCGACTGCTCGACGGCCACCTCCTCGATGTCGCTGAGCAGTTCCTCGCGGCGCACGGTGCCGAGGCCGTCGTCGGGGATGCCGTCCTGCCTGATGGTGACGAGCCGGCCGTTCTTCGCGACGACCCGGTCGCCGCGCATGACCCGGGTGACCAGGTCGGTGCCGCCGGTGGGGATGCGCGCGGTGATCACTCCGGTGCCCACGTCCACGTGGCCGCGCCGCTCCCTGACGGTGACCGGGGAGCGGGGGGCCGCCGGGCGGCCCGCGGTCAGGGTGTAGCCGTCCGACGGGCCCTGGGCCCCCGAGATGGTGTGGCCGCTCCACTTGAGCGAACCGTCGGGCCACAGCGCCAGCGGCCAGGACTGCACCGGCACGGGCGAGCCGTCGGCCGCCGCGAGGGCGAACGACTGGTCGCCCGGCACGGCGCCCATCGGCCAGGGGGTGCCCCAGCTGCTTCCGGCCAGTTCGGCCGGCCGGCCCTCCAGCCAGTGCAGGGGGACCTCCGAAGGCCCCGAGGGCTGGGCCGGCCGGCCGGCGGCGGACGCGGCCGAGGCGGCGGGGGCCGAGAGGAACGAGGCCAGGGGGGCGGCAGAGCCGACGGCCGCCGCGCCCCACAGGACGGAGCGTCTGCCGGGGCCGGTCGAGGCGGCGGCCGGGGAAGCCGAAGGGGCGGACGGGGACGGCCGGTTGGGGGGTGTCATGCGGGAACCTCACAGGGATGGGCGTGCGGGCCGGCGGGCGATTCGCGCGGGGTGGCGTCGGGACACGAGGACGTGAAACGATTCATTGAAACGCTGGGTGTTCCGGAGGGCGGGCGCCGACCGGGACCGGACGTCCGCAGGCCGTCCGCGCCACGAGCCGCGGGGGCCGCCGGGCCGGCGCGGGCCGGCGCGGGCCGGCGCGGGCCGGCGCGGGCCGGCGCGGGCCGGCAAGGGAGGAGCACGGACCGCACGCCGAACAGGCGTGCATACTGTGCAACTTGCTGCGGAATGCTGCGGATCGATCAGCTGCCGCTCATGATGACACCGGTCTGTGCGAACGGGCCACCCTCGTGCACGGAAATTCCCCGGCCCGTCCTCGCGCTCCCCGCCCGCTGCCCGCCCCTCGTCGCCCCTCCCCCGGCGCCGCGTCGCGCGCCCACGCGCGTCCGGCCGTTCCCGCGTCGCCCCGGCCGGGCGCGCACCGGGAACGCATCCGGCCGCACCGGTCCGGCGCGCCGTGCCGCTCCGTGGTCCGACCTGCTCGGTCCTGGCGCCTCACGCGGCGCGGGCGCCGCCGCAGGACTGCCTGACCACCAGCCGGGGCTGGATCGCCACACTGCGCACCGCGGCGCCGGCCGGGCAGGCGAGCCGTTCGAGGAGCAGGTGGGCGGCGTACTCGCCCAGTTCGCGCTTGGCCGGCGCCACCGCCGTGAGCGGCACCTCCGCGAGTTCGGCCAGTTCGTCGTCGTAGGCGATCAGGGCCAGGTCGTCGGGGGCGCGCAGCCCGCGCAGGCGCAGCCGCTGGAGCAGCAGGATCGCGTCCTGGTCGGAGTGGACGAGGGCCGCCCTCGTGCCGGTGGCCAGGCAGTCCTCGATGAAGTCGTCGTACCGGCGGCCCGCCGCGCCGGAGCCGGGCGGCAGCCGCCTGCCCTCCCGCACGGGGGCCGAGGGATCGAGCCCGAGCCCGCGGACGGCTGCCTCGTGCCCCGCGCGGATCAGCGGGGCGGTCGGGCTCGGGTGCGCGAACAGCCCCACGCGCCGGTGGCCGAGCAGGTGGAAGTGGCGCACGGCCGCGACGGCGCCCCCGCGGTGGTCGGAGACGACCGCGTCGCACGCCTCGTGGTGCTCACCCGGGCGGCGTTCCAGCAGCACGAACGGCACGGCCGCCGCGGTCAGGCGCTCGATGGTCGTGTCGGCCGCGCGGGCGCCGCCGGCCGACGCGACCAGCAGCCCCGAGGCGCCCGCCGCGCGCAGTTCGTCGATGCGCTCCAGGTCGCGGGGGCGCGCGTGCGGGGAGAGCGCGATGATGACCCGGGCGCCGCGGCGGGCCGCGACGGTGCGCACGCCGGTGATCACGGACGGGTAGTAGTAGGTGTCCGACGGCACCAGCAGCCCGAGGGCGCCCGCGTTCCCCGCCGCGGCCGTGCCCGGCGCGCCGGCGGCGCCCGCACGCGGTCCCGCGGGGCCGCGGTCCGGCAGCACCGCGCCGCCGCGCGACCTGACCACCTCGCCGGTCCTGGCGAGTTCGGCCAGGTCGCGCCTGATGGTTCCGGACGAGACGCCGAGCCTCGCGGCCAGGTCCGCGATGCGCACGACGCCGGTGGCCCGCAGCTCGCGGAGCAGCAGTTCGCGTCGTTGCGGCACGAGCAAGTCGGCCATCCACGTGTCCTCTCATGGCGATTGATGCATCATCGTAGGCCCGTATGCAGATCCATGAATCATCTCGTGCATTTGTATTGACTCATGTGCGGTGCTGGGCGAAGGTGCAGTAGCGCACGCCACCGAAGGAGCCGCCGTCGTGTCCCATCGAAGAAACCCGACCGTCCGAGGTCTCCTGGCAGCCGGGCTCGCGACCGCCGTGCTCACCTCGTGCGGCCTCTCCGACTCCGCGGACGGCGGGCCGACCACCATCACGTTCTGGTCGTGGATCTCGGGCTCGGAACAGCTCGCCGACGGGTTCAACGCGTCACAGGACGACATCCACGTCGTCTTCGAGCAGATACCGGCCGGAACGGGCGGCGGCTATTCGAAGATGTACAACGCGGTCAGGGCAGGCAAGAGCCCCGACGTGGTGAACGTGGAGTACCCGCAGGTGCCCGCCTTCGTGACGCACGAGGTCATCCAGCCGCTCGGCGGGTACGGCGTCGAGGACCTGCGCGGCCAGTACCCGGAATGGGCGTGGAACCAGGTGGCCCTCGGCGGCGACGTCTACGCCCTGCCGAAGGACATGGCCCCCCAGATCCTGCTCTACCGGGCCGACCTCTTCGAGGAGCACGGCTACGAACCTCCCGCCACCTGGCCGGAGTTCCGCGACCTGGCCGAGCGCGTGCGCGCGGATCACGAGGACACGGTGCTGGCGACGGTGAGCAACACCGACGCCTCGCTGTTCGCCGGCTTCGCCTGGCAGGCGGGGGCGACCTGGTTCGACACATCGAGCGGGGTCTGGCAGGTGGACAGCACGGACGAGGCCAGCCTGTCGATGGCCCGCTACTGGGACGAGATCGTCGCCGACGACCTGGTGAACATGGAGCCGGTGTTCGCGGAGAAGCACATCGCGGATCTCCAGCAGGGCCGTTCCCTCGCCATGATCGCCGCCCCCTGGATGGTGGGCAACCTCTCCCGCTTCGTGCCCGACCTCGCCGGCAGCTGGGGCGCCGCCCCCGTTCCCACGTGGGGCGACACGGCCGCGGGCAACTACGGGGGCTCCACGTTCGCGCTGCCCGTGGGCGCGGAACACCCCGACGAGGCCATGGAGTTCGCCCGCTGGGTGAGCACCTCGCCGGAGGCGGTGGCGGCGGCGGCCCCGGTGAGCGCGGCGATGCCCGCCAACAGCGGCCTCTTCGACGCCTGGCGGACCGAGCTCGAAGCGGCCAACCCCTACGTGCAGGGCATGGGCCTGCCCGAGGTGGCCTCCGCCGCCGCGGGAAGCGTTCCCGCGTCCTGGGAGTGGGGTCCCGACATGACCGACGGATTCGCCCGGCTCATGGACGAGATGTCCGCGTCCGTCGGGGACCCCGGCGGTATGGAGCGGGCCCTGCGCCGCTGGCAGGACGGCACCGTGGAGCAGTTGCGGCTGCGCGGCTTCGACGTGAACACCTGACCTCCCCGCTCGCCCCACGACCGCGCGGCACGACTTCCCAGGGAAAGCCATGGCATCATCCACCACGCCGTCCCGGAGCAGGAGCCGGATCCGCAGACAGCGCCGCAACGGCGTGCTGCTCCTGCTCGGCCCCTTCTTCCTGCTGTTCCTCCTCACCTACCTCGTCCCCCTCTGCTACGCCGTCGGCCTCAGCTTCTTCCGCGAGCAGTTCAGCGGCATCGGCTGGGACGGGCCCCGGCTCGTCTTCGCCTGGTTCGACAACTACACGCGGGCCCTGACGGACTCCGCCTTCCTGAGCGGCGTCGGGCGGGTGCTGCTCTACGGGCTCATCTACGTACCGCTGCTGATCGTCCTGGCCATCACCCTGGCCCTGCTGCTCGATTCTGCGCTCACCTACGGCCGCCGCTTCTTCCAGACGCTGCTGTTCCTGCCGCACATCGTGCCGGGCCTGATCGCCTCGCTGATCTGGCTGTACCTGTACACGCCGGGGCTCAGCCCCATCGTCGACTTCTTCTCCTGGTTCGGCTGGAACGTCGACTTCCTCGACGACGGCATCCTGCTCTCGATGGTGAACATCGCCGTCTGGGGTGCGCTCGGCTTCAACATCGTCCTGATCTTCGTCGGGCTCCAGGCCGTTCCGAAGAGCACCGTGGACGCGGCGCGGATCGACGGCGCCGGCGAACTGCGCATCGCCTTCCACGTCAAACTGCCGCAGGTGCTGCCGACCGTCTTCGTGGCGACGCTCTTCACCATCATCGGCTCGCTCCAGCTGTACACGGAACCGATGATCCTGCGCACCTCGGGCGAGAGCCCCATCGACAACGCGTGGACACCGAACATGCTCGCCTACACCTCGGCGTTCAACAGCAACGACTACCACTACGCGGCGACCGTCTCCGTGCTGATCGCCCTGCTGGCCGGCGTCCTCTCCTTCCTCGTCACCAGGTTCGCCAACAGAAGGGCCATGCGATGACCGACCTGCTTGACACCGAGCGGCCGCCCCGCCGCTCCGAGCGGCCGGGAGCGGCGGGGCCAGGCCCCGGGCGGCGCGCCGCGCGCGACTCCTCCCCCTGGTGGCTGCGGCGCTCCGCCGTCACGGCGCTGTGCGCGATCGCCGGCGTCTACACGCTGCTGCCGCTGGTCTGGCTCCTGTTCGCCGTGACCAAGACGCTGCCCGAGCTGTACAGCGGCAACGGGTTCTCGCCGTCCGCCGGCTTCCACGTCTTCGACAACGTCCGCGACCTCTTCACCGTGGACGGCGGCCGGTTCGGGCGCTGGATGCTCAACACGGCGGTGTACGCGGTCGGCGGCGCGCTCGCGGCCACGCTGCTGTCCGTGGCGGCGGGCTACGCGTTCGACAAGTTCCAGTTCCGCGGCAAGGAGAAGTGGTACGCGCTGGTCATCGCCGGCGTCCTGATCCCCAACACCGCCATCGTCATCCCGCTGTACCTGATGATGGCCAACGCCCAGCTCACGGACACGATGTGGTCGGTGTTCATCCCGCTCATCGTGAACCCCTTCGGCGTCTACCTGGCGCGCGCCTACTCCTCCGGGGCCATTCCCGACGAACTGCTGGAGGCGGCCCGGATCGACGGGGCGGGTGAGATACGGACGTTCTTCTCGGTCGGCCTGCGGATCATGGGCCCCGGCGCCCTGACGATCTTCCTGATCCAGTTCATCGGCATCTGGAACAACTTCTTCCTGCCCATGGTGATGCTCACCGACAACGACCTGTTCACCGTCGCGCAGGGCCTGTTCACGTGGAACTCCGCCGTCAGCCAGAACCCCGACTACACGCGCATGGTCGTCGTCGGCTCGGCCGTGACCACCATTCCGCTCCTGCTGCTGTTCATCCCGCTCCAGCGCCACTGGCGCGCGGGCCTCGCCGAGGGCGGCGTGAAGTGACGCGGCCTGGCGGCGGGGGACCGTTCGGCACGGCGGGCGCGGACCGGCAGGCGTGAACAGGTCTGACGTTTCTGCTCTAGGATGTGCAACATCTGCTCACTGGAGGGATCATGACCGACATGCTCGTCGCACAGCGGCGCGGGCTGCTGGTCAGGGAGCTGGAAGCCTCCGGTGTCCTGAAGATCACCGAGCTGGCCACGCGCCTGAAGGTCTCGCGCGCCACGATCCGGCGCGACCTGGTGGACCTGGAGGCCGAGGGGCGCGTGACCCGCGTCCGCGGCGGAGCGCTGGTGGCCACCGCGCACCGCGCCGAGCACCCGGCGGCGGTGCCCGCACCGCCGGCAGGTCCGGCCGCCGTCGCGTCCGCGGGCGCGCCCCCGGCCTCGGAGCAGACGCTCGGCCTGCTGGTCCCCTCGGCCACGTACTACTACCCGCGGGTGGTCGCCGGTGTCCAGGCGGTCGCGGCGGAACGCGGCGCGCGCGTGGTGATCGGGCTGACCGACTACGCGCGGCCCCGGGACCTGGAGCAGATCGAGGAGCTGAACGTCGCGGGGGTGACGGGTCTCCTGGTGGTCTCCACCGGTGGGCACCACCTGCCGGCCGTCACGCAGGAGCGGCTCGTGGCCACCGGCCTGCCGTTCGTCCTGCTGGAACGCCAGCCGCAGGACCCGTTCGACGCCTGCGAGTTCGTGGTCACCGACCACCGGCAGGGCGCGTTCGGCGCCGTGCGCCACCTCGCGGCCCTCGGCCACCGGCAGGTCGGCCTGTTCACCAACGGCAGCCCCACCGCGCCCCTGGTCGCCGACGGCCACGCGGCGGCGGTGCGCGCGCTCGGCCTCGACGGCGGGGCGCCTGTGGTCGACAGCGGCCGGCCCACGCTCGGCAGCGCCGAGGCGGCCGGGCACTACGAACGCTTCCTCGACCAGTGCAGGGACCGGGGCACGCGCGCGGCCCTGGTGCACTCCGACCACGACGCCATCGAACTCATGCGGCACATGCGCACCCAGGGCATGCGCGCCCCCGAGGACCTGGCCCTGATCGCGTACGACGACGAGATCGCCTCGCTCGCCGAGGTGCCCCTCACCGCCGTCGCGCCCCCCAAGCACGCGCTCGGCGTTCAGGCCGCGCGCCTGCTGCTCGACCGGCTCGACGCCGCGGAGCCCGAGGCCGTTCCCGTGCGCCAACTGACGCTCCAGCCGCGCCTGATCGTCCGCGCCTCGTGCGGCGCGCGCGGCGGTGCGTGAGCGGTCGCCCCGTTCCCGAACCACCGCCCCCGGGGCGCGCCGCGCCCTGTCGCACAGGTGTGTTCCGCGTGACATAACCTTGCCATTACTGATTCAACTGAAGCATTCTGTGCACGGGCTGACGTGCTTGTTCGGCGGCTGCGGCCGGGGGCCGACCGCTCCGGCCCGTGCCCGGGCGGCCCTCGCCGCGCGCCCCGCCGAGCGACCGCCGCCCCCAGCCCGTGGCCCCGCCGACCGAAGGTGCCCTCCGCGATGCGCAAGCGCCCCACCGCCCTGTTCGCCCTCGACGGGCGCCACCTGCCGCTGCTGTTCCCGCCGGACGTGGCCGCCGCGCTCGCGGACCTGGTCGACATCGACCCCGCGCTCGCGGTCACGGACTTCGCGGCCCCGGAGCTGGGGCCGCTGCTGCCCGGCGTCGAGGTCCTCGTCACCGGCTGGGGCTGCCCGCGGCTCACCCCGGCGGTGCTGGAGGCGCTGCCGCGCCTGCGCGCGGTGCTGCACACCGGCGGCACGGTCAAGAAACTGCTGCACCCCGAGGTCTGGGAGCGCGGGATCGCCGTCTCCTCGGCCGCCGCGGCCAACGCGCTGCCGGTCGCCGAGTACACGCTGGGCATGATCCTGCTCTCGGGCAAGGGAGTGTTCGCCGCGCGCGAGGCGTACCGGGCCGCCGAGGCGCTGCCGCCGCAGCGGGAGCTCGGGGACATCGGCAACGCGGGCCGCCGCGTCGGCATCGTCGGCGCCTCGCGCATCGGCCGCCGCGTCGTCGAGCTGCTGCGGCCGTTCGACTTCGAGGTGCTGCTGCACGACCCGTACGTCTCCGAGGACGAGGCCCGCGCCCTCGGCGTGCGCCCGGCCGCGCTGCCGGAACTGCTCGCCACCTGCTCGATCGTGTCCGTCCACGCGCCCGCGACTCCCGAGACCCGGCACATGATCGACGCCGCCGGCCTCGCGCTGCTCCCGGACGGCGCGGTACTGATCAACACCGCGCGCGGCAGCCTCGTGGACACCGAGGCGCTGGTGGCCGAGCTGCGCACCGGGCGCATCCGGGCCGTGCTCGACGTGACGGAACCCGAGCCGCTGCCGCCGGGCTCGCCCCTGTTCCGGCTGCCGAACGCCTTCCTCACACCGCACATCGCCGGTTCGCTCGGCAACGAGCTGCGCCGCCTCGGCCTGGCCGCCGTTCAGGAGGCGGACCGCCTGCTGGCCGGGCAGCCGCTCGCGCACCCCGTCGCGCGGGACGAACTCCCGCACAGCGCCTGACCGTCGCGCCGTCCGGGCGCGCGGTGCCGGTACCGCCCGGCCGGGCGCGCGGCAGGTGAACTGTATCGACGCAAATCATTGACCCCTGATCAATTATGCACCAAAGTGCAGAGAAACGAATCAGGCGAGGAGTAGCGTCGTGCGTCCTTCCCCAGCCCACCGAGCCACCGCCTCCGGGGTCTCCCCGGTCACCGGCCTCACCCGCACCGACTGGGAGCGCACGGCGGACAGGCTGCTCGACGCGGTCCGCCGGCACGCCGGGCCGGGTCACTCGCTGATCAACCTGCCGGGTCCCGACAGCGGTTCCGGCCGGCGCAGCGACGGGCTCGAAGGGTACGCCCGCACCTTCCTGCTCGCCGCCTACCGTTCGGCGCACGCGGGCAAGAAGCTCGCCGAGGACATCCTCGCCCCGTACGCCGAGGGCCTGGCGCACGGCACCGACCCGAGCGCCCCGGGACGCTGGCCACGGCCCGCCGACCTGCCCCAGGCCAGGGTCGAGGCCGCCGCCGTCGCCATCGGCCTGCACGAGTCGCGGCACTGGCTGTGGGACCGGCTGCCCGACCCGGTCAGGCAGCGCACCGTCGACTGGCTTGGCGGCATCTCCGGCACGGCCGTGCCGCCCAACAACTGGGTGTGGTTCAAGGCGGTGGTCGCCGCGTTCCTCCGCTCCGTCGGCGCGCCGTACGACGCCGGCGACATCGAGCGGGCCGTGGCGGGCACCGAGCGCTGGTACGCGGGCGAGGGCTGGTACACCGACGGCGCCAGGGGCGAGGGCCAGTACCGGAACTTCGACCACTACAACGGCTGGGCGATGCACCTGTTCCCGCTGTGGTACTGCCGCGTCTCCGGCGAACAGGCCGATCCCGCGCTGCTCCCGCGCTACCGGGAGCGCCTGCGCGCGTTCCTCGACGACGCGGTCCACCTGGTGGGCGGCGACGGCGCACCCCTGCACCAGGGGCGTTCGCTGATCTACCGGTTCGCGACCGCGGCCCCCTTCTTCGTCGGCGCGCTCTTCGACGCCACCCCGCTCGCCCCCGGGCTCACCCGCCGCGCGGGCAGCGGCATCCTGCGCCACTTCCTCGACCGCGGCGCCCTGTCGGCCGACGGCACGCTGTCCCTGGGCTGGCACGGCCGTTTCGAACTCCTCCGGCAGAACTACTCGGGCCCCGCCTCGCCCTACTGGGCCTCCCAGGCGTTCACCGGACTGCTGCTCCCGCCGCAGCACCCGGTGTGGACCTGCACCGAGGAGCGGCTGCCCGTCGAACGCGCCGACTTCGTCCGCGTCATCGGCCCGGCGGGGTGGGTCGTGTCCGGCACCGCGGCGGACGGCGTCGTCCGCGCCGTCAACCACGGCACCGACCACACCCCGCCCGACCGCCCCGCGCGCGACGACCCCCACTACGCCCGCCTGGCCTACTCCACGCACACGGCACCCGACCTCGGCCCGCCCCTCGACCTCCACGACGACCCCGAGGCCAAGCCGCGCGACGGCGACGCGCGCGCCGACCAGGGCCCGGACAACCGGGTCGCGCTCGTCGGCGGGGACGGCGCGCTCTCCCACCGCAGCCCGCTGCGGCGGCTGCGGGCCGCCGGCCGCGTCGGGCTGTCCGCGCAACGGCCGCACTGGCCGGTGGCCGGCGACACCGACAGGGAGCGCTGGCCGGCCGGGCCCGCCGTCCTGGTGGCCTCGGTGGTCAACGGCCCCTGGGAGGTGCGCCTGGTCAGGGTCGCGGGGGACGGCCGCACCGTGTGCGTCGGCGGCCACGCGCTGGCCGGCGACCGGCCGCTGTGGAGCCGGGCCGGGGACGGCCACCTCCTGGTGATCCGCCCGGACGGCCTGACCAGCGGGCTGTTCGTGCTCGGGCCACCGCGCCCGGCGCACGTGCTGCGGGTGCGGCGCGCGGTGGGGGTGAACGCGTTCGGCGCCTTCAGCGCGACCCCGGTGTACGAGGCGGCCGGCGACCTGCACGCGGTCGCCGTCTTCCTCGGCGCCACCGCGGGCACCGCCCTGCCACCGCGGCCCGAGGTCCTGCTGGCGCACGGCGACGCGACGGTCACATGGCCGGACGGCACGGCGGACACCCTCGGCCTGCCGGACGACGCGCACGCCGCCGCGCGGCCCTGAGCGCTGCCGCGTCCGCTGCCCCGCGGCAGGGAACGCCCGCCGCCCGGCCGCCGCAAGGTCAGCCCGCCCACCGGCCGGAGAGGAAGGTGACGGTGAACAGCACGCCCAGGGGCGCGGCGACGCAGAGGTAGACCGTCGTCACCCGCGGCCTGCGCAGGCTGAGGGCCGCGAGGCCGATCCACAGCGGCCACCACAGCAGCGTGGACCGCGGGATGGACATGTACCAGTAGGAGGTGCCGAGCGCCCAGAGCGTGAGGCCGATGTAGACCGCCTCGGGCCAGCGCCGGCGCCGCAGCAGCACGCAGAGCAGGGCGAGTCCGAGGAGCATCGCGACCAGTTCCGCCTGGAACATGATCGCGAACCCGGTCGACTGCACCCGGTCGAACGCCGCGTGCCACGTGTGCGCCCACGCATCCCAGGGGGCGTGGAACGCGCGGTTCCAGCCGCGTTCCTGCGCGTTGCGCCAGGCCATCCAGTCGCCGGTGTGCGCGTGCAGGTACCAGGTCTGTACGGCCACGGGCAGCGCGGGCAGCGCCAGCCAGGGCAGCGCCCGCCAGTGCCCGCGGGAGCGCGCGGTGAGCAGGAAGTGCAGCGCGATGGCCGCGGCGAGGAAGAGGCCGCTGACCCGCACGGCGGTGGCCGCCGCGGTCAGGACCGCGGCGAGCGGCCAGTGGTGCCGCTGGGCGGCCAGCCACGCGGGCAGGGCGAACGCGAGGAACAGCGCCTCCGTGTAGCCGGCGGCAAGGAAGACCGCGCACGGCGAGAGCAGCAGGAACAGGACGGCGCGCCGGTCGCCCTCCGTGCCCGGCAGGTACAGGCGGGCGATCCGCGCCAGCGCCAGGACGGCGACGGCCCCGGCGGCGAACGAGATGAGCAGGCCGGCCGCGGTCCAGTGCGGGACGACGGTGTGCACGGCGCGCAGCACCAGCGGGAAGCCGGGGAAGAACGCCTCCCTGTCGTCCCAGTCGCCGCGCCACGGGCCGTCCCCTCCGGGGAAGTAGCCATCGCGCGCGATGCTCAGGTAGTGCCCCCAGTCCCAGCGTTCGAAGGCGGGCACGGGGGGCGCGGCGCGCGTGCCGCGCTCGGGCGGGAACACCCACCCGACGCAGTAGGCGGTGACCCAGACGGATATTCGGGTCAGCAGGTACAGCCACAGGACATCACGGTCGGCGGGGTCGAGCCGGCCGACCAAGGGGCGCACGACAGCGTGGGGGAACCGGCGCGCGGGCCGTTCACGCGGGGCAGAACGGCGCGCGTGTGCGGGCGACTCGGGTGGCGCGACTGGCATACCAGGATCTTTCGAGTGGGGGTGTACGTACGGAATCGCCCGGTGGCCGCGTGCCGGACGCGCCGGGGTCACGGCGCGGAACTCCGTGGTGGGGGCGGGCCGCGGCGGGCGGGTGCCGGGTCCGGGTCAGGAGCCGGGTGGCCCGGTGTGGTCCCAGGTCGGTGACGTCCCGGTGCCCGGCTCCCGGGTCCCTGTGGCCGCCCCGCCGCCCACGCGGGTGGGGTCCGCGTCCGGCGGCGGGCTCTCGTGCGGCGGCGGGCCGCTTCGCGCGGGCGCCGAGGGGCCCGTCGAAGGGCTGACGGCGGGCGCGACGGCCGTCGGCCTGCCGGGCAGCAGCCCGGCGGCGAGCACGCCGCAGCCCGCGACGGCGAGGCAGGCGCCCGCCGCGAGGGCGGCGAGGCGGCGGCGGCGCGCGCGCCGGCCGCGTTCGGCGACGCGCGCGACGGGCGCCGCCCCGGCCCTGGCCTGCCCGAAGGCGCCGGCCTGCCGGAACAGGGTCCGCAGGGGGTCCTGGGGCTCAGACATCGCGGGCCTCCTCGAAGCGCAGATCGTGCAGGCGGTCGGCGAGCGCGGCCCGGCCGCGCGCCAGGTGGGTCTTCACGGTGCTCGGCGACTGGCCGGTCTCACCGACGATCTGCTCGACGGTGAGATCGCACAGGTAGTGCAGGGTGAGCGTGCGCCGCTGCTGGGCGGGCAGTTCCCGCAGCGCGTCGACGAGCACGACCTGGTCGGGCCCCGGCGCCTCGACGTGGGAGGGCGCGGCGCCGCGCCGCCAGGCGTCCGCCGTGCGCCGCCGGAAGCGCCACCGGCTCACCGCGAGCCGCCAGGCGACCGTGCGGATCCACGCCTCGGGACGGCCGTCGCGATCGAGCTGCCCGCGCCGGCTCCACCCCTTGACGAACGCCTCCTGCACGACGTCCTGCGCCTCGTGCAGGTCGCCGAGCATGACGTACAGCTGGCCCGTGAGCGGCGCGACCGTGCGCACGTAGAACTCTTCGAACTCCTCGACGGTCAACGGCCTCTCCCGGTTCTCACTCCTCCCCCTGCATACGCCCGGCGGGGGGCGCCCGGTCGACAACGTGTGCGAAAAAAGTCGTGACGGTCGTCACGTGAGCCGCGCGCACCGGCCCTTCGGGGCCGCGGGCGTCAGTCGAACGTGCCCGCGGGAGGCGGCGGTGAGGGGGTCGCGGTGGCGTCGGTGACCACGGGGGCGCCCGCGGTGAAATCGGTCAGCTCGCGTCCCGCGACGACCCGCGCGGGCGCGGGATCGCGCGTGCAGCGGCGGGACAGGTCCGCGACGGGCAGCGGGCCGTCGGCCGCGCACAGCACGCCGTTGCCGAAGCGCCGGCCGCGCAGCACGGGCGGCTCCGCGATCAGGCACACTTCAGCGAACCGGCTGGCGACGGTCGCCGTCTGGGTCCGCAGGTGGGCGAGCGGCGGCCCGTCGGCGACGTTCACGGCGTACCAGCCGCCGGGCCGCAGCACGCGCCGCGCCTCGTCGAGGAACTCGGCGCTCGTGCAGTGCGCGGGCGTGCGCGCGTCGGCGAACACGTCCGTGATGACCAGGTCGGCCCAGCCGTCGGGCAGCCGGCCGAGCAGCGCGCGGGCATCGGCCTCGCGCACGCGGACGCGGGCGCCGTCGGGCAGCGGGAGCGCGCGCCGGACGAACGCGGTGAGGCCGCTGTCCGGCTCGGCCACCTGCTGGACGGAACGGGGCCTGGTGACGGCGATGTAGCGGGCCATGGTCAGGGCGCCGCCCCCGAGGTGGAGCGCGGTGACCGGGGTGCCGGGCGGCGCGGCGAGGTCCGCGATGTGGCCGAGTCTGCGCTGGTACTCGAAGACGAGGCGGGTGGGGTCGGCGAGGTCGACGTGGGACTGCGGGGCACCGCCGACGAGGAGTTCCCAGCTGCCGGCCCGGTCCGGGTCCGGCAGGAGTTCGGCCGGCCCGCCGGCGACGGACTCGGTCACGGCCTTGTCGGCGCCCCTGCGCCGCAGTCTGTTTTTCGCCACGGCTCCAGTGTCGCCCCGGCGGCGGGGCTCAGGTGCAGCGGTCCACCACGCGGAGCATGGAGACGGCCTCGGCCAGCGCGGCCCGCAGGCGCTCCGGCTCCGTCGCCTCGATGACCGCGCCCTCCGGCGGGACGAGCCAGCCGGTGCCGGTCACCGGCGGCTGCGTTCCGAAGCGACCGCCGCCGAACGTCTGCGTGCAGGCGCTGCCCGGCAGGTCCCAGCGTTCCGCGGTGCCCGGCGGAACGATGAACCCGAGGGTGTCGCACTCCCTGTCGTGCAGAACGGGGCCCACTCCGTGCCGCAGCCGCAGGATGTCGACGGCTTCCAGTCCTTCCCGGGCCGGCACGGTGACCAGATCGGGCGCCGCTTCGCCGGTGTCCGCCATGGAGTCCTCCTCGACGCTGTCGGATACGTTGTTCAACGCGCGACCATCGTCAAGGGGTACGGCCCGGTTCCGCTGTAAAGGGTGGCAGTTCATGGCAGATGGGCGGCGAAATGCCCCCTTCGCCCGCAAACGCCCTGTAGTTGAGCGGGTACAGCCGGTACCGTCCGCCCATGGAGACGTCAGCTTCCGCCCCGCGGCCCGGCGGCCCCAACCTCATCTTCCGCTCGCTGCGCGGCGCCAGGTCGCAGGGGGAGTTCGCGGCGGCGGTACGGCGCGCGGCCCGGGAGATCGGGGAACGCGTCTGCTGCGACGCCCGGTACATCGGGCGCGTCGAGGCAGGCGAAATCCGCTGCCCCAACTACGCCTACGAACGGGTATTCCTTCATATGTTCCCGGGGCGCTCCCTCACCGAGCTGGGATTCCAGCCCCGGCAGCTCGTCCGCGGGCGCGTGCCGCGCGCGGACGCCGACCCGTCTCCGCCGCTCCCGCAGGACCCGCGCCCCCGCAGCTCCCCACACCCCCGGCAGCCCCCGTACCCCTCGGCTTCCTCGCGGCTCCCGCGCCCGCCCACCCCGCGGGCGCGGAGCGCATCCACCGACATCCCGGAGGAGGGCGACGTGTTGCGTCGCGCGTTCATGACCGGCGGCACGGCCGCCGTCGCATCCCTGACAGCCCTTGCCGCATCGACACCCGCCGCCGCGCGCGCCCAGGGCGCGGGCGCCCGCGCGCCGGGCGCGCGCCCAGGCGCCGCCGAGGCCGCCGCGCTCAGGCAGCAGATCCGCGACATCCGGCTGCTGGACGACCGGTACGGCGCGCGGCGGTTGTACCGGCCGGCCGGCGAAGCCCTGCGCGCCGCCCACGAGCTGCTCGACGTCGGCGCGCGCCGCCAGGCCGTCAACGACGAACTGCACGCCGGCGCGGGCGAGCTGGCGATCTCCGTCGGCTGGCTCGCGCACGACTCGGGGCGCCTGGCCGACGCGCGCTCCCACTACGCCGAGGCGCTGGCGACCGCGCGCGTGGCCGGTGACGGCGCGCTTGAGGCGCACGCCTTCTGCAACACGGCCTCCCTCGCCGCCGACGCGGACCGGCCGCGCGAGGCCGTGCGCGCCGCCGAGGCCGCGCAGCAGGCGGCCAGGCGGCAGGGCACCGACCACCTGCGCGCGCTGCTCTCGCTGCGCGAGGCGCGCGGGTGGGCGCGACTCGACGACCGGGGCGGCGCGGAGGCCGCGCTCGCGCGGGCGCGCGCGGCGCACGAACGCGGTCCCGCGCCCGAGGACCCGGAGTGGATGACGTTCTACGGCGACGCCGAGTTCGCCTGCCTTGAGGCGGAGTGCTGGGCGTCTCTCGGGGACCACGGGCGCGCGGTCGAGAGCGGCAGGCGCGCGGTCGAAGCGGCGCTCCTGGAGCCGCGGTTCACGCGGAACCTGGCGCTGTACTCGGCCCAGCTGGCGGGCCACCTCGCCCGCGACGGCGAGCCCGAGGAGGCCGCGGCGTTCGGCCACAGGTCGCTCGACCTGCTGGCGGACGTGCGGTCCAGCCGGATCACCGACACCCTCGCCTCGGTGGCCGGGCGGCTCACGCCGGCGCGCGGCGACGCGGGGGTCGCCACGTTCCTCGACCGCGTCGCCCGGGGCGGAGGCTAAGCGGCGGGGTCGAGGTGGGCGGTGTCGTTCCAGCGCTCGACGGCCGGGCCGCCGTAGGCGAGGGCGAGCACGCAGACCGCGGCGGGTTCGAGGCGCAGGCGGGCGGCGAAGGAGACGTCGAGGCCGAGCCAGCGGGCCGTCACCGCGCGCAGGATGTGCCCGTGCGCGAAGAGCACGAGGTCGCGTCCCGCGTCGAGCGCGACGCGCGCGGCGCCGGCCACCTCGTCGGCGCGGTCGCGGAGTTGCCCGAGCGTCTCGCCGCCGACCACCCCGTCGCGCCAGATGACCCAGTCGCCGCCGCGCCGCCGGGCGATCTCCTCGGTGGTCAGCCCCTCCGCGTCGCCGTAGTCCCACTCCTGGAGCGCGTCCCAGGCGGTGGCGCGGCCGCCGAACCCGGCCCGTTCGCAGGTCTCGCTCGCCCGCGAGAGCGGGCTGGTGCGGATCTCGGCGTCGGGGAGTCCGTGCCACGGCGCCTTCGCCAGCCGGTCACCGAGGGCATCGGCCTGCGCCCTGCCCTCGTCGGTGAGCGGTACGTCCGTCCGCCCGGTGTGCCGCCCGGTAACCGACCAGGCGGTCCGCCCGTGCCGGACCAGCAGGATGCGCGGCGCCATGAATGTCCTTTCTTCCGTCCCACCCGTCACTCATCATCCCGCACGCAACCCATTGGGGCTCCCCGGGCGTCTCTTTTCTGCGACTCCGCCGTACGGTGGAGTGACCACTTGCCGGCCCCCAGCCGATGACAACGTGAACCTGGAGTTACTTCCGATGTCCCGAGACCGGCCCCGATGGTGGACCGAGCTGCTGCTGATCGTGGTCGTCTACGGGGCCTACTCGGGCGCGAGACTCCTGGCGCGCGGCGACGTGGGCACCGCCGTGGACAACGGGCTGGCCATCCTGCGTTTCGAGAGCAACCTCTGGCTGCACGCCGAGGACCCGCTCAACGAACTCTTCACACAGGAGAAGTGGCTCGGGCTGCCCTCGTCCTTCGCCTACGCCTCGCTGCACTACGTCGTGACCCCGCTGGTGCTGATCTGGCTGTTCCGCAGACGCCCGCTGCACTACCGGCTGATGCGGACCTGGCTGCTGACCTCGACGCTGCTCGGGCTCGTCGGGTTCACGCTGATGCCCACGAGCCCGCCGCGGCTGCTGCCGGGCGACTACGGCTTCGTCGACAGCCTGGCGCAGTACGCGGACTACGGCTGGTGGGCGGACGACGCCTCCGCGCCGAGCGGCATGGGCGACCTCACCAACCAGTACGCGGCGATGCCGAGTCTGCACGTCGGCTGGTCGATCTGGTGCGGGGTCGCGCTGTGGCACTACGGGGTGCGCAGACCGTGGATGCGCGCCCTGGCCGTGGGCTATCCGCTGATGACGACGATCGTCGTGATGGGCACGGGCAACCACTACTTCCTCGACGCGGTCGCGGGCGCCGCCGTCATGGCCATGGGCCTCGGGCTGGCCAGGCCGCTGCTGCGCGCCAGCTCCCGGTTCAAGCGGCGCCTCGGCATCGAACGCCCCGAGCCGGGGACGGAGCACGACAGCATCGCTGCGCAGCCGGCCGGCGGCCGTGGCCTCCCGCCGCGGCAGCGGCGCGGCGAGGAGGACAGCCGCTCCGGGGCCGCGGCGCGGCACAATGGAGCGGCGGCCAAGCCGGAGGAACTGGCACCGCCGTCGTGACGTCACGCGCCGAGCAGGAAGGCTGACCCGACCCATGGCTGATCCCGGCCGGACGCCCGAGCCCCCCGGCGGCGGACCCCCGCGGTACCGCAGGCCCGCCGCGCTGTTCTTCGAGCCGCCCGCGGGGGAGCGGGAGGAGGAGCACTTCTTCGCGCTCGAATCGCTCACCGACCCGCGCGAACTGCTCGACCGCGCCACGGAGCTGGCCGTGGCCTTCCAGGCCGCCGCCGACCGCGCCGTGGAGTTCCAGGCGCTCGCCGCGGCGCAGCTGGCCGACCCCAGCCGTTTCGACGCCCTTCCCGCCGCCGCGGTGGCCGAGCGCGCGGGCTGGACGGAGGACTACGCGGTGAAGATGATCGATTACGGCCGTGAGCTGCTCAGGGGCCCTTCCTGACCGGCGAGCGGCCGATTTTTCTTCCGTCGCCCAAGGGTGCTAATGTCTACGACGTCAGCAGGCGCCGCTAGCTCAGTTGGTTAGAGCAGCTGACTCTTAATCAGCGGGTCCGGGGTTCGAGTCCCTGGCGGCGCACCTGATGGGGAAGCCCCCACCGGCCGGAAACGGCGGGTGGGGGCTTCGTCGTGCCCGGCCCGCCTCCCGGGACCGCCCCCGCCGCCGGGCCGGGCATCGGGTGATCGATCGGAACGGCGATCCGCCCGCTCCGCCGGCACCTGGGCGAGAACCCTGGCACGTGGTGAACTGCCCGCATGCCAAGCCGCGTTCTCTATCTGCTCGCGTGCGCCGCGCCGCCGGTGCGGTACGTCGACCGCGCTGTCCGCGACGCCCAGGCCCGGGGCTGGGAGGTCTGCCTGGGGATGACGCCCACGGCCGCCACGTGGTGTGAGGATCGCCTTCCGGCCCTCGCCGCCCTGACCGGGCGCCCGGTGCGCACGACGCACTCGGTGTCCGGGCGGCGTTCCGACTGGCCGCCGTCGGCCGTGACCGTGCTCGCCCCCGGGACGCTGAACACGATCGACGCCGTCGCGCTCGGCCTCACGCCCACCTGGGTCGCCGGTGTCGCGGTCGAGGCGGTCGGGAAGCGGTGGCCGCTGGTCGCCATGCCGTGCGTGAACACCGGGTACGGCGCGCACCCGCGGTTCGCCCGGTCGCTCGACGAGCTTCGCGCCGCCGGGGTGCGCGTTCTCTACGGGCCGGGCGGGTTCGTGCCGAACGAGTCCGGCCGGGGCCGCCCCGATGAGTTCCCCTGGCACCTGGCGCTGGACGCCGCCGACGCCGCCCTGCCCCGTTGACGCGCGCGGCGGGCGGGGGGCGGCGTCGTTCCGGCGGCGGACGACCGCCCCGGCGCGCGCGGGGCCTCAGTCGCGGCGGGCTGTGGCCCGGCAGGCTTCGGTGAACCGCTCCCCCGCCCGGGTCCAGTCCGCTCCCCCGGCCTCCGCCGTCTCCCGCAGAGCCGCGGCGGCCTCGCGGAACGGCGCGCTGGAGGAGCGGCTGGCCCACTCGGTGACCGCGCCCGCGAGGGCGGCGCGCTCCCCGGCGGTCGCGGGTCCCGCGGCGCCGCCCCCGTCGGCGAAGTCATGGCAGGCCCGGCCCTCGGGGTCCGCCTGCTCGTCACCGAGCAGGATCACGGCGATCACGGCCGCCGCGGTGACCAGAACCACGATCGACGCCAACACCCAGGGCGGTGGGCCGGGGCGCGGGCGTCGGCCGCCGCCTGAGGGCCGCTCGGTCGTCGTCATAGCGGCCATGGTCGCCGCACGGGCCGGACGCGGGCCAGTGGCTTGATCGTTCCGTAACGGGCGCCCAGGGTGCGAACGCGTGCGCGCCCCCGCGGCGGAGGCACCCGTTCCGCTCACTCCCTGATGATCTTCACGTCCCAGCCGCCGGTCACGGTGCGTTCACCCACCTCGACCCGCACCCCGGCCGCGGCGTCGTAGTAGCTCTCCCCGGTTTCCAGCGGCGCGTCCGCGAGCCGGGGGTGCACCGAGGTCCCGTGGCAGGCGCTGGTGTCCGGGTGGCCGTCGAGCACTTCGATCGGCCCCTCCGCCGAGGGAACGTCACTGCGCACCCGGTAGAGCAGCACACCCCGCGTGCAGGTGGTGGTGTCGTTGCCCAAGGGGGCGCGCGCTTCGACGACGAGCGCCTCCGCGGGTCCGGTGCGCACGACGGCGAGGCGCGTGTCCGACTCCGGGTCGCCCTTCTCCAGGGGCGCGCCCAGGGGCTGGAGCGTGTGCAGCGTCGTGCCGGGGCCGCGCACGCAGTCGACGTGCCCGGGGCCGAGCCATCCGAGCTTCCATTTGTGCCATCCGAACAGCTCGGGCGACAGGCCGAACTGGCTGCCCATGAGGTCCCAGTCCCCGACGTGCGTGTCCCAGTCCCCCCAGCCGTCCTCCGGCCGGTCGTAGAGATCGGGCAGGTCGAAGACGTGACCGGTCTCGTGGGCGAGCACGTTGCGATCGGGGCGGCGCTGCTCGAAGACCGTGACGAGGCGGCGGATCTCGGCGTCGCCGACGGTGACCGGCTTGTCGAAGTTCACCACCTTGGTCGCGTCCGGGTCCACGCCGGGCGCGTCCGGGTCGGCGACCAGGTAGACGATGTCGTAGGCGGCGAGGTCCACCCGTCCCGAGACGGTCTTCAAGGCGTCCTTGAGATAGGCGGAGCGCCGGTCCGGCTCCCAGTCGCGCCGTATCCCGTACTCCTGGGACGTGCCCGGCATGCGCAGCCACTCGGGCACCACCTCGGTCCGCAGGTCGAGCTTTCCGTAGGAGGCGGCGCGGAAGTAGTCGGTGGTGGCGGGGAAGTAGTCCTCCGCGATCCGCTCCGGACTCAGCCGCGGCGCGGCGTCGGTGAAGGAGAGGAACAGCATGACGCCGCGCACGGTGCCCACGGGGCGCGGGTAGGCGTCGTTCCAGCTGTCCACGCCCTCGGAGTGGTGGACGGCGGAACGCGGCAGGCTGCACGGCTCGTCGGCGAGGGCGGAGATGCCGGGCCCCTCGGTGAGGGTGGCGCCGAGCAGGGCGGCCAGTACGGCCAGCACGGCGGCGGGGCGGCGGCGGGCACGGCGCACGGCGACCTCCGATCGGGCCTCGGGCGGGACACGGGGAGCGGGAAACGGGCAGAACGTCAGGTGCGGGTGGGACGGGAGGGGCTGGAGGAGCGGGAGCGGACGGGTGGGGAGGGCGAGGCCGGCGGGCGGGAACCGGGGGAACGGAGGAGGGACGGGGCGGACGGCGGGAGCACGCTCACCACCCTGTTCCGGATTCCCCGTTTTTGCCCTGTTTCGATAGCCCGGCCGGGTCATGGCAATACGATTACCCTGCGTGCACTTCTGTCGGGAACGATCCCGAGAGCACACCCGACGAGCAGAAACGATCAGCTACTCGAAAGTCTGTCGGAAGCACAGGTTTCGGGTTACGAAACGGACGCGACGGGCACTGGCTCCACCCGCGCCGCAGCCTCTATGATCGCCACATTTCCAGCGCGGATACGCCAAGCGGGCAGCCGGGGAGCGCCCGACAGCACCATCGGGAGCGATCGGTGAACGGACCCCACGAAACACCGGGCCACGACCCCGGCAGCGCCCACCAGGCGAACCCACCGTCCCTTACGGAAAGTGACCTGCTCAGGGACTACCGGGCCGCGTTCCAGATCGCCCAGTTCCCCATGGCGCTCGTCGGCGCCGCGGGCCAGATCCTCGCCGCCAACGCCGCGTTCGGGCTCCTCCTCGGAGTCGAGCCGGAACGCCTCGCCGGTGTGCGCGCCGACGCCGTCGCCGGGCTCGGCCTCGACGGGCGCACCCGGGGCTCCTACCACGCGGTGCTGCGCGGCCACAGCGACCACATGCGCTGCACGCGGCGGCTCAAGCACGCCGACGGGCACAGCCTGTGGGCCGAGGTGACGGTCCTGCCCACCCCGACGGAGAGCTCCGCGGCCCTGCTGACCGTGCTCGACATCAGCGAGCGGCGCGCGCTCCAGGAGCGGCTGCGGCACATCCAGATGCACGACCCGGTCACCCGGCTGCCGAACCGGGCCCTGTTCTTCGAGCGGCTGACGGCCGCGCTCTCCGACTCCGCCACCGGGCGGATCGGGCTGTGCCAGGTGGGCATCGACGGCTTCAAGGCGGTCAACGACACCCTCGGCCACCGCGTGGGCGACGAGTTGCTCGGCGCCGCCGGCCAGCGTCTCGCCGAGTGTGCGACGGGCGCGGGCGGGCACCTCGTGGCACGGCTCGGGGGCGACGAGTTCGCCGTGCTCGTGGAGGGGTCGACCGGCACCGAGCAGCTGACCGAGCTGGCCGAGACCATGCTCGCCGCGCTGCAACGCCCGTTCGACCTGGCGGGGCAGCGGCTCGCCGTCTCGGCCAGCATCGGCGTGGTCGAGCGCGAGTCCGCCACGACCACGGCCACCGGGCTGATGCAGGCGGCCGACACGACGCTGTACTGGGCGAAGGCCGACGGCAAGGCCCGCTGGACGCTGTTCGACCCCGAGCGCAACGCGCACCGGATGACGCGGCAGTCGCTGTCCTCGACGCTGCGGCGCGGTGTGGACCGCGGCGAGTTCACGCTGGAGTACCAGCCGATCGTCGGACTGGCCGACGACATCGTGCGCGGCGCCGAGGCGCTGGTGCGCTGGCGGCACCCGCAGTTCGGAACGCTCGGCCCCGACCGGTTCATCGGCCTCGCCGAGGAGAACGGCGCGATCGTGCCGCTGGGCCGCTGGATCCTCGGCGAGGCGTGCCGGCAGGCCCGCCGCTGGCAGGTGGAGCACCCGGGACCGCCCCTGTTCGTCAGCGTCAACGTCGCCGTCCGGCAGGTGTGGGACTCCGACCTGGTCAGCGACGTGGCCAAGGCGCTCGACGACTCGGGCCTGCCCTCAGGGCTGCTCCAGCTCGAACTCACCGAGTCCGCCGTCATGGGCTCGGCCGGGCGCCCGTTGCAGGCCCTCCAGGCCCTGGCCGACATGGGCGTGCGGATCGCGATCGACGATTTCGGCACCGGGTACTCCAACCTGGCCTACCTCAGCCGGCTCCCGGTGCGCGCCCTGAAGCTGGACGGCATGTTCGTGCGGGGCTTCCGCACCGCGCGCCACCTCAACCCGGCCGACGAGACCATCGTCAGCTCGCTCGTCCAGCTCGCGCACAAGCTCGGCCTCACCGTGACCGCCGAGTGCGTGGAGGGCCCGGCCCAGGCGGAGCGGCTGCGCCGCATCGGCTGCGACACCGGGCAGGGCTGGCACTACGCCCGCCCCATGTCGCCCGACCACCTCGCCGACCTGCTCGCCGGCCGCGACTGAACGCCCGCGGCGACCGGCCGCGCGCCCGCCCGACGGCCGCCGGTGCGCGGGCCGTTCCGCCGTTCCCGGGGGAACCGGGCGGCTGCGGCCCTGTACGCGCGGCGGCGCTGACGGAATACTCCCGGACCATGACGATCATGGCTGAATCCATCCCCCTCGACCGCTTCCTGCGGCTGCTGGCCGACGAGTCGGTCCCGGTGGTGCACCGCGCCCTGTGGGCGCTTCTGTGGGAGAGCGACGTGCGCGTGCTCGACCTCCTCGCCCTTGAGGTGTCGGACGAGTCCCGGATAAGACCCCGGGCCGGCGGCGAACTCGGCGGGCAGGCGGAAGCGCTGCTGGCCCGGCTGGTCGCCGGCCGGGCGAGCGGCCCGCTGTTCGCGGTCGGGGGGCGGACCCTGTCCTGGGACGAGGCGGTGCGGACCGCCGGGGCCGCGGGCGTGCCCATCCACGCGTTCCGCACCAGCGGCCGGCAGCACCGCGGCGCGCTCTGAGGCGGCCGGCGGCCCGGTTCCGTGCCGCGTGCGCGGCGCACGCGGCGCGGGACCGGCGGGCCGGTCCCGCGCGGCGGGCGCGCCGGGGTGCGTTCGGGCGCGCCGGGGCGTGCGGTGGGCGCGGGGCCGTTCGGACGCGCCGGGCGCTGCCGGGCCGTCCCGGCCCGCCTGCGCCCGCCCCGGTTCTCCTCAGCTCCCCTCGGCCCCGACGGTCCCGACCGGCCGCGGCGCGGCGAAGAGGCCGCCCAGGGCCGGGCAGACGGGCGTGTGCCCCAGCAGCCGGAGCCCTTCCCACGCGGTCACCTGATTGGCCGTGAGGACCGGCTTGCCCGCCACGGCCTCAAGTTCCGGCAGCCAGGCGGCGGTGTGCAGCGCGGTGTCGGGCAGCAGCACCGCGTCCGCCGCCGGGTCGTCGCCCTCGCGCAGCAGCCGCAGCACCTCCTCGCGGCCCCACGTGCCCACCTCGGCGGCCGTGATGATGCCGCTGCCCCGCACCCCGGTGACCTCCACGCCCGCCGCCTTGAGGAAGTCGCCGAACAGGCCCGCGACGTCGTCGGGGTACGTCGCCGCGACGGCCACCCGGGTGACGCCCATGGCGCGCGCGGCACGGGCGAACGCGAACGACGTGCTCGACGCCGGCAGGCCCGCGTGCGCGGCGAGGCGCCGCACCTGGTCGGCCGCGCCGTCCCAGCCGAAGACGAAACTCGCGCTGGTGCACGCCCACACCACGGCCTGCGCGCCCCGCGCGGCCACCTCGTCGAGTCCCGCCGTGAGCCGGTCGACCGAGCCCATCTCAAGCAGCGCGTCCACCCGGTGGGCGTCCGTGCCGATGTCGGTGTGCACCAGGGGCAGCAGGACACCGGCGCCCGCGTCGTTCAGCAGGCGTTCCATGCGGGGGAAGTCGTCCTCCGCCGAGTGTCCCGGGTACAGGAATCCAACCGTCGCGGTCATACGGGTCTCACACTTCCTCGTCGGGGAATGCCGGCGGCGGTACCGCCGGTGCCACTTCCTGGCCGCCGGCCTCGGACGTCATCGACGCGGGGCCCCGCCGGGCCACCGGGTCGAGCAGCGCCTGGTAGGGGCCGACGGCCTCCTTGCCGATGGACCGCAGCGCGGACCACATCGTCACCTGGTTCGCCGAGATCACCGGCATCCGCAACTCGGCCTCCAGCTGCGGGATGACGTCGTAGGTGGGCAGGTTGGTGCAGCTGATGAACAGCGCCTCGGGCCCCTCGGCCACCGCCTCCCTGGCCATGGCGACCACGTCCCGGTACGCCACCCGCCAGATCTCCCTGGTCAGGCCCAGGTAACTGCGCCCGCAGACCTGGATGCCCGCCTCCTTGAGGTAGTCCTCAAGCGAGTCCGTCACCGACTTCGTGTACGGCGTGACCACGGCGACCCGGCGCGCGCCCAGCTCGTTCAGGGCGCCGAGCAGGGCGCCCGACGTGGTGAGCGCCGGCAGCTCGCCGGCCTGCCGCATGGCGGCGGACATGGCGCGTTCGCCGGCGACGCCGCCGACGAAACTGCCCGAGGTGCACGCGTAGGCCACCACCTCGGGACTGACCGCCGACAGCGCGCGGACCGCCTCGCGCAGCGTCTCGTGCTCGCTGACCAGCCGCGCCAGGTCGAGACTGACCTCGACCGGGACGAACGGCGTCCGCGTCAGGTGCAGCGAGACGTCATCGGGCACCCACCGCCACAGTTCGCGGTCGAGCGCGAAATCGAATGGTGCGACGACTCCGATGCCCCGCTGCGGGAGCGGGCCACCCAAAAAGGAGACATCCATGTCGAACCCCGCTTCAACGGGCCGGGAATACCGGGAGGGATGTAAGAGCAGAAAGAGCAGATGCCTTCATTGACGAAGGTAGATACGAGTTCCTACCGTGGTCAATCCATGACTTCCAGCCAAACAAAGCCTCGTTGCGGAACGGTTTCCCCCTCATGTCAGAAGCCCGTGTGCTCGTCCTCGACGCACAACCCCCGCCCCGACTCGACCGGCTTGCGGGCCGGGCGCACGTGCTGCACAGTGATGAGAGTTCGCTGCACGGCCTGTTGCCTGAGGCGGACGTCCTGCTCGTGTGGGACTTCACGTCCGACGCGGTGCGCGCGGCGTGGCCGGGTCCCGGGCCGCGACCGCGCTGGGTCCACACCGCGAGCGCCGGTGTGGACCGGCTGCTCTTTCCCGAACTGCTCGAATCCGAAGCGGTGGTGACGAACGCCCGCGGTGTGTTCGACCGGCCGATCGCCGAATACGTGGCCGGACTCGTCCTGGCCATGGCCAAGGATTTCCGGCGCAGCCTTGAGTTCCAGCGCGAACACCGCTGGCAGCACCGGGAAACGGACAAAGTGTTCGGCAGCCGGGCCGTTGTCGTCGGTTCAGGACCCATCGGCCGGCGCATCGGGACGACGCTGGGCGCGCTGGGGGTGACGGTGCGCCTGGTCGGCCGGACCGCGAGGCCGGCCGACCCCGACTTCGGCCGGGTGCACGCGGGCGAGGAGCTGCCCGCGCTGCTGCCGGACGCCGACTGGGTGGTCTGCGCCGCGCCCCTGACCCCGCGGACCACGGGCATGTTCGATGCGGCGGCCTTCGCGCTCATGAAGCCCACCGCGCGCTTCATCAACGTCGGTCGCGGCGCGCACGTCGTGCAGGACGACCTCGTGGCCGCGCTGCGCGCCGGCCGGATCGCGGGAGCCGCCCTGGACGTGTTCGCGACCGAGCCGCTGCCGGCCACGAGTCCGCTGTGGGACCTTCCGGATCTGATCATTTCGCCGCACATGTGCGGCGACACCCACGGCTGGCGCGACGACCTCGCGGATCAGTTCCTCGACAACTTCGATCGCTGGGTGGCGGGCGAACCGCTGGCCAACGTCGTCGACAAACATCTGGGCTACGTCCCCGCGGAGGGCTGATGACCGATCTGTGTTCCCTGACCGCGCTCGAACTGACCGCGCGCTACGCGGCCGGCGGCCTCTCCCCCGTCGAGGTGACCGAGGCGGCCCTCGCCCGGGCCGAGGCGGTCCAGCCGGTGGTGAACGCCTTTGTGTTCACCGACCCCGAGGGGGCGCTCGCGCAGGCGCGCGCCGCCGAGGAACGCTGGGCGCGCGGCGCGCCCGCCGGTCCCGTGGACGGCGTTCCCGTGACGGTGAAGGACATCCTGCTCCAGCGCGGCCATCCCACGCGCCGCGGCTCCGCGGCCCTGCCCGCCGGCTCAGGACCGTGGGAGGAGGACGCGCCCGCGGTCGCGCGGCTGCGGGAGTCGGGCGCCGTGTTCCTCGGCAAGACCACCACGCCCGAGTTCGGCTGGAAGGGCGTGACCGACGCGCCGCTGTCCGGCGCGACCGGCAACCCGTACGCGCCGGAGCGCACCTCCGGCGGGTCGAGCGGCGGAAGCGCCGCCGCGGTCGCGCTGGGCGCCGGCCCGTTGAGCCTGGGGACGGACGGCGGCGGGTCGGTGCGGATCCCGGCCGCGTTCTGCGGCGTCTTCGCGCTGAAGCCCACCTACGGCCGGGTGCCGCTGTACCCGGCGAGCGCCTTCGGCACCCTCGCGCACGTCGGACCGATGACGCGGGACGCGGCCGACGCGGCCCTGCTGCTCGACGTGATCGCCCACCCGGACGCGCGCGACTGGTCCCACCTCGCCCCCGGGGGCGTGCCGTTCACCGAGGCGCTGGTGCCGGGCGCCGAGGGTCTCGCGGGGCTGCGCGTCGCCTGGTCCCCCACCATGGGCGGGGTCGTCGTGGCACCCGACGTGGCCGCGGTGACGCGGGAGGCGGTGGAACGGCTGGCCGCGCTCGGTGCCGAGGTCACCGAGACCGATCCGCCGCTGCCGCCGCTGCCGGAGGTGCGCGCCGCGTTCCAGACGCTGTGGTTCTCCGGAGCGGCCCGCGTGACCCAGCACTTCGACGAGGCGCAGCGGGCCGCGATGGACCCGGGGCTGCGCGAGGTCGTGAGCGCCGGGGCGCGGTTCGGGGCGCTCGACTACCTGGAGGCGGTCGACCTGCGGATGGCCATGGGGCGGCGGATGGGCGCGTTCCACGAGGAGTTCGACCTGCTGGTGACGCCGACGCTGCCGATCACGGCGTTCGGGCGGGGCGTCGAGGTGCCGGACGGCTCGGGACTGACCCGGTGGACGGAATGGACGCCGTTCACCTATCCGTTCAACATGACGCAGCAGCCCGCGGCCTCGGTGCCGTGCGGCACCGGCGCGGACGGGCTGCCGGTCGGGCTGCATCTGATCGGCGCGCGGCACGCGGACGCGCTGGTCCTGCGCGCCGCGCACGCCCTGTACGAGACGGGCGTGGCAGGCGTTCCGGCGCCGGCGCTCGCGGCGAGCGCGCCGGGCGCCTGACCGCAGGTCCTTCCGCCCGGGCGCGCGGGGCGCGCCCGGGTGAAGGACTCACGCGCGGCGGAAGTTCAGGCTCTCGCCGAGGGCGCCGGCCCGCCACAGGTCCTGGCAGGCGTCCGCCATGCGGTCGAGGCCGTCCACCACGGTGCCCCAGACGATGCCGGGCACCCAGCCCGCGTCGCCGTTGATCAGCAGGTTGTTGCGCTCGTAGAACAGCGCCAGGTCCACCACCGTCGTGCGGCCCTGGTGCTTCGCGTCGTTCTCGTACCCGTAGGAGCTGGTGCCGAGCTGGGTGTCGGAGAACGTGAAGTAGCACAGGTCGCCGGGGATCGGCGTGACCGTCGGGTTCTCCAGCGGCGGTTCCTGCGGCGCGAACGGCGGCACCAGCGCGTAGATCTCGTTGCGCGCGTACTTCGCGTGGTAGACGTCGCCGCCCAGCGGCAGCGCGTTCCACACGGCGTCGCACGTGATCGGCGCGCGGTCGCTCAGCAGCCGGGCGGTGCAGCTGACCCCGCGCTTGTCGAGCGAGACGGTGATGAACCGGTCGTCGGCGTTCGTCATGGGTTCCCTCCTGGTGGTGGGGCGGGCCGAACCCACCATGCCACGCCGAAGGGCCGCGGCGCGGCGGCGCGTTCGTCACCCGCCGGCGGACAGGCGGGCGCAGCGCAGCGCGAGGCGGGCCTGGAACTCGGCCTGCACGGCGACGGGCACGGGGCGCGGCCCGAACTCGGCCGCCAGTTCCCCGCACCACTCCGCCACCAGCTCCCCGGGGCCCGCGGCACGCCCCGCGCGCGCCCGCCGTTCCGCCGGGGCGGCGTGCGGCGACCTGGCGAGCATCGCCGCCGCGCGCAGCGCGACGCGGCGGGCGGCGATCAGCAGGGCGGCGGCGCTGCCGCGCGTGGCCGCGGGCCGCGTTCCGTCGGCGTACCTGAAGTCGGGGCGCAGCCAGGTGTCGACGACGCCGGGCGCGACGGCGACCAGTTCGGCCACGGCCCGCAGGAACGGGTCGGGCTCCCCGCCGCGCAGCGTCCCCGGCTCCCCGACCAGGGCGGCAACGCGGCCGATGCGTTCGAGCAGGCTCTCCGCGGCCAGCGCGACGGCCTTCTCCGGGTCGGGGTGGGGCGCGGGGTCGGCGACGGCGGCGACGGCCCAGGCCGGGACCTCAAGGATCACGGTCGCCGTGCCGTGGCGCGCCGGGTACAGCCACGTGGTCCCGGTGGTCAGCCCCGAGGGGTCGCGTTCGCGGCCGTCCCCCGGCTCGGGCAGGACGAGGACGCCAGGGCCCGCCGCGTGCCAGTCGATTCCGTCGAACGGGCGGATGTCCACGGGAATGGACAGGGACCCGGACACATCGCGCAGCGCGCCGCTGAGCCCGGGAATACCGCGCGTACTCTGCACGAATGCGCCGCCCATTTCACTTCCGTGCAGGGAGAATTGGATCTCCGGGCGCAGCTCGTCGAGCAAAGCGAGCAGGGTTTCCGATTCGGGCAGCCGCGGGCGCCCGTCATCCGGCATGGGCAGGAATTCCGGCTGGCTCGCGAACAGCGGCCGGTAGAATCCACGGAAATATCGATGGAGGTCGGGCGGTCCGTGCAGCCAGCTCTCGTTCAGCCGGGCGCCGTCCGGGTCGAGACACAGCAGGAAATGCCAGGAGGCGCGCGACAGATCGAACAGCCCCCGCCCGTCGGCCACCCGCCCGCCCGTACCGGTCGTCCCTCCGGCACCGGTCGCACCGGTGGCCAACTTGTGCGCCAGTCGTAGTGAAGTCGCCCCGCCCACAGGCTCGTTGGCGTGTGCTCCGGCGACAAGGAGAACGTTGCGCGCGCCATGGCCGACCGTGAGGAGCAGCAACGGGTCGCCCCCGCGCGAGCGTCCCACCGTCCTCAGCCGCATGGCCCGCGGATGGCGCCGCACCATGCCGCGCGCGATCCGGCCCAGGGTGTCGACCGATGGGTAACCCGTGCTGCTCTTCAACGACACCTGGATTCCAAGTCTGTGGGCGGCGCGGCGCCGGACGCGATTACGTACCGATGGAGTTGCTCTCCCCCGTGGTCTCCTTCTTTTCCAGCGGTCGTATCTCGATACGGGTCATGCCGCCCCCTTCTATGGCCTGACGTCTGCTTGCAAGTGTTCGCCGGTCGGGGCAGAGTGTCAAGGGTCGGACCAGTCAATTGGGCAGGAACATATGGCCGTTGAACGGTTATGGAAGCCGCGGATCAAGCCCGAGCACACCGCTTATCGCACCATCGAGGGAGACATCCGTATCGGCAGCGTCGTCTTCGGAATCGGCGCCGAGATCAAGGACCCCGCGGGCTGGCTGTGGACCCTCACCTGCGGCGCGGACGGCAGCCGCACCGAGGAGGCGCTGATCGGCCACGTCCTGGCCGGCCACCCGGAGCTGACGGAGCTGACGGCGGACGACGTCGGCGACGCGCTGCGGCAGCTGAACGCCGCCGGCTTCGTCGAGGACGCCGCGGCGGCGCGCCCCGCCCTCTTCTCCGACCGCGAGGCGGAACGGTACAGCCGCGGCCTTCCGCTGCTGCGCTGGATGGACCTGTCGCCCCGTACGAACACCTGGGAGGCCCAGGCCCGGCTCAAAAAGGCCGCGGTGCTGCTGATCGGCCTCGGCGGGGTCGGCGGGGTGGCGGCCCAGGCGCTGGTCGCCTCCGGCGTCGGGCGCCTGCACTGCGTCGACTCCGACCGGGTCGAGCTGTCCAACCTCAACCGGCAGACGCTGTACCGCGAGGCGGACATCGGCGCCGGCAAGGTCGCGGCGGGCGTCGCGCGCCTGCGGGCGCTGAACTCCGACGTCACGGTGACCGGTGAGGAGGCCAGCGTGGGCACGCCGGGCGACCTGGCGGCGCTGCTGGCCCGGGCGCCCGGGGAAGCCGGGGCCTGGGACGCGCTCCTGCTGTGCGCCGACCGGCCGCAGGACATCAGGCGGTGGACGAACCGCACGTGCCTGGCCGCGCGCCTGCCCTGGGTCGACGGCGGCTACCGCGGCCCGCTGGTCAGCGTCGGCGTGTACCGGCCGGGCCGCGGCGGATGCTGGGAGTGCCTGCGGGCGGCCGAGTTCGAGCGGCGGGACCTGCGCCTCGCGCCGGGACAGGACGAGTCGCTGGCCTCCCCGCGCATGGCGTGGAACCCGGTGAACGCCGTCACCGCGGGCCTCGCCGGCAGTCTGATGGCGCACGCGGCGCTGACCCTGCTGACCGGGGTCCCGCCGACCGAGCCCGGGTTCCGCTTCGGCGTCAACCTGATGGCGCTGCACGACACGACGTACTCCCGGGCCCCGGCCCGGGAGGACTGCCCCGCCTGCGGGGCGCCCGGCGCCCCCGGGGCCCGGGGCGCCGCCGGGGCACCGGGCGCCCCGGCCTGACCCCCTCGGCCCGAACGCCTCCGCCGGGCCGAACCGCGTCCCGGCCCGGCCGCGGGCCGCTCCGTCGCGTCGACGACGCCCGGCGCGGCCACCGCGTGCCGCGTGCGGCATCCGGTGCCCGGTGTCCGAACGGGCCGCCGCCGCGGTGGTGCGGCGCGGCGGCGGGCCGTTCGTCAGGCGGCCGGGTCCAGCACGTGCTCCCGGTAGCGGTCCACGGTCTCGGCGAGCACCTGCTGCCCGTCCCGCGCCCACAGGCCGTCGTTGAAGATCTCCACCTCCACGGGACCGCGGTACCCCGCGGCGGCGACGGCGTCGCGGAACCAGCGCATGTCCACCGCGCCGTCCCCGAGCTGCCCGCGCCCGGTGAGGACCCCGGCGGGCAGGGGTGTGACCCAGTCGGCGAGCTGGAAGCAGTGGATGCGACCGCCCTGCCCGGCCCGTTCGATCTGCTCGGCGACCCGGTCGTCCCACCACAGGTGGTAGGTGTCCACGACGACGCCCACCTGCTCGGCGGGGAAGCGTTCCGCGAGGTCGAGCGCCTGTGCGAGCGTCGAGACGACGCACCGGTCCGCCGCGTACATCGGGTGCAGCGGCTCGATCGCCAGCCGCACGCCGCGCTCGGCCGCGTACGGCCCCAGCTCGGCCAGCGCGTCCGCGATCCGCTCGCGCGCGCCCGGCAGGTCACGGCTGCCGGGCGGCAGCCCGCCGGAGACCAGTACGAGGGTGTCCGTGCCGAGCGCGGCGGCCTCGTCCACGGCGGCCCGGTTGTCGGCCAGCGCCGCCGCCCGCTCCGCCGGCTCGACGGCCGTGAAGAATCCGCCGCGGCACAGCGAGGTGACGGTCAGCCCGGCGTCGGCGACCAGCGCGGCCGACTCCGCGAGCCCGTACTCTGCGACCGGCTCGCGCCACAGGCCGACGCCCGGCACGCCGAGGCCGACGAGGCCCTTGACCAGCTCGGGCAGCGGCAGCTGCTTGGCCGTCATCTGGTTGATGGAGAACCCGGTCAGATCGCTCACGGCGTCACCCCGTGCGTCGCCAGGAGCCCCGCCATGCGGTCCCTCGCCAGGGCGGGGTCGGGGAACAGGCCCAGTCCGTCGGCCAGTTCGTAGGCACGCGCGAGGTGCGGCAGCGACCGCGCGGACTGGAGCCCGCCGACCATCGTGAAGTGGTCCTGGTGCCCGGCCAGCCAGGCCAGGAGGACCACGCCCGTCTTGTAGTAGCGGGTCGGCGCCCGGAACAGGTGCCGCGACAGCTCCACCGTGGGGTCGAGCCGCTTGCGGAAGCCCGCGACATCGCCGGTGTCCAGCGTCCGCACCGCGTCGGCGGCCAGCGGGCCGAGCGGGTCGAAGATCCCGAGCAGCGCGTGGCTGAAGCCCTGCTCGTCGCCGGCGATCAGCTCCGGGTAGTTGAAGTCGTCACCGGTGTAGCAGCGCACGCCCGCCGGCAGCCGCCGCCGCAGCCGCACCTCGCGTTCCGCGTCGAGGAGCGACACCTTGACCCCGTCCACCTTGTCCTGGTGGGCCTCGATGATGCCGAGGAACGTGTCGGTGGCCGCGTCGAGGTCCTCGCTGCCCCAGTAGCCCGTGAGGGCCGGGTCGAACATGGGGCCGAGCCAGTGCAGCACCACCGGCTCCGCCGCCTGCCGCAGCAGGTGCCCGTAGACCTCCGCGTAGTCCTCGGGGCCGCGCGCCGACGCGGCCAGCGCCCGCGAGGCCATCAGGATCGCCTGGGCACCCGTCTCCTCGACGACCGCGAGCTGCTCCTCGTAGGCCGCCCGCACCGCCGCGGTGTCCGCCGGGCCGGTCAGCTGGTCGGTGCCGACGCCGCACGCGATGCGCCCGCCGGTCGCGCGCGCCTCGGCGCCCGCGCGGCGGATCAGCTCGGCCGCCCCCTGCCAGTCCAGACCCATGCCGCGCTGGGCGGTGTCCATGGCCTCGGCGACGCCGAGGCCGTGCGCCCACAGGTGGCGGCGGAAGGCCAGCGTGCTGTCCCAGTCCACCGCCGCCGGGCCGTCAGGCGTGGTGTCGGCGAACGGGTCGGCGACCACGTGCGCGGCCGAGAACACGATGCGCGAGGTGAGCGGGGCACCGTGCGGTGCGAGGTCGAGGGGTTCGGCGCGCGGCTGGTACGCGCGCAGTGTGCCGCCGGGCTCCGGAAGCCGGATGGCGTTCGTCACGGTCGGTCCTCCTTCACAGGCTCAGCTCGGGAACGGTCAGCCGCCGGCCGTCCGCCGAGGAGGCGAGCCCCAGCTCGGCCAGCTGCACGCCGCGCGCCCCGGCCAGCAGGTCCCAGGTGTACGGCTCGTCGAGCACCACGTGCCGCAGGAACAGCTCCCACTGCGCCTTGAACCCGTTGTCGAACTCGCCGTTGTCCGGCACCTCCTGCCACTGCTCGCGGAACACCTCGGTGGCGGGCAGGTCCGGGTTCCACACCGGCTTCGGCGTGGCGGAACGGTGCTGGACCCGGCAGTTGCGCAGGCCCGCGACCGCGGAGCCCTCGGTGCCGTCCACCTGGAACTCCACCAGCTCGTCGCGGTTGACGCGCACCGACCACGAGGAGTTGATCTGGGCGACGATGCCGCCTTCGAGCTGGAAGATGCCGTAGGCGGCGTCGTCCGCCGTCGCCTGGTAGGGCTTGCCCTGCTCGTCCCAGCGCTGGGGCACGTGCGTCGCGGTCAGCGCCTGCACGGTCTCCACCCGGCCGAACAGCTCGTGCAGCACGTACTCCCAGTGCGGGAACATGTCGACGACGATCCCGCCGCCGTCCTCGGAGCGGTAGTTCCAGGAGGGGCGCTGCGCGGGCTGCCAGTCGCCCTCGAACACCCAGTAGCCGAACTCGCCGCGCACCGACAGGATGCGCCCGAAGAAGCCGCCGTCGATGAGCCGCTTGAGCTTGCGCAGGCCCGGCAGGAACAGCTTGTCCTGCACCACGCCGTGCTTGACGCCCGCGTCCCTCGCCAGCCGCGCCAGCGCGAGCGCGCCGTCGAGCGAGGTGGCGGTCGGCTTCTCGGTGTAGATGTGCTTGCCCGCGGCGATGGCCCGCTTGATGGCGGCCTCACGGGTGAGCGTGATCTGCGAGTCGAAGTAAATGTCGATGCTGTCGTCGGCGAGCACCGCGTCGAGGTCGGTCGTCACGTCGGTGTCGGGGTCGAGGCCGTGCTGCCGCGCGATCTCCCGCAGCGCGTGCTCGCGGCGTCCGACCAGCACCGGCTCGGGCCAGATGACCGAGCCGTCGCCGAGGTCCACACCGCCCTGCTCACGGATCGCCAGGATCGAACGAACCAGGTGCTGCCGGTAGCCCATGCGCCCGGTGACGCCGTTCATCGCGATCCGGACAGTTTTCTTGGTGGTCATGCCTTCCCTCCCAGAGAGCGCAGTAAGCGCTTTCTACCCGGAGAGAAGCTAACCTCTCTCCACCGGCTAGGACAAGTGGGAGCAGAGCATGTCAGTCACGCTGGCGGACGTGGCCGCCCGCGCGGGGGTGTCCGCGGCAACGGTTTCCCGCGTTCTCAACGGCAACTACCCCGTGGCCGGCGCCACCAGGACCAGGGTGCTGCGGGCCGTCGAGGAGCTGGAGTACGTGGTGAACGGGCCGGCCAGCGCGCTGGCCGCCGCCACCTCCGATCTGATCGGCGTCCTGGTCAACGACATCGCCGACCCGTTCTTCGGGATCATGGCGGGGGCGGTGCAGTCGGAGATCGGGCAGGCGACGCGCAAGCTGGCCATCGTGTGCAACACCGGCGGCTCCCCCGAGCGCGAGCTGACCTATCTCACCCTCCTCCAGCGCCAGCGGGCCTCCGCCGTCGTGCTCACCGGCGGGGCGGTGGAGGACGCCGCGCACGGCGCGGCGCTCGCCACGCGCCTGCGCCGGCTGGACGCGGCCGGATCGCGGGTCGTGCTGTGCGGCCGGCCGCCGCTGGCCACCGCGGAGGACGGACCGCAGCCGCTGGCCCTGACGTTCGACAACCGCGGCGGCGCCCGGCGCCTGACCGAGCACCTGCTGTCCCTCGGCCACCGCCGCCTCGGCTACCTCGCCGGGCCGGCCGCCCGCACCACGACACGTCACCGGCTGGAGGGGCACCGGGCGGCCATGGCCGCGGCGGGCCTCGCCGCGGACGCCGAACGGCTCACCACGCACGGCGGGTACGACCGCGCCTCCGGCTACGACGGCACACTCGAACTCCTGCGGCGCGACCCGGATCTGACGGCGATCCTGGCCGCCAACGACACGGTGGCCCTCGGCGTGTGCGCGGCCCTGCGCGACCGCGGGCTGCGCATTCCGCAGGACGTGTCCGTGACCGGCTTCGACGACCTGCCGTTCGCGGTGGACGCCGTGCCGGCCCTGACCACGGTCCGCCTCCCGCTGCACGACGCGGGCGCCCGGGCCGGACGGCTCGCCCTCGGCCGCGAGGACGCGCCGCCCGGGGGCGTCGCCACCTTCCACGGCGACCTCATGGTGCGCGACTCCACGGCGCCGCCGCGCCCCTGAACCGCCTCAGGGGCCCCCCACGCCCGCCACCGCACACCGGCCACCGCGACCGCACCGGGCACACCGACCGCGCCCCACCACGACCCGCGACCGCACCCGGGCCACCGCACCCGGCACCCGGCACCCGGCACCCGGCACCCGGCACCTCCAACGGCTCCCCGCCACCGCACGGCACGGTCCGCCGCCGCGCCCCGGGACGCACACGCACCGTGCCCGCGTCACCCGCCCGCGCACCCCCGCGTCCTCTCATGCGCCCAGGGCCTCACCCCCGTCCCGCGGCCCGCCCGCTGTCCCCGGGACGGAACGTCCGGGACCGGCCCCGGACGGGAGCCGTTCTGCCCCGGGCGGGAGCGGCCCCGGCCCGGCGCCGCCCGCCGCGACCGAGGCGTCCCCGGGGCCGCCGGGGCGTGCGGCGCCCGCGCCCCGGCGGAGGCCGCCTGAGGGCGCGGCGGCCTCCGCGGACTTGTGGAAGAAGCTGCTCGCCCGCAGGGTGCCCGTCGCATCGGCCGCGTAGGCGGGGACCTCGCCGAACTTCGTCCAGCCCGCCGACCGGTACAGGCGCTCGGCGGCGCTGCCGGTCTCCGTGTCGAGCAGCAGCAGCTTCACCCCGGACTCCCATGCCGCCTGCTCGGCCGTGGCGAGGAGTGCCGCGGCGACGCCCCGACCGCGCGCCCCGGGGTGGACCATGAGCTTCACGACCTCGGCGCGGTGCCGTCCGTTCGCCTGAGGGGCCCGGACCAGCCCCGCGGTGCCGACCAGGAGGCGCCCCACCCGCGCCGTCCACACCGTCAGGCCGTCGCCGCAGGCGGGGGCGCGGGCCGCCCACCAGGCCGCCGCCTCCTCGGCGCCGAACGGCGCGACGAAACCGATGGAGGCGCCGTCGGCCACCACGTCGGCCAGCAGGGCGCCCAGCTCCCGGGCGTGCGCCAGCAGGTCCTCCGGGCTGTCGAGCCGGGTGATCTCGGTGCTCACGGCAGCACCGCCACCAGAACGTACCGGGCGTCCCCTGGCCCGGGGCAGCGGTACCCGGACGGCCCCCACAGCCGGAACCGCAGGCAGTCGCCCTCCCCCAGGGCGTGCGTCTCCTCCCCCACCGTGACCTCGACGGCGCCGTCGAGGACCCACACATGGTGTTCGAGGCCGGGGACGGGCGGCGCCTCATAGGTGATGACGGCTCCCTCCCGCAGCCGCCCCTCCATCACCTCGCCGCGCAGCCCCGCGTGCGGCGGCGACACCGAACGGCGCACGAAACCGGTGGCCGCGTCCGTCCACACCGCCTGGCTGCCGGCCGGCACCGGTCCCGGCGGCTCCCGCTCCACCTCGCTCAGCAGCCGCGACATCGTCCGCTCGTAGACCGTGCACAGCTTGCCGAGCATGGCGGCGGTCGGGCTCATCTCGGCCCGCTCCACGCGCGACAGCGTCGAACGGCTGACTCCGCTGCGATCGGCCAGCTCCTCCAGCGACCAGCCCCGCTCGCTCCGCAGCTCCGCGAGCCGGCCCGCGAGCCTGGCCTCCACCGAGCCCGCCGGCGGACCGGCCAGCCCCTCACTCACATCTCCCATATCCGGGATACTATCCCTGATCCGGGAGAACGGGCGGTTTTTCCGGCGGTCGCCCCCGGATATCCCCCGAACGAGTGCACGGGTCGGCGACAGCACCGGGCGAGACCGCGCGAGCCGAAGGAACCCGCCGCGAGCCCGTCGAGTCCGCCAGAGCCGGACGAGGACGAGAGGGCCGCGCGCGGCCCGCGCGGGCGCACCGGCGCAGAGCGCCGCCGCGCCCCCGCCCCGGCCGGTGGCATCCGGGCCGACAGCACTAGGGTCGCGCCATGGGCACCCAGAAGGAACGCATGCTCGCGGGCGAGCTGTACATCGCCGACGACCCCGAACTCGCCGCGGACGCCGCCCGGGCGATCCGCCTGACGGAGGAGTTCAACGCCACGGCCGCGGCTGACGCCGCCACCCGCAGGGCCGCCCTCGTCGCGCTGCTCGGCGAGGTCGGCGAGGGCACCGAGGTACGCCCCCCGCTGCGCGTCGACTACGGCACCTACATCAGCATCGGCCCCCGCACGTTCGTCAACACCGGTGCCGTCTTCCTCGATGTCGCCCGCATCACCATCGGCGCCGACGTGCAGATCGGCCCGAACGTCCAGCTGCTCACCCCCACCCATCCGGTCGAGCCAGGACCGCGCCGTGAGAAGTGGGAGGCCGCGGCGCCCATCACCATCGGCGACAACGTGTGGCTCGGCGGCGGCGTCATCGTCTGCCCCGGTGTGACCATCGGCGAGAACACCGTGGTGGGAGCGGGTGCCGTGGTCGTCAAGGACCTGCCCGCGAACGTCGTCGCCGTGGGCAATCCGGCCCGCGTCGTCCGGAGCGTGTAGGCGGCCGGGCACGGTACGGCCGCCGGTCGCGGGGGGCAACCCCCGCGGCTACGGTTGACCGAGAGGGCCACAGAAGGCGGGAGGTGCGCCACGTGACTTCCCTGCGCCGCGGGGGCAAAGGCGGCGTGTTCGCGCTGCTGCTCGTCTACCTGGCGCTGCTCACCGCCCTCCAGATCTGGTCGGGACACAACAACCTCACCGGATGGTCGGGGTTCTCGGTGCTGGCCCCGATGGCGGCGGGCGCGCTGCTGTCCCTGCGCGACACGTTCCTCGTCGGCCTGCTGACGGTGGCCTCCATCGTCATCGCGTACGGCGGCAGCATCCCCGGCCTCTCCCCCGGCACCCGCGTCGTCATCGTCTCGGCCGCGATCTGCGCGTCCGCCCTCGGCCTCGTGATCTGCCGCATCCGGCTGAACCGCGAGGCCCGCGTGAGCCGCCTGACCATCGCGAGGGAGCGGCTGACGCTGCTGCGCGTGGCGAGCCGGCACGTCGGCAGCACGCTCGACGTGCGACGCACGGCGCGCGAGGTCACCGAGGTCGCGGTACCGGGCTTCGCCGACCTGGTCACGGTCGACTTGTTCGACTCGGTCCTGCGCGGGGACGAGCCCGGCGGGCCCGACGGCGTCGCACGGCGCCTGCGGCGCGTGGCGCACCGCTCGGCCACCGGCACCGGCCCGCGCGAGGACGTGCGGGACCGGGGCGAGGGCGCGCGGCCCCAACGCCAGGACTGGCCCGCGCGCGGGGAGGCGACCGCCCTCGCCGACGCCGCGGACCCGGTCGAGGCGACCGCGCCCGACGCGCGCGCCCGCATCCTCGACGACGCCGAAGTGGCCGCGTGGCTGGAGGCGAACCCCGCGTGCGCGGCCCCGCACACGCGCGGCAACGGCCGTTCCGGCATCGCCGTTCCGCTGCGCGCCCGGGGCACCACGCTGGGGATCGCGATGTTCGTCCGGCACCTGCGCGCCGACCCCTTCGACGCCGACGACCTCCTGCTGGCCGAGGAGATCGGCGCGCAGGCGGCGGTGTGCGTCGACAACGCGCGCCGCTACACCCACGAGCACCGCGCCTCGCTCACCCTCCAGCAGAGCCTGCTGCCCCGGCGGCTGCCCGAGGTCGCGGCCGTCGAGGTGGCCACCCGCTACCTGCCGGCGGACTCGACCGCGGGCGTGGGCGGCGACTGGTTCGACGTCATCCAGCTCTCCGGCGCGCGGGTGGCCCTCGTCGTCGGCGACGTGGTCGGGCACGGCCTGTACGCCTCGGCGACCATGGGACGGCTGCGGTCCGCGGTGCGCACGCTCGCGGACATCGACCTGGCGCCCGACGAACTGCTCACCCACCTCGACGACGTCGTCATCCGGCTGCGTTCCGAGACCGAGGGGAACGACCCGGAGCAGACGGGCGAGGGCACCGCGGAGAGCCCGGCCGGCGCGGTCGGCGCCACCTGCCTGTACGCCGTCTACGACCCGGCGTCCCGCATTTGCAGCATGGCGCGCGCCGGGCACCCCGCGCCCGCGCTGGTGCGTCCTGACGGGCGGGCGGAGTTCGTGGACGCGCCCGCCGGGCAGCCGCTCGGCCTCGGCGGGCTGCCGTTCGAGGCGCACGAGGTCCTGCTTCCCGAAGGCAGCTACCTCGCGCTCTACACCAACGGGCTCATCGCCCGCGAGCACGACATGGAACGCGGCCAGGCGACGCTCAGACAGGCCCTGTCCCGGCCCGCCCCCTCCGCCGACGCGGTCTGCGAGACGGTGCTCGGGGCGATGCTGGACGACGGGCAGACGGACGACATCGCGCTCCTCGTGGCCCGTACCCGTGCCCTCGACGCGGCGCACGTCGCCACGTGGAACATCCCCGACGACCCCACCGCCGTCGCTCATGCGCGTGAACTCGCCGAACGGCAGTTGACCGTCTGGGGACTCCCGGACGCGGCCTTCACCACGGAGCTCGTCGTCAGCGAGCTGGTCACCAACGCCATCAGGCATGCCGACGGGCCGATCCAGCTGCGCCTCATCCGGGAGCCCTCCGCGCTGATCTGCGAGGTCTCGGACAACAGCAGCACCTCGCCCCACCTGCGCCGGGCCCGGGCCTTCGACGAGAGCGGGCGCGGGCTGTTCATCGTCGCGCACCTGACCGCACGGTGGGGCACCAGGCACGGGCGGGAGGGGAAGACCATCTGGGCCGAGCTGTCACCGACCCCCTCCCCCGAGGCGCTGCTCGCCGCCGGCTGAACGGCGCCCCGGCCCGGCGGAACGGCACGACGGCGCGACGGCACGCAGGAACGGACCGGACCGGCCGGGACGAACCCGGGCGGGGCGCGTTGTCGGAGGCGGCGCCTAGGCTGCCGCCATGACCGAATCCGCCCCACCGCTCGCCTCGGGACCGCTCGGCATGCGGCTGCTCGCGTTCGACCGCGTGCCCGAGGACACGCGCTTCGACGACGGCGTCCCCGTGGGCTACAGCCTGGTGGCCCTGTGGCGCGCCGGGCTGCTGCTCCTGGTGCACGTGCGCGGCCGGGACTGCTGGGAGCTGCCCGGCGGCGGGCTCGACCCGGACGAGACGCCGCGTCAGGCCGCGGCGCGCGAGCTGGCGGAGGAGTCGGGGCAGCACGTGGCGCCGCGGCTGCTGCGCTTCGCCGGGTTCGCGCTGACCTCGCTGCCCGGCCGCGACGTGCTGCGCGGCGCGGTCTACCGCGCGGAGACGGACGCGGCGGAGCCGTTCGCCCCGACGGCGGAGATATCGGGTATCCACTGGTGGGACGGGGCCGGCCCGTTGCCGCACGGCCGCCTCCAGACGGTCGACGCCCGCCTCGCGGAGCTGGTCGGCCGCTGACCGGTGGCACCGGCTCGCGTCCTGCCGTCGCCGCGTTCCCTCACAGGCGCCGGACGCGGTTGGCCACGGCGTGGCCGACGACGAGGTACACCACGGCCGCGAGCCCGTAACCGCAGACGACGCGCGCCCACTCCTCGTCGAACGTGAACAGGTCGTGCGACCAGGTGGCCAGCCAGCGGGACACGTCGTGGACGAACTCGACCAGTCCGTTCTGCTCGTTGGCGTCGAGGAGGTACATGACGATCCACAGACCGAGGATGAACGCGGCGACGTCCGCGATCACGGTGATCACGGCCGCCGCCGGTCCGAGATTCGCTTTTCTGGTGGACATGACATTCCGGGTACCCGGCCGGTACCGGTCAAACGCGGCTGCCGCCGGGCGGCGGCCACCGGCCGCCGCGCGCGCCGCCCGCCGCCGCCGTCAGCCCGGCGACGTGGCGGGCTCACCCGCGTAGGTGCGCCACAGCCGCGCGTACTGTCCGTCCGCGGCGAGGAGTTCGGCGTGGGAGCCGTCCTCGGCCACCCGCCCGCCGTCGAGGACCACGACCCGGTCGGCGCGCGCCGCCGTCGTCAGCCGGTGCGCGACCACCAGGGTCGTGCGGCTGCCCGCGAGGCGATCCGTCGCGCGGTTCACCGCGGCCTCGGTGGCCAGGTCGAGGGCGGCGGTGGCCTCGTCGAGGAGCAGGATGTCCGGCCGTACGAGCTCCGCCCTGGCCAGCGCGATCAACTGTCGCTGGCCCGCCGACAGATTCCGCCCGCGTTCGCCCACCTGGTAGTGGTAGCCGCCGGCGAGCGCCGCGATCATCCCGTGCGCGCCCACGGCGCGCGCCGCCGCCTCGACCTCGGCGTCGGTGGCCTCGGGACGGCCGTAGGCGATGGCCTCCCTGACCGTGCCCGCGAACAGGTAGGGCTCCTGCGGCACGACGCCGAGCCGGTGCCGGTACCCGGCGAGATCGAGGTCCCGCAGGTCGGTGCCGTCGACGAGGACCGCGCCCCGCGTCGGGTCGTAGAACCGGGCCACGAGCTTCACCAGCGTGGACTTGCCCGCGCCGGTCTCGCCGACGAACGCGACCGTCTGCCCCGCCGGTATCCGCAGCCGCACGCCCGCGAGCGCCTCCGTGCCGTCCGCGTAGGCGAACCCGACATCGTCGAAGGTGACCTCGCCGCGCAGCGAGGACACCGGCCGCGGGCTGGCCGCCTGCGGGGTGGTGGTCGGCTCGCGCAGCAGCTCCTGGATGCGGCGCAGCGAGACGAGCGCCTGCTGGTAGCCGTCGAAGACCTGCGAGAGCTGCTGCACCGGCGCGAAGAACAACTCGATGTACAGCAGGTACGCCACGAGCGCGCCCGCGGTCAGCGTGCCGTCGGCGACCCGGCCCGCGCCGACGATCAGCACCCCCGCCGTGGCGAGCGTCGCGAGCAGCTGGACGAACGGGAAGTAGACGGAGATCAGCCACTGCCCGTGCACGCGCGCCTGCCGGTAGCCGTCCGAGCGTGCCGTGAACCGCTCGTAGCCGTCGCGCTCGCGCCGGAACGCCTGCACCATCCGCAGCCCGGCCACCGACTCCTGGAGGTCGGCGTTGACGCCGCCGACCCGTTCCCTGGCCAGCTCGTACGCGCGGACGCTGTGCCGCCGGAAGAAGACCGTGCCGACGACGAGCGGCACCAGGGTGGCGAGCACCACGAGCGCGAGCTGGGAGTCGATGACGACGAGCACCACCAGGATGCCGAAGAACGTCAGCACCGCGACGAGCGCCTGTGTCAGCCCGGTCTGGAGGAACGTGGTCAGCGCGTCCACGTCCGTCGTCATCCGGGTCATCAGCCGGCCGGTCAGCTCGCGTTCGTAGTAGTCGAGGCCGAGCCGCTGGAGATGGGCGAAGATCTTGACGCGCAGCGAGTACAGGGCGCGCTCGCCGGTCCGGCCGACGGCCCGGATCGCCCCGTGCTGCGCGGCCCACTGGGCGAGGACGACGGCGAGCGCGAGGCCGGCCGCCGCCCACACCGCGCCGAGCGCCGCCTGCTGCACGCCCTCGTCGATGCCGTGCCTGATCAGCACGGGCAGCAGCAGCGAGGCCGCCGCGTCGGCGACCACGAGGAGCAGCGCCAGGAGGAGCGGGCGGCCGAGGCCGCCGAGCAGCCGCCGCAGGCCGTAGCTCTCCTCGGGGCGGGCGGCGCGTTCCTCGTCGATGTCCGGGGTTCCGGTGGCCGGCGGCAGGGCGGCGACCTGCGCGAGCAGTTCCGGCGTCGCGCCCGGCGCGTCGGACTCCCGCGCTCCGGCGGCGCCGGCGTCCGTTTCGAGGCCCGCGGGGTCGCGGTCGACGCCGCCGAGTTCGCCCGGGTCGGCCAGCAGCTGCCGGTACAGCTCGCAGCGCCCGACGAGTTCCTCGTGGGTGCCGGTGTCCACCAGCCGCCCGGCGTCGAGGACCGCGATCCGGTCGGCGAGTTGGAGTGTGGACTGCCGGTGGGCGATCAGCAGCGTGGTCCGCCCGGACATGACCGAGCGCAGCGCGTCGTGGATCTCGTGCTCGACCCGCGCGTCGACGGCGGACGTCGCGTCGTCGAGCACGAGGAGCCGCGGGTCGGTGAGGATCGCGCGGGCCAGCGCGACGCGCTGGCGCTGCCCGCCGGACAGGGTGAGGCCCTGCTCGCCCACGACCGTGTCGTAGCCGTCGGGCAGCGCGCTGATGAAGCCGTCCGCCTGGGCGGCGCGCGCGGCGGCCCGCACCTGCTCGTCGGTGGCCTCCGGGTGCCCGTAGGCGAGGTTGGCGCGGATGGTGTCGGAGAACAGGAAGCTGTTCTCGGGCACCAGGCCGATGGCGGAGCGCAGCGAGTCGTACGTCAGCCGCCGCACGTCCTCGCCGCCGACCAGGACCGACCCGCCGTCGGGGTCGTAGAACCTGGGCAGCAGCAGCGACACGGTCGACTTGCCGCTGCCCGAGGGCCCCACGACGGCGAGCGTCTCGCCCGGCTCGATCCGCAGCGACAGATCGTTCAGGACCGGGCGCCCGGCGCCGTACCCGAAGCTGACGCGATCGAACTCGACGGTCGCGGGCGCGTCCGCGGGCAGCTCGCGGGCGTCCGGCGCCTCGCGTATCTCCGGTTCCGTGTCGATCAGTTCGAGCACGCGCTCGACGCCGGCCCTGGCCTGCTGGCCCATGGTGAGGATGACGGTGAGCATCCGCACCGGCCCGACGAGCTGCGCCAGGTACGTCGAGAACGCGACGAACGTGCCCAGCGTGATCTGCCCCTCGGTCGCCATCCAGCCGCCGAGGGCGAGCATCCCGACCTGGCCGAGCGAGGGCACGGCCTGGAGCAGCGGCGTGTACCTCGCGGAGAGGCGGACGGTGCGCAGCCGGGCGGCGAACAGCTTGCGCCCGGCGGCACGCAGCTTCCCGGTCTCCTGCTCCTCCTGCCCGAAGCCCTTGACGACGCGCACGCCGGTGACCGCGCCGTCCACGACGCCCGCGACGGCGCTCGCCTCGTTCTGCGCGACCCAGGTGGCGGGGAAGAGGCGGGTGCGGCTGCGGCGCGCGACGAACCAGAGCGCCGGGGCGACGGCCAGCGCGATCAGCGTCAGGGGCGGGGAGAGCGTCAGCATCACGACCAGGGACACCGCGAACAGCATGAGGTTGCCGATGGTCACGGGCATCATGAACAGCAGGCCCTGTATCAGCTGGAGGTCGCTGGTGGCGCGCCCGATGACCTGGCCGGTGCTGAGTTCGTCCTGCCGCCGCCCGTCCAGTCGGGTGAGGCTGCGGAACATCTCGGTGCGCAGGTCGTGCTGGACGTCGATGCCGAGCCGGCCGCCGTAGTAGCGGCGCACGAACGTCAGCGCGTAGACGACGACGGCCGCGCCGACGAGCAGCCCGATCCACGGGCCGAGGCCGCCCTGCTCGCCGAGCACCACGTCGTCGATGACGACCTTGATGATCAACGGCATCAGCGCCATCACGCCCATGCCGACGAGCGAGGCGCCCAGTGAGATCAGCAGATTGCGGCGGTAGTGCCAGCAGTAGGCGGTCAGCCGCCGTATCCAGCCACCGTCCCGAGTCGTCACGACCGCGCCTCCCGTTCCATGGACACCGCAGTCCCCAACGCCCCGGGCCTGCCGTTTCATCCCCCCGCAACACTATGAAGCACGGTGCCGGGGATCACCGCCGTCCGCTAAATGGGTTGCCGCGCGCAGGCCGCCGTGCCTAGGGTCGGCCGCATGGCAGGAACGTTGTTCATCGACGGATCGCGCGCCGGCGCGTGGTCCGCCGTCCGGAGTCCCCTCCGCACGCGTCGCTTCCGCGTCCGGCGCCCGGCCCTGGTCCGTCAGGACTCGCCCGGCGTCTGATCCTCGCGTTCGGCGCCTTCGCGTCTCCTCGCCCCGCCAGGGCCGTCCGTGTCCCACCCGATCCGGACAGGCCGACGGCACAGCGTTTTCTGCCCGGGGATCTGCCTTGGGTTCCCCGGCACAGCCCGCTCTCGCGCGGGTGCGTGCGCGTTCCCGGGTCCCAGCGGGTCTCCCGCTCTCCGACCGCCGCCCGGCCTGTCCTCCCCTCCGAGGACGACGCCCGTGGCTTCCCGCCGCAAGACCCTTTCCCAGAACTTCCTGCACAGCACGGCCGTGCTGGGCCAGATCGTGCGCACCGCGGAACTTCGGCCCGCCGACCTGGTCGTCGAGCCCGGCGCGGGCGAGGGAACCCTCACCCGCCTGCTCGCGCGCACCGTACGGCAGGTCATCGCCTACGAACTCGACCCGGCGCTCGCGGCCCGGCTGCCCCAGCGGCTGCGCCCGGCGCGCAACGTCGAGGTCGTGGCCGGCGACTTCCTGCACGCCAAGCCGCCCGGCGCGCCGTTCGCCGTGGTCGGCAACATCCCCTTCGCGCGCACGACCGACATCGTGCGCTGGTGCCTTTCCGCACCCGGCCTGACCTCCGCGACGCTGGTGACCCAGCTGGAGTACGCCCGCAAGCGGACCGGTGACTTCGGCACCTGGCCCCTGCTGACGGTGCAGAGCTGGCCGGAGCACACGTGGCAGCTCGGCCCGCGCATCCGGCGGCAGCATTTCACCCCCGTGCCGCGCACGGACTCGGCCGTGCTCCGCATCGTGCGCCGACCCGCCCCTCTCGTGCCCCGGCGCGACCTCCCGGCCTACCGCGCGCTGGTCGCCCAGGGGTTCACCGGCACCGGCGGCTCGCTGCGCGCCAGTCTGGCCCGGCAGCACGGGAGCGCGCGGGTGCGCGAGGCCCTGCGGGCCGCCGGCGTCGCGGAGGACGCGCTGGTGGGCCGGGTGAGTCCGCGGCAGTGGCTGACGATCTTCCGGCGGCTGAACGGGCCCCACCGGAGCCGCGCGGGCCGCAAAGGCCAGTAGCCCCACCGCCCTGTGCCGCCGACGGCGCGGGCGGGCGGCCGGAGCCGCCCGCCCGGGTCAGTCCGCCAGCCGGTTCGCGATGTCCGCGAGGTGGCGGCCCTGGTAGGCGGCGGCGTCGAGGGCCGCCCGGTCGGGCCCCTCGCCGCCGCCGCTCGGCCAGCTGGTGCCGTACGGGTTGCCACCGGCCGCGTACAGCAGCGGATCGGAGTAGCCGGGCGGCACGATCACGCAGCCCCAGTGGTAGAAGACGTTGTTCAGCGACAGGATCGTCGACTCCTGGCCGCCGTGCCGGTTGATCGCGGAGGTGAAGCTGGTCACCGGCTTGCCGACGAACGCCCCGCTCTGCCAAAGACCGCCGGTCTGGTCGATGAACTGCTTCAGCTGCGCACTCACGTTGCCGAACCGGGTGGGGGTCCCGAAGGCGTAGGCGGTCGCCCACTCCAGGTCCGCGAGCTCGGCCTGCGGCACCTGGTCCTTGGTGGCGTCCACGTGGGCGCGCCACACGGGGTTCGCGTCGATCGCGGAGTCCGGGGCCAGCTCCTCGACGCGGCGGAGCCGCACCTCGGCACCCCGGCTCCCGGCGCCCTCCGCCAGGGCCTGCGCCAGCTCGTGGACGTTGCCTGTGGCGCTGTAGTAGATGACGGCGATACGCGCACTCATACGACTCCTTTCACGGCTTCGCTCACCGTAGTCAAACGAACGCGTACCGCCGCGTGACACTCCAGGCACACGGCGCGTGCCACCGCGAAGCCACGCCGGCGCGCGCCCCCGGCGGCCCACCGGCGCGCCCTCTCCAGCCGGTCTCAGCCGCTGTCGGGCACGCGCAGGGCGAGCAGCACGATGTCGTCCGACCCGCCGGGCGGCATCCGCGAGAGCAGTTGGGCGCAGAACTCGTCCGGCGGGCTGCCGGCCAGCGCGATGGCGTGGCGGCGCAGCCGGTTCAGGCCGGAGTCCAGGTCGCTGTCGGACAACTCGACCAGCCCGTCGGTGTACAGCAGCACGGTCGACCCGGGCGGCAGCGGCTCCACCCCGTCGCGGCGGGCGACGTGCGTCTCCTGGAGCACGCCGAGCAGCAGGTCCTGCCCCTGGTCCAGGTAGTGGGCGTGCCCGTCGTCCGTGACGAGCAGCGGCGGCGGGTGGCCGGCGCTGGTCCAGCACATCTGCCAGCACACGCCGGGCGCGGCGTCCTCCGCCGGCTCGATGCGGGCCAGCAGCAGCGTGGCCATCGGCACGTCCGTGGTGTCCGACATCGCGTCGTCGAGGCGGCCCATGATGGCGCTCGGCGGCTCGGGGCGGTCCCACGCCAGGACGCGCAGCATGTTGCGCAACTGGGCCATGCCCGCGGCGGCCGTGAGGTCGTGCCCCACGACGTCGCCGACGGCCAGCGCGGTCGCGCCGTCGGGCAGCACCAGCGCGTCGTACCAGTCGCCGCCGACCTGGGAACCGCGCGGCGCCGGCTGGTAGCGGGCGGCCAGCCGCAGCGGCTCGATGTCGGGCAGCGCGGGCAGCAGGTGCCGTTGCATCATCGCGGCGATGTCCCGCTGGCGCTCGAACAGCCGGGCGTTGTCGATGGCGAGCCCCGCGCGCCGGCCGATGTCGCGGATCAGGGGCAACTCGTCCTCGCGGAACGGCCGTTCGGGATCGGTGCGGGCCACCGTGAGGGCCCCGACCACCTGGCGCGGCGTGCTCAGCGGCACCACGGCCGCCGACACCGCCCCCAGGGTGTGCAGGAAGCCGTGCACGATCGCCCCCGGGCTCTCGGGCGGCGCGGCGATCTCGGCGCGCGACATCAGCAGCGCCTCGTTCCTGCGCAGCACGCGCACCAGCACGGTGCTCGCCGACTCCGGGATGCGCGTCGACTGGCCGTAGCCGCTGTCCTCGTCGCCCGCGCGCCCCTGCGGGCCCACGACGGCGACCCGCCGCACGTCCTCCTCGCCCTCGCGCAGGTCGACCGTCACCCACTCGCCGAGCCGCGGCACCAGGAGCCGCCCGAGGCGGTTCAGCGCCTCCTCGGCCTCCAGCGTCTGGGTCAGCACGTCCGTGATCTCCTGCACCAGGGCCAGTCGCTGGGCCAGGTCCTCCATCGCGGCCAGGTGGGCGGCCTGGTGGTTGCGCGCCTCGTCCTGCTCGTCGACCCCGCCGAACAGCGTCGCCACCCCGGTGGCCTCGCCGTCCGCCATCACCGGGGCACCCCACCAGCTGACCGGCAGCAGGCTGCCGTCGCCCCGCAGGAAGCTGTCGGTCTCCACCCGCGCGATCCGCTCCTCCTCGACCACGGCCCACAGCGGGCACTCCGCGCGCGGCCCGAGCGACCCGTCCGCCCTGCGGTGCAGGAGTTCGTGGAAGTCGCGGCCGACGACCGTGCGGCCCGGGCGGCCCAGGAGCAGCTCGGCGTGCGGGTTGACCGCCTCGATCATTCCGTCCCGGTCCGTGAGGATGAGCCCGGCGCCCATTCCCTCGAAGGCGGCGCGCAACGCCCCCGGGTCCACCGGCTGGGACTCTGCCATGCTCGTCGCCGCCTTCTCCTCGGACGCGGTTCCCGAAGGGCTCCCTCCTCCCATTCACCGGCAGGTGACCGGCATCCGCAACCGCCGGGCCCGTCCGTCTCCGGCGTACCTCCCGCGCGCCGGAGATCACAGCTCAGCGACTGGCCCCCCGGAATTGCCCCATCCGGGCGATACTGGCCGTATGCCGACGACCGCCGCCCCGTCCCGACCGGATCTGATCGCCCACCTCATCGCCACCCGGATCGCCGGCCAGGTCGCCACCCCCCGCGAGAACAACCTCGCGCACTACCGGGAGCTGGCGAACGGGAACCGGTACTTCTGGCTCGGCCTCGAACTCGGCGACCGGTGGAAGGACGAGCAGGACGTGCTCGCGGTCATGGCGGAGCGGTGCGGCGTCGACGGGGACCCGGAGCACCGGCAGGGGCAGGACACCATCGACCCGGAGCTGACCGTCGACGGCCTCGACCGCGCCGCGGCGCTGCTGCGCGGGGCCGCGGCCGGCGGCCTGCGCGTCCTGGTGGCGACGGGCCACCCCGGCGGCCTGCTCGACGTGCACGCCCGCACCGCGGCGGCGCTGGCCGCCGCCGGCTGCGACCTGGTCCGCGTGCCCATCGGCCTGGCGGCCGACCAGGGGGTCGTCACGCAGATGGCGGACGTCGCCGTGTGGGAGCGCGGCGCCTCGCTGTGGCACACGCACTCCCCGCAGCCGATGGCGGAGATACTCGACGCCCTCGTCAGGGACGGCGAGGCGCTGCCCGACCTGGTGGTCGCCGACCACGGCTGGGCCGGCTGCGCCGCCCAGCGGGGCATCGACACGATCGGCTACGCGGACTGCAACGACCCGGCCCTCTTCATCGGCGAGACCGAGGGCACGCTCTCGGTCTGCGTGCCGCTGGACGACCACGTCACCAACGCGCGCCACTACGAGCCCATGACCGCCTACCTGCTGCACGCCGCCGGGCTGGCCCGCGGATGAGGAACGGCCGGCGCCCGCGGGCGCTGGACCCGCTGCTCCCCCGCGCCCTGCCGCTGCCGCCGCCCGCGCCGGGCGACACGCCGCTCCACGTGCCGGGCGCCGAGGGCGTCCACCGGCGCACGCGCCCCGACCTCGACACGTTCGACGCCACGTGGTCCGCCGCGGAGCGGCACGAGCTGTACGCGCGGCCGACCGGCCCGGACCGCGCCGGCGCGCTGGACGCGCTGCTCACCGCCTGGCGCGAACGCCTGCCGGGCTGGCCGCCGCCGGGGGACGCGGAGGCCGTGTTCACCTGGCCGAGCCGCGACACCGAGCTGACCCCCGTGCTCCTGGCCCACGGCATGGGCCCGCGGCGCGTCGCCGCGGTCCGCCCGGCGGGCCGCCCCGTCCCCGGGCCGCGGCGCGGCCCGGGGACGAGCGTCCGGCCGCTCGGCCCCGGCGATGTCGACGCCGCCGCCGCGCTGTGGCTCGACGGTCTGCGCTGGGACGCCAGGTTCGGCGCGTGCGTGATCCGCCGCTCCTCGGCGCGCAACGTCCGCGCCCTGCTGGCCCGCGCGCTCGGCTGGGTCGCCGAGGACAGCGGAACGGTCGTCGGCGTCGTCGCGGTCGAGGACCCGGGCCGCACCGCGTGGGCGGCGCGGCTGGCGACCGCGCGGCACCCCGGCTACCTGACGGCGCTCGCGGTGGACCGGGCCAGACGCGGCGCCGGCATCGGGACCGCGCTGGTGCGCACCGCCCACGCGGCGCTCGAAGAGGCCGGCTGCACCCTGACGGTGCTGCACTACGCCGCGCTCAGCCCGCTGTCAGGACCGTTCTGGCACCGCTGCGGATACCGCCCGCTGTGGACGACGTGGGCGGCGACGGGCTCCCGCGTCCAGGTCAGCGCGGCACGCGCATCAGACCCTCCTGGATCACGGACACGGCCAGCCGGCCGTCCCGGGTGAACATCCGGCCGCGCGCCAGGCCCCGCGCCGACTGCGACGTCGGGGAGTCCGTGTCGTACAGCAGCCACTCGTCCACGCGGAACGGCCGGTGGAACCACATCGCGTGGTCCAGGCTCGCGCCCACGGTGTCGCCCGTCATCCAGCCGCCCCTGCCATGGGCGAGCAGCACCGAGTCGAGCAGCGTCATGTCCGAGACGTAGGTGCCGATGCACAGGTGGGCGACGGGGTTGTCCTGCTTGCCCGTCAGCTCGCCGTTCAGCTTGAACCACACCTGTGCGCGCGGCTCGCGCGGGCTGCCCGCCGTGCCGAACGGCGGCTCGTTGACGTACCGCAGGTCGATGGCCTGCCTGGCCTGGAGCAGCAGGTCCACCACTCCGGGGTCCACGAACAGGTCGGCGTACCTGGGCAGCAGCTCCTCGGCGGGCGGCAGGCTCTCGGGGTCGGGCGCGTCGGGCATCGGCTCCTGGTGTTCGAGCCCTTCCTCCGGCCTCGCGAACGACGCCGAGAGGGTGAAGATGGCCTGCCCGTGCTGAACGGCCACCACCCGGCGCGTGGCGAACGACCTGCCGTCCCTGATGCGGTCCACGGTGTAGACGATGCGCGCGCCCGGATCGCCGGGCCGCAGGAAGTAGGAGTGCAGTGAGTGCGGGAGCCGGTCGTCCGGCACGGTGCGGCAGGCCGCGACCAGCGCCTGCGCGGCGACCTGGCCGCCGAAGACCCGGGGGATGACGGACGCGTGGCTTTCACCGCGGAAGATGTCCTGTTCGATCGGCTCAAGGTCGAGCAGATCGAGCAGATACTGGAGAGTAGCGTGCATGGGCCGATTCTCCACCGGCCGGCGCCGCGCGCTCCGTCCGGGCGAACGCCGCGCCGGGCCGTACGCGTCCGCACACACCACGAGGGCCCGGTTCCTGGAAAGGAACCGGGCCCTCGTCACCAGTAGCGGGGACAGGATTTGAACCTGCGACCTCTGGGTTATGAGCCCAGCGAGCTACCGAGCTGCTCCACCCCGCGTCGTTGTGTGCCTTTACCTTAGCCCTTCGGCCCCCGGCCGTGCAAATCAGGCCCTGGCACCGCAGTCGGGGCAGCGCCCGTAGTAGGTGACGGTCACCTCGGAAACGGTGAACCCGAACCGCTCGTCCTCGGGCAGCGCCGCCATCGGGTCCCCGGCCAGCCGCACGTCGCGCATGGCGCCGCAGCCGGAGCAGATCAGGTGCTGGTGCGGGTGGTGCGCGTTCGGGTCGTAGCGCTTGGCGCGGCCGTCGGTGGTCACCTCGACGATCTCACCGAGGGCCACCAGCTCGCCCAGCGTGTTGTAGACGGAGGCCCTGGAGATCTCGGGCAGGCGTTCGGCGGCACGGGCGTGCACCTCGTCCGCCGTGTAGTGCACATGCTCGCCACCCAGCACCTCGGCGATGACTCGCCGCTGCGCGGTGAGCCGCCAGCCGCGGTCCCGGAGTCGCTGAAGCAGGTCACTCATGTCTGCCACCCTAGCGCGAGGCCCCCGGAATGAGCCGACCGTGTACGGATCGAGGGGCCGTCTTGACTTGGACATAGTCCAATATAGGATCGAGCCCAGGCAACGGCCAAGGGCCCGAGCAGCACCGAAGACCTGAAGACAGCTGAAGGGCGTGACAGGCAAATGACCGACCAGATCACCACGGGTCCGCTCACCACCGAGGCCGGTGCCCCGGTCGCGGACAACCAGAACAGCGAGTCCGCCGGCGCGGGCGGCCCGGTCCTGATCCAGGACCAGCACCTCATCGAGAAGCTGGCCCACTTCAACCGCGAGCGGATCCCCGAGCGCATCGTGCACGCGCGCGGCGCGGGCGCCTACGGCACGTTCACGGTCACCGCGGACGTGACGCAGTACACGCGGGCGAAGTTCCTCTCCGAGATCGGGAAGCAGACCGAGGTCTTCCTCCGCTTCTCGACCGTGGCCGGCAACCTCGGCTCGGCGGACGCGGTGCGGGACCCGCGCGGCTTCGCGGTCAAGTTCTACACCGAAGAAGGCAATTACGACCTGGTCGGCAATAACACCCCGGTCTTCTTCATCAAGGACGCGATCAAGTTCCCCGACTTCATCCACACCCAGAAGCGCGACCCGTACACCGGTTCGCAGGAGGCGGACAACGTCTGGGACTTCTGGGGCCTGTCCCCCGAGTCGACGCACCAGGTGACCTGGCTGTTCGGCGACCGCGGCATCCCCGCGTCCTACCGCCACATGGACGGCTTCGGCTCGCACACGTTCCAGTGGAACAACGAGGCCGGCGAGGCGTTCTGGGTCAAGTACCACTTCAAGACGGACCAGGGCATCAAGAACCTGACCGCCGAGGAGGCCGCGGTGCTGGCCGGCCAGGACCCGGACAGCCACCAGCGCGACCTGCGCACCTCGATCGAGAACGGTGACTTCCCGTCCTGGACCGTTCAGGTGCAGATCATGCCCGTGGCAGACGCGGCCACCTACCGCTTCAACCCGTTCGATCTGACCAAGGTCTGGCCGCACGCGGACTACCCGACGATCGAGATCGGCAAGCTGGAGCTGAACCGCAACCCCCAGAACATCTTTGCCGAGGTCGAGCAGTCGATCTTCTCCCCGCACCACTTCGTGCCGGGCATCGGCCCCTCGCCCGACAAGATGCTCCAGGGCCGGCTGTTCGCCTACGGCGACGCGCACCGCTACCGCGTCGGCATCAACGCCGACCACCTGCCGGTCAACCGGCCGCACGCCACCGAGGCGCGCTCGCACGGCCGTGACGGCTACGCGTACGACGGCCGCCACGGCGGCGCGAAGAACTACGAGCCCAACAGCTTCGGCGGCCCGGTGCAGACCGACCGCCCGCTGTGGACGGCGACCGCCGTCACCGGTACGACCGGCGACCACCAGGCGCCCTCGCACGCCGAGGACGACGACTTCGTGCAGGCCGGCAACCTGTACCGGCTGATGTCCGAGGACGAGAAGGACCGCCTCATCCAGAACCTGGCGGGCTTCATCGCCCAGGTCTCCCGCGACGACATCGCCGAGCGGGCGATCGAGAACTTCCGCAAGGCGGACGAGGACTACGGCAAGCGGCTCCAGTCCGCGGTCCAGGCCCTCCGCGGCTGATTCCCGCAACGCCGCTTGCCGTACCCCGGAGCGGCCGGTGCCCTCGCGGCCCGGCCGCTCCGGCTCTTCCGCCCGGTACGCGCGGTCGCGTCCGCACCCGGGGCGCGCCGCCGCGCGCGGCGAGCCGGCGGGAACGGGCGGGCGCCGACGGCGCGTCAGGGCCGGACGTTCCGCCGCGCCCCGGCCACCGTCACCCCGTCGCCGAAGCCGTCGCCGCGCGCCGCTCGACAGCGGCCCGGACGAGGCCGGCGAAGAGGGGGTGCGGGCGGGTGGGGCGGGAACGCAGCTCCGGATGCGCCTGGGTGGCGACGAGGTAGGGGTGCACCTCGCGCGGGTACTCCACGTACTCGACGAGCCTGTCGTCGGGCGAGGTCCCGGAGAAGACCAGGCCCGCCTTCTTCTCCAGCTCGGCGCGGTAGGCGTTGTTGACCTCGTAGCGGTGGCGGTGCCGCTCCTCCACGAGGGGCCGCCCGCCGTACAGCTCGCGGACGAGCGAGCCCTCGGCCAGCCGCGCCGGGTAGAGGCCAAGACGCATGGTGCCGCCCATGTCGCCCCTGCCGTCGACGATGCCCGACTGCTCCGCCATGGTGGAGACCACGGGGTGGACGGCGGACCGGTCGAACTCGGTGGAGTCCGCGCCCTCGATGCCCGCGAGGTTCCGCGCGGCCTCGATCACGACGCACTGGAGGCCGAGGCACAGGCCGAGCAGCGGGACCCGGTTCTCGCGGGCGTACCGGACGGCCGCGATCTTGCCGGCCACACCCCGGTCGCCGAAGCCGCCGGGCACGCACACCGCGTCCACGCCGCCGAGCCGTTCCGCCACGCCCGCCGGGGTCGCGCAGTCGTCGGACGCCACCCACTTGATGGTCACCCGCGCCCGGTTGGCGAACCCGCCCGCGCGCAGCGCCTCGGACACCGACAGGTAGGCGTCGGGCAGGTCGACGTACTTGCCGACCAGTGCGACGGCCACCTCGTGCTCCGGGTGGTGCACCCGGTGCAGCAGCTCCTTCCAGACGGTCCAGTCCACCGTGCCGAACGGCAGGTCGAGGCGGCGGACGACATAGGAGTCGAGGCCCTCGCCGTGCAGCACCTCGGGGATGTCGTAGATCGACTGGGCGTCGATCGCAGCCACCACCGCCTCGTCCTCCACGTCGCACATCAAGGAGACCTTCCGCTTGATCGCGGTCGGCACCTCGCGGTCGGCCCGCAGCACGATCACGTCCGGCTGGACGCCGATGGAGCGCAGCGCCGCCACGGAGTGCTGCGTCGGCTTCGTCTTCAGCTCACCCGAGGGACCGATGTACGGCAGCAGCGAGATGTGCACCACGAGCACGTTCTCGCGCCCGACCTCGTGCCGCACCTGGCGCACCGCTTCGAGGAACGGCAGCGACTCGATGTCGCCCACCGTGCCGCCCACCTCGGTGATCGCCACGTCCACGTCCTCGGCGGCCAGCCGCCGGACCCGGTGCTTGATCTCGTTCGTGATGTGCGGGATGACCTGCACCGTGTCGCCCAGGTACGCCCCGCGGCGCTCTTTGGCGATCACCGTCGAATAGACCTGTCCCGTCGTGACGTTGGCGCCGGCGTCGAGGTCCACGTCGAGGAAGCGTTCGTAGTGCCCGATGTCAAGGTCCGTCTCCGCCCCGTCGTTCGTCACGAAGACCTCGCCGTGCTGGAACGGGTTCATCGTGCCCGGGTCGACGTTCAGGTACGGGTCGAGCTTCTGCATCGTCACGCGCAGGCCCCGCGCCTTCAGCAGCACCCCCAGGCTCGACGCCGTCAATCCCTTTCCCAAGGAGGAGGCGACTCCCCCGGTGACGATGATGTGCTTGGTCGTCGAGGCGGTGCGCGGCATGCCGATGCTCCTGAAGGCTGAGAGGGCGGTCCGGGCTACGGGCGGGGGGCGGCGGTTGGCGCTGCTGCTGCGACGGCGGGGCCGCGCTTGTAGACGCGGGTGACGAACTGCGTTTCGACATCCCCGATCGCGGGGTGGGCACCCAGCACATCCGTGAGGAACCCGTACAGGTCGGCCTCCCGCTCCAGGCAGACGTCGACCAGCAGGTTGTACGAACCGGTGACGGCGGCACAGGACCGGACGTCGGAGCAGCCGGCCAGCGCCGCGCCCACCGGTTCGAGGGCCGAGGGCGGCACGCGCAGCCGCAGCCGCGCCTCCACCGGGCGCCCGAGCAGGGCGGGTTCGACCAGGACGCGCAGCCGCAGCGCCTGCCGTTCCAGCAGCGAGGTCACCCGCCGGCCGGCCGTCGCGACCGAGAAGCCGACCGTTCCCGCGAGATCGGTGAGGCTGACGCGGGCGTTCCTGATCAGTTCCTCGGCAATGCGCCGGTCCGTCGGCGAGAGGGGGCGGGCGGTGGGTGCGGGGCGGTCGGCGCGGCCCGGCAGGGGGCGGACGAGGCTGGACCGCAAGCGCTGCTCCTCCTCCTCGGTCAGCACGGGAGCGTGCCACTGCGCCTCGGACTTGAACGGGCGCAGCGTCACATGGGCGTCGAGCACTTCGGCTCCCGGCAGCGCGGGGAGCCCGTTCGCCGGCGAGAAGTGCGTCAGCCGCGGGGATTCCGCCAGGAGATCGCACCAGAGAGCGGCGTGTCCTCCGCTCACAGCCGCGACGGTATGCACTTCCCGGCACTTTGCCAATGAGCGGGCGATCTCTTCCGGACACCCCCGGGCCGTGCGCAACCGGAGCCGGACGGCCGCGCCGAGGCCGCAGCGCTGCGGATCGTACTCGGCCGTGGGCTGGATGACAGCCGTGGCGACCAGCCGCTGTATACGTCTGGCAACGGAACGCTCGTGCTCGCTCAGAACGCGCGCCACCTCGCTCACTCCAGCCCGAGGGTGGAGCTGGAGAGCTGCCACGATGCGCTGGTCAAGGGGGTCGAGACTGTCGGAATCGTTCACGGAGAAAGCATATTGGCAAAAACTTTTGCACCAGACGAAGCCATGTTGTCGAAACCGAACTCCGCCGATACAGTTACATGCCAGTCACCCCCGGTGACCGCCACGGAGTCTCGGCTCGCGCGCCCGAACCGGCGCGCGCAATCCCCCTCACCGGCGCCCGTCGCCGCGACGCGGCGCATTCCGTCACGCCGTCGTGGCGATCCGCGCGCCCCGACCGCCCAGCGCCGCAACGCATCCGCACCGCCCCCACTGCCGCGAAACGGAGCGACACCACGATGCATGAGAAGCCCACGACCACCGGACTGCTCGCGGGGCTCGACGTCTTCGTCGGAGGACCGATTCAGCACGCCATCCTCAAGGACGGCTTCGTCGGCCACCTCCAGGACGCCATCACCACCGCGATCGGCACGGTCAAGGACCACGGCGGCAATGTCTTCTCGGCCCACGTCGTCGAGAAGTTCGGCGCGGAGACCGCTTCGTTCACACCGGCCCAGGTCTCCGTGCGCGACTTCCGCTGGATGAAGAAGTGCGACGTGTTCGTGCCCGTCCTGCCCCTCCTCGATGACGGCACCCTGCGCCGCACCGACGGCACCCACGTCGAACTCGGCTGGGCCACCGCACTCGGCCGGCCCGTCGTGATCATCTCCCGGCAGCCCTTCGTCGACTCGGCGAGCCACCTGCTCAAGGGCCTGCACCGCGTCGGCTCCGTCCGCACCATCGACTTCGACGACTTCGTCGAGAAGCCGAGCCTCCTCATCGAAGCCGTGCTCGCCGCCACCGAGCGCCAGCGCGAGGCGATCGGCGCCGGCCTCGTCGCCTGACGGCCCCGGCAGCCCCCGCAGCCCCGCACCACCGCCGGACGGAGGGACCATGCCCGACGCCATGCCCGAGACATCGGTACTCGGCCTGACGCTGAAGAACCCCGTGATCGTGGGGTCAGGACTGCTCACGGACCAGGAACGCACGATCCGCAGGCTCCTCGAAGAGGGAGCGGGCGCCGTCGTCACCAAGACCATCCACCCCAGCCCGCCGCGCGACCTGGACGAACGGATCGTCCGGCTGCCGGTCGGCATGCTCAACAGCACCACGTACTCCAAACGCACGGTCGACCACTGGCTGGGCGTGCTGCGCTCGTTCGCCGCCGACCGGCTGCCCGTGATCGCCTCCCTGCACGCCGACTCGCCGGCCCAACTGGGCCGGCTCGCCCAGCAGGCCGAGGCCGCCGGCGCCCCCGCCCTCGAACTCGGCATCTCCTGCCTCAACGAGGGCGAGACGGCCGACGACGACAACCCCGACCGCGTGTACGCCTACACCTCGGAGACACGGGGCCGCACCTCCCTGCCCCTCTCCGTCAAGCTCGCCATCGGCGAGGGCCTCGGGGACCGGGTGCGGGCCGCCGTCGCGGGCGGCGCCGACGCCATCACGATCAGCGACACCATCGCGGGCGCCGCGGTGTCGCGCGAGACCGGGGGGCTCGAACTGAACGGCGTGTTCGGCTACTCGGGTCCCGGCATCAAGCCGCTGGTCGTCGCCGCCATCTGGCAGCTGCGCCAACGCGGCTTCGACCTGCCGATCCTGGGCGTCGGCGGCATCACCAGCGGTCGCGACGTGGCCGACTACCTCAGCGCGGGCGCGAACGTCGCGCAGGTCTACACGGCCCTGCACACCGACATGTACCCCACGCTGCGGCGCATCGTCGCCGAGACCGAGGAGCTGCTCGGCGGCCCGGCCGACGCACCGGTCGCCGCCCTCGGCCCGGCCGCGGGGGCGGGCACGTGAGCGGGCGGCGCCGAGCCGCGCGGCGGCTGACGGACCTGACCAGCACGGGAGTGCGCAACGCCGTCCGCGGACGCACCCTCGTGTGGCCCATCGGCGCGATCGAACAGCACGGCCCCCACCTGCCGCTCTCGGTCGACCTCGACCTCGCCGTCGCGTTCGCCGAGGAGATCGCGCGCGAACTCGACGCGTTCGTCCTGCCCGCGCAGACCATCGGGGCCCGCTCGCTCCCGCAGAGCGGCGGCGGGCTGTTCTTCCCCGGCACCGTGTACGTCGGCGGGGACACCCTGATCCGCTTCCTCCACGAGGCCCTGGCCTCCCTCGGCGAGCTTCCCGCGGCCCGCCTCGTGATCGTCAACGGCCACTACGAGAACGAGCCCTTCCTGTTCGAGGCGCTCGACCAGGTACGCCGCCGGGGCCTGCTCGACGGCAAGGAGGTCTTCGCGTTCAGCTGGTGGAGCCTGGTCCGTGAGACCTGGACCGACGCGGAGCTCCCCGCGTTCCCCGGCTGGCACGCGGAGCACGCCGGGGTCACCGAGACCAGCCTCATGCTCCACCTCCACCCCGACCTGGTCACCGAGGAGCGCCCCGAGCACGACGCCCCGCCGCGGGCCGGCGTCTACCTGCACCCGGTCGACGTCGAGCAGATCAGCGACCGCGGCATCCTCTCCTCCACCGCCGGGGCGAGCGCGGCGCTGGGCGAGAAGCTGCTGCGGCACGTCGTCGACGAGGCCGCGAACCTGGTGAACGACGGCAAGGGCCTGCTGCCCGCGCGGACCCGTCAGGACCGGCACCGCCCCGCCCCACAGCCAGGAGGTACCCAGCCGTGAGCCGCCCGTTCCACCTCGCCTTCATCTTCAACTTCACGCCCGACGACTGGCAGGGCCCGTTCGGCACCGGTGGCTCACCCTGGGACGGCGCGTTCCACACCGAGGTCGCCCGCGCGCTGGAACGCGCCTGTTTCGACTACGTGATCATCGAGGACAAGCTGATGGTCCCCGAGAGCTACGGCGGCTCCTCCGAGGCCGCGCTCCGGCAGGCCATGGTCGTGCCCAAGCACGACCCCGTTCCGCTCGCCGTCGCCATGGGCCTGGCCACCGAGCACCTGGGCATCGTCGCCACCCTCTCGACCATGGCGTACCCGCCGTTCATGACCGCGCGCCTGGCGTCCACGATGGACAGCATGCTCGGCGGACGCTTCGGCTGGAACATCGTCACCAGCGCGGAGGACCTCGCGGCGCAGAACTTCGGCATGACCGAGCTGCCGCCTCGGGACGTCCGCTACGCGATGGCCGACGAGTACGTCGACGTCGTCAAGCAGCTGTTCGCCTCCTGGGACGCGGACGCCGTCGTCCTCGACCGCGAGAAGGGCGTCTACGCGGACCACACCAAGGTGCGCCCCATCCACTTCGAGGGGGAGCACTTCCGGGTGCGCGGCCCGCTGAACACCGTTCCCTCGCCGCAGCACAGGCCCGCGTTCGTGCAGGCGGGCGCCTCGCCGCGGGGGCGGGCCTTCGCCGCGCGCAACGCCGACTCCATCATCGCCATCGCCAGCGGCGTCGAGAGCATGCGGGCGTTCCGCGAGGACGTCCGCCGCCACGCCGAGGAGTACGGGCGCGACCCGGACGAGATCAAGGTGCTGTTCTGCGTCACCCCGACCGTGGGCGAAACGGAGCAGGACGCGCGCGACAAGCAGGCCAGGATGGTCTCCTCGCCGCAGTTCATCCAGGACATCCTGGCGCAGGTGTCCGCGCTCACCGAGATCGACTTCGCCCAGTTCGACCTGGACAAGCCGCTGCCCCACCGGCTGACGACCAACGGCGAACAGGGCACCCTCGACAAGCTCCAGCAGTGGGGCAGCGGCAAGACGCTGCGGGAGCTGGTCATCGACGGCGCCGGCGGCCTGGTGTCCTCGATCGACCTGGTCGGCACGCCCGACCAGGTGGCCGAGCGCATGGGCGAGGTGATGGAGGAGGTAGGCGGGGACGGGTTCATGCTCACCACACCGCTGCTGCGGCTCAACCGCCGCTACATCGCGGAGATCACCGACGGCCTGGTGCCCGCGCTGCAACGCCGCGGCCTCACCCGCCGGGCGTACACACCGGGCAACACCCTCAGGCAGAACCTCGCCGAGTTCCCCGCGCGGCATGAGTGAGACGACCGCGGGCACGGACCTGCTCGCCCTGGCCCCCGAGGCCAGGGACCTGCTGTTCCGGCTGGCGCGTACCGAGGACAGGTTCGCGGACGACCCGGTGGGCGAGGACGAGATCCGGGCCGTCCACGACCTCGTCCGCGACGGCCCGACCGCCTTCAACCAGCAGCCGCTGAGAATTCACCTGATGCGTTCCCCGGGAAGCCGCCGACGCCTCGTCGGACACCTTTCCCGAGGAAACCGGGAGAAGACGCTCAAGGCACCGCTGACCGCTCTGCTCGCCGTGGACAACGAGTTCCACCTGCGCCTGCCGGAACTCTTTCCGCACTATCCGGGTGCCGCCGCCATCTACGCGCGCGACCCCGTTCTCCGGGAACGGTCCGCCCTCGTGAACGGCGCGCTCCAGGCCGCCTATTTCCTCATCGGAATACGCGCCGCGGGGCTCGCCGCCGGGCCGTTGAACGGCTACGACGAGGCCGGCCTGAACGGGGACTTCTTCCCCGACGGGCGGCAGTCCGTGCTCATGGTGGTGAACGTCGGCAGGCCCGCGGGGCCCCACCCGCGCCCCCGCGCACCGCGGCTGGGCTACGAGGAGGTGCACACGGTCCACTGACGCGCCGCCCGCCCCCGGCCGGGCCCCCTCACCCGGCCACCTCCTGACCTGCTGCTTCCGGCTCGGCGGCGGCGTCGCGACGCGGCCGGTTCTCCCGGTACCAGCGGCCCCACGCGTCGAGGTCGTCAACGATCGCCTCCAGGCTGCGGCCGACCTCCGTCAGGGCGTACTCCACCCGCGGCGGCACCTCGCGGTGCACCGTCCGGCTCACCAGTCCGTCGTCCTGCAACTCCCGCAGCTGACGGGCCAGCATCCGCTGGGTGATGCCCGGCAGCGCCCGCCGCAGGTCACCGAACCGGTGCGTGCCCGCCATCAGATTCTTGAGAATGGCCAGCTTCCACCTGCCACCGAGAACTTCCATCGCGAACTCGATCGCGCAGTAATCGGGTGCTTCTTCCACCTTGGACCGCACAACGACCTCCATTGGTATACCGAATGACACCGGGGGACACGAATGACCGTACTTGCGGCGCCAGTTGCCATGTCGAGAAACTGAGGCTATGTCAAACAGCGAGACCCCCGCACCGGTGCGCGGGAGCAAGGAGACGGGCGCGGAGCCCGCGGGCCCGGCCGATCCGTCCGCCCGGCGCTGGCTGGTCCTCGCCGTGGTGTCGGGAAGTCTGCTGCTGTGCGGCATCGACCTGACCGTGCTGCACGTCGCCGTGCCCAGCATGAGCCGGGACCTCCAGCCGAGCGCCGCGGAACTGCTGTGGATCGTCGACGTCTACTCCCTGACGCTCGCCGCCCTGCTGGTCACCTGCGGAACGCTCGGCGACCGCGTCGGCCGCCGCCGCATGGTGCTCACCGGCTTCGCCACGTTCGGCGCCGCCTCCGCCGCCGCGGCGTTCTCCGCCACCACCCTCCAGCTCATCGCCGCCCGCGCCGCCCTCGGGATCGGCGCGGCCATGATCATGGCCTCGACCGTGGCGATCATCCGCGTCGTCTTCACCGACGACCGCGAACGCGCCATCGCCATCGGCGTGTGGACCGCCGCGCACAGCGTCGGCGCCACCATCGGGCCGCTCGTCGGCGGCCTGGTCACCGAACGGTGGGGCTGGGGCGCGGTCTTCCTCATCAACGTGCCCGTCATCCTCGTCATCCTCGCCGTGGGCGCCCGCGTCATCCCCGAGTCGAAGAACCCGGAACCGCGCCGGTGGGACATCGGCAGCGTCGCCCTGTCCGTCGCCGGCCTGGCCGCGGTGGTCTACGCCCTGAAGCAGGCGGGCGAGCACGTCGGCGTCAACGGCCTCATCCTCGTCACCGCCCTGCTGGGCGCCGGGCTGCTCTGGTTCTTCGTCCGCCGCCAGTTCCGCATCCCCGAGCCGCTGCTCGACTTCACCCTCTTCCGCGAACGGCGCTTCACGACCGCCACCCTCTGCGTCATCGCGTGCTTCGGCAGCTACGTGGCCCTGCTGTTCTTCCTCACCCAATGGCTCCAGCAGGTGGGCGACTTCTCCCCCGTGCGGGCCGGGCTCGCGCTCATGCCGCTGGCGGCCGCCAACGCCCTGGGCGCCGTCACCGCGCCCTGGGTCGCCGCCCGCTGGAGCAACCGCTGGGCCCTCACGGGCGCCCTCGTGCTGTTCGCGGGCAGCCTCGCCCTCCTCGCCCTGACCGGCGACACCGGCGCGTACCCGTGGCTGCTGCCGTCGCTGCTGGGCGCGGGCTACGGCGCGGGCATCGTGATGACGCTCGGCGCCGACAGCATCATGAGCGCCGCGCAGCCGGAGCGTTCCGGCGAGGCCGCCGCCATCCAGGAGACCTCCTTCGAACTCGGCGCCGGTCTCGGCGTCGCCGTCCTCGGCAGCCTCCTGACCGCCGTCTACCGGATCGGGCTCGCGGACGTGCAGGGCCTCGACGAGTCGGGCCAGGCCCAGGCCGAGGAGTCCTTCGCCGCCGCGGAGGAGCTGCTCGGGCGGCTCCCCGCCGAGACCGCGACCGCGCTCCTGCACACCGCGCGGGACGCGTACGACCAGGGCTTCGCCACCGTCGCGGCCATCTCGGCCGCCGGCCTCGTGGCCACCGCGGCGCTGGCCGCCCTGCTGCTGCGGCCCCGCGAGCCCGCGGCGCGGACGGGCACGGAGTGACCGCGCCGCCGTGCGGCCCGCCGCCCCGGGCGGGCCGCACGGCGGGTGGGAGGGCTAACGCGCGCCCACGTACTCAAGCAGCTCCGCGTGCAGCAGCCCGTTGCTGGCCGCCGCGTCCGCGCCGTTCGGCCCGTCCACGCCGTCAAGACCGGTGAACCGGCCCCCCGCCTCCTGCACGACGATCGCCGGGGCCGCCATGTCCCACAACGACAGCTCCGGCTCCGCGCACGCGTCCACCGCGCCCTCGGCCACCATCATGTACGACCAGAAGTCGCCGTAGGCGCGCGTGCGCCAGCAGGCCCGCGACAGATCGAGCAGCCCGCCGAGCAGCCCGCGCTGCTCCCAGCCGCCGAGCGAGGAGTACGAGAACGACGCGTCCTCCATGCGCGCCACCCGCGACACCGAGAGGCGCGTGGCGGAGGTCAGGCTGCGCCCCGCGTACGCGCCGCCGCCGAGCGCCGCCCACCAGCGCCGGTTCAACGCGGGCGCCGACACGACCCCGACCACCGGGCGGTCCCCGTGCTCGCCCGGTTCCATGAGGGCGATCAGGGTCGCCCAGACCGGAACGCCCCGCACGTAGTTCTTCGTGCCGTCGATCGGGTCGACGATCCAGCGGCGCGCCGCCTGGCCGCCCCCGTCGCCGAACTCCTCGCCCAGCACCGCGTCCCGCGGCCTGGCCCGTTGCAGCACGGAACGGATCAGCTCCTCGGCCGCCCGGTCCGCCTCCGTCACCGGGGTCAGGTCCGGCTTGGTCTCCACTTTCAGGTCGAGCGCCCGGAAGCGCCCCATCGTCGCGGCGTCGGCGGAGTCGGCCAGCACGTGCGCCAGGCGCAGGTCGTCGTCGTAATCGGGCATGCCTCACAGTATCCGGACCACGGCCCGCACGGGCGCGGGACATCTTGACAGCCGCCGCGGGCGCGCCGATCCTGTGCCGCACCGGTGACTGTCCCGCACGGGCCGGGCCGGTCCTTGCCACGCCAGGATGCGAGGAGGCAGCGGTGCCGAGCGCGCGGGAAGCCCTCCTGGAAGCCGCGGGCGCGGCCGTGGCGGAGCGGCCCTGGGACAGGGTCAGGATGACCGGCGTGGCGGCGGCGGCCGGGGTGTCCCGGCAGTCCCTCTACAACGAGTTCGGCGACAAGGCGGGGCTCGGCGCCGCCCTGGCGGCCCACCGCACAGCCGTCTTCCTCGACCGCTTCCTGGTCTTCTGCCGCACCCGGCGCCACCAGCCGCGGCAGCGGGCGCTGGCCGCCGCGACCGACTGGATCGTGGCCGCCGCGCGCGAGGACCACGTCGTGCGCGCCGCGCTCACCGGCTGCGCCGGCACCGGGCCGCCGTCGCGGACCCGCGAACCGTGGCACCTGATACGCGACCTGCGCGACCGCGCCGCCGAGGCGTTCCGCGACCGCGGCGGGCCGCCGGACGCGCAGACGCGGGACGCCTGCGAGACGGCGGTCCGCCTCGCCGTCTCCCACCTGGTGGCGCCCGCCGTCCCCGGTCCCTGAGCGCCACCGCCGGGCCGGGCGGTCAGTCGCCCTCGCGCCGCTCCCGCGTGGCAAGCAGCCTGCGCAGCGAGTACAGCCGCGCCGGCTCCGCGTGCCCGGCCTCGACCCAGCCGTCCAGCGCGCAGTCCGGCTCGTCGTGGGAGCACGCGCGCGGGCAGCCGGCCGTGCCGGGCTCCAGGTCGGGGAACGCGTGGATGACGCGGGACGGGTCGATGTGGTGCAGGCCGAACGAACGGACGCCCGGGGTGTCGATGACCCAGCCGGCCCCGCCGGGCAGCGGCAGCGCCAGCGCGGAGACGGTCGTGTGCCGGCCGCGGCCCGTCACCGCGTTCACCGCGCCGGTGGCCCGCTGCCGCTCCGGCGGCACCAGCGCGTTCACCAGCGTCGTCTTGCCCACGCCGCTGTGCCCGACGAACGCGGTGGTCCGGCCCGCGAGCAGGTCGCGCACCCGGGCCACGGACTCCTCGTCGAACTCCTCGTGGCTGGTGACGACGTGCCGGATGCCGAGCGGCGCGTACGTCTCCAGCAGCGGCCCCGGCGGGGCGAGGTCGGACTTGGTGAGGATCAGCAGCGGGTCGAGTCCCGCGTCGAACGCCGCGACCAGGCAGCGGTCGATCAGCCGCGGCCTCGGTTCCGGGTCGGCCAGCGCGGTCACGATCGCGAGCTGGTCGGCGTTGGCCACCACCACGCGCTCGAACGGGTCGTCGTCGTCCGCGGTCCGCCGCAGCGCGGAGGTGCGCTCGGCCACCCGCACGACCCGGGCCAGCGTGTCCTTGAGCCCGGAGAGGTCGCCGACCACCGCGACCCGGTCGCCGACCACGACGCTCTTGCGGCCCAGTTCCCTGGCCTTCATCGCGGTGACCGTGCGCTCCCCGACCAGGCACGTGATGCGCCCCCGGTCGACGGTGAGCACGAAGCCCTCCTCCGCGTCCTCGTGCGCGGGGCGCCGGTGCGTGCGCGGCCGGCTGCCCCGCCGGCTCGGCCGGACCCGGACGTCGTCCTCGTCGGTGTGCTTGCCGTACCGGCGCATCGCGGGCCGGTCCTCAGTCCACGTCCCCGGCGAGCATGCGGTGCCACAGGTCGGGGAAGTCGGGCATGGTCTTGCCCGTGGTCGCGATGTCCTCGATCTCGATGTCCTTCACGACGAGGCCGAGCACGGCCGCCGCGGTCGCGAGCCTGTGGTCCTCGTAGGTGTGGAACACGCCGCCGTGCAGCGCGCGCGGCCGGATGCGCAGCCCGTCCTCGGTCTCCGTCACGTCGCCGCCGAGCGCGTTGATCTCCTTGGTGAGCGCCGCGAGCCGGTCGGTCTCGTGCAGTCGCAGGTGCCCCACGCCGCGCAGGACCGACTCGCCGTCGGCCAGGGCCGCGACGGCCGCGATGCCCGGCGTCAGCTCGCCCACCTCGCTCAGGTCCGCGTCGATGCCGCGCACCCGGCCGGTGCCGGTCAGCGTCAGGCCGCGGTCGTCGAGCACGCAGCGGCCGCCCATCTCCGTGAAGATCTCCCGCAGCGCGTCCCCGGGCTGCGTGGTGCGGGCCGGCCAGTCGGGGATGGTGACCGTGCCACCGGTGACCAGGGCGGCGGCCAGGAACGGCTGGGCGTTCGACAGGTCGGGCTCCACGACCAGGTCGCCGCCGAGCAGCGCGCCCGGCGCCACCCGCCACACGTTCGGCTCGCCACCGGAGTCGGGCGCGTCGACCTGGGCGCCGGCCCGCCTGAGCATGTCCACGGTCATCCGGATGTGCGGCAGGGAGGGCAGGGTGCGGCCCGTGTGCCGCACCTCGATGCCCTGGTTGAAGCGCGGCGCCGACAGCAGCAGCGCGCTGATGAACTGCGAGGACGACGAGGCGTCCACCTCGACGTAGCCGCCGTCGAGCGAACCGGTGCCGTGGATGGTGAGCGGCATGGCGCCGCGCCCGCCGTCCTCGATGCGGGCGCCGAGCGCGCGCAGCGCCTCGATGAGGCTGCGCAACGGGCGCTCGTGGGACCGGGGATCGCCGTCGAAGCCGACCGGCCCCTCGGCCAGCGCGGCCAGCGGCGGCAGGAACCTCATGACGGTCCCGGCGTTCCCGACGTCGACCGTGGCCGGGGCCTGCGGCGCCGCCGGGATGACGCGCCACGACTCGCCGCGGCCCTGCGGCAGCCCCGAGACGGCGCTGCTCGACGAGACGGTCTCCTCGATGCCGATGCCGAGCGACCGCAGCGCGTCGGCCATCAGCAGGGTGTCGCGCGACCTGAGGGGGCGGCGCAGCCAGCCCGGGTCGGCCGCGAGCGCCGCCAGGATCAGCGCGCGATTGGTGACCGACTTGGACCCGGGCACCGTGACGGTTGCGTCGACCGCGCCGGAAGCCGACGGCGCGGGCCAGAGAACGAGACTTTCGCTGTGGTCGGTCATGGCTCTCACTCTAGTGCGCGGCGCCCACCGCGCCGGGGCGGCTACAGGTCGAGCAGCCAGCTCCCGCCCCCGATGAGCGACGTGAGCGCGACGACGTGGAACAGCAGCAGCCACATCGGCGCGGGCACGTGCGTGAGGCGGGCGAGCTGGTCGGCGTCGGAGTCGCGCGCCTCGCCGCGCCGGCGCTTGGCCTGGAGCTCGAACACCGGGCGCACGCCCCCGAGAAGCAGGAACCACACCACCACGTAGGCGAACGCCGCCTGCACGTCGGGGCCGGTGAGCCAGGACACCAGGAGGAACGCGGCTCCGGTCAGCACGACGGTCAGCATCCCGTAGGCGTTGCGGACCATGACGAGCAGGGCGAGCAGCAGGGCCGTGGCCCCCCAGAGCAACGCCGTGATGCGCCCGTCGGACAGCAGCGCGGCGCCGCCGAGCCCGAGCAGGGAGGGCGCGGTGTAGCCGGCGGCGGCGGTCAGAATCATGCCGAAGCCGGTCGGTTTACCGCGCGAGACGGTCAGACCCGAGGTGTCGGAGTGCAGGCGTATGCCTTGGAGGCGGCGGCCGGTGAGCAGGGCCACCAGGCCGTGGCCGCCCTCGTGGGCGATGGTGATCGTGGTGCGGGACAGCCGCCACACCGGGAACGGGGCGACCGCCGCCAGGGCGACGAGGGCCGCCGCGACGATCAGCCACAGTTCCGGGTCGGGCTGGGTGCCGGTGACCCGGCCCCACAGTTCGTCGATGTCAGCGGTGTCCATAGCACGGCCGATCCTAACGGTGCCGTCTCGGCCGGGTCCCGCGCCGGCCGGAGCCTTCCTAGAAGGCCCCGGCGGGAGCCCCCGGCAGGGCCGGAAGGCCCGGCGGCACGGGCAGGTCGCGCGAGTCGAACGGGGCGGGCGGTGCCAGGGAGCCGGAACCCGAGGCGCAGGCGTCGGACGCCGGTTCCGGCAGCGCGGAGGCGAGTTCCGAGGCGCACAGGTCCGCTTCCGCTCCGGGAACGGCTTCGGCCGCCGGAGCGGACGCCGGAGCGGGGCGCGGTTCCGGCGCGGGGCGCGGAGCGCGGGCGCCGGGCGGCTCCGGCGCGGCGGCCGACGTCTCGGCCTCGGGTTCGCGCCGGTCCTGTGCTTCGGTCTCCGGGCGCTCGCGTTCCTGCCCGCGGTGGTGCGCGGCCGGGCGGTTCGCGCCGTCGTCCTCGCTCGGCGTGCGGCCCTCGCCGTGGCGCCCGGGCTCGTCGGCGAGCCGGTCGGCCACCAGGGGAGCCGAGGCCGTGGCGGTGACCGCCGCGAGCGCGACGGCGGCCGTGAGGGCCGCCCTGCCCGACCTCCTGCGCGGCACGGCGCCGCCCGGGGCGTCCGCCGCCCCCGCGGTCCGCGGCCCGGGAACGGCCCGCCGCGCGGCGGCCTCCCCGCCGGGCGGCGCGTCCGGCCCCGCGAACCAGCCCGCGAGCAGCACCGGCAGCACGCGGCGCAGCGTCCCGTCGAGATCCCGCAGGTCCCCGTGGGCCGTTCGGCAGCGGGCACAGCTGCCGAGGTGGCGGCGCAGCCCGGAGCGGCCGGGACGGGCCGGGACGCGGGTGCGGGCCCCGAGCCGGCCCGCGTGGCGCAGGCACTCCTCGTGGCCGTCCGACGCGTCGCCCGCGTGCGCCTGGCGGTAGGCCGCGCGCAGCCCCTCTCCTGCCCGGTGGGCGAGGAGCGCGGTCGCGACGGCCGTCAGGCCGAGCCGGCCGGCCACGCGCCGGACCGGCTCCCCGTCGACGGCGGTCCGCCACAGCACCTCCTGCCACCGTTCCGGCAGGCTCAGGAACGCCTGGACCACCACATCCCCGTCCGGGCGCCCGCTCGCGTCCGCCCCGCTCGGCTGCCCCTCCGCGCCCGCGACGGGCGGGGCACCCGGCCCGGCCTCCGGAGGTTCGAGCCGGCCGTCCGCGGCCCACTGCGCCGCCGTCCGCCTGACCATCGTCAGCAGGTAGGCGCGCACGGCGGTCCGCGGACCACCGCCGGCCCGCACCGCGCCGAGGGTGCGTGCGAAGACCTCGGCCGTCAGGTCGTCCGCCGGGCGCGGGTCCCGGCAGCACAGGCGCGCGTAACGCCGGACCGCCGCCTCGTGCCGCTGGTACAGCGCGGCGAAGCCCGCGTCGTCACCATCGCGCGCACGCAGCAGTAGAGCGCCGTCGGATTCATCCGGAACGACCTCATCCGTAGCCATGAACCCTCCTGTGGGTGATGTGCCTGGCGTCTCCAACGACGACCGGAAAGGGAGGAAACGGTGCGGTCAAGGCACCACGTCACCCACCACTCCAGAGGGAACCATTCACTCCAATGCCGCACATCCCCCCAAGAAACCTGTCGTTGGCGGAATGTGATGTCACTGAACCAGCAGATGATGTACGACCCCGCGGGGACCACGCACCTGTTCCTGCCGCCGGAGCTGCGCGTCGACCCTGCCGCCGACGCACGCGACGGATACGGCGGACGGGCCCCGAGGGAGCCCTCGGCCCGTCGCCACCGCAAGGAGCGCGCCCGGCTGAAGTGGCAGAGCGGCACGCTGCGTTCGTGGTGGCTCCGATGCGCGAGCCTGCTGCTGGCCGCGGCCGCGGCGGTGCTGGTGGCCATGCTCAGTGTGCTGGGCGGACTGGTCTCCTACGCGCCGCTGCGGGACGCCGCCTCTCCCGGCGTCCCGCAGCAACTCGCCGCCTGGTGGCCGTTGCTGATCTACGGCCCCTGGCTGGTCGCCTCGCTGTCGATCCTGCGCGCGGCACTGCACCAACGGCGCGTCCTGCACTCGTGGGCGGTCGTCCTCCTCTTCTCGGGGCTCGCCGTGTGCCTGTGCATGTCACAGGCGCCGAGGACCCCGACGAGCCTGGCCGTCGCGGGGCTGCCGCCGCTGTCGGCCCTGTTCGCGTTCCATCAGATCGTCCGCCAGATCACGTTGATCAACCCGCCCCGGCACGCGCTGCCGCGCCGGCGCCGCTGACCCGCGCCGGCGTCCGGGACCACAGGAAACGGCTCCGCCGCGGGTCGGCGTTCACTCCTCCCGCGTGCCCGCGACGGCCCGCTCGATCCTGGCGACCAGCTCGTCCGCGTCCACAGAGCCGTCTTGCGCCGCCAGGGCGCCGGCCAACTCGGCGACGGCCGCGCGCAGAGCCACGACCTCGGAGTGCGTCCTGCTCAGCAGCCCCCACGCGTCCGCGTCCGCGCCCGAGGGGCGGAACTGCCAGGTGTGGTGCGGACTCGCCGCGTCGTCCCACATCTGCCGCGCGTCGCGCACGTCGAGACGCTCGTCCCGGTAGAGCGCCACCTGACGCGCCGCGGCCTTGGCCACCTTCTCGATGTCGGCGTCGCTCAGCGGCATGTCGTCCTCCTCGGGGTCCCAGTCGGCGGGATGCCTCAGTCGTTCCGCGACGCGCTTGCGCAGGTCGCTCATGGATATGCCGGGACCACGCGGATCGATCTTGCCCGGCTGCCACTCCAGGTGGCCGATCACGGACGTCGTGCCCTGTTTGCCCCAGCCGTGCGCACGGCAGAGCGCCGCGGAGGCCCGCACGATGGCCTCGACCTGGGCGGGGGGCCAGGGGTCCTTGTTGTCCCCCAGGTTCACGCATTCGAAGCCGTAGAAGTGCCGGTTGCCGTCCGTGTCGGCCTGGTTGTCGGGAGGAAGGGTCCGCTCGGCGATGACGGCGTCCAGCACGTCCCCGTCGCCACTGCCCGCGTGGTTGGCCCGCCCGTGCCCGACGAGGTGCACCGTGCCGTCCTTGGCGATCACGCCGTGGCACAGCGGCCCCGGCAGGTCGGAACGCCCGTCGTAGCACAGGTCCACCGTGGCGTCGGTGCCGCTGGTCACGGTGTGATGGATCATCACACCGTGCACCGGGCCCCAGGCACCGACGTGGTTCCTGTTGTGCGTACGCCAGGACCTGTGCTCGACGATCCGGACGCCCTCCCCCTTGAGCGCGCTCACCAGCCTGGCGGCGGAAAGTGGAGAAGCCATGTCCCTCTCCTTCCCAGGTTCGGCCGCGCCATGGCTGCGCGGGCGCCAACTCCTCCCACTTTCCGCACTGATGGGTGTGCGGACCAGCCGGCGCACCCGGGGCGCACGCCGCGGGCGCACGCGTTCAGCAGGCGTCCCACTTCCAGGACCGGTTCTCGGACACCCACGACTCCGCCCGCCGCGGCTCGTCGAGCTCGGGCACCCCCACCGTGTAGGTGACCACGGCGGAGTCCGCCTCGATCAGGTTCGTCGTGTAGGTCTGGACCGTGAGCTCGCCGTGCTCGGCGGCGGCCCCGGCGACCTCATCGCCGTGCGCGGACGAGCCCACCAGGTCGCGGCACCGCTCGGACAGCATGGCGTAGGCCGTCACCGCCTCGCCCGCGAAGTACGCCCGCGTGTACGCGTGCACGGCGTTCTCCAACGCGGCCTCCTGCTCGGCGGCGGCGTCCCCGCCCGCCTGCGCCTCGCCGGACGAGCCGCCGGAGCCCGCCTCTTCCCCGCCACCGCCGCCGTCAACGTCAACATCAACGTCAACATCAACGTCGTCGTCATCGTCGTCGTCATCGTCGTCGTCATGATCGCTCTGCCGGTCGCCGTCCCTGGCGGACGGCTTGCTCCCGGACCCGTCCCCGCCACACGCGGCAACGGTCAGCCCCAGGCAGGCGGCGACCGTCACAGCGGTCAGAACTCGTCGTACACGAAAGCTCGTTGACATGCGCCGAGCCTCCCACGGCCCGCCGGCGCCCGAACGCGCGGCCACCCGGCCGTGACAGAAGCGGAACACGCGCGGGCGGCACGCGGAGTCGGCCGCGCACCGGTCCGGCGGTCGGGCGGGGACGGAGGAGCCGAGGCGCATGAGCAAGCCCGGCGGCGGTGGACCGGACGGACGCCCTGCTCACCCCCCGGCCCGGCGGGGCGCGCACCGGCCGACCGCGGGGACGCAGAAGGCCCGGCCGCGTTTTCCGCGAACCGGGCCTTGAGCCTCTGGGGTGAGTGACGGGACTTGAACCCGCGGCCACCTGGACCACAACCAGGTGCTCTACCAACTGAGCTACACCCACCATGACCGGAATCGTCCGGACGCCGCCTGGCGCCCGTCCTGTCCGGCCGGAATATGAGTGTACAGGGTCCCCGGCGGTGCCCGCGCCAGGGTTTCAGCGCACCACGTGCTGGGCCGCGATCCGCTTGGCCGCGTCGCTGTCCGGGCCCGGCTGCGGGACGAAGATGGCCTCCCGGTAGTAGCGCAGCTCGGCGATGGACTCCCTGATGTCCGCGAGCGCCCGGTGGTTGCCGCTCTTCTCCGGGCTGTTGAAGTAGGCCCGCGGGTACCAGCGGCGGGCCAGCTCCTTCACCGAGGAGACGTCGATCACGCGGTAGTGCAGGTGGGTCTCAAGGCGCGGCATGTCCCGGGCCAGGAAGCCGCGGTCGGTGCCGATCGAGTTGCCGCACAGGGGCGTCTTGCCGGCCTCGGGCGCGTGCCGCCTGATGTAGTCGAGGACGAGGTCCTCGGCCTCACGGAGCGTGGTGCCCGCGGCCAGCTCGTCCAGCAGGCCGGAGGCCGTGTGCATCGCCCGCACCACCTCGGGCATCGACTCCAGGGCCGCGGCCGGCGGCCGGATCACCACGTCGACCCCGTCTCCGAGCACGTTCAGCTCGGAGTCGGTCACCAACGCGGCCACCTCGATGAGCGCGTCGTCGGCCAGCGAAAGCCCGGTCATCTCGCAGTCGATCCACACCATGCGATCGTTCATGCGAACAACCTTACGTCGCTCAGCGCGACTGCCCCGCACCCGGCGCTCACGGTACGGGGCGGCTCCGCTGGCCGGGCAGGCGCGGCGAGAAGCCGTCGCCCGCCGGCTTGGCCCGGTCCACCGTGTCCTGCTGCCTGGCCCGGTACGCGGCCCGGTAGGCGGCGGGGGACGCCCCGAGCTGCCGCCTGAAGTGGCCGCGCAGCGCCACCGGGGAACGGAAGCCGCACCGGCCGGCCACCTCGTCCACCGAGTAGTCGGACACCTCAAGCAGCCGCTGCGCCTGGAGGACACGCTGCGTGATCAGCCATTGCAGCGGGGCACTGCCGGTGAGCGCGCGGAACCTGCGGTCGAACGTGCGCCGGCTCATGTAGGCGCGCGCGGCCAGCGTCTCCACGTCGAACTGCTCATGCAGATGTTCGAGGGCCCAGGCGACGACCTCGGCGAGCGGGTCGGCCCCGATGTCCTCGGGTAAAGAGCGGTCGAGGTGCCGGTGCGCCCCCGTCTCCGTTCCGCTGCCCCGGCGCGGCGGCAGCACCAGGCGGCGGGCGAGCGCCGCGGCCGCCTCGGGGCCGTGGTCCTGCCGGACGATGTGGAGGCACAGGTCGATGCCCGCAGCGGTGCCGGCCGAGGTGAGGATGTCGCCGTCGTCGACGAACAGCTCCCTCGGGTCCACGTGGACCGAGGGGTACCGCTTGGCGAGGGTCGGCGCGTACATCCAGTGGGTGGTCGCGGGCCGGCCGTCGAGCAGCCCGGCGGCGCCCAGCGCGAACGCGCCCGTGCACAGGCCCACGATCCTGGCGCCCTCGCTGTGCGCGCGGCGCAGCGCGGCGAGCGCGGCGGCCGGCGGCGGGCCGGTGATGGACCGCCACGCGGGCACGATCACGGTGCCCGCCCTGGCCACGGCCCCCAGGCCGTAGGGCGCTCTCAGTTCGAGACCCGCCGTGGTGCGCAGCGGCCCCTCCTCGCCCGCGCAGGCGAGCAGCCGGTAGCGCGGTACGCCCGCGTCCTGGCGGTCGACCCCGAAGACGGACAGCGGAATGGAACTCTCGAACATGGGACTGCCGCTGAACAGCAGCACCGCGACGACTTCGCGGCGGCGTCGGGCAGCCAGCTTGACGGCGGGCTCGGGGCCGTGCGTTGGGTCCTGGCTCATGCTCCTCAGTTCCCTCGGTCGTCGCGTCCTCGGTCCAGCACGTTTCCCCCGACGTGATTGCCAAGATCGAATCTACTGGGTCGGGTGAGGTCGGCGGGACAAGTTCATCACTCGGCGCTATATCGACATGACAACGTGGCGCGAAGCATTCGATCAGGAAGCGTTACACGTAGGAGCAGTTGGGGGAAGTGCGCCTCACCTCGCCACTCGGCACCGCGGGGCCGGAGCGCCCCGGGGCGCGCCTCCGTCCCGGTATACAGGAGATGTTGACGGGGCGTGTGGGCAACGTGGGTCTGGAGTGGCGAAGTTGGCCGAAAATGAGACCCGTGCCCACGACCGCCCCGGCGCGCGACCGGCGCACGCCGGGGGCGTTCACCGTTCACCCGTGCTGTAATTGACGGGCGACACTCAGCGAGCAGCCGCTGCTCCGAGCCACGCCCCGTGACGCCGGGAAGTGAACGCGGAACGGCGCCACGACCGGTCACGCAGCGGATGCGTCCGCGCCCCGCCGTGTCCGAAAGCATTGCGCCGCCGCGTGCCGGTAGGGCATGCTGCACGGTCACAGCGGCGGCGTCCGGTTTCAGGGGTTGCAGGCAGCGCCCCTGGGAACTACCTACCTGACGCCGTACCCTGGAGGTGGCACCAGTGGAAGCACAACGAATCTCCACCGCTCCCCCGCGTCCCACCCCCACAGCCCACACACTCACGAGGTTTCCTCACTGACCCACCGCTGAGGCTTCGATGGCTGGATACGAGTTCCCCGAACCAGCGGATCGCCGGCAGGTCGCCGATCCCTCCTCCCCTCCCGACCCGGTGGAGGAAGCGGGAGGGTCGCACGACCCGGCGTTCCAGCACGGCGTGGTGGTGGGCTTCGACGGCTCGATGTCGAGCGAGCGCGCCCTGGCGTACGCCGTGGGCATGGCCAGGCGGTCCGGCTCCGGACTGATCATCGTGCACGTGGCCAACCGGCTGCCCACCACCGTGTGGGCCGGCTGCGAGCCGCCGGCCCTCGTGGACGTGCCCGACCACAGGACCGAGGTGCTCGGTCTTGAGCTGGCCTGCGCCGACCACCTCTCCGACGTGCCCTGGGTCCTTCTCGAACGCGGCGGCGACATCTGCCACGAGCTGGAGGAGGTCGGCCAGGAGTACGAGGCCGACGCGATCGTCGTCGGGACCACGCACGGACTGCTCAGCCGGCTGTTCGGCTCGGTCTCGGGGCGGCTCGCCCGGCGCGCGCAGCGCCCGGTGGTCGTCATCCCCTGACCGCCCCGGCGCGCGGCGCACGGCGGCACCACCCCACGCCCGCCTGCGCGCCCCGCCGGGCGCGCGGGCGCCGCAGGGCTCCGCACGGCTTCGGAACGCTCCCTCCGGGCCGCCGGAACGGCTCACGGGCGCCCCACGCGGCCTCGGGGCCGCCGCTGCGCCGTGCGCGCACGAGGCATTCACCAAATTCGTCGCCCGGAAGTGGTGGATTGTGCGTTTGTGATGGGCATAACCGGGACACCGACCGAGGCTAGGGCCGCCGACGGGAGGTGACGGACCCGGAGGCGGCTTCTCCCCGCCGGCGTAATGGGCGACGCCGGCGCATGAAGCGGCCCCCGGGAGCGCGTTTGGTGGCACGCGCTTCCCGGGGGCCGCAGTGCGCCAGGACCTGCGGCAGAGCGCCGCCGCGGGAGGCCGCGGACCGCGAAGGCCGCGGGACCGCGCCGGCCGAGCGATTCGCGCCTATTCGACCGTCACGGACTTGGCCAGATTCCGGGGCTTGTCGATGTCCCTGCCCAGGGCGAGCGCTGTGTGGTAGGCGAGCAGCTGGAGCGGGATGCCCATGAGCACCGGGTCGAGCTCCGGCTCGTTGCGCGGCACCACGATCGTGCTGTCGGCCTTCGGCTGCTCCTCGTGCGCGACGGCCAGAATGCGCCCGCTGCGCGCCTTGATCTCCTCAAGGGTCGCCCGGTTCTTGTCCAGCAGCTCGTCCGTCGGAACGATCGCCACCGTCGGCACCGCGGGCTCGACCAGGGCCAGCGGACCGTGCTTCAGCTCGGACGCGGGGTACGCCTCGGCGTGGATGTAGGAGACCTCCTTCAGCTTCAGGGAGGCCTCCTTCGCCACCGGGAAGCCCCGGACCCGGCCCACGAACATCATGCTCCGCGCCTCGGCGAACTCGGCCGCGAGCTTGGCGATCCGGTCCTCCTCGCGCAGGATCTCGGCGATCTGCCCCGGCAGCCGGCGCAGGCCCTCGATGATGCGCTTGCCGTCCGCGACCGACAGGTCCCTGATCCGCCCGAGGTGCAGCGCGAGCAGCGCGAAGGCCACGGCCGTGTTGGTGAAGCACTTGGTGGACACGACGCACACCTCGGGCCCGGCGTGCACGTAGATCCCGCCGTCCGTCTCCCGCGCGATGGCGGAGCCGACCACGTTGACCACGCCGAGCACCATGGCGCCCTTGCGCTTGAGCTCCTGCACGGCCGCCAGCGTGTCGTAGGTCTCGCCGGACTGGCTCGTGGCGATGTAGAGGGTGTCGGGGTCGACCACCGCGTTGCGGTAGCGGAACTCGCTGGCCGGCTCGGCGTCCGCCGGGATGCGCGCCAGCTCCTCGATCATCTGGGCGCCGATCAGACCCGCGTGGTAGGCGGAACCGCAGCCCAGGATCTTCACCCGCCGCACGCCGCGCGCCGCCCTGGCGTCCAGGTTCAGGCCGCCGAGCCGCACCGTGGCGAACCGGTCGTCGATCCGGCCGCGCAGCACCCGGTCCACCGCCTCGGTCTGCTCGGCGATCTCCTTGTGCATGTAGGTGTCGTGGCCGCCCATGTCGTAGCTCTCGGCCTCCCACTCGACGGTGGTCGGCGCGGCCGAGGTGCGGCTGCCGTCGGTCGTGTAGGTGCGGTAGTCGTCGGCCTTGATGGTGGCCATCTCGCCGTCGTCCAGGGTGATCACCTGGCGGGTGTGGCTGATCAGGGCGGCGACGTCGGAGGCGACGAACATCTCCTTCTCGCCGATGCCGAGCACCACGGGCGAGCCGTTGCGCGCCACGACGATGCGGTCGGGGAAGTCGGCGTGCAGCACCGCGATGCCGTAGGTGCCCTCGATGTACCGCAGGGCCTCGCGGACCTTGTCCTCCAGCTTCTCGCCCCGCGCCCGGGCGATGAGGTGCGCCAGCACCTCGGTGTCGGTCTCGGAGGCCAGCTCGACGCCGTCGGCGGCCAGTTTGGCCCGCAGGTCGGCGGAGTTGTCGATGATGCCGTTGTGCACGACGGCGATGCGCCCCGCGGCGTCCAGGTGCGGGTGGGCGTTGGCGTCGTTGGGGGCGCCGTGCGTCGCCCACCGGGTGTGGGCGATGCCGCTGGTTCCGGAGAACCGGGCGGGGACCTTGCTCTCCAGGTCGCGGACCCGGCCGGCGTTCTTCACGGTCTTGAGGCCGCCGCCGCGCCCGCTGTTCTGGATCGCGATGCCCGCCGAGTCGTACCCCCGGTACTCCAGCCGCTGGAGACCCTCCAGCAGGAGGGGCGCGACATCCCTTGTGCCGATATATCCGACGATCCCACACATAGCCGTTCCTCCTGCTGGTCGTTCGCTCGCTGTCCGGGACCGCCGCCGCCCGGCGGCGGTCCGCCCGTGCCCCCGCTCAGCCGTAGACGATCCGCCGCAGCTGCCGCAGCGACAGCGCGGGAGGCGCCACGGCGCGGTGCGGCAGTTCCTCGGAGATCTGCCGGAAGATCGCGTCGTTGGTGAGCCCGCGGGAACGCAGCTCCCGGTGGCGGCGGCGGACGTACTCCTCGGCCGACTCGTCGAAGTACGCCAGCACATCGAGGACCACCCGGGCCGCCTCGCCCCGCGCGAGGGACGTGCTGCGCACCAGGTGGTCCACGAGGTCGTCATGGGGCGTACGGCGTTCGGGCACCCCTCGATACTGAGGAGCCGGAATGCTTTTCGCAACAATCCTGCCCGATATCGGGCACGGGCGTGTCGCGAACGCCGTTCCGGCGCCGCTCACAGCCGGTCGAGCATCGCCTTCTTGGCCGCCGAGAACTCCTCGTCCGTGAGCACGCCGCTCCGGTGCAGCTCCCCCAGCTCCCGCAGGCGCCGCAGCACGGTGTCCGGGTCGGTCTGCCCGGCCACCGGGCCCTTCGCCAGGGGGCCGTCGGCCGCCGCGCCGACACCCGACGGGTGCGGCAGGCGGGCCGTGACGGCGGCGGCCAGCAGGGCCGACTCGGCGACCTCGCGGCCCGGGCGCCAGCCCCACAGCACCACGCAGTTCGGGTCGTGCGCCGGCTTGCCCATGTGCGGGCCGTGCCGGGGCAGCAGCCGCAGGTAGCCGCTCTCAAGCCGCGGCGGCGACCACGAGACCCCGGCCAGGTCGGCGAGCCCGACCCGGTGGGTCCCCGTGCTCTTCTTGGCCTCCTCGGTCGCCCAGTTCCAGGACAGGCGGATCTCCTCGCCGTCGAAGAACATCTCGCCGTCGGAGCCGTGCAGGGTCAGCGGCACGGCCGGTCCCGGCAGCAGGAAGCGGTCGGTGGCCGTGTCCTCGACCTGCTCGATGGTGCGCGCGTCGCGCACCGCGTCCGCGAAGTACTCGGCGACACCGGCGCGATCGCGTTCGACCTCCAGGCGGTAGGGGTCGGCCGCGTCAGGCAGCGCGCCGCCGGTGGCCTGCGTCAGCGGATCGGCGCCGGGGCGCAGCCGCAGCCGCAGCCGGCCGGCCTTGCGGCCCGCCTCGTAGGACACGCCGGCCACCGCCGCCAGCGGCAGGGCGATCTCCCCGAGCATGGTGCGCAGGGCGTGCACCCCCCGGCCGTGCCCCGGGACGATGCGCACCGTGTCGCCGTCGAACGTCCACGTTCCTGTCGGCTGGTTGATCTCTGCCATCGACGCCATGACGCGATTGTCGCAAACGGCCCGCGCGCGGCCCCGCGTCCGTTCCACGGCACGGAACGGGGACACGGAGACACGGGGACACCGCCGGAACGCGGGCGGGCGGCCCTCAGGCGGACGCGGCGAGCTCGGCCAGGCCGAGTTCCCTGCTGATCAGCAGCCGCTGCACCTCGCTCGTGCCCTCGCCGATCTCCAGGATCTTCGCGTCCCGCCACATGCGCGCCACCGGGTACTCGTTCATGAAGCCGTAGCCGCCGTGGATCTGGGTGGCCTCGCGGGCGTTGGTCACGGCCACGTCCGAGGAGTGCAGCTTGGCGATCGCCGCCTCCCGCTTGAACGGCTCGCCCGCCAGCAGCCGCGACGCCGCGTCGCGCCAGGCGACGCGGGCGGTGTGGGCCCTGGCCGCCATGTCGGCCAGCTTGAACTGGATGGCCTGGTTCGCGCCGATCGGGCGGCCGAACGCGGAGCGGCTCTTCGCGTAGGCCACCGACTCGTCGAGGCAGCCCTGGGCCAGTCCCGTGGCGAGCGCGGAGATGGCGATGCGTCCCTCGTCGAGGATGCGCAGGAACTGCGCGTAGCCCCGGCCCTCCTCGCCCAGCAGGCTGTCGGCCGGCACCCGGACGTCGGCGAAGTGCAGTTCGCGGGTGTCCGACGCGTTCCAGCCGACCTTGGAGTACGGCCGGGCGACCGTGAGCCCCGGCGTGCCGGCGGGCACGATCAGCGTGGAGATCGCCGGGGCGCCGTCCGGCTTGCGGCCGGTGACGGCGGTCACCGTGATCAGGCCGGTGATGTCGGTGCCCGAGTTGGTGATGAAGCTCTTGGTGCCGTTGATCACCCACGTGTCCCCGTCCCGCACGGCCGTGGTGCGGGTGCCGCCCGCGTCCGAGCCGCAGTCGGGTTCCGTGAGGCCGAACGCGCCCAGCATGTCGCCGCTGCACAGGCGCGGCAGCCAGCGGCGCTTCTGCTCCTCCGTGCCGAAGCGGTGGATCGGCATCGCGCCGAGCGACACCCCGGCCTCCAGGGTGATGGCCACCGACGAGTCGACGCGCGCCAGCTCCTCAAGGGCGAGGCACAGCGCGAGGTAGTCGCCGCCCATGCCGCCGTACTCCTCGGGGAACGGCAGCCCGAACAGGCCCATGCGGCCCATCTCGCGGACGATCTCGTAGGGGAACTCGTGGCGCTCGTAGAACTCCCCGATCTTCGGCGCGACCACGTCGTGCGCGAACGCCTCGACGGTGCGGCGCAGTTCCTCGTGCTCCGGGCTCAGGCGGTGGTCCAGGGTCATGAACTCGGCCTCCTCGGCTGGCGTTGCTCGGCGTCCTCGCGGGACAGGGCGCGCACGGTGCGGGACGGGCTCGGCCGGCCGAGCCGGCCGGCCAGCCACCGGCTGGTCTCGGTGAGCCGGCCGAGGTCGACGCCGGTCTCGACGCCCAGGCCGTCCAGCATCCACAGCAGGTCCTCGGTGGCGAGGTTGCCGGTGGCGCTGCGCGCGAACGGGCAGCCGCCCAGCCCCCCGGCCGAGGCGTCGACGGTGGTGACGCCGTGCCGCAGGGCGGTCAGGGTGTTGGCGAGGGCCTGCCCGTAGGTGTCGTGGAAGTGGACGGCGACGCGTTCGACCGGCACGCCCGCCGCGCCCAGGGCGGTCAGCAGGTCGGTGACCTGGTTCGCCGTGGCGACCCCGATGGTGTCGCCGAGGCTCAGCTCGGCGCAGCCGAGGTCGAGCAGGCGGCGGGCCACCCGGACGGTGTCGGCCACCGGGACGTGCCCCTCCCAGGGGTCCCCGAAGCACATCGAGAGGTAGCCGCGCACCGGGACCCCGGCCTCGGTCGCCCGCGCCACGACGGGCGCGAACATGTCGAGGGACGCGTCGACCCCGCGGCCGAGATTCGCCTGTGCGAACGACTCGGTGACGCTGGCGAAGACGGCGATCTCGCGCACCCCGAGGGCCAGCGCGCGGTCGAGGCCGCGCGCGTTCGGCACGAGCACGGGCAGCCGCACGTCGAGGTCGGCGAGCAGCGGGTAGAGAGCTTCCGCGTCCGCGAGCTGGGGCACGAGGTCCGGGCGCACGAAGCTGGTGGCCTCGATGGTCCGCAGCCCGGCGGCGGCCAGGCGGTGGATGAACTCGGCCTTCACCTCGACCGGCACGGCCGTCGGCTCGTTCTGGAGCCCGTCGCGCGGGCCGACCTCGTGGATGCGCACGCGCGCGGGCAGGCCGTGCTCCGCGGGAACGCCCGCGGGAGCGCGGGCCGGGGCGGGCCGGCCGGTGACCTCGCTCATCGCTCCTCCTCCGCCGGGGCGACGCGGACGAGGACCTGGTCGATGGCGACGGCGGTGCCCGCGGTCACCCTCAGCTCGGTGACCGTGCCGTCGTGCGGGGCGGCGATGACGTGCTCCATCTTCATCGCCTCGACGACCAGCAGGCCCTGCCCCGCGCGCACCGCGTCGCCCACGGCCGCCTTCACGACCGTGACCGTGCCGGGCATGGGCGCGGAGAGCTCGTCCCGGCCCGTCGCCGCGCCCGCGCGGGCGGCGGCCACCGGGTCGTGGCCCCGCACGTGCCAGGCGTCGCCGTCCCGGCCCAGCCAGTGGCCGCCGGAGTCGGCGGCGTGCGCGAACGTGTGGACCGCGCCGGCGCACGCCACGCGCACCGTGGCCCGTTCACCGGCCGCCTCCGCCTCCCCGCCCCCGCCCGCGCCGAGCAGCCGGGCGGGGAGCGGCGGCCCGGTTCCGATCCTGACCTCGCCGGGCCGCACCGCGACCGCCACCGGCTCCTGCCCCGCGACCCGCAGCCTGTGCGTCGTCCAGGCGGGCGGCTCGCCCAGCCGCCAGCCGGAGGGCACAGAGAACGGGTCCACCCACCCCGTCGCGTCCGGCACCGGCCGCAGCGCCTCCTGCCGCAGCAGCGCCACCGCCGCGTACACCTCGTCGGGCACGGGGCCCGCGAGCAGCCCGGCCGCCGCCTCGGCCACGAGCCCGGTGTCGAAGTCCCCGGCGAGCACGGCCGGGTGGGCCAGCAGGCGGCGCAGGAACCCGGTGTTGGTGTCGACCCCGAGCACCGTCGTGCGGGCCAGCGCCGCCCTGAGCCGGCGCAGCGCCGTGGCGCGGTCGGGCCCGTGCGCGACGACCTTGGCGAGCATCGGGTCGTACGCGGTGCCGACCTCGGTGCCCTCGGCCAGCCCCGAGTCCACGCGCACGCCCTCGCCCGAGGGCTCGCGCAGCAGGCGGACGGTGCCGGCCGACGGCAGGAACGCCACCGCTCCCCCGCCGCCCGGCGCCACGGTCGCGGTCTCGGCGCAGACGCGGGCCTCGACGGCGTGGCCGCGCGCGGCCGGCACGCCGTCCTGCCCGAAGGGCAGCGGCTCGCCCGCGGCCACCCGCACCTGCCACTCGACGAGGTCGAGGCCGGTGATCAGCTCGGTCACGGGGTGCTCGACCTGGAGCCGGGTGTTCATCTCCATGAAGCAGTACGCCGCCCGGTCCCCCGCGGGCACGATGAACTCGACCGTGCCCGCGCCGACGTAGCCGCAGGCCCTGGCCGCGCGCACCGCCGCCTCGCCCATCGCGGCGCGGGTCGCCGGGTCGAGCAGCGGGCTCGGGGCCTCCTCGACGATCTTCTGGTGGCGGCGCTGGAGCGAGCACTCGCGCTCGCCGAGGTGCACGACCGTGCCGTGCCGGTCGGCGAGCACCTGGATCTCGATGTGCCGCGGCCGGTCGATCCAGCGTTCGGCGAGGAGGGTGTCGTCGCCGAACGCCGCCCTCGCCTCCCGGCGCGCGGCGTCGATCTCGTCGTCGAGTCGCGCCGGGTCGCGCACCAGGCGCATCCCCTTGCCGCCGCCTCCCGCCGAGGGCTTCAGGAGCACCGGCGGGCCCATGGCGCGCACCGCGTCGGCGAGCCCCGCGCCGTGCGCCCCCGGCACCACGGGCACGCCCGCGGCGCGCACCGTTTCCTTGGCCCTGATCTTGTCGCCCATGGTCTCGATCGCGTCGGCGGGCGGTCCGATGAACGCCAGGCCCGCCGCGGTGACGGCGCGCGCGAAGTCCGCGTTCTCGGCGAGGAACCCGTAGCCGGGGTGCACCGCGTCGGCGCCGGTCCGTTCGGCCGCGCGCAGCAGGGCGGACACCGACAGGTAGCTGTGCGCGGCCCGTTCCGGCCCGATGCGCACCGCCATGTCGGCCTCGGCCACGTGGCGGGCCCCGGCGTCGGCGTCGCTGTAGACCGCGGCCGAGGCGATGCCGAGGCGGCGCAGGGTGCGGATGACGCGGACGGCGATCTCGCCGCGGTTGGCGACGAGCACGGTGTCGAACATGCGCTCGCTCACGGGTGGCAGCCCCCTCACATACGGAAGACGCCGCGGGCCGGCTCGGCCAGCGGCGCGTTGGCGCAGGCGGTCAGGGCGAGACCGAGGACGGTGCGGGTCTGGAGCGGGTCGATCACGCCGTCGTCCCACAGCCGCGCGGTCGCGTAGTAGGCGTTGCCCTGCCGTTCGTAGCTCTCGCGGATGGGCGCCTTGAACGCCTCCTCGTCGGCAGCGCTCCACTCCTCGCCCTCGCCGAGCCGGTCGCGCTTGACGGTCGCGAGCACGGCGGCGGCCTGTTCGCCGCCCATGACGGAGATCTTGGCGTTCGGCCACATCCACAGGAAGCGCGGCGAGTAGGCCCGGCCGCACATCGAGTAGTTCCCCGCGCCGTAGGAGCCCCCGATGACGACGGTCAGCTTCGGCACCCGGGCGCAGGCCACGGCCGTCACCATCTTCGCGCCGTGCTTGGCGATGCCCCCGGCCTCGTAGGACCGGCCGACCATGAAGCCCGAGATGTTCTGGAGGAAGAGGAGCGGGATGCCGCGCTGGTCGCACAGCTCGATGAAGTGCGCCCCCTTCTGCGCGGACTCGGAGAAGAGGACGCCGTTGTTGGCGACGACGCCCACCGGGTGGCCGTGCACCCGCGCGAAGCCCGTCACCAGGGTGGTGCCGAACTCCGCCTTGAACTCGTGGAACCGCGAGCCGTCCACCAGGCGCGCGATCACCTCGCGCACGTCGTACGCGGTCCTGGGGTCGGCGGGCAGCACGCCGTACAGGCCCGCCGGGTCGACCGCGGGCTCCTCGGCGGGCTCGACCGGCCACGGCAGCGGGCCGCGCACGGGCAGGGTGGCCACGATGGAACGCACGATGCGCAGCGCGTGCGCGTCGTCCTCCGCGAGGTGGTCGGTGACCCCCGAGGTCCGCGCGTGGACCTCGCCGCCGCCCAGCTCCTCCGCCGTGACGACCTCACCCGTGGCCGCCTTCACCAGTGGCGGGCCGCCGAGGAAGATCGTGCCCTGGCCGCGCACGATGACCGCCTCGTCGCTCATCGCCGGCACGTAGGCGCCCCCGGCCGTGCAGGATCCGAGGACGGCGGCGATCTGCGGAATGCCGGCCGCCGACATGCGCGCCTGGTTGTAGAAGATGCGCCCGAAGTGCTCGCGGTCGGGGAACACCTCGTCCTGCATCGGCAGGAAGGCGCCGCCCGAGTCCACCAGGTAGAGGCAGGGCAGGCGGTTGTCCAGGGCGACTTCCTGGGCCCGCAGGTGCTTCTTGACCGTCATCGGGTAGTAGGTGCCGCCCTTGACGGTCGCGTCGTTCGCCACGACGACCGCCTCGCGCCCGCTCACCCGGCCGATGCCCGCGATCACGCCGGCGGCCGGGGCCTGCCCGTCGTACATGCCGTCGGCGGCGAGCGGGGCCAGTTCGAGGAACGGCGAGCCGGGGTCGAGGAGCGCGTCCACCCGGTCGCGCGGCAGCAGCTTGCCGCGCGCGGTGTGCCGCGCCCTGGCCCGCTCGCCGCCGCCGAGGCGGGCCGCCGCCAGCTTCTCGCGGAGCCGCGAGGCCAGCTCGCGGTGCGCCGCCTCGTTCGTCCGGAAGGTGTCGGATGCCGGATCGGCCGTGCTGCTCAGCGTCGTTGCCTGCCGCATGGAGGACAGGTTAACGCTCGCTAACAGCCCTGTCTACAATGGGATGCCATGACCACGCACGCCACGCCACGCCGGGAACAGATCCTCCGCGAAGCCTCCCGCCTGTTCGCGGAACGCGGCTTCCACGGGGTCGGCGTCGACGAGATAGGGGCCGCCGTCGGCATCAGCGGACCGGCCCTCTACCGCCACTTCGCCGGCAAGGACGCGATGCTCGCGGAACTCCTCGTCGGCATCAGCAGCCGCCTGCGGGACGGCGGGCACCGCCGGGTGGCGCAGGCCGAGGCGGCCGGGCCCGCGCCGGCCGCCGCGCTCGACTCGCTCATCGCCGGCCACATCGACTTCGCGCTCGACGACCGGGCGCTGATCACCCTCCACGACCGCGAGCTCGACCGGCTGCCCGACGCCGACCGCAAGCGCGTGCGCCGACTCCAGCGGCAGTACGTCGAGCTGTGGGTCGACGTCGTCCGCAGGGTGCACCCGGCGCTGCCCGAGCCCAGCGCGCGCGCCTGCGTCCACGCGGTCTTCGGACTGCTGAACTCCACGCCGCGCCTGTCCCGCCCCAGCGCGCTGCCCGACCGCGAGGAGACGGCGGCCCTGCTGCACCGCGCGGCGCTCGGCGCCTTCGGCGCCGCGGCCGGCGCCGCGGCGGGCTGAGACCCGCGACGCGCCGCCGCGCGCCCGCCGGGCGAACGCCCGCCCGCCCGGCGCGCGTTCAGGCCGTCAGCTCCTGACGCAGCGCGTCGCGCAGGCGCGCGGCGCGCTCCGACACCTCGGGCGGGCCCAGTTCCATCGCCCGCGTGCACCACGTGCCGCCGCCCGCCAGGTCACCGCGCCGCGACGCGAGCAGCGCGAGCCGCAGCGCCGCGCGGCCGTGCCCGGCCTCGGCCGCGCGCGTCCACCACAGCGCCGCCTCCGGCTCGCTGCCCTCCCTGGCCAGCAGCAGCCCGAGGTTGAACGCCCCGTTGGGGCTGCCGGCCTCCGCCGCCTCGCGGTACCAGCGCGCCGCCCCGACCACGTCGCCCGCCGCCGCCACCAGCATGCCGAGGCGCACCTGCGCGCGCCGGTGCCCCTGCTCCGCGGCCCGGGTCAGCCAGGTCTGGGCCTCCTCGGCCTCGCCGCCCCGCTCCAGGAGCAGCGCGAGGCGGAACGCCCCCTCGACGCTGCCGCCCTCGGCGGCCCGCCGCAGGTACTCCCCGGCCCGCTCCTCCTCGCCGGCCCGCAGCAGCTCCACGGCGATCTGGAGGGCCGCCTCCGCGTGCCCCGCCGCGGCGGCCTGCTCGTACCAGTGCCGCGCCCGGGTCGCGTCGTCGCGGCCGGCGTGCAGGATGCCCAGGTTGAACGCCGCGTCGACGCTCCCCGCCTCCGCCGCCTTGGAGAACCACGGCTCGGCGCCCGCCGCGTCACCGCGCTGGAGGAGCAGCACCGCGAGCGCGTTGCACGCCTCCCTGTGCCCCTCGTACGCCGCGCGCCGGTACCACTGCTCCGCCTGCGCGGTACGGCCCTGCGCGGCGCACAGCAGCCCCAGGTTGAACGCGCCGTTGACGTCGCCGGCCTCCAGTGCGGCGGCGTACCAGCGCTGCGCCTCCTGGCGCTCGCCGCGCTCCGCGTGCAGCGCGCCCAGCGCGTTGGCCGCCGGGCCGTCGCCGTCGAGCGCCGCGGCGCGCCACCAGCGTTCCGCTCCGGCCGCGTCGCCCGCGTCGCGGAGCAGGAAGCCGAGCGCGCTCGCGGCGCGCGCCTCGCCCGCCTCCGCGGCCTCCAGGTACCAGCGGCCCGCCTCCTCCGTCTCGCCGCGCGCCTCAAGGAGCGCGCCGAGCCGCAGGGACGCCCCGCGGTGCCCGCGGGCCGCCGCCTGCCGGAACCAGGGCTCGGCCGTGCCCGTCCCGCGCTCGGCGAGCAGGCAGGCGTAGCGGTACGCGCCCTCGCGGTGCCCGCGTTCGGCCGCGGCGCGGAACCACCGCTCCGCCTCCGGCGCTCCCCGGTGGTCGAGCAGGTCGGCCAGCGCGTAGGAACCCGACGCGTGGCCGCACTCCGCCGCCTGCCTCAGCCAGTACTCGGCCGCCGTCTCGTCCCCCAGCTCGCGCCGGTGGCGCCCCAGCGCGTGCGCGGCCGGAGCCGAGCCCGCGACGGCGGCGATCCGCCACCACTCGGCCGCCTCCTGGCAGCGTCCCGACTGGTGCAGCAGCACTCCGAGATTGTTGGCGGCGGAGCGCACGCCCGCCGTGGCGGCGGCGCGCAGCGGCGCCTCCGCGCGTTCCAGATCCCCCAGGCGCAACAGCTGTACGCCCTCGTGCGCAGCCGCACGGCTCCTCTCGAACCTCGCACTGTCCCCCATAAGGTCCATAGTCGCACCACCTGAAACCTGCGTACACCTGGTATACCGCAGCCAGTGAAGTCACTTCAGCGGTTTGTCGACTTCCCGATATGGATACACCCAAACACGTCGGGACGCAGAGAGTTGTGCAGGTTTCGACACGCAGTATGGCCCCGGAGCGGTTGCGGCAGGTCAGCGCGCGGTCGCCGCAAACTCCGAACGTGTGCCCAGGGTTGATGGCCTGATCGCCGCGGAGACGGTGGCGCGATACGCCGGGTGGCGGGCGGGAAGGGCACGGGTGGCGGGCGGGAGAGACACAGCCGGCGGGCGGGAGAGACACAGCCGGCGGGCGGGAGGAAGGCGCGGGCGGCGGGCGGGAAGGGGACAGCCGGCGGGCGGGGGGAGAGCGGACAACGGGGAAGGGCCCGCGGTCACCAGGACGCGCGGACCCTTCCTCGGGCTACCGGCCGGGGCGGCCGGGCGGGCCGTTCCGACTAGGCGTCGGCCGACCCCCCACCGCCTTCCTCGGCGGCATCGCCGCCTTCGCCACCGGCCCCGTTGTCACCCTCGGCGGGGTTGTCGTTGCCGCCCTCGGGGGCGTTCTCCTGGTCGGGCGGCGTCTCGTCCTGCTCGTTGCGCCCGGACTCAAGCTCCGACAGGCGCGCGAGCGCGTCCTCAAGCCGGCCCTGGGCCTCGCCGTAGGCCTGCCAGTCGCCCTCCGCGAGCGCGTCCTGGCTCTCCTGCCAGGCCGCCTCGGCCTCGTCGATGGTCTCCTGGAGGTTGCCATCCTCCGTCGGCGGGGCGTCGCCCTCGTCCGGTGGCGGCTGATCGCCCTCGCCCGGGTCCTCACCCTCCTCGGTGACGCCGAACACCACGTCCAGTGCCCTGTCGAGTGATCTCTCGAAGACGATCTCCTCGCCGTAGGCGACCAGCACCCGTTGCAGCAGCGGGTAGTTCTGCCCCGCGCCGCGCACGTACACCGGCTCGACGTACAGCAGGCCGCCCTCAAGTGGCACGGTCAGCAGGTTGCCGTACTCGACCTCGGAGTCCCCGCGTCTCAGCAGGTTGATGCTCTCCGCGATCTCGGGATCGGAGTTGAACCGGCTCTGCACCTGTTGCGGACCCCAGACCGTCGTCGTCGACGGCAGGGTCAGCACTCTCATCGTGCCGTAGTCCTCGCTCCTGGCGTCCGCCTCGACCGCCATGTAGGCGGCGAGCGTGTCCCTGTTGAGCGGCGTGAACGTCGTCGTCAGCGAGAAGACCTGCTCCTCCTGGTCCGGCATCTTCATGCTCAGGTAGTACGGCGGGACGGACTGGCCCTGGTGCGTCGGGTCGTCCGGCACCTCCCACCGCTCGGAACCGCTGTAGAACTGCGCCGGGTTGTCCACGTGGTACCGCTGGAGCAGATCGCGCTGGACGTTGAACAGGTCCTGCGGGTAGCGCAGGTGGTCGAGCAGCTCGTCGCTGATCTGGTCGCGGTCCTGCACCACGTCGGGGAACGCCTTGCGCCAGGTCTGGAGCACCGGGTCCTGCTCGTCCCACTCGTAGAGGACGACCTCGCCGCTGTAGGCGTCGACGGTGGCCTTCACGGAGTTGCGGATGTAGTTGACCCGGTTCTCCTGGGCGATGACCTCGCCCTGGTTCTCCGTGAGGGAGGTCTCCGTCGCGTCACCGAGCGTCGTCCGCGCCGAGTACGGATAGCCGCTCGTCGTGGTGTAGGCGTCGATGATCCACTGGATCCTGCCGTCGACGACCGCCGGGTAGGGGTCGCCGTCGATCGTCAGCCACGGGGCCACCGCCTCGACGCGCTCCTTGGGCGTCCTGTTGTAGAGGATCTGCGAGCCCTCGCCGATCGCCCCCGAGTACAGGATCTGCGGCTCGCCCATCGTCAGCGCGTAGGCGGCGCGGTTGAACCAGTTGCTCAGGGAGACGCCCGCGTCGCCCGAGTAGCTGTACTCGACCTCGCCGTCCTCGCCGGCGTAGTCGATCTCCCGCTGCGGACCGCCCACGATCGAGTACTGGGTGGTGTACTCGCCGAAGTAGATCCTCGGCTCGTAGTCCGGCAGTTCGCCGGACGGCGGCAGGTCCTGCTCGGTGAACGACGGCTGGCCGTTCTCCTGGACCTCGGTGCCGCTCGCGGCGACCATGCCGAAGCCGTGCGTGTAGCGGAAGTGCTCGTTGATCCAGTTCCGCTCGGGGAGCTGGTTCACGTTCATCTCGCGCAGACCGACCACGGTGTCCTGGTCGCCGTCCTCGGTCGGGTAGCGGTCGACGTCGAGGGTGGCGGGGAACTGGTAGTAGCCGCGGACCTGCTGGATCTGCTGGAACGCGGGCGAGACCACGCTCGGGTCGAGCAGCCGGATGCTGGCCGTGGTGTTCACGGCGTTGCGCAGGGTCTCCGGCTCCGCCTCGCTCGTCCCCGAATAGTCCTCGATCTGCGCGTCCGCGATGTCATAGGCGTCCTTCGTGGACTCCATGTGCTTGTTGATGTACTCGGTCTCCTTGGCCTGCTCGTTCGGCCGGACCTGGAACTGCTGGACGAGCGCCGGGTAGACGCCGCCGATCAGGACCGCGGAGAGCACCATGAGGCCGAGGCCGATGACCGGCAGCTGCCAGCCGCGCCGCCACAGCGTCAGGAAGAAGAGCACCGCGCAGATCGCCGCGATGATCGTCAGGATCGTCTTGGCCGGCAGGTACGCGTTCGCGTCGACGAAGCGCAGGCCCGTCCAGCCGTCGGCGTTCCTGAAGTCGCCGCTCTTGAGCGCGAGTCCGTACCGGTCCAGCCAGTACGCCACCGCCTTGAGCGCCACGAACAGGCCGAGCAGCACCGACAGGTGGCCGGTGGCCGCGGGCGTGATGCGGCTCCCCGGCGTCGTCAGCCGCACCCCGCCGTACAGGTAGTGCGTCAGCGCGGCGGCCAGCGTCGACAGGACGACCAGGGCGAACCCGAAGCCCAGCAGGAAGCGGTAGAACGGGTAGTCGAACGCATAGAACCCGACGTCCATGTTGAACTGCGGGTCCGTGACACCGAACGACGTGCCGTTGACCCACTGGAGCCAGGTGCGCCACTGGCTGGAGGCCGAACCGCCGGCGATGAGACCGATCACCAGGGCCGCCGCGAGCAGCACCCAGCGCTTGTACGGCGCGATGCTGGTGCGGTAGCGGTCCAGGTTCTGCTGCTCCATCGACATCGCGCTCAGCGGCGGGCGCAGCCGGTGCGCCAGCCAGATGTTGAACCCGACGGCGAGCGCCATCAGTACGCCGAACGCGGCGAACATGCTCACGCGGGTCAGCAGCTGGGTGCGGTAGACGCTCGTGTAGTCGACCGAGCGGAACCAGAGCCAGTCGGTCCAGAACCCGGCGAACATCGCGAACAGGATGGCGAGTCCGGCCAGGATCGCCGCCGTGATCAGCAGCGTCTTGGCGCCTCTCGACGGCCGGCCGACGTTGAACGGTCCGCCGGGACCTCTGGGACCTCTGGGGCCTCTCGGCCCGTTCGGACCATGGGGGCCACGTCCCGAGCCCCGGTCCGGCATCTGGAAAGCCAACGCGCGCACCTCAACGATTCGCAGGGTCTTCGGCCAGGCGGACCATGGGAACGGCCCACCCGACTAACTTACTCAAGCTTTACTCAGTTCCCGGTTCTGGGGTGCGGGACGGCACGATATGCCCATGGACACCACTCCTCCCGACGTACCGGGAACTCCGCCCGCCGCCACCGCGCTCACCCGGGCCGTGCTGGAAATCGACGAGTACGCCGCCGGTCTCGGCTGGGACCGGCCCGCCCAGCTGTTCGCCCTCGTGGACACCGACCGGCTGCGGGCCGAGGAGCCCGGGCTCGCGGAACAGCTCGACCTCGGCGGCTCCAGCGGCCTGACGCCGGTGGAGCAGGACGAGTTGCCCCAGGGCGCGCCCCTCGACGAGTTCCTCGCGACGATCGCGTGGCCGGGCGCCGTCGCCGGCTGTGCGATGACCCTCGAACGGCTGATGCTGCCGCCGGCCGCCGAGGCCACCATGCCGGACGGCCTCCCCGGCCCCGAGCTGACCCGGTGGGTCGCCGAGCACCCGGAACGGCAGGAGGTGCGGCTGACCGTGGCCGTGCTGCGGGACGGGCGCCGCGAGTCGGCCGTGCGGCTGCGCGAGAAGGACACGGCCACCGAAGTGCTCACCGGGCCCGACCTGGTGCCGGGCCTGGCCGACGCGCTGGCCGCGACGTTCGCGGAGTGAGCCCGCGCCGCCGCGCCGCCGCGTCCCGCCGCGCGCGGGGCCGGGGCGCGGCGCGGGCGGTCCCGCGGCGGGCCGCCGCCTAGCCGGCGGCGCACCGCGGCAGGCCGTCCGTGTCGCCCGCCCGGATGTCGGCCAGGGCGGCGAGCGCGTCGTCGAGCGTGCCGACCTCGATCAGGGTCAGCCCGTCGGGGGCGTCCTCGGCGGCTGCCGCGCAGTTCTCCTCGGGGGTCAGGAAGAACTCGGCGCCCGCCTCCCTCGCCGCGATCGTCTTCATGGACACCCCGCCGATCGGGCCGACCGTGCCCTCGTTGTCGATGGTCCCCGTGCCGGCCACGAACGCGCCGCCGGTCAGGTCGCCCTCCTCAAGCCGGTCGATCAGCGCGAGCGCGAACATCAGGCCCGCGCTCGGCCCGCCCACGTCCGCCAGCTGGATGTCGATCTCGAACGGGAAGGTGTGGGCGGTGCCGGCCTGGATGCCGACGATCGCGCGGCCGTCGTCCGGCGCCTCCTCGGTGGCGACCACGACCTCCCTGGTGTCCTCGGGCAGCTCGTCCCCCGCGTCCCTTGCGGCCTGCGCCGCGTCGGCGGGCACGACGGTGAAGACGACCTCATCGCCCGGGCTGTGCTCCGTCACCAGCTCCGCGACCTGCCCCGGCTCGGTGACCTCCGTGCCGTCCACGGCCACGATCGCGTCACCCGCGTGCAGTTCGCCCTCGGCGGGGCCGCCCTCGACGACCGCGCCCACGATGGTCTGCGTCCCGACCTCGAAGCCCAGCTCCGTCAGGGCGGCGACCTTCGCGGTCTCCTGCGAGGCGCTGAACTCCTCCGCGTTCTGCTCCTCGACCTGATCGGCCGACACGTCCTGCGGGTACAGCGTCTCGTGCGGCACGACCGCCGCGTCGTCCGCGAGCCAGCCGCCGATGGCCTCCAGCAGGTTCATCCGGTAGTCCACGCCCGTGACGCGGACCGTCGTCATGTTCAGGTGGCCCTCGGCGTCGAACGTCTCCTGGCCGTCGATGCTGAGCACCGGCTCGCCCTCGTACTCGCCCAGCGTGTTGACCGTGGGGCCCGGCGACATCTCCGCGTAGGGCACCCTGATGAGCACTCCGGCGCAGAGGAGCCCTATGAGCAGCAGGGTCGACGTCAGCAGCGTCGCGGTGCGGCGTGGCATGTCCTGACAGTACGTGACGGCACTGTCAGCCGTCTGCCGGGGCTCGCTCCATGGCGGCCCTGAACGCCTCGTAACCGCGCACCCCCGCGGCGTCGCACACCCCGCCGGCACCGGTGCTCCTGCGCGTGGCCCACGCGCTCCACAGCCCCGCCACCACGGCCCCGGCGACGGGAATCAGCAGCCATACGAGGACCGCCATGACCTACCTCCCACCTCGGCGACGTATCACCAACGCTCCGGTGCGGGAACGGGTTACGCAACCGGAGTAGTGCCCGTTCCCCGGTAACGAATCGGGATCGGTCGCGGGCCGTGCGCCGAGCGGGTTCCCGCGCCGCTCAGGCGCGGACCCCGACCCACTCCTGGGTGCCGTCGGCGAAGGTCTGGTGCTTCCAGATGGGGACCTGGCGCTTGAGGTCGTCGATCAGCCTGCGGACGGCGGCGAACGCCTCCCCGCGGTGGTCGCAGGCCACCGCGACGACGACCGCGGGCTCACCGACGGCCAGCTCGCCGATCCGGTGCACCGCGGCGAGCCCCCGCACGGGGAAGTCGGCGGCCACGCCCTCGGCGACCCGCCGCAGCTCGGCCGCGGCGGTCGGATGGGCCGCGTAGCCCAAAGAGGTGACGGCCACGCCCTCCGCGTGCCCGTCGTGGTCCCGCACGGTGCCCACGAACAGCGCGGTGCCGCCCGCGGAGGGGTCGCCCACCGCTCCGTACACCTCGTCCACGGAAAGCGGGGCCTCGCGGATGTCGAGCAGCCGGATCGGGTCGTGCTCCGTCGTCGCAGTCATGCCCACATCCTCACATCACCGCCGCCTGGCCCGGCGGGCGCGTCGGACCAGGGCCGCGGTGCCGACCAGGGCCACGGTCGCGCCGGCCGCGCCGAGCGTCGTCGCCGCGTCCTTGCGGCCCAGCCTGCGGCCCGCGACGGTGTGCCGCCCCGCGGCCTCGTGCACCAGCTCCGCGAGCACCTCCTCGTTGCTCCACGCGGGCCGCCAGCCCGCCTCGTAGAGCCTGCTGCCGCTGACGACCCACGGGTGCATCGTGTAGGCGAGGTCGCCCGCGGGGGACGGCGTCAGGCCGAGGCGGTGCAGCCGCGCCGCGGCGCCCAGGGCCACCGAGGGCGGCAGCTCCATGCGCCTGATGCCGGTCAGCTCCTCGACCTCCTCCTGCTCCAGCCAGCCGTCGCAGCCGACCGCCAGCTCCCCGTCGACCTGCTCGCGCGCGGCGAGTTCGAGCGCGCTCACCAGGTCCTCGACGTGGCAGAACTGCCAGCGCGGGCGCGAGCCCGCGACCACGAGCAGGCGCGGGGACTCGAAGTAGCGGGTCAGGGCGGTGTCCGTGCCGCCCACGAGGATCGCGGGGCGCAGCACGGTCACGTTCAGGCCCGGGTGGGCCCGCGGGGCGCGCTCGGCCAGGCGTTCGATCTCCAGGAGGTCACCGACGCAGGTGGCGTCGGCCGTGGCCCGCAGCTCGGCGTCCTCGGCCAGGGGCACGTCGTTGTCGGGCAGCGCGCCGTAGACCATGGCCGAGGTGCACAGGACCACGCGCCGCACCCCCGCCGCCGCGGCTGCCGTGAGGACGGTCTGGGCGCCGCGCACGTTGAACGCGGTCCTGGCCGCCGGGTCGGCCTCCAGGTCGAGGTCGAGCGCGAGGTGCACGACGACGTCGACGGGGTCGCTCGGCTCGGGGTCGCGGGCGTCCCTGGCCGCCGCGTCGCGGCAGGCGCCCGAGGTGCGCAGCAGGTCGGCGATGGCCGGGTCGCGGACGTCGAGCGTGTGCCACTCGGCGCCCTCGGCGTCGCCGACGCGCTCGTCGAGGGCGAGGACCCGCTTGACGTCGTCTGCGGCCAGCAGCCGCTCGGTGAGCAGTGCGCCGACCCCTGTGGCAGCGCCCGTGACCGCGACGGTCAGGGGGGCGGCGGGGCCGTTTCGCGCTGCGCGAACGGCTGGTTCCGGGGAACTCACAGGACCTCTCCAGCGGTTGATTCGGTACGACGTGCGCAGCCCCATCCTGCCCGAGAGGTGTCTAGGCTGGGGGCACAGACCAGCGAATCACCGGCACGTTGGTTCCGTTCCACGACACAGACCCGAGGATTCCCGTGAGTAACACTCCATTCGGATTCGGCCTCCCGGAGGAGCCGGAGGACGGCGAATCCGGTGACAACAGGCGCGGCGGCGGGCAGGGGCCGGCCGACAATCCGCTGGCGGCCATGTTCGGCTTCGGCCCCGGCGGCCCCGCGGGGATGAACCCGCAGGATCTGGGCGCCGCGTTCCAGCAGCTCGGGCAGATGCTGTCGTACGAGGGCGGCCCGGTGAACTGGGAGCTGGCCCGCAGCGTCGCCAGGCAGGCGGTGGCCCAGGGCGCGCCCGACGGCTCGCGGGACGCGAGCGTGGGGCAGCGCGAGCGGGAGCAGGTCGAGGAGGCCGTCCGGCTCGCCGACCTGTGGCTCGACGGCGTCACGTCGCTGCCGTCCGGGTCGGGTGCCGCCGTGGCGTGGAGCCGCGCGGAGTGGGTCGAGGCGACGCTGCCGGTGTGGCGGGAGCTGGTCGACCCCGTCGCGGAACGGGTCGGCGCGGCGATGGGCGACGTGCTGCCGCGGGAGATGCAGGCCATGGCGGGCCCGCTGCTCGGCATGATGCGCTCGATGGGCGGGGCGATGTTCGGCACCCAGATCGGCCAGGCCGTGGGGGTGCTCGCGGGCGAGGTCGTGGGGTCGACCGACGTGGGCCTGCCGCTCGGCCCCGCGGGCAAGGCGGCGCTGCTCCCGCAGAACGTGGCGTCGTTCGGCGAGGGGCTCGGCGTGCCGCAGGAGGAGGTCAGGCTGTACCTGGCCCTGCGGGAGGCGGCGCACCAGCGGCTGTTCTCGCACGTGCCGTGGCTGCGTTCGCACCTGTTCGGCGCGGTGGACGGCTACGCGCGGGGCATCCAGGTGGACACGGCCAAGCTGGAGGACATGGTCGGCGGGCTCGACCCCTCGCGGCCCGAGGAGTTGCAGGAGAAGCTCCAGCAGGGGCTGTTCCAGCCGGAGGACACCCCGCAGCAGAAGGCCGCGCTGGCCCGCCTGGAGACGGCGCTCGCGCTGGTCGAGGGCTGGGTCGACGCGGTGGTGCACGCCGCGGCGCAGCCGCACCTGCCGTCGGCCGGCGCGCTGCGGGAGACGCTGCGCCGCCGCCGGGCGTCCGGCGGGCCCGCGGAGCAGACGTTCGCCACCCTGATCGGCCTCGAACTGCGCCCGCGGCGGCTGCGGGACGCGGCGCGGCTGTGGGCCTCCCTGACGGACGCGCGCGGTTCCCAGGCCCGCGACGGGCTGTGGGCGCACCCGGACATGCTGCCCACCGCGGAGGACCTGGACGACCCGGACGGTTTCGTGCACCGCGACCAGGCGGACTTCTCCGAGCTCGACCGCATGCTGGGCGACGCCGCGGGCGGGCCGGGGGACGCGGGCCGGGGCGGCGCGCGGCTGGACAAGGACGGGGACGGCCCGCGGGAGGAGAACGGCGCCGGGGGCGCGGACGGCACGGGCGAGCAGGGCGAGGGCCCGGGCGAGAAGGGCGAAGGGGACCGTTGAGCCTGCACGCGGACGCCACGCGCGTGCTCGGTGCGTGGGAGGCGCCCGACGCGGACCAGGACGGGCTGCGCGCGGCGTACCTGGCGCACCTGGCCGCGCATCCGGACGGCATGTGGAAGGCGTGCCGCTCCGGGCATCTGACCGCGTCGGCGCTGGTCGTGGACCCCGCGGGGGAGCGGGCCCTGCTGACCCTGCACGGCAAGCTGGGCCTGTGGCTCCAGACCGGGGGCCACTGCGAGCCGGCGGACACGACGCTCGCGGGGGCCGCGCTGCGGGAGGCGACCGAGGAGTCGGGGATCGAGGGGCTGCGGCTGCTGCCGCGGCCCGCGCGCCTCGACCGGCACCGCACGCCCTGCGCGGTGCACCTGGACGTCCAGTACACGGCCGTCGCGCCCGCCGGGGCCCGTCCCGTGATCAGCGAGGAGTCGCGCGACCTGCGCTGGTTCGCGTTCGACGAGGTGGCCGGGGTGGCGGACGCCTCGGTGGTGCGCCTGCTCGAAGGCACGCGCGCCGTGCTGTGAGGAACGCGTGCGGCGGTGCGCCGCCCCGGGCCCACCCGGGGCGGCGGCCCTTCATCTGGGGCCCCAGGCGCCTCCCTGGTTGAGGCCGGGCCCCGCGCCCTGGCGGAAGTGCAGCTGCTCCCCGTGGGAGGTGTGCTGGGGCGGCAGCATCTCGCTCGGCTGCACGACGACATGGCCGTCGCCCATGAAGCTCAGCTCCCAGCCCTCGCCGGTGGCGCCGCGCCGCCGCCAGATCGGCTTGCTGCTGGTCTGCGCCTGCATCTGCACCCGCAACGAGGTGGACCAGGCGACCACGGCGTCCGCGTCGGCGCTGCAATAGCGCTCGGGCGTGACCCGGAGGGCCAGCGGCTGCCCCGATGTGGTGATGGCGACCTGGCCCTGGCCGCTGATGACCAGGTTGTGCGTGCCGACACCGGGGATGCCGTACTGGCTCTCGACCGAGACGACGTCCCAGCTCAGGTGGGCGTCCAGCGCGAGGACGTACGAGCTGTCGACGGTCAGCCCCTCGTGGTCGACGTCGAGGACGTGCACGTGCTGGGCGAGGTTGGCGAACCAGACGGAGCCCTGGCCGTAGCAGCGCATCAGCGGTAGGGCCTCGCCCGCCTGGTGCTGGCGCCGCTCGCGTCCCGGCGGCTGGTACTCGCCGTCGAACTCGACCATGCCCTCGAACGCGACCATGCTCCCGGCCCTGGCCAGCACGTCGTCGCCCTGGCCGAGGGCGACGCGCAGCATGTGGGACCCCTGGCGGGCGAACCGCTCCTGCGCGGGGGTCACGGTGTGGTGGAAGATCGGACTCTGCATGCGGTGTCCCCCGTCAGTTCTGCGGCTGCGCGGTGAGCCGGTCGGTGCTGTCCTCGCTCGGCTGCACGATGACGAAGCCCCGGCCGGAGAAGGCCAGCTGGAACGCCTCCCCGCTGCCGCGCCCGACGAGCGAGGAGGCCTTGAAGCTGCGCTTGGCCCTCATGTCCAGGCCGGTCGACCAGGCGACGAGGGCGTCGGGGTCGACGCACGTCTCGCCCGCCTGGGCGACGTCGACGACGACGGGGATGCCCCGGCTGGTGACCGCGACCCAGCCGGACCCCGATATGCCCAGGTTGAACAGGCCCTGGCCGGCGAACTTGGCGACGCCCTTGACCCGCTGCACCCCCCATTCGAGGTGCGCGTCGAAGGCCAGGACGTTGCTCGCGTTGATCGAGAGGCTCTCGTTCGCCAGGGGCAGGCAGACCACCTCGGCGCCGTAGTCGGCGAGGTAGAGCACGCCGTCGCCCTGGCACTTCATCAGCGGCACGCTCTCGCCGCTCAGCCGTCCCGCGACCGCCTGGCGCAGGGCCGTCGGGTTCGACTCGTACTGGATGAAGCCCTCGTAGGCGACCATCGAGCCGGTCCTGGCGAACAGGTCGCTGCCCGAGCGCATCGCGACGCGGGCCATGGTCGGGCCGTGGTTCTCCATGCGCACGGCGGGCGGTGCGGCGGGCGCGAAGCCCGCGGCCATCCGTTGGTCCATCACGGGCTCCCGTCAGATTTCGTAGGGCTGGATGATCGCGAAGTTCCCCGGGGCGCCGCGGAACTGGAGCTGCGTCGTCTCGCCGGAGTGGCCGGGGTACGCCTGGCGGCGCAGCCTGACCTGGTTGGCGACGAGCACCTGCGCGGCGGCCGACCAGGCGATCACGGCGTTGGCGTCGGCGAACGTCATCGGCGTGACGGGCAGGACCAGCGGCTCGCCGTGCGTGGTCAGCACCAGCGTGCCGTGACCCTGGAACTGGAGCGCGAACAGTGAACCACCGGGCAGCCCGTGGCCGTCGATGCGGCGGACCTCGTACTCAAGGGACTCGTCGAACGCGAGCACGTGCTGGGAGGCGACGCATATCGCGTCGCCCTGGAGCTCCACCGGGTGCAGCCGGGCCGACTCCTCGGCCAGGTAGACCTGGCCGCTGCCGGTGCAGCGCATCATCGAGGGGAAGCCCTGGCCGGTGGCCATCGCGGTCATGCGGCGCCTGATGCCACCGCCCTTGAACCCGAACTCCACGTCGCCCTGGTACAGGACCATGCTGCCCTGGCGCGCCATGACGGGCTGCCCGTCGATGCCGAGGTCGGCCCGCACGAGCTGCGGGTTCTGCTGGACCCAGCGGCGGCGCTCGGCCGTTCCCCTGTACTGCTCAAGGACGGCCAGCATGCCGCCGGCCGGCTGCGCGCCGGGAGGCATGGGGGTGCCCTGCGCCCCCGGGACGGGTTGCGGCCCGCCGGGCGCGAAGGGAGCTCCCGGCGCCCCGGGGACGGGTTGCGGCCCGCCGGGCGCGAAAGGGGACCCCGGCGCGCCGGGAACGGGTTGCGGCCCGCCGGGCGCGAAGGCGGCCCCCGGCGCCCCGGGGACCTGCTGCGGCGGCGGGAAGGCGCCGCCCGGTGGCACGCCGGGCCCCGGGGGCGGCGGGAACGCGCCGCCGTGCGGCGGATAGGTACCGCCGGGCGGTGCGCCCGGGGGAACGCCGGGCCCGGCGGGCGGTGCCCCCGGGACCTGCTGCGGCGGCGGGAAGCCACCGCCCGGCGGCACGCCGGGCCCCGCGGGCGGGGGCGGGTAGCCGTAGCCCGCCGGGGGCGCGGGAGGCCCCGCGGGCGCGCCGGGGGGCGGGAAGGCGCCGCCGGGCTGCGGCGGATGGGCACCCTGCGCCGGAAGGGGGCGGGTGGGCCCCGCGTCCCCGGCGAACGGCGCGGGGGCCGGGGGCGCGGGCGGCGGCGCGGGGGCGGGCGCCGGGGCCGCGGCGGGAGGCGGCGCGGGGGCGGCCGGGGGCGCGGGGGCCGCGGGCGGCGGTGCCGCACCTGACGGCGGGCCGAAGCCGGGTGCCGCGGGGGCGCCGCCGCCCGGAGGCGCGAAGCCCGGCGCCGCGGGCGGCGCGGCGGGCGCGGGGGCCTGCTCCTCTTCCTCCGCGACCTCGCCGCCGAAGTGCTTCAGCAGCGCGGCGAGCCCGCCGTCGAACCCCTGGCCCACGGCCGCGAAGCGCCAGCCGTCCTTGCGGTAGAAGTCGCCCAGCATGACCGCGCGTTCCGACGTGAACTGCGAGCGGTCGAAGGAGTAGCGGGCGACTTCCTCGCCGCCCGCCACGATCCGCAGGTACCCGGACGCGATCTGCGCCATGGTGCCCTCGCCGTCGATGGTGGCGGTGAAGGCGAGCCGGTCGACCGCCGCGGGCACCCGGTCGAGCGTGACGCGGAACGAGTCGGTGTCGCCGGCCTGCGCGCCGAGCTGCCGGAGGGACTCCTCGGGCGACGTGGGCTGGTTGTAGAAGATGAAGTAGCGGTCGTCCGAGAGCCGTTCATGCGCGTCGAGACCGAAGCAGCTGATGTCGAAGGTCATTCCCGGACCGGTGATCTGCACGCCGACGTACAGGTCGGTCCCGAGCGTGAGGTCACTGAGTCTGGCCTTCTGGCCGCGCTGGAAATGGGTCACCATACGTAACGACCGTCCCCCGTCCGATGAGACAAAATTTCGGCGAGGCCAGACTAACCGCTATCGCGGACAGTGACGGAGGGAGTCGTCAGTCCCTGCGCGCCCAGGGCGCGTAGGGCAACCGCTCGGCGGCGACCACCCCTTCGAGGAATCCGCGGGCCCGCTCCGTGCGCGGGTAGCCGTCGAGGAGTGCCCAGAATCCGGGGCCGTGGCCCGGGACCAGCAGGTGGGCCAGCTCGTGGAGCAGCACGTAGTCGATGACGTACTCGGGCATGCCCTGGAGGCGGTGCGAGAGGCGGATGCTGCCCAGGGCCGGCGTGCAGGAGCCCCAGCGGGCGTTCTGATTCGTCACCCAGCGCACGCTCTCGGGCCGCGCGCGCCCCTGGAGGTAGCGCTCGGACAGCTCGGCCGCCCGGTGGGCGAGCGCGTCGTCGCCCAGGACGCGGCGCTCCTCCTGCGCGGCGAGCTTGTCGAGCATCACGGCGACCCAGCGCCGTTCCTCGTCGACGGTCATCCGGGCCGGGATCAGCACAATCGTGCGGTCGCCCTCGCGATAGGCGGAGACGGTGCGCCGGCGGCGCGCGCTGCGGCGGACCTCCACACGCTCGTGGCGCTCCCCGTCCAGCACGACCCGGCCCGCCGGGTGCGTGCGCTGCGGCGGGCCGACGCTGTTCAGCGGGTCGGCGGACACACGTCGACGTTACCGGTTGTGAGCCTGATATGTCCCGTCCGCCGTCCTCGGGCCCTTCGCGCTCCGTCACCAACACGCGCCACATCTGCCCCATTTATAGGACTATCGCGGCTTCCTGTGGAAAACGTCACACGCGTCCGGTCCATCCCTGCGCATCATGGCCCCATGCACCCGATGATCAAGCCTTCGCTGCGCCGTGGCTGGCGCGACCGGAACACCGTCCGTTACGGGGTGACCCCCGCCCACTCCGTGCTCTTCGGCCCCCTGGACACGGCTACGGAGAGCTTCCTCACCCTCTTCGACGGCACCCGCACGCTGCCGGCGCTGCGCGAGGCCGCGACCGCCCTGGGCCTGCGCGAGGGCGCGGCGGACCGGGTGGCCGCCCAGCTCGCCGCGGCGGGCGTACTCGACGACGCCACCGCGGAACGGGAGGCGGCGGCGCAGGTCACCGACGGGCTGCGCCCCGACCTGGCCTCCCTCTCCCTCCTCCATCCGGAGCCGGGCGGCGGACTGCGGCGCCTGGTCGCGCGCCGGGCCGCGCGCGTGCAGGTCCGCGGCGCCGGCCGGGTCGGGACCGCGATCGCGGCGGCCCTGGCCCAGGCCGGCGTGGGGCGGGTGCGGGTGGTGGACGGCGGCCGGGTGCTGCCGCAGGACACCGCGCCCGGTGGTGTGCGCGCCGAGCACGTCGGCCGGCGGCGGGCCGACGCCGCGGCCGAGGTGGTCGGGTCGGTCACGCCCTGGGAGCGCCCGCAGGACAGGCGGACGGCGGAGGAGCAGCGGACCGCGGGCACCCTCGTGATCTTCGCTCCGCGCGACGGGCTCACCGCCTACGCCCCCGACCCGTCGGCGGCCGAGGAGCTGATCGAGGCGGGCACACCGCACCTGTACGCCGGGGTGGTGGAGGCCACCGGCTTCGTGGGGCCGCTGGTCCTGCCGGGCACCACCGGATGCGCCGGCTGCATGCTGCGCGCCCGCGCCGCGCGGGAGCCCTGCTGGCCGCTGCTCGTGGCCCAGTGGCGCAACGCCCGGCGGTCCGGCATCCCCGCCTGCGACGGCGCCCTGGCCACCGCGGTCGCCGGCCTGACCGCCTGCACGGCACTGGCCTTCCTCGACCGGACCGCGTCCGAGGCGCGGAGCGAGCGCACCGAGGTCGTCCTGCCGCGGCTGACCCTGACGCACCACTCCGTCGAGCCGCACCCGGAGTGCCCGTGCGGTGCCGCGCAGGCCGCCTCGCCGCCGTAGGACGGGTCCACAATGAACGAGTGGGGGCGGTCGCGGCCGTTCGCCCACGCTCGCCTCGGCGCACCGGGTTCGGGGCGCATCTCCGGGAGTTGGAGGGTCGACATGTCTGATCTGCCCCGCAAGGCGGTGACCAGGACGGCGAAGCTCGCCACGCTGCCGCTCGGCTTCGCCGGCCGGGCCACCTGGAGCCTGGGCAAGCGCATCGGCGGCCGTTCCGCCGAGTTGGTCGGCAGCGAGCTGCAACAGCGCACGGCGCAGCAGCTGTTCTCCGTCCTCGGCGAGCTGAAGGGCGGGGCGATGAAGCTCGGCCAGGCCCTGTCGGTCTTCGAGTCGGCGCTGCCGGAGAGCGTGGCCGGGCCCTACCGGGCCGCGCTGACCAAGCTCCAGGAGGCGGCTCCCCCGCTGCCCGCGGCCTCGGTGCGGGAGACGCTGGCCGAGCGGCTCGGCGACGACTGGCGGGGGCTGTTCCTTGAGTTCGACGAGAAGCCCGCGGCGGCGGCCTCGATCGGGCAGGTGCACCGCGCCGTGTGGCACGACGGCCGGGAGGTCGCCGTGAAGATCCAGTACCCGGGCGCGGGCGAGGCTATGCTGTCCGACCTGACGCAACTGGGCAGGCTCGCGCGGCTGCTCGGTCCCTTCATACCCGGCATGGACGTCAAGCCGCTGATCGAGGAGATGCGCGAGCGGGTCGCGGAGGAGCTCGACTACGGCCTGGAGGCGGAGGCGCAGCGGACGTACGCCGCGGAGTTCCGCGATGATCCGGACGTCGTGGTCCCCGACGTGGTGTGCTGCCGGGACGCGGTGCTGGTGACCGAGTGGCTGGCGGGGACACCGCTGTCCCGGGTCATCGAGGAGGGCAGCCAGGAGGAGCGGGACCGCGCGGGCCAGCTGCTCGCGAGGTTCCTGTTCTCGGGGACCGCGCGGACGGGACTGCTGCACGCCGACGCGCACCCGGGCAACTTCCGGCTGGTCCCGGAGGAGGGGCGGCCCGTGGCGTCCTGGCGTCTTGGGGTGATGGACTTCGGAGCGGTCGACCGGCTGCCCGAGGGCCTGCCGCCCGCCATCGGCCCCGCGCTGCGGATGAGCATCGACGGCCGGGCCGAGGACGTGCACGCGCAGCTGGTCGCCGAGGGGTTCGTACGGCCCGACGTCGACCTCGACCCGCGTGAGGTGCTGGACTACCTCCTGCCGATCATCGAGCCGGCCCGTGTGGAGGAGTTCGCCTTCAGCCGCCAGTGGCTGCGCGAGCAGGCCGGCCGCATAGCCGATCCCCGGTCGGCGGCGCACCGGCTGGGGCGTCAGCTGAACCTGCCGCCGTCCTACCTGCTGATCCACCGGGTGACCCTCAGCACCATCGGGGTGCTGTGCCAGCTCGGCGCGCGGGTGCGCCTGCGGGAGGAACTGGCGGCGGGCCTGCCCGGGTTCGCGCGGGCGCGGGAGGAGGACGGCAGCCGCGAGCCGGCCTGAGCGGCCGGGGAGGAACGGGCGGCGCCCCGGACCTCGGGGTCCGGGGCGCCGCGACGCGGCCGTCGGCGGAGGCGGGGCGCGGCGGGTGCCACCGCGCGGGCCGCCCGCCGGAAGGCGCGTGCCGCTTACTGCATGACCGCCTGGGCGAGGGCACGCCGGGCGCGCTGCGAGGCGCGCTCGGCACGCCGCTGCATCCGGCGGGACCGGCGCTGCAAGCGGTGGGCCCGGGCGAGGCGCCCGGCGGCCCGTTGGGACTCCGCCTCGTGGATGCGTTGCGCCATATGGGACCGGGCCATGGCTTCCGGAATGAGATTCACTTGTCGTGTCCTTGCTTGCTGCGGGCGGGGCCGAAGGGTCCCCGCCACGTCGTTCGTCATCGTCTTCTCGTGGGGTTCTCTGTCCGGGCCGTGCCGGGAGGGCCGTCCGATGGTGCCGGGGATGCTCATGCCGGGACCGGATTCTTGCGGGGACGGCCGCGGGGGCGCTTGCGCGGCACCACGACGCCCTGGACGAACAGCTCGCCGCCCCAGACGCCCCACGGCTCCCGGCGCTCCTTGGCGCCGGCGAGGCACGCCGCGCGCAGCGGGCAGGCCCCGCACAGCGACTTGGCGTACTCCACGTCCTCGGGGGTCTCGGCGAAGAACACCTCGGGGTCGTACGAACGGCACGGCACACTGTCGTCGAGGCGGTCGATCGCCTCGTCCAGTTCGGTCAGCGTGTACAGCGGGGTCACAGAAGTCTCCGGATCGGGAGGTGGGCTCAGGTCGGGTCGGGCGTACGGCGCGAGTGGCACGTTGTCGTCCTCGTGTCGTGTCGGTCGTCGGTCCTCCGCCGGTGGTGCCCGGCGGCTCGGAAAACAGAAGGGCCGCGGATCCCGGTGTGGGTTCCGCGGCCCTGGAAGGTGCCGACCTGATCTCGCCGATCAGGCTGGATCGCTCCAGGGATCGAGCCCGCGGAGGGCCCACATCGTGTGCAGCTGGGTCTTCTGGTGTCCGAAGATCTGGTTACCGGCGCCGGCAGCGTCGACAGTGATGGCGTACGCATCGGTACGGGCCACCACCGCTGCCGCGGGCGCCTGGATCGGTCGCTCGCCGGCTGCCGCCCGCAGGGCGACAGCTGCCGGACGTGCGGCCGGAACAGCGGACACAGCGGTGCCAAAGGGACGGGAACCACCGGGCATGCAGAGACGGACGTCCTCACGGCCGGTAAGTTTCAGCATCAGGCTGGCCACGGGGATCGCCTCCTCATCTGCGTCTCGGTGGGGCTGTCCGCCCCGTGCGGTGTCACTTCAGTAGAGCATGGTTCCCAGGGGAGGTGAACCCTCCTCCGGTGCCACGTGGAGCACGCTATGCGGATCTCTCGCGCGGGCGCAAACTATTTTTCCGGGGTTTCCTGAGAAGTTTCCCCGGGGGTCGCAGGCACCGGCTCACCGGCGCACAACGCGAGCACGTCGGCCCCGAATTGCCGCAGCTTGTGGGCGCCGACACCGGAGATCCTGGACAGCTCGGTCTCGCTCGACGGCACGTCCTCGGCGATCGCCATCAGCGTGACGTCGGTGAACACGGCGTAGGCGGGCCTGCCCAGCTCCCTGGCCCGCTCGATGCGCCACTCACGCAGCCGCTCGTACAAGGCCTCGTCCATCGTCGAGGGGCAGTCCTCGCACCGCCGCAGCTTCACGTCCACCGCCTCGGTCAGCGTGCGCCCGCAGACCCGGCACGTGACCGGCCCGCGCGGCTTGCGCCCCCGCGCGCCCGCGCCCCGCTCCACGCCACCGCCCGCGCGCCCGGTGCCCGCGGAGGACCCGGGCCGCAGCCCGTCGAGGAACCGGCTCGGCCGCCGTCCCGCCCGCCCGCCGGGGGACCGCGCCAGCGCCCAGGACAGCGACAGGTGCACCCGGGCCCGGGTGACGCCGACGTACAGCAGCCGGCGTTCCTCCTCGATCTGCTCGCGCGACTTGGCGTAGGTGATCGGCAGCATCCCGTCCGTGAGGCCGACCAGGAAGACCGCGTCCCACTCCAGGCCCTTCGCCGTGTGCAGGGAGGCCAGCGTCACCCCCTCCACGGTCGGCGCGTGCTGCGCCGCGGCCCGCTCGTCCAGCTCGGCGACGAAGTCGCCGAGCGACGCCTCCGGCCTGGCCCGCCCGAAGTCCTCGGCCAGCCGCACCAGCGACCGCAGCGACTCCCACCGGTCCCGCGTCGCTCCCGAGCCGGCCGGCGGCTCCGGCGTCCACCCCGTGCCGGCGAGCACCGCGCCCACCTGCCCGGCCAGGCCGTCCGCGTCGGCGACGGACGCGTCGTTGTCCCCCGCCCTGGCCGCGCCGCGCAGCGCGAGCCCCGCCTGCCGGATCTCGGGCCGGTCGAAGAACCGCTCGGCGCCGCGCACCTGGTAGGGCACGTCCGCGTCCGCCAGGGCCTGCTCGTAGATCTCCGACTGCGCGTTGACCCGGAACAGCACCGCGATCTCACTCGCCGCGAGCCCCGCACCGCCCTGCGCCACGGGCGTCAGCAGCTCCTTGATGCGCCGCGCCGTCGCCTCGGCCTCCGCCGGCTCGTCCGCGTGCTCGGAGAACTGCGGCTCCGGTCCCGCGGGTCGCTGCGAGACCAGTTCGAGCCGGTGCTCGGCGGCGCGCCCGCTCGCCTGGTTGAGCAGCCCGTTCGCCAGGTGCACCACCTGCGGCGTCGACCGGTAGTCCCGCACCAGCTTCACCAGGGTGGCGTCCGGGTGCCTGGTCCTGAAGTCCAGCAGGTGGTCGGGCGTGGCGCCGGTGAACGAGTAGATCGTCTGGCTGGCGTCCCCCACGACGCACAGGCTGTCCCGGTCCCCGAGCCACAGGGTCAGCAGCCGCTGCTGGAGCGGGCTCACGTCCTGGTACTCGTCGACCGTGAAGTGCTGGTACTGGCCGCGCACCACCTCGGCGATGTCAGGCCGGTCGGTGAGGATGCCGACGGTCAGCAGCAGCACGTCCTCGAAGTCGATCGTGCCGCGGTCGCGCTTGAGCTGCTCGTACGTCGCGTAGATCCGCGCGATCTCGGCCGGGTCGCGCGGCGCCTCGCGGCCGTGCTTCGCGACCGCCGCCGGGTAGTCCTCCGGCGTGCTCTGCGTGACCTTGGCCCACTCGATCTCGCCGGTGACGTCCCGCAGCTCGGCGCGCTCAAGACGCAGGCGCCCGCGCGCCGCGGCCTCCGCGACCAGCGACAGCTTGCGTTCGAGCAGGCGCGGCGGCTCGCCGCCCACCGCCTTGGGCCAGAAGTACTGCAACTGCCGCAGCGCCGCGGAGTGGAAGGTGCGGGCCTGCACGCCGGCCGCCCCGAGCTGCCGCAGCCGCCCGCGCATCTCCCCCGCCGCCCGCTGCGTGAACGTGACCGCGAGCACCGTGGCCGGCCGGAACACCCCGGACCGCACCCCGTAGGCGATGCGGTGGGTGATCGCCCGCGTCTTCCCCGTCCCCGCGCCCGCGAGGACGCACACCGGTCCGTGCAGTGTCGTCGCCACGGCCCGCTGCTCGGGATCGAGCCCGTCGAGGACGGCGTCGGCCGACGAGGGGACCTGGGGGAACGAGGTGGGCTGCGTCGCTGAGGTCACCCCGCCATGCTGCCAGGTCCGCCGGCGGCGGCGGGCGCGGTCGTCCACAGCCCGGGGGGATTACTCATACCGCGGCGTGTGTTGTGCTTGCGTGACGCCCCGCCGCAGCGGACGGGTCGGCGACGACACGAAGGAGCATGAGAGATGTCGGGCACCGTGACGATGTACAGCACCTCCTGGTGCGGCTACTGCCGCCGGCTCAAGAGCCAGCTGGACCGGGAGGGCATCTCCTTCACCGAGATCAACATCGAGGAGGAGCCCTCCGCGGTCGCCATCGTGGAGAAGGCCAACAACGGCAACCGCACCGTGCCGACCGTCGTGGTCGCCCCGGAGAGCGGCGGCGAGGAGGTCACCATGACCAACCCCTCGCTCGCCGACGTCAAGCGGGCCCTGGCGGCCTGACCGCGGGCCCGGCCGCCCGCCGGGCCGCCACCTACCAGCCCGGCGTGGCCAAGGGCTTGCCGTACCACCGCTCGATCAGCCGGGAGGCGATGGAGACCCCCGAGGGGGGAAGCACCTCGCCGGACTCCATCGCCGCCCGCAGGTCCTCCCGCGAGAACCAGCGGGCCTCCTCGATCTCCTCGCCGTCCACCCGCACGTCGGCCGACGCGGCCCGGGCCACGAAGCCCAGCATCAGGCTGGAGGGGAACGGCCACGGCTGGCTGGCCACGTACGCGACGTCCACCACCTCGACGCCGACCTCCTCGGCCACCTCGCGCACCACGGCCTGCTCTATGGACTCCCCCGGCTCGACGAACCCGGCGAGCGTCGAGAAGCGCCCCTTCGGCCAGTGCACCTGGCGCCCGAGCAGGGCCCGGTCCTCCTCGTCGAGCACGAGCATGATCACCGCGGGGTCCGTCCGCGGGTAGTGCTCGGCCCCGCACGCCGGGCAGCGCCGCACGTGCCCGGCCGCGGCGATCACGGTCCGTTCCCCGCAGCGCGAGCAGAACCGGTGCAGCCGCTGCCAGTTCTCCAGGGCCACGGCGTGCACCAGCAGCTCGTTGTCGCGGTCGGAGAGCAGCCCCGCCGCCTCGCGCAGCCCCGCGGGCCGCGCCGCCGCGTCCATGCGCCCCGGCAGCGCGTCCTTCTGGAGCGCGAAGTACCGCACCCCGTCGGCGTCCGAGCCGAGGTAGTAGCGGTGGGCCTCGGTGAGCGGGGCGTCGAACGACGGCATCAGCACCAGCTCGGTGCGCCCGTCCGCGCGCTCCTCGATCAGCGCCTGCCCTCCGGATACGACGAAGACCCGCGTCGACGGGTGGCTCCAGGCTGCCCCGAGCCACGCCTCGTCGAGGCGGTGACGTGCACCGCGGTCGATGCCGCCGGTGCCGGTGAGGGTGATCGGCTGGACAGCGTTGTCCGGGGTGGCGCTCATACCCGAAAGCCTAACCGGGGTCGTTCGGCTCCCAGGAATCCTCCCCCGTCAGCAGCCGTTCGAGTCCGCGCCGGCCCGGCAGCACCGAGGGCCGCACCAGCTCGCCGCTGCGCACGTAGAGGAACGCGGCCGACACCGCGGACAGCGGAAGCCCGTGCCGCTCCGCCCAGGCCACCCGGTAGATCGCGAGCTGGAGCGGGTCGGCGTCCTGCCGCCGCGACGTCTTCCAGTCGATGATGTCGAAGCCGCCGCTCGGGGTGCGGTAGACCGCGTCGATGCGCCCGCGGATGACCCGTCCGGCCAGTTCCAGCTGGAACGGCGCCTCGACCCGGTACGGCCTGCGCCCGGCGTACGCCGTGCGGGCGAACGCCTCCTTCAGCTCGGCCAGGTCCCGTTCGTCCCTGATCTCCGCCGCGTCCTCCGGGTCGGCGCCCGGCAGCTCGTCCGGGCCGAGCATCGGCAGCGCGAGTTCCTCGAAACGCGCCTCGACCCACGCGTGGAACCGGGTGCCCCTGCGGGCCGCCGGCTGCGGCGGGCGCGGCATCGGCCGGGCCAGCTCGCGGGCGAAGCCCTCAGGGTCGGACGCCAGCCGCTGCACCTGCGACGCGGACAGGGCCGCGGGCAGCGGGACGTCCCGCACCGTGGCCCTGGCCTGCCGCAGCTCCTCGGTGAGCGCGCCCAGGTCCCGGTCCCACGAGGCGACGGTGCGCTGCTCCTCGGGCGTCAGGCCGTCCTCGTCCCCCTGGGGGCCGCCGCCCGGCCCGCCGAGGCCGTCGCCCTCCTCCCGCCCGGCACTCCGCTGCCCCGGCACGCCCTCCCGCAGCCGCGCGAGCACGGCGTCCGCCGCGGCCCGCCGCCGCGCGAACGCCTCCGCGTCCAGGGGCAGCGGCCACGCCTGCTCGGTCCTGTCGCCCGCGAGGGCCGGGTTTCCCTCGCCCTCGGCCGGCGGCGGCGCCCACGCCTCGACCTCGCCGTGCGCGGGGTCGGCCTCGCAGTGGGCGCGCAGCGCGTCGAGGAACGCCGACGGCCCCCGCGCGCGCTTCTGGCTCGGCCCCCACCAGTGCCCGGAGCCGAGCAGCAGGGAGCGCGGGCGCGTGACCGCGACGTAGCCCAGGCGCAGCTCTTCGAGGGCCAGGTGGTCGGTGACCGCCGCCGCGTACTCCTTCAGGCCCGCGGCCGTCCACTCCGGCACGGCCGGGAGCGTTCCGGCGTCGCCGCGCAGCGGGTGCGGCAGCGCCCTCGGGTGGCGCAGCCAGGAGTCGCGCGTCGGCTTGGCCGGGAAGGCGCCCGCGCACAGCCCGGGCAGCGCGACCACGTCCCATTCGAGGCCCTTCGCCTTGTGCGCGGTGAGGATCTTCACGGTGTCGCCGCCCCCGGGGAGCGAGCCGTCGAGGCCGCGGTCGTACTGCTCCGCGGCGCGCAGGAAGGCCAGGAACGCGGGCAGCGTCGCCTCGCCGTCCACGGCCGTCCCGGCCCGGCCCGCGGCGAACCCGGCGGCCAGGTCGAGGAACGCGCCCAGCGTCTCGCGGCGCCTCGCGGCCAGCGCCTGCGGGGACGCGGACAGCTCGACTTCGAGCCCGGTGGCGCCGAGCACCCGGTGCAGGATGTCCATCAGCGGGTCGGCCAGGGAGCGCCGCAGGTCGCGGATCTCGGCCGCCAGGTGCGCGAACCTGACCCGGGCCGCCGCCGAGAACGGCAGCCCGTCGGCGGGCTCGCCCGGGCCGCCGGCCTGGGACGCGCCGGGCCCCGAGGCGTCGACGAACGTGTCGAGCGCGTCGGCCAGCGACGTGGTCTCGGCCGGGTCGGTGCCCTCGACGGCGGCGGCGAGCCGCCCGTCGGGGCCCGCGGGCCCGGGGCGGCGCACCAGCAGGCGGGCGCGGCGGCCGAGCAGCGCGAGGTCGCGCGGCCCGATCCGCCAGCGGGGCCCGGTCAGCAGCCGCACCAGCGCGGCGTTCGCGGTCGGGTCGGCCAGCACGTGCAGGACGGCCACGAGGTCGGCGACCTCGGGCAGGTGCAGCAGTCCCGCGAGGCCGACCACCTCGACCGGGATGTCGCGGGCGACCAGCTCGCGCTGGATCTCGGGGAAGTCGGCCGCGGTGCGGCACAGCACGGCGATCTCGCCCGGCGGGGTGCCGGTGCGCACGCGGTGGGCCACGGAGTCGGCCAGCCAGGCCAGCTCCTCGGCGTGGGTGGGCAGCAGGGCGCAGCGCACCAGCCCGTCGGCCTCGGCCCCGCCGGCCGGGCGCAGCGGGACGACGGCAGGGTGCCGCTGACGCAGCGGCGCGGCCAGCCCGTTGGCGAGGGCGAGGAGCCGTCCGCCGCTGCGCCGGTTCTCGCCGAGCGTGTCGTGCCTGGCCGGGCTGCCGTCGCGGTGCGGGAAGTGCTGGGGGAAGTCGTCGAGGTTGGCGACGGACGCGCCGCGCCAGCCGTAGATGGCCTGGCAGGGGTCGCCGACGGCGGTGACCGCGTGCCCGGTGCCGCCGCCGAACAGGCCGGAGAGCAGGACCCGCTGGGCGACCGAGGTGTCCTGGTACTCGTCGAGGAGCACGACGGCGAACTGCTCGCGCAGCGCGCGCCCGACCTCGGGCACGTCCCGGGCCAGGGTGGCGGCGAGCGCGATCTGGTCCCCGAAGTCGAGGAGGTCGCGGGCGCGCTTGCGGGCGCGGTACTCCTCGACGAGGCCGAGCAGCCGGCCGCGCCCCTCGGCGGCGTCGGGCACCTGCCGCAGGTCGGCGTTGGTCAGCCGGACGCCGGAGAGTTCGCCGAGCAGCCCGGCGTCGAACGCGCGCAGCGCCGCGGGCGTCACCAGGTGCTCCGACAGTTCGCCGTCGAGGGCGACGAGGTCGGTGACGAGGGTGGTGAACGACACGGAGGACGCGCCGGGCGGCTCGAAGTCGGCGGGCGCCGCGCGCAGCACCTCGGCGGCGAGCTGGAAGCGCCCGGCGTCGGCGAGCAGCCGGGAGGCGGGCTCGATGCCCAGGCGCAGCCCGTGCTCGGTCAGCAGGCGTCCGGCGAACGCGTGGTAGGTGGAGATCTGCGGCTCGCCCGGCTCGCTCCCCTCCGTGCCGTCCCCGGCGGGGACGGCGTCGGGCCCGGCGATCCCGGCCTTGGCCAGGGCCTTGCGGACCCGGTCGGCCAGCTCGCCCGCCGCCTTGTTGGTGAAGGTGAGGCCAAGGACGCGGCCCGGCTCGACCTGCCCCGTGCCGGTGAGCCACACGACGCGAGCGGCCATGACGGTCGTCTTGCCCGAGCCCGCGCCCGCCACGATCGCCTGGGGCGCGGGCGGGGCGGTGATGCAGGCCAGTTGCTCGGCGGTGAACGGGATGCCCAGCAGTTCCCTGAGCTGATCGGGGCGGCTGAGTCGGACGGGCACCCGACCGAGCGTAGCGTCCACCGCCGACAGCGGCCCGGTCCCGGTCCGCGCGCCGGGGCCGCGGACCGGTGGCGTGCCTCACTCGACGACGTGCCGCCCCTCCGGGCGCGCGCTGCACGCGCCCCTGAAGGCGCAGGCGCCGCACTGGCGGCCGGTCTTCGGGGTGAACCGCTCGTCGAGGACGCGGCCCGCCGCCGTCGCGAGCAGGTCGCCGACCCAGTCGCCGCCCTCCCCCGAGCCCAGCGGCTCCTGGGTCTGCACGGCGGGCAGCGCGTCGCCGCCGTCGCGGGCCGCCGCGCCCTGCCGCAGGTGGACCAGCTCCGCGCCCGCCACGTCCGCGGCCGCCTCGCCCTCGCGCAGCGCGAGCTGGTAGACGGCGAGTTGCGGGTGCCGTTCGACCTCGGCCCGGGTGGGCCTGGTCCGCCCGGTCTTGAAGTCGACCACGTAGGCCCGGCCGCCCTGGTCCTGCTCGACGCGGTCGAGCACGCCCCGGATGCGGACCCGGTGCTCGCCCGCGGCCAGGGTCACGTCGAACTCCTGCTCGGTCGCCACGGGTTCGCGGCCGGCCTCCCGTTGCAGCACGTGCCAGCGCAGGAAGCGTTCCAGCGCGGCCCGCGCCTCGGCCTGCTCCCTGCGGGACTGCCAGGGCGCCTCGAACGCCAGGGAGTCCCAGACGGTGTCGAGCCGTTCCATGAGCACGGACAGGTCGGCCGGCGTGCTGCCGGACGCGACCTCGTCGGCGAGGACGTGCAGCACGTTGCCGAACCCCTGGGCGCTGGTGGCCGGCGCGTCGGCGTGCACCTCACGGCCCAGGAACCACTGGAGCGAGCAGGTGTTGACGAGCTGGTCGAGCGCGCTGCCCGAGAGCGCGACCGGCGCGGCGGGGTCGCGCAGCGGCGCGGCGGAACGGGTCGGCTCGCGCAGGCCCCACCAGCGCTCCGGGTGGGCGGCCGGGGCCAGCGCGTGCCCCTCGTCGTCGCGGAGCGCGGCGAGCGCGGCGAGCCGGTCGGCGGCGGCGCGGCGCAATCCCGGCGAGGCCGCCGGGTCGACGGTCGTGGCGCGCAGCTCCGCGACGAGCGCGGCCAGGGACAGCGGGCGGCGCGGCCGTGCGCCCACCTCCTGCGGTTCGACGCCGAGTTCGCGCAGGAAACGCGAGGGCTGGTCGCCGTCGTCCGCGCCGCCGACCGCGGTGACCACCAGGCGGTCGCGGGCGCGCGTGGCCGCCACGTAGAACAGGCGCCGCTCCTCGGCGAGCAGCGCGCCCGCGCCGAGCGGCTCGGCGAGCCCCTCCTGCCCGATGCGGTCGGCTTCGAGCAGCGAGCCGCGGCGCCGCAGGTCGGGCCACAGCCCCTCCTGCACGCCGGCCACGACCACGAGCGACCATTCGAGTCCCTTGGCGCGGTGCGCCGTCATCAGCCGGACCGCGTCCCTGCGCACCGGGCGCTGCGCGAGCGTGTCCGCCGCGATGTCGTGCGCCTCCAGCTCGGACAGGAAGTTGAGCGCCCCCCGGCCGCCCGTGCGCTCCTCGGCGCGCGCCGCCGCGTCGAACAGGGCGCAGACGGCGTCGAGGTCGCGGTCCGCGTTCCGCCCGGCCGCGCCGCCGCGCCGGGCGGCGCGTTCCAGGCGCTCGGGCCAGGGCGTGCCGTCCCACAGCTGCCACAGCGCCTCCTCGGCGCTGCCGCCGCCCGCGAGCGACTCGCGCGCCTTGCGCAGCAGCGTGCCGAGCCGCTGCGCGCCGCGCGCGTAGGACGGGTCGTGGGTGAGGAGCCGTTCCGGCTCGGCCAGCGCGCGGGCCACCAGCGCGTCGGACGGGGCGGGCACGGCGACCCCCGCGTCGCGCTCCTCGTTGCGCAGCGCCCGGCCGAGCCGGCGCAGGTCGGCCGCGTCGAGGCCGCCGAGGGGCGAGGTGAGCAGCCGGGCCGCGGTCTCCGCGTCGAGCGCGGCGGCCGGCTCCGCCACCACGCGCAACGCGGTGAGCAGCGGCGCGACCGCCGGCTCCTGGCGCAGCGGCAGGTCGTCGCCGTCGACCTCAAGCGGCACGCCCGCCACGGTGAGCGCCCGGCGCACGCCGGGCAGCGACCGCGCGCCGGCGCGCACCAGCACGGCCATCTCGCCCCAGGGCAGGCCGTCCTCCAGATGGGCGCGGCGCAGGAGATCCGCGACGTTGTCCAGCTCGGCGCCCGGCGTCGGGTGCACGTACACCTCGACCCGGCCGCCCTCCCGGGTGGCCGTCAGCGCCCGGTGGCGGCGCACCGCGTCGGCCGGCAGCCGCGCCAGCGGCATGCGCTGGGCGACCAGCCGCGTCGCGGCGAGCAGCGCCGCGCCGCTGCGCCGAGCGGCCCCGAGCACCGCGACGGGCGCGGGCGCGCCGGCCGCGGTGCGGAACGCGTCGGGGAAGCCGAGGATGCCGCCCACGTCGGCGCCGCGGAACGCGTAGATGGACTGGTCGGGGTCGCCGAACACGACCAGGTCGCGCCCGTCCCCCGCCAGCGCGCGCAGCAGCGCCACCTGCGCCGGGTCGGTGTCCTGGTACTCGTCGACGAACACCGCGTCGTAACGCGCCCGCACCGCCGCCGCGGGCCCCGGTTCGCGGGCCGTCGCCGCCGCGCTGCGCACCAGTTCGGCGTAGTCGAGCACGCCCTGCGCCTGCGTGACGTCCAGGTACTCGGCGAGGAAGTGCGCGGCGGCCTCCCAGTCGGGGCGCCCGGTCCTGCGGGCGAAGCCGGCCAAGGTACCGGGGTCGAGGCCGAGTTCGCGGCTGCGGGCGAGCACGGCCCGCAGCTCGTCGGCGAAGCCGCGCGTCGTCAGGCAGGCGCGCAGCTCCTCGGGCCAGCGCAGACCGCGCCCCGCGCGCTCCAGGTCCCGGTGGCCGGCCAGCAGCTCCCGCAGGTACAGGTCCTGTTCGGGTCCCGAGAGCAGGCGCAGGGGCTCGGCGAACAACGCGCGGTCCTGGTGTGCCCGGACGAACGCGTACGCGAAGGAATGGAAGGTGGTCGCCTGCGGGGAGGCTGTGCCGAGACGCGCGGTGAGGCGGTCCCGCAGTTCGGCCGCCGCCCTGCGGCTGAAGGTGAGGACGAGCACCCGCTCGGGGTCGGTGCCGCCGGCCACCCGGCGGGCGACCGCCTCCACCAGCGTGGTCGTCTTGCCGGTACCGGGCCCGGCCAGCACGAGCAGCGGTCCGCCCGGGTGGTCAACCACCGCACGCTGGCTCGCGTCCACAGCAACGGCGCGCGCGTCGGCGACCGGGGTGCGCACCAGTCGGTACGCTCCCGGGACGGGCGGCCGGTCAGTGGACGGGACGGAGAGGCTCACGTGGATCGCGCAATCTGGGGGACGTCGGAAGAGACGGTACGCCAGTCGGCTGCCCGGGCGCAGCGCTGTCCCGCCTCCCGCGCCCGGGCCGCGGGCGCGCCGCCGGCCGCGCGGCCGGGCGCCGGAAGCCGGCGCCCGTGAGCGGCCGGTCAGGGCGTGCCGTCGGCGAAGGGCCCGTCCCACCTCGCCCGCCGCAGGTCCACGCGCGGCGCGTCGCCGGGGCGCGCGGCGTCCCGCAGCGGGGTGCCCTCGGCGCGGTAGTGCGGCAGGGCCCGGTGCTCGTGCCCCGGCAGGAGCCGGCCGTCGGCGCGCACCACGCGCCACCACGGCACGGCGCCCCCGTAGTGCGCCATCACGCGCCCCACCTGGCGCGGGCCGCCCTCGCCGAGCCTGGCCGCGATGTCCCCGTACGTCATGACGCGGCCGGGCGGGATGCGTTCCGCCGCGGCCAGGACCCGGTCGGCGTACTCGGACACGCGGTGGGCGGGGGTGGAGGGGGAGCCTGCCATGCCGCCCATCGTGCCGTATCTCACGGACAGCGCCCTTCCACGCGCCACTCGTGCCACTATCGTCCCAGCACGGGGGTGGGCTGGTCAGCGGGTCCAGCACGAGGCGATTCCCGGGGAAGCGACCAGTGATACGGGGCGAAGAAGAACGGGCGCGACGGCCGGGCGAGCGGCATGGGAAGCCGCCGCCCGACGCGCTGCTGCGCGCCGACCCCACCCGCGCCGGGCACCTGGAGGTCGACGAGCCGATCCTCGCGGCGCGCGTGCACCGGCCCGGCGACCTGCTGCGCGTCCTCCTCGGGCTGCTCGGGATCGGCCTCGTGCTGGCGCTGGCCACGTTCGCCATCGGCACCACGGAGGGCATCGAGCGGGACGTCGACAAGGGCGCCGAGCAGGCGCCCTCGGTGCTGATCAACTTCGCCGGGTTCGCATCGAGCGTCGCCGTCCTCATCGTGCCCGTGGCGTTCGCGATCGAACGCCTCGTCAAGCGCGACGGGCTGCGGATCGCCGACGGCGTGCTCGCCGCCGTGCTCGCGCACGGCGTCACGCTCACGTTCAGCCTGTGGGTGGTCCGGGTCGCGCCCAAGCCCATCCAGGACGCGCTCACCAGGGAGGGCCACGGAGACGCCTTGACCGAGCCGGTGCACGACTACCTCGCGCCGGTCATCGCCTTCGCCACGGCCGTGGGGATGACGCACCGGCCCAGGTGGCGGCTGGCGATGTGGTCGGTGCTGCTCCTGGACGCGACCGCCGTGCTGGTGACGGGCCTGACGACGCCGTTCTCCATCATCACGACCGTCCTCATCGGCTGGACCATCGCCTACGCGACGCTGTACGCGGTCGGTTCGCCCAACGTGCGGCCGACCGGGCAGCAGCTGCTCGCCGGGCTCAGGCACGTCGGCTTCCGCCCGATCAGCGCGCTGCGCGCCGAGGCCCCGGGCGACCGGGAGGGCCACGAGCGCGGCGAACGCGCCGAGGCGACGCGCCGCTACCTGGTGACCCTGGAGACCGGGCCGCCGCTGGACGTCACGGTGGTGGACCGGGCCCAGCAGGCCCAGGGGTTCTTCTACCGCACCTGGCGGCGGCTGGCCCTGCGCGGCATCACCCAGCGCCGCAGCCTGCCCTCGCTGCGCCAGGCGCTCGAACAGGAGGCGCTGCTCGCGTACGCGGCCATCGCGGCCGGCGCGAACGCGCCCAAGCTCATCGCCACCTCGGAACTCGGCCCCGACGCCGTGATGCTCGTGTACGAGCACATCGGCGGACGCGACCTGGACTCGCTGCCCGACGACGAGATCTCCGACGAGCTGATGCGGCGGGCCTGGGGGCAGGTGACGGCGCTCCAGTCCCGCCGGATCGCGCACCGCAGGCTGGACGGCAGGTCGCTCCTGGTGGACCGGGAGGGCATGGTCTACCTGACGCACCTGCGGGGCGGCGAGATCGCCGCGGGCGACCTGCTGCTGCGCATGGACGTGGCCCAGCTGCTGGTGACGTTCGGGCTGCGGGTGGGCGCCGAACGCGCCGTGGCCGCCGCCGTGGCCGCGATCGGCCCGGACGCGGTGGCCGACAGCCTGCCGCTGCTCCAGCCGATCGCCCTCAGCCGCACCACGCGCGCCGCCCTGCGGCACCTGGCCAGGGAACGCTCGCAGCGGGAGCGGCAGGCGGTGCTCGACGCCGCGCGCGCCTACCGGGAGGCGGCCGGCAGCCTGCCGGATGACGCCGACCGCAAGGCCGTCAAGGCGGCCAAGCACGCCGAGAAGCAGGTGATGGACAAGGCGCTCGAAGACGCGCGCGAGCCCGACCTGCTGTCCCTGATCAGGCAGCAGGTGCTGCTGGTCAGGCCGCAGGCGCCGATAGAGCCGGCCAGGATCGAACGCATCAGGCCGCGCACGCTGATCACCATCATCGCGACGGTGCTCGCCGGCTACTTCATGCTGACCCAGCTGATCCAGCCGGAGTTCCAGCGGGTGTGGGAGAACGCGAACTGGGGCTGGGTGATCGTCGCGGCCGCCTTCTCCACGCTGACGTACTTCGCCGCGGCGCTGAGCCTGCTCGGCTTCGTGCCCGAGAAGGTCTCCTACCTGCGGACCGTGATGGCGCAGGTGGCGGGCTCGTTCGTGAAGCTGGTCGCGCCGGCCGCGATCGGCGGCGCGGCGCTGAACGCCAGGTTCCTGCAACGGCAGGGGCTGCGGCCCGGGCACGCGGTGGCGAGCGTCGGTGCCTCGCAGCTGTTCGGCCTGGGCAGCCACATCGTGCTGCTCCTGCTGTTCGGCTACCTGACCGGCAGCGAGTACGCGCCGCAGCTGCCGGCCTCCCGCACCGTCATCGCCGGCCTGCTGACCGTCGCGGTCGCGATCCTGGTGGTCACGGCCGTGCCGCGGCTGCGCAAGACCATCTCGGAACGGGCCCGCAGCCTGTTCGCCGGGGTCCTGCCCCGGATGCTGGACGTGGTGCAGCGGCCCAAGCAACTGCTGAGCGGCATCGGCGGGATGATGCTGATGTCGCTGGCGTTCGTGCTGTGCCTCGACGCGTCGCTGCGGGCCTTCGGCGAGGAGCTGAGCCTGCCGGTGGTCGCGGTGGTGTACCTGGCGGGCAACGCGATCGGCTCGGCGGTCCCCACCCCTGGCGGCATCGGCGGGATCGAGGTGACGCTGACGACCGTGCTGGTGAGCGCGTTCGGCGTGCCGTCGGACGCGGCGTTCGGCGCGGTGCTGCTGTTCCGGCTGATGACGTTCTGGCTGCCGGTGCTGCCCGGCTGGTTCGCGTTCACCCAGCTCACGCGCAAGGAAGCGCTCTAGCGCGCGGCGGCCGGGGCGGGCGGCGCGGGGGCGTTGCCAGTGCCGGCGCCTGGGGTGCGGGCATGAGTGCTCCCGCGTTCCAGGGCGGCGTCGACGTCGCGACGAGGACTCCCCCGGCCGACTACGACGCGACCGTGGCGTGCCACCGCGACACGCTCGGCCTCCCGGTCGTCGAGCACGCCGCCACGGGTGCGCGTTCCGTGACGCGGACGCACGCGGTGGAGTTCGGGCCGATCACGTTGTGGCCCGACCGCGTGGACGGGTACGCGCGGTCCGGCGTGCGGCTCGAACCGCGGACCGGCGAGTCGGCCGGGATCGCGGCCCACCTGGCGCGGGCGGGGGTCGAGCCCCGCGACGAGGTGGAGCCGTTCGACGATCCCTCGGCAGCCGCCCACTGGATCAGGAACCCGGCGGGCGTCGTCCACCTGCTCGCCGCCCGGTGGGTTCCCGGGCCCGCGCACGCTCGGCGCCGGTCGCGGAGGCGGGCCGCGAAGAGGCGCGGCGGGACCGCGCGTTCGCGAGCGAAAGAGGGGGCAGCACCTTGCGGTTGCGACGCGGACAGCCGTAATGTCCCGCACATGCGGGAATACAGCATCGGCCGCGCGGCCCGGCTGCTCGGCGTCAGCGCCGACACCGTGCGGCGCTGGGCCGACGCCGGGCGGCTGCCGACCCGGCGGGACGAGGCGGGCAAGCGGCGGATCGCGGGCGACGACCTGGCCGCGTTCGCGGTGTCACTCGCCGCGGAGGCGCCGCAGGGGCCCGGCGAGCCGGACGAGCCGCGCACCAGCGCGCGCAACGCCTTCCCCGGCATCGTCACCGCCGTGCGGCTCGGCGATGTCGCGGCGCAGGTCGAGATCCAGGCCGGTCCGCACCGGCTGGTGTCCCTGGTCACCCGCGAGGCCGTGGAGGAGCTCGGGCTGGCCGTCGGCATGGAGGCCGTGGCCCGGGTCAAGGCGACCAGCGTCCACGTCGACCGGACATGACGGGCGCCGTGCCACACGACCGGCCGCGCGGCACATGACGGCGCGGACGACGCAGCGCGCCCCGGCGCGCCCCCGCGCCGGCGGCCGGCAGCGGCAGCGCCCGCCGCTGGTCCTGCTGGTCCCGGCCCTGGCGGGCGCCGCGTTCCTCGCCGTGCCGCTGGCCGGCCTCGTCGCGGACGCGCCGTGGCGCGACCTGGCCGCGCGGCTGACCTCGCCCGCGGTCACCGAGTCCCTGCTGCTCTCGCTGACCGTCTCGGGCTGGGCCCTGCTGGTCTCCCTGCTCCTCGGCGTGCCGCTGGCCTGGCTGCTTGCCCGCGCCACGTTCCGGGGCCGGACGCTGGTGCGCTGCCTGGTGATCCTGCCGATGGTGCTGCCGCCGACCGTCGCGGGCGTCGCGCTGTTCCAGGGGCTCGGGCGCCAGGGCCTGCTCGGCGGGCCGCTCGAATCCCTGGGCGTCACCCTGCCGTTCACCACCGCGGGCGCGGTCGTGGCGGCGGTGTTCGTGTCCATGCCGTTCCTCGTCGTCAGCCTCGAAGGCGCCCTGACCGGCCTCGATCCGCACTTCGAGGAGGCCGCCGCCACCATGGGCGCGGGGCCGCTCGCCACCCTGCGGCTGGTGACGCTGCCCATGGTGATGCCGGCGCTCGCCGCGGGGGCCGCGCTGACCTGGGCCAGGGCGCTGGGCGAGTTCGGCGCGACGATCACGTTCGCGGGCAACCTGCCGGGCGCCACCCAGACCCTGCCGCTGAAGGTCTACCTGCTGCTCCAGGAGGACCCGGCGGGCGCCACCGCCGTTTCGCTGCTGCTCCTGGCCATCGCCGCCGCGGTGCTGATCGCGCTGCGCGGCCGGTGGCTGCGCCCCGGGCACGCGTCACCCGGATGACCGCGCCGGGGTGCGCCCCCGCCTCAGGAACGCCGAGGATGGGCCTGCCGGAGCGAGCGAGGGGAGCCCGCGCACATGACCCGAACCAGGCGCCGGCCGCGACGCGCCGCCACGGCCGGGGCCCGTGCCGCGACCGCCAGGGCGCTGGCCGTCGCGCTGGCCACCGCCCTCGCGGTTCCCGCCTGCACCGCGTCGCCCGGCGCCGGGACCCGGGTGCCCCGGGTGGTGCCGGCCGCGGGCGGCGACGCGCGGGACACCGGTGACCTGCCTCGTTCGCTCACCGGCCAGTCCCTCGACTGGGCGCCCTGCCCCGAGCCCGAACCCGCGCAGGGCGACGACCAGATGACACCGAGCCCTCTGCCGGGCGGCGCCGCGTGGGAGTGCGCCACGATGACCGCGCCGCTCGACTACGCCGACCCCGAGGGCGACACCATCGGCATCGCCCTGATCCGGGCCCGCGCGCAGGGGGGACGCGAGGACCGCATCGGCTCGCTCGTCTTCAACTTCGGCGGCCCGGGCGGCTCCGGCGTCGTCACGCTCCCCGCGTTCGGGCAGGACTACGCGCGGCTGCACGAGCGGTTCGACCTGGTCAGCTTCGACCCGCGCGGCGTCGGCGGCAGTGAGGGCGTGTCCTGCCTCGACGCCGAAGGGCTCGACGCCTACTTCGCCGCCGACCAGGTGCCCAGCGGCGAGGAGCAGGTGCGGCGGCTGACGGACCGGCTCAAGGAGTTCGCCGACGGCTGCCGCGCGTCCGCGGGCCACCTGCTTCCGCACCTCACCACCACCGCGACGGCGCGGGACATGGACCTGATGCGGCACGTGCTCGGGGACGAGGAGCTGTACTACTTCGGCGTCTCCTACGGCACCGAACTCGGCGGGGTCTACGCGCACCTGTTCCCGCGCCGGGTGGGGCGGGCCGTGTTCGACGCGGTCGTCGACCCCACCGGCACCACCGAGGACGGCGCCACCGGGCAGGCCGAGGGCTTCCAGCTCGCCCTGGGGAACTACCTGGAACGCTGCGCCGAGGGCGAGGACTGCCCGCTGGGCGGCGACGAGGACGAGGCGGAGGACCGGCTGGCCGCGTTCCTCGACCGGCTGCGCGAACGCCCGCTGCGCACCCAGGACCCCGACGGGCGCCGGCTGACGCAGTCCCTGGCCTGGGGCGGCATCGCGCAGGCCCTGTACTCCGAGGACTTCTGGCCCTACCTGACGCAGGGGCTTGAGGACGCGCTCGACCGCGAACACCCGGACGGCACCGTGCTGCTCGCGCTCGGGGACTCGATGAACGGCCGCAACCCCGACGGCACCTACACCACGCTCCAGTCCTCCCTCACCGCCATCAGCTGCGCCGACTCCAGCGAGCGCTACCGGGTGCGGGAGGCGCGCGAGGCCCTGGACGACTTCGAGGACGCCTCGGAGATCTTCGGCCCGCCGATGGCCTGGGGCCTGCTGAACTGCACGCACTGGCCGGTGCGCGGCCAGCGCGAGCACCCCGACGTGCACGCCGAGGGCGCGGGGCCCGTGCTGCTCATCGGCACCACGGGCGACCCGGCGACGCCCTACCAGGGGACGCGCAACATGAAGGAGGCCCTGGGCGAAGGGGTCGGCGTCGAGCTGACCTACGAGGGCGAGGGGCACGGCGCCTACAACAGCGGCAACGCGTGCGTGCGCTCCGCCGTCGACCGCTACCTGCTGCGCGGCGACGTGCCCGAGGACGGCACCACGTGCGACTGAGGCGGTGCCGGGTAGGTTCGCGGCATGTCAGACAGCGACCTGTGGTCCGGGACCGACGACTACTTCGCGGGGCTGCTCCTCGCCCCCGACCCCGCCCTCGACGCGGCACTCGCGGCCTCGGAGGCCGCGGGGCTGCCCCCGATCAACGTCTCGCCGAGCCAGGGCAAACTGCTGCACCTGCTCGCCCGCGTGCACGGAGCCCGTTCCGTCCTTGAGATCGGCACGCTCGGCGGCTACAGCACCATCTGGCTCGCCCGCGCCCTGCCGCCCGGCGGCCGGCTGATCACGCTGGAGGCCGAGCCGCGGCACGCCGAGGTCGCGCGCGCGAACATCGACCGCGCCGGGCTCGGCGACGTCGTCGACATCCGCGTCGGTCCCGCCCTCGGCACGCTGCCCGCGCTCGGCCCCGAGGGCCCGTTCGACCTGGTCTTCGTCGACGCCGACAAGCCGAGCAACCCGGACTACCTGGCCTGGGCGGTGGAACTGGCGCGCCCCGGCAGCGTGATCGTGTTCGACAACGTGGTGCGCGGCGGGGCCGTCCTCGACGCGGACAGCGCCGACCCGGGCGTCCGGGGCACCCGCAGGGTCCTCGAACTGATCGCGGCCGACCCGCGGTTGTCCGCGACCGCCGTCCAGACGGTGGGCGGCAAGGGCTGGGACGGGTTCGCGCTCGTTCTCGTGGGCGGCCGGGAGGACGCCGGGTGACCGCGGCGCCGTCCGCCGGGGGCTATCCCGGCGGACGGCGGCACGGGCGCAGGAACGGGCGCGCGGCACGGCGCGTGCGGGCGCCGCGCGCCCGGCCGTCAGTAGACGGGCTTCTCGGGCTCGATCTGGTTGACCCAGCCGATCACGCCGCCGCCGACGTGCACGGCGTCGGCGAAGCCGGCGTTCTTCAGCACGGCCAGGACTTCCGCGGACCGGACACCCGTCTTGCAGTGCAAGACGATCCGCTTGTCCTGCGGGAGGTCGCTGAGGGCGTTGCCCATCAGGAACTCGTTCTTCGGGATCAGCCGCGCGCCGGGGATCGAGACGATCTCGTACTCGTTCGGCTCCCGCACGTCGATGATGTCGATCTTCTCGTCGCCGTCGATCCACTCCTTGAGCTGCCTGGGCGTGATCGTCGCGTCCAGGGCCGCCGCCTGCGCCTCGTCCGAGACCACGCCGCAGAACGCCTCGTAGTCGATCAGCTCGGTGACCGTCGGGTTCTCGCCGCACACAGCGCAGTCCGGGTCCTTGCGGACCTTGACCTGCCGGTACGTCATCTCCAGGGCGTCGTAGATCATGAGCCGGCCGAGCAGCGGCTCGCCGGTGCCGGTCAGGACCTTGATCGCCTCGGTGACCTGGATGGACCCGATCGACGCGCACAGCACGCCGAGCACGCCGCCCTCGGCGCAGGAGGGGACCATGCCGGGCGGCGGCGGCTCGGGGTACAGGCAGCGGTAGCAGGGCCCGTGCTCGGCCCAGAACACCGAGGCCTGGCCGTCGAACCGGTAGATGGAGCCCCACACGTACGGCTTGCCGAGCAGCACGCACGCGTCGTTGACCAGGTAGCGGGTGGCGAAGTTGTCCGTGCCGTCGACGATCAGGTCGTACTGCGCGAACATCTCCATCACGTTGGAGGAGTCGAGGCGCTCCTCGTGCAGGTTGACCCGCACGTACGGGTTGATGCCCTCGACGGTCTCCTTGGCCGAGAGGGCCTTGGACTTCCCGATGTCCGCCTGGCTGTGGATGATCTGCCGCTGGAGGTTCGACTCGTCCACCTCGTCGAACTCCACGATGCCCAGCGTGCCCACCCCGGCCGCGGCCAGGTACATGAGCGCGGGCGACCCCAGGCCGCCCGCGCCCACGCACAGGACCTTCGCGTTCTTCAGCCGCTTCTGCCCGTCCATCCCGACGTCCGGGATGATCAGGTGGCGCGAATACCTGCGGACCTCGTCGACGGTGAGCTCGGGGGCCGGCTCTACCAGGGGTGGCAGCGACACGGTGACTCCGTTGGGTCATAGGGACAGTCGTATGCGCTTCAACACTGCCACGAACGGTCCCATTCCGAGACGCTTGGTCCACAGTCCGGGCGGAACCGGCTCAGTGCCCGGACTCGCTCACATCCGGCAGGCGGCCTCCATCCAGATGTCGGCCAGCGACTCCTCCAGGCCGATCCGCGCGCGCCAGCCGAGCCGGTCGCGCGCGGTCCGCACGTCCGCCTGCTGCCAGCCGCCGCAGCCGTCCGGATAGGGCAGCAACGGCGGCCCGTCCCCGTGCTGCCGCGGCACCTGCGGGCCTTCGAGCTCGTGCAGCGTGCCGCTGTAGCCGGAGATGCGGGCCAGCGCGGACGCCGCGTCGCGCAGCCGGACCGCGTGCCCGGTGCCGATGTTCACCACGCCCTGGGCCGCCGAGAGCGTCGCCGCGTGCACCGCTCTCGCCACGTCCCGCACGTCCACGAAGTCCCGCTGGACGGCGAGGCCGCCGAGCTTCAGCTCGCTGTCGCCGTGCTGCATCGCACGCCGCAGCGAGTCGGCCAGCCGGCCCAGCGGGGAGCCGGCCGGGGTGCCCGGGCCGGTCGGCGAGAACACCCTGAGCACGATGGCGTCGAGACCGGAACCGAGCACCAGCTCGGTGGCCGCCAGCTTGCTGACGCCGTACGGGCCGCCGGGCCGCGCGACGGCGTCCTCCGCGATCGAGGAGCCGTTCGCCGAGGGGCCGTACTCGGCGGCACAGCCCAGGTGCACCAGCCGGGCCCGGCAGCCGCTGCGCCGCAGCGACTCGCACAGCGTGGCGGTGGCGACGGTGTTGTGCCTGGTCAGTTCGCTCGCGGTGCCTCGGATGGCACCGGCGCAGTTCACCACGACGCCGGGGTGCACGGCGTCGAGGAACCGCGTGAGCGCCCCGGGACTGCCGGTGGAGAGGTCGAAACGGACGTCCGCGTCGTCGCCGCGGCCGAGCGCGGTGAGCTGGACCGCGGGGTCGGCGAGCAGCCGGTCCGCCACGAACCTTCCCAGGTACCCGCCGGCTCCGAGCAGCAGCACTCTCATCGGACGGCCTCCCCGGGAAAAGCGGCGGGGGTGCCGGGCAGGTGTCGGGTCATCGGTCGTTGCTCCTCTTGTTCTGCGTGTTCTGCGTGGGATCGGTTGTCTCGGGGGCGGGGGACGTGGGGCGAGAGGCCGGGGGGCGGGCCCCGCGGTGGTCAGCGCGGCGGGAACCGGCCGGGAGGGAGGGGGGCGGGCGGTGCCGCGGCTGCCGCGTCGGCGCGCGCGGCGGCGGGGGGCGGGAGGCCGGGGCCGGCCGGGAACGCGCCGGTCCCGGAGGGCGGGCCGGATCCGGAGGGCGGGCCGGATCCGGCGGTGGGGCGGACGGGCAGGGCGGCCGCGAGGGGGGCGGTCGGCAGCCGCACCCGGCCGCGGGCGGGGAACGGGCGTGCGGGACGGCGGCGGAGGCGGCGCCGCGGGTCAGCGGGGCGGCACGAGGGGCGCTCGCGCGCCGGGGCGCGGCGCGCGGGCGCGGCCGGTCCCGGGGCGGCGGCGCCCGCCGGCGCAGCGCCCGCGCGCCCGCGCGGCGCCCGACGGCCGCGCGGCGCGCCGGGACCGCCGGGCAGGTCGGTGCACGGGCCGGCGGGCGACATCACGCCGGCTCCCTCCCCGCGGTCGCGGCGCGTATCGGCTCCAGGCCCGCGCGGGCCGCCGCGCCGGCGCGCGCCGCCACGCCTTCGTGCCCGACCTCCCGGTAGACGGCGGCGAACGCGGCGGCATCGCGTTCGACGGAGAACAGGTCGAGCGCGCGGGCGCGGGCCGCCGCGCCGAGGCGCGCGCCGCGGGCCGGGTCGCGCAGCAGCGAGACGCAGGCAGCCGCGAAGGCCGCCCGGTCGCCGTGCGGCACCACGAGCCCGGTGTCACCGACCGCCTCGACCACCGCTCCCGTGTCCGTGGACACGATGGCGCGGGCCCGGAGCATGGCCTCGATCAGCGCCGGCGGGTACCCCCTGGCCGCGCCGCAGCGCACCACGACGCCACCACCCGCGTAGGCGTCCGCGAGGGTCGGGACCTCGGCGGTGCCGACCTCGGTGAACGTGACGGGACTCGGCTTCCCGCGCGACGGGAACAGGCGCGCCGCCAGCGCCCGGCACCGCGCGAGGTGGCCGGTCTCCGCCCGCCCGCGCGCCGGTGCGCCCACGACCAGCAACCGCGCGGCCGGCTCGGCGGCGCGCACGTCCTGGAACACGCGCAGCAGCCAGTCCAGCTCCTGGTCCGGCTCCGCCCGGCCCACCCGCACCAGCGTGGGCGGCGCGGCGGGGGGCCGGCCGCCCGCCACCGCGCGGAAGAGGCCGGCACCGGGCTCGGGGCGGACCGTGCGCGGCCATCCCGGCCCCGCCCCCTGGGCTTCCCGCCGGCGGCGCGCCGCGCTGTCGCCCGGCGTGATCAGCGCGGCCCCGCGGTACGCCTCGCGCGCCAGGCGCACGCGGAACGCCGCGAGCAGCGCGCGCACCGGCGCCACCCCGCCCGGCCCCGCCACGGCGTGCGCCGCGGCCGCCGTTCCGAGACCGGCGGGGAACGCGTCGGCGTGCGCGCCGGGGCCCGCGCCGTTCGCCAGGTGGTGATCGCGCAGCCGCGCGCCGTACTCGGTGATGAGCAGCGGGGTGCCGTGGCGGTGCCTGGCCACCAGGCCGGCGAGCGCGGCGGGGCCCGTGCCGACCGCGTGGCTCAGGTCCCGCGGTCCCGGCCCGCCCGCCCGCCCGTACCAGTCGAGGGACAGGGGCCGCAGCGCCCGCTCCAGCCGGTCCGCGACGGCGAGCAGGTCGGCCGCGCGCGCGCCCCTGACCGCGCGCGGCGCGTGCCGGGCGCGGCAGACGGCCTCCAGGACGCGCACGGCGTCCTCGGACCTCAGCCACGTGCCGAGTCCGCCGTGCGCGGCGGCGAGATCCGCGAGGCCGTAGAGGCCGTCGGCGAAGCGGTCCGCCTGCGGCCGGGAACGCGCCTGCCCGGGCGCGTGGTCCCCGGGGCAGAGCGCCGCGGCGAGCTCGGCGAAGGACGCGGCGAAACGACGCGCGAGGCCGCAGGAGACCCGGGCCCACGCGCGGGGCGCGCCCGGCGGTGCCCCGATCCCCCGCGGCGCCCCCCACAGCGGCGCCGTGCGCACCTCGCGCACGTTGCCGGGCGGCGGTCGGCGCGGGCCGCGTTCCTGCCGGCTGAAGCGGCTGAGCGCGAGCACGTCGAACTCGTGCTCCGGCAGGCCGTGCAGCAGCCGGTCGCACCAGGCGACCGACTCGCCCTGTGCGAACGGGTACCCACCCTCTGTGAGCAAAGCGACGCGCACCGGCGCACCCCCTGTCTGGCAGCTCCGTGTCGGAAAGACGGTATGTCTACATGAGCCGGGCGCGGCGGACGGTTGTCCGCCACTCCATCAGAAGGGGTGAAGATTCGTGACTTGAGGCCAGGCCGCGTCGTTAAAGCGCTTTGGTCCTGGTCAGTTGTCCGGGTGCGGCCACGGGTTGGGGCGGCACGTCAGGCCGTTCATCGTGAGGAACTTGGTCTGCTGCATCATCACGGGCGCGAGCGCGCCCTCGGCGGGGCACGTCACGTGCCCGTAGCCGAGCCGGTGCCCCACCTCGTGGTTGATGAGCATCTGCCGGTACCCGGCGATGTCGTCGCCGAACGTCTCCGCGCCCTGGGCCCAGCGCCACGCGTTGATCATGACGCGCTCGGTGGTCGACGCGTTGCAGGAGACGTTGTCCACGGTGGTGTCGAGGCCGGCCCTGGCGCACCAGTCGGCGGTCGTGCCGGGACTCGCCAGGGTGACGACGAAGTCGTGGTCGCCGGCCGAGACCCGGGTGAAGGAGCGCTCGTCGCCGTTGCCCCAGCCCCGGTCGTCGTTCAGCGTGCGGTGCACGGCCTCGGCGAACAGCTCGGGGTCGAGGCCGATGCGGTCCTCCACGTCCACGCGGTAGCGCAGTTCGGTCGTCGCACCGGGATTGGCCGCCTCGGCCGTCCCCGGCACGGGCACCAGCTCGCCGGAACCGGTCAGCCCTGGGTCGAGCTCGAACTCGGTGGCGAGCAGTTCCTCGTAGGCCGGCTCCGGCGGCATGCTCGGCTCCGCGGGCGGGGGCGCGGGCCCGTCCTGTTCCGCGAGCGGCTCACTCGCGCCGCCAGGACCCGGCTGCACCGCGTCCGCCAGGTCGGCGCCGCCCGCGTCGGGGCCCGCCACCCGGACCGCGACCGCCACACCGAGCGCGGTGACCACGGCCGCGGCGGCGATGCCCGTCAGCGTCCGGCCCCAGCCGCCCTTGCGGCGCCGGTGCCGCCGGCTATCCCCGGGCATGCCGTGCCTGCCCGGCCCGCGGCGGCGCCCGCCCGGCGCCTGCTCCTCCTGCTCCGCGCTCCGCTGCCCCGGAATGCGCCGCTCCGCCTGCTGTTCCTGCTGTCGCTGCTGCTGTTCGTTTCCGTCGGTGTCGAGGGCGTCGAAGGCATCGACATACTCCTGGCGCGGTCCTGCGTGCGGCGGTACTGGGGCGTCGCGATGGTTCATGGGGCTCCCTGGCCACCCGGGGGCGCGGCGGCCACCGCGACGAACTCGCGAAAGGCCGAGGCCACTTCGTCCGGGTATTCCATCATGGCCATGTGCCCCGCCTCGGGAAGCACCACGAGCCGGGAGGAGCCGAAGGCCCGGCCGGCCCGCCGGGCCATCCGGAAGGAGACGAGCCGGTCGCGGACGCCGTACACCAGCAGCGTCGGCGCGAGCACGCGTTCGGCCTGCCGCCACAGCGAGTGCTGGCCGCCCAGCGTGTAGGCGTTGACGAGCCCGCGCGCCGACCGGGTGAGGGAGTCCCAGAAGTACGGCAGCGCCTGCCGCCGCTCCAGCTCGGCCTCCGCCGCGGCGAAGTCCTCCGGGGTGATGCGCGCGGGGTTGCCATAGCACAACTGGAGCACCTGCCTGGCCCGCTGGCCCGCCGTCAGTTCGCGCGTCATCCGGGGCAGCAGCCGCGGCATGCCGGGGAGCCCGAGCAGCCCCGTGGGCAACGCGCTGCGCTGCGGCGCGAGTTCGGGCAGCGCGGGCGAGACCAGGCTGAGGGAGCGCACCAGGTCGGGCCGGAGCGCGGCGACGCGCGTGGCGACGGCGCCGCCGAGCGAGTTGCCGAACAGGTGAACGGGCCCGGCGCCCGAGCGCGCGGGCGAGTCGAGGAAGCGGATCACGGCCCTGGCGTGGCCGTACACGGAGTAGTCGCCGTTGTCCGGCGGCGGGGAGGCGCCGAAACCCGGCAGGTCGAGCGCCTCGCACTCGACGAGGTCCGCCAGACGGTGCATCAGGGAGGACCAGTTGCGGGACGAACCGCCCAGACCGTGCACCAGGAGAGCCGGCTCCAGACCGTCCCTCGTCGCGGCGCGGCGGCGCACCGCGAGCGTCATGCCGGGCAGGGACACCGTCCGCAGGGTTTCGCCGTCCCGGACTCCGGGCCAGCCCTCCGTCGCGGCGAGTGCCGCCTGCGCGCGCAGCTCCTCGGTGGTTGGCATGGGCGCCATGCTACGAGCCGGGCACGCCCCGGGGCACGCGCCCCTCCGGGCCGGCGTGTGTTTCGCGGGTTCGCCCCGCCGGGCCGGCGCCCCGTCCGGACGCGTGCGGCCACGGCCGATCCCCCGGCTCCCGGCCCCCGGGACCGGCAGCGCGGCCCACGCGAGGATCCGGACGACAGGGCCTACGCTGGAGTGACCCCGCCGGCTGCCCGGCCACGACGCGGTGGCGGTCGGCTGGACGGCGGGAGACGGACGCGGAACGGAACGGCCCACGAGGAGGCGGCGCGTGACCCAGGACCCGACGGACCCGGAGACGTTCGACGAATTCCTCGACGAGGAACGGGAGCGGGAACTCCTCGCGGCCGGCCTCGACGCCGAGGCGCCCGAGGCCGACGCCGCGGAGCAGCGCAGGTCACTGGTGGCTCCGCGTGACGTGCCACCGGACGGCGGCCTCCCGGACGGGGCCGACCCGGCGGACGCCGCGGAGCAGGCCAGGAGCGTCGAGCCGGACGAGGACGAGTACCGGTGACGCCGTTCGCGGAGGGGAACCGTGGGCTCACGATGCACGCTCCGCGACGGTACGAACGTACGATGGCGGAAACGACGCGCGGCCAGGACGCGCACAGCGCAGGGATCAACACCGGGAGGCGGCCGTGAGCGCCACTGAGCAGACCGAGGCGCGTCCGCGGGGCACACGCCTGCCGCGACGGGCCCGGCGCAATCAGCTCCTGGGCGCGGCCCAGGAGGTGTTCGTCGCGCAGGGCTACCACGCGGCGGCCATGGACGACATCGCGGACCGCGCCGGCGTCAGCAAGCCGGTGCTCTACCAGCACTTCCCCGGAAAGCTGGAGCTGTACCTCGCGCTGCTCGACCAGCACTGCGAGTCCCTGGTGCGCGCGGTGCGCCAGGCGCTCGCCGCCACCAGCGACAACAAGCAGCGCATCGCCGCCACCATGGACGCCTACTTCTCCTACGTGGAGCACGAGGGCGGCGCGTTCCGGCTCGTGTTCGAATCGGACCTGACGAACGAGCCCTCGGTGCGCGAGCGCGTCGACCAGGTCGCGCTCGACTGCGCGAAGCTGGTCTCGCCGCTCATCGCCGAGGACGCGGACCTGCCGGAGGACCAGGCGATGCTGCTGGCCGTCAGCCTGTGCGGCATGGCGCAGATCACCGCGCGGCACTGGCTCAGCTCGGGGCAGCAGATCCCGGGGGACGTCGCCCGCACCCTGACCGCGGGGCTCGCCTGGCGCGGCATCGCGGGCTTCCCCATCCAGCCCGCCCAGCAGCACTGATCCGGCCCGCCCGGCAGCACCGGACGCCCGGACGCCCCGCCGGCCGGGCGGCGGCGCGCGCCGGCTGTTCGCTCTGGGCGTGGACGCCCGGAGCGGGGCCGGGCGGCGGCGCGGCTAACCTGTGCTCAGTACGGCGCGGACCGGCGCGCACGAAGGATCAGCGGAGGGACAGGCCGTGGAAATCAAGATCGGCGTACAGCACACACCGCGAGAGATCGTTCTCGAAAGCGGGCAGTCCGCCGAAGAGGTCGAGAGCGCGGTCAACGCGGCGCTGTCCGGCACCACCCAGCTGCTCAGCCTGGTCGACGAGCGTGGCCGCAAGGTCCTGGTCCCCGCCGACCGGGTGGCCTACGTCGAGATCGGCCAGCCGACCCAGCGCCGGGTGGGCTTCGGGGCACTGTAGGCCGCGCGGACAGCGCACCGGGCAGACGGGCGGGCGGCGGCCGGCGCATACCGGCCGCCGCCCGCTCGCGCTGCCGTCCACCGCCCGGCCCGGATAGGCTGGGTGCGCCGCCGCGGCGGCGCGCAACGAAACCGCGGCCGAGCATGGGGAGGAGGCGGCGGTGGTGCCCGTCACCGGCAGTCGGCGCACCGGCGGTCAGCGCACCGCCGGGACCCGCGCCCCGCTTTCCGTTCCCGAGCCGGCCCACCGGCGCACCGACATCATGCTGCTCGGCGTGGCCGTCGCGGGCGTCTCGCTGTCGGGACCGCTGATCGCGGCCACCGCCGCGCCCGCCCTCGCCATCGCCTTCTGGCGCAACGCCATGGCCGCCGCCGGGCTCGCCCCCCTCGTGCTGCTGAGGACGCGGCCGCGCACCGAACTGGCCCGGCTCGACCGGCGCACGCTGCTGCTGTCCGCCGCCGCCGGCGCCGCGCTCGCCGCGCACTTCGGCCTGTGGCTGCCCAGCCTCCAGCTGACCTCCGTGGCCTCCTCGGTCGCCCTGGTCACCACGACGCCCATCTGGACCACCCTGCTGCTGCGCCTGACCGGCCACCGCCCGCCGCGCGCCGTGTGGGTCGGCTCCGCCGTCGCCGTGGCCGGCGCCGTGGTCCTGACCGGCGTCGACCTGACGGTCTCGGCCCGGGCCCTGACCGGGGACGCGCTCGCGCTCGCGGGCGGCGCCGCCGCCGCGGTGTACGTGCTGATCGGCGCCGAGGTGCGGCGCACCGCGAGCACGACGGCGTACACGTTCGTCTGCTACACCACCACGGCCGTGCTGCTGCTGATCGCCTGCCTGGTCGCCGGCGCCTCGCTCGGCGGGTACTCGGGCGAGACCTGGCTCAAGCTGCTCGCGCTGACCGTCGCCGCCCAGCTCCTCGGCCACTCGCTGCTCAACCGCGTGGTCCGCGGCCTCGGCCCGTCCGTCACCTCCATCTCGCTGCTCCTCGAAACGCCGGGCGCCGCGCTGCTCGCGGCCCTGTGGCTCGGGCAGTTCCCGCCGGCCGCCGCCTACCCGGCGCTCGCGGTCATCCTGCTCGGGCTCGCGCTCGTGATCCGGGCGGAGCGCGCCTGATGGCCGGCGGCGTGGGCGAGCGCGTGGCGGAACGGCTGCGCGAGGTGCTCGGCGAGCCGGACGCGCGCGCGGCGGTGACGTTCCTCGGGGCCCGGCGCATCGAGGTGCTGCGCGTTCCCGACCCGCGGCGCGGCCTGGTCAGGTACGTCACCTCCGGCATGTCGGACGAGCCGATGACGGACCCGGGCGCGGCGCTCGCCGATCCGCTGCGCGGGCCGCGCGCCGAGCTGCTGCTCACCCTGCGCGCGGGGCGCGCGGCGACGGACGGCGTGCACCGGGCCCTGGCGGTGTTCGCCGCGTCCCCGCAGGTGGAGGGCCTGGTCGTGGCGGCCGGCGGGTCGCTGGACCTGGGCGAGCCGCTGTGGCCCGGCGCGCCGTTCACCTGCGTCCTGACCGGCGAGCCCGGCGCCGAGGTGCCCGACCTCGCGCTGCCCGCGCCGTGCGACCCGGTGCGCTTCTTCCCTCTCCTGCCGATGACCCCGAACGAGGCGGCGTGGAAACGCGTCCACGGCGCCGCTGCCCTGGAGGAACGGTGGCTGCACCACGGCACGGACCTGTGCGATCCGACCCGTGCGGCGGTGCCCCTCGGCCCGTGACACGGCTTGACGGACGGGCCGCGCGGAGGGACGGTTGTACCCCATGAGGGGCGAACCCAGTTGCCCGAAGTGCGGCGGGCGGGTGCGGGCACCCGGCCTTTTCGCCGACTCCTGGCAGTGCGGCGCGCACGGCCCGGTGCATCCCCTGCAACCCGTCATACCGCCCAGCGTGAACGCGCTCACCGTGGCCGTGGGCCGCAGCCGCGTGCCGGTGTGGATGCCGTGGCCGCTGCCGGTGGGCTGGCTGTTCACGGGCGTCGCGTACGCGGGTGACGACCGCGACGGCGGGCGGGCCACCGCCGTCGCCTGCTCGGGCCCGGGACCGCTGGGCGGCCCGGGCGAACTGCTGCTGATCGCCGAGGAGCTCGGCGTCGGCCTCGGCGCCCGGTACGCCGGCCTGCCGGGGCCCGACCCCGGGGCCGGGCTGAACGTCACCGAGCCGCCGCGGGCCAAGGTGCTCGCGGCCGGCCGCGCGACGCCGCTGTGGCTGCTCGACGGCACGCCCGAGGACCGTGCCGTGTTCGCCGGCGAGGCCATGGGCCTGTGGCTGTGGGCCGTCACCTGGCCCCGGGAGTCGGGCCTGCTGCTCTACGACGAACTGGTGCTCGCCGACCTGCGCGACGCCGGCTCCGAGGTGGACCTCGTGCCCTGCGGCGCCCTCTCGCCGCGGCTGCTGTCCTGACCCGGCCGCCGGAGGGGCGGGCCGCGGGCCCTGGCGGGCACCGGCGGGCGGGAGGGTCCCGCGCCGCCGCTATGGTGGCGGTGTGCTCATCGACCTGCACACCCACTCCACGGCGTCCGACGGCACCGACTCCCCCGCCGAGCTGGTGGCGGCGGCGCGCGCCGCGGGCCTCGACGTCGTCGCGCTCACCGACCACGACACGGTCGCGGGCCACGCGGAGGCCGCCGCGGCCCTGCCGCCCGGGCTGACGTTGGTGACCGGCGCGGAGATCTCCTGCCGCCTCGACGGGGTGAGCCTGCACATGCTGGCGTACCTGTTCGACCCGGCCGAGCCCGAACTGGCCCGGGAGCGCGAGCTGCTGCGCGACGACCGGACGCACAGGGCGCGGGCCATCGTGGCCCGGCTGAACGAACTCGGCGTACCGGTGCGCTGGGAGCGCGTGCGCGAGCTGGCCCAGGGCGCGGTGGGGCGTCCGCACATCGCCACCGCCATGATCGAGGTCGGCGTCATCGACGACGTGTCCGCCGCGTTCACGCAGGAGTGGATCGGTGACGGCGGGCGCGCGCACGTCGACAAGCACGAGCTCGACGCCGTCACGGCCATCCGCCTCATCCACGACGCGGGCGGCGTCGCCGTGTTCGCCCACCCCCTGGCGGCGCGCCGCGGGCGGGTCGTGCCCGACTCGGCCATCGCCCTGCTCGCCGGGGCGGGGCTCGACGGCGTCGAGGTGGACCACATCGACCACGACGCCGCGACGCGGGACCGGCTGCGGGGCATGGCGGCCGACCTCGGGCTGCTCACCACCGGGTCGAGCGACTACCACGGCACGCGCAAGTGGTGCCGCCTCGGCGAGCACACGACGTCCCCCGAGACCTACGCGGAGATCACGCGGCGGGCGAAGGGTGCCCGTCCGCTGACGGCCGCCGGCTGACGCCCCCGCCGGCGCCGGCCGCCTCGGCGGCCGCTGTCCCGCTCCCGCCCCCCGGCCGGGCCGCCGTGTCCTGCCAGAACGCCACGAGCGCCGCGGCCGTGGCCTCGGGCCGCTCGGCGTTCGGCGAGTGCCCGGCGCCGGTGACGACCGTGCGCCGCGCGTTCAGCCGGGCCGCCATGCCGTCGAGCAGCGGCACCGGCCACGCGCCGTCCCGCTCCCCCGACAGCACGTGCACGGGCAGCCCGGCCGCGGCCAGCCGCGCCACCCGGTCCGGCTCGTACCGCAGGGTGCGCCCGGTCACCAGCAGCTGGTCGGGCGCGTTGGCCAGCCAGCGGCGGTGCAGGAACGCGCCCACCTCCCCCGGCTCCACCCGCCGGTGCACCGCGCGCCACACCCGGGCCGCGCCGAGCAGGGGCAGCCCGACGCGCAGCGCGCGGGCCCGCCACCGCTGCGAGCGGGCGACGCGCCCCGGCCCCGAGGCGATCAGCGTGAGCGACGCGAACGGCGACGGCAGCCCCGCGGCCATCGCGCGCAGCACCGCGCCGCGCGAGATCAGGCCGCCGAGCGAGTGCCCCACCAAATGGACCGGGCCCGCGCCCAGCGCGTCCGCCTGCGCCAGCACGTCCTCCGCGAGGGCACCGAGCCCGTAGGCGGTCCGGCCCGGCAGGCCGGTCGTCTCGTACTGCCCCCGCCCGTCCACGGCGACCGCGCGGTAGCCGGCGGCGGCCAGCGGTTCGAGGAGCGCGATGAAGTCCTCCTTGCTGCCGGTGTAGCCGGGCACGAGGAGGACCGTCCCGACCGGCTCGCAGGCCGGTGCGGCGTCCAGGACGGCGAACGTGCCGCGCCGGGTGGCGAGGCGGTGGGCCCCGACCCCGGCGGGCGGCACACAGAACGGCGGTCTGCTCACACCATCGAAGGTAACCCGGCCGGCCGCGCCGCCGCGGGCCCGGGAACCGACTCGCGCGGGCTCGGGCGCGGGCCCGGGTGTCGCTCAACGGGCCCGGGTGTCGCGGAACGGGCGCCCCGGGGCACAATCCCCCGCGCGTCACCCACCGCCGGCCGAACCACCAGGAGCCACGCATGCCGCTCGCCCCGAGGACGACCACCGGCGCGGCCCGCGTCCCGCGCGCGGCCCCCACGCCGCGGCGCGACCGGTTCACGTTCACCGTGCTCGGCACGGCCGACCTGCACGGCCACGCCCTCGACTGGGACTACGTCGCGGGCGCGCCGTACGCGGGCCCGGGTTCCGGCGACATCGGCCTCGCCAGGCTGTCCACGCTCGTCGACGAGGTCCGCGCCGACCGGGGCCGCGCGCGCACCCTCCTGATCGACGCGGGCGACACCCTCCAGGGCACCGCGCTCGCCGACTACCACGCCAGGGTCGAGCCGATCACCCGCGAGGGCGCCGCCCCGCACCCGATGGCCCTGGCGATGAACGCCGTCGGCTACGACGCGGCGGCCCTCGGCAACCACGACTTCGACTACGGCATCCCCCTGCTGCGCGCGTTCGAGCGCCAGTGCGACTTTCCGCTGCTCGCCGCCAACGCGCTGGACGCGCGCACGGGGCGGCCGGCGTTCCCGCCCCACTGGCGGACCCGGCTGCGCACGCCCTCGGGTCCCGACGTCCACGTGGCCGTGCTCGGCCTGACCAACCCGGGCACCGCCCTGTGGGCCCGGTCGGCCGTCGAGGGCCGGCTGGCCTTCTCCGGCCTGCCGGAAGAGGCCGCGCGCCACGTGCCGCGGCTGCGCGCCCTGGGCGCCGACGTGGTGATCGTCGCGGCCCACTCGGGCGCCGGCGGCCCGTCCTCGTACGGCGACCGGGTGCCCCACGCGGAGCACGCGGCCGTCCGGCTCGCGCGCCGCGTGCCCGGCATCGACGCCGTCCTGGTGGGCCACGCGCACGAGGAGGTCGGGGAACGGCGGGTCCGCAACGCCGTGACCGGCCGGGACGTGGCGCTCTCAGAACCCCTGTACTGGGGCAAGCGGCTGTCCGTGTTCGACTTCGCGCTCGTGCGCGAGAACGGCGGGTGGCGCACGGACACGGTCACCGCGCGGGTGCTCTCCAGCGCGGGCGTGCCGGAGGACCCGCGCGTCACCGCCCTGGCCGCCCCCGGCCACGCGCGGGCCGTGGCGCACACCGGGCAGCGGATCGGCGGCGCCGCGCGGGCCATGACGGCGGCCGAGGCGCCCTGGCGCGACACGCCGCTCGTGCGCTTCATCGGCCACGTGCGGGCGGAGACCGTGCGCGCCGCCCTTTCCGGGACGCGCGCCGCGGGCGTTCCCGTGCTCGCGCAGGTGGCGTTGCCGCCGCGGACCGCCGCGATCCCGGCCGGCCGGGTCACCCTGGGCGCGCTCGCCGGACTCGACCCGTACGGGAGCACGCTTGAGGCCCGGCTGATCTCGGGCGCGCGGCTGCGGGATTACCTGGAGCACGCGGCGCGCTACTTCGCGCGGACCCCGCCGGGCGCGCCGGTGGCGGACCCGGCGGCCCTGACGAACGCGGACGGCGTCCCCGACTACGACTACGACGTGGTCGGGGGCGTCCGCTACGACATCGACATCGCGCGCCCCGCGGGCACCCGCGTCACCGCGCTCGCGCACGCCGGGCGGCCGGTGGCGGACGACGACGCGTTCGTGCTCGCGGTCACCGCGCACCGCGCCGGCGGCGGCGGGAACTATCCGCACATCGCCGGCGCAGAACGCCTGTGGTCCGGGCAGGAGCCGTTCCGCGACACGCTGGCCTCCTGGGTGCGCGCGCACGGCCGGATCGACCCGGCGGCGTTCGCCGCCGCGGGCGGCGGCTGGCGCCTGACCCGGGACGGCGAGCCGGTGCTGCGCGGCACCGCCGGCTGACGGCTCGCCCGGCCGACCGCAGCCTCAGGACTCCGCGGCGGGGCGTTCCGCGGCGCCCGGCTGCCCGCCGCGCGTGCGGCGGCGCCTGCGGCGCGGGGTGCGCGGCGCTGCCGCGGACTCGCCGGACTCGCCGGACTCGGCGCCGGCCGCCGCCTCGGCGGCCGGCGTGCCGCCGCCCGCCCCGCCCTCGCCGGGCACGGCGAGCGCGACCCCGCCGCGCGTGCGGCGGCGCTGCCTGGGCGTGCGGGCCGGGGCCTGGCGGGCCTCGCGCCCGCGGGGCTCACGCCCGCGGCGCTTGGCACCGGGGCCGCCGAGGTCTTCCATCTCCTCGGCGTCGAGCCCGGCCCTGGTGCGTTCGGCACGCGGCAGCGTGCCCTTGGTGCCCTCGGGGATGCCGAGCGCCTGGAACAGGTGCGGGGAGGTCGAGTAGGTCTCGGGCGGATCGGGGAACGCCAGGTCGAGCGCCTTGTTGATCAGCTGCCAGCGCGGGATGTCGTCCCAGTCCACGAGCGTCACGGCGGTGCCGGTCGCGCCCGCCCTGCCGGTGCGGCCGACGCGGTGCAGGTAGGTCTTCTCGTCCTCGGGCGTCTGGTAGTTGATCACGTGGGTGACGCCGTCGACGTCGATGCCGCGGGCCGCGACGTCGGTGCAGACCAGCACGTCGACCTTGCCGTTGCGGAACGCCCGCAGGGCCTGCTCGCGCGCGCCCTGGCCCAGGTCGCCGTGCACGGCGGCGGCGGCGAAGCCCCGCCTGCCGAGCTGCTCGGCGACGTCGGCCGCGGTCCGCTTCGTGCGGCAGAACACCATCGCGAGCCCCCGGCCCTCGGCCTGGAGGATGCGCGCGACCATCTCGGGCTTGTCCAGCGAGTGCGCGCGGAAGACGTGCTGCGTGATGTTCGCCACAGTCGCGCCGTGGTCGTCGGGCTCGGAGGCGCGGATGTGGGTGGGCTGGCTCATGTAGCGCCGGGCGAGGCCGATGACCTGCCCCGGCATGGTGGCGGAGAACAGCATCGTCTGCCGCTTGGGCGGCAGCAGCTCGATGATCCGCTCCACGTCGGGCAGGAAACCGAGGTCGAGCATCTCGTCCGCCTCGTCGAGGACGAGGCAGCGCACCTCGGAGAGGTTCAGCTTGCGCTGGGCCGCGAGGTCGAGCAGGCGGCCCGGGGTGCCGACGACCACGTCGACGCCCTTGGCGAGCGCCTCGACCTGCGGCTCGTACGCCCGGCCGCCGTAGATCGACAGGACCCGCACGTTGCGGACCTTGCCGGCGGTGAGCAGGTCGTTGGTCACCTGCTGGCACAGCTCGCGGGTGGGGACGACGACGAGGGCCTGCGGCCCGTCACTGAGCCGGCTCGGGGTGGCGCGTCCCGACTCGACGTCGGCCGGGACGGTCACGGCTTCGAGCAGGGGCAGCCCGAAGCCGAGGGTCTTGCCGGTGCCCGTCTTCGCCTGCCCGATGACGTCGGTGCCCGCGAGTGCGACGGGGAGGGTCATTTCCTGGATGGGGAAGGGGGTGACGATGCCGACGGCCTCCAGGGCCTCGGCTGTCTCGGCCAGGATTCCGAGATCTCGGAAAGTGGTGCTGGTAGCGGACAGGGTCGTTGCCTCTTCTGTGTGACGCGGTACCCGGCGGCGAGGCGGGTCGATTGCACCGTGCCGTCGAGCGGCGGCCCCCGAGGGGGGCCGGTCGTCCGGCACGGGACCCGGTCGTCTCGCTCAAGCGCACGCACCGCGCGAGCGGGGCCCCTCATGCCACGGATGGAGCGGGGTTTCCCGGACAGGCCCGGGGGCACCCGCACCGCACCGCGCGGAGGGCTGGTCAGGTCGGAGCCGATCGGGCCACCGACCGGGCATCCTGGGGTTCCCTGGGCGATCCGCGCTTTCCGGGCCCAGGTCTCCGGCATGGGGATGGGCTCACCGCGTACCAGTGAGACATACGAGTGAGCCGCTATACCACTGTACCCCGGAACGGCGCACATGTGTCAGGCCCTGTCACCCGGGCCGACGGCCGGGCCCGACGACCCGCTGCCAGGGACTATTGTGCACTGGCGTGACCGTTGCCGGGCGCGACGCCGATCCGCCTGCGGAGGAGACCTGGGAGACCTGATGGAGACGCCGAAGACCCCGAGTCCCGACGCGACCGCCGAGGAGCGGTCCCGCGAGCTCACCGGCGTCGCCGCGGCGGACTGGGCCGAGTCCTCCGCCGACCCCCGCTACCGGGCGGCCGTCGTCGACCTGCTCGGCGCTCTCGCCTACGGCGAGCTGGCCGCGTTCGAACGTCTCGCCGACGACGCGAAGCTGGCGCCCGCCCTCGCCGACAAGGCCGCGCTGGCCCGGATGGCGGCGGCCGAGTTCCAGCACTTCGAACGGCTGACGGGCCGGCTGCGGGAGATCGACGAGGACCCGGCGGCGGCGATGGAGCCGTTCGCGTCCGCCCTTGAGGAGTTCCACCGCCTGACCGCGCCGTCCGACTGGCTCGAAGGGCTGGTCAAGGCGTACGTGGGCGACGCCATCGCCGCCGACTTCTACCGCGAGGTCGCGGTCAGGCTCGACTCCGACACCCGCGCGCTGGTGCTCGCGGTGCTCGACGACACCGGCCACGCGTCGTTCGCGGTGGAGAAGGTGCGCGCCGCCATCGAGGCCGATCCGCGCGTCGGCGGCCGGCTCGCCCTGTGGGCCCGCAGGCTGATGGGTGAGGCGCTGTCCCAGGCGCAGCGCGTGGTGGCCGACCGGGACGCCCTGTCGACGATGCTCGTGGGGGGCGTGGCCGACGGCTTCGACCTCGCGGAGATCGGCCGGATGTTCTCCCGCATCACCGAGGCGCACACCAAGCGGATGGCCGCCCTCGGGCTGTCCGCCTGACACCGCGGCGGGCTACGCTCCGCCCATGACGACCACGCCCGCGTTCGGCCGCGCCCTGATCGAGGAGGCCGCGAAGAAGTCCGCGCTGGTGTGGGTCCGGGGCCCGCGGGGGCCGCGGCGCGCCCTGTGGCACGTCTGGCACGACGGCGCGGTGTGCCTGGTCGGCGGCCCGGGCGAGCAGCCGCTCGACGACCTCGGCCTTGAGGACGGCGCGCCCGCCGCGGTCGGCTGCCGCAGCAAGGACAAGGGCGGGCTGCTCGTGGAGTGGCCCGCGCTCGTCACCGAGCCGGCCCCGCGCGGCGAGGTCTGGGCCTCGGCGGTCGCCGAACTCGCGGCCAAGCGGCTGAACGCCCCGGACGCCGAGGGGCTCGCGGAGAGGTGGGCCGCGACCTGCCGGGTGCTGCGCCTTGAGCCGGCCGGGGAGCCGTCCAGGCGGCCCGGCGCCATGCCCGCCGAGTCCGGTGCGGCCCGGCCGCTGCCGACCCCCGCGGCCACCCGCGTGCGGGTGCCCACGGGCCTGCCGGCCCGCCGTGCGGGCGGCCGGCGGGGCCGCGGCGCTACTCAGCCGCCTCGGTGATCATGGCGTCCCCGTAGTCCACGACCTCGTCCTCGGGCGGCGGGTTCAGCGAGAACTCCTCGCCCCAGTCGTCCATCGACAGCTCGCCCGCGTCGCCGCCGCGCTCGATCCACAGCGGGTACGGCGTTCCGAACAGGGCGACCTCAAGGGCGCCGCCCGCCCCGGCGTTCCCCTCGACGCGCAGCGTCTCCATGCCGTCGATCTCGCCGCGCTCCTCGCCGGTCGCGCGCTCGCCGTCCAGCGTGAGCAGCCCGTCGAGGAGCGTGTCCTTGTCGGTGAACCCGCTCACCTCCGCGTACGCGGGGTCGTCGGGCGCCACCCGCACGTACTTGCCGTCCAGCTTCTCGGCCGGGTCGGACTCCAGCTCCTCGGGGATCGCCTCGCTCTCCCAGAACGCCGCGTCCGCCTTGATGTACAGGTCCTCGCCGACGCGCAGCACCTCGAACGTGACGCCCTCGACCGACACCTCGCCCACGGCGCCCTCGTCGCCCAGCCGCACGTCGAGCCGGAAGGAGCTGTCGCCGACCAGGACCGTGCCCGACAGGCGCACGGTGGGCGCCTCGGCCGCCGCCTGCCTGGCGCGCTCCTCTATCTCCGCGGGGGCCAGCTCGTCGAGACCGTTCGTCTCGACCTCGGGCTCCTCCGCACCGCCGCAGGCCGCCGTCGCCACGGCGAGCACCGCGGCGCACGCCGCGCCTGCCATGGTCCTGCGCCACCTGAGCCGCTGTGTGGGGGCAGTTGGGATCACGGGCGGCAGCGTACCGGCCCGCGCCCCGCGGGCCGAAGGTCGAGTCCTCCCTCGCGGCCCGGGCGCCGTACCATCGGGGGCATGGCTACCGATACCCCCCCGGCCCCGGGTGCGACCGGCACGCTGCCCACGGAAGAAGCGGTGCGGGCCGCGCTGAAGCGGGTGAACGACCCGGAGATCCACCGGCCCATCACCGACCTGGGCATGGTCAAGTCGGTGGATGTCGCCGCCGACGGCACGGTGACCGTCGGGGTGTATCTGACGATCGCCGGCTGCCCGATGCGGGACTCGATCACGTCCGACGTGACCGCGGCGGTCCGCTCGGTGCCCGGCGTCTCCGGGGTCAGGGTCGACCTCGACGTCATGAGCGACGAGCAGCGCAAGGACCTGGCCACCACGCTGCGGGGCGGGCAGGCCGAACGGGAGGTCCCGTTCGCCCAGCCCGGCTCGCTGACCCGCGTCTACGCGGTGGCCTCGGGCAAGGGCGGCGTCGGCAAGTCGTCCGTCACGGTCAACCTGGCCGCGGCGCTGGCCGCGGACGGCCTGAAGGTCGGCGTCGTGGACGCCGACATCTACGGCCACTCGGTGCCCCGCATGCTCGGCACCGACGCCAGGCCCACCCAGGTCGAGAACATGATCATGCCGCCGACGGCGCACGGCGTGAAGGTGATCTCCATCGGGATGTTCACCCCGGGCAACGCGCCCGTGGTGTGGCGCGGCCCGATGCTGCACCGCGCGCTCCAGCAGTTCCTCGCCGACGTCTACTGGGGCGACCTCGACGTGCTGCTGCTCGACCTGCCGCCGGGCACGGGCGACATCGCGATCTCCGTCGCGCAGCTGGTGCCCGGCGCGGAGATCCTGGTCGTGACCACTCCGCAGCAGGCGGCGGCCGAGGTCGCGGAACGGGCCGGGTCGATCGCGGTGCAGACCCACCAGAAGATCGTCGGCGTCGTGGAGAACATGGCGGGCCTCCCCTGCCCGCACTGCGGCGAGATGGTCGACGTGTTCGGCACGGGCGGCGGCCGGCGCGTGGCCGAGGGGCTGACCAGGACGACCGGCGCCGAGGTGCCCGTGCTCGGCAGCATCCCGATCGACGTGCGGCTGCGCGAGGGCGGCGACGACGGCAAGCCCGTCGTGCTGTCCGACCCGGACTCCCCCGCCGGAACGGCGCTGCGCCAGGTCGCCGCCGCGCTCGGCACGCGCCAGCGCGGGCTCGCCGGCCTGTCGCTCGGCATCACGCCGCGCAACAAGTTCTGACGCCCGCCCGGCTCCCCGCGGCCCCGGCCGCGTCGGGGGGCCGGGCGGCCCGCCCGGCCCGCGCGGAGCGGGCCCGCGGGCTACTCCGCGTAGCTCTCGATGTCCTTGACCACGGCGAACCCGAGGCCGTACGCGCTCATGCCGCGCCCGTAGGCGCCGATGTGCACGTCGTGCTGCGCCGCGCCGGCGAGCACCCACCCGTACTCGGACTCCCGGTAGTGGAAGTCGGTGGGCACGCCGTCCACGGGCAGCGAGAGCACCGTCCAGGTGCCGCCGTTCATGTCGTCGGCCAGCTCCCACGCGATGGCGGTCTGCTGGTCGAGCCAGTCCTGGCGCAGCGCGCGTTCCATCTGGGCGGGCCACGTGCACGAGAGCAGTCCCGAGCCGGCCAGCCAGGCGGCCGAGGACACCGAGGTGGCCTCAAGCAGCCCGGTGCCGTCCGGGCTGCGCCGCACGGGGCGGCTCGCGACGGTCACGACGACCGCGAACCGCTGCTCGTCGTCCTCCAGTTCGCCCCGCAGGGACGGCTCGTCGCCGTGCCCGACGGAGCCGTGCTCCACGGCGCCGTCGGCGGAGACCCCGACCTGCATCAGCCAGCGGGGGCCCGTGAACGCCTCGTCCAGTCCGTACCAGGGGAAGCCCGCCATCAGGTAGCCTTCCACCGCCCGGCGCGCGCCCGGCACCCCCTGCGGCACGGGCTTGCCCCCGGACGCGCCTGGACCGTCTGTCGAGTCCTGCGGCTCAGCCCGACTCGTCGTCTCCATGTAACGCGACGCCTCCTCGTTGCCCTCGTCCTGGGGTCACCCCGGACATAGGGAGGATAGCCATACGGATCCGGGGCGGAGGGCAGGCCGGGAGGTCACGGGGCGTCATATGCCCCGAAGGGCGGCGTATCCACTCAGGTGGCGTCGGCGTCGAACGGCGGCGGGTCCTTGGGGGCCGCGGCGGGCGCGGCCTCGCCCTTCTTGCCCAGCGACACGGTACCGGCCGCGCCGGCCCCGGAGGCCGCGGCGGCCGGCGGGGTCTTCGTCAGGCTCGTCCTCGGGGTCCTGCCGTTGACCGCGTCGGTGACCTCGGTCAGCTCCTTGCGCATGTCGAGGCTGCTGGTCAGTTCCTTCAGGCCGAGGTCGTCGTTGTCCAGCAGGTGCTTCTTGGCGAACCTGCGCGGGTTCAGGTCCTCGAACTCGAAGTCCTTGAACTCCGGGCCCAGCTCCTCCCGGATGTCCTGCTTCGCGCTGTCGGAGAAGTCACGGACCTTGCGGATGAACCGGGCCGTGTCCTGGATCATCTTGGGCAACTTCTCCGGCCCGAAGACCAGGATGGCCAGGATGATCAGCGTGATGAACTCCAGTGAGCCTATATCGAAGAACACCTGACAGCTCCCTGACGCGAACGGTAGATGGCCACGGTACCCGGCAACGGCCGCGGAGGGGAGACGGCGTAGCCCACGATGCGGTGAACGACGGACCACGGCCGCGTCAAGAGCCGTCGTTCAGTCACCGAAGCGCTCCCCCAGGGTGACCGTCAGCGAGATCTCGTCCCCGCCGCGCTCGACGGTCAGCTCCAGCTCGTCCCCCGGCCGGTGGCTGCGGATCTTCACGATCAGCTCGTCGCTGCCGCGCACGGGCTCGCCGTCGACCGCGGTGATGACGTCGCCCTCCTCGACGCCCGCGGCGTCCGCGGGGCCGTCCGGCTCGACGGCCCGGCCGCCCGACGCGCTGCCGACCCGCGCGCCGTCGCCCGGGTAGCCGGTGTCCAGGGTGACGCCGATCACGGGGTGGCTGGCGCGCCCCTCGTTGATCAGCTGCTCGGCGACGTCCTTGGCCTGGTTGACCGGGATGGCGAAGCCGAGGCCCACGCTGCCCGCCGCCCCGGGGTCGAGGCCGCCGCCGTCCGCGGTGCGGATGGCGCTGTTGACGCCGATGACGCGGCCCTCGGCGTCCACGAGCGGGCCGCCCGAGTTGCCCGGGTTGATCGGTGCGTCGGTCTGGAGCGCGTTGACGTAGCTGACGTCGGAGCCGTCCGCCTGCTCGCCGCCCGCCGTGATGGGGCGCTCGGTGGCGCTGATGATGCCCGAGGTGACCGTGCCCGCCAGGTCGAAGGGCGCGCCGATGGCGACCACGGGGTCGCCCACGCGCACGGCGTCGGAGTTGCCCAGCGGCAGCGGGGCGAGCCCCGACACCCCGGTGACCCGCACCACCGCCAGGTCGTAGCCGCTGTCCTGCCCGACGACCTCGGCGCGCGCGGTGTCCCCGCTGCTGAAGGTGACCTCTATCCCGCCGCCGCGCTCGGCCGGCCGCACGACGTGGGCGTTGGTGAGGATGTGGCCCCGGTCGTCGATCACGAAGCCGGTGCCGCCGCCGAGCGTGACGACGCCGGGCAGCGCGGCCTCCGCGATCCCGGCGATGCTGCCCTCGGCGGGCGGCTCGTCCGCCGCCTCCGACTGGGGCAGCCGCACCTCGCTGAACGCGCCCTCGCGCTCCAGGTACGCCCCCACGGCGCCGCCGAGGACGCCCGCGACCAGCGCGATCACGCCGGCGCCCGCGAGCAGGCGCCGGGGCCCTCGCGGCGCGGCGCCCTCCGGGGCCGGCCGACCGGCCTCGGCCGCGCCGCCCGCGCCGGTCCCGCCCGGCGCGGCCCACGGGTCGTAGCGCGGCGGCGCGGCGGGCGGCAGGTGGGTGCCGACCGGTGGCGTGGGGTCGGGGCGTCGCACGGGCGGCGCCGGCGCCCACGGGCCGGGCTGGCCGTACGGCGGGGTGCCGTACGGGTCGTGGCCCGGCGGCTCCGCTTCCCCGCCCGCGCCGGAGCCGCCCGGCGCGCCCTGGTGGCCGGGAAGGCTGTTGCCCTTGTCCATGGCGGCGTTCCCCATCGTGTCCGCGGCGTATCGCTCCCGGCTCCGCATTGAACCAGGTCAGTGCCCCGGATTCAGCGCGGCCCCAGGGCGTTGAGCAGGCTGGGCGACGCGGAGGGGACGCCTCCGCCGGCGAGGTGGAGGCCGGTGCCGATCAGCGGGAACAGCTGCCCGCTCGACCCGATGGGCCCGGCCGGGGCGCTGAGCAGCGCGAATCCGGCGGCCTGCGCCGTCAGTACCGCGGGCAGCGGCCTTTCCTCCTCCGAACGCGCGGCCGAAGGGCGGGTGGCGTGCGCCGGGGTGACGCCGCTGGCCGCCGACACCGCGCTCGGCGCGCCGGATCCGGCGCCGGCCGCGCCCGCGCCCACGCCGCTGACCGTGCCGCCGATGGCGAAGGCGGCGAGCGAGACCGCGCCCGCGGCGGCGAAAGCGAGCCGGTGACCGCGGTGCGTCCGCGCCGTCCCCGGCTCGTGTATCCGGAAGCCCCGCTCGCCCGCGATGGCCGGCGGCCCGAGCACCGAGCCGCGCTGCCTGCCGCCCGGCAGCGCGTCGAGGCGCAGCGCCGACGTCCGCCGCGTCGCCGACCGGTCGGGCGGTGGTTCGTCATCGGGCCCGTCGGCCACCGCGCGCTCCCGCTCGGCGTCGGTCGCGGGCAGGGCCTGGAGCCGGGCGAGCAGCCCGTCGGACGGGCCGGGGAGCACGCTGCGGGCGAACACGTTCTTCAGCTCGCGCTGCGCGTCCGCCTCCGCCTTGCAGTGCGCGCAGGTGGCGAGATGGGCCAGCACCCGGTCCCGGCTGTCGTGGGTCAGCTCGCCGTCGACCAGGGCCGCCAGGCTCTCGCCCAGATGGCGGTCGGCAGGTCCGTCCTCACCTGAACCACTCACTCCGCCCCGCCTTCCACCGTGCCCCGGCCCGCCGGGACCGCGGCGAGCACGGCCTCGGGGCGCGCCGCGGCCTCGGAGCGCACGCGCGGCGAGCGGTGCCGCAGCGCCTTGCGCAGGTGGGAGCGACCGCGGTGGATGCGGCTGCGCACGGTGCCCAGCTTCACGCCGAGGGTGGTGGCGATCTCCTCGTAGCTGAGGCCCTCGATGTCGCACAGCACCACGGCCGCCCGGAAGTCGGGGGCCAGGGTGTCCAGGGCCTGCTGCACGTCGGCGTCGAAGTGCGTGTCGTTGAAGTGCTGCTGGGGGGTGGGCTCGCGGCTGGGCAGCCGGTCGGCCGCGTCGTCGCCGAGCGCGTCGAAGCGGATGCGCTGCTTGCGCCGCACCGAGTCGAGGAACAGGTTGGTCGTGATGCGGTGCAGCCAGCCCTCGAACGTGCCGGGCGTGTAGGTGGACAGCGAACGGAAGACACGGACGAAGACCTCCTGCGTGAGGTCCTCGGCGTCGTGCTGGTTGCCCGTGAGGCGGTACGCCAGCCGGTAGACGCGCGCGCTGTGGGTGCTGACGATCTCCTCCCAGCTCGGCGGCGCCCAGGTCGCGCTGTCCGCGCCCTCCTTGAACGTGGCGACGGTCGTGGTGGTGCCGTCGGCCGCGTCTGCGGCGGCCCGCGCCCGGTCGGCGTCAGGAGCGTTCTCTGTCACAGAATTCGGCCCGCCGGGTGCCCGCAGGAAGCGCCTGAGCACTCCCCGGCCGGTGGACGAGGCCGCACCTCCCCTGTCGGATCTGGTGGTGTCCAGTGGGGTCCCTACCATAACCACCTGCCCCGTTAGCTCCGGATAAGCATTCCTTGGACCGGCTTTTCGCCGGGCCGCCCGCCGGGGGCGGCCGTTCGATGATCCAACGTCCGGTCCCGGCGTCCTGTTCCCCCGCGGACTCGCTACAGTCAAAGCGCGTGAATGACGGGGACAGGAGAGGGCCATTACCGGCAACCGGCTGACGAGCTGGGCGTTCGCCGAGGCGTATGGCGCCCCGGACGCCGGGACCGCCGAAGGGGCGGCGCTCGACTGGGCCCGCGACCGCGCGGGCGAGGCGGGCGTGCGCCCGGTCACACCCGGCACCGGTGACGCGTTGCGGCTGCTCGCCACCGTCTCCGCGGCCAGGGCCGTGGTGGAGATCGGCACCGGCACCGGCGTCTCGGGCATCCACCTGCTCGCCGGCATGCGGCCCGACGGGGTGCTGACGACCGTCGATGTGGAGCCGGAGCGGCAGCAGTTCGCCCGGCAGGCGTTCCGGATGGCCGGGTACGCCGCGAACCGCACGCGGGTCATCCCCGGGCACGCGCTCGACGTGCTGCCCCGGCTGACCGACGGCGGCTACGACCTGGTGTTCTGCGACGGCGACCGGCTCGAATGCCTCGACTACCTCGGAGAATCGTTGCGGCTCCTGCGGCCCGGTGGGCTGGTGTGCTTCGCCGGGGTCTTCGCCGGCGGGCGCACCGTGGACTCGGCGGCTCAGCCCACCGAGGTGCGCCGGCTGCGCGAGTTGCTGCGCGCGGTACGGGAGAGCAAGGACCTGGTCCCCGCGCTGCTCCCGGTGGGCGACGGGCTGCTGTGCGCGGCGCGGGCCTGAAGGCGAGCCCGGGCCGCCGTCCGCGCCCCGGGCACGAGACGGCGCCGCCCCGGACGGGTGGTCCGGGGCGGCGCCGACGAGTCAGCTCGGAGGGCGGCGACTCAGCCGGTCACCTTCTTCAGCTCCTCGTCGAGCGCGACTGCTTCGTCCGGAGTCAGCTCGACGACGAGTCGGCCACCGCCTTCGAGCGGAACGCGCATGATTATGCCCCGCCCCTCCTTGGTCACCTCAAGCGGACCATCGCCCGTCCGCGGCTTCATGGCCGCCATGCTCGTTCCCCTTCCTGAACCAGCTCGTCGAAGCCGACAACCCGGGGGCCGCCGGCATCGAACACATTGCTTCCGGCCATTATCCCGCATGGAACGTGCCGATGACCAACATTGGGCGGTATCCCTTCGGCAACGCACACGCGCAAAACCACTCAATCCGCCGATTGTCCCGCGATAGCGCGGATCACTGCGCCATGCTGTGCGGCATGGCCGACACCGACACCGTGCTCTACGACGTAACCGACGGTCTCGCGACTGTCACGCTGAATCGCCCCGAGGCGATGAATGCCCTGAATGTGACCGCGAAGGAAGCGTTGCGCGACGGCTTGCGGCGCGCGGCGGCGGATTCCGCGGTGCGCGCGGTTCTCCTGACCGGGCGAGGACGGGCCTTCTGCGTCGGGCAGGACCTCAAGGAACACGCCGCGGGTTTGGCGGAAGAAGGCGACGCGTTGCGCACGGTCGCCCTGCACTACAACCCTGTCGTCAGCGCGATCGCGGGAATGCGGAAACCCGTGGTGGCCGCCGTGAACGGCGTCGCGGCGGGCGCGGGATTCGGCTTCGCGCTGGCGGCCGACTACCGCGTGGTGGCCAGCGGCGCCTCATTCAGCACCGCCTTCACGGGAATTGGGCTCGCCACCGACTCCGGCCTGTCCTGGACCCTCCAGCGCTTCGTCGGTCCGGGGCGGGCGGCTGACCTGCTGCTGTTCCCCAGGAAGATCGACGCCGCGGAGGCCGAACGGCTCGGCATCGCCCAGCGCGTCGTGCCCGACGACGAACTGCCGGACGCCGGGCGGGAGATCGCCCGCGCGCTGGCCGAGGGCCCCACCGTCGCCTACGCGGCGGTCAAGGAGGCCCTGATGTACGCGGCGGGCCACCCGCTGACGGAGACGCTCGAAGTGGAGGCCCACCTCCAGTCCGTCGCCGGGGCGAGCGCCGACCACCGGGCCGCGGTGGCCGCGTTCCTCGCGAAGGAGAGGCCGCGCTTCCGCGGCGAGTGAGCCAGGAACCGGGGCCCGCGCTCAGCCCTTGCCGTCCCGGGGGGCCGCGCCCTCGCCCCGCGCGGCCTCGGCCGGCGCCCCGGCGCTCGCCCCCGCCCCGGCCAGGGCCGTCTCCAGCTCGGTGATCCGCGCGTCGCGCTCGGCCAGCTCGGCCGCGAGCCGGTCGAGCACGTCGTCCACCTCGGCCATGCGGTACCCGCGCGGCGCGACCGGCAGCCGCACCCGCACCACGTCCGCCGGGACCACCGGCCGGTCCAGCGGCAGCGGGTCGTCCAGCCGGTCCGGCTCGGCGTCCGCGAGCCCTCCGGCCGCCGGCCCGCCCGAGCCGTCGCCGCTGCCGAGGACCGCGAGCGTGACCGCGGCGATCACCACGACCATCGCCGCCATCAGAAACCAGAACACGGATACCGACCCCCATACCTCTCGCTGACCGGCGTCACCTGCGCCCGGCCGCCGCGCGGCGGCCTGCACCCGTCGCGGTGCCCGTCCCGGTGCCGGGACGGGCACCGGCGCCGTGCGCATCGTCGCACGGACCACCGACAATGGCGGGCAGGTAGGTTCGAAGCGTACGCCGCCGCGGCGGAACGGGCGAGAACGGGGAGCTGAACGGATGCTGCGCCTGGGGGCACGGGAGTTCGGGCCGGACGAGCACCTGATCATGGCCATCGTGAACCGGACGCCCGACTCGTTCTACGACCGGGGGGCGACCTTCCGCGACGACGCGGCGCTCGCCCGCGTCGAGCGGGCGGTGGCCGAGGGCGCGGCGATCATCGACATCGGCGGCGTCAAGGCGGGACCGGGCGACGAGGTGGACGCGGCCGAGGAGATCCGCCGCACCGCGGGCTTCGTCGCGGAGGTGCGCCGCCGGTACCCCGAGGTCGTGATCAGCGTCGACACGTGGCGGCACGAGGTCGCGGAGGCCGTGTGCGCGGCGGGCGCCGACCTGCTGAACGACGCCTGGGGCGGCGTCGACCCGAAGCTGGCCGAGGTGGCGGCCCGGCACGGCGCCGGCCTGGTGTGCACGCACGCCGGCGGCGCCCGCCCCCGCACCCGCCCGCACCGGGTGGCCTACGAGGACGTGATGGCCGACATCCTGCGGACCACCGTGGGGCTCGCGGAGCGCGCGGTGGCCCTCGGCGTGCGCCGCGACGCGGTCCTCATCGACCCGGGGCACGACTTCGGGAAGTCGACCCGGCACTCCCTTGAGGCCACCAGGCGGCTTGAGGAGATGACCGCCACCGGCTGGCCCGTGCTGGTCTCCCTGTCCAACAAGGACTTCGTCGGGGAAACGCTCGACCGGCCCGTCCAGGAGCGGCTGCTCGGCACGCTTGCGGCCACCGCGGTCTCGGCGTGGCTCGGCGCGCGGGTCTACCGCGTGCACGAGGTCGCCGAGACCCGGCAGGTCCTCGACATGGTGGCCGCCATCGCCGGCCGCCGGCCGCCGGCGGTCGCCCGCCGGGGCCTGGCCTGAGCCCGCCCGCGGGGCGCGCCGGTCAGGGCTTGGTGACCAGCGCGATGGCCTCGTCCACGTCGTCCGTGAGGTGGAAGAGCGACTCGTCCACCGGGGACGCCTTCCCCTGCGCGACGACCGTGTCCCGCAGCCACGTGACGAGGCCGCCCCAGTAGTCGGTGCCCACCAGGACGATGGGGAACCGCGTCACCTTCCTGGTCTGGACCAGCGTCAGCGCCTCGAACAGCTCGTCCAGCGTGCCGAGTCCGCCGGGCAGCACGAGGAAGCCCTGCGCGTACTTCACGAACATGGTCTTGCGCACGAAGAAGTACCGGAAGTTGATCCCGATGCCGACGTACTCGTTCAGGCCCTGCTCGAAGGGCAGCTCGATGCCCAGGCCGACCGAGACGCCGCCGGCCTCGCTCGCCCCCCGGTTGGCCGCCTCCATCGCGCCGGGGCCGCCGCCGGTGATCACGGCGAACCCCGCCTCGACGAGGCCGCCGCCGATGCGCCGCCCCAACTCGTACTCGGGCGAGCCTGGCGGCGTCCTGGCCGAGCCGAACACGGAGACCGCGGGTCCCAGTTCGGCCAGGACCCCGAAGCCCTCGACGAACTCCGACTGGATGCGGAGCACCCGCCACGGGTCGCCGTGCACCCAGTCGGACGGGCCCCTGGTGTCCAGCAGCCGCTGGTCGGCCGTGCCGGCCGTCATCTGATCGCCGCGGCGCACCACGGGCCCGAGGCGCTGCTCGCGCCGGCCGTCCCGCTCGCCCGTTCCCCGGCTGCCGTTCATGCCGTACTCCTCATCGAACGCCCTTTCCACCTCTCCACGTTGCCTCCCCGCGCGCCGCCGCGGACGCCTTCCCCGCGCCCCCGGCCGTGCGCGCCGCGCCGGATCAGGCCCCGGTGGGGGCCGTCAGCCACGCCCGCAGCCGCTCCTCGCAGCGCACGACGGCCGCGGCCTCGACGCGTTCGTCCCGCTTGTGTGCGAGGTTGGGGTCGCCCGGCCCGTAGTTGACCGCGGGGACGCCGAGCGCGTGGAAGCGCGAGACGTCGGTCCAGCCGAACTTGGGCCTGGGCTCGCCGCCCACCGCCGCGACGAAGGCGCGCGCGGCCGGGTGGGCGAGGCCCGGCAGGGCACCGGGCGAGTGGTCCTCGACGGTGAACTCCTCGACCTCGCAGCCCTCGAAGACCTCGTGGACGTGGGCGACGGCCGCGTCCTGGTCGCGGTCGGGCGCGTAGCGGTAGTTCACGGTGACAACGCACGCGTCGGGGATGACGTTCCCGGCCACCCCGCCCTCGATGCGGACCGCGTTCAGGCCCTCGCGGTATTCGAGGCCGTCGATGACCGGGCGGCGCGGCCGGTAGCCGGCCAGCCGCTCAAGAACGGGGGCCGCGGCGTGGATGGCGTTCTCGCCCATCCAGGCGCGCGCGGAGTGGGCCCGCGCCCCCTTCATGCGCAGCCGCATCCGCAACGTGCCCTGGCAGCCGCCCTCGACCTGCCCGTCGGACGGTTCGAGCAGCACCGCGAAGTCGCCGGCGAGCCAGTCGGGACGGTGGGCGGCGAGGTGGCCGAGGCCGTTGCGCGCGGCCTCGACCTCCTCGTTGTCGTAGAAGACGAAGGTCAGGTCGCGGTTCGGCTCCGGCACGGTCGCCGCGATCCGCAACTGGACGGCGACGCCCGACTTCATGTCGCACGTGCCGCAGCCCCACAGCACGCCGTCGGCGTCGAGCCGGGAGGGCAGGTTGTCCGCCACGGGCACCGTGTCCAGGTGCCCGGCGAGCACCACCCGCTCGGAACGGCCGGCCCGCGTCCTGGCCACGACGTTGTTGCCGTACCGGTCGACGCGCAGCCAGGGCAGGGCCGCGAGCGCCTCCTCGACGGCGTCGGCGAGCGGTTCCTCCGTGCCGCTGACGGACGGGATGTCCACGAGTCGCGCGGTGAGGGTCGCGGCGTCCTGCGACAGGTCGAGAGCGGCGGGTCGTTCCATGGGGTCACGGTACCCGGACGTGCGGGCGGCCTGGTCGGAGCGGGTTACCCTCGTCGCGTGCCAGAACGGACGACCGCCCGGGGAACCCCGGGCAAGCGCCGCGCGCTCCGCGGCGCGCTCGGCATGCTGCTGCTGGCCGGCGCGGGGGTCTACGCGGTCGGGCAGTTCGGCGCGGGCCGCGAGGAGCCGCCGCACTGCGCGGTGACGGGGCCCGACGGCAGAACCGCCTTCACCCTCGGCCACGAACAGGCCGCGAGCGCCGCCACGATCGGGGCGGTGGGCTCGGCCCGCGGCCTGCCCGAGCGCGCGGTGACCATAGCCATCGCCACGGCCATGCAGGAGTCGAGCCTGCGCAACATCGACTACGGCGACCGGGATTCCCTGGGCCTCTTCCAGCAGCGGCCCTCGATGGGCTGGGGCAGCGAGGCCGAGGTGATGGACCCGGTGTACGCGGCGGGCGCGTTCTACGAGCGGCTGGTCGAGGTGCCCGACTACGCGTCGCTGCCGCTGACGGTGGCGGCGCAGGAGGTGCAGCGCAGCGCGTTCCCGGACGCGTACGCCCAGCACGAGGAACGGGCCGCGCTGCTGGCCGGCGCGCTCACCGGCCGCACCGCGGCGGCCCTGACCTGCTCCGTGCCGGTGGCGGAACGGCCGGCCGGGCAGCCGCGCGAGGTGCACAGGCGGCTGGTGCGGGAGTTCGGTGAGGGCGTGCAGCCGATCGGGGACGGCGCCCGGCTGACCGTTCCGCTCCTCGCCGGCGAGGAGACCAGGCGCGGCTGGGAGCTGGCCCACTGGGCGGTGGCCCACTCGGCGGAACTCGGTATCGAGCGGATCGCCCATGGCAATCACGTGTGGGAAGCGCGGAGTTCCGGTGACGGCTGGCGTGAGACGGGCGGGGATTCCGTGGCGGGCGACGCGCGAGAAGTCCAGTTGTCGGTGTTCGGCACCACCGACTGAACCGGACGGCAATTCCCCGCCCGCCGCATTGTTGTGACGTTCCGTCAAATACGCGGCCGGACTGTGCCGCGGAATTCCCGGGCCCGATTATGCGATGCATTGCGAATCCTTTACCCGGACGGGCCGCAACTTCCCACCCGCCGGAAGCGATAGGCACGGCGTCCGCATCGCCACCTTTCGGCAAAGGAGCATCATGTCCCATCCCCTCACGCGCCGCCTCACCAAGGCCGCCCTCCTGCTCGTCGCCGGCACCGCGCCCGTCGTCGGGGCGGCCGGGCAGGCCGCCGCGGCGCCGCTGCCGCAGACGCCGGATCTGACGGGGCTGGTCGCGCCCGAGCACCTCGGGGCCGAGGAGACGCTGAACCACACCGTGGGGGACGTCACCGGCGTGGCCGAGCGGGTCGCGGGCCCCACGGTGCGGGAGGTCGCCCCCGTGGTCGTCCCGCTCGTGCACGACACCGCGCGGGAGACCGGGCGGACGACCGCGGGGCTCGGCATGTCGCTGGCCCACAAGGCGGCGCAGATCGGCCCCACCCCGACCGAACTCCAGCGCATGCTGCCCTCGATGGAGGACCCCTCGATGCACTTGATCACCCTGCCCTGAGGCCGGCGGGCGCACGGCCCCCCGGCGCCGGGGGGCCGTGCCCGCGCGCGGCGCGCGGGCCCGGCTCAGCCGGCGAGGCGGCGCACCGCCGCCGCGACCCGTTCGTCGGTCGCGGTGAACGCCACCCGCACGAACCGCTCGCCCGCCGGGCCGTAGAAGTCGCCGGGCGCCACGAGGATGCCCTCCTCGGCCAGGTCGGCCACCGTGTCCCAGCACGGCTCGTCGCGCGTCGCCCACAGGTAGAGCGACGCCTCGCTGTGCGCGATGCGGAAGCCGCGGCCGAGCAGCGCGTCGCGCAGGCTCGCGCGCCGGGCCGCGTAGCGTTCACGCTGCTCGGACACGTGCGTGTCGTCGCCGAGGGCGACCGCCATGGCCGCCTGCACCGGCGCGGGCACCATCATGCCGGCGTGCTTGCGCAGGGCGAGCAGGCCGCCGAGCACCGCGGCGTCGCCGGCGAGGAACGCCGCCCGGTACCCGGCCAGGTTGGACCGCTTGGACAGCGAGTGGACGGCGACGAGCCCCTCGGTGGTGCCGCCGCACACCTCCGGGTGCAGCACGGACACCGGCTCGGCCTCCCAGCCGAGCTCCAGGTAGCACTCGTCGCTGACCACGAGCACACCGTGCGCCCTGGCCCAGGCCACGATCTCCCGCAGCTCTGCGGCGCCGAGCACGCGACCGGTCGGGTTGGACGGGGAGTTGAGCCACAGCAGCCGCAGCCCCTGCGGGTCGAGCGCCGTGGGCGACTCGCGGTAGGGCACCGGCTCGGCGCCCGCGAGGCGCGCGCCCACCTCGTAGGTGGGGTAGGCGGGTTCCGGGAACGCGACCCGGTCCCCCGGGCCGAGCCCGAGCTGCGCCGGGAGGGCGGCGACCAGCTCCTTGGAGCCGATCACGGGCAGCACGTTGCCGTGCCCGAGCCCGACCGCGCCGGTCCTGCGCCCGCACCAGCCGACGAGCGCGTCGCGCAGCTCGCCCGTGCCCCACACCGTCGGGTAGCCGGGGCTGTCGGAGGCGGCGGCGAGCGCCTGCCTGATCACCTCGGGAACGGGGTCCACCGGGGTGCCGACGGACAGGTCCACGATCCCGTCCGCGTGGGCGGCGGCGGTGGCCTTGTACGGTTCGAGCCGGTCCCAGGGGAAGACGGGCAGGCGGGCGGACACGGATGGCACGGAACGGCTCCAATCCTCGGTGCTTCCTCGGTGCTCCTCGGTACGAAGCACGCTCAGGATCCTCGCGTATCGGGCCGCGTCCCGCGAAACGGGCCGGAACGGCCCGGTCCCGTGCGGCCGGGGCCGCACGGGACCGGGCCCGGCGTCAAAGGGAATGGCCGCGACGGCGGCGGGTCACTCGTCGTGGCTCTGCGGCGGCAGCGCCGCGATGAGCGGGTGGTCCCGCTCGATCAGGCCCAGCTTGCTCGCGCCACCGGGCGAGCCGAGGTCGTCGAAGAACTCCACGTTGGCCTTGTAGTAGTCCTTCCACTCCTCCGGGGTGTCGTCCTCGTAGAAGATGGCCTCGACCGGGCAGACCGGCTCACAGGCGCCGCAGTCCACGCACTCGTCGGGGTGGATGTAGAGGGCGCGCTGCCCCTCGTAGATGCAGTCGACGGGGCACTCCTCGATGCATGCCTTGTCCTTCAGGTCGACACAAGGCTCCGCGATGACGTAGGTCACGCTGTCAGTCCTCCTTGTAGGGGCGGCGGGTCCGCCGTGGTGCGCGCGGGAGCGCGGCGTCGTCGAATGCTCAGCCCTAGTATCGCCGGTGGGAGCCGAAGGACGAACAAGAGGGGCTGAGTAGACCGTGGACATCTCCTTGACCGGCCACCTTACCGTCCGCGTGCAACCGGCTGACGTGGGTGAACGCGTATCTCTCCGCTCGCTCACCGAACCCGGCGACCGCGCGGGACGGTTCACCGACACCGTCGGTGTGCTCACCGCGTGGGCGGACGGAGTGCTGCACGTCACGCGCCGCGACGGGCGCGCCGTTCGCCTGGACGAATCGGCGCTGGTCGCGGGCAAGGTGGTGCCGGCCACGCCGGCCAGGCGCCGCGGGCTGCCGGCGGCCGATGTCGCCGAGCTGACGGCGGCCGGCGTCCGCTCCTGGCCCGCGCCGCGGACCGAACGCGTCGGCGACTGGCTGCTGCGGGCCGCCGACGGCTGGACGTGGCGGGCCAACTCGGCGGTCGCGCTCGGCGCCTCGCCGCCCGACACCGAGCGGATCACGGCCTGGTACGCGGCCCGCGGCCTGCCCGCGGCCCTCCACCTCGCCACCGGGCAGGAGCTGCTGGCGGCCGAGCTGGAGGAACGCGGCTGGACCGCGTCGGGCCACGCCGTCGTGCAAGTCGCCGCCCTGGCCCCGATCGCGGACCGGGAGCCGGACGAACGGGTCGCTGTCGGGCGGACGTTGACGCCCGCGTGGCTGGCCGGCTGGCCGCGGGCCGCCGAGGGGCCCGGGGTCGCGGAAGAGGTGCTGCGCGGCGGCCCGGTGACGCTCTTCGCGCTGGCGCCCGCACCCGGCGGCCGGCCGGCCGCGGTCGGCCGCTGCGTCGTGGACGGCCGGTGGGCGGGCTTCGCCGCGGTGCGGGTGGACGCCGCCCACCGGCGGCAGGGCCTGGCCAGGGCCGTCATGGCCGCGCTCGCGCGGGCCGCGCTCGACGAGGGCGCGAGCGCCGCCCACCTCCAGGTGGAGGCGGACAACACCGCCGCCCGCACCCTGTACCACGGCCTCGGCTTCGCCGACCACCACCACTACCACTACCGCTCCCCGGGCCCGGCGGCCTGAGGCCGCGGCGGGCGCCCCGCGCGGGGCGCCCGCCGGCCGGCGCGCGCGGTCAGCTCGGGTCGAGCTCGATCGTGCCGACCCGCAGGGCCGGGTCGGTCTCGCGCAGCGCCTCGCGCAGGGCGCCCGCGACGTCCTCCGGGGTGACGGGCGTCCGGCTGCCGTCGCCGCGCGTGACCAGGATGCCGTCGAACGTGGCCCCGTAGAGCCCTTCGAGGACCTCCAGGTCGTAGGTGTCCACGAGGCGGCCGTCCACGGCCTGCATGGACAGGAACTGCGGCAGCGAGCCCTGCGGGCTGAACTGGATCTCGACCGCCCCGGCCCGCACGGTCGCCAGGCCCGACATGGCGGGCTCCGCGAACTCCTCCATCGCGCGCTGCACCTCGGCCTCGTCGACCTCGGGCTCCTGCGTGCTCATGGGCAGTTCGACGACGGGGTTGCGGCCGGTGGCCGCGCGCTCGCGGAACGCGGACTCGACCGCGTCCGCGGCCGTCTGGAGGTCCACGGCCGTGCCCGGCTCGCCGAGCCTGCCGATCGCCTCGCCGTTCTCGAAGACGATGCCGCCCTCGACCGGGCCGCTGCCCTGGCCCTCGGCGAGGTCGTCGAGCGCGACGGTCAGCTTCTCCCGGTCGACGGCGAACACCGCGTCCTCGGTCCGTTCCGCGCCGAGCAGGGAGCCGTAGACGGACACCGGGCTGTAGTCCTGCCCCGAGGCCGCCCTGACGGTGGCCTCGACGTCGACGGCGAGCCCGGCGACGCTCGGCCTCAGCTCGACCTCCTGCTCACCGATCAGCAGGGAGAGCGGCTCGTTGTTGGCGGCTTCGAGCTCGGTGTCGAGCCGGCTCGCGGCCTCCTGCGAGCTGAGGCCGCCGATGTCGACGCCGAGCACGGTGGTGCCCGCGGGCACGTCCTCGGGGCTCAGGTAGAGGCCGGCGCCGTAGGCGACGACGGCCGCGCCGACCACGGCGATCGCGATCAGCTTCAGCTTCGAGCGGCCCTTCTTGGGCTTGGGGGCCGCTTTCGGCGGCGCGGCGGCGCCGCCGTCCTTGCCCCCGCCCTTGGGCTCGGTCCTGGCCGGCGGCACCCTCGGCCCGGCCGGCGGGACCGAGGGGCCGGGCCCGGCGGCGGGCCGGTCGGCCGCGGGACGCCGGCCGCCCGGGCGGCCCTGCGCGCCGGTCGCGCCGGACGAGGCGGACGAGGCGGGCGGCTCCGGGATGTCGGCGACGGGCAGCGGCCCGGTCGCCGCGAGGTCGGCGGGGGGCGGCGGCGGGAACGGCCCGCCCAGGTCCATCGTGGTCCCGACCGGGTCCTCGTGCTCGGGCCGCGCCGGCGGCCCCGGCTCGGCGCCCCGGCCTCCGGCGCCCGGGGCTCCGCCGCGCGCCGGAGTCAGCGGCATGTCGCCGGTGGCCGGGCCCGAGGTCGGGCCGACGGGCCGCGGCGGCAGGCCGAGCGGCGTCCCGGCGGGCGGGGTGTCGGACTGCGGTCTGAACCAGGAGGCGGGGATGCCGTCCGCCGGCGTGTCCCCCGCGGCGGCGTGCTCCTCCGGCGCGCCGCCGGCCGCGCCGTGCTCGACCGCGCCGTGCTCGGCCGGGGCGCGCTCCGCGGGGGCGGGACCGCCCGAGGCCGGGGGCTTCTTCGGCTCGAACCAGGAGCTGGTCTTCTTGCCGGGACCGCCGTCCGCCGCGTCGCCAGGCGCCGCGTCACCCGCGGCGGAGGCCGCGCGGACCGCCGGCGCCTGGCGCCCGCCCGGCTCCTGGACGGTCTCCCGCACCACGATCGGCGGGATCGGCCGCGAGCCCGGGATGTTGATGCGGGCGCGGGTGGTCAGCGTTGTCTCGGTCTTCTTCTCGTCCGGCCGGGCAACTCCCGGGCGGACGTCGCCGTCTCCTGTGCCCCGCGGGGGGTCACCCCACCCCAGCGGACCGGGCGGCGAACTGTCAGTTTCACGACTCAAGGCAGGGTCTCCCCGGTTGGGCTACACCGGCCGGCCCGGGACTGGGTCGGGACCGAACGGCTCGCCCCACGATACTGGGGCCCGGGGGGTGGTAGCGCGCCACCACAGGATTGCCCACACACCGCTACGAACGTGAGTGCGCCTGCGGCACGGCGAACAACGGGCGGTCGGCGGGCGCCATCGTCGCACAGGCCGCGGCGAGCCCCATGCCCCCCAGGAGGAACAGATAACTCCCCGCGCCGGCCGCGAAGATGAAGTCGCCCTGGGGGCGGCTGATGGTCAGCACCAGGACGGCGACGGCCCATCCGCCCGCGGGGACGCCCGCTCCCAGCCGGGTGCGCGTGGCGAGCGCGCCGCCCCAGAACAGGGCGCCGGCCCCGCCGAGCGCGAGCAGCAGGCCGAACGGGAACCAGGCGCCCTGGAGGACCGACCCGGCCAGCCCGGCGAGCACGCCGAGCAGGCCGAGCGCCACGTAAGCGGCCCCCCTCATCGCCGGGCGCTTCCTTCGAGCCCCGCGAAGATGTCCTGGGCGCCGGCGGGCACCGGCTCGCCGCCGGCGAGCCGGTAGTACTCCGTCTCCCAGAGGGGTTGCGCGAGGTTGTTGGACAGCGCGAACAGCCCGGCGTCCGGGTCCACCTGGATCTGCGTGGCGTGCGCCGTCATCGCGGCGGTCTTGGCCGCCACCTGCTCGGGGGTGCCGGTCACGGTGAGCGCCACGTGCGGGTCCTCGATCACCCCGGGCAGGTCGCCGGGACCCGCGAGGGCGCGGAACCGGCCGCCGCCCGTGTTGAGCAGGTCCCGCATCCGGGTCTCGACCACGGAACGCGGCGCGCAGTTCCACAGGATGCGCGCGACGCGGTGCCGCTTGGCGGCCAGCTCCGCCGCGTACATCGTGACGCGGTGGGCCATGATGTGGTCCGGGTGCCCGTAGCCCCCGGTCGGGTCGTAGGTGATGAGGACCCGCGGGCGCACCTCGGCGATGATGTCGGCCAGCGCCTCGCCGGCCTCGTCGAGGACGGCGTTGCAGAACGCGTCCGGCCGGTCGTTGATCTCAAGGCCGGCCATGCCGGAGTCGCGCCAGCGGCCCCGGCCGCCGAGGAAGCGGTGGTCGGTGACGCCCAGCGCGCGCATCGCGGCGGCCAGCTCGTCCGCGCGGCGGGGGCCGAGCGCGTCGTCCCGCTTGGCCGCGAGGTGTCTGAGCGAGGGCGGGATGACCTCGCCCTCTTCGCCGAGGGTGCAGGTGACGAGGGTGACCGGGATGCCCGCCGCGACGCAGGCCGCCATGGTCACACCGTTGCAGATCGACTCGTCGTCGGGGTGGGCGTGGACGAGGAGCACGCCAGCCTGGCCGGAACTCATGCAGCGAGCTTAACGGCCGGGCGGCACCCCCGTGGCTCAGAAGCTGATGTCGCTGATCATGTTCGAGAGGCCGGTCGAGAAGTCGTCGATGGCGGGAGCCATGTTGGAACCGGCGAGGTAGAACCCGAGCAGCACGCACACGATCGCGTGCAGGACCTTCAGTCCCGACTTCCTGACCAGCAGAACCACAATGACCGTGAGGAGCAGCACCGCCGAGATGGACAGCCCCATCAGGATCACCTCCAAGAAGTCGCACACGGCTGAGGGCAGGCCAATGAGACCGGACGTTCCAGGAAGTGTCCTTCCAGCACGCGTTCTGGATCATAGCGAGCGACGACCCGCTCACGGTTCGGTGCACGGAAGCAGAGAAGGGGCGCACGCCCCCCGGCTCGCGCTGAACCCCCGGGAAACGGCGGGCCGTTCACCGGTCGGCCGGTGCGGCGGCCGGCCGGAGTGCCGCGCCGGTGCCGCCGCGGCGCCCGGTCAACCGGCCGCGCCCGCGCCCTACTCGGGGAAGTGACAGGCCGTCAGGTGACCGGCGTCGTTGCCCTCGATCCGAATCAACGGCGGTTCCTCCGACGCGCACTTGGCCTCGGCCTTCCAGCAGCGCGTGCGGAAGCGGCACCCGGAGGGCGGATCGGTCGGTGACGGCACGTCACCCGTGAGGCGGATGCGTTCCCTGGGCCTCGGCACGGTGCCGCCCCCGCCGTCCGCAGCCGCGTCCCCGCCGCCCGGGCCGGTCTCCTCCGCGGCCTCGGCGCCGGCCTCCGGCACCGCGGAGAGCAGCGCGTGGGTGTAAGGGTGCCTGGGCCGCTCGTAGATGGCCCGCCGGTCGCCCAGTTCGACGATCTTGCCGAGGTACATGACGGCGACGCGCTCGGAGAAGTGCCGCACGATCGCGAGGTCGTGGGCGATGAAGAGGAACGCGATGCCGTGCTCGCGCTGCACGCGCCGCAGCAGGTTGACGACCTGCGCCTGGATGGAGACGTCCAGCGCCGAGACCGGCTCGTCCGCGATGATCAGCTTCGGTTCGAGGGCCAGCGCCCTGGCCACGCCGATGCGCTGCCGCTGCCCGCCGGAGAACTCGTGCGGGAAGCGGTTGTAGTGCTCGGGGTTGAGGCCGACGGTTTCGAGCAGTTCGCGGACCCGCGCCTCCCGGCCGCCGGGCGGCTGGATGCCGTTGATCTCCATCGGGCCGCCGATGATCGTCCCGACGGTCTGCCGCGGGTTCAGCGAGGCGTACGGGTCCTGGAAGATCATCTGGATCTCCGAGCGGACCGGTGCGAGCGCGCGGCGGCCGGCGTGCGTGATGTCCCGGCCCCGGTAGGTGATGGTGCCGGCGCTGGGTTCGAGCAGCCGGGCCAGCAGGCGGCCCGTCGTCGACTTGCCGCACCCGGACTCGCCGACCAGGCCGAAGCTCTCGCCCGCGTGCACGGTGAAGTCCAGGCCGTCGACCGCCTTCACGGCGCCGACGGTCCTCTTGATGGGGAAGCCGCCCTTGACCGGGAAGTGCTTGACGAGCCCTTCGACGCTCATCAGGGGCGCCCGGTCCGTCCCGTTGCGCGTGCCGTCCGACGTGGCGCTTGTCATCGCTGTCCTTTTCTTGGCTGCCCGGCCTAGCGGAGCCGGGGCTGGATCCGCTCGGCGAAGAAGGTCCGCCGCTGCTCCGCGGTCAGGTGGCAGGCCGCGCCGTGCCCGCCGGGCAGGGCGGGCCGGTCGTGCGCGCAGCCGGCCGGGCCCGCCACCTCGCCGGGGAATTCGCACCTGGGCGCGAACGGGCAGCCGGCCGGCGGGTTCAGCAGGCTGGGCGGGGTTCCGGTGATCGGCACGAGTTCGCGGTCGACGTCGCCGCCCAGCCGCGGCATCGCGGCCAGCAGCCCCCAGGTGTAGGGGTGCTGGGGGCGGTGCAGCACGTCCTGGACGCCGCCGCGTTCCACGGCCCGGCCGGCGTACATCACCAGCACCTCGTCCGACACCTGGGCCACCACGCCGAGGTCGTGGGTGATCATGATGATGGCCGAGCCGAACTCCTGCTGGAGGTCGAGCAGCAGGTCGAGGATCTGGGCCTGAACGGTCACGTCGAGCGCCGTCGTCGGCTCGTCCGCGATCAGCAGGTCGGGGTCGCAGATCAGCGCCATCGCGATCATGACGCGCTGCCGCATGCCGCCGGAGAACTGGTGCGGGTAGTCGTCCACGCGCCGCGCGGGGCTGGGGATGCCGACCTTCTCCAGCATCTCGACGGCGCGTTCGCGCGCCTCGCGCCGGGAGGCGCCGCGGTGCTTGCGGAACGGCTCGGCGATCTGCCGGCCGACCGTGTAGTACGGCGAGAGGGCGGTCAGCGGGTCCTGGAAGATCATGGCGACCTTGTTGCCGCGCAGCCGCTCCAGCCTGCGTTCCGGAGCGCCGGTCAGCTCCTCGCCGTCGAGGTGGATCTCGCCGGACACGGTGGTGTGCCGCGGGTCGTGCAGCCCCAGGATGGTCTGGTTGGCCACGGACTTGCCGGAGCCCGACTCCCCGACGATGCCCAGGGTCCGGCCGCGTTCGAGGTCGAAGGAGAGGCCGTCGACCGCCTTGACCACGCCGTCCTCCGTCGTGAAGCCGACCCGCAGGTCGCGCACCGAGAGGAACGGGGCGCCGGCCGCCGCGGCTCCCGGCGCGCCCTCGGGGGCGCCGGGCGCGGGGCCTTCGGAAGGGGGAGTCACGTCGATCCGCTCCTAGGCCAGCCGCACGCGCGGGTCGATCAGCGCGTAGCAGGCGTCGATGATGATGTTGAACAGGACGATCATGAGGGCGGCGAACAGCATCACGCCCATGAGCATGGGCAGGTTGGACTGGGTGACGGAGTCGACCGCGAGCCTGCCGAGGCCGTGCAGGGAGAACGTGACCTCGGTGATCATGGCGCCGCCGAAGAGCGAGCCGAGGTCGATGCCGAAGATGGTCACCACGGGGATCAGCGAGCCGCGCCAGGCGTAGCGGAAGAACACCGTGGGCCGCGACATGCCCTTCGCCCGCGCGGTGCGGACGTGGTCCTCCTGGAGTTGCTCGATGAGGGTGGCGCGCGACATGCGGGAGTAGTTCGCCGTGAAGATCGTCGCCAGGACCAGCCAGGGCAGCAGCAGCCCCTTGAACCACTCCCACGGCTCCTCGGTGAACGCGGCCGTGTCCGAAGGCTGCGGCAGGACGCCCATGTTGTAGACGAGGACGGCCAGGGCCAGCGGGCCGAGGAAGTAGATCTGCATGGAGCTGAGGACCAGCGAGGTGGAGCTGACCGTCTTGTCCAGCAGGGTGCCGCGCCTGGCGGCGGCCAGCATGCCGAAGCCGAGGCCGAGGACGAGGAAGACGACGGCGCCGCCGACGGTCAGCGAGACCGTGGTGGGCAGCCGGTCGAGGATGGTGTCGAGGACCGGGCGGTTGTCCCGGAACGAGAAGCCGAGGCAGGGGGCCGGGCAGTGGCCGGCCGGGAAGTCGCGGCCGGCGAAGATGCCGACCATGTACTCCCAGTACTGCACGGGAATCGCCTTGTCGATGCCCAGGTTGTGCTCGACGACGGCCAGCTGCTCCTCGGTGCAGACGCCTTTGCCGCAGGCGAGCAGCGCGGGGTTGCGCGGGATCGCGTAGAAGAGGAAGAACGTGACGGCGCTGATGACCAGCAGGATGGCGACGGCGCCGAGCGATCGCCTCAGGAGGAATCTGAGCATCGGGGTGACTGCCTTCGGGTCGGTGCCGGCCGGCCCGTCGCACGGGCCGGCCGGCGTCTGCTAGTCCGCGTCCTGGATGACGTAGATGCGCCGCATGTCGACGGTGCCGAAGTCGTCGTTGAACACCGCGCCGCCGATCAGCGAACCGTGCATGATGGTCTGCCGGTAGGCGAAGCCGGGCACCGAAGGGACCAGCTCCTGCTCGATGTGCTCGCTGAGTTCGACCCAGGCGGCGGCTGCCTCGGCGGCGTCCTGGATGCCGCGGATGCGGTCGATCTCGGAGTTGACGTACTCGTCGTCCAGGTGGCTGTAGTTCGAGGCGCCGTCCTGGATCTGCCGCCCGTCGAACAGCGGCGGGATGACCGTGCCCGCCGACAGCCAGTCGTGGCCCCAGCTGCTGCGGTAGATGTCGTAGCCGCCGTCGACGACGCCGATGGTGTCGTAGTAGGTCTCCGGCGGCACCTCGCTGCGGTTGACCTCGAAGCCCGCCGACTCCAGCGCGTCGGCGACGGCCACGGCGGCCTGCTGGTCCTCGGCCGCGGTGTGGTGGACGTAGGACAGCTCGAAGCCGACCGCGTCGGCCTCTTCGAGGAGTTCCCTGGCGCGCTCGATGTCGCCCTGCGGGGCGGCGAGCTTGCCGAACGGGTCCCAGTCCGGCTGGTGGCCCGGCAGCAGCGGGCTGATGTGGCTGGCGGCGTACTGGCCGCCGATGGAGCCGCCGTACGCGTTCAGGACGCCGTTGAGCGGCAGCGCGTGCGCGATGGCCTGGCGCACCCGCACGTCGGTGACCGTGTCGGTGTTGATGGCCAGGCTCCACACGTACGACTGGTAGCCGTCGACCAGGCGCTCGCGGTACTGCGGGTCCTCCATGACCGTGGGGCCGTTGCCCGCGTCGAGGCCGTTGCTGAACGTGATGCCGTACTGGTTCTCGCCGTTGTCGGCCATCAGCCGCGCGGTGGAGTCCTCCTGCGTGTGCCCGAAGCTGATCTCGAAGGCGTCCGGGTAGGCGTGGCGCGTCGGGTCGGTCTCCGGCACCCAGTGCTCGTTGCGCGCCAGCGTCATGGAACGGCCGGGGCGGTGCTCGGCGATGCGGTAGGGGCCCGAGGTCATCGGCTCCTGGTCGTACGCCTCGCGCGTGTCGTGCTCGTCGGACACCACGGCGTAGCCGGCGATCGACAGGGCGTACGGCAGGTCGTTCTGCGGCTGGTCGAAGTGGAAGACGATGGTGCGCTCGTCCGGGGTCTCCAGCACGGAGTCGGGCAAGTGGTCGCCCTCGTAGGGGCCTTCGGGCAGCAGTTCGCGGTAGTCGCTGCCGCCGGTGCCCGCGAGCCACTGCTGGATGTAGGTGGGGCCCTGGGTGATGAACGGCGCGAACTGCCGCTCGAAGGTGTGCCTGATGTCGGCGGAGGTGATGGGGCTGCCGTCCGCGAAGCGGATGTCCTCCTTGAGGGTGTACGTCCAGGTGCGGCCCCCGTCGGATGCCTGCCCCGAGTCGGTCGCCAGGTCGCCGACCACGGTGTAGTTGCCGTCGTTGTCCAGTTGGACGGCGGTGAGCCCGCGGTGGATGAGCCGCGCGATGTTCTGCTCGTGGGAGACGTAGATCTGGGCCGGGTCGAGGTGGTCGGGCGGGACGTCCTCGAAGACGTTGACCGTGCCGCCCGGCTGTGCGTCGGGGACGGGCTCGGCGGGCCCGGTGGACGCCGCCTCGTCGCCGAAGGATATGGCCGTCAGCTCCTCGGGGGCGGCGGACTCCTGGCCGCCCTCCTCCTCTTCGCCGCCGCCTCCGCCGCCGCCGCTGCTGCACGCGCCGAGCAGCAGCGTGCCCGCCACCGCGAGGGACACCCCGGCGGCGCGCCCTTTGCGCAGGGTTCTCATGCTCATGGGTTGCTGTGCACCTGCCCGTTCCTGAGAAGGGATGTCATCGGACGGTCCTGGGGTCGAAGGCGTCCCTGACCGAGTCCCCGAGGAGGTTGAAGGCGACGACGAAGATCACCATCGAGACCCCGGGGAAGAACATGTAGGTGATGTCGCTGCGGTACACCTCGGCCGCCGTGGCGAACATGCGGCCCCAGTCCGGGGTGGGCTCGGTGAGGCCGACGCCAAGGAAGGACAGGGCCGCCGCGGTGGTGACGAAGCTGGGCAGCATATACGTGGCCTGCACGAGGATCGGCGAGACGACGTTGGGCAGCAGCTCCTTGCGGATGATGCGCCACGGCGAGGCGCCGCTGACCTTCGCGGCCTCGACGAACTCGCGTTCGCGCAGCGAGAGGGTGGCGCCGCGCAGGATGCGGCCGAGTGTCATCCAGCCGAGGGCCCAGAGCACGATGATGACGGAGATGACCTTGACGTGGGTGGGCGTCTCCTGGCGCGGGTCCACGAAGAGGGTGGCGATGATCGGCAGGAACGCCACGAAGAACAGCTGCTGCGGGAAGGCCATCAGCAGGTCGATGAGCCGGCTGATGAACGCGTCCCAGCGTCCGCCGAGGTAGCCGGCGGCGATGCCGAGGACGATCGCGGTGAGCGTGGCGAGCACGGTGACGGCGAGCGCGATGAACAGTGAGGTGCGTATCCCGTAGACGAGTTCCATGAAGACGTCGCGGCCCGTGCCCGGTTCGAGCCCGAACCAGAACTCGCCGTCGATGCCGCCGTTGGGCTTGACGGGATAGCCGTACTCGTTGAGCAGGCCGCTTTCCAGCTGGCCGTAGCGGGTGTACGGGTCCTTGCCGTAAAGCCAGGAGATGACCGGGGCGAGCAGCCCGACCGCGAAGAAGAAAAGCACCACACAGGCCGAAATCACGCCGACCCGGTCACGCCGGAAACGGCGCCACATCAACTGCCCGGGCGAACGGCCGACGGCACCGGGCTCGACAGCCTGAACGGCCTCAGGTGCCACGGTTTGGCTGGACATCGAGCCCCCCGACGAGTGTGGTCCCGCACCGTGCGATGCGTGTAGAGCGCGACTGTGGCAAGGGACACAGTTACCCGTCAAGGAGTAGCAGAGGTACACACCTTTGGCAGTGCGACCGGGCGCCGAGAATATGCCGATTGGCATGGAATCTTGCTTGACACGGTCAACGGCGATCGGAATTGTGGGGAAAAGTCAGGGGCCGGCCTGTTAACAAGGCGGCAACGCCCATGACCCTTTACCGATATGCGGACGCCCCAGACTGTGCGGGTACGGCCGTGCGGGTGCCGTAGACCGGGGCGGCGCGGCCGGAAGGCCGCTCCGCCCCGGTCCTGCCGCCCGGGGCAGGCGGCGGGGCAGGCCGTCAGCCGCGCACCGCGCGGCCCTTGTCCTCGGCGAAATGGCAGGCGGAATCGTGCCGCGCGGGACCGCTCGCCCCGGCGTACTCGGCCGGCACCGCGAGCGGCGGGTCGACCTCGGCGCACAACGCCTGGGCCTTCCAGCAGCGGGTGCGAAAACGGCAGCCCGAGGGAGGATTGGCCGGAGATGGCACATCTCCGGCAAGAATGATGCGCTCGCGGCGCCTGCTGAGTTCCGGATCGGGCACGGGAACGGCCGAGAGCAGGGCCTGCGTGTAGGGATGCGTGGCGTGTTCGTAGATCTCTTCCTCCGTGCCCGTCTCCACGATGCGCCCCAGGTACATGACCGCGACCCGGTCCGAGATGTGCCGCACGATGGACAGGTCGTGCGCGATGAACATGTAGGCGAGACCGAATTCGCTTTGCAGGCGTTCCATGAGGTTGATGACCTGCGCCTGAACGGACACGTCGAGCGCGGAGACCGGTTCGTCGGCCACGATGATTTCCGGGTTGAGCGCGAGTCCTCTCGCGATTCCGATGCGCTGCCGCTGACCGCCGGAGAACTGGTGCGGATAGCGGTTGATGTATTCGGGATTCAGCCCGACGACGTCGAGGAGTTCCTGCACCCGGCGCCGCCGGTCGCCTTTCGGTGCCACGTCGGGATGGATGTCGAAGGGCTCGCCGATGATGTCGCCGACCGTCATGCGCGGGTTGAGCGAGGTGTACGGGTCCTGGAACACCATCTGGATGTTCCGCCGCACGGCCTTCAGCGCGCGCCCGGAAAGGCGGGAGATGTCCTCCCCCTTGTACCGGATGCTGCCCGCCGTCGGCCGTTCCAGGTTCAGCATCAGCTTCGCCACGGTGGACTTCCCGCAGCCCGACTCCCCCACGATGCCCAGGGTCTCCCCCGGCCACAGGTCGAACGACACCCCGTCGACCGCCTGCACCGCGCCGATCCGCCGCCGCACCAGGACGCCGCGCGTCAGTGGGAAGTGCTTGACCAGGTCGCGGACTTCGAGGATCGGCTCACGGCCGCCCGCTGTCCCGCTCACCGCGCGCCACCCCCGTTCGCGCCCGGCCGGACCGGCTGGACGGGCTCGCCCGGCGCGTCGGGCTCACCGATCGTCTCCTTCCAGAAGTGGCAGGCGCTCGACCGCCCCGGCCCCGTGTCGTACAGCGGCGGGCGCGGATCGTGCCGGCAGACCTCGCGGACCTGCGGGCAGCGCGGGTGGAACGGGCAACCGGGCGGCACCCGCAGCAGGTTGGGCGGCAGCCCCTTGATGGCCAGCAGGTCACCGCCCTTGTGGTCCAGGCGCGGGATGGAGTCGAGCAGCCCCTTGGTGTAGGGGTGGGCGGGACGCTTGTACAGCTCGTGCACCGGCGCGTTCTCCACGATCCGCCCCGCGTACATCACCGCGATCTTGTCCGCCACGTCCGCGACCACGCCCAGGTCGTGCGTGATCAGGATCAACCCCATGTTGTAGTCCCGCTGGAGGTCGGCCAGCAGGTCCATCACCTGCGCCTGCACCGTCACATCCAGCGCCGTGGTCGGCTCGTCCGCGATCACGATGTCCGGCTCAAGAGCCAGCGCCATCGCGATCATGATCCGCTGCCGCATACCACCGGAGAACTGGTGCGGATAGTCGTTCACCCGCTCCTTCGCCGCCGGAATGCGCACCCGGTCCATCAACTCGACGGCCTTCTGCTTCGCCTCCTTCCGCGAAGCCCCCCGGTGCACCCGGAACATCTCCCCCAACTGGTACCCCACCGACAGCACCGGGTTCAGCGAGGACAGCGCGTCCTGGAAGATCATCGCCATCTTCTCGCCCCGCACGCGCCGGCGTTCCTCACGCCCGAGGGTGAGCAGGTCCCGGCCCTGGAACAGGATGCGCCCGCCGGTGACGCGGCCGGGCGGCGAGTCGAGGATGCCCATGACGGCCTGCGCGGTGACCGACTTGCCCGAGCCCGACTCCCCGAGCACCGCGAGCGTCTCGCCCTCGGCCACGGAGAACGCGGCACCGTTGACCGCGTTGACGACCCCGTCCCGGGTGCGGAACTCCACCGTCAGGTCCTGGACGTCCAGCAGCATCGCGCCGCTCCCTCCTCGTCGTCGGTCATCGTCGGCCAGGTCCCCCGCCTCAGCGGAGCCTGGGGTCGAGGGCGTCGCGCACCGCGTCGCCGAGCATGATGAAGGCCAGCACCGTCAGGCTCAGCGCGGCGGCCGGGTACAGCAGGATGTGCGGCGCGTTGCGGAACTGCATGCCGTCGGAGGCGGCGGAGATGTCCACGCCCCAGGACACGGTCGGCGGTCGCAGCCCGACGCCCAGGTAGCTGAGCGTCGCCTCCAGCGCGATGAACGTGCCCAGCATGATGGTCGCCATCACGATGACCGGGGCGACCGCGTTCGGCAGGATGTGCCGCAGCAGCATGCGGGTGTTGCTCGCCCCGAGGGCGCGCGCCGCCTGCACGTAGTCGTTCTGCTTGACGGTGATCACCGAGCCGCGCGCGATGCGGGCGACCTGCGGCCAGCTCAGCGCGGCGATCACCAGCACCACCGGCCAGATGCCGGTGAGCGAGATCATGCTGAGGAACACGATCGCGCCGAGGATCAGCGGAATGCCGAAGAACACGTCGGTGAGCCGGGACAGCAGCGCGTCCCAGAAGCCGCCGAGGAACCCGGCGAGGCCGCCGACCACCGCGCCGAGCAGCGCGACGCCGAGTGTGGCGCACAGCCCCACCGTGATCGAGGCCCGCGCCCCGTGCACCGTGCGCGTGTACACGTCGCAGCCCTGCGTGTCGAAGCCGAACCAGTGCCCGGAGGACGGGCCTTCGAGCGAACGCCCGAGCCGGCAGCGCTGCGGGTCCTCCGAGGCGATCAGCCCCGGCCACACCGCGATCACCACGAGGAACAGGATCAGCAGCGCGGAGACGACGAACACGGGGTTGCGCCGCAGGTCGCGCCAGGCGTCGGTCCACAGGCTGCGGGCGCGTTCCCCCTCCGCGACTCTGGCGGCGCCCGCGGTGAGCCCCTGCGCCGCGGCCTCCTCCTGCGCGCCGAGCGAGTTCTTCGCGGGCTGCTGTTCAGGCATAGCGGATCCTCGGGTCGAGCACGGCGTACAACAGGTCGACGAGCAGGTTCGCCAGCAGGAAGATCAGCACCAGGACGATCACGAAGCCGACGACCGTGGGCGAGTTCTGCCGCAGGATGCCCTGGTACAGCTGGTAGCCGACGCCCTGGATGTTGAAGATGCGCTCGGTCACGATCGCCCCGGCCATCAGCGTGCCGAGGTCGGCGCCGAGATAGGTCACCACGGGGATCAGCGAGTTGCGCAGCAGGTGCCGTACGGTGACGCGGCCGCGCGGGAGGCCCTTGGCGACGGCGGTGCGGATGTAGTCGGCGCGGGCGTTCTCGGCGACGGAGGTCCTGGTCAGCCGCGTGACGTAGGCCAGCGAGACCAGGGCGAGGATGAGCCCGGGCACGATCAGCTCGTCGAGCCTGGCGTCCGGGCTGACGGCGGGGTCGATCCAGCCGAACTCGACGCCGAGGAAGAACTGCGCGGTGGTGCCGAGCACGAACGTGGGCACGGCGATCACCACGAGCGTCAGCAGCAGGACCGTCGTGTCGAGGGAACGGCCGCGGCGCAGCCCGGTCACGACGCCGAGCAGGATGCCGAGCACGATCTCGAAGGTCAGGGCGACCAGCGCGAGCCGCAGACTGATGGGGAAGGCCCGTTCCATCAGCTCGGTGACGGGCTGCCCGTTGAACGCGGTGCCGAAGTCGCCGGTGAAGATCTTCCCCATGTACAGCAGGTACTGCTGCCACAGCGGCTTGTCGAGGTTGAACTCCGCGCGCAGCGCCGCCGCGGTCGCCGGGTCGGGTCCGCGGTCGCCGAACAGCGCGGCCACCGGGTCGCCGAGCGCGTAGACCATGACGAAGATGAGGAACGTGGCCCCGATGAAGACCGGGATCATCTGGAGCAGGCGTCGGATGACGTAGCGCCCCATCCGGGTCAGCTCACCTTGATGTCGGTGAAGACGGGAACGGAGAACGGGTTGAGCGTGACGTCGCTGAGGCGTTCGGAGTGCCCGGCCGTGCCGTTCTGGTACCACAGCGGGATCGCCGGCAGGTCCTGCGCCAGCACCCGTTCCGCGTCCTGGAACGTCTCGACGGCCGCGTCCTCGTCGGACTCGGAGTTGGCCCGGTCGACGAGCTCGTCGAACTCCTCGCTGCTGTAGCCGGAGTCGTTGGAGGAGGCGTCCGTGTAGTACAGGGGCTGGAGGAAGTTCTGGATCAGCGGGTAGTCCATCTGCCAGCCGGTGCGGAACATGCCGGTCATCTCGCGTCCCGTGACGCGGTTGCGGAAGTCCGCGAACGTCGGGACGGGGTTGACCGTGCAGGCGCCGGTGTCGTCCAGCGCGTTGTTGATGCTGTTGCAGACGGCGTCCATCCACTGCCGGTGCGAGCCGGTGTCCACGTTCGAGGTCAGCGTGACCCGGCCGCCCGGCAGTCCGCCGGCGTCCTCGATCAGCTGCCTGGCGCGTTCGGGGTCATAGGTGCAGACCTCTCCGCACAGCCCCTCCTCGTAGCCGCCCGCGTCACCGAGCACGGGCGAGGTGAAGTCGCTCGCCGGCGTGCGGGTGTCGTGGAAGATGCGCGAGGTGATCTGCTCCCGGTCGATCGCCATCGAGAGGCCGCGGCGCAGCTGCGCGCCCCGCTCGCCCTCCCAGCCCTCGTCGTACAGCGGGAAGGAGACGGTCTGGATGATGCCGGCGGGCTGGTTGATGTAGCGGTCCCCGAGGTCCTCGCTCGCGTGTTGCAGCTGGGAGGCGGGCACGTCGTCGATGAGGTCGAGGTTGCCGGCCTGGAGATCGGTGTACGCGGTGTTGTTGTCGGTGTAGACGCGCAGTTCGACGCCGTCGTTCTGCGCCTCGTCCTCGCCCGCGAAGCCCTCGTACTTGACCAGGGTCATGCTCTGGCTGCGGTTGTAGGAGTCGATGCGGTAGGGGCCGTTGCCGATCGGCTTGTCCAGCCACGCGTCGTGGTCGTCGAAGAACGCCCGGGGCAGCGGCGCGTAGGCGGCGTAGCCCAGCGTCTCCGGCCACAGGGAGAACGGCTCGCTGAGCCGGACGCTGAAGGTGAGGTCGTCGATGACGCGCAGCCCGCTGAGCGTGTCGGCGGTGGCCTCCTCCCCCTCCTCGGTGGGATGCACCTCGTCGTAGCCGTCGATGAACTGGAAGAAGTAGCTGGCGACCTGGGCGTTGTCGATGTGGGCGCCGTAGTTCCAGGCGTCGACGTAGGAGGCCGCGGTGACCGGCGTGCCGTCGCTGAACGTCCAGCCGTCCTCGATGGTGATGGTGAAGTTCTGCTGGTCGTCGGTCTCGATGGTCTCGGCCATCTCGTCCTCGGCCTCGCCGGTCTCGGGGTCGTACCGCTTGAGGCCGCGGAAGATCATGTCGAGCACCTTGCCGCCCTGCACCTCGTTGGTGTTGGCGGGTTCGAGCGGGTGCTGGGGGTCGCCCCACGAGGCGCGGATCATGCCGCCGCCGCTGCCGCCCCCCGTGTCGTCCCCGCCACCGCAGGCCGTGGCCGCCAGGACGATGGCCGTCGCACCGGCCACGGCGCCGGTCAGGCGGGGGCTTCCTGGCATGCGAACCTCCTCGGAGCGGTGAATCCGTATGAGGACCTATAAAACCGCTTATATCCATCCGGATCGGTGAAGGCCGCGGGGGCCGGTCCGGAGTGTTGCCCGAAACCCCCCATATGCCGGACGCCGTCCCCTTCGGCTATTGTCCGGATCATGCGCCAGAGGCCCGGACTCGCCGCGGTCGCCATGCTCGCCGCCGCGCTGCTCGCCTGCACCCCGGGCGGGACCGAGGAGCCCGGACGGTCCACGCCGTCCGCAGCCGCGCCCGTGTCGCCGCCGACGCCCATGCCCTCGGCCGAGCCGCCGCGCATCCCCTCGGCGGACGGAATGCCGGCGCAGGACGTGGCGCTCCAGTTCGCCGACCCCGCGCACGCCTTCGCCCTGCTGACGGACTGCCCCGACCAGGGCGACTGCACGTTCTCGCTCGCCGTCCTTGAGGACGGCGAGGGCTGGCACCTGCGGGACACCCCGCTGCGCGGCACGGCGGGCGACGGAACGGACCGCGCCCTTGAGGTGGCGGGCCCGGGCAGCGCGCGGCTGGTCCAGCGGGACAGCACGGGCGGGACGGAGAGCTGGCTGAGCACCGACGGGGGACGGACGTGGCGCACCGCGTCCGCGAAGCCGACGGGCACCACCGAGGAGATCCCCGAGGGGGCGACGCTCGTCGCGGGGGACTCCGACGCACCCGGCGACATCTGGAACTCCTGGGATGCCTGGGACACCGGGGGCAACGGGGAACAGGTCGAGGTCCTGATGCCGGACACCGCCGAGTACCGCGTGCTGGCCGAGCAGCCGCCGCTCGATGTGGTCAGACGCCTCGGCCTGCTGCCCGACGGCACCTACTGGGCGCAGGGCCACGCGGCCGGAAGCGGCGACCCGGCCGTGGCCGTCACCCGGGACCGGGGCCGCAGCTGGGAGCTGCTCGCGCAGCCGCCGACCCCGCCGGGCCACGGCCACAACGCCGAGGTGCGCAGCCTGGTCGCCGTAGGGGACGCCCTCCTCGCCTTCGAGACCGGCGTGCTGCTGGCCGACATCCACCGGGGCACCACGGCCGGCGCCCTCATCGCGATCCACCGCAGCGACGACGGCGGCCGGTCGTGGGAGCGGGTGTGGACCGGCGGGGGCGGCACCGTCCCGCGCTCCCTGCTGGGCACGCCGATCGCGGCGGCCGACGGCAGCCTCGTGGTCTACGCGGACGACGGCATCTTCACCAGCAGGGACGGCGGCGTCTCCTTCGAGAGCACCCGCGTCGGGCCGCCGCCCGAGCGGCCCGCCCTGACCCGCGCGGGCTACCTGCTGACGGGCCTCGGCACCCCGGGCCACTACCGGATCTCGGCCGACGGGTTCACCTGGCACACGATCATCCTGGGCGGGGCCGCCCGCTGACCGCGGCGGCGCGCCGCGCGGGGGGTTGACGGGCCCGGGGGCCGCCTCTACGGTCCCGCCAACTCCCCGAACGCCGTTCGCTCCACCGAACGCACCGCCCGTGCGGACCCGCCTCCGCCCGGGCTTCGGCCGGACGGCCGTGGGAGCGCTCCTGCACCGTGCGCAACCCCCACCGCCCTGAACGCCGCAAGGAGTCGCCATGCCACTCAGAACCGGAACGGTCCCCCCGGTGCGCCGACGGCGCCTCGGCCTGCTGCTGGCCGCTCTCGCGCTGCTGTTCGGCGGCACCGCCGTCGCGCCGCAGCCGGCGGCGGCCGTGCCCGCGATCGACACCGGCGCGTCGTACGTGCTGGTCAACCGGCACAGCGGCAAGGCACTCGACCTCTACAACTTCGCGACCGCTGACGGCGCCGAGATCGTGCAGTGGGCACGCAACGACGGGGCCTGGCAGCAGTGGCAGTTCGTCGACGCGGGCGGCGGGTACTACCGGCTGCGGTCCCGGCACAGCGGCAAGGTGCTCGACGTGGCCGGCTCCTCGACCGCGGACGGCGCGGGCATCGTCCAGTGGACCGAGGGCACCAGGACCAGTCAGCAGTTCCGGCTGGTCGACTCCCCGGACGGCCACGTGCGCCTGATCAACCGCAACAGCGGCAAGGCCCTGGACGTCCTCGACTTCTCCGTCGCGGACGGCGCCCGCGTGATCCAGTGGCCCGACCACGGCGGGGCCAACCAGCAGTGGCAGCTGGTGAAGCTGGGCGCCGGCACCCCCGGCACGTTCACCAACCCCATCAAGCGCGGCGGCCCCGACCCCTGGCTCCAGTACCACGACGGCTATTACCACCTCGCCACGACCACCTGGAACTCGACCGTGACGATGCGCCGTTCACCCACCCTGGCCGGGCTCGCGAGCGCGCCGGAGACCGTCGTGTTCGACCTGAGCGGCCGGCCGAACGGCTGCTGCACCATGTGGGCGCCCGAGTTCCACCTCATCGACGGACCCAACGGCCCGCGCTGGTACCTGTACTACGTGGCCGGGGAGGACGTGGAGGACTTCAACCCCACCCAGCGCCTGCACGTGCTGGAGAGCGCGGGCACCGACCCGATGGGCCCCTACCACTTCAAGGCCGACCTCGGGAACACGTGGGAGCTCGACCCGAGCATCCTGCGCGTCGGCGGCGACCTCTACCTCCTGGGCAGCGCCATGGACGGCACGCAGAGCCTCACCATCACCCCGCTCGCCAACCCGTGGACGATCAGCGGCGCGCGGCGCACCATCAGCCAGCCGACGCTGGCCTGGGAGCGGCAGTCGGGCGCGGTCAACGAGGGCGCCGCGGCCCTGTACCGCGACGGCCGGGTCATGCTGGTCTACTCGGCCAGCGCCTGCTGGGGCCCGGACTACAAGCTCGGGCTGCTCACCCTCACCGGCACCGATCCGCTCAACCGGTCGCACTGGACGAAGCACCCGCGTCCGGTGTTCCAGCGCGACGACGCCGCCGGCGTCTACGGCCCCGGCCACAACGGCTTCTTCACCTCGCCCGACGGCACGGAGGACTGGATCGTCTACCACGCCAACGACTCCGCGAGCGGCGGCTGCGACATGAACCGGTCCACCCGCGCGCAGCGCTTCACGTGGAACGCCGACGGCACGCCGAACTTCGGCACCCCGGTCCGCACCGGGGTGGAGCTGCCCGCGCCCTCGGGCGAGTGACCCGGCCGCCACGGCGCGAACAGCCAGGCGCCGCCCGGCGGAAGGCCGGGCGGCGCACAGGTCGGGGCGGGTTCGCGCTCAGGCGTGGACGACGTCCTTCTCCTCGGCGAAGTGGCATGCCGACTCGTGCCGCACCCCGGTGTCGCTCTTCCTGAACCGCTCGGGCACCGCGAGCAGCGGCACCTCCTCGGCGCACTTGTCCTGCGCCTTCCAGCAGCGCGTGCGGAACCGGCAGCCGGAGGGCGGGTTCGCCGGCGACGGCACGTCACCCGTCAGGATGATCCGCTCCCGGTTCTCGCGGGCCGACGGGTCCGGCTGCGGGACGGCCGAGAGCAGGGCCTGCGTGTAGGGGTGCGTGGGGTGGTCGTAGATCTCGGTGTCGGTACCGATCTCCGCCATCTTCCCCAGGTACATCACCCCGACGCGGTCGGAGATGTGCCGCACGATGGACAGGTCGTGCGCGATGAAGAGGTACGACAGGTCGAACTCGCTCTGGAGCCGCTCCATCAGGTTGATCACCTGGGCCTGCACCGACACGTCGAGCGCGGAGACCGGCTCGTCGCAGATGATGACCTCCGGGTTGAGCGCCAGGCCGCGGGCGATGCCGATGCGCTGCCGCTGACCGCCGGAGAACTGGTGCGGGTACCGGTTGATGTACTCGGGGTTGAGGCCCACCACGTCGAGCAGCTCCTGCACCTTGCGGCGCCGGTCGCCCTTCGGGGCGGTATCCGGGTGGATCTCGAACGGCTCCCCGATGATGTCGCCGACCGTCATGCGCGGGTTCAGCGAGGTGTACGGGTCCTGGAACACCATCTGGATGTTCCGCCGCACGGCCTTCAGCGCCCGCCCGGACAGCTTCGCGATGTCCTCGCCCTTGTACAGGATCTGGCCCGCGGTGGGCTGCTCCAGGTTCATCAGCAGCTTGGCGACGGTGGACTTCCCGCAGCCCGACTCCCCCACGATGCCCAGCGTCTCACCGCGGTACAGCGTGAACGAGATGTCGTCGACGGCCTTGACCGCGCCGATCTGCCGCTTGAAGAGGATGCCCTGGGTGAGCGGGAAGTGCTTGACCAGGCCGCGGACTTCGAGGATCGGCTCGCGGGCCTCGACGGGTGCGTCAGCCATGGATCGTCTCCTTCCAGAAGTGGCAGGCACTGGTCCGGCCGCCCAGCGGGCTGCCGTCGCGTTCGGTCACGTCCGCCTGCGGCGGGACCTCGGTGCGGCAGATGTCCTGGGCCATGGCGCAGCGCGGGTTGAACGCGCAGCCGCTGGGGACGGCCGTCAGGCTCGGCGGCAGCCCCTTGATCGCGTACAGTTCCTTGCCCTTGTGGTCCAGGCGCGGGATGGAGTCGAGCAGCCCCTTGGTGTAAGGGTGCGCGGGACGCTTGTACAGCTCGTGCACCGGCGCGTTCTCCACGATCCGCCCCGCGTACATCACCGCGATCTTGTCCGCCACGTCCGCGACCACGCCCAGGTCGTGCGTGATCAGGATCAACCCCATGTTGTAGTCCCGCTGGAGGTCGGCCAGCAGGTCCATCACCTGCGCCTGCACCGTCACATCCAGCGCCGTGGTCGGCTCGTCCGCGATCACGATGTCCGGCTCAAGAGCCAGCGCCATCGCGATCATGATCCGCTGCCGCATACCACCGGAGAACTGGTGCGGATAGTCGTTCACCCGCTCCTTCGCCGCCGGAATGCGCACCCGGTCCATCAACTCGACGGCCTTCTGCTTCGCCTCCTTCCGCGAAGCCCCCCGGTGCACCCGGAACATCTCCCCCAACTGGTACCCCACCGACAGCACCGGGTTCAGCGAGGACAGCGCGTCCTGGAAGATCATGGCGATCTTGTTGCCCCGGATGCGCCGCCGCTGCTCCTCGGACATCTTCAGCATGTCCTCGCCGCGGTACAGGATCTCGCCGCCGGTGATGCGGCCGGGCGGGATGTCGAGGATGCCCATGATCGTCTGGGCGGTCACCGACTTGCCCGAGCCCGACTCGCCCAGCACGGCGAGCGTCTCGCCCGCGTCCACGGTGTAGCTGACACCGTTGACGGCCTTGGCCGCGCCCTCGCGGGTGCGGAACTCGACATGGAGGTCGCGGACCTCAAGCAGCGGGACGCCGGGGACGTCCGCCTTGGTCATTTCGATCGACACGTGCGTCTCCCTCAGCGCAACTTGGGGTCGAGGGCGTCACGCACGGCGTCACCCAGCATCAGGAAGGACAGGATGGTGATGCTCAGCAGGATCGACGGGAAGAGCAGGATGTGCTCGGCGATCCGGATCTGGCCCTGGGCGCGGTTGATGTCGCCGCCCCACGAGATGGCCGGGTCGGTGAGGCCGATGCCCAGGTAGGACAGCACCGCCTCGGCCGTGATGTAGCCGCCGAGGGCGATCATCGCGACCACGATGACCGGCGCGACCGCGTTCGGCAGGATGTGCCGGAACAGGATGCGCGTGGTGCCCGCGCCCAGCGAGCGGGCCGCGGCCACGTAGTCGGACTGCTTGATGGAGATGACGGAACCGCGCATCACCCTGGCGACCGTGGTCCAGCCGAGGAAGGCCAGCGCGAACGTCACCGTCCACTCGGTCCTGGTGTCGAAGGAGACCAGGATGACCATGGCGCCCAGCAGGAACGGGATGCCGAGGAAGATGTCGATGACCCGCGAGAGCACGGCGTCGATCCAGCCGCCGAAGTAGCCGGCGATCATGCCGACCAGGCTGCCGAGCACCGTCACCAGCGCGGTCACCGCGATGCCGATGATGATGGAGGCCCTGGTGCCGTACAGGAGACGCGCGTAGATGCTCTGCCCCTGCTGGTTGTAGCCCAGCCACTCCGGAGAGAAGAAGTGGGTCAGCTCCGGCTCGCGCAGGTAGTTGTTCGTGAGGTCGGCCGCGCGCGGGCTCACCGAGGTGAACCACCCGGGGAAGGCCGCGATCACGAACAGCATCAGGATGATCAGCGCCGGGACCACGAACGACGGCTTGCGCCGCAGGTCCTGCCAGGCGTCGGACCAGAGGCTGCGCGGCTTGCCCGGCGCCGGCCCGGCGGCGTCGACGGCGACCGCGGCGGGCACCGCCCCGCCGGCGGTCGGAACGGCTTCCTTCTTGCCGATGGTGGCCTTGGCGTCAGGCATAGCGAATCCTTGGGTCGAGCACCGCGTACAGCAGATCGACGAGCAGGGCGACCACGAGGTAGACGACGATGATGAAGCTGACGATGCCCACCACGGTGGCGCCCTCGCGGGCGTTCAGCGCGGTGTAGACCGCCCGCCCGATGCCGTTGATGTTGAAGATGCCCTCGGTGACGATGGCGCCGGCCATCAGGTTGCCGAGGTCGACGCCCAGGAAGGTCACCACGGGAATCAGCGAGTTCCGCAGCAGGTGGGTGCCGATCACCCGCTGCTGGGGGAGCCCCTTGGCCCGGGCCGTGCGCATGTAGTCCGCGCGCCGGTTCTCCACGATCGAGGTGCGGGTGAGGCGGGTGACGTAGGCGAGCGAGAGCGAGGCCAGCGCGAGCGCGGGCAGCAGGAGTTCGCCCCAGTTCTCCGAGTCGCGGACCGTGGGCGAGATCCAGCCCCACTTGATGCCGAAGTACGTCTGGTACAGGTAGCCGATGACGAACACCGGCACCGAGATCAGCAGCAGGCTGACGAAGAGGATGCCGCGGTCCGTCTTCTTGCCCGCCCGCAGGCCCGCGAGCAGGCCGAGCGAGATGCCGACCACGGCGGTGATGAGGAAGGCGAGGGCGGTCAGCCGCAGGGTCGCGGGCAGCGCTTCGCTGATCACGTCGATCACTTCGCGTCTGCTTCTGATCTGCGTGCCGAAGTCACCCTGGACCAGGCCGGTGATGTAGTTCCAGTACTGGACGAGGATCGGGTCGTCGAGCCCGAGGTCCCTTCTCATCGCGGCCATCTGGGCCTCGTCGGGGGCGCGTTCGCCCCACAGAGCCCGCACGGGGTCACCGGGCAGGGCGTACATCATCATGAAGATGATGAAGGTCGACCCGATGAACACCGGGATCATCTGGAGCAGTCGCCGTACGACGTAGCGCCCCATCTTTCCTCCATGTCAGTCGGCGTGGCCCGCGGGCCGTCCCGGTCGGGGACGGCCCGCGGGAACGCTTACGCTGCTGCTGTCCTGGCCTGGGTCACTCGCTGACGGTGACTTCGGACAGCACCGGCACACCGGCGGAGTCGAAGCGGACGTTGTCCACGTTCGGGCCCCAGCCCGCGTTGACGTTCTGGTACCAGAGCGGGATGGCCGGCATCTGCTCCCACAGCACCTGCTCGGCCTCCTGGTACGCGGCCACGGTCTCCTCAAGCGACCCGGCCCGGTCGCCCTCGGCGAACAGCTCGTCCACCTCGGGGCTGTCGAAGCGGCCGTAGTTGGTCTGCGCGTAGGAGGCGTACAGCTCCTTGAGGAAGTTGACGTTCAGCGGGTAGTCCGCCAGCCAGCCACCGCGGTACATGCTCTGGACCTCGTTGGCCTCGCGGGCCTCAAGGTCGGTGTCGAAGTCGACCTTCGGGTCGCCCACGCACTCGATGTCCAGCGCGTCGATGATGTTGTTGCAGACGGCCTCGACCCACTCCTGGTGCGCGGCGTCGGCGTTGTACTGGATCGCGATGCGGTCGCCGGGGACGCCGCCGTTCTCCTCGACCAGCTGACGCGCCCGCTCCGGGTCGTACGTCGTGATGTCGCCCGAGGCGCCTTCCTGGTAGCCGAACACGCCGGGAGGCGCGAAGCTGTCGGCCGGGGTGCGGGAGCCGTTGAGCACGGTCTGGGTGATGGTCTCCCGGTCGATCGCCATGGAGATGCCCTGGAGCACCTCCGGCGGGGTGTCCTCCCAGTTGTACCAGACCGGCACGATGGTCTGGATGCCGTTGTACGGCTGGGCGACGGTGCGGTCCTCGCCGAGGTCCTGCTGGTAGAGCGGCAGGTCACGGGGGGCGACCTGGCGGATGATGTCCAGGTTGCCGGTCTGGAGGTCGGTGTAGGCGGCCTCGGGGTTGTCGTAGGCGCGGATGTGGATGCCGCCGTTCTGCGCGGCGTCCTCACCGGCGTACTCGTCGTAGCGCTCCAGCTCGATCGACTCGCCGTGGGTCCAGGAGACGAAGGAGTACGGGCCGTTGCCGACCGGGGACTCGCCGAACGCCTCGGGGTCCTCGTAGAAGCTCTCGGGCAGCGGCGTGAAGACCGAGTAGCCGAGCTTGTAGTCGTAGTACGTGACCGCTTCGGTCAGCTCGATGGTGAACGTGCGCTCGTCCACGACCTGGAGGCCGGACATCTCCTCGGCGGTGGGGTCGCCCTCCTCCGGGTGCACGTCCGCGTAGCCGGCGATGTCGGCGAACCAGAAGCTGTTGGCCTGGTTGTTGCTGATGTTGGCGGCCCAGTTCCACGCGTTCACGTAGCTCTCGGCGGTGACGTCGGTGCCGTCGTGGAAGGTCCAGCCCTCCTTGAGGGTCACCGTCCAGACGGTGTTGTCCTCGTTCGGCTCGACCGACTCGGCCGCGACCATGAAGATCTGGCCCTCGTCGTCGAAGTCGAGGAGCTTGGAGAACAGGTTGTCGATGACCAGCCCGCCGAGCGCCTCGTTGGTGTTCGCCGGGACCAGCGGGTTCTGCGGCTCGCCGCCGTCGATCCGGACGATGCCATCCGGGTTCCCGGCCGCGGCCCCATCCGAACCGTTGTCGCCATTGTCATCATCGCCGCCACCACAGGCCGTCGCGGCGAGGGCCACGACTATCGCACTGGCGACCCACTTGGCGCTGCGTGCACCACGCATGGGCTCTGCCTCCTTGGGAATCCGCTTCATAGCACAGGGAACCCCGGACCGCGGAGGTCTACCCGCGTCCGGTTCGCAATGCCCACAACTATTGGGCATAAACCTGTGGTGAAACCACCGATCGCCTATCTCATTTTGATGAAGATGAGGAGACGACAACCCTCATATCCGGACAAAGCGCGGATGAACTGTCACCGTTATCCGGACTGATGTGACGTAAGTCAAGTCTTCCGGTCCGCATACCGGACAGTACGTAGCACTTCCGGCGTGAAACACGGTTGACATACTTGAGGGTAACTGTGTCGCGCGTGTTACGCGCTCCCCCTACTGCCGCTTGGCCCGCGCGGTGGCCCGCGCGCGCTCGCGCTGGTCGAGGACGACCTTGCGGATGCGCAGGTCGCCCGGCGTGACCTCGACGCACTCGTCCTCGCGGCAGAACTCAAGCGACTGTTCAAGTGAGAGCTTGCGGGGCGGCACCAGGTTCTCCGTCGTATCGGCCGCCGCGGCCCGCATGTTGGTGAGCTTCTTCTCCTTGGTGATGTTGACGTCCATGTCGTCCGACCTGGAGTTCTCGCCCACGATCATGCCCTCGTAGACCTCGGTGCCCGGCTCGATGAAGATCGTCCCGCGCTCCTGGAGGTTGAGCATCGCGTACCCGGTGGCCGCCCCGGGCCGGTCCGCGACCAGGGAGCCGCTCTTGCGGGTCCGCAGCTCCCCCGCCCACGGCTCGTGCCGTTCGAAGATGCTGTGCGCGATCCCGGTGCCCCGGGTCTCGGTCAGGAACTCGGTGCGGAAACCGATCAGTCCGCGGGAGGGCACGAGGAACTCCATGCGCACCCAGCCGGAGCCGTGGTTGGTCATGGTCTCCATGCGCCCCTTGCGGGAGGCGAGCAGCTGGGTGATCGCGCCCAGGTGCTCCTCGGGCGCGTCGATCGTCATGCGCTCCACCGGCTCGTGCACCGTGCCGTCGATCACGCGCGTGACGACCTCGGGCTTGCCGACGGTCAGCTCGAAGCCCTCCCGGCGCATCTGCTCCACCAGGATCGCCAGGGCCAGCTCGCCCCTGCCCTGCACCTCCCACGCGTCGGGGCGTTCGGTCGGCAGCACGCGCAGCGACACGTTGCCGATCAGCTCGCGGTCGAGGCGGTCCTTCACCAGCCGGGCGGTGACCTTGTGGCCCTTGCCGCCGCGCCCGACGAGCGGGGAGGTGTTGGTGCCGATGGTCATGGAGATCGCCGGCTCGTCGACGGTGATCAGCGGCAGCGCCGCCGGGTGCTCCGGGTCGGCCAGGGTCTCGCCGATCATGATGTCGGGGATGCCGGCGACCGCGCAGATGTCGCCGGGGCCCGCCTCTTCGGCGGGCTTGCGCGTCAGCGCCTCGGTCAGCAGCAGCTCGGTGATCCGCACGTTCTGCGCGCTGCCGTCGCGCTTGAGCCACGCGACCGTCTGCCCCTTGCGCAGCCGGCCCTGGCGGATGCGGCACAGCGCGATGCGGCCGAGGAAGTTGTCCGCGTCGAGGTTGGTGACGTGCGCCTGGAGCGGCGCGTCCTCCTCGTACACCGGCGCGGGCACGGTGTCCAGGAGCGTGGTGAAGAACGGCTCAAGGCTGTCGCTGTCGTCCGGCACCGTGCCGTCCGCCGGCTGGGTCAGGGACGCCACGCCCTCCCGGGCGCACGCGTAGACGATGGGGAACTCGATCTGCTCCTCGTCCGCGTCGAGGTCGAGGAACAGGTCGTACGTCTCGTTGAGCACCGCAGAGATCCTGGCGTCGGACCGGTCGGTCTTGTTCACGCACAGGATCACGGGCAGCCGGGCCTGGAGCGCCTTGCGCAGCACGAACCGCGTCTGCGGCAGCGGCCCCTCGGACGCGTCCACGAGCAGGACGACGGCGTCGACCATGGACAGGCCGCGTTCGACCTCGCCGCCGAAGTCGGCGTGGCCCGGGGTGTCGATGATGTTGATGACGACCGGGGTCCCACCGCCCTTCGGGTGGTAGCGGACCGCGGTGTTCTTGGCGAGGATGGTGATGCCCTTCTCGCGTTCGAGGTCACCGGTGTCCATGACCCGCTCGTCGACCTGCTGGTGCGCGGCGAACGCGCCGGCCTGCTTGAGCATGGCGTCGACCAGCGTGGTCTTGCCGTGGTCGACGTGGGCGACGATGGCGACATTGCGGATGTCGTGGCGCGTGGGCATGGCTGGGCCGCTCTCCCGGGATCGTGACTGCGAAGGGCGCGGCGTCAGGCGCCCGCCCGTCGGCAGCGGCGGCGGCCACGGGGCGGGGACGCAGCACCGGCCTCACATGTCATCGTACGGGTTCCCCCGGCGCGCTACTTGCGGTAGCCGATGTCCTGCCAGCGCGGGGTGGCGAGTCCGAAGGCGCCGACGCCGGCCAGGTCCTGGCGCACCGCGACCAGTTCTGGCCGCTGGTACAGGGGGATCGAGCCGGCCGCGGCCCAGATCCTGGCGTCCGCCCGGTTGAGGATGCCGTCGTACTCCTCCTCGTCCAGCTCGCCCGCCGCCTGGTCGAGCAGCTGGTCGATGTGGTCGGTGCCGACCCGCGTGTAGTTCTGCCCGATGAGCGCCTCGCCGCCCGGGATCGGCCGCGGCTTGGTGAACAGCGGCTTGGCGTCGGTCGCCGGGTAGGCCGTGGCCGGCCACGAGAACACCGCGAGGTCGAAGTCGCCCGCCGTGATGTGGTCGGGGAAGAACGCGTCCCTGCCGACCTCGACCAGCTGGGCGGAGACCCCGACGGGGGCCAGCATCTCCACGATCCCGCGGGCCGTGGCGCGCAGGTGGGCCGCGTCGTCGCCGCCCGGCACCACGAAGCGGAGTTCGAGCGCCTGGCCGTCCTTGGCGCGGACCGGGACGCCGCCGGCCCCCGGCGCCTTCCCGTCGTCGCGCCGCTCGCCGGCCGCGCCGCCGGCCCGCACGTCCCCCGGGCGCCAGCCCGCCTCTTCGAGGAGCGCGCTCGCGGTGTCGGCGCCCGTGGCGCCGAGCGCGTCGCTGTTGTCGCGGTAGCCGGTCTGGCCGAGGACGCGCAGGTGGCTGCCCAGCGCGCGGGCGGGCAGGCCCGCCGGGTCGTGCACCCGCGCGGCCAGTTCCTCGCGGTCCAGGGCGCGGGCGATGGCCCAGCGGACGCGTTCGTCGGCGAGGGCGGGCGACTGGGCGTTCAGGGCGAGGTGGGTGTAGGACGCCTCGTAGGCGCGGTGCACGGTGAAGCCGGCGAGCCGCCGCCTGACCGCTTCCTCGCGGGTGTCGAAGGCGCGCTCGCGGGCGCGTTCCGCCTCGGCCCAGGCGTAGGCGTACCGTTCCACGGCGTCCGCGGCGCCGGTGCCGGCGAGCCGCGCGGCGGCCAGGTCGTGCAGGGCGTCCGTGGTGGCGCGCCCGTCGGGCCCCTCGGCGCCCGGGGCCCTGGCCCCGGCGTCGTCGTCCCGCGCGCCGCGCCGCCCGGCCTCCCGGGCGGCGCCCGCCGCCGTGATGCCGTCGGCGTCGGCCGGCGCGACCTCGGCGATGTCGAGGTCGCCGGCGAGCAGGGCGGCGCGGCGCTCCGCGCGCGGCACCGCGGCCAGGACCAGCCGGTCGAGGAGCGCGGGTTCGCCCCACCAGTCCTCGTCGCGGACCAGGGTGATGCGGCCCGCGTCCCTGTCGACCTCGCCGAGCTCGAACGGCCCCGCGGTGGCGGGGAGTCCGCCGCGCGCGCCGTCGTTGAACCGGTCGGGGTCCGCGGTGACGGCCCGCGGGTACAGCGGGCTGAACAGGGACTTCCAGTCGGCGTACGGCTTGGTGAAGGTGACCTCGACCTGGTGCCGCCCCGGGCCCTTGGTGATGTTCTCGACGCGGTCGTACCCGGCGTGGCGGGCCGACCAGTACTCCTTGTCCTCGCCGCCGAGCGCCTTCCACTGGGCGACGAAGTCGGCGGCGGTCAGCGGCTCGCCGTCGCTCCAGGCCGCGTCCGGGTGCAGCGTGTAGACGACCGTCTGCCGCGGCTCGCGCGCGGTGATCTCCGCGGACCGCAGGTAGTCCGTGTTGAGCTGCGGCCGTCCTTGGGCGTCGACCGTGAAGAGCATGGGGAGCACCGCGCTCGCGATGCGGTCGGTGCCGCCGTCCGCCTCGAACTGGTAGGCGTTGAGCGTCGCCGGCAGCCGGTCGACGGCCCAGGTGGCGCTGCCGCCGCTGGTCAGCTGGGCGCGCCGCGCGGTGGCCACCGACTGGGCGGCGCCCGCGGCCGTGCGGTCGCGGTCGTCCGCGCCGGTGCAGCCGGCGACGGCGAGCAGCGGCAGGAGAACGGCCGAGCCCGCGGCGAGGGCCGCCAGGGCCCGCCGGCGGCGGGGGCCGCGGCGTGGGGCTTGGATCGCTGACGCGCCTGACATCGGGTACCTCCGGCCTCACCGGTGCGTTGATCACACGTATGCGCCCACTGAAGGGGAGGCCGGGGACGCGCGGGCGGCGACACGGCGGCCGTCGCGGCCAGGCCACCCGACCGGCGCACGCCCGCCGCGGAGCGGGAACGCGGGCGCGGGGCGGGGCCGGGCGGCGCGGGGTGCGCGGGATGCATGGGGTGCGCGGGATGCAGGGGGTGCGCGGGATGCATGGGGTGCGCGGTGCGCGAGGTGCGGCCTCCGGCGCACGACGGCGTACGGCGGGGGCGCCGGGGGGTGACGGTTCCCCAAGGCCCTCTTCCCAACATGCTGTGTCACGCGTCACACTCGCATCGTCCGGTGATGCACCACCAATGGAGGTGGCACAGGTGTCACGGCACGAGGAGCCGCGGTGCCCGCACGGCCACCGCGGTGCTCACGGTCTCCCCGGCCTTCCCGGCCCTTCCTGCCCTTCCGGCCCTTGCGGGTCCCCCGGCCCTCGCGGGCCTTGCGGTCCGCCCGCCGCGCCGGACGCGGCGCGCGCGCCGCGCGGCCGGGGCCGCCCGGGCGGCCCGGACTGACGCGCCGGCCAGGGCCGACGCGCGGCGCGCCGGGCGCCGCTTCCCGTTCGCCGATCCCTTCGGAGAGTGCTGTGGCAACCGAGGCAGAACCGAGGACCCCACGAGCCGGCCGCGCGGCGATCGCCGAGCGGCACCTGCGCCGCGACCGCTGGTGGCTGGCCCCGGCCGCCACCGTGGCCGGGCTGCTGGCCTTCGTCGTGTACTCGACGTGGCGGGCGTTCGCCAACGCCGACTACTACGCGGCCCCCTACGTGTCGCCGTTCTACTCGCCGTGCCTCGCGGAGAACTGCGCGGACATGAAGGGCGGGCCCAACTGGGCGCTGTTCGGGGACTGGTGGGGCCTCTCCCCCGCGCTGATCTTCCTGGCGCTGCCGCTCGGCTTCCGCCTGACCTGCTACTACTACCGCAAGGCGTACTACCGGAGCTTCTGGGGCTCGCCGCCGGCCTGCGCGGTCGCCGAGCCGCACCGCTCGTACTCGGGCGAGACGCGGTTCCCGTTGATCCTCAACAACGCGCACCGGTACTTCTTCTACGCGGCGGCCGTGATCGCCGTGATCCTCACCTACGACACGGTGCTGACGTTCAGGGACGCCGACTACGCGTGGGGGCACATGGGCCTGGGCACGCTGATCTTCCTGGTCAACATCGTGCTGGTGTGGGCCTACACGCTCTCGTGCCACTCCTGCCGGCACATCATGGGCGGCCGGCTGAAGCACTTCTCCAGGCATCCGGTCCGCTACCGGCTGTGGGTGTGGGTGAGCCGCCTCAACGGCCGCCACATGGCGCTGGCGTGGGCGTCCCTGATCTCCCTCGCCGCCTCCGACCTCTACGTGTACCTGCTGGCCACCGACGTCTTCGACGACCCGCGGCTGTTCTGAGCCGGACCGCGACAGGCGTGCACGACGACGAAAGGGAGCGAATGTGAGCACAGTCGAACGGCAGGCGTGGGACGTGGTGGTCGTCGGGGCCGGCGGGGCCGGCCTGCGCGCGGCCATCGAGGCCAGGGAGCAGGGCCTGCGCACCGCCGTCGTCTGCAAGTCCCTGTTCGGCAAGGCCCACACGGTGATGGCCGAGGGCGGGATCGCCGCCGCGATGGGCAACGTCAACGCGGGCGACGGCTGGCAGGTGCACTTCAGGGACACGCTGCGCGGCGGCAAGTTCCTCAACCACTGGCGCATGGCGGAGCTGCACGCGCGCGAGGCGCCGGACCGGGTGTGGGAGCTGGAGACGTGGGGGGCGCTGTTCGACCGCACCGCCGACGGCCGGATCTCGCAGCGCAACTTCGGCGGGCACGAGTACCCCAGGCTCGCGCACGTGGGCGACCGCACCGGGCTCGAACTCATCCGCACGCTCCAGCAGCGCGTCGTGGCGTTGCAGCAGGAGGACGAGCGGGAGACGGGCGACCCGGAGGCGCGGCTGAAGGTCTTCCAGGAGTGCACGGTCACGCGCGTGCTGAAGGCGGACGGCGCCGGGCCCGCCGCCCCGGTGGCCGGCGTGTTCTGCTACCGCAGGGAGTCGGGCACGTTCTTCGTGCTGGACGCGCCCGCGGTGGTGCTGGCCACCGGCGGCATCGGCAAGTCGTTCAAGGTGACCTCCAACTCCTGGGAGTACACCGGCGACGGGCACGCGCTCGCGCTGCTGGCCGGGGCGCCCCTGGTGAACATGGAGTTCGTGCAGTTCCACCCGACGGGCATGGTCTGGCCGCCCTCGGTCAAGGGCATCCTGGTGACCGAATCGGTCCGCGGGGACGGCGGGGTGCTGCGCAACAGTGAGCACCGGCGGTTCATGTTCGACTACATTCCCGACGTCTTCCGTTCGCAGTACGCGAGCGACGAGGCCGAGGCCGACCGCTGGTACGACGACCCGGACCGCAATCGGCGCCCGCCGGAACTGCTGCCCCGCGACGAGGTGGCCCGCGCGATCAACGCCGAGGTGAAGGCGGGGCGCGGCAGCCCGCACGGCGGCGTGTTCCTCGACATCGCGTCGCGCCGCTCGCCCGCCGAGATCATCAGGCGGCTGCCGTCGATGCACCACCAGTTCAAGCAGCTGGCCGACGTGGACATCACGAAGGAGCCGATGGAGGTCGGCCCGACCTGCCACTACGTGATGGGCGGCGTCGATGTCGACCCGGACACCGCGGCGGCCACCGGCGTGCCCGGGCTGTTCGCGGCCGGCGAGGTCGCGGGCGGCATGCACGGCTCGAACCGGCTCGGCGGCAACTCGCTCTCCGACCTGCTGGTGTTCGGCCGCCGGGCCGGGCTGCACGCCGGCCGCTACGCCGCCGCGTCGGCGGGGGCGGCCCGCCCGGTGGCGGAGGCGACGCAGATCGACGCGGCGGCGGCCGAGGCGGTGCGCCCGTTCCAGCCGCCCGAGGCGGGCGCGGAGCCGCCGGAGAACCCCTACGCCGTGCACCAGGACCTCCAGCAGGTGATGAACGACCTGGTCGGCATCATCAGGCGGGAGCCGGAGATGAGCAGCGCGCTGGCGCACCTGGCCGGGTTGCGCCGCCGCGCGGCGCGGGCGGTGGTCGAGGGGCACAGGCAGTACAACCCGGGCTGGCACCTGGCCCTCGACCTGCGGAACATGCTGCTGGTCAGCGAGTGCGTGGCACTGGCCGCCCGGGAGCGCACCGAGTCGAGGGGCGGCCACACCAGGGAGGACCACCCGGGCATGGACCGCGCGTGGCGGCGGGTGAATCTGCTCTGCTCCCTGCGCGGGAACGGCGAGGACGGCGGCGGTTCCGACGAGGAGGCGGGGCAGGTGCGGCTGACGCGCAGGGAGCTGCCGGCGATCAGGGCCGACCTGCTCGCGCTGTTCGACGACGAGGAACTGGCCAAGTACCTGACGGACGAGGAGGTGAAGGACCGGTGAGCCAGACGGCGAGCACCGGCTACGACGCGCACCTGAGGGTGTGGCGCGGCGACGCGGCGGGCGGCGGCCTGACCGACTACACGGTCGAGGTCAACGAGGGCGAGGTCGTCCTCGACGTCGTCCACAGACTCCAGGCGACGCAGGCGCCCGACCTGGCCGTGCGCTGGAACTGCAAGGCGGGCAAGTGCGGTTCGTGCAGCGCGGAGATCAACGGCAGGCCGCGGCTGATGTGCATGACCCGCATGTCGGTGTTCGCCAGGGAGGAGACGCTGACCATCACGCCGATGCGGACGTTCCCCGTGGTGCGCGACCTGGTGACGGACGTGGAGTTCAACTACACCAAGGCCCGCGAGATCCCGTCGTTCGCCGCGCCCGAGGGGCTCGGCCCCGGCGAGTACCGGATGCGGCAGGAGGACGTCGCGCGCAGCCAGGAGTTCCGCAAGTGCATCGAGTGCTTCCTGTGCCAGGACGTGTGCCACGTGGTGCGCGACCACGAGGAGAACAAGGAGGCGTTCGCCGGGCCGCGCTTCCTGATGCGCATGGCGGAGCTGGACATGCACCCGCTGGACGAGGCGGAACGGCGGGGACTCGACCGCGCGCGGGCCGTCGCCGAGGAGCACGGGCTCGGGCTGTGCAACGTGACCAAGTGCTGCACCGAGGTCTGCCCCGAGTCCATCCGCATCACCGACAACGCGCTGATCCCCATGAAGGAGCGCGCCGCCGACCGCCGCCACGACCCGCTGGTGTGGCTGGGCAGCAAGATCAGGCGCCGCGGGCGCGGGGACTGAACCGCGCCCTGGCGGTCGCGGGCCGTTCGGCCGCTCGGGTCGCGGGCCGGGCCCGGGCGGCCTAACGTCGACAGGTAGTGGCAGACCTCCTTGTCGACGAAGGGTGAGCGGGTGGACACGGCACGCGTCGCCGCGCTGGCCGCGGAGCCGGGCCCCGAGGCGGCGCGCGGCCCGGACGCGGTCGTGCTGGTCCTGCCGCTCGCCCTGATCGCCGCGGCCGTTCTCGTGGTGCTGTACCTCAGGCGGCACGGCCCGCACTCCCCGCCGTACCGCACGGTGCCGGAACTCTGGGACGGCGTGCCGACGGCGCCGCCGGCCCGGGCCGCGCAGGACCGCGCGACGGCCACGCGCACGCTCGACGCGCGGGCGCGCGCGTGGCTGCTGCGGCTGGACGACGCGGTGCTCAGGCGGCGCGAGCAGGTGCGCGCGGCGCGGGCGCAGGCGGGCGACGCGGCCGTCGGGCCGCACCTGGCGGCCGTCGAGGACGCGGCGGACGAGGCCGCGCGGGCCCTGCGGCTGTGGCACCGGCTCGACGATCCGGCGCTGCGCCGCAACGAACCCGAGCGGCGCAAGCTGCTCCAGGACATCACCGACCGCTGCTCGGCGGCGCTCGGGCGGCTGGCGGCCGTGGGCGGCTCGCTGGCCGCGGCCCGGGGCCTGCCGGCCGACGCGGAGGGGGCGCTCGCCGCGGCGCGCGAGCGGCAGCGCGCGCTCGGCGAGCGCGTGCGCCGGGCGGAGGAGGTGTGCGACCGGCTCGGCCGCGACTACGCGCCGGCGGCGCTCGCTCCCGTGCGTGGCCACCCGGAGGCGGCGGCGGAACGGTCCGCCATGGCCGACGACCTGCTGGCCGCGGCCGGCCGGGCCGTCGAGGCGGGCGACCGGCGGCGGGCCGCGGACGCGATCCAGGACGCGGAGGCCGCGATCGGCCAGGCCGAGGTGCTCGCGGACGGCGTGGACCGCTGGCGGGACGAGCTGGCGCGGGCGGACACCGCGCTGGCCGAAGCCGTCCGGGTGACCCAGGGCGACGTGCTCGCGGCGCCGGGGCTGGCACCGGTGCGCGAGGACTCGGGCCGGGCCGAGGCCGCGCTGGCTGCGCTGGCCACGGGTCGCGAGGACCTGGCGCCGGGGCGGCGCGACCCGTTCGGCGGCCTGCGCCGCCTGGCCGACGGCGGCACTCCGCTGGCGCACGCGCTCGCCCCCGGCCGGGACCGCGGCACGAGGAACCGGCGGGCGCGGGTGCTGCTGGACGAGGCGCTGCTGACCGCCACCGCCGAACTCGGCGCGGCACGCGACCTGGTGACCACCCACCGCGGCGAGGTCGGCAGCGAGGCGCGCGCGAAGCTCGCGGAGGCGGCGCACCGGCTGGAACGGGCGCGGGCACTCGCGCCGCACGACGCGGCCACGGCGCTGCCGTTCGCGTGGCACGCCGACGCGCTCGCGCGGGAGGCGCGCGTGCTCGCGTCGCGCGACGCCGGGGCACTTGCCTGAACCCTGTTCCACGGGTGATGCGCTGGCGTATGGTCTGGCATATGCAGAGGGGGGGTGAGGAATGAACGGCAGCACCCTGCAACCCTGGCAAGTCGTCCGCGAGGACGAGAACGGCGGCCGCTACCGCATAGGGCACTGCGCGACGCGCGCCGAGGCACAGCGACTCATCCAGCGCCTGCGGCGCGGCGCGGGCCCCGAGGCCGTGGCCGGAGCACCGAACTATCTCGTGGAGCGCGTCGAGGCCGGAAGCGGCGCGCCTCGCTGACCTTGGGCACAATCGGATGTGTGGGCTTTTGTCCCACTTCGCCGGGTCCGCCGGTGAAGACGTCCGACGAGTGCTGGGGCAGCGTGCGGAACGATCCTCCCGGAGCGCGGGGTTCCCTGGACGCCGCGGCCGGCCACCAGGCCGGCCCCTCGCGCCTCGACCCGGTCCGGGTCGGGACGCTGGTCCTCGACGACCGGCAGCACGTCGTCCTCTGGGACCCCGGGGCCGAGGCGCTGACCGGCCGGCCCGCCGCCGAGACGCTGGGCCGGCCGGTCACCGACCTCACCCGGGAGCACCGCCCCCTCCTCGCCCCCGCGGACGCCGGCGGCTGGCGGGAGACCGTGACCCTCACGCACCGGGACGGGCGACCCGTGCCCCTCGATGTGCGCGGCACCAGGACGGCCGACGCGGACGGCGCGCCGCTCCTGATCGTCCTGCTGGTGGAGCCGGGCCCGCTGCGCGCCGTGGAACAGGACCTGGCGACTCTCGACGGGTTGTTCACCTCATCGCCGCTCGGCATCGCCGTCTTCGACGACGCCCTGCGCTACCTCCGCGTCAACGACGCGCTGTGCCGCCTCCAGGACACCACGGCCGAGGCACTGATCGGCCGCACCGTGCTCGACGTCTCCCCGACGGCGGCGGGGCGCGAGGTGCACCGGCTCCAGCAGGAGGTGCTGCGGTCCGGACGGGCCGTGACCGACCTGATCACCGCGGCGCCGGACGGGCGGGGCGCGCACTCGGTGTCGTTCGGCCGGCTCACCGACGCCGCGGGAGAGCCCGTCGGCGTCACCTGCACCGTGATGGACATCAGCGAACGCAGGAACGCGCTGGCCAAGGTCGAGCGCGCCAGGCAGCGGCTCGCGCTGCTCAACGACATCGGCACCGCGCTCGGCGACCTGCTCGACGTGCACCGCATCTGCGAGGTGCTCGCCCACGCCCTCGTCCCCCGTTTCGGCGACTACGCGGGCGTCGCGCTGATCGGCCAGGTCGCGCGCGGCGGGGAGCCGCCGCGCGCGGAGGACCTGACCGACGTGCTCCTCTCCCCGGTGGCCTTCGCCGCGGGCCGCCGCCCGCCCGAGGACAACGACCTGCCCCCGGCGGACGCCGAGATCAGGTTCGGCGCCGACACCGTCTTCGGCACCGTGCTGACCTCGGGCACCCCGCACCTCGCCCGCACCAGGGCGGACCTGATGGCCGACACCGACCGCGACGACCCCCGCTGGCACACCGCCACCGCGCTCGACATCCACTCGATGCTCACCCTGCCGCTGCGCGCCCGCGGCCGGGTGCTCGGCGTCCTGGTGATCAGCCAGGGCCCAGGGCGCCGCGCGTTCGAGGAGGAGGACCTGGCCCTGGCCATGGAACTGGCCGCCCGCGCCGGGTTCTCGCTGGACAACGCGCGCCTGTACGCGCGCGAACGCGAGGGCGCGGTGATGCTCCAGCGCAGCCTGCTCCCGCAGACGCTGCCCGAGCTGCCCGGCATCGAGACCGGCCACCGCTACGTGCCGGGCAGCGTCGGCGCCGAGATCGGCGGCGACTGGTTCGACGTCATTCCGCTGGCCGGCGGGCGGGTCGCGTTCGTCATCGGGGACGTCACCGGCCACGGGATGCGCGCCGCCGCCACCATGGGCCAACTGCGCACCGCCGTGCGGACCCTGGCGTGGCTCGACCTCGCGCCGGCCGAACTGCTGCACCGGGTCAACGACCTCGGCCGCGACATCGCCCAGAACCCCGGCTCCCCGGTGCTCGCCACCTGCGCCTACGCCGTCTACGACCCCGCCACCGGCGTGTGCACCCTGGCGAAGGCCGGCCACCTGCCGCCCGTCCTGGTGCGGCGGGCGGGCGAAGGGGACCCGGGCGGGGCCGGGCCCGACCGCCGCCCGTGGGCCGCGCACCCGCTCGACCTGCCCTCGGGCGCGCCGCTCGGCGTTGACGGCGTCCCGTTCGAGGAGCGGCGCCTGACCATCCCGGACGGGTCGCTGCTCGCCCTGTACACCGACGGCCTGGTCGAGTCGCGCGGCGAGGACCTGTCCGCCGGCATCACGCGGCTCGGGGACCTGCTGGCCGGGGCGGCGGGCCGCGCGGTGCCACCGGACCGGATCTGCGAGGACGTCATCGGCACCCTGCGGCCCGACACGCAGGACGGGGAGTCCGACGACCTCGCGCTGCTCGTCGCCCGCCTGTCCCGCCTGCCGGAGGACCGGGTGCTGCGCCGCACGTTCCCCGCGGAGCGGCACGTGGTGCGCCGCGCCCGGCAGGCCGTGCGCGAGGCGCTGCGCGCCTGGGACCTGACCGCGCTGTCGGACACGGCGGAGCTGCTGGTCAGCGAGCTGGTCACGAACGCGGTGCGGCACGCGCGCGGCCCGGTCGGCCTGCGGGTGGTGCACGGGGGCTCACTGCTCGTCGAGGTCACCGATCCGCTGCCCGACCCGCCGAGGAAGCGCCCCGCCCGCCTCGACGACGAGGGCGGCCGGGGGCTGCCGCTGGTCGCCCAGGAGTCCAGGCGCTGGGGCACCCGGTACGAACCGAGCGGCAAGACCGTGTGGTTCGAACTGGGCTTCGGCGACTGAGTGGGCGCACATCGGCCGGCCGGTCGGTCCGGGGGAACGCCCGCGTGCGGCCCGGCCGGACGCGGGCGCTCCCGCCGGGCCGACGCGGCCTTCGGACCCGTCAGCGCACGGGCAGGTGGTAGGCCACGGAGTAGCGGTCGGCCGGCACGATCACGTCCGCCGTCTCCACCGGAAGGCTGCCCGCGCGGTGGGTGCGAGCGATCACCAGCACGGCGTGCCCGGGAAGACCGCCGAGCACGCGGGCCTCGGCCGCGAGCGCGGGCCGCGCGCCGACCTCCTCCGTCACGTTGTCCACGACGACGTCGATGGCGGCCATCCGCTCCACCACCCCGCGCCCGGCCAGCGGTCCCTGCTCGGGCAGCAGCACGGGGGTCCGCCCGGTGAGCCGCAACGGCTCCCACGACGTGGACAGCATCACCGGCTCGCCCCCGACCCGGAACACGTACCGGGTGCGCATCACCGGCTCGCAGGGCTCGATGCGCAACCGCCCCGCGATGTCCGCGGGCGCCTCCACCCGCTCGCTCGTGCCCTCCCACGTGCCCCGCACGTGCTCGTCCGCCTGCTCCTGCCGGAACGTCGAGCCGGCGCCCGGCGTCCGGTAGCCGCTGCGCGCGACGGTGCGCCGCGACGGCTGCTCACGCACGTACGTGCCGGAACCCGACCTGCCCTCGACGAGCCCCTCGGCCATCAGCACCTTGCGTGCCTCAAGCGCGACGGTGTCGGACACCCCGTAGGTGACCCGGATGGTGGCCTGCGAGGGAAGCCGGGTGTGCGGCGGCAGGGTGCCGTCCGCGATCTGCTGTCGAAGGTCTTCCGCGACGCGGAGATATGCGGGCTGCTCACCGAACGGCACAGGCTGCTCCTGCCCTTTGCTGACGATCGGCAACAGCTTGGCAACACAGGGTGTCCATCCGCAAGGGACGGCCATGGTTTCACCCGATGTGATGACACCTGCCGGGGGGCGCCGTTCGGCGGTCGCGGACCGGAACGGCCCCGCCGCCGCCGGGCGGGCCCGGCGGCGGCGGGAGTTCCCGGCGCCCGGCAGGCGGCGCCGGGCGTCCGCCCGGTTCACGGCCCGGCGCCCGCGGGGCCGCGCCCGCCGCACGGCCGGCCAGCGGGCGCCGGGTCCCGGTCAGAGCTGGAGCGTCCAGGAGATGAGGACGCCCTCGTCGGACGCCGCCCTGTCGGCCACCCTGAGAATCCAGTCGCCGTCGGCGTCCAGCGCGGTGGCGTGCAGCGAGTAGACGGCGTGGAGCTCCGTCGCGCTGCCGCCCGACCGGTTGTGCAGGCGCGTCGCGGTGCCGTCGGGGGCCACCACGTCGACCGTGAGGTCACCGACGTAGGAGTGCTCGATCGTGAACTCCACCTCCCACGCGCCCTCGACCGCGCCCGCGTCCGCCACCTCGATGACGGACTCCACCGTGGACAGGTCCTTGATCTCGGCCACCTCGTCGCTGTGGAAGCGCGGACCGTCGGGCGGGGCGGGGGCACCGCCCTGCCCGCCGGTGTGCACCAGGGCGTTCGGGGTGCCGGCCGGCACGCCGTCGAGCCGGTGCCACACCGCCGAGTCCACGAGCGCGGCGGACACCTCGGCCGGGGTCGCGTCCGGCTCGTCGGCCAGGTGGAGCGCCGCCGCGCCGGCCACGTGCGGCGTGGCCATGGACGTGCCCGAGATGGTGTTCTCGGCCACGTCGCCCGTGTGCCAGGCGGAGGGGATCGAGGTGCCGGGGCCGAAGATGTCCACGGCGGGACCGAGGTTGGAGAACGCGGAGACCTTGTCGTCCCGCGTGCTGGACGCGACGGTCACGGCCTCCTCGACCCGGGCCGGCGAGTAGGCGCCGGTCTCGGCGCCGTAGTCGTTGCCCGCGGCCACCGCGAACACCACTCCGGCGTCGATGGCGTTGCGCACCGCGGCGTCGAGCGCGCTGTTCCCCGCGCCGCCCAGGCTCAGGTTGGCCACCGCGGGCCCGGTGGCGTCGCGCGCGACGAAGTCGACGCCCGCGATCACCGTTTCCGCCGAGCCCTTGCCGCGGTCGTCCAGCACCCGCACCGACACGATGTCGGCCGCCTTCGCCACCCCGTAGGTCGCGCCGGCGACCGTACCGGCCACGTGCGTGCCGTGCCCGTTCCTGTCGTCGCCGTCCTGGCCGAAGGCGTCGAAGCCGAACCTCGCGCGGTCGCCGAAGTCCTGGTGGCTGTAGCGGACCCCGGTGTCGAGGATGTAGGCGGTCACGCCCTCGCCCGCCGACGTGGGGTACGCGAAGCCGCCGTCGAGCGGCAGCTCGGCCTGGTCGAGCCGGTCCTGCCCCCAGGACGGCGGGGTGTCCTGGCTCGCGGTGGTGGACACGGTCGTGTTCTGGACGACTTCCGCGACCGCCGGGTCGGCGGCCAGGTCGCGCGCGTCGTCCTCGGAGAGCTCGGCCGCGAACCCGTTCAGCGCGTGCCGGAACGTGCTGGTCACCTCGGCGTCGTGGCGCTGCGCGAGCACCTGCGCGGAGGCGGAGGCGGCCGAGAACGTGTCCTCCTTCAGCACGACGATGTAGCTTCCGGGGATGGTGCCTTCGGCTCCCGCGTTCGCGATGGTTCCGCGTACGTCCTCGGCGTGAGCCGCGCCTGGCAGCGTCAGACCGGTCCCGAGGGCCAGCGCCGCGGCGATGGCCGTGGCGGCGCCGGTCCGGAGGCGGCGTGACGTCTTCATCACTGCCATCCAGGGTTCCTCTCATCGGTGTGAGCACGATCAGTAAAGCCATGCGCATGACAAGGGCAGCGGCACAGGCTCTCCCTGTGAATAATCAGCGGGTCCACAGGAATGCACAAGGACGCCTGACCCGCCAACTTCCTTTTCCCGCACGGCTTTTCACTACCGGCACACATCCGCCGCCGGGCGCTCGCACGAGCGCCCCGGACGCGCCCGGCGCGCGGGCGCTCAGCCGTCCAGCGCGCCGATGAGCGCGGCGGTCACCTCGTCGGTGCCGGCCGAGCCGCCGACGTCGGGGGTGAGCACCCCGGCCGCCGTGGTGGCCGCGATCGCGCGGTGCAGCCTGGCCGCCTCGTCCGGCAGCCCGAGGTGGTCGAGCATCAGGGCCGCGCTGCCCACCGCGCCGACCGGGTTGGCCAGGCCGCGGCCCGCGATGTCGGGCGCGGAGCCGTGCACCGGCTCGAACATGCTGGGGTAGCGCCGTTCCGGGTTGAGGTTGGCGCTCGCGGCCAGGCCGAGGGAGCCGGCGAGCGCGCTGCCGAGGTCGGAGAGGATGTCGGCGTGGAGGTTGGAGGCCACCACGACGGAGAGGTCCTGCGGGCGCAGGACGAACTTGGCGGCCATCGCGTCCACCAGCACGCTCTCGGTCTCCACGTCCGGGTAGTCCCCGGCCACGCGGCGGAAGACCTCGTCCCACAGCACCATGCCGTGCTGCTGCGCGTTGCTCTTGGTCACGCTCGACACCTTGCGCCTGGCGCGGGTGCGGGCGAGGTCGAAGGCGAAGCGGATGACGCGTTCGCACCCCACCTCCGTGAACAGCGACGACTGCACCGCGACCTCGCCGCCGGGGCCGCGGGCCGACAGGTTGCGCCCGCCGAGCCCCGCGTACTCGCCCTCGCTGTTCTCGCGCACCACGACCCAGTCCAGGTCGTGGTCGTCCGCGGCGCGCAGCGGGCTGCGGACGCCGGGCAGGAAGTGCACAGGGCGGACGTTGGCCCACTGGTCGAAGCCCTGGCAGATGGCCAGCCGCAGCCCCCAGAGGCTGACGTGGTCGGGCACGGTCGGCCAGCCGACGGCGCCGAAGTAGACGGCGTCGAACGCCTTCAGGCGCTCAAGACCGTCCTCGTCCATCATCCGGCCGGTGGCCGCGTAGTGCCCGCAGCCCCACGGGAACTCCTCCCACGCGAAGGCGAACGCGCCGCCCGAGCCCTTCGCCAGGGCGTCGAGCACGGCCCGGCCCGCGGCGACCACCTCCTTGCCCACGCCGTCGGCGGGGATGGCGGCGATCCGGAACGTCCTGCCGGTGCGAGGCGTGGTCATGCCACCGAGTCAACCGGCCGCCCGGGCGCGGTGTCCAACACGCGTTGCCGATGGCACCCATAGGCACGGCCGATGAGTCGCGCCGGAACGGGCCCGCGCCGCGATGCGCGCCGAGGCGCCGTCAATCCCATTGCGCGCGCGGGCGCGCGCGGGGACCGTGGAGCGGCACCGCGCGCCCGGCGCGGACGGACGTCGTGCCACCTGGGAGAAGCGCATGCCCGACATCGTGGTCGTCGGCGCGGGAATCGTCGGCTCCTCGGTCGCCTACCACCTGGCCCGCGGTGGCGCCTCGGTGACCCTCGTCGAAGGGAAGTCCTCACCGGCCCGGGGAGTGACCGGCGATTCCTTCGCCTGGATTTCGCCTGGATCGGCCAACACAGCGGCCAGTGGCCAGGCGGCGCACGGGACCTGCGCGGCTCCGTGCTCGCCGACCACCGCGGGCTCGAAGAGGCCGTGCCCGGCTACGCCGTGCGGCGCACGGGCTCCCTCACCTGGCCCGCCCCCGACGGCGAGGAACGCGCCGCGCTTGGAGGGGCGCACGGGGAGGCCGGGCCCGTGCCGGGCAGCCGCCGGGTGACGGGCGCCGAGGTCGCCGCGCTCGAACCCCGTCTCCTCGACGTCCCCGCGTACGCCGTCCACACCCCGAGCGACGCCGGCGTCGACCCCGTGGCCGCGACCCGGGCGCTGGTGGCCGCGGCACGCGCGCACGGGGCACGGGTGGTCCACGACGCCTCCGTGACCGCCGTCGACACGGTTCGGGGGCGGGTGAAGGGCGTGTCGACCGCGGCGGGGTTCCTGCCGGCCGGCACGGTGGTGCTCGCGGCGGGAACGGGGACCCGCGCGCTGTGCGAGCCGCTGGGCATCGACCTGCCCGTGGCCGTGTCCCCCGCCTGCCTCCTTGAGGTCGCGGCCCCCGCCGGATCGGTGAACGGCATCGTGGCGACACCGGAGTTCGAGGTGCGCGAGGTCCGCCCGGGCCGCCTGCTCGTGGTCGCGCCCTGCCCGGCGGACGGCCCGGTCCCCCCGGCCCGGGTGCCGGCCGAAAGCACGATGCGGCGCCTGCGGGCGGCCTTCCGCGGCGGCGCCGGCTGGCGGCTGCTCGACTGCCGCGTCGGCGCCCGCCCGGTGCCCGCGCGGGGGCCGGTCATCGGCCACCTGACGCGGGACCGTTCGCTCTACACGGCCGTGCTGCACTCGGCGGTCACCCTCGCCCCCACGGTCGGACGCCTCGTGGCCGGCGAACTCCTCGGGCACGGCCCCGCGTGCGAACTGCGCGACTGCCGCCCCGGCGGGCCCGCGTGACCACCGCGGCGGCGCGCCCCCGCCCGACCCTGTCACTCCCGCGCAGCCGCCCGCGTGCGCCGGGCCGGCGGCGCGGTGACGATGGCCGCGGACTCACCACCGCCGAGCGTGCCAGGAGGCCGCCGTGCCGCAAGCCCCGGGCTCACCCGAGTACCCCACGACGCAGACCGACCGGATGCGCGGCGGGCGGCTCCCCGACCGCCTGACCCACCAGGTGCGCCCGGTGCTCGACGCGCTGGACGAGGGCTGGGTGTGCCACGTGGGCTTCGTCAGCGACGGCGCGCCCGTGGTGCTGCCGACGCTGTACGGGCGGCGCGACGACCAGCTGATCCTGCACGGCGCGACCGGGTCGCGCCTGTACCGGATGGCCGAGCAGGGGCAGCGCGGCGTTCCCGTGTGCCTCACCGTGACCCTGGTCGACGGGCTCGTGATCGCGCGCTCGTCCTTCTACCACGCCGTCCGCTACCGGTCCGTCGTCGTGCACGGCAACGCCTACCCCGTGCCGGTGCGCGCCCCGGCCGGTGAGCTGACGAAGGGCGAGGCGCTGCGCGTCCTTCTCGCCCACGCCGTGTGGGGGCGCGAGGGGAAGCTGCGCCCGCCCACGACCGAGGAGCTGGCCGAGACCGGGGTGCTGCGCATCGCACTCAACGAGGCCACGCTGAAGTCGTACGACGGCGGCCCGGAGAAGGAGGAGGGCGAGGAGATCAAGGACGTGTGGGCCGGGATCGTTCCGGTGTGCGAGGTGTACGGCACGCCCCGGCGGGCCGACTGGGTGCCCGACACCGTGCCGACCCCCGACTACCTCGCGCACTACCGCCGCCCAGGCCAGGACCCGGCCCGCTGCCGCGCGTAGCCCCCGGCCCGCCGCGCCCGGCCCGGGCGCGCGCCTGCGCACGCGCCCCGTGCACGGGGCCGGACGCACCCCCGGCGGGCGGGCGTTCAGCTGGCGGCGGTGATCGAGTCGTTCAGCTCGCCCAGGAACCCCTCGGCCGCCTCGCGCGGGGAGGCGTCCCCGTGCAGCATGTCGAGGAAGTGCCGCTGGAGGACCAGGTCGACGTCGCTCGCGCCGTTCGGGGTGATCGGGGGCGTGTCGCCGACCTCTTCCGCCATCGCCTCCGTGAAGGCCAGCGACTCCTGGCCCGGCTCGTCCAGGCTGTCCCGCATCGCCTCCCGGAAGGCCGGGTTGCCCGGTTCGCCGCGGTCGAGGCCGAAGATGTCCGCGACGCGCGTGTCGTTGACCAGGAAGTCGATCAGCAGCGCGGCCTCCGCGGGGTGTTCCGTGGTCGAGGCGGCGGCCCAGTACATGGACGGCTTGAGGTACTGGAAGCCCTCCGGGGCGTCCTCGTCCGTGGGCCAGTCCGCGAGGGCGTAGTCGAACTCGGGGCCCGCCGCCTGGAAGGCGATGAACTGCCCGGCGGGGATGAACCCCAGCGCGGTCTCGCCCGTCACCATGGGGGTCTGGTCGAGCGGCAGTCCGATGGACTCGCTGATGTGGGGAACGGACGGCGCGGCGCCGCTGGCCACGAAGTCGCGCACGCGCTGCCAGTAGCCGGCCAGCACGTCCGCGTCGAGGATCAGGTTCCCCTCGTCGTCGAACAGGTTGCCGCCGTGCTGGCGGGCCCAGACGGTGAGGCTGAAGGTGTCGATGCCGAACGGGCTCACGCCGTGCACCTCGCCGTCCGACGCCTCCGTCAGCTCGACGGCGACCCGTTCGAACTCCTCCCAGGTCCAGTCGGCCGTGTCGGGCAGCTCCACGCCGTACCGCTCGAACAGGGTGGTGTTGATGAGGATGCCGTTCGTCGTGGCGCCGGTGGCCAGCGCGTACAGGTCGCCGCCGACGCGCCCGGATTCGAGGATGTCCTCGCCCAGCGCGGACGGATCGAGGATGTTGGAGACCGTCGCGAGGTCGAGCAGGGCGCCGCGGTCGGCGTAGGAGGCCAGGTACAGCTGGTCGAACTGCGTGACGTCCGGCATGTCGCCGGCGGCGGTCGTGGTGGCCAGCCGGTCCCAGTAGCCCACCCAGTCGGAATACTGCGGGTCCACTTCGATGTTCGGGTGCTCCCGCTCGAACAGCTCGATGGCCTCCAGGGTCTGCTGGGTGCGCGCGTCGGCGCCCCACCAGGCGAACGAGATGGTCACCTCGCCATCCGACAGCTCGGGGTGGTGGACGGGTTCCGCGCCCACGCCGCAGGCGGCGAGCACCGGAAGCGCGGTCGCCGCCGCGAGCGCTGCGCGCGGGCCGCGTCGGGGCCGGCGGCCGTCCGCGGCGGTCGTTGCGGCCCGTTGCGCGTCGGTCATGTTCTCCCTCTCTTGCCTTCTCCTGCCCGCCGGGACCGCTACTTGCCGCCGGTGGTGGCGATGCCGCGGAGCAGGAACCGCTGGCCGAACAGGAACACCAGGAACACCGGGATCAGCGACACGACGCTCATGGCGAACATCGCGCCGAAGTCGGACGTGGTCTGGGCGTCGATGAACGACCTGAGCGCCACCGGCACCGTGTACAGACCGGGTTCGGTCATGAAGATCAGCTGGGTGAAGAAGTCGTTCCACGTCCAGATGAACGTGAAGATCGCCGTGGTGGCCAGCGCGGGGACCATGAGGGGCAGCATGATCTGCCCGTAGATCCGCGCGTGCCCGGCGCCGTCGATGCGGGCCGCCTCGTCGAGTTCGCGCGGGATGCCGCGGATGAACTGCACCATCAGGAAGATGAAGAACGCGTCCGTGGCGAGCAGTTTCGGCACGATGAGCGGCAGGAAGGTGTTGATCCAGTCGAGCTGGGCGTAGAACACGTACTGCGGAATGATCAGTACGTGCACCGGCAGCATGATGGTGACGAGCATGACCAGGAACGCGAGTTTCCTGAAGCGGAAGCGCAGCCGGGCGAACGCGTAGGCCGCCATCGAGCAGGACACGAGATTGCCGATCACCGAACCGAGCACGACCAGCGCGGAATTCATCAGATACGTGCTGAACGGATAGCTCAGGGCGTCCCAGCCGTTGGGATAGTGATCGAAATCGAAGGTGTCGATGAACAGGCCCGGGTGGTCGAAGATGTCCGCGTTCGGCCGGAGCGAACTCGCCACCATCCACAGCAGTGGATACAGCATGATCAGCGAGACCAGGATCAGTCCCGCGTGCTTGAGCACGCTCATCAGGCGGCGGCGCGCGGAACGGCCGCGGCCTTCGGGAGGACGGTGCGGCTCGGGCGGCCGGCCCCGCGTGGGCGCGGGCCGCGCGGTGGGGGTGAGCGCGTCAGTCATGGTAGAAGACCCAATACTTGGAGGCCCAGAAGTTCAGGGCCGTGAACGCCCCGATGATGATCAGCAGCAGCCAGGCGAGCGCCGACGCGTAGCCCATGCGGAAGCTCGTGAAGCCCTCCTGGTAGAGGTAGAGCGAGAAGAAGAGCGTGGAGTCGCTCGGCCCGCCGGTCCCGTTGGACACGATGTACGCCTGGGTGAACGACTGGAAGCTGCCGATGAGGCCGAGCACCAGGTTGAAGAAGATGATGGGGCTGAGCAGCGGCAGCGTGATCGAGAACAACTGCCGCCGCCTTGAGGCCCCGTCGGTCGCCGCCGCCTCGTACAGCTCGCGCGGTATCTGGCGCAGGCCGGCCAGGAAGATCACCATCGGCGCGCCGAAGGTCCACACGTGCAGGATGATCAGCGTGCCGAGCGCGGTGTCCGGGTCGGCCACCCAGCCGGGCCCCTCGGCGCCGAACAGCGCGAGGAAGGCGTTCAGCAGCCCCTCGTTGCCGAACACGAGGCGCCACAGCACCGCGATGGCGACGCTCGCGCCGAGCAGTGAGGGCAGGTAGAGGATGGACCGGTAGAGCGGAAGGCCCCGGATGCCCCGGTCGAGCAGCAGGGCCAGGCCGAGGGCGGCGGCGAGTTGGAGCGGCACGGCGACGACGACGTAGGTGAACGTCACGCGGAGGGACTGCGCGAGCCGGTCGTCGGAGAACATCCGGCGGATGTTGTCGAGGCCGGTGAACCGCGGGTCCTGGAGCAGGTTGTAGTCCGTGAACGCGAGGTAGAGCGACGCGATCATCGGGCCGAGCGTGATGCCGAGCAGTCCGATCAGCCACGGCGCGAGAAAGAACAGGGCGGCCCTGCCGTCCCGGTTGTCGTGCTCCCGGCCGTCCTTCGCCTTTCCCGCCGCTCCGCGCCGGGAGCGCGAACGGCTGAGGGACCGGAATTCGCCCAGCGCGCTCATCGCGGCGCCCCCGCGCCCTTCGGCGCCGCGGTCGTTCCCTCGCGGATTCCCTCCCGGATGCCTTCCCGGATGCTCTCCCGGATCGTGGGGCGGGCGTTCGACAGGCCCATCCGGTGCTCCTTCGCGTCGTCGCGGGGATGAATCGATTCACCGCACCCGCGATACCACCGAAGGGCGATCCGGTACGGGTGAATGCCCGGGCAGCATGTCCGCCGGGTCCGCACAGGGTCAAGAGTCGTGCAGCACGGAATTGCACGAAAACTAACTGTCCACGCCGCTGCATTACTCAATAAACGACAGAAACTGACGCGCGACGGGTTGACCGTGCGGCACCGGACCGCCACCATGCGCGCCGCCCCGCCGGCGCCGGTCCGCCCGCCCCCGGGCCTCCCGGGGGGCGGGCCGCGCGAGGACCAGACTTAGGTATGCCTTACCTTAGTGCGCGTGACAGTGCACTCAACGGACGTCGCTCCGGCGGCGATGCGGGCGAACGGCGTGCGCGCGGGCTACCGCGGCACGCCCGTGGTGGACGACGCCTCCGTCCGGCTGGCCGCGGGGCGGGTGACCGCGCTCATCGGCCCCAACGGCAGCGGCAAGTCCACGCTGCTGCGCACGATGGCCGCCCTCCACCCCGCGATGGCCGGGCGGATCGAACTGGCCGACGGCGCGGCCGTCCGCGAGCTCTCGCCCCGTGAACTCGCCCGGCGCGTCACGCTGCTGTCCCAGGCCCGCCCCACCCCCGGCGGGGTCACCGTCCGCGAGGTCGTCGCCTACGGCCGCCACCCGCACCGCCCGCGCTGGGGACCCGGCGACACCGAAGGGCCCGAGGTCGTCCAGCGGGTCATGGAGATGACCGGCGTCTCCGGCCTCGCCGACCGGCCCGTCGACAGCCTCTCCGGCGGGCAGCTGCAACGGGTCTGGCTCGCCGGCTGCCTGGCGCAGGACACCCCCGTGCTGCTCCTGGACGAGCCGACGACGTTCCTCGACCTGCGCTATCAGGTCGAACTCCTGGACATCGTACGCGACTTGGCCGACCGCGAGGGCATCGCGGTCGGGCTCGTGCTGCACGACCTCGACCAGGCCGCCGCGGTGGCCGACGACATCGTGCTGCTCGTCGGCGGCCGGATCGCCGCCGCCGGGCCGCCGGAGACCGTCATGACGCCCGCCCTCCTCACCGACGCCTACGGCATCGACGTCGATGTCCACCGCGACCCCGGCTCCGGCCTCATCCACACCCGCGCCCGCGCCCGCCACCACGGCCGGCACGGCACCGCGACCGCGTAGCACCCGCACCACCGGCACCACCGGCACCACCGGCACCACCGAAGGACACCCCCCGTGAGACATCCCGCCGCAACCGCGCTCGCCGCCCTCGCCCTCGCCGCCACACTGGCCGCGTGCGGCACCACCGAGGAGGCCGCGGAGGACGAAACGCCCGCACCCTCGGGCGACCCCATCACCCTCACCGACGCCAGGGGCGAGGAGGTCACCCTCGAAGGCCCGGCCGTGCGCGTCGCCGGCACGGAGTGGAACGTCGTCGAGTACCTGGTCTCGCTCGGCGTCCAGCCCGTCGGCGTCTCGGACGTCGAGGGCTTCGAGCAGTGGAACACCGCCGTGCGACTCGACGACGGGGTCACCGACATCGGCACCCGCGGCGAGCCCAGCATCGACACGCTCGGCACGCTCGACCTCGACGCCGTCTTCGTCACCGACCAGCTCGTCGAGGGCGCCATCGAGCAGATCGAGGAGACCACCCCCGTCATCGTCGTCCCCGGCGGGAACGCGGAGGACCCGATCGGCCAGATGCTCGAGAACGTGGACCTCGTCGCCACCGCAACCGGCACCGAGGACCGGGCGCGCGAGATACGCGAGGAGTTCGACACCGCGCTCGCGGACGGCCGCGCCGCACTCGCGGACGCCGGCGCCGAGGGCGCGACGGTGGCGTTCAGCGACGCCTACCAGACCGGCGAGGCGGTGACGATCCGGCCGTTCGGCGAGGGCTCGCTGATCGGCGCCGTGCTCGGGGAACTCGGCTTCGCCAACGCGTGGAGCCAGGTCGAGGGCCTGGAGTTCGACGCGGTGTACGGGCTCGGCCAGACGGACGTCGAAGGGCTCACGTCGCTGCCCGACGACACCACCTACTGGTACTACGGCTCGGGCGACAACGACCCGTACGGGCAGACGCTGGTCGACAACGCCGTGTGGAACTCGCTGCCGTTCGCCGCGGACGCCACCAGGCTCCCCGACGGCATCTGGACGTTCGGCGGCCCCGCCGCGATGCTCCAGCTCGTCGACGCGGCCGTCGCCGCCGCGAGCTGACCCGCGCGATGGCGATCGGCACGCTCGCCGAACGGCCCGCCCCCGCCGGCGCCCCGCAGGCGCCGGCCGGGGCGCGGCCCCCGTCCCGCCGGCTGGCCGCGCTGACCGGCGCGCTGCTCCTGCTGCTCGTGCCGCTCTCTGCGGTGCACCTGGTGCAGGGCACCGCCGCGGTCGGCCTCGGCGACCTCGTCGCGTGGCTGCTCGGCGACGACGCGGGCGCCGAGGCCGCCGTCGTCGTCGAGTCCCGCTTCCCGCGCCTGGCCGCCGGGCTCGCGGTCGGCGCCGCGCTCGGCGCCGTCGGCTGCGTCCTCCAGTCGGTCTCCCGCAACCCGGTGGCCTCCCCCGACGTGCTCGCCGTGAACTCCGGCGCGCACCTCGCCCTCGTGGGCGCCGCGGTCTCGGGGCTCTCGCTGCCGTTCTTCGGCGATGTGGCCGTGGCGTTCGCGGGCGGTCTCGTGGCCGCGGCCCTCGTCCTCGTGCTGACCGGCAGCGAGTACGGCACGATGCGCCTGATCCTCGGCGGCACGGCCGTTTCCCTGCTCCTCGGGTCCCTCACGACGTCCCTGCTGATCCTGGCGCCCGTGGAGAGCACCGGCCTGTACGCGTGGGCCTCGGGCTCCCTGAGCCAGAACGGCCTGGGCACCGTGCGGCTCGTCGCGCCCGTGGTCCTCGCCGGCCTCGCGGTCCTGCTGCTGCTCGGCCGGCGGCTGGACCTGATGATGCTCGGCGACGACGAGGCCCGCGCGCTCGGCGTCCCGGTCCGGCGGACCCAGGTGACCGTGCTGCTGGTGACCGTCCTCATGTCGGCCGCCGCCGTCGCGGCGACCGGGCCGATCGGCTTCGTCGGCCTGGCCGCGCCGGCCCTGACCCGCCTGCTCGTGCCGTACGTGCCCGGCCTGCACCGGCACCGGGCGCTCGTTCCGCTCTCCGCGCTCATGGGCGTCACCGTGGTGCTGGGCGCGGACGTCGCGCTGCGCGCGGTGATGGGGGCGCAGAACGCGGTCCGCGTGCCGACCGGCGTCGTCACCTCCCTGCTCGGCGGGCTGCTGATGGTCGCGCTCGCGCTGCGGCTGCGCGCCACCTCGACGCACGGCGCGGCGCGGGGTCTTGAGGTGCGGGGCGCGGGCGCCGCACGCCGGGGTGTGCTGGCCGCGACGGTGGGCGCGGTGCTCGTGGCCGCGGCCGTCGCCGCCGTGCTCGTCGGGGACCGCACGCTGCTCCTCGGCGACCTCGGGCTGTGGGCGCGGGGCGAGGCGGGCCAGCTCGTCGGCATCGTGCTCGACACCCGCGTGCCCCGCGTGGTCGCGGCCCTCCTGGCCGGTGCCGCGCTGGCCGTCGCGGGCACCGCGATCCAGGCCGTCACCCGCAACGCGCTCGCCGACCCCGCCATCATCGGCGTCTCCGGCGGCGCGTCCCTCGGCGCGGTGCTCGTGGTGACCCTCACGCCGCTCGCCGGGTTCTGGGCGGTGACCGGCAGCGCGGGCGCCGGCGCGGTCGCGGCGGCGGCGGTCGTGTTCGCGCTGTCCGCGCGCGGCGGCTTCGCCTCCGACCGGCTGGTCCTGGTCGGCGTCGGCCTCTCGCACGTGACCACGGCGCTGGTGACCACGCTCATCGTGGCCACCGACCCGTTCAACGCCTCCAAAGCCCTGACGTGGCTCTCCGGCTCGACCTACGGCCGCTCCTACGAGCACCTGCTGCCGCTCGGCGTCGCGTGCCTCGTCTTCCTGCCGCTCACGTGGGCCGCCCACCGGTACCTCGACCTGCTGTCGCTCGACGAGGACACCCCGCGCGTGCTCGGCCTGAACGTGCCGAGGACCCGCCTGCTCCTGCTGGGCTGCGGCGTGGCGCTGACCGGCACCGCGGTCGCCGCGATCGGGATGATCGGCTTCGTCGGGCTGGTCGCGCCGCACGCCGCGCGCACCCTGCTCGGGCGGCGCCACCGGTGGGTGGTCCCGGTGGCGGCGCTGCTCGGCGGCCTGCTCGTGGTCCTGGCCGACCTGCTCGGGCGCACGGTCATCGCGCCCGACCAGCTGCCGGCCGGGTTGCTGACCGCCGTGATCGGCACGCCGTACTTCCTCTGGCTGCTGCACCGCACCCGCGCCTCCTGAAGCGCGGGCCGGGCACCCCGGTCGCGGGGCGCCCGGCTCAGGGCAGCCGGAGCAGGTGCATCCGGTAGCCCTCGACCTGCGGGAGCCGTTGCCGCGCCAGGTCGTCGACCGTGCGCCGGTGCTCGGCCGGCAGCGCCAGGTACACGTCCTCGGGAAGGCCGGACAGGGTGTGCGAGCCGGCCACCGCGGTCCCGGGGAGCCACGTGGTCACGACGCCGATGTCGGCGCAGGCCCAGCGGAGCCTGGCCTCGACCTTGCTGAGCGCGTCGTGTCCGTCCTGGGCCGCGACCACCTCGGGGCCGTTGCTGTCCAGGGCCAGGCGGCTGCCGGGGAACCGGCGGGCGAGCCGTTCGGCCAGGCGCCTGACCTCGCCTTCTTCGAGGAAGGGCAGCACGGCCTCGGCGGAGAAGAAGCAGGGGCCTTCGGCCCGTTCCGCGACCGCGTCGAGCCAGTCGTCCTCGGTCAGCGAGGCCGCGATCATCCGGCGGCGCGCGGTCTCGGGGAAGAACGCCCGGCGCAGCTCGATGACGTCGGGCAGGTCCAGGTCGAACCAGTGCGCCCGGCCGTTGTCCACGCGCTCGTAACGGGTGTTGAGGCCGGTGCCGATCTCGACGACGGTCCCGGCCGGGTGCTCGTCGAGGAACTGCCGCGTCCAGTGGTCGAAGAGAGCGGTGCGCAGCACGGTGCCGGTCAGGCTGGGCAGGCCGTCGAAGCGCGAGAAGTCGTAGTCGAGGGCCGCGACCAGCTCCTCGGCGCGGGGGTCGCGGAGCGCGGGCTCCGGCTTGCGGTGCTCGACGGCCCGCCCGTAGAGCGGTATGAGCAGCGTCTCCTGCACCGTGCCGAGCGAGGGCGTGCGCGGGCTCATGGTGGCCTCCCTGGTGCTGCGCGGCCCTCGGGCCGCCCCGGTCGGGCGCGTCGTCGCGCCCTGCGGGTACTATACGCAAACGGCAATCGTTTTCAATAAGGTGAACGAGGTGCCCCGGGTCGCGCCCGCCCCGGTGCACCGACCACCGACCACCGATCCCGAGGAGGCCCGGCATGGCCGTCCCCAAGCGCAAGATGTCGCGCAGCAACACCCGCCACCGGCGCGCCCAGTGGAAGGCGAGCACCCCCGACCTGGTGCCCGTCTTCCTCGACGGCCGGCGCCACCTGGTGCCCCGCAACCTGGTCCGCGCCTACGAGCGCGGCCTGATCTCCCCGGCCGACTGACCGCGACGAGAACCGCGCCGAAAGGAGCCCGCCATGTCCGCACACTGCCAACTGACCGGCACCAAGCCGGGGTTCGGGAACCAGATCTCGCACTCGCACCGGCGCACCCGGCGCCGCTTCGACCCCAACATCCAGTCCAAGCGGTACTGGCTGCCCTCCGAGAACCGGTTCGTCCGGCTCCGGCTCAGCGCCAGGGCGATCAAGACCATCGACGTCATCGGCGTGGAGGCGGCCGTCGCCCGCATCCGCGCCCGGGGCGAGAAGATCTGAGGGAGGAGAGCACGATGGCCAAGACCAGCAAGATCGCCGCGAACGAGCGGCGCAAGGAGATCGTCGCCCGGTACGCGGAACGCCGGGCGGAGCTGAAGGAGATCATCCGCGACCCGCGCAGCACCGACGAGCAACGGGCCGCCGCCCAGCGCGAGTTGCGCAAGCAGCCGCGGGACGCCAGCGCCACCAGGCTGCGCAACCGCGACAGCGTCGACGGCCGCCCGCGCGGCCACCTGCGCGCCTTCGGACTCTCCCGCATCAACGTCCGCAAGATGGCTCACGCCGGCGAACTGCCCGGTGTGACCAAGTCCAGCTGGTGACGCGCGGCGCACCGCGCGAGCGACCGGCGGAGCGGGCGCGTTTGATGATAACGATTATCACTTTGTAGTCTGCGGCGCAGGAGTGTGCGGCATCCGCCCGCCACCGCGTCCGGCGCGCGGGCGCCGCACCGTCGTCCGGCCGGCCGGGGCCCGTTCCCCGGGCCCGGCCCTCAGGAGGCAGCACCGTGACGGGTCCCCCCGCGTCCACGCTCGACCGCTCCACGCGGGCGAAGCCGCCGTCCCCGCTGCGCGGACCGGCGTTCCTCAGGCTGTGGACCGGGACCACCGCGTCCGGCCTGGCCACCTGGGCCATGCCGTTCATCCTGGGGTTCGCCGTCGTCGAGGACTCCCTGACACCGGCCGCTCTCGGCCTCGTCCTCGCCACCCGCACGGCGGGCTTCCTCGCGGCGGTGACCGTCGGAGGCGTGCTCGCGGACCGGTACTCGCGCCGGTCCGTCGTCCTGTGGTCGGGCCTGCTCGCCGCGGTCGCGTCGCCCGTGCTCGCGGCGGGCGTGGGGCGGTCCCTGGCGCTGATGGCCGTCGCGGGTGCCGCGATCGGCGCCGGCCAGGGCGCCTGCCGGCCCGCGTTCCAGGCCCTGACGGCGGAGGTGGTCCCCCCGGACCACCGCCAGGCCGCCAACGCCGCGACCACCCTGGCCGTTCGCGTGACCACGCTCGCGGGCCCGGGGCTGACCGCGCTGCTCGCCGCGTTCCTCGACGTGACGGCGCTGCTGGTGGGCACGGGCCTGCTGTGGCTCGTCGCCGCCCTGCTGCCGCCCGCCGGCCGGTACCGGGGGCAGGTCCTGGACGCGTCCGGCCCGGCGGCGGAACGGGCCGGTTTCCGCGCCGAGTTCGGTGAGGGCGTGCGCGAGGCGCGCCGCCACCCGTGGTTCCTCGGCGGGCTCGGCGCGCTGGCCGCCGTGATCGCCACCGGGTACTCGGCGACCGGAGTGATACTCCCCGCGATCAGCAGGGACCGTTACGACACCGAATCCGTGCTGGTCGCCGCCACCACGGCCTACACCGTCGGCGCGCTGCTCGGCGCGGTCCTCATCGCGCGCCACCGCCCGCGTTCGCCCGGCTGGGCCGCGCTCGCGGGGCTCGCCGCCTACGGCCTCGCCCCCCTGAGCCTGTGGCTCCCGGTGCCCGCGGTCCTCGTGGTCGCCGCCTACGCGGCGGCGGGGGTGGGCATCGAACTGTTCAACGTGCCCTGGTTCACGGCCGTGCAGCGGGAGGTCGAGCCACGGCTGCTGGCCCGGGTGTCCTCGCTCGACTTCCTGGTCTCCTACGGCCTCGCGCCGATCGGCCTCGCCCTGATCGCCCCGGCCGCCGACGCGTTCGGGCCGGGGCCGGTGCTCGCGGTGTGCACCCTGGCCTGCTTCCTCGCGCCGGCCGCCGCGGCCCTGCCGCCCGGCGCGCGGCACTTCCGCACCACGCGCACCACCGCGGAGACCCCGGCCCGCACGTGACCACCCACCGGCCCCCGCGCCCCCGGGCCGCTACGGAACGGGGCGCGGCAGCCGTTCACGCGAGGGGACTGTCGAGCCGTCAAGGCTGTGCCTCCCGGCGAGCCGACCGGCCCCACGCATGAGCATGCCAGCGGGTCGACGGGGCCTTCGTCCAGGGAGTCGGCACTGCTCACGACCGACCGGGTCCCGAAGTGCCGGGCACTGTGGGCCTCTTGCGCGTTTGTTCGCAGCAGCGCGCCGGGGGTGGCATGGCGTCGGCGGCCGGTCCCGGCATCGTTCCGACCCGGGCCGGCGCGGCCCGGGTGCCCGCGGCGCGCGAACGTGCTCGCCCGCGACGCGCGTTGATCATTCGGTGATCAATCAGTGATCTACAAGTGATCACCACCGGCATTGACGGAACACGGGACACACCGCACGCTTAGCTGGAAATGATTCCCATAACCACCAAGCGCCGGTTCGCGACGCCGAAGAGCGGAGGCCGGCCCACGCCCGGCGCCTCGCGCCGTGGACTGGCGTTCCTGGTGCCGGTCCTCCTCGTCGCGCTCCTGGTCTCCATGGTGGCTGCCATCGGCCTCGGCAGCGCCGTCGTGCCGCCCGAGGACACCGCCAGATACCTGTGGGCCGCCCTCACCGGCGGCGCCATCCCGGCCGAGGACCTGACCGAGTACCAGGTCATCTGGCAGGTGCGCACGCCGCGCGTGCTGCTCGCCGTGGTCGTCGGAGCCGGGCTGAGCGCGGTGGGCGTGGCCGTGCAGGCGCTCGTGCGGAACGCGCTGGCCGACCCGTTCGTGCTCGGCATCTCCTCGGGAGCCTCCGTCGGCGCCGTCGGCGTCACTCTCCTCGGCACGTTCGGCGCCCTGGGCATCCACGCCCTGTCCACCGGCGCCTTCCTCGGCGCGCTGGCCGCCTGCGGCCTGGTCTACCTGGCCTCCTGGAGCCGGGCCGGGCTCACCCCGCTGCGCCTGGTCCTCACCGGCATCGCGCTGGCCTACGGCTTCCAGGCCGTCATGAGCGTGCTGGTCTACCTGGCGCCCGACGGCGAGGCCACCCACACGGTGCTGTTCTGGACGCTCGGCGGCCTCGGCGCCGCCACGTGGGAATCGCTGCCCCTGGTCGCCGCCGTCACCGTGCTCGGCGTCTTCGCGCTGCACCGGCACGCGCGCACCCTCGACGTCATGGCGCTGGGCGACGAGACCGCCGCGAGCCTGGGCGTCGACGTGCACAGAACGCGCCGCGCCCTGTTCGTCCTCACCTCCGTGATGACGGGCGCCATGGTCGCGGTCAGCGGCGCGATCGGCTTCGTCGGGCTCGTGATGCCCCACCTGGTGCGCATTCTCGTCGGCGCGCGCCACGCCCGGGTGCTCGTGCTGGCGCCGCTCATCGGCGCGATCTTCATGGTGTGGGCCGACCTCATCGCCCGCACCCTCGCCGCGCCCCGCGAACTGCCGCTCGGCGTGGTCACCGCCCTCGTGGGCGTTCCGGTGTTCGTGGCGCTGATGCGGCGCCGCGGCTACCTGTTCGGAGGCCGCTGATGCGACTGCGACTCGACGCCGTGGGAGTCGAGGTGGGCGGCACCGCGCTGCTGCGCGCGCTGTCCCTCACCGTCGGCGCGGGGCAGATCGTGGGCCTGGTCGGCCCCAACGGCAGCGGCAAGTCCACCGCCCTGCGCTGCGTCTACCGCGCGCTCGCGCCGACCAGCGGCGCGGTCCTGCTCGACGGGCAGGCGCTCGCCTCCCTGCCGCGCCGCGAGGGCGCCCGCCGCGTCGCGGCCCTCACCCAGGAGAACGGCTCGGAACTGGACTTCACCGTCGAGGAGATCGTGGCCCTCGGCCGCGCCCCCCACCTGCGCGGGAACCAGGCGCTCGACGAGCGGGAACGCGAGCTGTGCCGCCGCGCGATGGCCGACCTCGACGTGCTCCACCTCGCCGACCGCGGCGTGCTCACCCTCTCCGGCGGGGAACGGCAACGGGTGCTGGCCGCCCGCGCCCTGGTGCAGGAACCCGACCTGCTCGTGCTCGACGAGCCGACCAACCACCTCGACATCCGCCACCAGATCGACCTGCTGCGCCTGCTGCGCCGCACCGGGACCACCGTGCTGATCGTGCTGCACGACCTCAACCTGGCCGCCGCCGTGTGCGACCGCATCGGCGTCCTGGCCGCCGGCGAGCTGGTCACCGCGGGGGCGCCGCGCGAGGTGCTGACGCCGGAGCTGGTGCGTTCGGTGTTCGGCGTCGCGGCGACCGTCGTCCCGCACCCCATGACCGGCGCACCGCAACTGCTCTACGCCCTGGAACCTCCGGAGGGAACGCCATGACACCTCGCCGTGCGGCCACCGCACTCGCCGCCTCGGGCCTGCTGCTGACCGCGTGCGGCGCGGACGTGGAATCGGGCGAAGGCCCGGACTCGGAGACGACGACCGTCGCGCGCTGCGGCGAGGAGGTGGAGTACCGGCTGCCGCAGCGCGCGGTGGTCTACGAGGCCGGCAGCGCCGACAAGATGTTCGCGCTCGGGCTGACCGACCACGTGCGGGGCTACGTCATGCCGCCGGCCAATCCCCCGGTGGAGGAGTCGCCCTGGGCCGCGGAGTACGCGGAGGTCGACATGCTCAGCGACGACCTGCTCAACCGGGAACTGGTCGTGGACGCCGAGGCCGACTTCGTGGTGGCGGGCTGGCGGTCCGGGTTCAGCGAAGAGCGCGGCATCACGCCCGAGATCCTGGACGGCCTGGGCATCCAGAGCTTCATGCACAGCGAGACCTGCTACAACTACCCGGGCCACCCGGTGGAGTTCGACCCCTTCGAGGGGCTCTACCGGGACCTGGAGCTGCTGGGCGAGATCTTCGGGGTCGAGGACCGCGCGACGGAGGTCGTCGCGGGGCTGCGCGAACGGGTCGCCGCCGTCGAGGAGAGCGTGCCCGAGGGCCCGCGCCCGCGGGTGTTCGTCTACGACTCGGGCACCGACCAGCCGTTCACCTCGGGCAACCAGGCGCCGCCCGACGAGATCATCAGCATCGCGGGCGGCGAGAACGTGTTCTCCGACCTCACCGAGCGCTGGACCAGCGTCGGTTGGGAGGCCGTCGTGCGGGCCGAGCCGGATGTCATCGTCGTCCTCGAATACCAGGACCGCCCGGCCGAGGAGAAGATCGAGTTCCTGCGCACCTCGCCCGTCACGCGCGACCTGCCCGCCGTGCGCGCGGGCAACTTCCACATCCTCGACTACAACGAGGCCATCAGCGGTCCGCGCATCGTCGACGGCGCGGAGGGGCTCGCCGAGTACCTCCGCACCCTCCCGCCGGCCTCCTCGTAGCCGCCGTTGGACGCCGTTGAGCAGCATGGAGAAGGACCGAAAATCTTCCGGAAGTAGCCCTCCAACTTCCGGAAGATGGCCGGTACGTTCCATTGCCCTGAGGGGTAAGGGCCGGGTGATGTGCGGGAGTTCATCCCGCTTCACCCGGCCCTGTGACGCGTTCTGCTTACCGGTAGAGGACCGAGAACGGCCAACCTGAGTGACCCCTGTCCCGCGTGTTGTCACGCCCCGCGCGCCTTCCTAATCTGAAAGCGCTCCTCAGGGCCGCTCCCCGCCCCGCCGCCCGCGCGGCACACCGCCAGGGCATCCGCACGCCTCCGCTGCGCTCCGCCGGCGCGTGCGCGGCGGCACCTTCCGCGAGGCAGGACCGGCACACTCCCCACCCCGCGGCGCGCGGGCACGGACGTGGCTCACCGCGGTCCGGCCGAGGCCGCGCGTCGCCCTCTGGAGGTTCCCGATGCGCTTACCCCGATACCGGCCCCGTGCCTGGGCAGCCGCGGCCTGCGTGGCCCTGGCGGGCCTGGCGGCCACCACCCTCACCCCCCAGGCGGGCGCCGCCGGCGCCGCCGCGACCACCGTCCGGGTCGCGCCCGCGAGCGAGGACGACGGCGCCGACTGCCCCGTCCCCGACCCGGGCCAGTCGCCCGCCACCTCCCTGCTGCCCGACCCGTTCACGCGGCTGGACGGCACGCGCGTGACCGACCGGTCCGACTGGCGGTGCCGGCGGGCGGAGATCAGGGAACTGGCCGAGCGCACCGTCTACGGGCAGAAGCCCGGCGCGCCCGCGAGCGTCACCGGCACGGTCTCCAGGACCGGCATCACCGTGAACGTCTCGGACCAGGGCAGGAGCGCCAGTTTCTCGGCGAGCGTGGAACTGCCGAGCGGCACCGGGCCGTTCCCCGCCGTCGTCGTGCTCGGCGGGTTCGGCGCCGACACGGCCGCCATCAAGGCGGCCGGTGCCGCCGTCATCAACTTCGACCCCTACGCGGTGGGCAGGGAGGGCACGCCGAGGAACAACAAGCAGGGCGCGTTCTACAGCCTCTACGGCGCGTCGAGCAGCACCGGCCTGCTGATGGCCTGGTCCTGGGGCGTGAGCCGGATCATCGACGTCGTCGAACGCTCCGACGGCAGCCTGCTGCGGGCGGAGGCGACCGGCGTCACCGGGTGTTCGCGGTTCGGCAAGGGCGCGTTCGTGGCCGGCGCGTTCGACCAGCGCATCGCGCTGACCATGCCGATCGAGTCGGGAACGGCGGGCGCGCCGATCCTGCGCGGGATTCCGGGCGAGTCCGGCGCCCAGCCGCTGAGCAGCGCGTACTCGGAGCAGCCGTGGTTCGGCGACGCGTTCGGCTCGTACACGGGCGACCCGGCCAGGCTGCCCGTCGACACCCACGAGATCGTCGGCATGGTGGCGCCGCGCGGGCTGTTCATCATGGAGAACCCGCACGTCGACTGGCTGGGCGCCAGGTCCGGGAGCGTGGCCGCGCGGGGCGGGGCCGAGGTCTACAAGGCGCTCGGCGCCGGGAACAACATCAGCTACTGGTCCGACGTCCAGGACGGCACCCACTGCGCCTCCAGGTCCGAGTGGCGGGGCCCGCTGCAACAGCACATCCGGGCGTTCCTGCTCGGTTCGGGCGAGGGGCCCGGCCTGTTCCGGGTCGCCGCGAGCAAGTCGGGCGACCTGTCCGCCTGGCGGAACTGGCAGACCCCCGTCCTGACCGACGACGGCGGCGGCGGTGACGACGGCGGCGGTGGCGACGACGGCGGCGGCGGTGACGACGGAGGCGGCGGTGATGACGGCGGCACCACCGACGCCTGCGTCGCCAGCCACAGGACGGTCAGCACCTGGGCCGGCGGCCACCAGAGCGAGGTGACGGTGCGCAACGTCCGCACCGGCCCGCTGAACGGCTGGTCCGTCGGCATGACCCTGCCGCCCGGCCAGAGCGTCGCGAACCTGTGGAACGGCGTGAGCACCGGCACCAGCGGAGCCATCACCGTGCGCAACACCGCGTGGAACGGCGCGATCCCGGCGGGCGGCACCGTCACGTTCGGCTTCGTCGCCACCGGCGGTTCCGCGGCTCCCGGCACCCTCACCTGTACGGGCACCGGCGCCTGACCGACACGCGCGCCGAGGCCGCCGGGTGCGCCCCGTTCGCGTGCGCGTGGCACAATCGCCGCGCGACCGACGGCCGGTGGCCCCACCGGGAGCCCTCGTCGTCGGCGCCCGGGCCCCTCACAGCGCCGTGAGCCGCCGGGACGCGCGCCCCGGCACGGGCGACTCCGGCCGCCCCGCCGGGGTAACCGGAGAGCACGGCCCGGCGCCGGGAACGGCGGCCGGGCCCCGGACGACTTCCGCGCACACGGGCCGCCGCTCCGCCGGCGGCCACCACGTGGACCAGGGGAGACAGACGGTTGCGCACTTCACACCGGACCACAGACGCGGGCGGCACGACGGCGGGCCGCCGCACGGCCACGCGGCCCGGGGCATACGGGTGGCCCCAGGAACGCATCCCCGTGACGGTGCACGCCCAGGACCCGATATCCCGCGAGGGCGTGCTCAGCCAGTTGCGCCGCCACCCCGAGTTGGAGCTCCGCGAGGCACAGGACTCCCCGCGGGAGGACACCCCGCGGGGAACGGTGGCCCTGCTCGTCGTGGACACCCTCGACGCCGCGGGACTCGACCGGCTGCGCCGGGCCGTGCGGGCCGAGGGGGCGCGCGCCGTTCTGGTCGTCCGCGCGCTGCGCGAGTCCGCGCTGCTCGACGTCATGGACTGCGGGGTCGGCGCCATCGTGTGGCGCCACGAGGCCACGGGGGACCGGCTCGCGCGCGCCGTGCGCGCGGCGGCCCGGGGCGGGGGCGACCTGCCGCCCGACCTCCTCGACCGGCTGATCGACCGGGTGGGCGCGCTCCACCGGTCCGCGCCCGGCCGGGCCGGCGTCCCCGCGACGGGGCTCACGCCGCGCGAGACGGACGTGCTGCGGCTGGTCGCCGACGGGCTCGACACGGCGGAGATCGCCGCCGCGCTCTCGTGCTCGGAACGGACCGTCAAGAACGTGGTGCACGGGCTCACCACCCGATTACGGCTCCGCAACCGGGCGCACGCGGTGGCCTGGGCACTGCGTGAGGGCCACATCTGAACGCGCCCGCGCCCCGGGTGCGCGGCGCGTGAGCGCGGCGCACCCGGCCGCGAGCCGGCGCGCCGGACGCGCCGTGCGCCCGGCGCGCCCGCGCCGCGGAGGAACCCCGTTCCCGCCCTCGCCGCACGGATCTGCACCTGGTGATGAGGTGTGCGCGGTGCACGGTCACCTGTGCGCGGTGCTGAGCTGCCCGGTATCGAGAGGAATCGAACCCCTGCGCTGCTCCCCGCGCACCAGAAGGCCGGAACGAACCGCCGGCCGCGGTGTGTGCACGCCTCCGTGAACGGCTACCCGCTCCGCGTCGCCCGTCCGCTCACTCCAGCAGGTCGGCCTCCCAGTTCGTCCGCTGGATGGCGATGTCGGTCTGCCGGATCTCGCGCGCGAGTTCGTCCGCACGGGCCCGCAGCGCGGGCACGGGAAGCGCGGAGAGCATCGCGAGCTCCGACCGCAACTGCCGCATGCCGCCGCGCTGGTCGCGCCCGGACGCCGCGTCGGCCGCCGAGGTGACCAGCGCGTGCCGCAGGCGCAGCACGTCCCGGCGCGCGAGCGCGTCGGTGAGCGTGGTGCCCCTGTCGATCGTCGTGGCGGCGTTCGTCCGGTTGATCCGCCGGATCAGGCTTTCCAACTCGTCGAGCGCCAGGTCGGCTTCGGCCAGCAGCGCCGCCGCGTCCTCGGCGGGGGCCTCCCCCTCCTGATGGCGCGCGCTGCCCACCACCCGGGCGCGCAACTGCTCGACCCGGCGCGCGGCGTCCGCGCGCAGCACGAGTGCTTCGGCCAGCTTCACGACCAGGCGCCTCCCGTCTCCGTGCCCCGGCACGTCACCGGACGCAGTATGCCGAACCGCCGTACGGCCCACGCGCCCGGCCCACGCGCCCCGCGCCGCACCGGCCCGGGGCATACGCTCGGCGCCATGCCCGTTCAGCGGATGGACAACGTCGCCATCGTCGTCGACGACCTGGACGCGGCCGCCGCGTTCTTCACCGCTCCCGGCCCCGAAGTGGAGGGCAGGGCGCGCGTCGAGGGCCCCTGGGCGGACGGCGCCGTCGGACTCGACGGCGTCGAGAGCGGCATCGCGATGATGCGGACCCCCGACGGCCACGGCAGGCTGGAGCTGACCGGGTACCTCGCCCCCGCGGCCACCCGTCCCGGCCCGGAGGACCCGCCGCCCCACACGCTGGGCCCGCACCGCGTCATGTTCGCCGTCGACGACATCGACGGCACCGTCGCCCGCCCGCGCGCCCACGGCGCCGAACTCCTCGGCGGGATCGCGCGCTACGAGGACGCCTACCGGCCCTGCTCCCTGCGCGGCCCCGCGGGCATCGTCGTCGCCCTCGCCGAACGGACCGGCTGACGCGCCGCGCCCCCGCCGGGCCCCGGAGACCGGGGCCCGGCGGGGGCGCGAGGCCGCCGGGCGGGACGGCGGTTCAGGCGGACGCGGGCGCGGCGGCCGGGGACGGCACCTGCCTGAGGTGGAGGCGCCGGTGGTGCAGGCGCCAGCGGCCGTCCCGCTTCCGCAGGATGTCCACGTAGGCGCCGGTGCGCCGCACCTCGTGGCGTCCGTCCTCGTGGGCGAACGTGGAGGTGAGCAGGGAACGCGCCTCGGCCTGCTCCGCGTCGAGGCGGGTCACCAGGACGTTGGTCGTGACGTGCCGCTGGAAACCGCGCAGCGTGTCCAGGTTGTGCTGCCAGATGCCGGACATCACGCGGATGATCTCCTCGCGCGAGACGGCGAGGGACGGGGTCCCCTCGGGCGCCGACAGGATCTCGTAGCACGCGTCCTCGGTCAGCAGCTCCGCGAGGCCCTCGAAGTCACCGGCGTCGAAGTACAGGGCGAACCCGACGACGAGGTCCTGGATCGCGGCCCGGTCTGCCAGGAACGCCGGGTCGAGGTGCCCGGTGTCGCCGGGGATGCGCACGGCTGCTGTGTCCATGGTGGTCTGCCGATTCCTCTCCGTCGCGGTCGCTGTCCCGAGGTGCCGCCGCCGGCCGCGACCCCGGCCGCGGAGCGACGGCCGCCCCGCGGACCGGCGTTCGCGCGGGACCTGGACCCGCGCACCTCGTCCGCCGCGCTCACCGGCTCCCGGCGCGGCGCCGGGACCCGCCGTTCGCGGTGCCGCCGGCCACCGCGAACGGCGGGCGGCGGGCAGTCTGCTCCCAGGGTCGCCGCCGCGCGGGCCGGATGCGACACCCCACCGGGCGAATAGGGGTCGATCAGGGCCGCGGCTCCGAAGGCAGCCGCGCCAGGCCGGCCCGTCCCGGCCCGGGGCACGGACACGGGACCGGCGGCACGGGGACGGTCACACGGCGGCGACGCGCCGGGCGACCACGAAGACGCGGCGGAACGTGAAGACGGTCCCGTGCGGCGCGGCGGGGTACGCGGCCTCCAGCCGGGCCCGGTAGTCGGCAAGGAACGCCTCGCCCGCTCCCGGCTCGTCGGCGAGCGCCGCCAGCAGCGGGCGCATGCCCGTGCCGCGCACCCAGCTCCCGAACGGGTCCTCCGCCGGCAGGATGTGCGAGTACGTCGTCTCCCAGGTGTCCACCGCGAAGCCGAGGCCGGCCAGCCGGTCGAGGTAGACGGCGGGCGACGGCGTCTCGGGGACCTGCACCGCCTCGGGCCCGAGGCGTTCCCGCCACCGAGGGCTCGCGCACACCTCGCGCAGCACGATGTGGCTGCGGGCGGCGGCGTTGTCCGGGACCTGGAAGGCGAAGAGGCCGCCGGGCACGAGGGTGCGCGTCCATGTGGCGAACAGGTCCTGGTGCCGGGGCACCCACTGGATCGCGGCGTTGGAGAAGACCAAGTCCAGGGGGGACTTGGGGACCCATTCCGCGATGTCGGCGGCGCCGAAGGCGAGATGGCCGCCGCCCGGCGTCGGTCCCGCCCAGCGCCCGGACTCGGCCAGGGAGGCCCCGGAGATGTCGAGTCCCGTGATGCGCGCGTCGGGCCAGCGTCCGGCGAGGACACTGGTGAGTTCCCCGGTGCCGCAGCCGAGGTCGACGATGCGCGCGGGGCGTCCTGGCAGGTCGTCGGGCAGGCGGCACAGCAGGTCGTAGAAGGGGCGGGTGCGGGGGCCCGAGCCGAGGGCGCGGTGGCGTTCTGGCGCGAGGGTGGAGTACATGATGGCCTCCTTCGGCCTCGTGGCGGACGTGCGGGTGGCGGGGCGCGCGGCGATCAGGGCTTGCGCCCGACGCCGCCCACGATGTCGGTCACGAGCGCGGTCCAGTCGGGCCCGTACGGGTCCAGCTCGTCCGGTCGCCACGACACCACGGGGACGACGCCCGGCGGCACGAGGTCGAGCCCCGCGAAGTAGGCGGCGATGCGCTCGGCGGACCGCAGGTGGTAGGGGAAGGGATTGGAGCTGTTGTGCCGGGCCTGGAGGGCGCACCAGTCCGGCAGGGTGTCCGACATGTCGTGGGCCAGCAGGTAACTGCCCGAGGGCAGCGCGGCCATCAGCCTCTCGACGGTCGCGCACGCCTGCTCGTGGGTCGGGGCGTGGCCGAGGATGCCGCTCAGGACGAGGGCGACCGGCCGGGACAGGTCGAGCGTGCGGGCCGCGGCGGCCAGCACGTCCTCGGTCCGGTGGAGGTCGGCCTCCGCGTAGGCGACGGCGTCCCTTCGCGTCCCGGCGAGGATGCGGCGCGCGTACCGCACGACCTGCGGATTGTTGTCGACGTAGACGACGCGCGCCGTGGGAACGGCGCGCCCGGCGACCTCGTGGGTGCTGCCGGACGTGGGCAGTCCCGCTCCGACGTCGAGGAACTGGTCGATGCCGGCCTCCCCGGCCAGGTGGCCGACCGCGCGCCCCAGGAAGTGCCGGGTCGTCCTGACCTTTTCGAGGAGGCCGGGAAACTCCATGGCCAGCCGGTTGCCCGCGGCCCGGTCCACGGCGAAGGTGTGCCGGCCGCCGAGCCAGTGGTCCCAGACGCGTGCGTCGTTGCGCACGGACACGTCGATCTCCGCGTCCGCCGCCGGATTCGCTGCGATAGAACTCGGTGCGTGTGGAGGGGTGTTCACCCGTCCATGACAGCAATTCCGGATGGGCGCGGCCAAGGGGAGCCGACCGATTCCGCGAACGCGCGTGATGTGCGCCGGGGGCAGTGGACGCGGGCCCGGGAAGAATTACCGCGTTGCGGCGGGTTCGCCATCCGGGCCGCGGGGTAATTCGGGCGCGACCGTGCGGGAAACGTGCGGGCACCACCGGCACGGTGGCCTGTGCCGCATACCGAGCGGCACACGACACGATGATATGGACACCATGGGCCGCTGTCCCGGGAATCGGCGAAGAAAAGGGAGCGGCGCGATCCCCGCGCGTTGGTGGACAACGGAGGCCGCAGGCGGAGAACAATGCGCCGTCTCGCGCGCGACCGCCCCGCGCGCCGTCGCGTTCCGTGCCGCGCTCCGCAGGGCACACGGCGGCGGCCCCGCGGGCGTGCCGCGCGCAACGCGTGAGCCCGACGGCGGGGAACGGGAAGGGGGGCGCCCCGGCGGGGTCAGTTCCCGTGCGTTCCTTGCCGCTGCCCGGCGGCCCCTTCCCCGCTCACGGCACGAGCAGCGTCCACGGCGTGGGCCGCGCAAGGGCGAGGCGCGGCCGCCGCGCGGCCCAGTGCCGCACGGCGGTGGCCATCACCCCCGCCGGGTCGCGGACGGTCCTGGTCGGCTCGAAGGGCTCGGCCATGCTCGTGTAGCTCTGGAACATCGCGAGCAGCTGCACGGCCCGGTGCTGGAACGGCGACAGGTACCGCTGCGCGAGCGGCAGGAAGAACCGGTCCCAGCGCTCGGCGGGCACGAGGGGCGGCCGTTCGACCGGGGGCCTGCCGTGGCCGGCCCGGCACTCGTTCAGGGTGTCGCAGATGACGTCGAGCAGTTCACCGAGCCGCAGGCTGCCCGCCCCGCCCGCGACCACTTCCGTTCTCGGCGCGTCCGGCGGCGCGGACAGCGCGGCGTCGACCACCGCGTCCGCCACCTCGTCCACCGGGCTGATCTCCGCGCGCCCCGCCGGGTCGCCGACGACGACCGCGGCAAGCCCCGACACCAGCCCCTGCAACAGCGTGTAGGGGCCGGAGAACCGCGAGATCGCCCCCGTGTCGCGCCGCCCCACGACCAGCGGGGGCCGCACGATCGTCAGCGGCCCGCGGTGCTCGGCGCGCGCGATCTCCTCGCAGACCGCCTTGGACCACTCGTAGCCGTTGCGGTAGCCGCCGAAGTCCGCCCCGCGCAGGTCCGCCGCACTCCGGGTGCCGCCGACGTAGGCGGTCGAGACGTGCACGAGGTGCGTGTCCCGGTCCGCGAGCGCGAGGGCGGCGCGCAGCGGGTCGATGTTCGCGGCCACCGCCTCCTCCCGGCGCAGCGTCCACCGGGTGTCCGCCGCCGCGTGCACGATGACGTCCCAGTGGCCCGCGAGGGCGGCCGGCGGCGGCCCGGCCGCCATGTCCCAGCCGATCACGGAGGGCTCCGCGGCCCGCCTGGCCACCCGGGTGTGCGGGACGGCGCCCAGCCGGCCGACGACTTCGGTGCCGACCACGCCGGTGGCACCGGTCACGAGTACGCGCATGACAGCCCTCTTCTGCTCATACCGGCACGGGGGTCAGGGAACGGGGTTGAGGACGAGGCAGGCGTTCTGCCCGCCGAAGCCGAACGAGTTGGACAGCACCGGACGGCGCGCGACCGCGCGCGGCGCGCCGAGCACCACGTCGAGCCCCCCGGCGTCCGGCGTCGACACGGTCGTGGCGACCGGGGGCACCACGCCGTGTCCCGCGCTGAGCAGGGCGACGACCGCCTCCACCGCGCCGGAGCCGCCGATCAGATGCCCGGTGACGCCCTTCACGGACGTCACCGGCGGCGGCTGCGGACCGAAGCAGCGGCCCACGGCGACGGCCTCGGCGCGGTCGTTGAGCACCGTCGAGGTGCCGTGCGCGTTGATGTGCCCGATGTCGGCCGTGGTGAGTCCCGCGTCGGCGATGGCCATCCGCATGCACGCCGAGGCCATGTGCCCCTGCGGGTCGGGCGCGACGACGTGGGCGCCGTCGCAGGTCGTGGCGTACCCGGCGATCTCGCCGTGGATGCGCGCGCCCCGGTCCCTCGCCAGGTCCCAGCGTTCGAGGACGAGGACGGCGGCGCCCTCGCCCATCACGAAGCCGTCGCGGTCCGCGTCGAACGGCCGGCTGGCCAGCCGCGGCGCGTCGTTGCGCAGCGACAGGGCCCGCATCCGCGCGAAGCCGCCCACGACGACCTTCGTGACGGCCGCGTCGACGCCCCCGGCGAGCGCCACGTCCAGCTCGCCGTACCGGATGCGCCGCGCCGCCTCGCCGATCGCGTTCGTCCCGCTCGCGCAGGCCGTCGCGTAGGTCACGCACGAACCGCGCAGCCCGAAGCGCATCGCGAGGCGGCCGGCCGGGGAGTTCGCCATCGTTCTGGGCACCGTGTGCACCGACATGCCCATGGGCCGCTCCCCGTGGCCGAACACCACGTCCTCCATGCTCGCGAGCCCCGGCATGCCCGTGCCGACGTGCACGCCCACGCGGTGCTCCGGCACCCGCAGCGCCGCCCCCGCGTCGACGACGGCGTCGTCGGCCGCGCACAGCAGCAGCGCCGTCGCCCGGTCGATCTGCCGCAGCTCGCGGCGCCCCAGGTACCGCGCGAAGTCGAACTCGGGAACGGTGCACGCGATCCGCACCGGCAGCCCCGCCTCGGCGAGGGCCGGCACGACGGCCGCGGTCGGCCGGGCGGCCAGCACCCGGTCGAACACCCCCGCCGGGTCGGTGCCCGCCGGGCACTTGACGCCCACGCCGGTCACGGCGACGCGGACCCGCCGCCCGGTCACGCGGGCCGCTCCAGCCGGGTGAGCACCAGGTCGATGGCCTCACCCACGGTCACGGCCTCGGTCAGGTCGCTCACCGGGATCGCCACGCGCAGCGCGGTCTCCAGCCGGGCGCCGATGTCCATCAGCTCCAGGCTGTCGATGCGGAACTCCGCCCGCAGGTCGGTCGTTTCCTCGATCTCCTCCGGGTCCGTGCCCAGCACGTCGCAGACGGCCTCCCGGATGATGCGTGCCAGCTCCCCGCGCCCGGGAACGCCAACGTCTGTCATGTCGTCTCCTGATCGGGTGGGCCGCTTCCCGCCGCCGCCAGGGCCGCGTCGAGGATGCGGCCGGCCTGTGCGATGTCCGCCCCGGTGGCCACCAGCGGCGGCAGCAGCCTGACGGTGGTCGAGCGGCCGAGGCAGGGCGAGACCAGCAGCCCGCCGCGCGCCAGCTCCACCACGACCCGGCCCGCGGCCCGCGCGTCGGCGAAGTCGATGCCGCGCAGCAGGCCGAGGCCCCGCACGCCGGCCACCACGCGCGGGTGCCGCCGCGCCAGCGCGGCCAGCTCGGCGTCGAGCGCGGCGGCCAGCGCCCGGCCGGCCTCCGCCCGTTCCTCGATGGCCGCCAGCGCGGCGGGCAGCGCCGCGCAGCCGAGCGGGTGCCCGCCGAAGGTCGACGAGTGCAGGAACGGATCGGCGACGAGCGGCGCGTACAGCTCCTCGGTGCACACCACCGCGGACAGCGGCACGACACCGCCGCCCAGCGGCTTGCCGACCAGCACCGCGTCGACGGGCAGCCCGTCCGCGAGGCTCACGGAGCGCTCCCCGCAGCGCCGCAGGCCGCACTGGATCTCGTCCGCGATCACGAACGCGCCCGCGCGCCCCGCGTCCTCGCACCACTGGCGCAGCACGTCGACGGGCAGGGCGGCGGCGCCGTTCTCCCCCTGCACCGGTTCGAAGACCAGCGCGGCGACCGGCCCCGCCGCCACCTCGCGCGCCACCGCGCCCGCGTCGTGCGGCGCCACGTGCACGACGTCCACGCGGGCACCGCGCAGCCCGGCCCGGTACAGCGGGCTGTGCGTGAGGGCCAGGGCGCCGAGCGACTTGCCGTGGAAGCCGCCGGTGACGGCGATGACCCGGCTCCTGCCGGTGGCGACGCGAGCGAGCTTGACGGCGATCTCGACGGCGTCGGAGCCGTTCAGCCCGAAGCAGACCTTGGGCAGCCCTGGCCCGAAGTGGCCGGCCAGCGCGGCGGCGGCGCGGGCCGTGACCGGGTTGGCGAGGCTGCGGGTCGACACCGGTATCCGGTCCAGCTGGTCGCGGACGGCCGCCACGACGGCCGGGTGCCGGTGCCCGAGCAGGGTGACGGCGTAGCTGCCGAAGTCGAGCATCTCCCGCCCGTCCGACAGCGTGACCCGGCAGCCGTCGGCCGCCGCCTCGACCGCGCCGCGGCCCGCGAACGAGCCGGTCAGCGCGAGCCCGGGCGCCTGGTGCCTGCGGATCAGGTCGAACGTCACGGAGGCCGCGTCCCGGGCCGCGCCGGGCCGGGCCATCACGCGTCCCCGCCGCGGTCGGCCGCCGTCAACCGGGCCCTGAGGGCGTCGAGCATCTGCGCGGCGTTGTCCCGCAGGGCGTCGGCGGCCACCGGGTTCAGCATGTCGGCGAGCAGCGGGATGCCGATGTCGAAGTCGACGTGCAGCGACACCAGGCTGCCACCGTCCGGCAGGGCCCGCACGCCCCAGTGCCCGGCGAACGCGCCGAGGTCGCCGCTGACCTGGTGGAAGTCGAAACGGCGGGCGCCCGGGTCGATCACCTCGTCCTCCGTCCACCGCAGGACCGAGCCCTCCAGGCGGACCGACCAGGCGGTGGTCCTGTGCCGCTCGTCGGGGCGGGCGACGACCGTGACGGTTTCTACGCTGGTCATGCACGCGGGATACGACTCGACGTCCACCACGGCCGCCCACGCGGCGTCGGGCGGCACGGTGATGGGCAGGTCCACTTCTACTCGGGGCATGGGGCTCGCCTGCTTTCCGGGTCGGGCGGTCGTGGCTCGTCCCGCGCGTGCCGGCCGAGCGCGTCGGCCCGCGCCCGGGCGAGGGCGGGGGGCAGGACGCGGCGCAGCAGCGCGCGGCGCAGCGGGCGCAGGTGCGTGATGGCGTGGTGCTGCGCCACCAGGTCGCAGCCGAACTCCACCTTGGGCGTGTACGCGGTCTGGGCGAAGCGGATGTGGCGGCAGCCGGCCGCGATGGCCAGGCGGATCGCCGCGTAGTGGACGTTGTGGTACAGGCGCGCCTCGTGGGCGAGCGCGTAGTCGAGGCCGATGCGCGCGCCCGTGGCGCCCGCGCCGCCGAACAGGCACAGCAGGAAGGCCACGAGCCGGTCGCCCGCGAAGCAGGCGACGAGCCGGGTGCGCAGGCCGTCGCCCGGGCGCAGCGCGGCGAGGAACGCGGCGTCGAGTTCGTCGAGCGTCTGGTCCGCCCGGTCCATCACCTGCCGGTAGAGCGCCAGGACCTGCGGAAGGAGGTGCGCGAAGCTGTCCAGGACCTCCATGCGCAGCCCGGGGTGGGCGGCGAACTTGCGGATGTTGCTCCGGGCGTTGCGCCGGGGCTTGGCGGGCAGCGCGGCGATGTGGGCGTCGAACGAGCGGTGCGGCAGCCGGAGTTCGGTGTCGGGCAGGCTGGGGACGACCGTGAAGCCGTGCTGCCGCAGGGCGCCGCGCAGGGGCGCCAGCTCGCCGGCCGCGAAGTCCTTGAGGATCACGGTGCGCAGCCGCCGGGCGCGGGCGAACTCCAGCACGGCCCCGACCAGCACCCGCGCCACGGCCGGGTCGTCCCGCCCGGGGCCGAGGATGTGCCCCTGGCCCAGCAGGTGCCCGCAGAACAGCGTGGGGAGCCGCAGCAGCCGCGGTGCTCTCGCGGCGACCGGGGCGAGGAGGCGCCGTTCCCCCGGCCCGACCACGCGGTCCAGGCGCAGCCCGCCGAACAGGCACAGCGGGAGCACGGCGACGACGCGCGCGCCCCGGCGCACGACCAGGTAGGCGTAGCCGTCGGGGCCGATGGCCCCCCGCTCCATGGCGGAGAACACGGGCCGGGACCACAGCGGGTCGTCGGCCGGTGCCAGGCCGCGCCACAGCCCGTCGGGGAGGGCGTCGATGCCGGACACCAGCTCGACGCGGTGCCCCGCGTGCGGTTCCCTGGGCTCCATGGCGTCAGCCGATGCGCAGCCGGGAGCCGTGCAGGTAGTCCCGCAGCGGACCGGTCATCCGGGCCCGCGCGGGCGGGTGGAACGCGAGGCCCGCCGCGGCCGAGGCGAGGTAACTGCCCTCGGGCGAACCGATGAACGCCATGCCGCCCAGGGCGGACAGGCACGCGCTCGCGGCGCGCGCGATGACGTCCTGGGCCGCGTACCGGGCGGCGAGCGCGCTCGCCAGCAGCCCTTCCGTCCACTCGGTCGCCTCCATCGCGTACGCGACGGCCTCCACCGCGAGCATCGCCGAGTCGAGGCCGAGGGTGAACGCGGCGGGGTCGTCCTGGCCGCCGCCCGGCGCGGTGACGACCCGTTCCGCCAGGGCTCCCGCGACGCCGAGGTAGGAAGCGGTCACCAGCAGCTCGAACCACAGGAAGCCGTCGATGTTCAGCCGGTCGGGGACGGCCTCCTCCGTGACCTCGGTGACGAACAGCATCCCGGGGTCGACCGCCACGTTCCGCAGCACGACCTCCTCGCTCTCGGTGCCGGCCAGGACCGGGGTGCGCCAGAACGGGCGCACCTCGACCCCCGGCGCGTCGGCTGGCACGACGGCGATGGCCAGGCGCGCGCGGCCGTCGTCGCCCGGCAGGGTGACGGACGCGGCCAGCAGGTCCATGGAACGGGCGAGGCTGCACGGCTTCTTGCTGCCGTCGAGCACCACCCGGCCGCCGGTCTCGCGCCGCGCGGTGATGTGGGGGCGCAGGACGTGCTGGCCCGCGCTGCCCTCGGCGAACCCCGAGGCCACGAGCAGCCGGTCGCGCGCGACGCTCGTCAGCAGCTCGCGCTCCGGGCCGCCCTTGCCCGGGTCCATCCGGGCCAGGGGGGCGACGGAGAGGTGGTGCATGGTGGTGGCCACGGCCAGCGAGGGGCAGCGCGCGCCGAGCGCGCGCTGGACGCGCACCGCCTCCAGCGGTGTGGCGCCGAGCCCGCCGTACTCCTCGGGCACCACGAGGCCGGTGCCCCCGGCCGCGCGGAACGCGGCGATGGCCGGGCTCGGAGCGCGTTCCAGCACGTCGAGCGGGAAGCGGGCGAGTGAGGCGTCGAGCCCGGGGAGCAGGGTGTCGAGGGTGGCACGTTCCGAACGCATGAATCTCATAGGCACTTCCCTTCGGTGAACGGCACCGGGCCGTCAGCCCGCGGTGGCGAGCGGCAGCCGGGCGAACGCGCGCAGGCTGACGGACGCCCGCCGCACGGGCTCGCCCGCGAGGGCGAGCCGCGGGAACCGGCGCACCATCCGGCGCAGCAGCTCGGCCGCCTCGGCGCGCGCCAGGGCGGCGCCCAGGCAGTGGTGCGGCCCGGCGCCGAAGCTGAGCACCTGGCCGCCGGTGCGCCGGACGGCGAAGGTGTCGGGGTCCGGGTGGCGCGCGGGGTCCCGGTTCGCCGCGGTGAGGACGACGGTCACGTTGCCGCCCTCGGGGACCGGCACCCCGCCCACCTCGGCGGGTCCCGAGGCCAGGCGCTCGGTCATGCGGACCGGCGTGTCCCAGCGCAGGGTCTCCTCGACGGCGCCGGCGGCGGCGCCGGGATCCTCGGCGACCAGGCGCAGCTGCCCCGGGTGGGTCAGCAGCGCGTGCACGGCGAGGCCGAGCAGGTGGGCCGTCGTCTCGAACCCGGCGATCAGCACCAGGAGCAGGGTGTCCACCAGCTCCTCCGCCGAGAGCCGGCCGTCGTCGACGTCCCGGACGGCGAGCAGGGCGGACGCCAGGTCGTCGGCGGGCCGGGCGCGACGCTCGCGGACGAGGCCGGCGAAGTAGGAGCGGAGCGCGACCACGGCCTCGTCCGCGCGCCGCCAGTCCTCGGGGGTGCGCACGGGTTCGAGCAGGCGCCCGGCGTCGTGCCCGAACCGGTGGAAGTCCACGCGGTCGCCCGGCGGCACCCCGATCAGGTGGCTGATCACGGCGATGGGCAGCGGATACCCGACCAGCTCCTGGAAGTCGGCCGGGCCGCCGTGCGCCGTGGCGTCGGCGAAGCGGTCGAGCAGGTCGTCGGCGGCGGCCCTGACCGTGGGCAGCAGGGCCGTGACGCCGCGGGCGCTGAGCGCGCCGTTGAGCAGTCGGCGGATGCGGGCGTGCTCGCTGCCGTCCGTGCGCAGCAGGGAGGAGTAGAAGAACTCAGCCGCCGGGTGCTCGCGCCAGCCGGGCAGCGCGCGGTCGCACCAGTCGCGACCCGGCACGCGGAACGCGGGATCGGTCAGGACGGCCTGGCAGTCGGTGAACCGGGTGAGGAAATAGGTGTCGAGGCCGGCGTGGTAGTACACCGGCACCTTGCTCCGCAGGGCGGCGAATGCCGGATGGGGGTTGTCCCGCCCCTGCGGGGTGAATATCGAGAAAATCAGCGATTCCGGGTCCGTCATACAAGCCCCTCCCGACACGTCACCCCTGATGACAGTGTGGCCCGAGCGCGCTCCCGACAGAGATTATCCGACGGCGAGACAGCGCGACCATACGGCGAAGAGGAAAAACGACGGGAATTCAATAAGAGATTTAATCGGATCATCGAAAGGGGGGTGCGCACGCCCCTCCTTTCCCGGCGTTCCCGGCGTTCACGGCGCGCGATTCCCACCGGGCGCGGCGGCCACCCGCCCGCACCAGCCGACCGCGACACCTGACCGGGAGGTCACCCGCGCGGGTGACCTCGGAATTCCCGCCAAGGCGTCAAACACCCATATCGGCACAGGAGTTGCGGCAATCGCGCCCACGGGCCGCGACCGCGGGCCCCTGGCCGACCCGTACACGTCACTCCTAGCCTTTGCTCGCACACACGGCGTCACTACGGGCGGCCGGGAACAGAGGAGACCACCATGGGCATCCGGAGCATCACCTCACGTCTGTGGGCCGCGGGAGCGGCACTGACCTTCGCGGCGGCGACCGCCTCCCTGACCGCGCAGCCCGCGGTCGCCGATTCGAGCCAGTGCTCCAGCGGCCACTTCTGCGTCTGGGAGCACTCCAGCTACACCGGCCGCTTTCTCCAGTCCACCGGCTCGGTGTCCAACGTCGGCAACAACATGAACGACCGCATGACCTCCTACTGGAACCGCACCAACAGGACCGTCAGCGTCTACGAGCACTCGGGCCACACGGGGTGCATGTTCTCCATCGCCCCGGGCAAGTCCGAGGCCGCCGTCGCCTCGCACTACAACGACAAGATGACCAGCTTCAAAATGGGCTCCTGCTGACCGCGCCGGCCGGTCCGTGCCGCCCGGGAGGCACGGACCGGCCCGCGTGGCCACACACCGCCCCATGGGCACGAAAGTGCGAATCCGCGGCGCTCGCCGCCTCCCGGCCCGCCCTGACCCGGGGTCCGCCGCCCCCGGCGTTCCTCCGCGTCCCCCACGGCCGGTGCGGCGCCCACCGCCGGACTTGGTCCCCACGGAGCGGTCTGGCAGTATCCCGCCATGGCGAGGGCGGGCGGGAGTTTGAAGGCCTGGTTGGCCGGGCTCGACGACGTAGAGCTGCGTGAACTGGTCCTGATACCCGGCCCCCTGCCCCAGTGGGCCAGGATCTCCCTCCGCGGCCCGCACCCGCGCGTGGGCCGCCGCGAACTGCTCGCGGCCCGCGCGTGGCTGAGCCGGGCCCATCCGCGCGACCTCAAGCCCGTGGCCGACGCGGCGGCCCGCCACGCCGAGCACCTCTGGGCCCATCGGACGGGGGAACGCCCGGCCGCTCCCGCCGGGCCGGACCTGGACGCCCTCGAAGCGATGGCCGCGTCCATGCCCCCGGTGCTTGCCCGGCTCACCCTGTACTCCCTGCTGCTTGCGGACGGCACCCCCGCGCAGCCGCTGACCGAGCGGCACTGGGACCGGCTGCTCGACGCCGCGGACCGGCCCGGCGCCGACTGGGCCGCCGTGCCCGACGACCACCACCACGCCCACACCCCCGGCACGGGCCCGGTCGGCCAGGTGGCCGACGCGGACGCCCCGCCGCGGCCACGCGACACGGGAGGCACCGTGACGAACGAGCAGGCCGAGGGCGCGGAGGCCGCCCCCCGCCCCGTCGCGGGCGCGGCCGGGACCCCGGGCGGCCCGGCCGGGGCCGCGGCCGCGCTGCGCGCCCGCGCCACGGCGTTCGCCGACGTGCTGCGCGCCGCCGCGGACCGGGTCTCCGCGGGGTTCCCGCTGCCCGGCGCCGTCGCCGAGGAGGCCGCCGCATGGGCGCGGGAGCGCGAGGCCGTGGCCGGCCTGGTGCGGGGCGCGGGAGGCGACTGGGCCGCGGACCAAGGTTTCGGCACGCTCCAGGACGTCGTGGACGCGCTCGAACGGGAACAGGAGCGGGAGGCCGAGCGCAGGGAGCGCCTCGCCACACTCGACCGGCAACGGCAGGACCTGCTGCGCGTGCTGGAGCAGGCCGAGCAGAGCGGCGGCGGCGCCTACACGGAATCCCTGCGCGCGACGGTGCGGACGCTCGGCGCCGACATCGCGGAACTGGCCGCCGGCGTCCGCCCCGGCCCCGAGGAGCCGGCGGTGCCGGCCCCGAGGGCCGCGGCCGACGGCGGCCGGTCCCGGCCACCGGCCGAACAGCCGCCCCGGGCCCCGGCGCAGGCCGAGGCCGCCGCCGGGGCCGCGGCGCCCGCGCCGCAGGACCCGCCCGCGCGACCCCACCGGCCCGCGCGGGAGCCGGCGCCGGGCCGCGGCACGGACAGCACGGCACCCGCCGCGCCCGCGCGGGAGCCGGCCGAGCCCGGGCACGCGGAGGCGCCGGCGCGCACCCCGGACCCCGGACCGCCCGCCGCCGCCCCGCCGCACGCCGCGGATGACCCCGTTCCCGCGCCGCGCGCGGAGCCGGTGCTGCCCTGGTACGGGCCCGCGGACGGGACCGGCGGCGGCGCTCCCACCGCCTCCCCCGTCGAACGGCTCGTGAGCGCGGGCCGCTTCCAGGAGTCCTACTGGCTGACCGCGGCGTCCGACGAACCCGCGCACCGGGCGGAGTGCCTGGCGTTCGCCGACGCCGCCTTCTCCTGCGACACGCCCGAGGACGCGACGCCCGTGATGACCCGGTTCGCGCCCGACCTGGAGAGCGTGCAGGGCGACCGGCCCGCCCTGGTCCTCGCGGCCGTCGCCTCCGTCCGCGCCGGGCTGATCGTCGGCTGGCCGAACGACCTGCTGCTCCAGACGGACCCCTGCGCCTCCCTCTCCGGCCCGTGGAGCCGGCTGCTGCGCTGCGCCATCGACGTACTGCGGCAGTACCAGCGCGCGGACCCGGCCACGCTGTCCCTGGGCACGGAGACGGGCCCGACCCTGACCCGTTCCGCACTCGCCGACGAGGCGGAACGGCTGCGGGTCGACCTGCCGAAGCGCAAGATCGGCTATGCGCGGGCCACCCAGGTGCAGAACCTGCTGATGCGCCCGGAGCAGCCGCTGGGGCGCGCGCTCGAAGCCGTCAGGCTCTGGGCGTCCGGCCGGGCGGACGCCTCCGTGCTCGACGAGGCGCAGGCGCCCTTCCGGAAACGGGACTCCTTCGAACGCGTCATCGAGGAGGCCGACGCGGCGATCCGCACCCCCAAGCAGGCCAAGGAGCCCATCGAGGCCAAGGCCAAGCGCTCCCTGCTCAGCCGGATCGACCAGGTCGTCTCGCTCCTTTCCAGGGCCCGCGCCCTCGCCGCGCCGGGCGTCGAGGAGCGCAGCGACACCGTCACCGCTCTGGGCCACGCGCTCGCGAAGGTGCGCGACCTGCCGCCGCCCCGGGGCGTCGAGGGGGCGGCGCTGCTGTGCCTGCGGCGCTGGCTGGCCGGCGAGGGCCGTCCGCCCGTGTCCCGGCGGGTGCCCGAGGCCACCGACGAGCGCGGTCAGCCGCTCCCGGACGCCGGTCTCGTCCCCGGCGCGGAGGCGCTCCTGGCCGCGGCGGACCTGCCCAGGACGCCGGGCGGCGCGCCCGACCCGGGGGCGCCCGGCTTCTTCCGTGCGGTGCTGTCGCTGCTTGAGCCGGTGGACGCGGCCGGTGTCGCGGGCGCCTACGCCGAGCGGGGAGACCTGCACCTCGCGGACGCCCTGGTCGACGCCCTGGAACAGGGGCTCGTGCCAGCGGCCGGCGCCGGCCCCGAGGCGCTGCCCTCGGACTGGCGGGCCCGGCGTGACGCGCAGTGGGCCCGTTGGGCGAACGTGCGGGCGGAGACCCACCGCGTCGCCGCGGGGCTGCTCGCCGAGCTGCGCACCCAGAGCCTCGATCTGGTGAGCGAGCAGCACCTGGTGAGCCGGCTCGAACGCCTGGAGCGGCCGGCGCCGGACGGCGCGTTCCGGTCCACGGTGGACGCCATCCGCCGGCTTGAGGAGGAGCTGCGGGACCGGGTCCACGCGTACGTGCGGCGGCTGCGCGAGCAGCTCGATGCCCTGCCCCTCACCGAGGCGGACCGCAAGCGGCTGTTCGCCCTGCTGGAGACGGGCGACACGGTCACGGCCGAGGAGTGCCTGGCGCTGCTGCGCAAGGGGGACGTCCTGCCGGGGTGGAGCGGCACGGAACACAGCACGGACGACCTGGAGCGGTTCGTGGCCGGCCTCGACTCCGTCACGCCGGTGAAGGCGGGCCAGCAGGGCTTCTCCGCAGTGCCGTGGGCCGAGCACTACGCGGACGGCCAGCCGCTGACGGAGGCGGCGGCGGTCGGCCTCCACTCCTGGGACGCGCTCAGCAAGCCGTCCACCCGCGGCAGCGAGTGGCAGAAGCACGTGCCGACCGTGCTGCGGCTGCTCGGCCTGGAGGGCCAGAAGACGCCGGCCCGCGACGACAGCCGCCAGTTCCGCGGCACCCTCAGACTGACGGCGAAACTGCGCGCGAGCGAGAGTGCGCCCGGGTACGTCGCGGAACTCGGGTCGACGGCCACGACGTACACGGTCCTGGTGGTGTCGGACGAGCAGCGCGGGCGCAGTCCTCTGGAACTGCTCGACCGCAGCGACGCCGGGGCGTGCGTCATCCTCTACCTGTACCCGCTGGGCATGGCGGGCCGCCGGGCGATGGCCGTGCGCGCGCGGGCCTCGGCGCAGCAGGCGCTGGTCGTGGACCCCGCCGTGCTCGGGTGGGTCGCGGCGCGCTCGCCCCGCTCGTTCCGCGCCCTCCAGCGCGTGACGCTGCCCTGGACCGGGTTCAACCCGTACACCCCCTTCGTGGCCGGGCTCGTCCCGCCGGAGGTCTTCTACGGCCGGACCCGGGAGATCGCCGCGGTCACGGACCGGCTGGGGGCTCTCTTCCTGTACGGCGGACGCCAGTTGGGCAAGTCCGCGCTGCTGCGGAAGGTGGAGGCCGATTTCCCCTCGACCCCCGACCACAAGGCGGTCTACCTGGACCTGAAGGCGCGCGGGGTGGGCGAGGCGGAACCGGCGGAACGCGTCTGGCCGGTGCTGGCCACGGAGCTCAAGCGCGTCGGGGTGCTGGGCCCCAAGGTGTCCGCGGCGGGCTCCCCCGACGTGCTCCTCGAACAGGTCCGCCGCTGGCTTGAGGAGAACCGCGAACGGCGCGTGCTGGTCCTCGCCGACGAGGCGGACGCCTTCCTGACCGCGGACTCCAAGTCGGTCCGCGGCAGCGGGGGCGAGGGCACGTTCGCCAACGTGGCCCGGCTCAAGGGGCTGATGGACAGCACCGACCGGCGTTTCAAGGTGGTCTTCGCCGGCCTGCACCAGGTGCAGCGGTTCAGCCGGCTCTCCAACATCCCCCTGGCGCACGGCGGCGAGGAGCTGATCGGCCCGCTCAAGCCGGCCGAGGCGCAGCGCCTCGTGGTCGAGCCGATGGCGGCCTTCGGTTACCGCTTCGAACGCCCCGAGCTGGTCTGGCGGGTGCTGGCCGCGACCAACTACCAGGCGTGCCTGGTGCAGATCTTCTGCGAGCGCCTGGTCACCGCGCTGCGGGACAAGCCGCTCGGCTCGGCGCAGTGGCCGGTCACGGTCACCGAGGAGGACGTCCGCACGGTGGCGGGCTCGCCCGAGGTGCACCGGCACATCGCGGAGCGGCTGCGGCTGACCATCAACCTGGAGGACAGGTACCGGGTCCTCGCGCTGGTGATCGCCCTGCGCAGCCAGGCCGACGGCTTCCGGCACGGCTACGACGCCGACGAACTCCTCAACGAGGCCAAGCGGAACTGGCCGGAGGGCTTCCGCCGGCTGACCGCGAGCGACGTGCGGATCTACCTGGAGGAGATGGTGGGGCTCGGCCTGCTGATCCAGCAGGCCGACCGCCGGCACTACGCGGTGCGCAGCCCCAACGTGGTGCACATGCTCGGGACCCGCAAGGATCTCGAACTGGAGCTGCGGCAGACCGAGTTCAGCCTGCCCTACGACTACAACCCGCGGTTCTCCCGGCGGCTGCTCGGGTCCGGCGAACGGTCCGGCACGCACCGGTACAGCCCGCTCACCGAGCAGCAGCTGTACGAGGCGACCAGTCCGGGGCTCAGCCTGGTCTGCCTGACGAAGGCCCACGGCCCCGAGCTGATGGAGCCGGCGATCCGCTCCTACGCGGACGCGCGGGGCCTGACCGTGCACACCGCCGCCCCGGACACGCTCGTGGACGTGCTGACCGCCGACACGCGGGGCAAGGGCCCCAGCGTGGTCTTCGCCGACCTGCGGTACTGCGGCATGGAAACGCTCGAACAGACCCTGGACCGGCTGCACCAGCACACGGTGCGCGGCAAGGCGGCGCCGCCGCGGGCGGGCGTCGTTCTGATCGATCCGCGGGCGCAGGACGTGCTCAGGGACGAACGGGTGACCCGGGTACTGCGGCCGGAGCGGTGGAACGCCGACAGCCTGCGGGCCTGGCCCGAGTGCCCGTTCGACACCCCGGACAAGCGGCGCCTGCTGATGGAGGCGACCGGCGGCTGGCCCAGCCTCGTGGAACGCACCGTCGACTACGCCACCCGGGGCGGGTTCACCCTGGAGGCCGCCCTGGAGGCGATCCAGGCCCAGTGCGCCAAGGCGGAAGTCGCCCGCACCCATCTCGACCGGGTCGAACTCACCCCGGAGATGCGGAGTCTCCTGGCCACCTGGGTGGCGTACCTGGAACCGGGCCAGGGCAGCAACCACGGGGACATCGCCGCCGTGACCGACCTGGAGCTGGCCCAGGCGGCCTCGTTCACCGACCGGCTCGCCGACTACGGCGTGCTGGACGACGGCGAGGACGGGTACGCGCTCGACCTCGTCACCTTCCGCGCGCTCACCACGGCGGGCAAGGCGCCGTGATCGGCGCGTCGGCCGCCGACGAGGTCCTCCTGCCGGGGGTCAGGGTGTGGCTCGGCCGCCTGCTCGCCGATCTGGACAACGGCCGCAGCTGCCTGTGGCTGCTGCCCCGGAAGGTGCTGGACGACCGGGGCCGGGCCGACCGGCTGCTCGACGACGTGCTGCACGAACTCTCCGACTTCGTGCTGGTGCCGCCGGACGCGCCCCCGGCCCGGGACCCCGCGCGTTCCCTGGCACCGGCCCGGCCGCCCGCCCCCGGCCGGTGGTCGGGCCTGGCCCCCGTGCCTGACTCCGACGACGGATTGCCGGACCTGCCCGCGCCCGCAGTGCGCTTGGCGCCCTCGGCGCACGACGAGCCCGAGCCGCCTCGGCCGCCCGGCCCTGCGGAGGCACTGGCGGGCCTGCTCGAACGGCTGGCCGATGAGCTCCGCTTCACCGGCCGGGCGGCCACAGGCCCTGACCCGACGGGCGACGTGCTGGCCCGGCTCACCGGCGGCAGCAGCGGCACCGCGGAGACCCGGCCCGTGGTCGTCAGGGCCTGGCGCGAGCCGGTGCCGTCCGCCGCCGCCCATCTGCTGCGGCGGCTGGTGGCCACGGCGAAGGAGGCCGGCCTCCCCCCGCGGCGCCGGCCCAGGGCGCTCGTCGTGGCCTCCACCGACGACCTGCCGACGGGGCTGCCAGACCAGCTGGCCCGAGAAGACATCGCGGTGCACTGGTGGTGGGGAACCACGGGCCGCCTCGACACCGCCACGGTCGTCGCGCTGGCGCGCCCGCTCCTGGCCGCCACGACGGAACGGCAGCGCGTGCACGAGGCGGTCGCGCGGGCCACGATCACCGAAGTGTGCGGCCCGTTCCTCGACGTGGCCGCCGCACTGGCCCGCAGGTGGCGGGACGGCAGCCCGGAGACCCTGGCGCCGGCGCTGCACGACCTGCTCGCCGACCACCCGGAGCCGGCGGCCCTCCCGCCGCACCGGGCCCAGGGCGGCCACCGCCCCGACGAGAGCCTGCTCGCCGCCTGGAACGCGGGCACGGTCGACAGCTGGGACGGCAGCCTCCGCCGCCACCCGGCCCACGACCTCGCGCACGGGCAGACGGTGGCCGCCAGGGTGTGGCTGGCGCAGAACCACGTGCTGCTGCCGCTGCTCGACGACGCCAGGGACCAGCTCACCGCGACGGTCCGGCTGCGCGCACGCGTTCCCCTGGCCCGGCTCGCCCAGGACTACGGTCCGCGCCGCGAGCCCGGCACGGCACCCGAACCCGCGGGTTCCGCCGTCGACTTGATGGAGCTCGGCGGGATGTGGAGCGCCCACTGCGACGGCGCCGTCGCTCTCACCGCCACCGAGCGCCGCCGCCTGCGCACCCTGCGCCAGGCCAGGAACCGGCTCGCCCACCGCGACCACCTCGACGGTGCGCAGCTCCAGCGCCTGGTCGAGGAGTTGTGCTCCTGACCGCGGCGGTCCCGGTGGCCCGTGCCCGCCCGTCGCCGCGGTCACGGGCGCGGCATGTCGGGCCCGAGTCCGAGCAGCAGCCGGCCCTGGACCTCCGGCCCGAAGCCGTCCCTGAAGAAGGGATGCAGCGCGAAACCCTCGATGTCGCGGAAGAACCGCTGGAGCGGCACGTCGCGATGGATCACCGAGGGGCCGCTCTCCCGGTAGAGGATCTCCACGGCCTCCCTGGCCAACTGCGCCGCGTACACCGCCTCGCCGTGCACCGTCGCGGCCTCCTCCGGTGTCGGCTGCTCGCCGGCGTCCGCCCGCGCCTGGAGCACCGGGGCCCAGCGGTCCATCAGGGCCCCGGCGGCTGTGATCCGGTGGGCGGCCGAGGCCACCCGGATCTGCGTCAACGGGTGCCCGGCCCGGTCGTCGCGCGGCGCGGCGGCGCCCCCGCCCGGGTGGCCGGGGCCGGCGAGGAACAGGTCGAGCGCGCCCCGGGCGATGCCGAAGAACGCCGCCGACATCTTGGCGGCGATCAGGGGCGTCACACCGTAGTCGCGGCCCACGGCGGCGGCCCTCGCGCGTCCCGGCACCGCCAGCCCCCGCATGACGCCGCCGGGCACCACCCGGTGCGCCGGAACGAACAGGTCCTCGGCCGTGGACGTCGAGCTGCCGGTGCCGCAGCCCGCGGAGGTGTGCCAGTCGTCGGCGACGGAGAACTCCGACATCGGGACGGCGGCGATCACCGTCTCGCGCGAGCCGTCCGGCTGCTCAAGGGAAGTCGACATCAGGTTCCAGTCGGCGCCGCGGCAGCCGGTGTTGAAGCGCCAGCTGCCGTTGAGCACGAACCCGTCCCTCACGGGCGTGATCGAGCCCCTGGGGGCGGGGGCGACCCCGGACACCCGCACGGAGGGCCGGGCGAAGATCTCCTTCCGCACCTCGTCGGGGAACAGGGTCGCCAGCCAGGTCGTGTACACCCACACCGTCACCGCCCAGCCCGTCGACGAGCAACCGCGGCTGACCTCGGCGAGGATGCGCAGGCGGTCGGCCAGGGGAAGCTCAAGGCCCCCGAAGCGGACCGGCGTGACGATGCGGAACACGCCGGCCTCCTCAAGCAACGCGATGCTCTCGTCGGTCAGCCAGCGCCGCTCCTCGACTTCCCCGCCGATGGCGCGAAGTCGCGGAACGGCGGCGGAGACCGCGCGCAGGACGGCGTCCCCACCGATGGAAGCAGTGGCCATGAGGGCTCCTCACCATGAGCGCTGCGAGAAGAACGGGTGGTCGGCGGCCCCCGGAGCGATACGCCGGGCATGCGACGAGCCGCGGCCCGCGCGGCGTGGACCACGGGCGGCGTCGACTCGCGGGAGGGAGCGGGGAGCACGCGACGCCGGCGGCGCCGACGTCCTGTCGCACATTGCCTTACTGCGTCGGGCACCACCCATGCGGTCGCGCGGCACCGTTCACGCAGAGGAGCGAATCCGACATCTCCCTTGACGACACGGCCCGCGCACACGACCGGTCATGGTCAGCTCGCGGAGGCGTCCCGGGCGTGGGCGCGGAGCGCGGCGATCAGCCATTCGAACGCCGGTACCCGCGGCGGCATCGGCGGCCGGCCGTGGAGCACGCCGAGCAAGTGCCAGTACCGTTCCACCCGCCGGTCGGTGAACGTGGCCAACCGGTCCGCCAGCTCCACCCGTTCCTCCGCGGACAGCTCCGGGCCGATGAGGCGGCCGAGAATCTCCCCGCCCGCCGCCGACTCGGGGGCGACGCCGTCGCGCACCGCGCCCCCGGCGTGCTCCGCGATCCGCTCCGGGTCGGGGCCCTGAGGCTGCTGCTCACCGCCTCGGGCACCGGCCACGGCCATCTCGCGAGTGCGCTGCCGGAAACCCTCGTCGCCGACCAATTCGGCCAGCTCCACCCAGGCTTCGACCTGTTCGGGGCCGGGGTCGGCGGGCAGCTCCGTCGGCAGGGCGCTCATCGCCTCGGCCAGGTGGGCACCGGGGGCGTGCGGATCCACTCCCTCGAAGACCTCGCTGACGAACGCGTCGATGACCCGCTGCCGTTCCTCGGCGGACATCCGGGCCAGTTTGTTCATGAGTCTCAGCTCCTCGGTCGTGCTGCCACTTCGAACGACCCACCGCAGCACCGCGCGCCGCACCTGGAGCATCCGGATCTCCGCGTCCAGCGCGCGCAGATGGGCCGCCGCCACGTCGCGCACCGTGGCCTGCCGCGCCAGCACCCGGCGCACCATGGCCAGGTCCAGGCCCAGCTCGCGCAGGGTACGGACCAGTTCGAGCCGGGCGACGGCTCCGGTGTCGTAGAGCCGGTAGCCGCCCGTCGAGCGATCGGCCGGGGCCACGAGGCCGCTGTCGGACCAGAACCGGATCGTGCGCACCGAAAGGCCGGTGCGGCGGGCGAGCTCACCGATGGTGAAAAGCTCGGTGTCGTCGTTCACGGTGTCCACCATCGACCCTCCAGCCGGTGGAGACTCAAGCCCCCGCCGACCCGCCGCGGGCCACCCGGCCCGCACTGGCCACCGCACGGCGAGCCGCGCGGGCCATGATGATGATCTCCCGGTCCGTGACGAGACGGGCGAGGCGATGTTCGTCATCGATCCGCCGCGACCACGCCCCGGGCCGGTGGTACTTCAGCGGCTCGGGTTGGCCCATCCCGGTGAACGGGTCCCGCAGGACGTCCTCGATGAGCTTGTTGATACGGGCGAGCACCTCGCGGTCGTTCCTGAGCCAGGACGTGTAGTCCTCCCAGCCGCCCCCTTCGAGGACGAGCCTCACTCGGCGCCCTTCTCGGCACCCGGCGCGTCGGAATCGATGAGTTCTCGCGCGGAGAGCCCCATGCCACCGAGCGCGTTCTCGTACGCCTAGCAGTCGGCGGGCGTTCGCCGGCGAGCGCAACAGGGAGGAGCCCTCACGCAGGGCGGCGTAGTCCTCAGCCGAGACGAGTACGGCGTTCCCGTGCTCGGAGACGATCTCGATGGCCACGTGATCGCCGTTGACCTTCTTGATCAACGGGAAGAGAGCCTCACGCGCCTCGCTTGGGACGCGTTGTGTACACATGGGTCACTCGGTACGCTTGGGCGCATGACGCAGCCGCTGCCCATAGAGTCCATCCGCGATGTGCGTGCCCACCTCGCCGAGGTCGTGGAGCGCGCCGATCGCGACGACGTACCCACAGTGATCACGCGCCGGGGCAAGGAAGTCGCCGCCGTCGTCTCCATCGAGGTACTGCGCAGGTACCAGGAGTGGGAAGAGCGCGAGATCAACCGCATCATCGACGAGCGCATGGCCAACCCCGCACCTGGCGTCCCGATCGAGGACGTCATGAGGGAGACACTGGCACGCGGTGAGTGAGTACCGAACCGTCTTCCGCCCCGAGGCACAGGCTGAGCTTCGGAAGATTCCCCGCGACATGGCGCTGCGCATCCTGGCCAAGCTGACCGAGTTGGAGACCGACCCCCTGGGCTTCAACACCACCGCGCTCGTGTCCCAGCCCGAACGGCGCCGCCTGCGCGTCGGCGACTACCGCGTCGTCTACACCATCGACAACGGAGAACTGGTGGTCTGGGTCGTTCACGTGGGACACCGGTCCACCGTTTACGACACCTGATCGCCGCTGACCACACGGCAGAACGTCACCCATCCAGCACGGTGACGGCCAAGGGGCCGGACTCGACAGAGCCCGACCCCTTCCGACGTCCACCTTCGACTCAAGGCCTGACGTACGGCGAGCACGCGACTACACGTTGAAGCGGAACTCCACCACGTCGCCGTCGCGCATCACGTAGTCCTTGCCCTCCATGCGCGCCTTTCCGCGGGCGCGGGCCTCGGCGACCGAGCCGGCGTCCATCAGGTCGTCGAACGAGATCACCTCGGCCTTGATGAAGCCCTTCTGGAAGTCGGTGTGGATCACTCCGGCCGCCTCGGGCGCGGTGGCGCCCTTCTTGATCGTCCAGGCCCGCGCTTCCTTGGGGCCCGCGGTCAGGTACGTCTGGAGGCCGAGGGTGCCGAAGCCGACGCGCGCCAGGGTGGCGAGACCGGGTTCGGTCTGCCCGACGGTCTGGAGCAGTTCGAGCGCCTCGTCCTCGTCCAGCTCGGCCAGATCGGCCTCCAGCTTCGCGTTCAGGAAGATCGCCTCCGCGGGGGCGACCAGCGCGCGCTGCTCCTCCTTGAACGCCTCGTCGACCAGCTCGTCCTCGTCCACGTTGAACACGTAGAGGAACGGCTTCACGGTCAGCAGGTGCAGCTCGTGCAGCGGCTCGGCACGTTCCGTGCCCTGGGCGATGCCCGCGGAGAACAGGGTGCGGCCCTCCTCAAGGATGGCCTTGGCCTCCTCGACGGCCTGGACGACCGGCTGCCTGTCCTTCTTGATCCTGGCCTCCTTCTGGAGCCTGGGCAGCACCTTCTCCACGGTCTGGAGGTCGGCGAGGATCAGTTCGGTGTCGATCGTCTCGATGTCGCTCTTGGGCGAGACCTTGCCGTCCACGTGCACCACGTTCTCGTCGTGGAAGGCGCGGATGACCTGGCAGATCGCGTCCGACTCACGGATGTTGGCCAGGAACTTGTTGCCCAGCCCCTCGCCCTCGCTCGCGCCGCGGACGATGCCCGCGATGTCGACGAAGTCGACGGTGGCCGGCAGGACGCGCTGGGACTCGAAGACTTCCGCCAGCCGCGCGAGCCGCGCGTCCGGGACGCCCACGACGCCGATGTTGGGCTCGATCGTGGCGAACGGATAGTTGGCCGCGAGCACGTCGTTCTTGGTCAGGGCGTTGAAGAGGGTCGACTTGCCGACATTGGGCAGGCCGACGATACCGATCGTGAGCGACACGTGAGACTTCCCGGGACGAAGAGGCGGGCTGGGGCCGGTCTCCCAGTCTACGGGCGCCGCGACGGCGCACCGGCGGCCCGGGCGGACAGTCATACGGGCCGCAGGCGTGTCCATGCCCTCCTACCCCGCGGGCCCCGGCTTACCGTGGGACCGTGGAACACACTACGCACACAACCCGTCACGCACGGCGCCCGCCGGCCGTGGTGCGGACGCGGGTGCCCCGCCCGGCGGGCCACCCGGCGGCACGGCCGGGGCCGCGCCCGCGGCGGCGGCTTCCCCGGCCGCGGCTCACGGGCCTCGGCTGCGGTGTGCTGGCCACGGTGACCATGGTGGCGGCGGGCCGGCTGTGCCACCTGCTGGGCGGCGCGCCCACCCTCTACGGGGTGGTGTTCGTCGCCGCGTCGGTCGCCGCCGCGGTCTGGGTCAGGCCCGCCGACCTGGTCTGCGCGCCGATCGCGGCACCCATCGCGTTCGCCGCGGGGCTCCTGCTCTCCGCCGGGCCTGCGGACACCGTGGCGCAACTGGCGCTGCGCGCGCCGTGGGTGTTCCTCGGCACACTGGCCGCGGTGGCGATCACCGCGGTGCGCAAAGGGCTCCACCTGCTGCGCCGGAGGTTCGGCCGGCGCGGCTCAGGGCGGGGCCGGCGGCCCGGCCGCTGAACGCCCCGGACCGCCCCGGCCCCTCGCGGGCGCCCTCCGTCAGTCGCGGACCTTCGCCGCGGCCTCCGCGCGCAGATCGCGGCGCAGTTCCTTCGGGAGCGAGAACTGGATGTGCTCCCGCATCGGCTGAACGACCTCCACGTCCTCGAAGCCCCGTTCCGCGAGCCAGGCGAGCGCGCCGTCGACCAGGACCTCGGGCACGGACGCGCCGGACGAGAGACCCACGGTGGCCACTCCGTCGAGCCACGCCTCGTCGATCTCCTCGGCGTTGTCCACGAGGTACGCCGCGCCCGCGCCCGCGCCCAGGGCGACCTCGACCATGCGGGCGGAGTTCGACGAGTTCTTCGAGCCGACGACGAGCACGAGGTCGGCGTCGGCCGCGACCTGCTTGATGGCGGTCTGGCGGTTCTGCGTGGCGTAGCAGATGTCGTCGCTCGGCGGGCTGACCAGCTGCGGGAAGCGCTGCTTCAGCGCGTCGACGGTCTCCATCGTCTCGTCGACGGACAGCGTGGTCTGGGAGAGCCAGACGACCTTGGACGGGTCGCGGACCTCGACGCCCGCGACGTCGTCGGGGCCGTCGACCAGGGTGATGTGCTCGGGGGCCTCGCCGCTGGTGCCGATGACCTCCTCGTGGCCCTCGTGCCCGATGAGGAGGATGTCGTAGTCCTCCTTGGCGAACCTGACGGCCTCCTTGTGGACCTTGGTGACCAGCGGGCAGGTCGCGTCGATGGTGGCGAGCCGCCCGCGTTCCGCCTCCTTGTGCACCTCGGGCGAGACGCCGTGCGCGGAGAAGATGACGATCTCGCCCTCCGGCACCTCGGAGGTCTCCTCGACGAAGACGGCGCCCTTCTTCTCCAGGGTGCGGACCACGTACTTGTTGTGCACGATCTCGTGGCGGACGTAGACGGGCGGGCCGTACTGTTCGAGGGCGCGCTCGACAGCTATGACGGCGCGGTCCACTCCCGCGCAGTATCCGCGGGGCGCGGCGAGCAGGACACGGCGGCGGTCGGTGTCGTTGGCCATGGGCCCATCGTAAGGGTGCGGCCGGACCTGACTGTCGGTGCTCGGCGCTAGCGTGGTCGGCATGGCTGTACAGACCTCGGCGGAGGCGCCGATTCCGGTCGGCGAGGTGTCCCGGCTGATCGGCGGGTGGATCGCGCGGCTCGGCGCGGTGTGGGTGGAGGGTCAGGTGACCCAGCTCTCGCGCCGGCCCGGGCTCGGCGTGGTCTTCCTCACCCTGCGGGACCCCTCGCTCGACGTGTCGGTGCGCGTCACCTGCTACCGGGCCGTGTTCGACCGGGTCGCGGACGCCGTGGGCGAGGGAGCCCGCGTGGTGGTGCTGGCCAAGCCGGAGTGGTACGCGCCGCGCGGTGAGCTGTCGTTGCGGGCGGCGGAGATCCGTCCTGTGGGGGTCGGCGAGCTGCTGGTGCGCCTGGAGCGGCTGAAGCGGACCCTGACCGCGGAGGGGCTGTTCGCGGACGCGCGCAAGCGGCGGCTGCCGTTCCTGCCCGGCTGCGTCGGGCTCGTGACGGGCCGGGCGTCGGCGGCCGAGCGCGATGTCCTGCGGAACGCGCGGTCGCGCTGGCCCGCCGTCCGATTCGCGGTGCGGAACGTGGCGGTGCAGGGCGTGCACGCCGTGCCGCAGGTGATCGAGGCGCTGCGCGATCTCGACGCCGACCCCGAGGTGGACGTGATCGTGGTGGCCAGGGGCGGCGGCAGCGTGGAGGACCTGCTGCCGTTCTCCGACGAGTCGCTGGTGCGGGCCGTCGCGGCCTGCGGCACGCCCGTGGTGTCCGCGATCGGGCACGAGCCTGACTCGCCGCTGCTGGACCTGGTCGCGGACGTGCGGGCGTCCACGCCGACGGACGCGGCCAAGCGCGTGGTGCCCGAGGTGGGCGAGGAGCTGGCGCGGGTCCGGCAGCTGCGGGACCGGGCCAGGTGGGTGCTCGCATCGCGGATCGACCGGGAGGAGCGGGGTCTCGCCGCGGCGCGCAGCCGCCCGGCGCTGGCCGAGCCGCACCGATTGGTGGATGGTCGCGCAGAGGAGCTTGCGGCGCTGCTCGGGCGCTCCCGGCGCACGCTGGCGCATCTGCTGGACCGGGCGCGCGCGGATGTGGAGCACACCAGGGCGCGGGTCGTGGCGCTGTCGCCGGCGGCGACGCTGCGCCGGGGCTACGCCGTGCTCCAGCGTGAGGACGGGGCGGCGGTGCGGGAGGCGGGCGAGGTGAAGGACGGCGAGGTGCTGCGGGCCCGGGTGGCGGACGGCGCGTTCACCGTGACGGTCGGCGGGCGGGCGCCGGGAGCCGGCGGCATAGGGTGACGCGACGCGGGACGGAAGCGAAGGAGGCGGACGAGGTGGCGGACGCGGGGGCCGCGCTCGGTTACGAGCAGGCCAGGGATGAACTGATCGATGTCGTGCGCCGGCTTGAGGCCGGCGGGGCGACCCTGGAGGAGTCGCTCGCGCTCTGGGAGCGCGGCGAGGAGCTGGCGCGGATCTGCGAGGGATGGCTCGAAGGAGCCAGGGCGCGGCTGGACGCGGCCCTGGCGGGCGGCGACGAGGCCGAGGCCGACGGCGAGACCGGTGCCGGGGAGGCAGGCACGACGGCCGACGCGGAACGGGGTCGGCCGGCTGACGGGGACGGGGCCGACGACACGCGGGGGTGACGCGCCGCGGGCCGGGCGGCGGCGAGGGGCGCCGGGTCAGCCGACGACGTCGAGCGCGCCGGCGAACTCCGCCAGCCGTTCGAAGCCGGCCGTGCCCATGACCAGGGTGGTCGACCCGGGCTCGCGGAGCACGAGCGCGTCGTACTTGTCGCCCTCCCAGCGCGCCCACTCCTGGCCGCCGACCCGCTCGGACTCGCCGGTGTCGGCGGCCTCCCTGGTCATCGCGGTGACGAAGTCCTCGGGGGTGCCGTCCGCCTGGGCGAGTGCGACGTACTCCTCGTCCGGGTCGAGGAAGCCGAGGCGCCAGGTCGCGCCGTGCTCGCCCTCGGGTTCGTAGCGGACGGAGGTGGCGCGCCACTCCTCGGGCAGCCCCTCGGGGACCAGCAGGTCGTAGGGCGCGGCGCGGGCGGCCGTGGCCGATTCGACCTCGTACGAGACGGTGGGTGTCGCGCCCTCGGGCTGGTCCTCCGGGTTGAGCGCGACGAGCGCGAGGGCTCCGCCGCAGATCACGGCCAGGGACAGCACCATGTTCCGCACCGACTCGAAACGCCGCCGCCGGGCGGAGGGCGCGTCGGCGGCGGCCGTCCGGTCATCGGCCGCCCGACCGGATGCCGTGTCGGGGGTCCGGCCTTCGTCCGTCGTCACGTCGTTCACCACTCCCCCATGGTCGCGCATGGCGGGCCGGCCACCGCAGGCGCCCCCGCGTTCGCTCATCCGAAGGCGATACTGCTCATCTGTTCCCGGAGCGTTAGAGTCGTAGGGTCCCCGCACCACGGCCCGGAGCAGCCCCGGAGAAGAAAGGTCGCTGCCGATGACCGATCACCATCTTCCGCCCCCGCTCGATGTCGCCCCGGAAGCCCCCGACAGGAACCTCGCGCTCGAACTCGTCCGCGTCACCGAGGCTGGGGCCATGGCCTCGGGCCGCTGGGTCGGGCGCGGCGACAAGAACGGCGCGGACGCCGCCGCCGTGCGGGCCATGCGCTCCTTGATCTCGACCGTCTCGATGAACGGCGTCGTCGTGATCGGCGAGGGCGAGAAGGACGAAGCGCCGATGCTGTTCAACGGCGAACGCGTCGGCGACGGCTCGGGGCCCGAGTGCGACGTGGCCGTCGACCCGGTGGACGGAACGACCCTCACCGCCAAGGGCATGGGCAACGCCGTCTCGGTGCTCGCGGTCGCGGAACGGGGCGCGATGTTCGATCCGAGCGCCGTCTTCTACATGGACAAGCTGGCCACCGGGCCGGAAGCCGCGGAGTTCGTGGACATCGACGCGCCGCCCGCGGTGAACATCAGGCGGGTGGCGAAGGCCAAGGGCGGCTCCCCCGCGGACGTGACCGTGTGCATCCTGGACCGGCCGCGGCACACCGAGCTGGTGCGGCAGGTGCGGGAGGCCGGGGCGCGGATCAAGTTCATCCAGGACGGGGACGTGGCGGGCGCGATCATGAGCGTGCGGGAGGGCACGGGGGTCGACCTGCTGCTCGGCGTCGGCGGCACCCCCGAGGGCATCATCGCCGCGTGCGCGATCAGCTGCCTCGGGGGCACGATCCAGGGCAAGCTGTGGCCCAAGGACGACGCGGAACGGCGGGCGGCGCTGGACGCGGGCCACGACCTGGACCGGGTTCTGCACACCGGCGACCTGGTCCGCGGCGAGAACGTGTTCTTCGTCGCCACCGGCATCACGGACGGCGAGCTGCTGCGCGGCGTGCGCTACCGCGCGGAGACGGCCACCACGCAGTCGCTCGTGGTGCGTTCCCGCTCCGGCACCATCCGGCAGATCGACTCGACCCACCGGCTGGCCAAGCTGCGCGCCTACAGCGCCGTCGACTTCGACGCCGGCCGCTGAGGCGGACGCCCGGGGCGGCTCAGCCGGTGGCCGCCCGTGCCGTGCCGCCACCCGGCGGCACGGCACGGGTCGCGGCACGGCACGGCCGGAGGCCGGCTGGACGCGCGGTGGAGAACGGCGCCGGCCGGGACGCCGGAGCGGGACCCGGGCCCGGGCGGGTACGGGCCGGACGGGCGTCGCTGCGGACGGCCTGTGTGTACCGGGTGTGTCAGGCGATGCGGGTGATGTCCGCGCCGCGGCCACCCGTGGCGGCCTCACGGCGCCGCCTCCGGCTGAGCACGACGCGGCGCTCGGCGGCCGTCAGGCCGCCCCACACGCCGTACGGCTCGGGCTGGAGCAGCGCGTGCTCACGGCATTCGAGGAGAACGGGGCACCGGGCACACACCGACTTCGCCGCCTGCTCACGGGAGAGCCGGGCCGCGGTCGGCTCCTGCGACGGGGCGAAGAACAGCCCCGCCTCGTCGCGCCGGCACGCGGCCTCCGAGTGCCAGGGCCCGGCGACGTCTCTCGACCTGCGCTGCGCGGGGCCGGCTTGTGGCCACGGGGACTCTTGTGGCGGTGACGATTGCAGCACGGTCAACTCCTGACGACGGCTACGGAGGTCGCTCCTGGCTGATGGACCCTCACTCGTCAAGGGAGAAGCCGCAGTTCACCCTTCCCGCCGTGCGGCCATACGAGTGACGGTCCCCCCAGCCCTACCCGCTGTGCGCACGCTTATGCACGGAGCGACAACGTCGCCGGTCGTATCAGCCGCCCGGGTCACCCCTGGCCGAGGTCGCGCACCAGTTTGCCCGGGACGCGCTTCGCCTCCACGCCGCCGAAGACCGAGACCCCCTGGACGACCACCACGGGGGCCCGGGGTTCGGGCGACTCGGCCTCGCGCACCTCGAAACCGCCCATGACGCCGCTTCCGGCGCCGCGCAGGGTCACGTTCTCCGGCACCTTGATCTCGATGCCGCCGCAGATCGCCGTCGCGTTGACGACGACATACTGCTGCTCGAAGACCGCCTCGGTCAGGTCGAGTTCGGCGCCGCCGCAGACGGCGACGACGTTCACCCTGCCGGGCACGCGCCAACGCCCCTGCCGTGCGGTGCCGCTGAGCACGGCCACCACGTTCGTCGCGTTGGCCGCGGGCGGACCGTGCGGGACACGCGCCTGGTGCGGGTACGGCGGCGGGGCCGGCCGGTAGGGGCCGGGCACGAACTGCGGCCCGTGGGCCGGCCGCTGACCGGCCGGCAGGTCCGCGATCAGCCGTTCGAGCTCGCCCATGGTCTTGGAGCGGAAGACCGCCTCGACCCGCTCGGAGTGCTCATCCGGGTCGAGCCGCCCCTCGGCCAGCGCCTCCCTGAGGATGTCGGCTACCCGGTCACGGTCCGCGTCGGAAGCCCGGACAGGCTGCTTGTCCAGCGGCACGGCGGGCGGATTGTCAGCGTTCACGGAGCCAGCCTACAGATACGCGATACATCGCGACCAGCCCCCCGTAGGATAAAGTGCTATCAGATTGCTAACGCACCGAGCGAGGAACGCATGACAACGGAAACTCCCGGCACACCCGCCCCTGGCGCCACGTCCCACCGCGCGATCGACACCCCCGACACCCCGGACATGCCGGCCCCCCGCGTGCGGGAGATCCGCGCCCGGAGCGTGCCGGGCGGCTTCGCGCTCCTCCTCACCTTCCTCGGCACGCTCGCCGGCCTCGCCGTCGTCTTCATCGGCATCCCGGTGACCGTCAACGCGTCCACCGCGCTCGGTGTGACGCTCATCGTCGTGGGCGCCCTCGCGTTCCTCACCTCGCTCTTCCTGATGACCGGGCTGAACATGGTCGCGCCCGGCGAGGCCCGCGTCGTCCAGTTCTTCGGCCGCTACACCGGCACCATCCGCGAGGACGGCCTGCGCTGGGTCAACCCGCTGACCACCCGCGCCAAGATCTCCACCCGGGTGCGCAACCACGAGACGGCCGTCCTCAAGGTCAATGACGCCGACGGCAACCCGATCGAGCTGGCCGCCGTGATCGTCTGGCAGGTCGAGGACACCGCGCAGGCGAGCTTCGAGGTGGACGACTTCATCGAATTCGTCGGCACGCAGACCGAGTCGGCCGTCCGGCACATCGCCATCGAGTACCCCTACGACGCCCACGGCGAGGACCAGCTGTCCCTGCGCGGTGACGCGGAGGAGATCACCGAGAAGCTGGCCGTCGAGCTGACCGCCCGGGTCAGCGCGGCGGGCGTGCGCATCATCGAATCGCGCTTCACCCACCTCGCCTACGCCCCCGAGATCGCCTCGGCCATGCTCCAGCGCCAGCAGGCCAGCGCGGTGGTCGCCGCACGCGAGACCATTGTCGACGGGGCGTGCGGGATGGTGGAGGCCGCGCTGGAGCGCCTGGCGCAACTGGACAGCGTCGACTTCGACGACGAGCGCAGGGCCGCGATGGTCTCCAACCTCCTCGTCGTCCTGTGCGGCGACCGCTCCCCCCAGCCCGTGCTGAACACCGGGTCGCTCTACTAGTGACCGAGGGTTCCGCGCCGCGCGGGCGGGCGCGCAAGCAAGTACTGCTGCGGCTCGACCCGGCCGTCCACGACGCGCTGAGCAAGTGGGCGGCGGACGAGCTGCGCAGCACCAACGCGCAGATCGACTACCTGCTGCGCCAGGCGCTCAGGGAAGCCGGACGGCTGCCGTCCGGCGCCCGGCCGCACCCCAGGCGCGGCCGGCCGCCCGGGGCCGGGCACCGGGCGGGCCCGGCGGACGGTCAGGGGCGAACGCGCGGCGACAGCGAACGGGCGCGCGGCGGCGACGCGACCGACGACCACAGGGACACGGGGACCGGCCAGGCCGCCGAGGCGGGCCGGGAGCCGGACGGAACGGCCGAACCGACCGAATCCGCCGGAAGCTGAAGTCCACTCCGCGACGGCGAGAGGCCCGCGCGGTCGCGGGGCGGACTGCCGCGCGGCAGGGCCGTGGCCTGCTGTCCGGGCTCTCGGCCGTCGCGCCGAACGCGCCGTCCGACGCCGGCGGTCGCAGAACGGGCCGGGCGCCCGCGAGGCGGAGCAGCTAGGGCGGCGGTGCCATCTCGAACCACACCAGCTTGCCCGTGCTCAGCCGCGTCGCCCCCCACTGCCGCGCCAGCCGCTGCACGAGGTACAGGCCTCGCCCGCCCTCGTCCGCCGGGCCCGCCTGCCGCAGCCGCGGCAGCTGGGGCACGTCGTCCCCGACCTCGCAGCGCAGCACGTCGGTGCGCAGCAGCCGTACCGAGACCGGGCGTTCCGCGTACCTGACCGCGTTCGTGACGACCTCGCTGACCAGCAGCTCGACCGAGTCCTCAAGCTCGCCCAGCTCCCAGCGCGCCAGGCTCTCGCGCACCAGCCGCCGGGCCTCGCGCACCGACTCCGCGCGCGGGTCCAGGCGGCAGTACGCCACGTCGTCGGGCGCGATGCCCTCGAACCTGGCCGCGAGCAGCGCGATGTCGTCGTCGCGGTCGCCGGGGCCGACGATGTCCAGGATCTCGTCGCACAGCGGTTCGAGCGGCGCCGCCGAGTTGGGCCGGACCAGCCGCGAGATCTCGGCCAGCCGCCCGCGCAGGTGCTCCACGCCGGTCATGACGTCGCGGCTGCGGGACTCCACCAGGCCGTCGGTGTACAGCACCAGGGTCGCGCCCGCGGGCGCGGCCAGCTCCACCGTCTCGAAGTCGACGCCGCCCACGCCGATCGGCGCGTTCGGCGGCAGGTCGAGCACCTCCGTCGACCCGTCCACGTGCAGCAGGACGGGCGGCGGGTGCCCCGCGTTCGCCGCCGTGATGCGGTGCGCGACCGGGTCGTAGACCGCGTACAGGCAGGTCGCCATGCGGTCGGTGCCCAGGCGCTGCGCCTGCTCGTCGAGGTGGTGCAGCACCTCCTGCGGCGGCAGGTCGAGCCCGGCCAGCGTCTGCACGGTCGTCCGCAGCTGGCCCATGATGGCCGCCGAGGTCGTCGAGTGCCCCATCACGTCGCCGACGACCAGGGCCACGCGGCTGCCGGGCAGCGGAATCGCGTCGTACCAGTCGCCGCCGACGCGCGCGGACTGCGCGGCCGGGAGGTAGCGGCTCGCCAGCCGCACGCCCGTCGGCTGCGGCAGGTCGTCGGGGAGCATCGTGCGCTGCAACTCGTCGGCGATCGACGCCTCGCGCCCGTACAGCACCGCCTTGTCGACGCCGAGCGCCGAGTGGGTCGCGAGCTGCTGCGCGACCTGGAGGTCCTCCGCCTCGAACGACGGCCGGTCGGGCCGGCGCAGGAACACCGCCGCGCCGATCACGCGGCGCCGGCCGCGCAGCGGCGCGAGGATCGCGCGCTGCCCCTCGGGCAGCGCCACCGCCCCGGTCAGCTCGCGCAGCGCGGCCTTGGGCACCTGGGACTCCACGAACACCGGCCGCACGCCCCGCAGCACCTCGGCGAGCGGCCCGTTCCCGCGCACCTCGACCAGCGGGGTCGCGCTGGCCAGCATGGGGAGCACGGGACCCGAGGCGTCCGCGCGCGGGTCGCCGACCGAGCCGAGGGCCAGTGCCTCGGGAATGCGGTCGGTCCTGCGCAGCTTGAGGACCCACGGCGTGACGGGCTGCTCGTCGCCGACGGGCAGCGGATGCCGGAGGTAGACGAGGATGGCGTCGGAGAACGTCGGCACCGACGCGCGGCACAGGCCGAGCACGATCTCGTCCAGGTCGAGCCCCCGCGCGATGCGGCGCGTGGCCGCACCCACGAACCGCAGCCGGTCGTTGTCGCCCGTCCCGCCGTTCAGTCCCTCGCCCGACGCCGGACGCGCGGGTGGCTGCTCGACGGACTCCGGCTCGGAGCGGGCGTGCGGAAGCCCCGAGCTGTCGGCGAACGCGGGTACGTCCGCCGTGCGAGCCACGGGCTGCGGTGGGGTCGGGTCCGTCACGAGGGGAAGTCCATCCAGGCGGGAACTAGCGTGCGGTGTGGGGGCGTTGTGCGGTTGTGGGGGTCGATCCTACGGTTGTCGGCCGGGGTCGATTCAAGAGGCTCTCGGGCGGGGCGGCAGGCGGCGGGCCTCCGCGACGGGGGCCGGGCCGGTGGCGGGCCGGTCCCAGTCTCCGGGCAGCTGGGGGGTCCGCCAGCGCGGATCCGGCCGCCAGGAGGCCCAGGTCTCGGAGAACGGACGCCCCCAGGCGCGGATGAGCCGGGTCGCCTCGCGACCGGCCGCGCGGATGCGTTCCGCCTGCCCGGCGTCCAGCAGGCCCGCCTGCTGCGCCTGGGCGAATTCGTCCTCGTCCCGCCACTCCCAGCTGCGGTCGGGGTAGACCGCGATGTCGAGAAAGTGATCCTCGGAATCGACCCCGCCCGGCCACCGCCGCCGGGGTTCCTCAAGATTGACGTACCAGTTCTTGAAGCGCCAGCCCCGATCCCAGAAAAGCCACACGGACCAGGGTTCGCCGGGGCGGGCCAGCTTGAGCACGCCGGCCCCGAACCAGCGGGACCGCACCGTGGTCCTCGGCTTGGTGTAGCGGGTGGCCAGCGGCTCGTCGTGGACCGCGGTCCCGTCGGCCAGCTCCGGCTTGATGCACTCGGTGCCGGGAGCCATCCAGACCGCGAGCAGCCCCGGCGCGTCCCGGACCACGGTGACCGGGCGGCAGATGTGGAACAGGTCGGACCCGTTGGCGCGGTAGCGCCACAGGATGTGGTCCCCCGGCCGCCATGGATGCGCGCCGCCTGTCGCGTCTGTTCCCGTTGTCATCTACACATGGTATTCGGGTCGACGCGGACAGCGGGCGCATCCGGCGGCCGGGTTGTTCACGGCCTGGTCATGCGCAGCACGTCGAGGGCCTCGTCGAGCTGCTCGATCGTCAACTCGCCGCGCTCGACATACCCCGCATCGAGTACCGTCTCGCGAATGGTCTTGCGCTCGGCGAGCGCCTGCTTGGCGACCTTCGCCGCGGCCTCGTAGCCGATGTACCGGTTGAGCGGCGTCACCACGGAGGGCGAGGACTCGGCGTACTCCTTGGCCCGTTCCGCGTTCGCCGTGATGCCGTCGACCGTGCGGTCGGCGAGCAGGCGGGAGGCGTTCGCCAGCAGCCGGACGGACTCCAGCAGGTTCTTGGCGATCACCGGGAGCATGACGTTCAGCTCGAAGTTGCCCGAGGCGCCGGCCGTGGTGACCGTCACGTCGTTGCCGATGACCTGCGCGGCGACCATGAGCACGGCCTCGGGGATCACCGGGTTGACCTTGCCCGGCATGATCGAGGAGCCCGGCTGGAGGTCGGGCAGGGCGATCTCGGCGAGGCCCGTGCGGGGCCCGGAGGACATCCAGCGCAGGTCGTTGCAGATCTTGGTGAGCGACACGGCGATGGTCCGCAGCTGGCCCGAGGCCTCCACCAGGCCGTCCCGGGCGCCCTGCGCCTCGAAGTGGTCGCGGGCCTCGGTCAGCGGCAGCCCGGTCGTGCGGGCGACCTCGGCGATGACGGCGGCGGAGAAACCGGGCGGCGTGTTGATGCCCGTCCCGACGGCGGTGCCGCCGAGCGGCAGCTCGGCGAGCCGGGGCAGCGAGGCGTTGAGGCGCTCCACGCCGTAACGCACCTGAGCGGCGTACCCGTCGAACTCCTGCCCCAGGGTGACGGGGGTCGCGTCCATGAGGTGCGTGCGCCCCGACTTCACCACCTCGGCGAACTCCGCGCCCTTGCGCTCCAGCGACTCGGCCAGGTGCACCAGGGCCGGGATCAGCTCGCCGGTCACCGCCCCGGTGGCGGCGATGTGGATCGAGGACGGGAACACGTCGTTGGAGGACTGGCTGGCGTTGACGTGGTCGTTGGGGTGCACCGGGCGGCCGAGGCGCTCGGTCGCCAGCGTCGCGAGCACCTCGTTGGTGTTCATGTTCGAAGAGGTGCCGGAGCCGGTCTGGAAGACGTCGACGGGGAAGTGGTCGTCCCAGCGGCCCTCGGCCACCTCGTCCGCCGCCTGGACGATGGCCTCGGCCATGTCCTTCTCGATCACGCCGAGCTCGGCGTTGACCGTGGCCGCCGCCGCCTTGATCCGCGCGAGGGCGGCGATGTGCGACCGCTCGATGCGCTGGCCCGAGATCGGGAAGTTCTCCACGGCACGCTGCGTCTGCGCGCGCCACCTGGCGTCCGCGGGCACCCGCACCTCGCCCATCGAGTCGTGCTCGACGCGGTATTCGTTCGTACCAGTCATGCCACTCATGGGGACGAATCTACCCGGCGGCCTCAGCCGGGGGTCACCCGCTTGCCCGCAGCGCTTTGCGGGCGCGCCGCGTGCGCCACGCGCCGTGTTCGCGCTTCAACGCGTCGGCGACGGAGACACGCAGGGGTGAAGGGAGCGCCCCCAAGTGGACGCAGGCCACTTCGGTCGGCCAGCCGTCGGGTCCGTAGTACCTGGCGAGGTCGGGGATCAGCTCGGCCCACAGTTCCGGGGAACGGGCCGCCAGCGCGCGTTCCGAGCGCAGCCGCAGGTCACCGGCCTCGCTCGGCGCCAGGCGCCCGGCGACGGGGGACCGGCGGTCCGCCGACGCCCGGGGGCCGGCGCCCGCGGCGCCCCGCGCCGCCCGCCCGGGGTCTGGGGTGCGCCCGGCCGCGGGCCCTTCGTTCCCGAGCCCTTCGTTCCCGAGCCCTTCGTTCCCGGGCCGTTCATCCGCCGGCCGTTCGTCCGCCGTGTCAGGGCCGCCCCGAAGGCCCGCCGCCGACGCGGTCACTGAACGCCGTTCCTCCCGGCGTCCGGCGGGTGGCTCCGCCGTGCCCCCCTCCCGGGCGGGCGGTGCCGGGGCGCGCGTGCCCCGCACCGTGCGAGCGGCGGCGGCCAGGGAACGGAGCCGGTCGCGCACCTCGGCGGCCGAGGCCGGGCGGTCGGCGCGGTCCTTGGCGAGCAGCCGGAGCACGAACGCGTCCACCTCGTCCGGCAGCCCGGGCCGCAGCGCGCTCGGCGGCTCGGGCGCCTCGTGCACCTGCCGGTACATGACCTGCATCACGGTCCCGCCGGGCGGGAAGACGGTGCGCCCGGTCAGCATGCGGAACAGGACGCAGCCGAGCGCGTACAGGTCGGTCCCGGCGTCAACGGCCCCGCCGGTGCACTGCTCGGGCGCCATGTAGTCGGGCGTGCCGATGACCGTTCCCGTGGCCGTGATGGAGGTGCGCCGCTGCTCGCCCAGCCCTTCGGCGAACCGCGCGATTCCGAAGTCGAGCAGCTTGACGCGGTCGTGACTCAGCATCACGTTGCCGGGTTTGAGGTCCCGGTGCACGATGCCGACCCCGGGCGCGTGCGCGGCGGCCAGCGCGTCCGCTATCTGCGCGGCCCACTCAAGCGCCTCGGCCATGTCCGGCAGGCCGTCCGCGAGGCGCTGGGCGAGGGACCGGCCCGGCACGAGTTCCATGACGAGGAACACCGCGGAGCGGCCCTCGAACGTCCCGGTGAACAGGTCGTGCACCGTGACGATGTGCGGGTGGGCCAGCCTGGCGATGGCCATGGCCTCCCGTTGCAGCCGCCGCACGAGCTCGGTGTCCGCGCCGTCCGTCGCGGTCTTCACCGCGACATCCCGGCCGAGGCGCTGGTCGTGCGCGCGCCAGACCTGGCCCATGCCGCCCTCGCCGAGCTTGCCGACCAGCCGGTACCGGCCCTCGACGACGTCGCCCACCGCCATCGGCCACCCCCCGCCGTTCACTTGCCGGGCTGTCAGTGCGACGGCCTAGGATCGCACAGCGAGGAACGGACGGGGCGATCGGGCGGGGGCGCGATGCGGAAAGGGCCGGGCCCGGCGGGCCGGGCGGCGCGGTCGGCGGCACTCGCCGGCCTGACGGCGTGGGTGCTGCTGGCCGGTCTGCTCCTGGCCCCGCCGGCGCGGGCGGCGGAGCAGCTGGCGGAGGCGGCCGACGCGCTGGCGGCGGGGCCGGGGGTGTGGGCGGCCGAGGACTACGAGGACATCGACGAGCAGGCCCTGGCGCTGATGCGCGCCCGCTACGCGGAGGCGCGGACACCGGTCAGGGTGGCGCTGCTGACCGAGGAGATACCCGAGGGGGACGCGGCGGCCGAGGAGTTGGCCGCGCGGGTCGGCGAGCCGGGCGTCTACCTCGTGTTCAACGAGGTGCACACGCCCGTGAGCGACAGTCCGAGCAGGGCGTACGCCTGGGCCGTGGCGGACGTCCCGGTGAGCACGGAGCAGCTGTCGGAGGAGATGTACGCGCGCGTCGGCATCCCCTCGGGCCACTTCCTGCTGTCGCTGCCCGACGCCCTGGACAACGACCTGCGGCCCGCGGTCGCCGCCACCGCGGGCGCGGAGCCGTTCTTCGTCGACCCGGCCGTCACCGCGGCCTTCCCCGAGCTGGACGCCGCCCTGCTGCGCGACTCCTTCGCCGGAGTGCCGAACGTGCGGGCCGCGCTCGTCTCCGGCCTCGGCGGGGATCTGGCCGAGGCGCAGGCCCCGATGCTCACCGGGCTGCCCGACGACGGCGTGGCCGTCCTGATCCAGTGGGAGGACGACGGGTCGTTCGCCGCGGTGTTCGGCGCGGGGCCCGACGTGCCGTTCGACATCAGCGACCTGGAGACGGTCATCGGCGCCTCCGCCATCACGGACCTGCCGGTCCGCGAGGTGCCGCAGCGGCTGGCGCTGCTCGCCGCGCTGCTCTCCCCCACCGAGGTCACCGAGACCGCGCGGGACGCGCTCGCGGAGGCCCCCGTCTACGTTCACCCGGGCATATCCGACTGGCGGACCGGGCCGGAGGAGCTGGCCGCGCTCGGGGAGGAGCTGGCCGCGGCGGACCCGGCGGCAGGCGTGGCCTTCCTGCCGCACCCCGTACTCGAACTGCGGGCCGGTGGCACCCTGCCGAGCGAGGAGTCCGCGCTCGCGGAGCTGGTGGCACCCGACGGGCGGAACGTCGCGGTGTTCACCGTCGACCCCTACCACGGCGGCCATGTACGGGACACCTCGGCGACCGGTGACGCCGCGTTCGTCGAGGCGGCCGGCTGGGCGCACGGCAGCGAGGCGTTCCTCGGGGAGACCCTGACCGACCTGCTGGGTGAGATGGACCGGCTCGGCATCGCGGAGCCGGCGGCCGGCGGCGCGGAGCCGGCGACCGGTGGCACGGACGACGCGGGGCTGCGGACGGCGGCGCAGATCCTGCTCCTCGCGGTCGCGGCGCTTCTGCTGCCGCTCCTCGCGCGGAACCTCACGCCGCACGGCCGTCGCGCACGCCGCGTCCGCGCGGCGGCCAGGCGGCGCGGCCTGCTGGCGGCCCTGCCCGCGGAGCGGGCCGCCGTCCTGCTGGCCGAAGCGGAGCGCGCGGCCCGGGCGACCGACGAGCAGCTGATACGCCTCGGCGACGACCTCGCGAGGGTGCCGCGCCCGGCCGGCGCGGCGGGGGTGCGCCGGCTCCAGCGGCTCAGGAGCGACTACGAGTGGGTGCTCGACGTGCGCGCGCACCTGGCCTCGCGGGAGGAGGTGGGTGGTATCAGGAAGGACATCGCACGCCTGCGGCGCGCCCTCGGCAGGCTGCCCCCGCCGACCGGTACGTCCGGCGACTGAGCCCGTCGGGGAGCTCCGGCCGCCCGGCCGGGCGCGGGCGCGGGCCGGGCGCCGGCGGGCGCGAGCCGGGGGCGGGCCGGGCGCCGGCGGGCGCGAGCCGGGGGCGGGCCGGGCGCCGGCGGGCGCGCCGCTCGTCACTCGGTGCGCAGGCCCGCCGGACGCATCAGGCGCCACAGCAGCGGCAGGCTCGCGAGGGTCACCAGCGCGATCACCCCGGCTCCGGCCCCGGCCATCGGCAGGAAGGCGGTCCAGCCGCCGACCCGCAGACCCGCCAGGGACATGAGCACCGCGCCCAGCACCGTGCCGATGAGGGCGGCCACGGCGAGGCCGAGCACCACAGGAACGGCCGTCTGCCAGAGCACCGAGGCCGCCAGCGTGCTCCGCCGGGTCCCGAAGGCGACGAGTACGGACAACAGGCGCCTGCGCTCACGCAGTTGCTCGAACATCGACACGATCATGCTGGCGCCGATGAGCAGCATGACCCCGGTGGCGCCCACCAGCAGCCCCTGCTGGATGCCGAGCAGTTCGTCGGAGACGGTCTCACTGCGCAGCTGCCACACCGAGGCGCGCGTCTCCCCCTCCCAGGCGGCGTTCCTGACCCGCTCGACGACGTCCGCGCTCCCGGGGTCGACGCGCAGCATCACCTCCAGCCAGGGGGCCTGGAGCCGGCCGGGGTCCAACGCACCCCACGTGGCGTATACGGCGACCTCCCGTGTCACCCCCCGCGCGTCCGGCCGCACGTCGATGACCGAGGCCGTTTCCGGCACCGTCCACAGGCGCCGTTCCGCGCCGTCCGCCGTCAGGTCGTGGCCGAGGAGCAGTTCCTCGCCGGGTGCCGGCAGCGCCGTGTCCCGGGACCCGTCGTCGGCCAGGAACACATCGCCGTCCTCGCAGCTCTCCGCCCGCGTGGCCTCCCTGAGCGTGGCGCAGTCGCCCACGATCACGGTGACCGCGCCGTTCGACGCCGCCGAGCCCTGGGGCAGCGCGGTGTCCGACACGGTCCCGAAGACGGCCGTGACCCCCGGCACCGTTTCCAGCCGGTCGATCAGGCGCGTGCCGTCGTCGTCCTCGGACACGGCCTGGCTCACGTTGAGCTGCGCCCGGTCCGGGTCGTGGCCCGTGAACTCCGTCTGGTCGGTCCGCACTCCGAAGAACAGCATGTGCAGCGCCGTGGCGCCGGCGACCGCGACGGTGATGCCGCTGACGGTCCGGGCCGCGGCGCCCGAGCCGAGCTGGAGCCGCCGGGTGGCGAGCTGCCACGAGACCGGGCCGCCGCGCAGCAGCCCGACGACGCGCTCGACCAGCCAGGGCAGCAGGACCGTGACCCCCGCGAGCAGCAGCACGACACCGCTGGCGACCCGGATCTGCTCCACCCCGCTGTCGCCGGTGAAGGGGCCCGTGAACGGCAGGAGCAGCAGCAGGCCAAGCGCTCCCGGCACCAGGCGCCACATCAGACGCCGACGGCGCACGGTGCTCTCGCGCACCACCCCGAGCGGCTCGATCGCCACGCCGCGCAGCGCGAACAGCGAGGCGGCCACGGCCGCGACCGGCACGCCGACCAGGATCAGCATCGTCAGCACCGGGGACGGCACGATGTCCCGCGGGTAGGCGCTGAACTCCCACACGGTGACGGAGCCGAGGTACTGCCGCAGCGCGAGGAACGCGCCCACACCGGCCACCAGCCCGAACAGCGCGCCCACCAGGGCCTCACCGGCCGCGATCCGCCGGGTCATGTCGGCGTCCGCGCCCACCAGGCGCAGCGCGGCGAGCCGCTGGTCCCGCCGTTCCCCGCCGAAACGCACGGCGGTCGCGATGAACACCGCGACCGGCATCAGCAGCACCACGCACAGCACGAGGATCAGCAGCACCAGGATGGCGGGCAACGGGGACTCCGCCACCGCCGTGCCGAAGCCCCCGACGCGCATGTCGTCGCCGTGCTCCAGCGTGTCGACGCCCGCGTAGTAGTACAGCTCGCTCGGGCCCTCAAGGCCCTCGGGCCCGATGATGCCCACCGTCGTGTGGTCGAGCCGTTCGGCCAGCAGCCCGCCGTCCTCCGAGTCGAGCAGGTCGCGCAGGGCGGGGGACACGACCATCTCGCCGGGCCCCGGCCACGCGTCGACTCCCGGCGGCGGCTGCGCCGTGGTCTCCTCGACGCCCGCGTCCGGTTGCAGTTCCAGGCCGCCGATCATCGCGTCCCGGTACTCGGTGCCGGCGTAGGCGGTCAGCACCGTGTCCTGCCCGGCCTCCGCGTCCTCCCCCAGGTGGATGGGCGTCCTGGCGTCGGCGCGCGCGTCCCGTTCCGCGAGCATGTGCGGCACCGACGCCGCCAGCATCAGCACGACCACCCCGAGGCCGACCCCGGCCGCCGTCAGCAGGGTGCGTGCCCAGCCAGGACCGCCGGTCAGCGCGAACCTCATCCCGAGAACGAGGTCCCGCGCCCATCCACCGCGCGACCCCGTGGCCGCCCGCCCGCCGCTCACAGCTCTACCCCGTTCGCTTCTCCGGCCGCGCGGCCACACCCGCGCCTCCCCTGACCACACGACCGCGTGGCCGCCCGCCCGTCGCTCACAGCTCTACCCCGTTCGCTTCTCCGGCCGCGCGGCCACACCCGCGCCTCCCCTGACCACACGACCGCGTGGCCGCCCGCCCGCCGCTCACAGGGCACCTGCCATGTCGCGGGCGCGCCCGTCGCGGACCACGACCTCGCGATCCGAGTAGGCGGCGACGCGTGACTCGTGCGTGACGAGGACGACGGCCGCGCTGGTCTCCCTGGCCGCGCCGACCAGGAGTTGCATGACGCGTTCGCCGTTCAACGAGTCGAGCGCGCCGGTCGGTTCGTCCGCGAAGACCACGCGCGGGGTGCCGACCAGGGCGCGGGCCACCGCGACGCGCTGCCCCTGCCCACCGGAGATCTGCCCGGGCCTGTGGTGGCGCACGTCGGCGACCTCAAGGCGTTCCAGCCACTCGGCCGCGCGGGCCGCGGCGGCCTTCCTGCCGGTACCGGTCAGGCGCAGCGGCAGGGCCACGTTCTCCTCGCAGGTCAGCTCGGGCACGAGCTGACCGAACTGGAACACGAAACCGAAGTCCGCGCGGCGCAGCGCGCTGCGTTCCGCGTCGGAGAGCCCGCCGAGGTCGCGCCCCTGGTAGGAAACGGTGCCGGAGTCCGGCGGGACGATGCCGGCCAGGCAGTGCAGCAGGGTGGACTTCCCCGAGCCGGACGGGCCCATCACGGCGACGACCTCGCCGGCGCCGATGGTGAAGTCGGCGCCCGCGAGCGCGGGTGTGGCGCCGTAGGTCTTGTGCAGATCCGCCGCGGCGAGCAGCGGGGGCGGGGCCACCCGGGCCGCCCGGGCGTCGGCGTTCTGGTGTTCCGTGGTGCTCATGGGGTGATCTCCGATGCGAGCCGGTCGAGGCGGGCGGCGGTGAGGTCGAGCCAGCGCAGGTCGGCTTCGAGGTGGAACAGCGCGTGGTCGCAGATCAACTGGTCCGCGAGGTCGCCGTTCAGCTTGCGCCGGGTCAGTTCGCGCATGAGGCGCAGGTGCTCGGTGCGCTGCGTGTCGAGCAGCGTCTGCGCGTCGCGTCCGGTGAGCAGGGCGAGCACCACCTTGGTGTACAGGGTGCTCTGGAGGTAGGGCTCCGGCTTCTCTGGCGTGCCGAGCCATTCCGCGACATCGGTGATCCCCGCGTCGGTGATGGCGTACCGCTTGCGCTCGGGGCCGCCGCCCGGCTCGACGCCGTCGACCTCCACGAGGCCGTTCTTCAGCAGCCGCGACATCGTCGAGTAGACCTGGCCGTAGTGCAGCTGCCGGTCCTGCCCGAAACGCGCGTCGAAGGCCCGCTTGAGGTCGTACCCGTGTCTCGGCCCTGCTTCGAGCAGGCCGAGCAGCGTGTGACTGATGGACATGCACCGCACTATACACACGATGTATACACCGTCTGTATAGCGGACCGGGGGGTACGCCGCCCCCGCCGCGCCCGGACGACGCCGCCCGCGGCGTCACCCGGGCAGCACGGAAAGGGCGCAAGGACGCAACGTCGTCTGCCGCCACCGCGTCTGATCCCCTAGCGTGAGGGAGCACCGAAGCCGGGGCAGATGGGGCGGAGAGACAGTGACAGAACAGACGGCGCCGGACGCCGATCCGGAGCACGTGCCCGGTTCCGGCGCCGCCGGCCGGCCGGCCGAGGCCACCGCCACCGGGCCCGCGGGGGGCGCGGCGCCGGGCCGGCCGCCCACCACCGCGACGCGGACCGTCGCCGCGCGCACCATCGCGGTGGGCGCCGCGCGCGCCGAGGAGGCGCGCAGCGCCGTCCTCACCGCCCGCCGCCTCGCCGTGGCCATCGCCCGGCAGCCCTACTGGGAACGGCCGGGCTCCACGTGGGTGGTGCGGCGCTGGCCCGACCTCACGGGCTGCCTGGCCGCCACCTTCTTCTTCTGGCTCTCCCTGACGCCCTCGCTGGTACCGCGCCCCTGGTACTACCAGGGCGCGATCGGCGGCATCACCGCGGCCATCGGGTACGGTCTCGGGGCGCTGGCCGCCTGGCTGTTCCGGCTGCTCTCGCCCTGGCAGCCGAGCGAACGGGTGCGGGCCCGCTGCTGGCTGGCGTACCTGCTGCTGCTGCCGCTCGCCGTGGCCTACATGCTGGGCCGCAGCGCCGACATGCAGCGCGAGCTGCGCCGGCTCCAGGACCTGCCGCCGACCCTGACCTGGCACTCGCTGATGATCGCGCTGATCTCGCTCGCGGTGCTCGCGCTCCTGCTGCTCGCGGCCCGCGCCGTCCGCCTGGGCACGCGGTGGCTGAACCGGCTGCTGAACCGGTTCGTGCCGTGGCCGGTCGCCGTCGCGCTCGGGCTGGCGATGTCCACCACGATCGTCGTCATCGGGACCAGGGACGTCGTGTGGGACCGGGGCATCCTGGGCATCGCGGACCGGCTGGCCGCGGCGAAGGACCGCAGCACCGACCCCGGCGTCATGCGGCCGTACTCACCGATGCTCTCCGGCAGTCCCGACTCCCTCATCTCCTGGGAGGACCTGGGCAACAAGGGGCGGACGTTCACCGGCAGCGCCATCTCCCGCGAGGAGATCGCGGGCTTCACCGGCGCGGAGGCGCTCGACCCGATCCGCGCCTACGTCGGCCGCGCCGCCTACGACGACTACGCCGACGGGGCCGAGCTCGCCGTGCGCGAACTGGAGCGCACCAACGCGTTCGACCGCGAGGTCCTCGCCGTCACCGGCACCACCGGCACCGGCTGGGTGAACCCGACCACGGTCGAGGCGCTGGAGTTCATGCACGGCGGCGACACGGCCGTCGTCACCCTCCAGTACTCCTACCTGCCGAGCTGGGCCTCGTTCATGGTGGACAGGAACGAGGCGGGCCTGGCCACCGAGGCGCTGTTCGACGCCGTGCACGCCCGCTGGGAGCAGGAACCGGAGGACGAACGGCCCACGCTGCTGGTGTTCGGCGAGAGCCTGGCCGTCTCGGCGGTGGAGTCGGCGTTCGACGACCTGGACGACATGGTCGCCAGGACGGACGGCGCCCTGATGATCGGCCCGCCCGACTTCAGCCCGATCCACAGCGAGCTGACGGCGGAACGCGACCCGGGCAGCCCGGTGTGGCGGCCGGTGTACGACGACGGGCGGCACGTCCGCTTCGCGCAGTTCCCCGAGAGCGATCTGCGGCTGCCCGAGGGGCAGGTGTGGGAGGAACCCCGGATCGTCTACCTCCAGAACGCGTCGGACCCGGTCGTGTGGTGGTCGCCCGACCTGCTGTTCAAGCGCCCCGAGTGGCTGAACGAACCGCTCGGGCCCGACGTCACCTCGTCGATCGACTGGTTCCCGTTCGTCACGTTCTGGCAGACCACCGTGGACATGGCGGTCTCCTACGGCGCGCCCGCGCCGCACGGCCACCGCTACGGTTCCAACCCGGTCGACGCCTGGGCGGCCATCGCGCCGCCCGAGGGCTGGACCCCGACGGACACCGAACGCCTCGGCCGGCTGCTCGAACTGCGCCACCCGCCGAAGCACGGCTGGGCCGGCTGAGCCGGGCGCGGCGGCCGGCGCCCGAGGCCCCGCCGCCGCGCCGGCGCCGTCAGGGGCGCGGGCCGTCCTGCGGGTCCGCCGGGCGGCCGTTGCCGTGCCCGCCGCCGTTCCCCTCGCGCGGGCCTTCGCCGCCCGTGGTCACCGTGGGCCCCGCCGGTGGCGGGGTGGGGGCGAGTGCGCCGACGGTGGCGCCGGAACGCTGCTGGTGCGCGCGCCGGTCGGCCTCCTCCTGGTAGGCCCGCAGGTAGCTCACGACCGTGGTCGTCACCGCGATGAGCGGCACCGCGACGACCGCGCCGGGGATGCCGGCGAGCATCGATCCGGCGGCGACGCCGAGCACGACCGCGAGCGGGTGGACCCGCACCATCCGGCCCAGGATGAACGGCTGGAGCACGTTCCCCTCGATCTGCTGGACCAGCAGCACCACGCCGAGCACCATCAACGCGTCCACCAGGCCGTTCGTCACGAGCGCCACGAGCACGGCGAGCGCTCCCGACGCGATGGCGCCGACCAGGGGGACGAACGCGGAGACGAAGACGATCACCGCGAGCGGCACGGCCATCGGCACGTCGAGCACGAACAGGCCGATGCCGATGCCCACCGCGTCGATGAACGCCACTATCACCGTGCCGCGCACGTAGCCGGTCAGCGTGATCCACGCCCGGGGGCCCGCCCCCGCGACGCCCTCGCGGGCCGCCCTGGGCACCAGCCGCAGGAACCAGTGCCACACGCCCCGGCCGTCGTACAGGAGGAAGAGGACGACGAACAGCGTGATGCCGGCGCCGGTGAAGAACTCGACGACGTAGTTGACGCCTTCGAGCCCGGCCGAGGTCAGCGTGTCGCTGTTGTCGCTGATCCACTCGTTGATGTCGTCGACCCAGCTGTCGAGGTTGTCCTCGGTGATGTCGAAGGGCAGTTCGAGCACCCAGTCCCGCAGTTCCTCGACGCCCTCCTGGACCCGGCCGGTCAGGTCCTCGGAGTTCTCTATCACCTGCCAGACCACGAACCAGCCCATCAGGCCGATGACCGCGAAGCCGCCGAACGCGGTCACCGCCGTCGCCGCGCCGCGGCCGAATCCGACCCGTTTGAGCCAGCCGACGAACGGCTGGAGCAGCGCGGTGATCAGCAGGCCGGCGGCGAAGGAGATGACCAGCAGACTGACGGCGCCCACCACCCGGATGAGCACCCACAGCACGGCCGCGATGACCAGCGTCCGCCAGCCGGCCTCGGCGGCGACCCGCACCCCCCACGGGATCGCCTCCGCGGGCTTGGGGCGCGGCGCCGGCGGCGGGCTCTCGGACACCGTCCCGGGCGGCTCCCCCCCGCCCGGGCCCATGGGTGCCGAGGGCGGCCCGCCCGCGGCGGCCCCGCCGCTCACCCCCTCGCGGACCTCGGCCGGATAACGCTCTCTCCGCGCCGGCCCGGTGCCGGTGTCCTCGACGACGCCCGCGGCCTCGGCCTCCCGTTCCCCGAGCCGGCCTGCCTCGTACTCGCGGCGCTCCTGCTCCCGCTCGGCGGCGGCCCGGAAGCCGGAGACCTTCTCTCCCACACGCGACAAGCCGGTCCGCAGCCGACCAAGACCTGACATCCCGATTACCTCCGCCCCCAGTTTCCTCACGCCATGCGCGGGACGACGTTACCCTGCCGGCGCGGCGCGCAGGACACACGTCCGCGCAACGGCGAAGTCCCCGTTCCGTACGGAACGGGGACTTCACGGGGACTTCACGCGAACGCCGGTGACCGCGGGGCGGTCGTTCACCCGGGCGTCCGGGGAACCGGTCAGTACCAGTTGTTGGCCTGCCAGAACTCCCAGGCGCCGCACGGGCTGCCGTAGCGGTCCTCCATGTAGTTGACACCCCAGCGGATCTGGGTCGCCGGGTTCGTCTGCCAGTCCGAGCCCGCGGACGACATCTTGGACCCGGGCAGGGCCTGCATCAGGCCGTAGGCGCCCGATGAGGGGTTCTGCGCCGTGTGGTTCCAGCCGCTCTCGTGGTCCACGATGTTCGAGAAGCACTGGAACTGGTCCGCCGCCACGATCTGGCGGGCCATCGCCTGCACTTCGGCCTTCGTGTAGGAGGACTGCACGGGGAACGACGCCGACGACCCGGCGGACGAGGCCGCGGCCCGCGCCTCCTCGGCGGCGCGCTCGGCCGCCTCCCGTGCCTCGCGGTCCGCCTGCTCCTGCGCGGCACGCTCGGCCTCGGCCCGGCGCTCGGCGGCGCTCTCCGCGGCCTGGATGCGGGCGGCCTCCTGCGCGGCGCGCCGCGCGTCGGCGTCCGCCGCGATGGTCTGCGTCTCCACCTGCTGCGTCAGCGAAGCGGTGTGCAGCTCGGCATTCGTACCCGCGGGTATCTCAGCGAGCAGCGTCGCGTCGGCCGCGACGGCCGCCATGTTCTCCGCAGGGCGGCTCTGGTCGTCCCCCGAGGCGACACCGACGGCAGCGCCGACGGTGGTCACCGCGGTGGCGGACGCCACTGCGAATCCCCGGACCGAAATCCCGGTCACACGGTTTCCTTCCGACATCGTCCGCTCGGAGGACCCGGCGGGCGCGATCGTGCCCCTGACGCGGGCCTCCGCTGATGCTGGTGCGGGAGGCACTGGCCCGGCGGGGTCCGCACGCGGCTGAGGCGTGGGTCCACATCTTCTGCGGGCGGCATACGGCGAGCGGCTGTTCAGTTGTAAAACGCAGTCCTTGCAATGCCCTTGGGGGACATCGGTGCCGTATGCGGGGCCTGACAGACGCACACACTGCCGGACCCGGATGCCCCGAAGCAATTCAGTCCTCTGTGGGAAAGCTCACAGGTGAACGGGGCTTGCCAACCGGCCGAGACCGTTCCGTGACCCGCCTACCTGGGCTTTTGCCCGTACGAACCCCGCCGTCGCGGGCCTTCCCGGCGGCGGCCCGATCGGTGCGGAACGCCGCGCGACGCGCCGGCGCCCGCGACGCGGCCCGCCCGCGCCCTGTCACGGGCGCGAGCGGGCCGGGGCAGTCGAACGCTCAGACGCGACCGTCTTCGAGCATTTCCGTCACCAGCGCGGCGATCGGCGACCGCTCCGAACGCGTCAGCGTCACGTGCGCGAACAACGGGTGGCCCTTGAGCTTCTCCACCACCGCGACCACGCCGTCGTAGCGCCCCACGCGCAGGTTGTCGCGCTGCGCCACGTCGTGCGTCAGCACCACCCGCGAGTTCTGCCCGATCCTGGACAGCACCGTCAGCAGCACGTTGCGTTCGAGTGACTGGGCCTCGTCCACGATCACGAACGCGTCGTGCAGCGACCGGCCCCTGATGTGCGTGAGCGGCAGCACCTCCAGCATGCCGCGGGCCACGACCTCCTCGATCACCTCACGCGTCGTCACCGCGGACAGCGTGTCGAACACGGCCTGCGCCCACGGGTTCATCTTCTCGGCCTCGGTGCCCGGCAGGTAGCCGAGGTCCTGCCCGCCGACGGCGTACAGCGGACGGAAGACGACCACCTTGCTGTGCTGGCGCCGCTCCAGCACCGCTTCGAGCCCGGCGCACAGCGCCAGCGCGGACTTGCCCGTCCCCGCCCGGCCGCCCATGGACACGATGCCGACATCCGGGTCGAGCAGCAGGTCGAGGGCGATCCGCTGCTCCGCGCTGCGCCCGTGGATGCCGAACGCCTCCCGGTCCCCGCGCACCAGCCGCACCCGCCCGTCGGGCGCCACGCGCCCGAGCGCGCGCCCGCGCTCGGAGGAGATGACCAGACCGGTGTGCACCGGCAGCCCGGCGGCGGTCTCGTCGTGCACGCTCTCCGTCGCGAACAGCTCGTCCACGGCCTCGCCGCTCAGCGTCAGCTCGGAGAGACCGGTCCAGCCGTCGGAGTCGGTGATGGCCAGTTCCGCGCGGTACTCCTCGGCGGACAGCCCCACCGACGACGCCTTGATGCGCAGCGGCAGGTCCTTGGAGACCACCGTGACGTCGTACCCCTCGGCCTGGAGGTTGCGCGCGACGGCCAGGATCCGCGAGTCGTTGTCCGCGAGCCGGCCCCGCTCGTTCAGCATGGCCGGAGGCAGCACGGCCGGGTCCGAGTGGTTCAGCTCGACACGGAGCGTGCCGCCGAGGTCCCCGATCGGCAGCGGCGTGTCCAGCCGCCCGAACCGCACCCGGTACTCGTCGAGTCGGCGCAGGACCTGCCGGGCGAAGTAGCCCAGCTCGGGGTGGTGACGCTTTGCCTCAAGCTCGGAGATGACAACGACCGGAAGGACGACCTCGTGCTCGTCGAAGCGGGTGATGGCCGCCGGGTCGGCGAGGAGAACGCTGGTGTCCAGGACATACATGCGCCGGTCGTGCGAGCGCTTCTTGCTGGTGGCCACGAGTGGACGAACCCCCTCGAATGAGGTGCGGGAACAAGGCGCCGCCCAGGGCGCCGGGGGTCAGAACAGCCGGCCCCGGCCCGTGGCACACCGGACCGGTACCGGCCCTCGTCCCCGCTTGCAGAAGGGGATGTCGTGGTGCGCAAAGGGCCTCCCGGCGGACCGCGCGGATGCGCGGTCCGGCAGGAATATGCCCGCTCACTGCACATCTCATGCGAAGAATGCCCCGGGCGGTCCCCCCGTTCCCCGGCCCCAAACCGGTCGGAACCGGTCAGAAGCGCGGCCTCGGCCGCCCCGGCCTCAGACCCCGTAGCGGCGGTGCCGCGCCGCGTAGTCGCGCAGCGCGCGGAGGAAGTCCACCTTGCGGAACGCCGGCCAGTACGCCTCGCAGAAGTAGTACTCGGAGTGCGCGCTCTGCCAGAGCATGAACCCCGAGAGACGCTGCTCCCCGCTGGTACGGATCACCAGGTCGGGGTCGGGTTGCCCCCGCGTGTACAGGTGCTCGGAGATGTCCTCGACCCCGAGCCCCTCGGCGACCTGTTCGAGTGTCTGCCCCTCGGCGGCGCGCTTGGCCAGCAGGGAGCGGACGGCGTCGGTGATCTCCTGACGCCCGCCGTACCCCACGGCGACGTTGACCAGTATCCCGCGCCGGTCCGCCGTCTTCTCCTCCGCACGGCGCAGCACCTCACGCGTGCGCTCGGGCAGCACGTCGAGCGCCCCCACATGGTTGACGCGCCACCGGCCGTCGTCGGCGAGGTCGCTCACCGCGCCCTCGACGATCGACAGCAACGTGGCCAGCTCGTCCGGCTCCCGGTTGAGGTTGTCCGTGGACAGCAGCCACAGCGTGACCACCTCGACGTCGGTTTCCTCGCACCAGCCGAGCAGGTCGCGGATCTTGGCGGCTCCCGCCTCGTGCCCCTCCTTCGTGGTGCTGCCCGCGGCCTTGGCCCAGCGCCTGTTGCCGTCCAGGATGACGCCGATGTGCTTGGCGCTCCTGTCGGTGTCGAGCCGGCCCTCCACCCGCCGTGCGTACAGCCTGACGGCCAGCCGGCGCAGCTTGTTCCTCATCGTGTGTGTCAGCCCCTCCATGGCCCTGACTCCCTGACTCCCCTGCGTGTCCGGAACTCTACTGCCGGGCGCGGGGGCGGCTCGCCGGGGCGCGGGGTTCCGGCCAGCGGCGGCGCGCTGTCGGCCGGGCGAAAAAGCGGGCCGGTCCGTGGGGGGGGGGATACGGACCGGCCCGAGGGGGGGATTCCACGGTAACGCATCCCGGCGCCCGCCGGGGGCACCCGCGCCGACATTTCAGGCCGCGAGTCCGCCGAGCACGATGCCCACCAGCGCGCCGAGCGCCATGAACGGCCCGAAGGGCACCGTCGACTTCCGGTCCGCGCGCCGCGCGACGACCAGCGCCAGCCCGTATCCGGCGACCAGCAGGAAACCCACGAACGTGCCGAAGAACACAATGCCCCACCCGTACCACCCAAGGGCGACCCCCACCGGAATCGCGAGCTTGACGTCGCCGAACCCCATGCCGCGCGGGTTGATCAGGAACAGCAGGAAGTACACACCGCTGAGCACCGCGCCGGCCAGCAGCGCCCGGCCCAGCAGGCCACCGGCCGCCTCGGACGGCGCGGCCAGCGCGAGGCCCGCGGCCACCACGCCGGCCAGCGGAAGCGTCAGGACGTCGGGCAGCCGCTGCACCGCGAAGTCCACCATCGCGAGGAGCACCACCGCGGGCGCCGCGAGCAGCCACACCGCGAGTTCCGGCCGCTCCCCCACCGAGGTGGCGAGCACCGCGCAGCAGGCCGCGGTCACGGCCGCGGGCAGCACCGGCCGCGCGCCGAACCGCCGCCCCGCGGCGGCGCACCGCGCGCAGCGCGCCGGGCCGAGCCAGCCGGTGAGCGGAGCGAGCCGGCCGGCCGGCCTCGGATGGCGCGCGGGGCACGGCGCGCGCCACGGCCTGCCGGGCGCCACCGACAACCGGTAGGCGGGACGCGCGAGCAGGAACCCGGCCAGGGCGCCGTAGACGGTCGCGGCGACCGGAACGATCGGAAGGTCGGACACGGCCCGAGCGTAGTGCGGAAGCGGCCGGGCCGGTCTGCCCGCTGGGGGGGAGGGGCAGACCGGCCCGTGGAATGGGGCCGGACCGGAGCGGGGGGGGTGGCTCACGGTCCGCCCCGCCAGCCGTCGCCGGGGTGGGAGTGACGACGCTGGCGCCGAAGATGCCGGCGGCGGCCGACATGAGGGGAACCCTACCGCACCGTCTGGAACGGCGTTACCCCTTGAAAGCGGCGTCCGGCCGGCCGGCCGGACGCCCCTCGGGCACCCCGTCGCGCCCCGCAGCAGGCACCGTGGAGGCCGTCTTCCGGCCGTCTTCCGGCCGTCGCCGGACGGCCGTTCGGCGGTTCGCGCAGCGGCACCGGAACGGCCGCGGGGCCGGCGAAGCGGCACGGGAACGGCCGGCCGGGAAACGGAACAGGCGGAACGGGCGGGGCGGGCGGCCCTCAGCCCGGGCCGCCGGCCACGCGGCGCACCGTGCGGCGCAGCGCGCGGCCGTACGCGCGGGCAAGCCCCCGCTGCACCGCGCGCCCCAGCGGCCCGGCCGCGCGCGTGTACCAGACCCCGCCCCGGGTCAGCGCCGTGACCGTCAGCCACACCGAGCCGTCGGACAGTCGTTCGACGAGGAACGCCTCCTCCCCGCGTTCCGGGTGCCCGGGCAGCGTTCCGTAGCCGAAGCCGAGCCGGTCGGGCTCGCGCGCCGTCCACACCACGCGGCAGGGCGCCCGCAGCCGCAGGCGGCCGACGCCGACGCCGACCACCACCCGCACCCCCGGTGCGGCGGGAGGCGTGCCGGGCGGCACGGCGAACCCGGCCGCGCGGTGCATGTCCCAGCCGAACACCGCGCCGGCCGCCGCCTCAAGGACGGCCTGCCCGCGCCCGAGGCGGGTCCGCGCCCGCAGCACGTGGTATCCGCGCGGCGGCGCACCGCGCGGCGCCCGCGTCCAGCCCACGTCCCGGTAGGTGAATCCGTCCGCCGCCGGGGGCACGGCGTCATCGCCCGGGGTCATCGCGCCCCCGCCCGGCCGGTGGCACGCGAACGCGGCCGGCGGCCGACCCTCACTCCGCCGAGGTGGGCCACGAGATCTCGACGCGGCGGTTGCCCTGCCTGCCCTCCTCGGTGGAGTTGTCGTACAGCGGGTAGTCCTCGCTGTAGCCGCGCACGTTGAACTGGATCGACGTCGGGTCGTCGATGAGGTCGAGCAGCACGTTCTGGGTGTTCGCGGCGCGTTCGTCGGAGAGCACCCGGCCGCTCTCGTAGGACCCCTGGTCGTCGGTGAAGCCGAAGATGTTGACCTGTGACGGCCCGTACTCGTTGATCGCCGTGGCGACCTCCTGCAACGCCTGCCGCGCCTCGTCGCTCAGCTCCGCGCTGCCCTCCGCGAACAGCACGTCGGTCTGAAGGGTGAACTTGCGGGTGCCGCTGGTGCGTTCCTCACGCTGCTCGGCCCCGCCGCCGGCCGGCGACTGCCCTTCCTCGGCACCGCCGGACTGCCCTCCGTCCGCCTGGCCCGAGCCACCGGTGTCCTCGCCCGTGTCCCCCGTGCCGCCGGTGCTGCCGGTGTCCCCGGTGCCGCCGCCCGCCAGGTTCTCGGTGATGAACTTGATGTCGAGCACGCGCGGGTCGGCGAGCGTCGCGCCGTCACCGAGCATGAGCCCCGCCGCCTCCGGGTCGATCTCGGGCGGCACCGGCTCCTCGTACCCGGGGGGCTGCCGCACCTGGCCGTCGTTCTCGTCGGCCAGCGCGGGCGCCGCGAAGCCCAGGACCACCGCGCCCGAGAGGGCGACCGCGCCCACCCGGCCGTAGCGGCTGCGTGCGTCTGTCATCGTCACGTCCCCTCAGCGGATCTGGATGGTGGCCGGCGGCATGTTGCCCACCTGGAACGACACCTCGGTCGTTCCCGCCTCGGGCTCGGGGAACTGCGCGAACCACGGCACGGTCGCCCCCGCCTCGATGCCGGTGCCGAACCCGGTGCACAGGCAGCGTCCCGTGGTGTCGCGGAGGATCAGGTAGCGCTTGCCCTCCTCGTTGGCCACGATGGACGCGCCGGCCATGGAGAAGCCGTTGTCGGCCAGTTCCTGCTCAGGTCCGGCCCAGCCCACGTCGAACCAGGTGCCGCCACCGCCGTTGGTGATCGTCCCCTCGACGGTCAGGAAGCCGCCCGCCTCGCGCTCGGCGCGGGTGATGCCCAGGGTGATGCTCTCCTCGCCGGTCACCTCGGCGAGCAGCTCGGCCGGCTCCTCGTCGGCTTCGTCCGCCCCGTCACCGCCCTCTCCTTCCCCGGCCTCCGCGTTCCCGCCGTCGTCGGGAGTTGCGTCCGTGGTCTCCTCGCTCCCCCGCGCGTCGCCGTCGTCACCGCCGCCCCCGCCGCCGCAGCTGGCCACGGCGATGACCAGGGCGGCACCGAGCGCCACAACGATCAGGATGAGTCGGGACTTGTTCTCACGGAGATCCATCGGGCGCCGGTCCTTCGTGCGTCAGCATGTCGGTGGTCAGTCTTCTAGAAAGACCCGGAAAAGATCACGAGCTTCTGGCAGTTCTTCCTCGTCGGCCGGATCGAAGGACCAGTCGTCGTCCTCGCACTCCAGCTTGACCAGGTCGGGCTCATCGGAGGCGACCTCGCACAGCCCTTCGAGAACGGCGGTCGCCCCGGCGTACGCGCGCTGCGACTCCGTCCCGGGGATCACCGTGTCCCCCACCGTCTCCGTCGTCGCCACGCGCACGGTGTACCCGGCGCGCCCCGAGGCCACCCCGCAGGTCTCGATCCCGGCGTCGTTGCTGCTCGCGAGCCTGGGCGCGGCCTCCCCGCACGCCGAACCCACCGCGAAGTCGTCCCCGTCCAGGATGTCCTCCAGGTCGGCGTCCTCGTCGGCGTCCTCCCCGATGGCGTCGAGGAACCGTTCGTAGAGCCGGTCCCGCGCCTCGTGCGTCGCCGCGAGGGCCGCCGCGTCGGCGGCCGACTGACCGCCGTTGCGCAGCACCGCGGCCCGCGCGAAGACGAAGAACATGAAGGCGACCAGCAGCAGGCCGGTCACCATCCATATGTAGAGCGGGAAGACCCCTCCGCGGTCGCGGCGCGGGCCGAGCCGGGTCAGCCGGGTCAGCCGGGTCAGCCGGAGAGAATCTGGTTGACCGCGTTCTGCACCGCGTTCGCCACCTGGTTGTCGATCCCCAGCCCGACCACGAGGACCACGACGGAGGCGATCAGCAGCAGCAGTCCCGCGTATTCCACGAATCCGGCCCCGCGATCGGACCAATGACCGCGCAGCCGTTCGCCGATGGTGTGTCTCCACGTCGACAGCAGCCTGCTCATGGCGTCCCTCTCCTCCGGCTGACGCCGGTTCAGCCGGCCTCTCCCGGCACCTGTTCCGCCGCTCCTCACCGTACTGCGGAGCGGGGCGCGCCGGTACGGCTGTCGGGCGGCGGCCGTGCCGCGAGGGCGCCCGTCCGAAAGCGGGATGCACCATGCCCGACCCCCTCCCAGCGGGCCAACGCGTACAGCTATCGGCACTGACTGTGCCACACCGCGCGTGGCCGTGGCCGGGGTACCCGGCGAATCCGGGGGCAGGGGCTGCCTGTTCTCGCCGGGCACACCGCTCCCGTCACGCGCAAGAGGCACCGTGCCCATCGGCCGGGGCGGCGAAACCACGGGAGCGGGAACGTTATCCGGCCCGCCGCCCGGCGTTCCCGCACGCGTCGCCGCGCCGGCGCGGGGACAACGGGCCGGCGTGCCAGGCCGGTTGCCGCCGGCGGCCGGAACGCCGTTCAGTCGCCGCCGAGTATGCCCGTGAAGTCGGTGCCGGAGCCGAGGATCATCCCGGCCACGATGATGATCATCGTGGCCGGGACCATGAACACCAGCGTGGCCAGCGTGGCCATCGGTATGGCGCGCGCGGCGCGCCGGCGCGCGTTCTGCGCGTCCGTGCGCCGCATGTCGCGCGCGATCTGGATGAGGGTGTCCGCGATCGGCGCGCCGAGTTCCTCGCCCTGCTGGAGCGCGGTGACGAACTGGTTGACCGGCTCCGAGTCGTTGCGGCGCCGCAGCTCGTCGAACGCCTGCCGGCGCGAGACGCCCATGTCCATCTGCCGCAGGGCGATGCGGATCTCGTCGGCCCACGGGCCCGAGTACCGCGCGGACACCCGGTCGAGCGCCTGCCGGAAGCCGAGGCCGGCGGAGACGACGACGGCGAGCACGTCCAGGAAGTCGGGCAGGGTCCGGTCGATGACGTCGCGGCGGCTCCTGATGCCCTGCCAGATGGCGGCGTCGGCCGCGAACGCCCCGAAGGCGAGGGCGAACAGCGAGAAGAACGCCCAGCCGGCCGCGAGGAAGACGGCGGCGGTCACCAACCCGAACACGCCGTAGACCGCGCGCCGGGCCGCGTACCTGTCGATGGTCAGGCCGTCGGGGTTGCCCGCCTGGTCGATGCGCTTGCGTTTGCGGTCCACGGCCTTGCGGCCCATGAGGCGCAGCACCAGGGGGGCGAACCGCATGCCGAGCCGGTCGACGGCGGAGTCCGCCGTGGAGACGCGGGAGGAGCCCACTTCGAGCGCGAGCGCCAGGTCGGCGGGCAGCGGCGTGCCGGAGCGCAGGATGCGCAGCGCGCTGATGATGCCGAAGACGGCGGCGCCGAGGGCGAGTCCGAGCAGAAGTCCCATGGTTCTCCCGTCCGCTAGACGTCGATGCGGCCGAAGCGGCGGACGACGACGAACCCGACGATGTAGAGGCCGAGTGCCACCAGGATGGCGATCTGGCCGCCGGTGCTGCCGGTGACGCGGCCGAGGGCGCCCGGCGACATCGCGTTGATCATGAGCAGCGCCCCGAGGCCGAGCGCGGGAACGGTCACGGCGGTGGCGTTGATCTCGGCGAGCATGGTGCGCACCTCGCGCCGGGTCTCCTTGCGCTCCTCCAGGGTCGAGGTGAGGTTGCGCAGCGACGCGACGATGGTGCCGCCCGCCCTGTTGGCCAGGACGAGGGTGGTGACGAGCACGTTCAGCTCGCGGGACGGCAGCCGTTCGCCCAGTTCGTCGAGCGCTTCCTCCAAAGACCTGCCGACGGCCAGCTGGTTGGCGACGACGGCGAGTTCCGCGCCGGCCGGGTCCTCCATCTCCTCCGCCGCCATGGACAGGGCGGTCCGCATGGCGAGACCCGCCGCGGTGCCGTTCGCGATCAGCCGGGCCAGTTCCGGCAGCTGGCTGATGAACCGCTCGGTGCGGCGGGCGCGTTGCCAGTTGAGGAAGAGGTTGCTGCCCCACAGGCCCGCGGCGGCGAAGACGGGCCCGAAGAACGGCGCGAGCAGCGCGGCACCGATCAGCCAGAGCGCGGCGACCGAGGCCAGCGCGTAGGCCACGTACTCGCCGACGGTCAGGTCGAGTCCTGTGGAGCGCAGCTTCAGCCGCAGGCGGCGGCCGAGTCCTGTGCCGCGCAGCCGCCGGTCGAGCGCGTCGAAGCGGCGCCTGCGGCCCGGGGGCGCGGGCGCGTCGGCCGCCGCGTCGCCCGGCCGGTCGCCGGGTCCCGCGAGCCGCCTGACGAGGGCCAGGCGCTGGGCCCGGCCGCCGGCGTAGGCGTGCAGGCCCGCCACCGCGCACACGAGGGCGAGGAGGGTCAGGCCGACCGCCAGGAGGGAGGGGGTGCCCATGGGTCAGCTCGCCTCGCGGGTGGTGAGGTGGGAGTCGTCGAGGTGGACGCCGAACGCCGGCGGGATCGGCTCGCCCGCCAGGTAGAGGCGTTCCGCGACGGCGCGCGGGACGGGATGGTGGCGGAAGCGGCCGTGGACGCGGCCGTCGGAGGTCATGGGCTCGGCGCGGAAGTCGGCCACGGTGGCGATGCGGAACGGCTCGCGGCCGTGGGAGGCCAGGACGGCGATCTCGGCGAGGCGGCGGGAGCCGTCCGGGTGGCGGACGAGTTGCACGAGGACGTCGACGGCGCTGTTGATCTGGTCGCGCAGCGCCTCGAAGGGGACCTGGAGTTCGGACATCGAGGCGAGGGTCTGGAGGCGGAGCAGGGCGTCCTCCGCGCTGTTGGCGTGCACGGTGGCGAGGGAGCCGTCGTGGCCGGTGGACATGGCCTGGAGCATGTCGAGGGTCTCGCCGCCGCGCACCTCGCCGACGATGACGCGGTCGGGGCGCATGCGCAGGGAGTTGCGCACCAGGTCGCGGATGGTGACCTCGCCCTTTCCCTCGATGTTGGGGGGCCGGGATTCGAGGCGGATGACGTGGCTCTGCTGGAGCTGGAGTTCGGCGGCGTCCTCGACGGTGACGATGCGCTCGCCCTCGGGGATCAGGCCGCTGAGCGCGTTGAGCAGCGTGGTCTTGCCCGAGCCTGTGCCGCCGGAGACGATGATGTTGAACTTGGCGCGCACAAGGCCGGAGAGCAGCATCACCAGGTGCTCGTCGAGGGTGCCGAAGCCGATCAGCTCGGGCAGCGTGTAGGCGCGGGGGAAGCGGCGGATGGTGAGGGCGGCGCCGCTGAGGGAGAGCGGCGGGATGATGACGTTGACGCGCTCGCCGGTGGGCAGGCGGGCGTCGACCATCGGGTTGGACTCGTCGACGCGGCGGTTCACGGTGGAGACGATGCGTTCGATCGTCTGCATGAGCTGCTCCTCCGAGGCGAAGCGCAGCGGCAGCCGTTCGACGCGACCGGCGCGTTCGACGTAGATCTGGTCGGGGCCGTTGACCATGATCTCGGTGATGGAGGCGTCCTCAAGCAGCGGTTCGAGGATGCCGAGGCCCAGGGCCTCGTCGACGACGCGGCGGATGAGCAGGCCGCGTTGCTGCGTGGAGAGCACCGGGCCCTCGCGGCTGAGGATGTGCCCGAGGACGCGTTCGAGGCGGTCGCGGCGCTCGGTCATGTCCAGGGAGGACATCTCGGCGAGGTCGATCTCCTCAAGCAGCTTCGCGCGGTAGGTCGCCACGAGCCGCCCGTCGCCCGGCCCCGCCGCGGCGGGCCGGTCGGGCGTGCCGACCCGGGACTTCAGGCCCATCGCTCGCTCCTTCCCTGTGGTTGCCCTGCTCGTTTCCCTGCTGTTGGCCCTGCTGATCGCCGACGCCGCCTGGCCGGCCGGCCGCTCAGTCGCACGGCATGGTCACGGTTCTGCTCGCGTCCCCGAAGCCGTCGAGGAACGGCAGGACGGACGGCACACCGACGTTCGCCGTGACGGTCGCCTCGTCCCCGCACAGCGAGACCGGGCCGAACGAGACGTCCAGCCAGTCGCTGACCGCGGCCCGGCCCGCGGCCTGGTACGTGTCGGCGATCTCCTCCTGGGCGGCGGTGCGGGCCGCGGCCCTGGCGGCCGAGCCCGCCTGCTGGGCGGCATACCCGGCGACGCCCAGCTGAAGCCCGGCCAGCGCGACGAGGATCAGCAGCGGCAGCCAGCCGGCGAACTCGACCGCGGTGACGCCCGCGTCGCCCCGCGGCCGGGTTCGTTCCCGCACACGCGCCCCGGCGCGGCGGGCCGGCGGCGCGCCCGTCGCGGGGCCTGGGTCGCGGGTCATCGTTCCCTGTCCTCCTCCGCCGCGCCGGCGTGGCCGGAAATGGTCATGGGGAGGTTGAGGGCGCCGGGGAAGAGCACGGGCACCTGCACCTCGACGCGTGCGGTGCGGACGGTGCCCTCCAGGGGGCAGGAGACATCGGCCGACCACGCGCCCGGCAGGTCCTCGGTGGCCGCCGCGACGCAGGCGCCCTCGGCGTCGCCGCCGGCCGCGGCTCCGGCGCGGGCGCCCTGGTCGGCGGCGTCGGCCGCGACCGAGAAGGTGTAACCGATCAGGATGCACTGCCAGATGACAGCGAGCATGACCAGGATCAGCGGGAAGATCCCGGCGAACTCGACGAGCACCGCGCCGCGGTCGCGCCGCGCGTCGCCCGGCCGGGCTCTCATGACCGCCTGCCGCGGCGCCTGCCGCCGGACGCGGCCTGCTCGGGCGCGGCGAGGCCGAGTTCCGCGGCGACGGCCCACATCGCGCGGCGCACCTGGCTCCGGGCGTCGAGGTCCTGGATGCGGCCGGCGTCCTGGGCCTCCTGCACCTCGCGGAAGGCGGCCGGAATCACGTTGCGCGCGACGCCGGTGCCGGTGATGCGCGCGATGAGCTGCGGTTGGATGGCGCTGCTGCGGGTGTGCCTGTTCACGACGGTGAGGGTGTCCGCCGCCTTGCGGATGCGCAGCCGGTCCCACATGCGGACCATGCGGTTGACGGCGCGAACGGCGATGACGTCGGGCGTGGTGACCAGCACGGCGACGTCGGCCGCCTCGATGGCGGCGGCGTTGGCGCTGTTCATGTGGGAGCCGCAGTCCACGATCACGACGTCGTACCTGGCCCTGACGACGGCGAGCAGCTGCCGCGCGGTGGACTCGCCGACGTCCTCGCCGCGTTCGCCCTCGGCGGGGGCGATCAGCATCGACAGACCGGTCTCGTGCGTGAAGACGGCCTCGGTGAGCACTTGCGGCGAGATGTCCGCGATGCCCGCGAGGTCCGCGACCGAACGGCGGAACTGCACGTCGAAGTACGAGCCGACGTCCCCGCACAGCAGGTCGAGGTCGATCAGCACGGCGCCGCGTTCGAACGGGCCGCTGGTCTGGGCCGCGAGCGCGAGCTGGGTGGCGAGCAGCGTGGCGCCGACCCCGCCCTTCGCGCCCGATACGGTGATCACCCGCCCGCCGGGACCCGCCGGCGCCGCGTCGCCCGCGCCGAGGTGCCGGCGCATGCCGGCCGCCCACTGGGCCGCCGCGGTGACGCGTGCGGCCAGTTCGTCGTAGGACAGCGGCAGGCCGACCAGGCCGCGGGCCCCGGCGTCCATGGCCGCCGAGTACAGGCCGGCCGTGGGGTCGGCCGACACCAGCACGACGCCCACGGCGGGGAACCTGAGGGCGACCTCGCGGATCAGTTCGAGCGCGGGGAGCGGGCCCAGGTGCTCGTGCACGACGACGACGTCGGGCAGGTCCGCGACGGACTGGTGGGTGAGGGCGGCGAGGGTGTCGAGCAGCGCCGCGGAGTCGGGGACCGCGCGCAGCGGTTCGCTGTCGGGGAGCTGGCTCAGCAGGGTGATCAGGGAACGGGCGGCGTCCGGGTCGGCCACCGCGGGCAGAATGCGCGTCGTCATCGGGTCCCCTGCTCCTTACGGGACGAGCCCGTCGGGGCCGGCGTGCGGCGCTCCGGCGATGTCGCCGAGGATGGTGTACGAGCGTTCGTCGGCCGGGATCTCCGCCTCGTCGCCCGGTGCCACGAGCGCCAGCCGCACCTGTTCCGCGAACGCCTCGGCGAACGTCACGCGCTGCGCGTCCGTGTGGTCGAGGGCGAACGTGATGGGCACCGCCTCGCGCGTGCTGTCGTCGTCCTCCACCTCGGTGAGGTCACCGACCTCGATGACCTCGGCGTTGTTGACCATGAGCCGGACCAGTTCCGTCTCCTGCTCCGAGTCGCCCCCGCCCTGCACGCGGAACGCCGCGTACATGTTGATGGAGGCGCCCGGGTAGATCTTGCCGGCCACGCCCGTGGAGGCGTCGATCATGACCGCGATCTCCTGCTGGCCCGGGTCGAGTTCGGGCCGCTCGGCCAGCATGTCGTCCTGGAGCAGGGAGCCCTCGCGGAGCGGTCCGGCCGCGACCCGGTCCTCCAGCTGGCCGAGGTCGGTGACGGCGGAGTCCGGTATGTACCGCTCCGGCATGCTGACCTCGCGCACGTCGTCGGCCGTCACCGCCTCGTACGGCTCGACGTCGCCGCTCAGCTCGTACACCGTGGTCTCGGGACCCACCTTCGACTCGACGTCGTTGATCACCGCCACGACCCCGGCGAACGCGCCGAGGGCGAGCAGGACCGAGACGAGCAGCAGGAGTATGCCGCGTCGCTGGCGAGCGTTCATGCAGCGTGTCCACCCTCTCCGTGGTTTGTGCGGTCATCCCGCGCCGGGCGCGAGCGCCTTGCGCCGCCCGGTGCCTATGGCACGCGGAGCGCGCTCCGGCGGGTTCACCGGGGCGGAGCAGAAGGCGCACCGGTCACCGATGAGCGTCAGACCGCACCAGTGGCAGGACTCCTGCCTCATCTGGCTCACCATTTGGTAGAGCAGGGAAACATCGGGAATGGCCGCGGCGAACTCCACGAGCTTCCCCGTGCCCCACCACGCCGCCGACTCGGCGGGCACGGGCACCGGGTGCAGGCCCTGCACCTGCCACTGCTTGGCCAGCCGCCCGGTGACCCACTCGCTGCCGAGCGCGCCGGGCGCGTAGGTGAGCGTCGTGGCGAACTGAGGCCCGGCCAGGGCCACATCGCCGTCGGCGCGCACGACCTGCGGCGCCGGTCCCGCGAGCACGGCGCACGGCCCGCCGCGGCCGGCGCCGTTGCGCGCCGGGAGCGGAACGGGCACCCGGTGCAGGCGGTTGCCGGACGCGAGCAGCGCGCCCGCGTAGACGTAGTGCGCCAGGAGGCGCGCGGAAGCGCCGAGCACGCCGGGGGCGAAGTCGCAGGTGGACAACTGCCGCAACTGGCGTACCAGCACGGCGGTGCCGAGTGGCGGGAGGGCGCTGGGCAGCAGCGCGATCCGGTCGGTCTCCAGCATCGCGCGCACGGCGTGGAGGCGTTGGATGTAGGGCAGCGGTGCGGTGGCCGGGTGCACGGCGACGACGTGCCCGTGGCTGCCGAGCAGGTCGCTGAACTCGGCGAGCGCGTCGGCGAAGTCCTGGCGCTCGGGCGGGCTGAGCACGTGCGCGCCCGGCGTGTGCTGGTCGGTGGGCGGCAGGACGAGGTCCGCGCTGGTGACCGCAATGGCAATCGGCATGCCGCTCCCCGGGGCTGAGCACCCGTCTCGTACGAAGGTGAGTCTGCCAGTTGAGCAGCCTAGCGACTTCGCCTCTCCGGGGAACAGCGCCGCGGGCGGCGGGCGGGCGGCCCGCCCCCGGGCGCACGGCAGACAGGGCGCACGGCAGACAGGGCGCGCGCGACGGACGGGGCGCACGGCTGAACGGGCGCCCCGCGCCCGGCGGCACGGGCGCCGGCGCGCGACGGCCGGTGCCGCACAACGGCCGGAACGGTCCGCACCGTTGACACCACACCTGGTCTGGACCAATCTGACTGCCCAACGGTGGCCACCGTTTCCTCCAGGCAGCACCCCCACCTCTGACGCTACGGAGGCGAGCGTGACCAGCACTCTGTCCCGCACCACCCGGATGCTCGGCGCGACGGCCCTGGCCTGCGCCATGGCCCTCGCGGGCCCCGCCGTGACGGCCGGTGCCGCCGGCGGCCCGGCCGAGCCCGCGCCGACCGCGGTCCCGCGCCACGCGCTGACCGGCTACTGGCACAACTTCGACAACGGGTCCGTCGTGCAGCGGCTCGGCGACGTGTCCGACGAGTACGACATCATCGCCGTGTCCTTCGCGGAGTCGACCGCGACCCCGGGCGAGATCGACTTCACCCTCGACCCGGTCATCGGGTACGGGTCCGAGCAGGAGTTCAAGGACGACATCGCGGCCAAGCAGGCCGAGGGCGTCTCCGTGATCATCTCCGTCGGCGGCCAGAACGGACACGTGTCCGTCACCGACGGCGCGTCGGCGCGGGCGTTCGCGGACAGCACGCTCGCGCTCATGAACGAGTACGGGTTCGACGGCGTCGACATCGACCTCGAACACGGCATCGACGCCGAGTACATGACCCAGGCCATGAACGCCATCCACGCCGGCGCGGGGGACGGCCTCGTCTACACGATGGCGCCGCAGACCCTCGACATGCAGCACACCGGCACCGAGTACTTCCAGCTCGCCCTGAACACACGGGACTTTCTCACCGTGGTCAACATGCAGTACTACAACAGCGGTTCCATGCTGGGCTGCGACGGGCAGGTCTACTCCTCGGGCACCGTCGACTTCCTCACCGCGCTGGCCTGCATCCAGCTGGAGAACGGCCTGGCCCCCTCGCAGGTCGGGCTCGGCGTCCCGGCCTCCCCGAACGCCGCGGGCTCCGGCTACGTCCCGCCCTCGGTCGTCAACGCCGCGCTCGACTGCCTCACCCGGGGCACCGGCTGCGGCAGCTTCGTGCCCGACCGGACGTACCCGGACCTGCGCGGGGCCATGACCTGGTCCGTCAACTGGGACGCCCACAGCGGCCACGCGTGGTCGAGCGCCGTCGGCCCGCACGTGCACGGCCTGCCCTGACCGGCGCACCGCGGGGGCGGGGGCCGGTCGGCGGCGCCCGCTCCCGCGGCGCCGCGGGAGCGCCGCGCAGGACGCGCGGGCCGTCAGAAGAACGTGCGGATGTAGTCCGTGACCGTGCCGTCCCCCGCCACCCGGGGGATCAGCGGCCACTTCTCGAAGACCGTGCAGGGGTGGGAGAGCCCGAGGGACACCCAGTCGCCCACCGCCGGCACCTCGTCCGCCGCTCCGGTGACGAACGCGTGCTGGTCGGCGAGCCTGGCCACCGCGAGCCCGCCGCCCCCGCGCACCCGCCCCGCCCGGTCGCGGACCTCCACGACCTCGGGCGCGCCCAGGTCGTAGGAGACGTCCCGCTTGCCGGCGTTGACCAGGGCGAGCCCGAGTTCCGGCCGCGACACGACCTGGGTCCACAGCCGGAACGCCGGCCGCAGCGAACCCTCCTCCGGCACCCGGTTGAACGGCGTGACCTCCCGGTACCTGCCGTGGTCGTGGCTCACGTAGGCGCCCGAGCGCAGCAGCCGGCACACCGGCAGGGACAGCTCGGGCAGCGCGCCGAACGCCTCGGCCACCACGTCGAACCAGGCGCTGCCGCCCGCGCTGACCACGATCTCCGACGCCCCGGCGAACCGGCCCGCCCGGTCGAACGCGACGGCGAGTCCGGACAGCCGGGCCAGCCAGGCGCGCACGGACGCGGCGTCGGCTCCGGGAATCTCCCCCTCGTACCCGGCGACCCCGGCCAGCCGCAGGGTGCCCGTGCCCGCGACGGCGTCCGCGACCGCCGCCGCCCCGGCCTCGTCCCGCACGCCGGAACGGCCGCCGGACACGCCGAGTTCGACGACGACCTCAAGCGGCCTCGGCGCGCCCGCCGCACGCAGCGCCTCGTCCATCAGCGCCACCCCGGCCACCGAGTCCACGTAGGTCACGCAGCGGAACGCCGGGTCGGCGGCCAGCTCGCCCGCGAGCCACGCGAGGGCGGGCGCGTCCACGACCTCGTTGGCCAGGAAGATCCGTTCCACTCCGAACGCGCGCGCGACGCGGGCCTGATGCGGCACGGCCACGGTGATGCCCCAGGCGCCGAGGTCGAGTTGCCGCTGGAACAGCTGCGGGGCCATCGTCGTCTTGCCGTGCGGGGCGAGGGCGAGGCCGTGCCGGTCGGCGAAGCTCTGCACGGCGGCCAGGTTGTGCTCCAGAGCCTCGGCCGCCAGCGTCAGGACCGGTGTGGTGAAGCCACCGGTCCACAGGTCGCGCCGCTCGGCCGCGAGCACGCCAACGGCGCGGCCCGCCGCGTCCGGCGGCAGCCCTTTGAAGCGGTGGTCGACGATCTCGTCCGCGAGAGCGTCGAGCGGCGTGGCCATGGCGGCTCCGGAACAGGCGGCGCGGGGACGTGGGACCGGCCAGGACCCTACCCCGCGCCGGCCGCCGCCATGCTCGGCACCGCGTCCCCGGGCGGCTGCGCGTCCGCGCGGAACGGCTCGACGTGCCCGGTCAGCGCGGCCTGCGCGAACCCGACGGCCTCGGCCGCCGCCATGTCCCGCGCCGCGTACGCCCCGTCGCCCGCCGCGGTCGTCGCGTACACGGTCGCCAGGCCGAGCCGCCGCTGGAGCACCGACTGCCTGATCCGCACGCCGCTGACCGCGTCCCGCCGCAGCGCGGACGTGGCGCGGGTCATGGCGCCCGCCCTGACCACGAGATAGCCGCCCGCGACGGTGTGCGCGAGCGCCAGGTAGCCGGCGCAGGCGAGGCCGAGGGCCGGCGGCAGCAGCACCGCGAGGGCCTGCGCCCACCGGGTGCCGCCCGCGGGAACCAGCAGCAGCGCGCCCGCCGCCGCGACCAGCACGGCCCACAGCAGCCTGCGGCGCAGCGCCGCGGCCGGGTGCCCGCGCAGCGGCGCGCCGAGCGCCGGGTCCCCGATCACCTCGGTGGCCACACGGCGCGCGAGGCGCACCGGGCCGCGCGGCAGGACGGAGGAACTGCTGCTCCACACCGAGAGGCCGGTGGTGATGACGGTGGTGTCGGCCATGCCCATCCAGCGCCACAGCAGCGGTTCTGAGACGGTCACGCCGCGCAGCCTGCGGTCGTCGCGGGTGATCTCACGGGTCTTGAACAGCCCCTGCCTCGTGCGCAGCACGGTGCCCTGCTCCCCCGGAACCCGGTCGAGCCGGAAGTGGGCGTGCTCGGCCACGAAGGAGAAGGCCATGCCGACGGCGCCGAGCAGCGCGGTGGCGGCGAACGCGACGGCGGCCGTGCGGACGGGGCCGAGCGCGTCCCAGTCGGCGAGCGAGCCCACCCAGCCGCCGGGGTCGAGGCCGAAGGACTGCGCGGTGAAGTAGCCGCCCCACATCAGACCGGCGGCGGAGACGAAGGCCCAGACGCCGGTCACGTTGTACACGATCCACCGCCACTGGAAGGCGGCCATCGGCTCGGTCTCCCGCTCGGGGCCGCCGCCGGTGAGGTGGTGGCGCAGCGCCTCGGCGTCGCGCCGCGACAGGGAGTCGAGGGTGAGCGCGGCCTCTCCCGCGGTGTTCATCTGGCCCGCGCCGATGGTGACGCGGCGCAGCCCCGCGATCCGCTGGAGCAGGCGGGCGCCGGTGTCGACGCTGCGGATGCGGTCGCGGCGCACGGACCTGTGGGTGCGCACGAACAGGCCGGCGCGGCGTTCGACGTACACGTCGGTGATCCGGTAGCGGGTCGTGGCCCAGCGGACGACGTCGGCGATCGCGCCGGCCAGGCCCCAGCCGGCCAGCGCGAGCAGCGGCCCGATGGCCATCGGGTCGGGGTCGAAGCCGGTGACCAGCAGGGCGGCGAGTCCGGGCAGCATGGCGCACACGACGCGGAGGGCGTCCGCGAGGATCATCCGCCCGTCCAGGCGCTGCCAGCCCGCCGCGGCATCGTCGCCTCCTGGCGCGAGATCGTCGGCCCCCGGCGCGGCACCGGCCGCGCCGGTGCCCTCCGGGCCGTCCGCCGCGCCGCTCATGTCGCGTCCCCCGGCGTGCGGCGGGTGATCTCGGAGAGCCGTTCCGCGGCCTCGGCCGCGACGGCGGGCGCCAGGCCGCGGATGAGGATGGCGCCGCTTGAGGACGCGGTGGTGACGGTGAGCGTGGCGAGGCCGAGCAGTTGCTCGGCCGGGCCGCGCACGGTGTCCACGGTCTGGATGCGGGAGACGGGCGCGATGCGCCACTCGCGCACGAACCAGCCGGTGGCCGCGTAGACGGCGTCGTCCGTCGCCTCCCAGCGGTGGACGGCGTACCGCCACAGCGGCATGACGACCGCGTAGACGGGCCCGGCCACCGCGAGGACGACCAGGGCCGGCCCCGTCCAGCCCCGCGCCGCCGCCCACAGGAGGTGAACGACCGTGAGCGCCGCGGCCAGCGGCAGCAGCGCGCTCAGCGCGCGGACCACCCACAGCAGGACGGCCCGCCGTTCCACGCGGTGACGAGGCGGCCGAAGGGGAAGGTCTTGATTCACCATGGGACACACTGTCCCATGAAGGGCCCCTCTGTGTCACGGCGCGTTCTCGGCCTACCATTCCGGCATGGGGAAAACTGCCTCCTCCGCACCCGGCACACTGCCGCGCACGCGGCGGGCGATTCTCGATGCCGCGATCGACGTGCTGGCCGAGGACCGCACGGCGTCCCTCGGCGACGTGGCCAGAGCCGCCGACGTGGGACGCAGCACGCTGCACCGGTACTTCCCCGACCGGGCGGCCCTGGTGCGTGCGCTGTTCGAGGACTGCGCGGAGGCCGCGCGCCGGTCCCTGGCCGACGCCGCGCTCGACCAGGGGCCGCCCGCGGAGGCGTTCGGGCGCCTGGTGGCGGCGATGTTCGACCTCGGGCCCCGGGTCGACTTCCTGTTCGCCGAGCCTCAGCTGGGCGACGAGGAGTGGGACGGCGAGCTGTGGGAACGGGCGCAGACCCCGGCGGCCATGCTGTTCGCGCGCGGCAGGGCCGAGGGCTACTTCGCCGCCGACGTCAGCCTCGAATGGTTCTTCCGGTCCCTGTGGTACCTGATGAGCGCCGGCTGGGAGGCGATCACCGAGGAGGGCCTGGCCCGGCACGAAGCGGTCGCACTCGTGACGAGAACGCTGACGAGCGGCCTGGTGGCCCGTGGCGCGGCGGACCCGGGCTGAGCCGCACGGCCACCCGCGTGGGCGAAAACACAGCGCGCGCCGCGGTGGGCCGCCGTAAGGTGGCGGGCATGCAGGTGATCCAGTCGGCCAAGCTCGCCAACGTCTGCTACGAGATCCGCGGCCCCGTGCTCGAAGAGGCGCAGCGGCTCGAAGCGGCGGGCCACCGCATCCTCAAGCTGAACACCGGCAACCCCGCGGCCTTCGGGTTCGACTGCCCGCCGGAGATCCTTGAGGACATCCTCCGCAACGTCGGCTCCGCGCACGGCTACGGTGATGCCAAGGGGCTGCTCTCCGCCCGGCGCGCGGTGATGCAGCACTACCAGACCAAGGGCATCCAGCTCTCGGTCGACGACATCTACCTGGGCAACGGCGTCTCCGAGCTGATCCAGATGTCGATGCAGGCGCTGCTCGACGACGGCGACGAGGTCCTGGTCCCCGCGCCCGACTACCCGCTGTGGACGGCGTCCGTCTCGCTGGCCGGCGGCACCGCGGTGCACTACCGCTGCGACGAGCAGTCCGAGTGGATGCCGGACCTCGCCGACATCGAGCGCAAGATCACCGACCGCACCAAGGCGCTGGTCGTGATCAACCCGAACAACCCCACCGGCGCGGTCTACAGCACCGAGATGCTGCGGCAGCTGACGGAGATCGCCCGGCGGCACCGCCTCGTGCTGTGCTCCGACGAGATCTACGACCGGATCCTCTACGACGACGCGGTCCACACCTCGACCGCCGCGATCGCCCCCGACCTGCTGACGCTGACGTTCAACGGGCTCTCGAAGAACTACCGGGTCGCGGGCTTCCGCTGCGGCTGGCTCGCGGTGTGCGGGCCGAAGGAGCACGCGGCCAACTACATCGAGGGCCTGACCGTCCTGGCCAACATGCGGCTGTGCGCCAACGTGCCGGCGCAGCACGCCGTGGCCGCGGCGCTCTTCGGGCGCCAGTCGATCGAGCAACTGGTGCTGCCCGGCGGGCGCATCCTGGAGCAGCGCGACACCGCCTACGAGATGCTGACCGCCATCCCCGGCGTGACGTGCGTGAAGCCGAAGGGGGCGCTGTACGCGTTCCCACGGCTCGACCCGAAGGTCTACAAGATCAAGGACGACCGGCAAATGGTCCTCGACCTGCTGCGGGCCGAGAAGATCATGATCGTGCACGGCACGGGCTTCAACTGGCCGGAGCCCGACCACTTCCGCATCGTGACCCTGCCGCAGGCCAGTGAACTCGCCGATGCCATCGAGCGGATCGGCGCGTTCCTCGACGGCTACAACCAGTACTGACCGCCGGCGCCGACCGCGCGCGGCACCGCTCGCGCGGGCGGGCCCCGCACGCCATTGTGCGGGGCCCTTTCCCGTCAGCCCGCGCGCGCTGTCCTTTCCGCGCGGTCCAAGCGGTCGGTGAGGGACCGGTACTCGGTCCACAGCTCCTCGGGGCACCGGGCGCCGAAGGTGTTCAGGTGGTCGGGCACGAGCGCGGCCTCACGCCGCCAGACCTCCAGGTCGACCTCGAGCAGGAACGCCAGCTGGCGCGGCGTCAGCCCGAGTCCCCCGGTGTCGAGCGACCCGGGCGCGGGAACCGTACCGATGGGAGTCTCCACGCCTTCGGCCCGGCCGTCGAGGCGTTCGACGATCCACTTGAGCACCCGGACATTCTCGCCGAAACCCGGCCAGACGAACGTTCCGTCGGCGTCCTTCTTGAACCAGTTGACGTAGTAGATCCGGGGCAGCTTCTCCGGGTCCGGCGCCCGCTCGCCCATCCGCAGCCAGTGCGCGAAGTAGTCGCCCATGTGGTAGCCGCAGAAGGGCAGCATCGCGAACGGGTCGCGCCGCAGCTCGCCCACCGTGCCCTCGGCCGCGGCCGTCTTCTCCGAGGCGACGTTCGCGCCGAGGAAGACCCCGTGCTGCCATGAGCGCGACTCGGTGACCAGCGGCACCGCCGTGGCGCGGCGCCCACCGAACAGGATCGCGGAGATCGGCACGCCCGCCGGGTCCTCCCACTCGGGCGCGATCGTCGGGCACTGCGCGGCGGGCACGGTGAAGCGGGCGTTTGGGTGGGCGGCCGGCGAACCCGCCCGCGGGGTCCAGTCGTTGCCGCGCCAGTCGGTGAGGTGCGCGGGGGGCTCCTCGGTCATGCCCTCCCACCACACGTCGCCGTCGTCGGTGAGCGCGACGTTGGTGAAGACGGCGTTGCCCCACAGGGTGCGCATCGCGTTGGCGTTGGTGTTCTCGCCCGTTCCCGGCGCGACGCCGAAGAACCCGGCCTCCGGGTTGATCGCGCGCAACCGTCCGTCGTCGCCGAACCGCATCCAGGCGATGTCGTCGCCGACCGTCTCCACCCGCCAGCCGGGCAGTGTGGGGGCCAGCATGGCGAGGTTCGTCTTCCCGCAGGCCGAGGGGAACGCAGCGGCCACGTAACGGGGTTCGCCTTCGGGCGGCGTGAGCTTGAGGATCAGCATGTGCTCGGCCAGCCAGCCCTCGTCGCGCGCCATCACGGACGCGATGCGCAGCGCGTAGCACTTCTTGCCCAGCAGCGCATTGCCGCCGTAACCGGAGCCGAACGACCAGATCTCCCGGGTCTCGGGGAAGTGCGAGATGTACTTGACCGGGTTGCACGGCCAGGGAACGTCCCGCTCACCGGGCGCGAGAGGGGCGCCGACGGAGTGGACGGCCCTGACGAACGCCCCGTCCTCGCCCAGTTCGTCCAGGACGGCGCGGCCCATCCTGGTCATGGTGCGCATGGCGACGGCGACATACGCGGAGTCGGTGATCTCCACGCCGAGCGCGGAGAGCGGTGAGCCGAGCGGGCCCATGCAGAACGGCACGACGTACATGGTCCGCCCGCGCATCGCGCCGCGGAACAGGCCGGCACGGCCCGTGAACGCCTCCCGCATGTCGGCGGGGTCGAGCCAGTTGTTGGTGGGCCCGGCGTCCTCGGGCCGCTCCGAGCAGATGTAGGTACGGTCCTCCACACGGGCGACATCGGTCGGGTCGGAGGCGGCGTAGTAGGAGCCCGGCCGCTTCGCCGGGTCGAGCCGGACGAAGGTGCCCCGGTCGACGAGCCGCGCGCACAAGCGGTCGTATTCCTCCTGGGAGCCGTCGCACCAGACCACCTCCTCCGGCTGGGTCAGTTCGGCGATCTCCGCCACCCACGCGAGGAGCTTCTCGTGGCGGGTGGGCGCGTGGGCGGTGACGGGGGCTGGAGTCGGCGTCACGTTCGCTCCAGAGGTTCGAGGGTACGTGCACGCTCATCCGACCGGATGAACGCTCATCTGATGGTGCCGTCTTCTCTCGCCTGTGTCCAGTTCAGCTCATGTGAGCGGGTCGCCACCTGAAAGGGGTACATCAGGGCGAACGCGGGTCATCCGCGAGGGGGACAGGAGCGGCCTCGCGGCGGCGGGCGCCCGCTCGGCCGGGTCCGTCCGCATGGGTCTCCAACATGGGTCCGTCCGCGTGGGGTCGCCCGCGAGAGGTGCCCGAGTCGTGCGGGGGCGCGGGGCGGCCCGCGGCCTTGCGCGGGGGCGACCGCGCCACGTGGCGATCGTGACCGCCGCCGACGGCGGCCCGCCGCACGGGCCCGCTCCCGCCGCCCCGTACGGCCGAGAGACCCCACCGCGCGCGCCCCGCACCCGCGCGCCCCTCACCACCCCCACACGCCGTTCACTCTCCGTAACCATTCCCCTAGTGTCATACCCACCGGGCCCGCAAGGGGAGCCAAAGGCCCGAACACCGCAAAAACAGAAAGGAAGCCCATGACCACCGACGAGTGAGCACGACAACGAGCGGCTACCGCAGGCAACCGGTCAGCTGGGAGGACCAGTTGCCCTCCACCCGCTCACGGGCCACGGCGACACAACACCGGAACGCATCGACCTCCCACGGGCGGCACCCGCCCGGACGCGCCCCCCGAACTCGCCGGTCCCGTCTTCTCCTCCGAACGGGGACAGTCCCCCCGGCCACGGCGCCCACTGGCCGACGGCGACCAGCTCCCCGGCAACCGGACCCGAAACCACCACCCGGAAGCGGTACGTGGTGCGAAGGACCGGCTGTGCAACACGTGACGGCAACGGCACGCACAACAAGCCCGCCGGTCGCGAGACGCCACCCCGACAATCCAGGGCGCGTCCCCACCTCGCGACCGGCAGGCCCACCCACCCCACCACCAGCCACCGACACACCCGAAAAACCAAAAACAAGCACAACCCGACACGAAAACCGAGACCAACCGCACAGCAACCCGCACAAACCACCCCCCACGACACGCACCAAGGCAACCCCACCCCCCGGACCACCGGGACCGGGACCGGGACAAAGCCCAACAGGAGGCAGGCAGACAAGTTCCCGGCCGACGGCCTACACCATGCGCGTCGAAGACAGACGCATGCTGCTTGCCCACCACCGGGCAACCGCCTGCACCCTGCCAGGCGGCCCAATCAAGCACACGGAAAACCCGTCCCACATGACGGTCCGGGAGATCGCCGAGGAGACCGGATACGACGCGGTGGTCGAACGGCTCCTTGGGGTGGACTCACGGGTAATACCCGCACCCGCCGCACGCTCAGGAATCGAGCACCAGAACATCGGCATCTTCTACCAAGTCCGTATCACCGCTGGCCGACCGCGGCCGGAGCCGAACGGCGAAACCCCGGTAACGGCCTGGCCTCCTGCCCGACACCGCCGACCTGAGCCGATCGCCGCTCGTCGATACAGGCATAGCCCTCGACCGGAAGGAAGGACTTTCCGCTGTTCACGCGGCCGGAACCGCCCCCCGGGGGGACGCGGAAAAGGCGGCCCGCGGCGGACCGCCTTCTTCGCACAGGTGAGCGAACGCCGCGCCGTGCGGCGGGTCAGGCCAGCTGCCCGGCCAGCGTCTCCGGGTCCGTCGTCGGCGCCGCGCAGACGAACCCGCGGCACACGTACGCCGTCGCCCGCCCCTCGCGCAGCGGGCGGCCGGCCAGCAGCGGCGCCGGGTCCTCGTCGTCGGGCGCGCCCCGCGCGACGACCGCGCCGGGCGCGGCGGCGCGCAGCGCGACCGCGTGCAGCGCGTCGGCCGCCGGGTCGCCGGGGGCGCCCACCACGGCGACCTCGCGCGGTCCGTCCACGGCGGCCTCCGCCACCGCGAGCCCCCACCCGGCGAACCGCGGTACCCGCGGCCCCAGTTGCCGCACGATGCCGAGCGCCCGCTCGGCCGCGACGCGGTAGCGCGCGTCGCCGGTGTACGCGGCGTGGCTCAGCAGCGCGCCGGCCGCCGCGGCCCAGCCGGACGGTGTCGCGCCGTCCGTCGGGTCCTGCGGACGGCGGATCAGCCGCTCGGCGTCGTCCGCCGTGTCGAACAGCTCGCCGCCCGCACCGGCAAACCGTTCCAGCACGACGTCGAGCAGCCCGCCGGCCCGGTCGAGCCACGCCCGCGTTCCCGTCACCGCGTACAGCGCAAGGAACCCTTCCGCGACATCCGCGTAATCCTCAAGCACCCCCGCGCCCTGCCCCGCGCGCCCGTCCCGCGAGGTGCGCGCCAGGCGGCCGTCGGGCCCCAGGTGCACCGCCACCAGCAGGTCCGCCGCGCCCCTCGCCGCCGCCACCAGGTCATCGCGCTCGAAACAGGCACCGGCCTCGGCGAGCGCCGCCACGGCCAGCCCGTTCCAGGCCGCGACGACCTTGTCGTCCCGCTCCGGGCGCGGGCGCCGGGCGCGGGCCTCGGCCAGCCGCGCCCGCAGCTCCGCGGGGGCCTCGGGCCCCGGCAGCCGCAGCGTTCCCTCGTCGCCCGGCGCGTACACCGCCGCCGCCAGGCGGGCGTCCGCCGGGCCGAGGGCGTCGCGCAACTGCTCGGGCGTCCACGTGTAGAACGCGCCCTCCTGGTGCCCGCCGCCGTCCTGGGTTTCGCTGTCCGCGTCGAGCGCGGACGCGAACCCGCCCTCGGGCGTGCGCAGCTCGGTGACGAGGAAGTCCGCCGTCTCCAGCGCGATGCGGCGGGCGAACGCCGAGCCCGTGACCCGCCACAGGTGGGTGTACACGCGGGCGAGCAGCGCATTGTCGTAGAGCATTTTCTCGAAGTGCGGGACCGTCCACCCGGCGTCCACCGCGTACCGCGCGAACCCGCCGCCGAGCTGATCGTAGATGCCGCCGCGGGCCATCGCCTCGCAGGTCTCCTCGGCAAGCCGCAGCGCCTCGCGCGAGCCGGTGCGGACGTGGTGCCGCAGCAGGAACTCGATCACCATCGAGGGCGGGAACTTCGGCGCGCCGCCGAACCCGCCGTGCACCTCGTCGAACTCCGCGGCCAACGCCCGCACCGCGCGGGCCAGCTCCTCCTCACCGGGCGGAGCGGGCGCGTCGTACGACAGCCGCCGCTCCGCGAGGTCACCGGTGATGCGCGCCGCAACCTGCGCGACCTCGCCGCGCCGCTCGGTCCACGCCGCGTGGACGCCCTGGAGGAGCTGCGTGAACGAAGGCAGCCCGGCGTGCGGCTCCCTCGGGAAGTAGGTGCCGAAGTAGAACGGCTCACCCTCGGCCGTCATGAACACGGTCATCGGCCAGCCGCCCTGCCCGGTGGCCGCCTGCACAGCCTCCATGTAGACCGCGTCGACGTCTGGCCGCTCCTCCCGGTCCACCTTGACCGGCAGGAAGCGCTCGTTCAGGTAGGCCGCGACCGTCTCGTCCTCGAAACTCTCCCTGGCCATGACATGGCACCAGTGGCAACTCGCGTACCCGACGCTGAGCAGCACCGGCACGTCCCGCCGCCGCGCCTCGTCGAATGCCTGCTCTCCCCATGGCCACCAGTCCACGGGATTGTCCGCGTGCTGGAGGAGGTACGGGGACTGCGAGCCGGCCAGCCGATTCATACCGGCATCGTCGCACGGTCCGGCCCGCCCGGCCCAGCGTTCGACTCCCGGGAGCGGAGCGGTGCGCGCGGCACGTCACCGCGTCCACCCGCGCCGGGCGCCCACGGTCCCGGCCGCCCGGTGCGTCCGGCGGCGGCCGGGACCGGTCACGACCACCTGTGCTGGACTCGTCACCCGATGACCGGAGCCGGGTACCGCACACACCGCCCGGTGCCGGACGAGCGACAACCGGAAGGACAGCGGACATGGGTGCTCACACGACCCTTCTCCGAACCGTCGCCGCGGCAGGGCTCGCCGGAGCCATGCTCACCGCGATCCCCTCGACCGCGGCGCAGGCCGCCGAAGGCTGCAACCAGGACAACCCGAGGACGGTCGCGTCCACCTCGATTCACTCCCGCGGCATCGAACTGCGGTACAACGGAACGTGTTCGTGGGGCAGGATCTTCGGCTCGCCTGGCGACCTGGTGTGGGTGGACCGCAGTTTCGACGGCGGCCGGACCTGGGAGCAGCTCGACCCCACGCCCATCAACAGTGGCGGCAGCAACTACACCGATGCGTACGACAACCGGGGCAATCTCATGCGGGCCTGCGGCAAGGCCGGCAACTACCCCGACGTCGCCTGCACCACGTGGTGGTGACCCGGCACCGGCCGGGTACGGCGCCGTCCCGCGCGGGGCGGCGCCGTACGGGTTCCGTACCCGGGCGAAGAGGCGGACGATGGCCGGGAGGGCCCGGCGCCGGCCCGCCGTTCCGGCCGGTACCGCGTCCGTCGGCTTCGCGGAGGAGTGCGACATGTTCGGATCAGGGAAACGCCGACGACTGCCCTTCGAGCTCCCCCTGGCCTTGCCGGAGCGGGACCGGAGCGACGCGCACGGGATGGCGGCCGGGAGGCTGGAACGGGCCTATACGTCCGTCGCGACGCGCGTGAACCGGTACCGGAAGCGGGGCGACCGGGACGCGGTCCTGGGGCGCGGCGCGCTCGCCGACGCGGGCACCCTCTGGCAGGCGGGAATGTCGGGCAGCGGGACCTCGGTGCGGGTCCTGTACGCGTTGGCCTGCCTGCACTGGTGCCGCCACCAGGCGGCCGGCGACGACCTGCTCAACGACTTCCAGGCCGCGCTGCTGCTGTTCGCGAGGGTCGGGCAGAGGGAGCCGGACCTCGTCCCCCGCGAGCTGCGGTCCCCGCTCGGCAGGGGCGTCACCGTGGATCACCGGTTCATCGGGCCCGAGCACTGGGGACGGGTCGGCATCCTTCTGCTGCGCCGGGCGGAGGCAGCGCCCGACATCCGGCTCCTGGGCGACATCGTCGAGATCTTCGAGGGCACCACCGCCGCCTATCCACCGGACCACGCGTTCTGGCCCGGCGACATGAAGAACCTCAGATACGCGCTGCGGCTGCGGTACGGGGCCGGCCGCGACCCGGCCGACCGCCGGCGCTCGATCGAGGTGAACCGGGCGCTGCGGCGGGGAAGGTCGCCGCACGAACCGCTCGGCGCCGATGCCCCGCCCGTTCCCCCGCTGCCGGACCTCGGCCGCCCGCTCCGGCAGGAGGAGCTGGAACGGCGGCTCGCGCGCGTCTCCGGGCTCCACGCCCGCGGTCAGCACGAGGTCGCCGAGGACGAGGCGCGGGATCTGCTGCTGCTCGTGGGCCAGGAGAACGCGGCCCACGACCGGCTGCGCGGCCTGCTGGCCTCGATCCTGAACGCGTTGGGAGAAGGGGACGAGGCGCGGCGAGCGCAGCCCGCCGCGCCTGGACGAGCGCAGCGGCCCGCAGGGCAGCGGCAGCAGCCCAAGCGCACCACCAGGCGGCAACGCAAGGATTGAGCCCCCGCCCCGGGGCCGGCGGCGCCGGGACGGTTCCCCACCGCCCCGGCCCGCCCCCGCCGGCCCCGTCGAACGTCTCGCGGCGCGGTGGTCAGCCCGCCCGGTAGGGCTTGGCCTGGAGCACCTTGACGCGCGCGGTGCTGCCGTTGGGCAACTCGTACTCCGCGTCCTCGCCGACCTTCTTGCCGTTCACGCCGCTGCCCAGCGGCGACTGCGGGGAGTACGTCTCGATGTCCGAGGTCGCGAACTCGCGGGAGGCGAGCAGGAACGTCATCGTGTCGTCCGGATCCCCGTCGAAAGCGATCGTGACGACCATGCCGGGGGCCACCACGCCGGTGTCCGCGGGGGCCTCACCGACCCGCGCACTCTCCAGGAGCTGGGTCAGCTGGCGCACGCGCGCCTCCATCTTCCCCTGCTCCTCCTTGGCCGCGTGATACCCGGCGTTCTCCTTCAGGTCCCCCTCTTCCCGCGCCTGCTCGATCTTCTTCGCGATCTCGGTACGGGCGGGACCCGACAGGTGATCCAGCTCCGCCTTGAGCTGGTCATACGCCTCCTGGGTCAGCCAGGTGACAGTGTCGCTGGTCTGCGTCACAGGTGCTCCTTCGGGATGTAAGCGGGCTGGGGTGCACTGATAAAAACGAAGGCCCGTCCCGGACATCTGCGCTCCTGGGCGGGCGGTGGTTCAATCGAAATATCGACTCTAACAATGCCGGTCGATGTCCGGAAGGATTACCCTCCGCTGCCGTACGCAAACCCTCAGGATGTCGCGCCGGCGTCCGTCCGGGCCTCTGAGCAGCCCATCAGCTCCGCGGACGTGGCCCGGGCGGTGGTGCGCAGCGTGACCGTTCGGTGCGTGCTGTCGCCCTCGTCCTCGAACGTGAAGTCCGCGCGTCCGACTTCGAGGCCGTCGTCGGCCTGGGCGCGCACGGTACAGACGCCGTCACTGTCCGCAGGCTTGCGCACCTGGAGGTTGACGTCGATCCGCTCGTCCGAGACGACCTGGAACCCGGTCAGCTCGGCCGTCACCTTCTGCTCGCCGATGTAGGACACTCCGGCCCACGCGACGAATCCGAGCAGCAGGGCGCCGAGCACCGCGCCGGCCACGCGCAACCGCCGGTCCGTGCGGGCGTCGGCGGCCCCGGACCGGCCGTACCGGCCCTCTGGGGTCCTTGCGCGCACATCAGCCATGACGGTCGGTCCTCGGGTGAGACGGGTCCTTGCGGCGGGGACCGCGGGCGAGGGAAAACGGGAACAGCCCGGCCGGTCCATCAGTCACTATAGAAGGGATGAGCCGGACCCCGAGCACCGACCACCAGACGACGAGGAAACACCGTTGACCGAGCAGCTGCGCCTCATGGCCGTTCACGCCCATCCGGACGACGAGTCGAGCAAGGGCGCCGCGACCATGGCCAAATACGTCTCCGAGGGCGTCGACGTGCTCGTCGCCACCTGCACGGGCGGCGAGCGGGGCTCCATCCTGAATCCGAAGCTCCAGGGCGATCCGTACCTCGAAGCGCACATCCACGAGGTGCGCGCCCGGGAGATGGCGGAGGCCCGGGAGATCCTGGGCGTCAAGCAGGAGTGGCTCGGGTTCGTCGACTCGGGGCTGCCCGAGGGCGACCCGCTGCCGCCGCTGCCCGAGGGCTGCTTCGCGCTCCAGGACCTGGAGACGGCCACCGAGCCGCTGGTGCGGCTGGTCCGCTCGTTCCGCCCGCACGTGATGACCACGTACGACGAGAACGGCGGCTACCCGCACCCCGACCACATCATGACCCACAAGGTCTCGATGGCCGCGTTCGAGGCGGCGGGCGATCCGGAGCGCTATCCGGACGCGGGGGAGCCCTGGCAGCCGCTGAAGCTGTACTACAACCAGGGGTTCAACCGGCCGCGCACGCTCGCCCTGCACGAGGCCATGCTCGCCCGCGGCCTCGAATCGCCGTACGCGGAGTGGCTGGAGCGCTGGGACGAGATGGACGTGCCCGAGCGGCAGCTGACCACGCGCGTGCCGTGCGGGGAGTTCTTCCCTGTGCGGGACAAGGCGCTGATCGCGCACGCGACGCAGATCGACCCGGACGGGGGCTGGTTCCGGGTACCGATCGAACTTCAGCAGGAGATCTGGCCGACCGAGGACTACGAGCTGGCCCGCTCACGGGTGGACACCTCACTACCCGAGTCCGACCTGTTCGCGGGCATCCGGGAGAATTGACGCATGAGTGAGTTGCTGCCCCTCGCCGAGGAGCTGAACGAATACACGGTGACACCCGGTGTTCTGGGCTTCATCGTGTTCGCCATCCTGGGCGTGGGCGTCTGGGTGCTGTTGCGGTCCATGAGCAAACACCTCGGGAAGATCGACTTCTCGGAGCAGCAGGGCAAGGCCGACGCCGAGCGCCAGCCCTCGCGCTCCTGATACGTTCCGGCCACCGCCGGGCCGGCCCGGCGGTGGCCGCTCCGCGCCCGCGGGGCGCCGTCGGTCACCCGAGGGCCGCGCCGGTCACGTCCCTCGCGCCGCGGTCGGGCACCATGCCGAGGCGCCAGGCGGTCCAGCCGGTCTCCGGGCCCTGGCCGCGCTCCAGCATCAACGCGTAGCTGTGCGCCGCGTCCGTGAGCCGCGGGTCGCGCCGCGGGTGGTCCTCGCGCAGCAGCCGCGCCAGTTCCTCCCGCGCCACCGCCTGCCCGACCTCAGTGCCACCGGGCGAGGCGAGCGGGAGCAGCGTGCAGCGCAGCAGCTGCGCCCAGTCCGCGCCGCGGGCGTCCGGGCCCTCTCCGTATCCCGCGGTGAACAGCCGCAGCGCCTCGTCGGCCAGGTCGAGCGCCGGTCCCGGCCGCTCGTTGCCCGCCTCGATCACCGCGAGTTCCACGCAGCTCCACGCCTCGCCGTGGCCCGCGCCCGCCCGTCGGAAGTCGCGGCGCGCGTCGGTCAGCAACTGCCGGGCGAACCCGCTGTTGCGCAGCGAGCCCGTGGCCTCGGCCCGCATGTCGCGCGTGACGCGCGCCGAGTGGTGGCGTGCGCACGCCAGGCCGTACAGGTCCCGCATCCGGCTGAACATCGTGCGTGCCTGCTCCAGCGTCCGCACCGCCTCGGCGGCCTCGCCCGCCTCCTCAAGGGCCTGCCCCAGGTGGTACAGCGTCCACGCCTCGCCGCGGGCGTCCTCCGTCTCGCGGTGCGAGGACAGCGCGGACTCCAACTGCTCACGGGCCGCGGTCGGGTCGCCCGCGTGCACCCGGGCCAGGCCGAGTTCCGTCGCCGCCCAGGCCACGCCGCGCACGTCGCGTGACCGCTCGTACAGGTCGAGCGCCAGGCGCAGCTCCCGTTCCGCGGCCGGAACGTCGCCCGCGCGCAGCAGGGTCTGGCCCAGTTGGAAGCGCGTCCACGCCTCGCCGTGCACACTGCCGCTGCCCGCGTGCAGCCGCAGCGCCTCGCCCAGCATGGTGCGGGCGGCGCCGATGCGGCCGCGTTCGCGTTCCACGGCCGCCAGGGCGTGCAGCGTCCAGGCCCGGTCGCCCCGCAGCGCCTGCCCCTCCTGGAGGTCCAGCGCCTCCCGCAACCGGTCGCCCGCCTCGGCGAGCCGGCCCTGCTGGTGCAGCGTGATACCGAGGTCGCGCAGGGCGCGCGCGGTGCCCGCCTCGTGCCGCGCCCGCTGGTACAGCGTCACCACGGAGGTCAGTGTGGACCGCGCCTTGTCGAGATCGCCGAGCTGCCGGGCGGCGACGCCGGTGCGCCACTGGACGGACCGGGCCAGCAGGCCCTGGTCGATGGCCTGCGTCAGCTCGTTGAGCTCGCCGAGCCGGTACAGGTCGCCGCGCAGGAGGCAGTAGTCGCACAGCGCGCCGAGCAGGTGCGCGACGGCCTCGCGGTCGACGCGTTCGTCGGCGTGCCTGAGGGTGGCGGTGATGAAGCTGGTCTCCTCGTCCAGCCAGCGCAGCGCGGCGTCGAGCGAGGTGAAGCCGTGCCCGCCGGCCGCCGCGGGCAGCAGGTCGGCGCGGGTGGACGTCCTGCCGTCCACCAGGCGGATCACGGTGTCCGCCAGCTCCGCGTAGCTGCGGATCAGCCGCTCCTGGGCCGCCGAGCGCTCCGCGTCGCTCTCCTCCTCGTGCAGGCGGGCCCGCGCGAAGCGGCGCACCAGCTCGTGCAGGCGGTAGCGGTCGCCCCGCACGTGGTGCAGCAGCCCGGCGCGGGTCAGTTCGCCGAGCCGGCGCGCGGCCTCGTCCTCGTCGACGCCGAGCAGCGCGGCGGCGGCGCGCGCGCCGAGGCTGGCGCGGCCGGCGAGCGCGAGGCGGCGCAGCAGGGTGCGGGTGGCCTCGGGCTGGTCGCTGTAGCGCAGGCGCAGCGCGCGCTCGGCCGGGTCGGCCGCGTCCGGCGCGCCGCGGGCGGCCAGGTCCGCGGCGAGGCGGGCCGGGTCGCGGGTTTCGAGCGCGGAGCCCACCATGCGGAGCAGCAGGGGGCGGCCCTCGCACAGTTCGGTGACGGCCCGCCAGGCCTGCTCGTCGTAGGGCGCGGCGTCGGCGGCGGCGTCGGTGGCCGAGGCGCGCAGCAGTTCCTCGGCCGCGGCCTCGTCGAGCGGGCCGAGCGGCAGATGGTGGACGGAGGCGGGCAGGTCGGGGCCGAGGTCGAGCGGCTGCGCCGCGGTGACCAGGACCAGGGAGGCGGAACGGGCGGGCACCAGCGTGCGCACCTGCTCGGCGTCGGTCGCGTCGTCCAGGATGATCACGACGGGCAGGTCCGCGAGGTGCTGGTGGTAGCGCTCGGCGAGCCGGCGCAGGTGCGCGCCGTCGGCGTCCTGGCGCGCGCCGTCGCGGAACAGGAGTTGCTCGCGGGGCGCTCCGAGGCGGTTCATCAGGTGCAGCAGCGCGTCGCGGGTGCGCAGGGGGTCCTCGCTCTGCCCCCGCAGATCCACCAGGCAGGCGCCGCGGAACAGCTCGCGCAGCTCGTGCGCCGCCCACCTGGCCAGCATCGTGCGCCCGGAGCCCGACGCCCCGTGCAGCACGACCACGGTGGGGCGGGTCTCGGTCCTGGCGCGGTCCCGGTTGACCCACTGGGTGATCTGCGTCAGCTGGCTGCGCCGGCCGATGAACGGGTGCCCCGGCTCGGGCAGCCGGGCGAAGGATCGGGTCAGCACCGCGCCGGCGCGGGCCGCGCCACCGCGCTCCCGGGAGCGCTGCCGGGGGCGCGCCTCGCGCCGGTCGCGCAGCGGGTCGCGGCGCGGGGCGATGGCCCGCTGCTGTTCGAGGTAGGGGCGGATGCCGCGCACCTCGACCGCGGAACGCCACGCGAGCCGCAGCTGCTCGACGCCGCCCGGCTGGTGGTTCTCGCCCGCGTTCCGCTCGGCGGACCACAGGTGGGCGACGACGGCCTGGATCACGAAGCCGAGCAGGGCGGCGACCGCGACGATCGCCGCGTCGGTGAAGGCCGTCGCGGCCGAGCCGTCGAGGCTGCCCACCAGCAGCAGCGTGGCCAGCGCGGCGGCGCCGGCCGCGCCGGCCGGCCCGCCGACGGTCCGGGCGGTGAAGCGGTCGGCCAGGCGGCCGGGCGCGTTCTCCGCCTCGGCCCGCGCGTACGCCTCGTACTCCTCCTGCGCCGGGCGCAGGATGTCCGCGAGCCCTTCCCGTGCCCGGCGCAGCAGCCGTTCGCCGTCGACGCGCCCCTCGGAACGGCGCACCTCCTCGTCGACGGCGCGTGCCAGCAGCCCGTCGATTTCCGGCCGGTGGCGTTCGTGCAGCTCCGTACCCGCGTGCGGCATTCGCGTTCCTCCCCGTTGGTCGTCCGGACGCATGCCCCAACCCACCCTGTATCACGCGGGATTTGGTCGAATCGTTGCATGCGGGACGCATGGCGGGCGCGAATCGGGGAAGCCGCGGCCACCGGCCGGTGGGGCCGGGGCCGCAATGCCGGGACGGCGCCGGGACGGCGCCGGGACAGCGCCGGGACAGCGCCGGTCTCAGCCCGAGGCCAGCCGGTACTTGCGCACGGCGAGGGTGCGGAAGACCAGGATGATGGCGATCGAGCAGAGCAGGGAGGCGAGCACCGGGTTCTGCATGGGCCAGGCGTCCGGCGCCTCGTAGCCGGCCGGCAGGTTGCCGAACAGCTCCCGCACGGCGAGGACCGTCGCGCTGAACGGGTTCCACTCGGCGACGGGCTGGAGCCAGCCCACCATGTTCTCCGAGGGGACGAACGCGATGGAGATGAACGTCAGCGGGAACAGCCACACCAGGCCGCTGGACGTGGCCGCCTCCGGCGAGCGCACCGACAGGCCGATGAGGGCGCCGACCCAGGCGAACGAGTAACCGAACAGCAGCAGCAGACCGAACGCCGCCAGGGCGTTCAGCAGCCCCTCGTGCACGCGCCAGCCGACGAGCAGGGCGACTATCGCGAGCACCAGCAGGGTCATCGCGGTCTGCACCAGGTCCGCGAACGTGCGGCCGGTGAGGACGGCGCCGCGCGCCATCGGCAGCGAACGGAACCGGTCGATGATGCCCTTCTGCATGTCCTCGGCGATGCCGGCGGCGGCCCCCGCGGTCGCGAACGCGACCGTCTGGGCGAAGATCCCGCCCATCAGCAGCTCGCGGTAGGCGCTCGCGTCCGTTCCGGCCCCGGGCACGTTGATCGAGCCGCCGAAGACATAGGAGAACAGCACCACGAACATGACCGGTTGGAACAGCCCGAAGAGCACGACCTCGGGGATGCGCAGCATGCGCAGCAGGTTGCGCCTGGCGACGACCATGGAGTCCCGCAGGCCCTGGGCGAATGTGATCCGCTCGGTGCCGGGACCGGGAGCGGGTCGCGCGGCGGGGGAGGTGGCGGTGCTGCTCACTGGTTCTCCTCGTGCTTCGCGGGGGCGGCGGACCGCGCGGTACTGTCTGCCCGGCCCGCGCCGGGTGGCGGCTCGTCCTCGGCGGCGTGGCCGGTCAGGGAGATGAAGACGTCGTCGAGCGTGGGGCGGCGCAGCCCGATGTCGTCGATCTCGATGCCGCGGCCGTCCAGTTCGCGGATGATCTCGGCGAGCAGCTTGGCGCCGCCCGCCGCGGGGACGGTCAGCTTGCGGGTGTGCTCCACGAGCACCGTGTCGCCGTCCCCCAGGCGCCGCATGATCTCCTCGGTGGCGGCCAGGTGCTGCCGGTCGTGCACGACGACCTCCACCACGTCGCCGCCCGTCCTGGTCTTCAGCTCGTCGGACGTGCCGCGTGCGATGACCTTGCCGTGGTCGACCACGGCGATGGAGTCCGCGAGGTGGTCGGCCTCCTCCAGGTACTGGGTGGTCAGCAGCAGGGTGGTGCCGCCGGCGACCAGCTCCTTGATGACGTCCCACAGCTGCTGCCTGTTGCGCGGGTCGAGGCCCGTGGTCGGCTCGTCCATGAACATCACCGGCGGGCTGACGACCAGCGCGGCGGCGAGGTCGAGGCGGCGGCGCATGCCGCCCGAGTAGGTCTTGGCGGTCCGGTCCGCCGCGTCCGCGAGGTTGAACCGTTCGAGCAGCTCGGCGGCCCGCCGCTTCGCGTCGCGCCCGGAGAGCTGGTACAGCCGGCCGACCATCTCCAGGTTCTCCCGGCCGGTCAGGTACTCGTCGACGGCCGCGAACTGGCCGGAGAGCCCGATGGAACGGCGCACCGCGTTGGGATGCTTCAGCACGTCGAGGCCGGCGACCTCGGCCCGGCCGCTGTCGGGCCGCATGAGTGTCGTGAGGACACGCACGGTGGTGGTCTTACCCGCGCCGTTCGGCCCGAGCAGGCCGAGGACGGTGCCCTCGGGCACGTCGATGTCGACGCCGTCCAGCGCCCTGACGGTGCCGAAGGTCTTCACCAGCCCCTCGGCATAGATGGCGCCTGGCATGTGGTCTCCCAGTGTGGTGGCAGGGTTCGGGGACGCCCCGGCGGCACCGGGGCGCCCCCCAGTCTAGGCTATCGCGATACATCGCGATACTCTTTTTCCGCGGGAGTCGCTCGGTGCCGCGCGCCGGCCGCCCTGCCGTTCACCCCAGGACGCGGTACCCCGCCCGTTCCAGGCTCCTGCTCACCTCGGCGCAGTGCCGCGGGCCCTGCGTCTCCAGCTGGACCTCGACCTCCGCCTCGCTCACGCCGAGACCCGGGTCCGTCCTGACGTGGTTGACCGCGAGCACATTGGCATCCGCCACTGACAACTCCCCGAGCAGCCCGGCGAGCACCCCGGGCCGGTCCGGCACCCGCAGCCGCAGCGACAGGTAGCGCCCCGCCGCCGCCATGCCGTGCCGCAGGCTGCGGTCGAGGACCACAGGATCGACGTTGCCACCCGAGAGCACGGCGACGACCGGCCCGCCGGCGAACGCCCCCGGCTCGCTCAGCAGCGCGGCCACCGGGCTGGCCCCGGCCGGCTCGACGACGAGCTTGGCCCGTTCCAGGCACAGCAGCAGCGCGCGCGAGAGCTCGTCCTCCGACACGGTGCGGACCTCGTCGACCAGGTCGGCGATGATGCGGAACGGCACGTCGCCCGGCCGGCCGACCTTCATGCCGTCGGCCATCGTCGACACCTCGGGCAGGGCCACCGGCCGCCCGGCCGCGAGCGAGGGCGGATACGCCGCGGAACCCTCCGCCTGCACCCCCACGACCCGCACGTCCGGGCGGGTCGCCTTCACCGCGAGCGCCACGCCGGCCGCGAGCCCGCCGCCGCCGACGCCCACCACGATCGTGCGCACGTCGGGGCACTGCTCCAGGATCTCCAGCCCCAGCGTTCCCTGGCCCGCCACCACGTCCGGATGGTCGAAGGGGTGGATGAGCACGGCCCCCGTGGTCTCGGCGAACTCCTGCGCCGCCGCCAGCGTCTCGTCCACCACCTGCCCGTGCGTGCGCACCTCGGCGCCGTACTCGCGGGTCGCGGCGACCTTCGGCAGCGGGGCGCCCGCCGGCATGAAGACCGTCGACCGCACCCCCAGCAGCTCGGCGGCGAGCGCCACGCCCTGCGCGTGGTTGCCCGCGCTGGCCGCGACGACGCCGCGGGCGCGTTCGGCGGGGCCGAGGTTCGCGATCCTCGTGTAGGCGCCGCGGAGTTTGAACGAGCCCGTGCGTTGCAGGTTCTCGCACTTCAGCCGCACCGGCGCACCGACCATGCGGCTGAGGTGACGGCTGCCCTCCACCGCCGTCACACGGGTGATTCCGGTCAAGGTCTTCTGCGCGGCGAGCACGTCGCTCAGGCCCGGCGGCGGGGAAGCGGACATGCCGGCAAGTCTGGCAGGCCCGCCGGGACGCCGCGGGACCGCGTCCCCGGCGCCGGGCGCGGAATCGGCCGTGCGGGCCCACCCGCGCGGCCGGCGTCGTACGCTGTGGCCACCGACGCCACGCGCCCCCCCACTGCCCCCGACCCCACACCGCCAGGACATGACGACCGAACCCACGACCGACCACCTGCCTGACGGCCCGGTGCTCGACGCGCTCCAGCACGAGGTGGCCGTGTTCGCCCGCCGCGCGGAGCAGACCCGCCTCGGCGGCCTCGGCGCGGCCCGCGACTCGATGGACCGCGCCGCCTACCTGCTCCTCAGCAGGCTCGACGACGAGGGCCCCGCCGGGGTCAAGGCCCTGGCCGCCGGCCTGGGCATCGACTCCTCGACCGTCACCCGACAGGTCGCCCCGCTGGTCGACTCCGGCCTCGTCGCCCGCGCCGCCGACCCGGCCGACGGCCGCGCCGTCGTCCTCGCGCTCTCACCGCTCGGCGCGCGGCGGCTGGCCGAGGTGCGCGCCTCGCGCCGCCGGCTCGTCGAGGTGCTGACGGCCGACTGGACCGACGAGGAGCGCGCCGGCTTCTGCGCGCTCCTCACCCGCTTCAACGCGTCCGTCACCCGCCTCCAGGCCGGCGTTCCCGGCGCGCGGGGGACGGCCGAAGGAGGCTGAGCCCTCAGCCCAGGGCGCGGCCGAGGTCGGCCAGCAGGTCGTCCACGGCCTCGATGCCGACCGAGAGACGCACCAGGTCCGCGGGCACTTCGAGCGCCGACCCCGCGACGGAGGCGTGCGTCATCCGACCCGGGTGCTCGATCAGCGACTCGACCCCGCCGAGCGACTCGGCCAGCGTGAACAGCCGCGCCCGGTCGCACACCTCGACCGCCGCCGCCTCGCCGCCCGCCACCCGGAACGACACCATTCCGCCGAAGCCCCTCATCTGCTTCGCGGCGATCTCGTGCCCCGGGTGCGTGGGCAGCCCCGGGTAGTACACCTGGACCACCTTGGGGTGCGCGGTGAGGAACTCGGCGATCCGCCCCGCGTTCTGCCCGTGCCGGTCCATGCGCACCGCGAGCGTCTTGATGCCGCGCGCCACCAGCCACGCGTCGAAGGGGCCCGCGATGGCGCCCATGGCGTTCTGGTGGAACGCCAGCTCCTCGCCGAGCGCCGCGTCCGAGGTGACCAGCGCGCCGCCCACCACGTCGGAGTGCCCGCCCAAATACTTGGTCGTGGAGTGCACGACCACGTCGGCCCCGAGCGCGAGCGGCTGCTGGAGGTAGGGGCTGGCGAACGTGTTGTCGACGACGAGCCTGGCCCCCGCCGCCCTGGCGATGTCGGCGACCACGGCGATGTCCGTGATGCCGAGCAGCGGGTTGGACGGCGTCTCCACCCACACCAGCTTCGTCTCGGGCCGCAGCCCGGCGCGCACCGACTCGGCGTCGCCGGTGTCCGCGACCGACCACGCGACGCCCCACCGCTCCACGACCTTCGCGATGAGGCGGAACGTGCCGCCGTACGCGTCGTTCGGGATCAGCAGGTGGTCGCCCGGCTTCAGCACCGTGCGCAGCAGGCAGTCCTCCGCGGCCAGTCCCGAGGCGAACGCGAGCGCTCGCCGCCCGCCCTCGATGGCCGCGAGGTTGTCCTCCAGGGCGGTGCGGGTCGGGTTCGCGGAGCGGCTGTACTCGTATCCGCCCCGCAGCCCGCCGACGCCGTCCTGCTTGAACGTGGACGACAGGTGGACGGGCGGGACGACCGCGCCCGTGACCGCGTCGGGCTCCTGCCCGGCGTGGATGGCGGCGGTCTCGAAGTGCCGCCGCGTGTGCTGCTCGTTCATGGTCCCACGGTAGTGGGCCGTACGGTGGAGCGGTCGCCGAATCGGGCACGCCGCCACGGGCCGCATAAGGTGTGCACACACGGGACCAGCCGCAGACCGGGCAGGACGTGCCCGTACGAGCCCGAACGAGGGGGAGCCGAGCCACCATGGAAGCCTTGTTCCTGCTGATCGCCCTGGTCGCCGTCTTCGGCGTCGTCGTCCTCCCCCTGCTGCGCCGCCGCAGGGAGCGCGAGGAGTTCGAACGCGCCGCGGCAAACGCGCAGACGCGAACCGGGCCCGGCGAGCGCTCCCCCGACCAGGTGTCCCTGAGCAAGGACGGCGCCTCCGCGACGGCCGGCGGTCTCGTCCCCGTCGAACAGCTCGACATCAGGCTGCCGGGGCCCGACGACGCGCTGGTGGACGCGCTCGAAGAGACGCAGCGCACGCAGGACTGGCGCCCGGCGGGGCAGCTCCTCGCGCTCACCGACGACAGCGAGCAGCGCTGGCAGCGCGTGCAGTCGCTGGCCGGCGCCGCCGCCATGGAACTCGCCGCATGGCGCGCGGCGGGCGAGCAGCCGGGCGGGCAGGACGCCGGCTGGCTGCGCAGGTGGCGCGCCGAGCAGCCGAACGACGCGGGCGGCGCGCAGGTGTACGCCCAGTTCCTGGTGTGGCAGGCCATGGCCGACCCGGCCGCCGCCGAGTACCGCATCATCCTGGAGGAGGCGAGGACGGTGTGCGGCGAGGCCGCCCGGCTGGCCCCCGACGACCCCGTTCCGTACATCACGGAGCTGTTCATCGCCCGCGGGCTGAGCTACCGCAGGCCGGACTTCGACGCGCTGTGGGCGCAGATCACCCAGCGCGACCCCGCGCACATGGGAGCGCACCTCGCGGCGCTGCCCTACCTGTCCGAGAAGTGGCACGGATCACGGGCGGACGCGGACGCCTTCGCGACGGCCGCCGCGGCGGACGCGCCCAGCGGCAGCCTGCTCCCGGCCCTGCCGCTGTTCGCGGTCTACGACCACCTGCCCGACGTGCAGCTGTCGCCCAGCATGTACCAGGGCGCGGTCGTCGCGGACGCCATCGAGGCGGCGCAGTTCGCGGTGAACGGCGTGCGCCCCGCTCACCCCGTGGAGCCGCACGTGCGCCATTTGCTGCTGTGTTTCCTGGTCCGGGCCGAGCGGTACCCGGAGGCGGCGGAACAGGTACGGGCGATCGACGGTTATGTAGGAGCGATCCCCTGGGTGGACGGCGAGAACCCGGCCGGGCAGTACGCCGCCTACCGCGCCATGGCCATCGCCCGGCAGTGACCGAAGGAAGACCCATCATGATGTACGCCTTCAAGACCCGCATGCCCGCCCCGGAGGAGGCACTCCCCGGCCGGAACGAGCTGCCGTTCCACGTCCCTGAGCGGCACACCGTCCTCGGCACGGCCCTCCAGGGCCCCTACCCGGACGGCTACGAGGTGGCCGACTTCGCGCTCGGCTGCTTCTGGGGCGCCGAGCGGCGCTTCTGGCAGACCGAGGGCGTCTGGACGACGCTCGTCGGCTACCAGGGCGGTATCACGCGGAACCCCACGTACGAGGAGGTGTGCTCCGGCATGACCGGCCACACCGAGACGGTCCGTGTCGTCTTCGACCCGGAGAAGGTCTCGTACACCGACCTGCTGAAGGTGTTCTGGGAGTCGCACGACCCGACCCAGGGCTACCGCCAGGGGAACGACGTCGGCACCCAGTACCGTTCCGCGATCATCACCCACTCCCCCGCCCAGGAGGCGGCGGCCGACGCCTCCCGCGCGGCCTACCAGCGGGTGCTGACCGACTCCGGCTACGGCGAGATCACCACCGAGTTCCTCGCCGCGGACGCCCACCCCTTCTACCCGGCCGAGGACTACCACCAGCAGTACCTGGACAAGAACCCGGCCGGCTACTGCGGCCTCGGCGGCACGGGCCTGTCCTGCCCGGTGGGCGTGGCGCGGGCCTGAGGGCTGAGCGGACCTGACCGTCGGCGACCGCGTCGGGCGGGCGCGACGGCCGCCCGGACGCCGGGAGGTCGTCGAACGCCGCCGTGCCGTCGCCGGTCAGCAGCGTCCCGGCCGCCGCCCGCCACGGGTGATCACGCTCCTCATCTCCGTGCTCGCTCAGCGCAACCGCGCGAGGAGGAGGGCCATGACCCCCACCAGGGTCGCGCTGCTGACGATCTCCCGGCGTTCGATCATGCCCGGCAGGTCGGCCAACGCGATCCACTCCAGGCGGTCCGACTCGTTGCGCTCCGTCGGCGCGCCGATGAGCCGCGCGTCGTCGGTGCGGAACACGAAGTGCTGCGTGTCCGTGATACCGGCCGCCGGTTGCGCGTAGACCAGCTCCCGGAGCGTTCCGGCGCGATGGCCCGTCTCCTCCAGCAGCTCGCGGGCCGCCGCATCCGCCGGGCTCTCGCCGTCCTCGACCAGGCCCATGGGCAGCTCCCAGGCCCAGGTGTCCGTGACGAAGCGGTGCCGCCACATCATGAGAACGCGCTCCCCGCCCGCCACCGCGGCGACGACGGCGAGATCCCGCAGCCGCACGATGTCGTAGCCGGCGCGGACGCCGTCCGGCCGCGTCACGTCGAGCGACCGCAGCCGCACCCAGGGCGTGTCGTGCACGGTGCGTTCGCCGTGGACGGTCCATCGCATGCGGTACCTGCCTTCCGGAGCGGCGCGGGGCCGGTCCCCCGTTTCCGCTCCTGTCGCTGTTCGGACTGGTTCGACGACGCGCGGGCCGCCCGCGCGCCCGTTCACGGAGCGCCGTCCGCACCGGAACGCGTCCCCTCCCCCGCTGCGTAACGCCCGTCGATCAGGGCCAGGTGGGCGCGCGCCGAGGAGGAGAGACTGTCGAGCAGGGCTCTGCCCTTGGCCGCGGTGGCCAGGGAGGGGCGGCCGATGATTCCGTGGGGCGTGTAGCCGGCCACGCCGACGGTGAGCAGGTGGGTCCGGTCGGGAGCCGAGTGGTCGTCCGCGGCGATGCCCGCGCCGACGGCGTCCGGTGCCCCGTGCAGGAGCAGCGAGACCTCGAACTCCCCGCCGTGCATGTCCTCCTCGGCACTGCTCGTCAACACGGCGTCGGCCCTGGCCCGGCGCCGGTCCTCCGGGGCGGGGAAGAGCGCGACGCGAGGGCCGCCGACGTTGAGCTCCTGAACGAGGTTGGAGAGCACGTAGTTGCCGCCATGGCCGTTGACGATCAGCAGGCCGGGAACGCCGGACGCGTCGAGGGACCGCCAGATGTCGTCGACCACGGCGTACAGCGTGGGCGCGCTGATGCTGACCGTGCCCGCCAGAGGCGCGTGCTCGTGGGAGCAGGAGACCGTGACGGGCGGCAGCAGGAACAGGCCGTGGTCGTCCGCGATGCGTCGGGCGATCATGCAGGCGATCAGGGTGTCGGTGGTCAGCGGCAGCCGCTCGCCGTGCTGCTCGAAGCTCCGCACGGGCAGGACGGCGACCGCGCGCCCTCTGCGGCGTTCGTCCCCTGATGTGGCCCGCGTGATCAGGTCGTCCATGGCGTCAGCCTGCCTCACCATGCGCCCGGGCGGCGAACGGCCCCGCCCGGGCCCGTGGTTCAGGGGCCGGGCGGGGTGGTGGTCCCGTGCTGCCGGGCGAGGGCGCGGCCGAGGACCCGGGCGCCGTCGGGGAGGGCGCCCGGGTGCGGACCCGAGTAGGTGAGCCGGACGTAGGCGCCTGCGGGTTCGGCGGGGAACCACTCGTCGCCAGGGCCGATGACGACGCCCGCGTCCTCGCAGTCCCTGACGAGGCGCGGCAGGTCGGTGCTGTCGGGCAGCCGCACCCACAGGTTCAGCCCGCCCGCGGGCAGGGATTCGAGCCGGGCGGCCGGCGCGTGCTCACGGAGCGCGCCGGCCAGGAGGTCACGGCGCGCGGCGAGTTGGCGGCGCAGGCCGCGCAGGTGGGTGCGCCAGGCGGGCTGGGTGACGATGTCGAGCGCGACGGCTTGGAGCATGCCGCTGACGTACATGGACTCGGCCTGCGCCGCGGCCAGGACGCGTTCGCGGGCCGGCCCCCGGGCGACGAGGCCGGCGATGCGGACGGCCGGTGAGACGCTTTTGGTCAGGGACCGCAGGTGGATGACGTGCCCGCCGTCGTCCAGGGCGGCGAGCGGCATCGGGTCCGCGTCGATGCCGAAGTCGTGCGCCCAGTCGTCCTCGATCAGGAACGCCCCGTACGCGCGCACCGTGGCGAGGACCCGCCGGGCCAGGTCGGGCGGCCAGCTGGCACCGGTGGGGTTCGCGAAGTTCGGCTGGGCGTAGAACGCGCGCGCGCCGCTCTCCTCGAACGCCCGCGCCAGCTCGTCCGCGTCCGGCCCCCGCGGTCCGCTGGGCACGGGCACGAGCCGCACGCCCGTCTGCGCGGCGGCGAGGATCGCGCCCCAGTACGTCGGCGACTCCACGAGCAGCGGCCGGCCGGCGCCGACGAGCGCGCGGAACGCGGTGCTCAGCCCGCTCTGGCTGCCGGGGAGGACGACGACGTCGCCGGACGCGGGAGGCGCGAGCCCTGCGGGCGTCATGGCGCCGAGTTCGGCGGCGAACCACGCCTGCAACTCGGGCAGTCCCGCGGCCGGCGGCCGGCCGACGACCGCGTCGCCGCGGGCCGCGCGGGCGAACGCGGCCCGCACCAGCCGTTCCGGCAGCAACTCGCGGTCCGGGTAGCCGGAGTGGAGCGCGATCACGTCGTTGGGCGTGGTGCGCAACGACGTGGGGAGTCCAGGCGCGCGGTGGCGCGGCGACCCCAGGGCCGCGGTCTGCCAGCCGTAGTCGTTGGCCCGGGCGACGCGGATGGCGCGGACGAACGTGCCCACGCCCGGCCTGCTCTCCACCAACCCCTGCGCGGCCAGGGTCCGCAGCGCTTTCTGCACCGTGACCGGGCTCGCCGCGTACCGCTCGACCAGCGCACGCGTCGACGGCAGCCGCGCGCCCGGGGCCGCCGTCCCGATCCACTCTTCCAGTGCCGCGACGATGCGCGCACTGCTACCGTTGGCCATGACAGTACAGAGTAGCGCTACTCACGCCAAGGCTTCTGCGCTATCCCCGTCCCGGGCCGGTCTGCTCTGGGGGCTGCTCGGGGTCGCCGCGTTCTCCTTCACCGTCCCGTTCACCCGCGCGGCCACCGCCGACGGCGGCCTGTCCCCGCTGTTCACCGGCGCGGGCCGCGCGGTGGTCGCCGCGCTGCTCGCCGCCGCGGCCCTGGCCATCACGAGGCAGCGCCTGCCCAGGGGCGCCCAGTGGGCCCGCCTCGCGCTCGTCGCCGGGGGCGTCGTCATCGGCTTCCCGCTGCTCACCTCCTACGCGCTGACCACCGCGTCGGCCGGCCACGGCGCCGTGGTGATCGCGCTCCTGCCGGCCGCGACCGCCGTCCTCGCGGTCCTGCGCGGGCGGGAACGGCCCCCGCGGTCGTTCTGGGCGACGGCCGCCGCCGGGGCGGTCGCCGCCGTCGCGTTCGCCCTGTCCCAGGGCAGCGGCGGCGGCGTGCACGGGGCCGACCTACTGCTGCTCGGCGCCGTTCTCGCGGCCGGGGCCGGCTACGCGGAAGGCGGGCTCCTCGCGCGCGAACTCGGCGCCTGGCAGACCATTTCGTGGGCGCTCGTCCTCTCCGCGCCGCTGACGATCGCCCTCACCGCCGCGGCGGTGGCGCGCCATCCCCCGGCCGCGACGGCGGCCGAGTGGGCCGCGTTCGCCTACCTCGCCGTGGTGAGCATGTACCTCGGGTTCTTCGCCTGGTACCGGGGGCTTGCCATCGGCCCGATGGCGCGGGTCAGCCAGATACAGCTGGTCCAGCCCGTGCTGAGCATCTGCTGGGCCGCGCTCCTCCTGCGCGAACCCCTCTCCTGGCAAACCGCCGTCGGCGGCCTCGCCGTGATCGCGTGCGCCGGCACCGCGGTGCGGACCCGCCTCGCGCCCGCGGCGGGCGGCCGGTAGGAGGGCGGCTCGGCCCTCGGCGAATCTGCCGCGGGCCGAACCGCGCCCGCCGCGCCGGGGGCCGGCCGCACAGTGGGGGAACGCGGCGCACCGGCCGCGCACCCGACAGGAGGACCGATGCCAGCACTTCTCACCGGGCTCGATCCGGCCGCCGCGCCCCGGGCGGCCGAGGGCGACACACCCGCGACGCGCTTCGACGACCACCTCGCCGCCCAACTGCTGACGCAGCGCATCGTGTTCCTGGGCACGCAGGTCGACGAGGTCTCCGCCAACCGCGTGTGCGCCCAGCTGCTGCTGCTCTCCGCCGAGAACCCGCGCGCCGACATCATCCTGTGCATCAACAGCCCGGGGGGCTCGGTGGCGGCCGGGCTCGCGATCCACGACACGATGCGCCTGATCCCCAACGATGTCGCGACGCTGGCCATGGGATTCGCCGCCAGCATGGGCCAGTTCCTGCTCACCGTGGGCACGCGCGGCAAGCGGTACGCGCTGCCCAACACGCGGATCATGATGCACCAGCCGTCCGCCGGCATCGGGGGAGCCACGGCCGACATCGCGATCCAGGCGGAGAACCTGGAGTTCACCAAGCTCACGATCGAACGCATCACCGCCGAGCACACCGGCCAGACCCAGGAGACCATCTCCCGGGACGGCGACCGCGACCGGTGGTTCACGGCGGAGCAGGCCAGGGAGTACGGCATGGTCGACCGCGTCGTCGAGTCGCTCGCCGACATCAGGCCGGACGCGGGGCAGCGGAAGGCGGGGTTCTGACATGGGCCAGTACACGATCCCGACCGTCATCGAACGCACCCCGCACGGCGAACGCGCCTACGACATCTACAGCAGGCTCCTCTCGGAGCGCGTCATCTTCCTCGGCACGGAGATCGACGACGGTGTCGCGGGCGTGGTCATCGCCCAGCTGCTGCACCTGGAGTCGGCCGCCCCCGACCGCGAGATCTCCCTCTACATCAACTCGCCCGGCGGCTCGTTCACCTCGCTCATGGCCATCTACGACACGATGACGTTCGTCCGCGCCCCCATCTCCACCTACTGCGTCGGCCAGGCGGCCCGGGCCGCGGCGGTGCTGCTGGCGGGCGGCGAGCCGGGGCGGCGGGTCGTCCTGGAACACGCGCGGGTCCTCCTCGGCCAGCCCGCGAGCGGCGGGCAGCAGGGCACGGTCTCCGATCTGGCCGTCCAGGCACGGGAGATGGTGCGCATCCGCGGGCAGGTGGAGGAGGTGCTGTCCCGGCACACGCACCACGACGTCGCGGCGCTGCGCGCGGACATGGACCGGGACAAGGTGTTCACCGCGCACGAGGCCGTGGCCTACGGCCTCGCCGACGAGGTGCTGAGCCGGCGGCTGCCGGCGGGCCTCGCCTGACCCGCGCGGGGCCGGGCGGCCCGCCGGTCGGGCGGCGCCGGCCGGCCCACCGGGCCAGGCGATGCCGGGCTGCGCCGGGCCAGACGGCGCCGTGCCGGGCCAGGCGATGCCGGGCCGGGCTGCGCCGGGCCAGATGGGCGGGGCCGGTCAGGCGGGGCCGGGCGGCCCGCCGGTCGGGCGGTGCCGGGCGGCCCGCCGGGTCAGGCGCGGCCGGGCTGCGCCGGGCCAGACGGCGCCGTGCCGGGCCAGGCGGCGCCGGGCCAGGCGGACCGAGTCAGGCGGCCCGCCGGGCGGCGCCGGGCCAGACGGTACCGAGTCAAACGGTTCCGGGTCAGGCGGCTGCCAGGAGCAGCGCGTCGGGCGGGGCCGCGCGGTGCGTCCCGGCCGGGCGCCCGGCGCGGGGCCGGCCGGTCACGGAGGTGGCCCGGCCGTCGTCCGCGGCGCGGAGGCCGGCCGCCTGGCCCGCCACCTCGTCGTGCACCAGGGCGAGGAGGTCGGCCAGGCCGAGGCCGAGGGCGCGCGCCGCGGCGGCCAGGACCTCGGAGGACGCCTCCTTGCGCCCGCGCTCCAGCTCCGAGAGATAGGGCATGGAGATGCGCGCGGCGTCGGCCACGTCTTTGAGCGTGCGCCGCTGCGCCAGGCGCCTGCGGCGCAGCACGCCGCCCACGGCGTGCCGGAACAAAGGCTCCCTGGGCCACTCGCGCTCCGGGCGCCCGGCCGGGCCGGGGGCGGAGGGCTGGGCGGCACGGTCCTCCGGTGGGGTGCGCCGCGCCCGGCGGGCGGCCGGACGCAGCGGGACGACGACGCGGGTTTCGTTCGGCGCGTGGTGGCTGCTCACCCGCCCAGGTTAGGAGCAGCCGGGCGGAACGGGCACCGCGCGGCGTTCCGCCCGGCGCGAAACCGCCGCCCGGCCACGGGGGCCGGACGGCGGTGGGCCGGCGCCTGCGGGGCGTGAACGGGCGGCGCGGCCAGGCGCGTTCACGCCCCGCGCGCGACGGCGGAACGGGCCGGCGTGCCCCGCGCCGGAACGGTCGCGCCGTCACGGGGCCGAAGCGGTCGCGCCGCCACCGCGCCGGAACGGTCACGCCGTCACGGGGCCGGCGCCTCCTGCCCACCGGTCCAGACGCCGCCGGGCAGCCGGGCGGCAGCGGCCAGCGCGGCGGCCGTCTGGCCGAGCGGGTCGGGGCCGACCGGCCGCAGGACGACGGTGGACGCCCCCGCGTGCCACAACTCGTGAATGCGCGCCGCGGCCGTGTCGGGATCACCCGCCGCGAGGAACGCCTCATCGGCCGGGATGCCGAGCCAGCCCGCCTGCTCGGCCAGAACGGGCCCGGTCAGCTCCGGGTCGGCCGGCACGTTCAGGTGCGTGAACACGATCAGCTCGTGCGGGCCGCTGACCGCCGCCGCCTCCCTGCCGCCCGTGAGGTGGGGCAGCGCCGCGGCGATGTGCCGGGGGCCCTGCCCCTCGGCGAGGATGGTGCCGTCGGCCACCCGGCCCGACAGCCGCAGGGAGCGCGGGCGCACCACCCCGGTCACCACGGGCGGCGGCTCGGCCGGCGGGTGGACAAGACGCACGCCCCGCACCTGGACGGCCCGCCCGTCCACCTCGGCCTCCTCACCGGCGAGGAGGGTGCGCACGGTGGTCACCGTCTCCTCAAGCAGGGTGAGCGGACTCGCGGGCGCGGCGCCGACCCTGGCCATCCACTCGGGCACGCCGTGGCCGATCCCGGCCACCAGGCGGCCGGGGAACACGCGGGCCAGCGTGGCCAGTTCCATGGCGAGCAGCGCGGGGTTGCGCAACGGCGCGGGCGCGATGCCGATGCCCACGCGCAGGCGCGAGGTCGCGGCGAGCGCGAGCGCCGCCGAGGCGATCGAGCCGCCCCAGGACAGGTCCTCGACGACCCACAGGTCGTCGGCGCCCTGCTCCTCCACCGCGGCGGCGAAGTGCGCGAGGTCTTCCGGAGGTTGGTCCCGATCGAACATTACGCCGAGGCGTGGCCTGCCGGCCGTCACTAGGGTCACGATCCCACCGTACGGGCAACGTCCGGCCGTGATCCATCCACGTGCCCGCGGGGCGGCGGGGGGCGCGCGGTCCGCGCACCCCGCGGGTGGTGGCGCGGAGGTCAGGCGAACTGCGCGCCGGGGCGCCCGGGTTCGACGATGAAGCGGGCGGCCGTCTCGACGGGTGCGCCGGGGGTGGTGACGTACGGCACGATCCGGTAGTCCGCGCGCAGTTCGCGCCGGGTCGCGCGCAGAACGGTGTAGCCGCGCTGCGCGTTGTGCCACTTCAAGTGCGGGTTGACGCCCTCCGTGAGCCAGTTGCGGCCGACCTGGTCCATGGCGGCGCCGTCCCGGCCCGAGCTGATCGAGGTGCCGGCGAACTCGGTCGCGACGACAGGCGACCGCTCGTCGTCGAAGTCGAGCTTGAGGTCGGCGACGACGCTGCGGTGGATGTCACCGGTCAGAACGACAGGGTTCGCGGCGCCGCGCCGGTGCAGGCCGGTCAGCAACCGGTCGCGGGCAGCGGTGTAGCCGTCCCACATGTCGAGTCCGGAGGAGAGGATGTCGGGGTCGGGATCCTGGTCGACCTGGGCGATGAGGGTCTGGTTGGCGAGCACGTTCCACGTGGCGCCGGACCGCGCGGCGCCGTCGAGCAGCCACCGCTCCTGCTCGGCACCGAGCATCGTGCGCGCGGGGTCGCGGCGTTCGGTGTCGCAGCCCGGCTTGGTGCCGTCGCCGCACGCCTGGTCGTCGCGGTAGGAGCGGGAGTCGAGCACGTGCAGGTCGAGCACGCGGCCGAACGGCAGCCGCCGGTACATGCGCGCCCTCGGGCCCTCGGGCCGCTGCGGCAGGCGCAGCGGCAGGTGCTCGTAGTACGCCTGGAAGGCGGCGGCCTTGCGGGCCCTGAAGCTGGCCGGGTCCGCGTCGGGGAAGCCGTCGCTGTCGACGGCCGCGATGTCGCCCGCCCAGTTGTTCTCGACCTCGTGGTCGTCCCACGTGAGGACCCAGGGGAAGGCCTGGTGGGCGGCCTGGAGGTCGGCGTCGAGCTTGGTGAGGGCGAGCCGGTTGCGGTACTCGGGCAGGGTGAGGGTCTCGCGCAGGAACGAGGCGTCCAGTTCCATGCCGCGCACACCCGCGGTCGCGCCGACACCGTACTCGTACTGGTAGTCGCCGAGGTGCACGACGAAGTCGAGGTCCTCGTCGGCCATGTGCCGGTAGGCCGTGTAGAAGCCCTCGTACCAGCACTGGCAGGAGGCGAACGCGAACGACACCTGCGCGCCGCGCCCGTCGCCGCGAGGGGAGGGCGCGGTGCGGGTGCGGCCGGTGGGGCTGAACTCGCCCGCGACGCGGAACCGGTAGTAGTAGACGCGGCCGGGAGCCAGACCCTGGACCTCGACGTGGACGGAGTGGCCGAGCTCGGGCACGGCGTGGCTGGTGCCCCGGCGGACGACGTGCCGGAAACGCTCGTCGCGGGCCACCTGCCACTGCACGGGGACGCGCCGCTCTGGCATGCCTCCCCTGCCGTCGACGGCGAGCGGGTCGGGAGCCAGGCGCGTCCACAGGACGACGCCGTCGGGGTGCGGGTCGCCCGAGGCCACGCCGAGGCGGAAGGGGTCGTCGGGGAAACGAGGGCTGGCCCAGGCGGAACCGTTGCTGAAACCGGCGGCGAAGAGGCCGAGCGCCGCCGTCCCGGCGCCGGCGCCGCCGAGGAGGCGGCGTCTGGTGAGATCCATCGGAGAACCTGCCCGTCTGTGCACGGTGGTACTGACGGGCCGCCACGATCCTGGCGGGGAATGACGTCGCGGTGGAGCCTCACCCTACGTCTCACCACCATTCGGGGAACAACAACACGGTCCGCACCCATTCTTGTACGGCGAGCGAGGTGCGGGGGAACGGCGCGTGAGGGTTGTGTGGGGGCAGCCTCACGCGCACCGTCGCTGAACGCGGCTCACGGATGCGCACGCGGGGCGCCCGCCGCGGGCGCGTCGCGCCCCGGCAGGAGCGTGCGCGCCACGGCGTACGCCTCGGTGAGGCTCGGTCCGCGGTAGCTCAGGGCGGCGAGTCCGGCGAGGTGTTCGTCGGCGTTGACGGCCACGGTGTGGCGCAGGCTCCTGAACAGCGGCGCGTCGGACCGGGAGTCGCCGTAGGCCACGCACTGCTCCGCGGACAGGCCGTGGCGGGCGCGCAGTTCCCCGACGACGCGCACCTTGTCCCGAGGGGTCAGGATGTGCGCCGGGTCGAGCGGCGCGGCGAACGGCGGCTCGGGGAACCGCGAGGCGACCACCTCGTCGAAGCCCAGGGGCAGCAGCAGCCGGGCGAAGAAGTCGGGCGACATGGTGATCACCACGGAACGCTCGCCGCGGCGGCGGATGTCCGCGCACACCTCGGGGATGCCGGACAGCCACGGCGCCCCGGCGAACGCGGCGGCGACGACGGCGGGGGTGAGACCGGTCCACAGGGCGTGGATGGCGGCGGCGAAGCCGCGCGTGTCCAGCTCACCGGCCGCGAACCGCCCTTCGAGCGCGACAAGCTCGGCGAGGGTGCCGCTCCGGCGGGCGATCTCGAGGCCGGCCGTGGTGCCGTGCAGCAGCGTGCCGTCCATGTCGAAGACGTGCAGCACGACCCGTTCCTCCCGTCGCCCGGCGGCCGGCGCCCTCCATTCTGCGGTGCCTCAGGCGCCGGTGTCGACGCCCGCCAGGTACCTCTCGTCGGCGCGTTCCCCGGCCGCCGCGCCGCGCGGCAGCAGGCTCTCCAACTCGTCGAAGACACCGGTCGGCAGCCGGAGTTCGGCTGCCTCGGCGTTCGCGCGCACGTTCGCGGCCCGGCGCGTGCCGGGAATCGGGAAGGCGCCGCGGTGCAGGAGCCACGCGAGCGCGAGCTGCGCGGTGCCGATGCCGTGCGCGGCGGCCAGATCGGCCAGCGTGCCGACGAGCGTCACGTTGTGGTCGATGTTCCCCGACTGGAAGCGCGGGTTGGTGTGGCGCCAGTCGCGCGGCCCGAGGTCCGCCACGCCGCGCACGCCCCCGCCGAGGAGCCCACGGCCCAGCGGGCTGTAGGCGACGAAGCCGACGCCGAGTTCGGCGCAGACCGCGAGCAGTTCGTCCTCCGGGTCCCGGTGGAACAGCGAGTACTCGGTCTGGAGCGCGGTGACCGGGTGCACGGCGTGGGCGCGGCGCAGCGTGGCCGGTGACACCTCGGACAGCCCGATGTGCCGGATCTTGCCCGCCTCGACCAGTCCGGCCAGCGCGCCGACCGTGTCCTCGACAGGGGTGGTCGGGTCGAGGCGGTGCAGGTAGTAGAGGTCGACGTGGTCGGTGCGCAGCCGCCGCAGGCTGGCGTCGATGGCGTCGCGCACGTACGCGGGCCTGCCGAGGCCCGGCACCAGGCGGCCTCCGGCGTCCTGGTCGCCACCGAACTTGGTGGCCAGCACGATCTCGTCGCGGCGGGCACCGAGCACCCGGCCGATCGTCCGTTCGCTCTCGCCGTCGCCGCCGTAGATGTCGGCGGTGTCGACGAACGTCGTTCCCGTGTCGAGCGCGGCCAGCAGCGCGGTCCGCGCGTCCTCTGCCGTCACGTCGTCGTAGATGCCGGTCGTCAGCGACATGGCGCCGAAGCCGAGTACCGACACCCGCGGACCGTGCTCGCCCAGCCTGCGATACCGCATGTCGTGCCTCCTCCCGCGGGACGCCGCCCCGGGCCGCCGCGGCCCGGGCGCGGTCCTGCCCGCCCAGAGGGGATCATCGGGGCCCGCGGGGGCAGCGGCCAGTACCCGGTTTTTACTAGCCCTCCCAGGGCCAGGCTCACCGGGGCGCGGCGCCCGCGCGGCGGGGCAGACTCGGGACATGGCAACGCGTGACCTGGCGGTGTTCCTGCGCTCCCGCCGCGACCGGCTGCTGCCGGGTGATGTCGGGCTGCCCGGCGGCGGGCGGCGGCGTTCGCCCGGGCTGCGGCGCGCGGAGGTCGCGCAGCTGGCCGGCATCAGCCCCGACTACTACATGCGGATCGAGCAGGGGCGCGGCGGGCACCCCTCGCCGTCCGTGCTGGACGGCCTGGCCCGGGCCCTGCGCCTGGACGACGACGAGCGCGACCACATGTACCTGCTGGCGCGCGCGGCGCACGCGCCCGCGCGCCGCCGGGCCGAGCCCCGCGTGGACCCCGCGGTGCGGACGCTGCTCGCGGCCATCGGCCCGGTACCCGCCTACGTGCTCAACGGCCGCCTCGACGTGCTGGCGTGGAATCCGATGGCGGCGGCCCTGTTCACGGACTTCGCCGCCCTGCCGCCGCGGCACCGCAACCTGGTCTGGTACGCGTTCCGCGATCCGCGGGCGCGCGAACTCTACGGGGACTGGGAGTTGATGGCTCTGTACGGCATCGCCCAGCTCCGCGGCGCCACCGGCCGGGACCCCGACGACCCGGACACGCGAGGGCTGGTGGAGGAACTGATGGCGAGCAGCGCGGAGTTCCGCGCGCTGTGGGCGCGGCACGACGTGCGGGGCCCCGGCATCGGCCGCAAGTCGTTCCGGCACCCGCTGGTGGGGCCGCTCACGTTGAACTACGTGTCGCTGCTCCTGCCGGGCCCAGCGCACCGCCAGTTCGTGACGTACACCGCGGAGCCCGGCAGCCCCGAGCAGGCCGCGCTCGACCGGCTGGCGGCGACCGCCGGGCAAGCCGGCGCGGCACCGGCCGGGCCCGAAAGCTAGCGCTCCGGGTCCTGCCCCCGGTGCCCAGGGAGGGTGCCGCCGCCCCTGACGTACTCCTCGTCGGCGGCGAGCCGGTCGGCGAGTTGGTCCACGACGAGGCCGGGCCGGTGCGCGCCGCCGGTGCGGTAGGCGGTGCGGCCGACGACCTGCCCGGTCACGGGCACGGTGATGAGCTGGAACCCGGCGACGAGCAGCAGCGCCCAGCTGTACTTGGCGGGCACCTGCATCGCGGTGCCGAGGGCGATGAGCAGCACGCCGAGCGTCTGGGCCTTGGCGGCGGCGTGCAGGCGGCAGATGGCGTCGGGGAACCGCAGCACGCCGACGCCGGTGAGCAGGCAGAAGACGGCGCCGGTCAGCAGCAGCACCGCCGACACCGTGTCGATGAGCACGGTCACCTGATGTCCTCCCGCTCCTCCACGAGGTGCGCGGCGGTCACCGAGCCGATGAATCCGAGCAGCACGAGCACGAGCAGCAGCGGAACGGACAGGCCCGCGTCGTTGGCGGCGACGTTCACCGCGAGGGCGCAGACGATGAGGGTGACCAGGACGTCGAGCGACACGATGCGGTCGAGCACGCCGGGCCCGCGCAGCAGGCGCGGCAGCACGAGCAGCGCGGAGGCCGCGAGCAGCGCCAGGGTGACGGTGAAGACCACGTTCACTTGGGTGCCTCCTTCAGTACGGACGCGGTGACGCGTTCGGCGCGTTGCACGGAACGGCGCAGCCGTTCGGCGGCGGCGGGGGAACCGGCGGGCAGCCCGTGCACGTACAGCAGGCGCCGTTCGCGGTCGATCTCCAGGACGAGGCTGCCCGGGCTCATGGCGGTGAGGAACACGGTGCCCGCGATGAGCAGGTCGCTGTCCTCGGCGATGGGCACCTCCATGACCGCGGCCGGCACGCGTCTGCCGTGGCGGATCGCCGCCCAGCCGACGGACGACGCGGAGGTCACGAGGTCGGTGAGCATGTGCCACACGCCGCCGATCAGCCGCAGCGGGCGCACGGTGACGCCGAGCCTGACCGCGGGCATCCGGAAGGCGGCGGTGACGCCGATGGCGACGACGAGTCCGCCGATCAGCACGACCGCGCTGACCGATCCCCAGAGCATGATCCACAGCAGCCACAGCCACAGCGGCTTGAGCACGGTGCGCAGCTTCATGGTGCCTCCTCAGCGGGCGAGCAGGTCGTGGGCGGCGCGTTCGCTCAGGTCGGCGAGCGGCCCGGCGCCCGCCGCGATGGCCAGGCCGACGAGCACGATGCCCGCGGTGGCCACGAGGGTGAGGCTGGGCCGGCCGGCCGGGGCGATGACGGGCGCGGACACCGCGCGCCACACCCGGATCATCGCGTAGAGGGTGAGCAGGCTGGTGACCAGCGCGGCGGCGGACATCAGCCAGGCGGCGGCGCCGCCGTCGGCGACGGCCGCGCGCAGCAGGGCGAACTTGGCGATGAAGCCGGAGAACGGCGGGATCCCCGCCATGCTCAGCGCGGGCAGCAGGAACAGCGCGGTGACCACCGGCGGCGTGCCCTCGTTCCCCTGGACGCCCGGCACGGGTCCCGGCTCCCGCGGGTCGTGGGATTCCAGGCGGTGCAGCGCCGCGGTGCCCGTCCTGGCCACGACGAGACCGGTGACGAGGAACAGGCCGGCCTGCACGACGATGTGGTGGATAATGTACAGGATCGTGCCGGTGAAGCCCTCGGCGTCGAACAGCGCGATCCCCATCAGCATGAACCCGATGTGGCTCACGAGGGCGAACGACAGCAGCCGGTTGATGTCGTCCTGCGCGATGGCGCCGAGGATGCCGACCAGCATCGTCAGCACGGCGGCGGCGGCCACCAGCCACCACGTGTCGTCGCGCGGGAACAGCTGGGTCTGGGTGCGCAGCATCGCGTAGACGCCGACCTTGGTGAGCAGCGCGGCGAAGACCGCGGTGATCGGGGCGGGCGCCGTGGGGTAGCCGTCGGGCAGCCAGAAGTGCAGGGGGACGACGGCCGCCTTGATGGCGAAGACCACGAGCAGGAACGCGCCGAGCGCCGAGCGCACGCCCGCGTCGAGTTCCGCGGTGCGCTCGGCGAGTTCGCCGAGGTTGACGGTGCCGGTGGCGGCGTAGATGAGGGCGATGGCCGTCAGGAACAGCAGCGAGGACATGAGGCTGGTCATCGTGTACGTCATCCCGGCGCGCACGCGCGTGGCCCCGGCGTTCAGCGTGATCAGCACGTAGGACGAGGCGAGCATCACCTCGAACGCGACGAACAGGTTGAACAGGTCGCCCGAGAGGAACGCCAGCGCGATCCCGGCCACGAGCAGCAGGTACGCGGGGTGGAACGGCACGATGCCGGTGCCGGCGCGGTCGGGGGTGCCCTGCCCGATCGCGAAGATCAGCACGGCGAGCGCGACGAGCGCGGACACCGAGAGGAACAGCGCGGAGAGCAGGTCGGCGACCAGGGTGATGCCCAGGGTGGGCGCCCAGCCGCCGAACGCGACCTCGGCGCGGCCGTCCCGGTCGACGGCCACGAGCAGCAGCACGGCGTCGACGAACACGCCCGTCAGGACGAGCACCGTCAGCAGCCGCTGGGCCCGCCCGTGCCGCGAGAGGCCGAGGGAGACGCCGGCCGCGAGGATCGGCAGCATCACGGGCAGTGCGATCAGCCACGTCATCATCCCGCGTCCTCCCCCCGCCGGCCGCCGGGCGCGGCCCGTCCCCGCCCGGCGAAGTCGTCCCAGCCCTCGTCGTCCTCGTCGTCCTCGTCGCCGGTGTCGGCGGTGGGCTCGATGTCGGCCCGTTCGCGCACGTCCCCGATGCGGCGGTCCTCGATGTCGTCGCGGACCTCGTCGTGTCCCGAGAGCCGCCAGGACCGGTAGGCGAGCGCCAGCAGGAAGGTGGTGACGCCGAAGGTGATGACGATGGCGGTCAGTGCCATGGCCTGCGGCAGCGGGTCGGCGCCGCCGGTGGTGAGCAGCAGCAGGTTGGTGCCGTGGCCGAGGAGGATGAAGCCGAGCAGGATACGGGTCAGCGACCGCTGGAGCATGAGGTGGACGCCGGTGGCGAACAGGCCCCCCACCACCACGGCCATGGTCAGGTCGATGCTTCTCATCAGGCGCGCGCTCCCTCCGCGGCGGAAAGCAGCTTGAGGATCACACCGACGACGAGCACGTACACGCCGATGTCGAAACCGATGGACGTGCTGACGTGCAGCCAGAGCGTCGCGGAGAGCGGCTCGCTGCCGAAGGCGAGCGGCACGAGGCCGGCGCCCGCGGCCAGCGCGAGGCCGCCGCCCGCCACGATCCCGGGGTCGATCGGCGCGGCGAGCCCCAGGTCGGTGCGTCCGCCGACCAGGTAGCGCAGCACGAACGCCTGCCCGGCGACCAGCCCGCCGGCGAAGCCGCCGCCGGGCCCGTAGTGGCCGTAGAACAGCAGGAAGACGGAGAAGGCGAGGATCGAGGCGAACAGCACCCGGGTGAGGACCTCCATCACCACGGAGCGTTCCGTGCCCGGCCGTTCGGTCACGCCCGGCAGCCACTGCTGGCGCGGCTGGTCCCAGCGGGCGGCGGGCGAACGTTCCGCCCGCTCGTCCCGCTGGTGGGCGGGCGGCTCCTGCGGGCCCGCGACGGGAGCCGCCTGGCCCGGCTCCACGTCCTCTCCGCCCCACACGCGGACCAGGCTCACCACGCCGATGGCGGTGACCAGGAGCACGGCGATCTCCCCGAGGGTGTCGAGGGCCCGGAAGTCGACGATGATCGCGTTGACGGGGTTCTTGCTGCCGGTCTCCTCCAGGTGGCTGGCGTAGTCGGGGGCTTCCGAGGTGTCGTCGCGCGCCTGCGTGGCGACGAGCGAGAACACGGCGACCAGCGTTCCCGTGGCCAGCGAGACCACCAGGCGCACCCAGCGTCCGCTGGTCGCCTGCCCCTCCGGGGTGAAGCGCGGCGGCAGCCGGCGGAGCACGAGGACGATGACGACCAGGGTGAGCGATTCGACGAGGAACTGGGTCAGGGCCAGGTCGAGCGCGTCCCGCGCCACGAACAGGCAGGCCACGCCGTAGCCGACGGCGCCGGTGAGCAGCACGGCGGCCAGGCGGTCCCGGATGAGCGTGGCGGCGATCGCCGCGCCGAGCACGACGACGGCGGGCACCAGTTCGACCCAGGACCGCCACAGCTCGACGTGCCCCGTGGGCGAGGCGCCGGACAGCAGCGACCCCAGCGAGAGCAGGACGACCGTGGAGAGGACCACGGTCAGGTAGAACGGCAGCGAACCGACCTGGGTGACGCGCGTGAAGGCGATGGCGAACGAGCCGAGGCCGCGGATCGCGGCCCGGTAGCCGCCCTGCGCGTCGGGCAGCCGCGGCAGCCGGGACCTGAAGGACACCACGGCGCGGCGGCCGAGGTGCAGCGCGAGCCCGAGCAGCACGGTCAGCACCGACAGGGCAAGCACCCAGGTCAGGCCGTGCCACAGCGAGAGGTGGTACGGCTTGTCGCCCTCGGGCACCGAGTAGGCGTCGGCGTACGGGCCGGTCAGGCCCTCGGTGACGGCCGGCAGCAGGCCGAACGCGGCGCCGAGCGCGGCCGGGACGGCCGCGGGCGCGAGGAACGCCGCCGCCGGGCGGGGCGCCGGCGTGTCGGGCAGCCCCGGCTTGGCCGCGAACGCGCCCCACAGGTAGCGGGCGGAGAGGGCGACGGTCAGCACCGAGCCCGCGAACAGCGCGAGCGGCGTCCACGGCACCCCGGCCACTCCGCCGTGGAGGAACGCCTCGTACCTGGCCTCCTCGCCGATGAAGCCGAGCAGGGGCGGCAGGCCGGCCATGGAGCCGGCGGAGAGCGCGGCGACGGCGCACACGGCGGGCAGGCGCGCGCCGAGCCGGGAGAGTTTGCGCAGGTCGCGGGTGCCGGTCTGGTGCTCGATGACGCCGGTCACCATGAACAGGCTCGACTTGAACAGCGCGTGCGCCAGCAGCATGACCGCGCCGGCGAGCGCGGCGGTCCTCGTGCCCGCGCCCAGCAGGGCGACGAGCATGCCGAGTTCGCTGATGGTGCTCCAGGCGAGGACGCGTTTGAGGTCCTTCTCGCGCAGCGCGCGCCACGCGCCGATCACCATCGTCGCGAGGCCGAACGCCAGGACGAGCGGGCGCCAGGGCGCGACCTCGGCGAAGCCGGGCGCGAGCCGCGCCACCAGGTAGACGCCGGCCTTGACCATGGCCGCGGCGTGCAGGTAGGCGCTGACCGGGGTCGGGGCGACCATCGCCACGGGGAGCCAGGAGTGGAACGGCACCTGCGCCGACTTGGTGAACGCGCCGACCAGCACGAGGACCAGCGCGACCGGCACCCAGCCGCCGTCCGGCGGGTCGGCGAGGAGTTCCGAGAGCCGGTAGGTGCCGCCCGCCTGGCCGAGCATGACCAGCCCGAGGAGCATCGCCAGGCCGCCGAGCACCGTCGTCAGCAGGGCCTGTTCCGCGGCGCGGCGGCGTTCCGTGCCCGGGTTGCGGCCCGCGATGAGCAGGAACGAGACGACGGTGGTCAGTTCCCAGAAGGTGTAGAGCAGCAGCAGGTGGTCGGCGACGACGAGGCCGAGCATCACGCCGGCGAAGACGAGGAGCCAGCCGGCCTCGCGGCCCGCTTCCCGCTCCCGGTAGTAGTGGGCGCCGTAGGCGAGGACGAGCGCGCCGATGCCGCTGACGACCAGCACCATCAGCAGCGACAGCGGGTCGAGCACGGTGTCGAGCCGCAGGTCGAGCGCGGGCGCCCAGGGCAGGCTCTCGGTCACGGGCTCGCCGTCGAGCACCTGCCCGGCCCGGTAGAGCGCCCACACCACCGTGGCGAGCGGCGGCAGGGCCGCCACCAGCCACACCAGGCGCCGCAGGCGCGGCGCCAGGAACGGCACCAGCGCGGCGACGCCGAGATGGGCGATCACCAGCACCACCATGCAGCCGCTCCCTCACCTCATCGTCGACGCCTCGTCATCGACGGCCCCCGCACAGGTTCCCCGGGACCAGCGGAAATAACGGAGTTTGGGCTGAATGGCCGTCAGACCTGCGCGGGGGCGGGAGGGTGGTGGCCGCGGGCGGCCGGGTTCAGAGCAGTCCGCGCCGCGCGAGGTTGCCCATGAGCGCGCGGATGCCGAACGTCCAGGGCGGCGCCTGCTCGCTGTGCGCGACGGTGTTCACGAGGCTGCCAAGGCGCGGCGCCGAGATCCGCACCACGTCCCCGGGGTGGTGGGTGAAGCCCTCGCCGGGCGCGTCGCGGTCCTGGGTGGGCGCGAACATCGTGCCGGTGAACAGCATCAGCCCGTCCGGGTACCGGTGCAGTGGCCCGGTGACCTGCGCCACCAGGTCGAGCGGGTCGCGGCTGATCTCGCTGAGCGAGCTGACGCTTTCGAGACGGAACCCGCCGTCGCCCGTGACGGTCAGGGAGATGTCGAGCGCGCGGGCGTCGTCGATCGTGAACGCGTCGTCGAACAGCCGGATGAACGGGCCGATGGCGCACGAGGCGTTGTTGTCCTTGGCCTTGCCGAGCAGCAGGGCGCTGCGGCCCTCGACGTCGCGCAGGTTGACGTCGTTGCCGAGCGTGGCGCCGACGGCCCGGCCGCGGGAGTCGACGGCGAGGACCAGTTCCGGCTCGGGATTGTTCCAGGTGGAGCGGCTCCAGATGCCGACGTCGGCGCCGAGCCCGACGGCGGAGAGCACCGGGGCCTTGGTGAAGACCTCGGCGTCGGGGCCGATGCCGACCTCCAGGTACTGGGACCACAGCCCCTCGGCGATCAGCACCTCCTTGGCGCGGGCGGCGGCCGGGGAGCCCGGCACCAGTTCCCCGATGTGCCCGCCGATGACCTCACGCACCCGGGCGCGGATCGCGGCGGCGCCCGCGCGGTCGCCCGCGGCGCGTTCCTCGATGACCCGTTCGATCATGCTGCGCACGAACGTCACGCCGCACGCCTTGAGCACCTGTATGTCGCAGGGGGCGAGGAGGTGGGGGACGTCGCGGCGGCCGGTGAGGGTCGCGTGCAGGACCTCGTCGACGGGCCAGGTCCGCGTGGCGGGTGCCTCGGCGGCGAACGCGGCGGGGGCGGGGTGGTCCAGCACGTGCGCGACGGTGGGCGTGATGGGGGTCAGGTCGGCGAACCGCCCGTCGCGGACGACCGCGACGGACGGACCGCCGTCGCGCGGGTCGTGCAGGCGGGCCAGGAGGAGGGCGCGGTCGGCGTCCTCGGGGAGTATCGCGGCGCGGTGGTCGAGCAGATCCATGGTCAGGACTCCGTCCGGGCGTGGCGGCGGGCCAGTTCACGGTAGTGGGCGGCGTTGCGGCGGATGTCGTCGGTCTCCTCGGCGGACAGCTGCCTGCGGACCTTGCCCGGCACCCCGGCGACGAGTGAACCCGGCGGCACCCTGGTGCCCCCGAGCAGGACGGTGCCGGCCGCGATCAGTGAACCCCGGCCCACGTGGGCGCCGTTGAGCAGGACGGCACCCATGCCGATCAGCACGTCGTCCTCGACGGTGCAGCCGTGCACGACGGCGCGGTGCCCGATGGACACGCCCGCCCCGACGACCGCGGGGGAGCCGGGGTCGGCGTGCAGCACGCAGCCGTCCTGCACGTTGCTGCCGGGGCCGACCTCGATGCGCTCGGTGTCGCCGCGCAGGACCGCGCCGTACCAGATGCCGGCCTCGGGGCCGACGCGGACGGCGCCGATGACGGTGGCGTTCGGCGCGATCCACGCGCCGGGGTCGAGGTCGGGCCGGTTGCCTTCGAACGGGCGCACGGTCATGTGGTCTCCACTCCGTACCTTCGGGCGGCGGTGGCGCCGCGGTGCCGGGCGGGGGCCGGTGCCGGCCCCCGCCCGGGACAGTACGGTGCCCGGCCCCGCGGGCGCTGCCCCCCGGTGGCCGCGCGGCGGCGGTCACCGGGGCCAGCGGTCCTGGCAGATCAGGTCGCGCGGTAGGCGTCGATCACGGTCTGCTCCGTGGTGCTGCCCTCCGGGCCGGTGAGCGAGGCACGGAACGAAACGGTGCCGCCCGCGGCCGGGTTCTGAACCGGCACGTGCCCGTCGGCGACCGCCGCCTCCTGCCACGTGTCCCCGCTGTCGTACGAGACCTCCACCACGGGCGGCGGGAAGTCGCCGCCGGCCGCCGCGCCGACGACGGTCACCGGAACGTCCAGCTCCGCCCCGGCCTCGGCCGTGCTGTCCGGCGCGAGCGGCGGGGCGAACCGCACCACGGAGGTGGGCAGGGCCGCCAGTTCGCCCTCGGGCACCGTGCCCGAGGTGAAGCCGAACGTCACGTCGATCTCCGTGCTCACCCGGGCGTCCTGCCTGCGGACCTCCGTCGTCAGCTCGTACCGCGCCTGACCGGGCGGCACGTCTATGTAGGTCCAGCCGCGCAGCCGGTCGTCCAGCTCGAAGACGACCTCCCCGTCCCGGGTGAGGGTCGTCGAACCCGCCTCACCGTCGAGGTAGCCGGTGTGGCCGCCGCCGTCCGCGAGCGGGACGAACAGGTCGAGGGCGTCACCGCGGCGGTACGCGGCGCTCTCGTCCGGCAGTCCGGGACCGAAGACCCCCGTGTTGACCGTGTGCGCGTAGCTCTCCCCCGCCTCGTACGGGTGGGCCGGGAAGCCGAGCCCGCCGCCCTCACCGGGACCCGAGAAGTAGAGCGTGTGGTCCCACGCCCCCTCGGTCACGTGCAGCGTGGTCGTGGCCGGCAGATCGCGCTGGGGGCCGAAGGAGGACATGTGCTCGTTCCCTACGACCAGTTGCCCCGAGGTGCCCTCGGCCGTGGCCCCCTGGTCGATCGTCACCTCCGCGAAGTCCTCGGCGGCGTAGGCGCGTTCGTGGCCGGTGAAGAACGCGCCCGCCTGCCGCGCCGACACGTGGTACTGGGCGTCCTCGCCCGCCGTCCAGGCGGCGCCGAGGTGCGCGCCGAGGGCCTCCCCGGCGTCCGGCCCGGAGAACGCGGTGCGCAGCGTGGTCAACTCCGGGTCGTAGTCCCAGCCCACGCGCGCGCCGTTGGCGGTGACGGCGTCCACCCGCAGCATGAACGGCACGGCCTGGGCGTCGGGCACGGTCGGTGCCACGGGCCGCGCGTCGGCGGCGTCGAAGGCGACCGCCGTGTCCTGGTCGAGGCCGGGCAGGTGGTGGACCTGGGCGCTGGCGTCCGTCACCCGGCCGTCGGCATCCTGGTCCTCGATGGTGGACACCAGCAGGTAGTCGCCGTCGGCGGGCAGGCGGACGGCACGGGTGTCGTCGCCGGCGTCGCCGGTCACGGTCTCGGCCTGCCCCGTCGCCAGGTCGAGCACGTCCAGCGACCACCGGTCCGGCGCGCCGCCGTCCCGCGCGGTGGCCTCGGCGGTGACGGTCCAGGACTCTTCGAGCAGTTCGACGCCGCCGGCCGTCGTGACGCTCCGGCCGTCGCCGGTGGCCACCACGTGCATGCCGTAGCCGCCGACGGCGTCCGCGCCCGCCGCGCCGGGCGCGGCCGTGGCCGTGACGGACGCGGTGCCGCCGGCCGGGACGGTGACGGTGTCCGCGTCGAGGGAGAACATCCCCTCGGGGGCCGGAGAGCCGTCGGGGGCCTGTCCGGTCAGGGACAGGTCGAGGGTGACGTCCTGCTCACCGAGGTTGGTCCAGGTCAGCTCCTCGGTCAGCGTCGAGCCGTCGTCGTGCGGCCACTCGGCCGCGCCGAAGTCGAGGGGCCCGCCGGCGAGGACGGTCTGCTCGACGGCGCGCGCCACGTCGACGCGGCCGGCGCCCTGCCGGAACGCGCTGAAGCCGTCGGCCGGTATCGCGGAGGCGACCAGGGCCGCCTTGATCTGCTCGCCGGTCGATTCCGGGCGGGCTTGCGCCACCAGGGCGGCGGCCCCCGCGACGTGCGGGGAGGCCATGGATGTGCCGGAGATGGCCGCGTAGCCCTCGGCCACGGGCGTGCCCCGCTCGGCGACGCGGCTGCCCTCGGCCGCCGCGGCGCCGATGTCGACGCCCGGCGCGGTCAGATCGGGCTTCACCGCGGAGTCGCCGAGCCTGGGTCCCGCGGAGGAGGAGCCCGCGAGCCGGTCCTCGTCGTCGACGGAACCGACGGTGAGGGCGGCGTCCGCGCTTCCGGGCGAGCCGAGGGTGCCGGGCTCGGGTCCGTGGTTGCCCGCGGCGATGACGAACAGCGCGCCGGATTCGGCGGTCAGCGTGTTCACCGCCTGCTCCAGCGGGTCGACGCCGGGCGTGTCGGGCCCGCCGAGGCTCATGTTGACGATGTCGGCGTCCTGTTCGACGGCCCATTCCATCCCGGCGATGATGCCGGAGTCGAAGCCGGACCCGTAGTCGTCGAGCACCTTGCCGTTCAGCAGGTCGGCGCCGGGTGCCACGCCGCGGTGCACGCCCTCGGGCCCGCCGGTGCCGGCGGCGATGGAGGCCACGTGCGTGCCGTGGCCGTCGCGGTCGGCCGGGTCCGGGGCGAACGAGAAGTTGGCCTCGGCGACGACCTGCCCGTCCGCGAAGGCGGGGTGCGCCGCGTCGATGCCGGTGTCGAGGACCGCGATGGTCACTCCTGAGCCGTCGAGGCCCGCCGCCCACGCCTCGGGGGCGCCGATGCGCGGGACGCTGGTGTCAAGGCTCGCGTGGCGCACGGCGTCGAGGGCGAGGGACGTCACCCCCTGGGCTCGCGCCCGCGGGCCCGGTCCGGTCAGCGCGGCCCACGCGTCGGCGGCCTGCTCCGCGTCCAACGTCATGGCCCGCGCGTCGATGCTGTCGAGTTCGGCGCGCACCTCGGGGGCTTCCGCGGTGAACGGCCGCGCCTGTCGTCCGCCGCCGTGCCCGACGATCACCGGCACGCCGTCGCCCGCCAGCCGCCGGTACTCGGGCCGGCTCAGCTCCGCCACGTCGAACAGCCGGCGGTCGACCACGCCCCGCTCGATCAGCGGCTCGGCGTCGGAGGGGACGACGAACGTGCCGTCCTCGCCCGCGGTCACGGAGAACGGCACGTGCGCCCGGCCGTCGGCCCTGCGCACGCCGAGCACCTGCCCGTCCGCGCCGAGCAGCACCCGGTCGCCGGTGATGAGCGTGATCTCGTTCCCCGCGCCGTCGGCCCGGGGCGCCCCCGCGTCGCCCGGCGCCGCGCCCGCCGGCGGGCCGAGGGCGAGTCCGGCCGTCACGGCCGCGACCGCGGCTCCGGCCAGCGCGGCCCTTCTTCGCTTCCTGTGCACAGTCACTCCCACGTCTCGAAGAGATGCTCGCACTTCGTAACCGTAGGAGGACGATGACGATTTGTGTGCTTGGGCAAATCACCTCTTGTTCCGTTGCCCGTCTTCCGGCCAGATTCCCGGCCGCGCTCCCGTCGCGCGACGGCCCGTCGGGCCCCGCAGGCCCCGGCGGCGCCGAGGCTCCGCACTCGTCACATCTGGCCGAAAACATGACCGAGGCCCGGCCCCTTGAAGGGGGCCGGGCCTCGGTGGCCGGACGCGTCGTGTGCGGAGGGCGCGTCAGAGAGCGCTGCCCGCCTGCCAGTCGGCCCAGCTCATGTTCCAGCCGTTGAGCCCGTTGTCGGGCTGGATCTCGCGGTCGGGCGAGTTGATCACGGTGACGATGTCGCCGCGCAGCGACTGGTCGAAGAACCAGGCGCCGTCCTGCTCCGGGTCGTCCGCGCCCTGGACATCGGCCAGGCCCACGCAGCCGTGGCTCGTGTTGCTGCCGCCGAAGACGCTGTCCGCCGCCCAGTAGTTGCCGTGGATGAACGTGCCCGAGGTCGACAGGCGCATCGCGTGCGGCACGTCCGGGATGTCGTACTCGCCTTCGCCGTCGTCGTCCGTGAAGCCGACGGTGGCCCCGTTCATCCGGGTCTCCTTCAGCTTCTCGGAGATGACCATGATGCCGTTGTACGTCGGGTTCTCCGCGCTGCCCGCCGATATCGGGATGGTGCGCAGCGTCTCGCCGTCGCGCACGACCTCCATCTGGTGGCTCTCGGCGTCCACGGTGCTGATCTGGGACCGGCCGACGGTGAAGTCGAAGCTGCGGTTCTGCCAGCCGACGATGCCGCCGCCCGCGTCGAGGCCGTCGAAGTTCAGCGAGACGTCGACCTCGGTGTTGGCCTGCCAGTAGTCCTCGGGCCTGAAGTCGAGCCTGGTGTCGCTGAACCAGTGGCCGACGATCTCCTGGCCGGAGCTGCTGTTGATCTCGACCGCGGCCTCGATCGCGGCGCGGTCCTCGATGGGCTTGTCGAAGTTGAGCGAGACCGGCATGCCCACCCCGACCGTCTCGCCGTCCTCCGGCGTGAAGTAGCCGGTGAAGCTGCTGTCAGGCGAGACGGTGGTGAACGAGCGGCTCTCGTGCGCCGCGCGCCCCTCGCCGTCGCTGGCCCGGACCGCGAGCTCGTACCGGGTGCCCCGGTCCAGCTGGGCGTCCGGCGCCCAGCTGGTCCCGTCCCCGGATATCGTGCCGGCCACCTCGGCGCCCTCCGCGGCCGTCATCACCACCTCGTCGAGCGTGCCGTCCTCGACGGTGACCCGCACGTCGTCGTTGATCCCGACGCCGTCCGCCGCGTTCTCCGGGGTAATGGAGATCACAGCGGTCGAGGTGTCCGCGTCCTCCGCCGCCCGGTCGGCCTCCGACTGCTCGCTGCCACCCCCCTGGTCGCCGGAAGGCTCGTCGTCACCGCCGCCGCTGCATGCCGACAAAGTCAGCACCCCGCTGAGCAGCGCCGCCGTGGCTATCAGGCCCTTGCGCCGCATCCCGTCCCTCATCCGATCGACACTCCGTCCGCTGCCGCGTCCCCCTGGGGACACACGAGGGAGAACGTGATGACGCGGCAGCCGGTTCCACTCTAGGTGAAGCCGTGGGCCGGATCACCAGTTCGAGCGAAACGGGCAAAGCGGTCAGCGGTCGTCGTCCTCGTCGTCATCTCCGTCGGCGGCGCCGAAGCCCTCGGCCCGGTCGAAGTCGTCGTCCTCCCAGCCGTCCTCCTCGTCCGCGTCGACGCGTTCGCTGCTCCAGGACGCCTGGGCGAGCACCACGCCCGGTACCTCACCGACCAGGTCGACCGGGTCGATCAGGTACGCGACGGCCTCCGCCTCGTCCCGCGAGACGGCCTGCGCGGCCTGGTCCCGCTCCGCCGCGGGCATCAGCGTGTCGCCCTCGATCCGCGCCCACGCGGCCCGGATCAGCTCGTCGGGCTCGGTGATCTCCAGCACCATCTCCACCCGGACGCGGACGCGCCTGGCCTCGTCGCCGAATCCGTCGCTCAGTTCATCGCTCATGCCCCGGAGGGTAAGGCGCCGCGACGACACCCCTTCCCCGCGACCCGCACCGGCCCGTAACATCGCTCCCCATGGACGGTCACCCCCAGCGCCCTGACCGCCGCCCGCTGATCAGCAGTGCCGTGGCGGCCTGCGTTCTCGGCCTCGTCTGGCTGCTGCCCTCCGCGCACGCCGAGCGGGACGACGACACGGGAACCTCGGGCGTCATGCCCCTCGAACACCCGCAGACCGACTCGCACCCCGACCAGTAACCCGCCACCCGCCAGGAACGACACGGCCGCGGGCCGCCGCCCCGAGACACCCCCGACCCCGCCGCCTCAGCCCAGCGGCCCGGCCGCCGACTCGGCGGCGCGGACCAGGTCGCCGCTCCGCACGAACCGCTCCGCCGCCGCCAGGTCGGGCGCCGGCCGCCGGTCGGGGCCCGCCCCGGCGACGCCGGCGGCGCGGGCCGCCTCGATCACCGCGCGGGCCGCGGGCCCCGGCCGCAGCCCCTGTTCCGCCAGCCCCGCCCGCAGTTCGATGGCCCGCGTCGCCGCGTACAGCTCGACCGCGACGACCCGGCCGAGCGCGTCCATCGCGGCGCGCAGCTTGCGGGCGGCGGACCAGCCCATCGACACGTGGTCCTCCTGCATGGCCGAGGTCGGGACCGAGTCGACCGACGCGGGCACCGCGAGCCGCTTCAGCTCGCCGACCAGCGCCGCCTGCGTGTAGTGCGCGATCATGAGCCCCGAGTCCACGCCGGCGTCCTCGGCGAGGAACGGCGGCAGGCCGTGCGAGCGGTTGCGGTCGAGCAGCCGGTCGGTGCGCCGTTCGGTGATCGAGCCGAGGTCGGCGGCGGCGATGGCCAGGAAGTCGAGCACGTAGCCCAGGGGCGCGCCGTGGAAGTTGCCGTTGGACTCCACCCGCCCGTCCAGGACCACCGGGTTGTCGACGGCCGCGGCGAGTTCGCGTTCCGCGACGGTCCGCGCGTGCGCGAGGGTGTCCCTGGCCGCGCCCGCCACCTGGGGCGCGCAGCGCACCGAGTAGGCGTCCTGGACCCGGGGCGCGCTGTCCTGGTGGTGGCCGGTGAGTCCTGACCCCGCGAGCACGCGCCGCATGTTGCCGGCGCTCACGGCCAGCCCCGGGTGCGGGCGCAGGGCGTGCAGGCCGGGCGCGAGCACCCGGTCGGTGCCGAGCAGCGCCTCCAGGGTCAGCGCCGCGGTGATGTCGGCCGCGGTGAGCAGGCGGCCGAAGTCGGCACAGGCCATGATCAGCATGCCGAGCATGCCGTCGGTGCCGTTGAGCAGCGCGAGCCCTTCCTTCTCCCGCAGGGCGACGGGCTCGATGCCGTGCGCGGCGAGCAGCGCCCCGGCCGGCCCGGTCGCGCCGTCGGGCCCCTCGGCCTCGCCCTCGCCGATGAGGGTCAGCGCGCAGTGCGCCAGCGGCGCGAGGTCGCCCGAGCACCCCAGGGAGCCGTACTCGGGCACGACGGGCGTGATGCCCGCGTTCAGCACGGCGGCCAGCGTCGCGGCGACCTCCGGGCGCACGCCGGTGTGCCCGGTGGCGATCGTCCGCAGCCTCAGGAACATCAACGCGCGCACGACCTCGCGCTCCACGCACGGGCCCATCCCGGCGGCGTGCGACCTGACGATGTTGCGCTGGAGGCGTTCGCGCAGGCCGGGGTCGATGTGCCGGACCGCGAGCGCGCCGAACCCCGTGGAGACGCCGTACACGGGCTCGGGCGCGGCGGCCAGCCCCTCGACGGCCCGCCGGGCCGCCGCCATGGCGGTCAGGGCTTCGTCGGACAGGATGACCCGGGCGCCGGAACGCGCCACGGAGATGACATCGTCGAAGGTGGTGCCGGCCGGGCGCAGCACGATCTGCATGGACATATTCAGAAAGCCTAGGCAGTGAATCGTCAGCCGTCATCACCGGGGCGCGGCGCGTGGGCCGCGGCCCGCCCCCTGAACCTGCGCCGCCCGCGCCCCTCGTCCTCGGGCGCGTCGGCGAGCGCGACCACCTCGTCGTGCGGGCCGCCCCGGCCCGCGACCACGGGCGCCGCGGAGCCCGCGGCCTTCGCCCGGTACTGCGCGGCGTCCGCGAGCCGGAAGAGGCGGCGCGCGGACCGCGGGGCCCCGATCGCCTCGCCCGTCGACGCCACCCCGCAGGCCACCCCCTCGCCGAGCCCGAGGCCGAGCGCGCGGCGGCAGATCTCGCGCGCCGCGCGTTCCACCTCGCCCGCGCCGGCCCCGACCGCGAGCAGGCAGAACTCGTCCCCGCCGAGCCGGGCCGCCAACGCCCCAGGCACCTCGGCGCCGCACACCGAGAGCACCGCGCCGAACCGTTCGAGCAGCCGGTCGCCCGCCGCGTGCCCGTAGGTGTCGTTGACGCGCTTCAGGCCGTTGATGTCGCAGACCACCAGGCTCACGGGAACGCCGCTCACGTGGTGCTCCTCAAGCGCCTCTTCCAGGCGTATGTCCACCGCGCGGCGGTTCGCGAGGCCGGTGAGCGGATCGGTGAACGCCAGCCGGCGCGCCTCGGCGAGCCGCTCGTACTGGACCACCCCGGCCGCGATGACCGCGGCGAGCACCGAGGCGAACTCCGCGTCCGCGCGCCCGAACACCGCCGCGTCCGCGGCCCGCTCGACGTACAGCTCGCCCCACGCCCGCCCGTGCAGCACGATCGGCGCGACCACGCACGAGCCGCGCCCGCGGCGGCGCAGCGCGGCGGCGCGGCGCCCGCCGCCCGATCCGGCCGCCGACTCCACCCGGGCCCCGGCGCCGCCGCGGGCCCACTCCGCGTGCGGCGCCTCGGTCATCTCGGGGAAGTCGCGCACGGGATACGACTCGTCCGCGGGGAACTCCTCCTCGCCCTCGGCCGGCTCCCCGGTGTTGACCAGGACCCGCAGCCTGCCCCGTTCCCGCTCCCACACCGAGACGGCCGCGAACGCCCCGTCCAGCGCCGCCCTCGCCCCCACGGCCGCGGCCCGCGCCGCCTCGGGCAGCCCGTGGGCCGCCGCCATGCCCTGCGCCAGTTCGACGACGGCCCGCAGCCGGCTCTCGTCACCCATACGCCCCAGGCTAGGAGCGTTCCACATGCTTTGGGGCCTTCAACTACTCCCTGCCCCTTTCGTACGAGCGCGCAGCGCCGCCTCACGGCGCGCGGGAGCGGCGCGCGGCGCCGGGCGGCGTTCCGGCGCCGACACCGGGCGCGGGGTGGGCCGCCAGGGCCTACTCCCCCGGCCAGTCGGGCGCGCGCTTCTCGTTGAACGCCGCGACGCCCTCGGCCCGGTCGGGTGAGAACGCGACGGTCCGCCACGCGGCGTCCTCCACGTCGAGCCCGGCCGCAAGGCCCAGCCCCCACCCGGTGCGCAGCGCGCGCTTGGCCGCGCGCAGGCCGACCGGCGAGTTCCGCGCGATGCGCGCCGCCAGGTCGAGGGCGGCCTGCCGGGCCCCGCCCTCCTCGGTCAGCTCGTCCACGAGCCCGAGCCGCCGCGCCTCCTCGGCCGGAACGCGCCGCCCCGTGAAGACCAACTCCGCCGCCCGGGCCGCGCCGACCCGCCGGGGCAGCAGCTGCGTGCCGCCGCCGCCGGGGATCACCCCGACGGTCACCTCGGGCAGCGCGACCACGGCCGTGGGGTCGGCGACGATCACGTCGCAGGACAGCGCGAGCTCGAACCCGCCGCCCAGCGCGAAGCCGTGCACCGCGGCGACCGCGGGCACGGGCAGGTCGAGCACGGCCGTGAACGCGCCCCGCAGCGCCGTGCGGTGCCGGCCGAACTCGGCGTCGCTCAGCCCGTCGCGCTCCTTGAGATCGGCGCCCGCGCAGAACGCCCGCTCGTGCGTCGACGACAGCACCGCCGCGCGCACCGAACGGTCGGCCGCGACATCGGCGCAGGCCGCCGTCAGGCGCCGGGCCAGCTCGGTCGACAGGGCGTTCATCGCCCGCGGCCGGTCGAGCACCACTTCCGCGACGTGACCGTCGCGCCGGACCTCGATCCATTCTCCGTACCGGCGAGTCTCCATGGCGCGCCAGACTACCTACCCCCGCCGGGTCAGCAACCAGGGTTCCACGATGCCGAGGCCGCGCACCGGGCGCTGGTACAGCGGCTGGAGCGCGAACCGGTACGCGGCGGCCCGGCCCCCGTCGCTGTCGGCCGCCTTCTCCGAGTGCGGCGCGAGCCCGGCCGCGGTCAGCTCCTCGCGCATGGCGCCGTCCACGAGCACCATGTCCTTCGGCGCTATCGACGTCAGGCGGCTCGCCAGGTTCACCGTGTTCCCGAAGACGTCGCCCATGCGGGTCGTGACCGTGCCGAAGGCGATGCCGACCCGCAGCTCCGGCATCATCGGGTCGTCCCCCAGCGTCTCCACGAGCCGCAGCCCGATGTCGGCCGCGGTGCCCGGGTCGTCCACCGCGAACAGCACCTCGTCCCCCAGGGTCTTGATCAGCCGCCCGCCCCGCGCGGCCACCTGGTCGGCCGCCGTCGTCTCGAACGCCTCGACCAGCTCCCCCAGCTGCTCCTCCTCAAGGCGCCTGGTCAGGCGCGTGAACCCGACGAGGTCGGCGAAGCCGACGGCGAGCCTGCGGTCGACCATCTCGGCGTCGTCCTGCGCCTGCACGACACGACCGCTCGCCGCGGCCAGCTGGCGCCGCCACACGTAGATCAGGAACTCTTCGAGCTCCGGCAGCAGCAGCTCCACCAGCGGATAGGTGACCTCGCTGCGGGTCATGCCGGGTTCCGGCGGCTCGGTCAGCCCTTCGAGGAAGGAGTCGATCTGCCAGTCCGCGAGCCTGGCCGTCGTCTGCCCGGTGGAACGCGCCACCTGGATCGCCATCGACTCGCTCAGCAGGCCCGCCTCGACCAGGCCGGCGAGCCGCCGCAGGGCCAGCACGTCCGACTCGGTCAGCGCCTTGGCCGGCCCGATGTCGGGGAAGCCCATCGCGCGCCAGAAGCGGGACGCGAGGTCCATCGGGACGCCCGCGGCCCTGGCCGCCTGGAACGGCGTGTACTGCCGCCGCGCGCCGAGGATCAGCTCCTCGATGCGCAGCGCGATGTTCTCGGCGTCGTCCGCGTCCGCGGCGTGCTCGGCCTGCTCGGCGCCGTCGGAACGCTCGGCTCCGGCGGCGCCCCCGGCGCCCGCCGCGGGGGCGGATGTGTCCGGATCACCCTCTGCCACGGCCACCCGTCCTCACGAAGGGCGTTCCCCCGCCGTGCGCCGCCCTGCCGCGCCGCTCAGCCGTGCCCATCACGCGGGGCCCTGCCCGCGGACTTCGCCGCCCGGGTCCCTGGGCAGGAGGAATCGCTCGTTCATGAGGCCCAACCCTACGGCAGGTGTGCCCTAAGTCACGTCGGCCGAAGATGAATGATGTCGGCCGCCGCCACCTCGTGCCTGCCGCCGTCGTCGCCCTCGATGACCAGCCTGCCCTCCGCGTCGAGCGCCGCCGCGACGCCCCGCAGCTCCCCGCCGCCCGGCAGCTCGGCCCGTACCCGCCGGCCCAGCGTCGAGCAGCCGGCGGCGTAGGCGTCGAGCAGGCCGGAGGCCACCGGGTCGCCGCCGGCCTCCGTCCACCGCGCGTACCAGTCGGCGAGCGAGCGGAGCACCGCGCGCAGCAGCGGGTCGCGGTCGGTCGAGACGGCCCCGGCGAGCAGCAGGGATCCGGCCGCGGGCACGGGCAGCTCCTCGGCGCGCAGCGACACGTTGAGACCGATGCCGAGCACCACCGCGCCGTCCGCGGCCCGCTCGGCGAGGATGCCGCCGAGCTTGCGCTCCTCGCCGCCGACGGCCACCAGCACGTCGTTCGGCCACTTCAACGACGTGTCGACGCCCGCGGCCCTGGCCAGCGCGGTGGCCGCGGCGACGCCCGCGAGCAGCGGCAGCCAGCCGACGCGCTCGTCCGGCACGGCGGGCGCGGGCCGCAGCAGCACGGAGAAGAACAGCCCGGAGCGCGGCGGCGCGCTCCAGGCGCGGTCAAGACGCCCGCGCCCGCTGTGCTGCTCCTCGGCGATCAGCACGGTGCCGGGCCGCGCGTCGCCGGCGCGGGCCGCGGCGGCGAGGTCGGCGTTCGTCGAGCCGGTGCGCGGGGTGACGTCCAGGCGCGTCCACGGGCCGCCGGGACCGGCCAGGGCCTGCCGCAGGGCGCGTTCGCGCAGCGGCGGGCGGTCGAGGTCGGACCAGGGACTCGGCGATGCGGTCATGCGGCCAGCCTACGGGTGCGGCCGTCGCCGGGCCCCGCGCCGGCCGGCGGTGCGACGCGCCCCGGAACGCCGGAACGCCGGAACGCCGCGGCGCCTCGGCCGGCCTCCCCGCCGCCGGCCGCGGGACTGTCGTACCCGGCCCGTACGTTGGCCCCATGGCCCAGTTCACCGATTTCAACCTCAAACTGCTGGTCGTCGAGCGGCTCATGTACCACGACGGGACCCTGGCCCCCGCGTTCCACCTGGGGGCGCACCTCGTCGAGCAGGGCCTCGTCGAGGACGACGGCGACCCCGCGTACACGTACACCGAGGAGAACGGCCTCGCCCACCAGGTGGTCCCCGCCGCCCGGGACTACTTCACGGCCCTGGAGATCAGCCCGGAACTGCTGGCCACCGTGGAGGAGCTGCTGTTCGAGGGCGGTCTCCGGGTCTACTTCCACTGCTCTCCGATCTGGGACGGCGAGGACGACCTCTACGACGTCCGCTCCCTCGACGACCTGCCGCTCCTGCCCAACCTCAAGCGCATCAGAGGTGCCGAGTTCTGGCCCCGGGAGCTCCAGAAGACCCTGCGGGAGCGGGGGATAGCGACGGGCCGCTAGGCGGGGCCCGGGAGTCGTTCCGCCGGCGCCGTCGCGACGGGACGGCCCCGATGGGCGGGGTACTAGCCTACGGGTCAGTAGCCGCCGACGACATGGAGGAGCCGCCGCCGTGGCCGAGAACATCCACACCACCGCCGGCAAGATCGCCGATCTCGGCCGCCGGATGACCGAGGCCGTGCACGCGGGCTCGGCACGGGCCGTGGAGAAGCAGCACGCCAGGGGCAAGCTGACGGCGCGTGAGCGCGTCGCGCTGCTGTTGGACGAGGGGTCCTTCACCGAACTCGACGAGTTCGCCAGGCACCGCGCGACAGGGTTCGGCATCGAGCGCAACCGGCCCTACGGGGACGGCGTGGTGACGGGCTACGGCACCGTGGACGGCCGCCCGGTGGCGGTCTACTCGCAGGACTTCACCGTGTTCGGCGGCTCGCTCGGCGAGGTGTACGGCGAGAAGATCGTGAAGGTCATGGACTTCGCGATGAAGACCGGCTGCCCCGTGATCGGCATCAACGACGGGGGCGGCGCGCGCATCCAGGAGGGCGTGACGGCCCTCGGTCTCTTCGCGGAGATCTTCCGGCGCAACGTGCACGCGTCCGGCGTGGTGCCGCAGATCTCGGTGATCACCGGGCCGTGCGCGGGCGGCGCGGTCTACTCACCGGCGATCACCGACTTCACCGTCATGGTCGACCAGACCTCACACATGTTCATCACGGGCCCCGACGTGATCAAGACCGTCACGGGCGAGGACGTCGGCTTCGAGGAACTCGGCGGTGCGCGCACGCACAACACGCTCTCGGGTGTCGCGCACCACATGGCGGCGGACGAGAAGGAGGCGTTCGACTACGTCAAGACGCTGCTCTCCTACCTGCCGTCGAACAACCTGTCCGACCCGCCCGCCTACCCGCAGGACGCCGAGCTGGCCGAGTCGCCCCTGGACGCGGAGCTCGACGGCCTGATCCCCGACTCCGCGAACCAGCCGTACGACATGCACGAGGTGATCGAACACGTGCTGGACGACCGGGAGTTCCTGGAGACCCAGCCGCTGTTCGCGCCCAACGTCATCACCGGCTTCGGCCGGGTCGAGGGCCACCCGGTGGGCGTGGTGGCCAACCAGCCGCTCCAGTTCGCGGGCTGCCTCGACATCAACGCCTCGGAGAAGGCGGCCAGGTTCGTGCGGACCTGCGACGCGTTCAACCTGCCGGTGCTCACCTTCGTCGACGTACCGGGCTTCCTGCCGGGCACCGACCAGGAGTACAACGGCATCATCAGGCGCGGGGCGAAGCTGATCTACGCGTACGCGGAGGCGACGGTGCCGCTGATCACGGTGATCACGCGGAAGGCGTTCGGCGGCGCGTACGACGTGATGGGCTCCAAGCACCTGGGCGCCGACCTCAACCTGGCCTGGCCGACGGCGCAGATCGCCGTCATGGGGGCGCAGGGCGCGGTCAACATCCTGCACCGGCGCACGCTCGCGGCGCTCGAATCGGACGAGGAGCGCGAGGCGACGCGCGCCCGGCTGACCGAGGAGTACGAGGACGCGCTGCTCAACCCGTACGCCGCGGCGGAACGCGGCTACGTGGACGCGGTCATCAAGCCGGCCCAGACCCGGGCCTACGTGGTGCGGGGACTGCGCGCGCTGCGGACCAAGCGCGAGCAGCTGCCGCCGAAGAAGCACGGCAACATCCCGCTGTGAGCCGGCCGGTGGGCCGTGCGGACGGCGGCGGGAAGGCGTGGGGCGCCGGTGGCGCCTGTGACTTCGGCGCCAGGGGTATCAGGGGTGCCAGAAGTATCAGGGGTGCCAGGGGTATCAGGGGTGCCAGGGGTATCAGGGGTGCCAGGGGTATCAGGGATGCCGGCGGTGGCGACAGGGAGAGCGGGAGGACGTTGTGGTGATCAGGGTGCTGCGGGGCAATCCGACGCCCGAGGAACTGGCCGCCGCCATCGCCGTGGTGCAGGCCAGGGCAGCCGCGGCGGCGGCTGCCGCCGCCGGGGCCGGGTCGGAGCGGGCGCCGCGCGGCGCCTGGTCCGACCCGGCGCGGAACGTGCCGCGAGCGCCGCGCGCGCCCGGCCCGCGCGCCTGGCGCACCAGCTACTGGCCGGCCTGAGCCCGGGCGCACCCGCCGGGGCGCGCCGGCCTGAGCCCGGACCCACCCGCCGGGGCGCGCCGGCCGCTCCCGGCCGCCCGCGAGCGGCCTGGCCCCGGCCGGGAGGGGCCGGGAAATGAGTACTTGTACTCAGGCGCGGCTGGGCGCCGCCCGGCACCCTGGCCCCATGCGGTGGTCCGACATGCGGAACACGCGGGAGGCTCCCGACGAGGAGACCCGCGCCGCGCTGGCCATGCTGCCCCGGCTCGGCTGGGTGGTCGCGGCGGCCATGGGGCTCGCCCTCCTGCTCCTCACCAGGTGACGCGCGGGGCCCGTTACCCTGGCGCCCATGAGTCACGCCTCGCCCTCCGCCGCGCCCGCCCGGCGGCTGATCCTGGCCTCCCAATCGCCCGCGCGGCTCGGCCTGCTGCGGCAGGCCGGGCTCGCGCCCGAGGTGATCGTCAGCGGCGTCGACGAGGACGCGCTGACGGCGCCCACGCCCGCGGAACTGGCGCGTGTCCTGGCCGAGGCCAAGGCCGCGGCGGTCGCCGCACGCGCCGAGGCCGCCAGCGCCCTGGTGGTCGGCTGCGACTCCGTGCTCGAACTCGACGGGCGGGCGTTCGGCAAGCCGGCCGACGCGGAAGAGGCCGTCGCGCGCTGGAAGTCGATGCGCGGCCGGGCGGGCGTGCTGCACACCGGGCAGTGCGTGATCGACACGTCGGACGGCGCCCTCGCCTCGGAGACCGCGTCGACGACTGTCAGGTTCGGCACGCCGTCCGACGCGGAGATCGCCGCCTACGTGGCCTCAGGGGAACCGCTGCGCGTCGCCGGGGCGTTCACCCTCGACGGCAGGTCGGCGCCGTTCGTCGACGGCATCGAGGGGAGCGCGGGCACCGTCATCGGCCTGTCCCTCCCCCTGCTGCGCACCCTGCTGGCCCGGGTCGGGACCGGCATCACCGACCTCTGGGCCTGATCTCCCGCCGGGCGGCCCCGCGGCCCGCGCGCCGCCGCCGGGCGGGGCAGCGCCGGGCGGCGGGTACAGCGTCAGGGTCAGCATGATCAGCGTGAAGACCGCCATCAGCACGGTGAACGCCGCCCAGCCGACGAGTCCCACGGCCGGTGCCGCGAGCACCGCGTGCAGCACGGCCGCGGCGGCGAGCGCCGCGCGCGCGAGCCGGCGCGGAGGGCTGTCGCGCACCGCCGCGCGCGACAGCAGCACGGCGCAGAGGAGCAGGAACGCCGCGAGCCCCGCGCCCGCGACCCACGCGCCGGCGCGGATGACGGAGGGCGAGACCCCGCCCAGAGACATCTGCTGGCGGTCGGCCGCCAGCCCGAGCACCCAGTGCGTCAGCCCGAGTGCGACCGCGCCGCATGCCACCGCGACCGCCGCCACCGCGGCCACGCTTCGTCTGCCCCGGTTCACGCCGCGCACGTTACTGCTGGGTAACGCCGGCGGCAACCCCACCGGAAGCCTGCTCGGACACGGAGCAAAGAATCTTTGACTCACTTGTCCGCTTCCTACAACGGCCTCCGGCGCAGCCTGTGTCAGGCCACCGGAGGCGGAAGAGGCGCGCGCACGTCTAAGGTTGAGCGCAGCGAGCTGCGTACCTTGGGACAGCACGGCAATCGGACGGGGAAACGACCACGGTTCACCGTCCGTGTGGGCAAGGTCACCCCTGAGGGCGACTCGTTGCGGGGTGTCGCCAGTACATAAACTCGCCCTGTTCCAAGGAGGGAGCCATCGTGCGCAAGGTGCTCATCGCCAACCGCGGCGAAATCGCCGTCAGGGTCGCCCGGGCCTGCCGGGACGCCGGCATCGCCAGTGTGGCCGTCTACGCCGAGCCCGACCGGGACGCCGTGCACACGCGCGCGACCGACGAGGCTTTCGCGCTGGGGGGCGAGACCCCCGCCACCAGCTATCTGGACATCGACAAGGTGCTGAAGGCCGCCGCGGACTCCGGCGCCGACGCGATCCACCCGGGATACGGATTCCTCTCGGAGAACGCGGAGTTCGCGCAGGCCGTGCTCGACGCGGGGCTGACCTGGATCGGTCCGCCCCCGTCCGCGATCCGCTCGCTCGGCGACAAGGTCGCCGCGCGCCACATCGCGCAGCGCGCCGGCGCACCCCTGGTCGCCGGGACCACCGACCCCGTCGCCGGCGCCGACGAGGTCGTCGCGTTCGCCCGCGAACACGGCCTCCCCGTGGCCATCAAGGCCGCCTTCGGCGGCGGCGGGCGCGGCCTGAAGGTCGCGCGGACCCTGGAGGAGATCCCCGAGCTGTACGACTCCGCGGTCCGCGAGGCCCAGGCGGCGTTCGGCCGCGGCGAGTGCTTCGTCGAGCGCTACCTCGACCGCCCGCGGCACGTCGAGACCCAGTGCCTGGCCGACAGCCACGGCAACGTCGTCGTGGTCTCCACCCGCGACTGCTCGCTCCAGCGGCGCCACCAGAAGCTCGTCGAGGAGGCGCCGGCGCCCTACCTGAGCGCCGGGCAGAACGCCGAGCTGTACGCGGCCTCGAAGGCGATCCTCAAGGAGGCCGGCTACGTCGGGGCGGGCACGTGCGAGTTCCTCGTCGGGCAGGACGGCACGATCTCCTTCCTTGAGGTCAACACCCGGCTCCAGGTCGAGCACCCGGTGACGGAGGAGATCAGCGGCATCGACCTGGTCAGGGAGCAGCTGCGCATCGCCAGGGGCGAGGAGATCGGGTACGGCGACCCGGAGCTGCGCGGGCACTCGATCGAGTTCCGCATCAACGGCGAGGACCCCGGGCGCAACTTCCTGCCGGCCCCCGGCACGGTCACGACGTTCGCGCCCCCGCACGGCCCCGGCGTGCGCGTGGACGCGGGAGTCGAGTCCGGCTCGGTGATCGGCCCCGCCTGGGACTCGCTGCTCGCCAAGCTGATCGTCACGGGCGCGGACCGCAAGCAGGCGCTGGAGCGGGCGGCGCGCGCGCTGGCCGAGTTCCGCGTCGAGGGCATGGCCACCGCGCTGCCCTTCCATCGCGCGGTGGTGCGCGACCCGGCGTTCGCGCCGGAGCTCGACAGCGCCAGGCACGGCAAGGACGAGCCGTTCAGCGTCCACACGCGGTGGATCGAGACGGAGTTCGTGTCGTCGATCCCGCCGTTCGACGCCACCGAGGGAGCGGACGGCGAGGGCGGCAGCGTCCGCGAGACCGTCGTCGTCGAGGTGGCGGGCAAGCGGCTTGAGGTCTCGCTGCCCGCGACGCTGGCGATGCCGCTGGCCCGCGCGGCCGTCGCGGGGGGCGCGCGGCCCGCCCGGCGCAAGCCGACCAAGCGCGCCGGCGCCGGCGCGACCGGGGACACGCTCGCCTCGCCGATGCAGGGGACCATCGTGAAGGTCGCCGTCGAGGAGGGGCAGCAGGTCGAGGAGGGCGATCTGATCATCGTCCTGGAGGCGATGAAGATGGAGCAGCCCATCAACGCGCACCGCTCCGGCACCGTCGTGAACCTCGGGGCGGACGTCGGCGGCTCGCTGTCCTCCGGCGCCGCCATCTGCGACATCAAGGACTGAACCCGCGGCGCACCCGTGAACGGTCCGGCTCTGCCCCCGTCGGGGCGGAGCCGCCGGCGGCCGAGCCCGTCCGGGCGGTGACCGGCCCGCCCGGACGACGCCCCGCCGGCGGCGACCGGCCTGGCGCCGTTCCGCCGATGAGCACGTGACGGCGCGCGCCGTCACGTGCGGTGCGCCGCGAGGCGGAGTGTCGCGGCCCTGGCGCCGGGGCGTGTGGCGGCACCCGCGTCGCGCGCCCGGCGGGCCGGGCAGGCCCCGGGGGACACGGCCGAGGGCCTGCCCTGAAGGCGCGCCCTCCGTCCGCGGGGCGTGCTCCGCGGCGTCCGGTGCGTGCGATCGCACGGCGGAGCGTCGGCCTCGTACTGCCTGTACTCGGGCGATCGACGACAACGCGGCGAGCGCGCGCCCCAGGCGTCGCGGAGCAGGCGGGACGTTCCGCACGCCCTAGCGGCGGCGGGTCGGCGTCAGGTCGGAGATCCGTTGACCGAGCGGCGCGGAGGCCGTGAGTCCCGAGTGCCCGCCGCCCCGCGGGGCGGGCAGGGGCAGATCGCGCCGCGCCCCGTCCGGGCCGCGGTCACCCCGTTCACCCCTCTCGTTCCGCTCACCCCTTTCGTTTCGTTCGACCCGTTCCTGCGCCCCCGCCTTTCCGCCCTGGGCTCCCGGCTGGCCCGCCGTGGCCACCGAGATGCGCACGCCCTGATCGGCCAGGGCCTCAAGCTCCGCTTCCGCCCGTTCGCCCTCGGGAGGCGGCTGATCGGTCACGAGATGCGTGATCAGGTCGGTCGGCACGGTCTGGAAGGCCGTCTCGGCGCCGAGCTTGGTGTGGTCGGCCAGCACCACGATCTCGGCCGCCGCACGCACCAGGGCGCGGTCCACGCTCGCGGCGAGCATGTTGGACGTGGACAGGCCGCGGTCGGCCGTGAGCCCCGAGCCCGAGAGGAACGCCCGGCTGACGCGCAGCCCGACGAGCGACTGCTCCGCACCGCTGCCGACCAGCGCGTAGTTCGAACCGCGAAGAGTTCCTCCTGTCATCACCACTTCGACGCGGTTGGCGTGCGCCAGGGCCTGCGCCACGAGCAGGGAGTTCGTGACGACGGTCAGCCCGGGCACCCGGGCGAGCCTGCGGGCCAGTTCCTGGGTCGTGGTGCCCGCGCCCACCACGATGGCCTCGCCCTCCCTGACCAGCCCCGCCGCGTACTCCGCGATGGCGGCCTTCTCGGCCGTCGCCGCCATGGCGCGCTGGGGAAAGCCCGACTCCCGGGTGAACCCCCCGGGCAGGACCGCACCACCGTGTCTGCGGTCCACCAGTCCTTCTGCCTCCAAGGCGCGTACGTCGCGCCGCACGGTCACTTCCGAGGTCTGGACAACGCGGGCGAGCTCCCGGAGCGACACGGCTCCGTTGGCTCGCACCATTTCGAGAATCATCTGACGACGTTCTGCAGCGAACACGGAACCGACAGTAACCCCAACGACCATCTTGTTTCAGCCGGTTGCGAGGAATTACCGAAGTTGACTATGCGTACGCCCCCGGCGTGCTATATGCCAGGGGCGCATTCCCGTGATACCAGTGACGACCAGTGCCTACTGTTCCCCGGCGAGTTTCCGGGTATGGAGCTGCCTGGCCGCCTCGGCGATCGACCCGGACAGAGACGGGTACACAGTGAACGCTTTTGCGATCTGTTCCACCGTCAGACTGTTGTCAACAGCGATCGATATGGGATGAATCAGTTCACTGGCCCGCGGCGCGACCACCACGCCCCCGACGACGATCCCGGTGCCCGGGCGGGCGAACAGCTTGACGAAGCCGTCCCGCACGCCCTGCATCTTCGCGCGCGGGTTGCGCAGCAGCGGCAGCTTCACCACCCGTGCGTCGATCCGGCCGTCGTCCACGTCCGACTGGCTGTACCCGACGGTGGCGATCTCGGGATCGGTGAAGATGTTCCCGGAGACCGTGCCCAGGTCGAGCGGCGCCACCGCGTCGCCCAGGAAGTGGTACATCGCGATCCGGCCCTGCATGGCCGCCACCGAGGCCAGCGCGAGCACACCCGTGCAGTCACCCGCCGCGTAGACCCCTGGGACCGTCGTCCGCGAGACCTTGTCCGTCCAGATGTGCCCCGAGTCCCGCAGCTTGACCCCGGCCTCCTCAAGGCCGATGCCCCCGGTGTTCGGCACCGCCCCCACCGCCATCAGGCAGTGGGTGCCGGAGACGACGCGCCCGTCGGTCAGCGTGATCCGCACCCGGTCGCCCTCGCGTTCGACGGCCGAGGCACGCGAGCGGGCCATCACGTTCATCCCGCGGCGCCGGAACACGTCCTCAAGGACGGCCGCCGCGTCCGGGTCCTCGCCCGGCAGCACCCGGTCCCGCGAGGAGACGAGCGTGACCCGGGACCCGAGCGCCTGGTAGGCCCCGGCGAACTCCGCGCCGGTCACCCCCGAGCCCACCACCACGAGTTCCTTGGGCAGCTCCTTGAGGTCGTAGACCTGCGTCCAGTTCAGGATGCGCTCGCCGTCGGGGCGCGCGTCGGGCAGCTCGCGCGGCTGCCCGCCGGTCGCGATCAGCACGCAGTCCGCCGCCAGCTCGTGCTCCTCCCCGTCGGCGCCCGCGACGGAGACCCGGCGCGAGCCGTCGGCCTCCGGGTTCGGCAGCAGCCGGCCGTACCCCCGCAGGACGCGCGCGCCGGCGCGCGTGACGGACGAGGTGATGTCGTGCGACTGGGCGAGCGCCAAGCGCTTGACGCGCCGGTTCACCTTGCCCAGGTCGACACCGATGCCGCGCACCGTGTCGCCGATCCCGTCACCGTCATGGTCGATCTCGATCCCCAGCTCCTCACGCGAGGAGTCGAAACCGGTCATCACCTCGGCCGTCGCGATCAGGGTTTTGGAGGGTACGCAGTCGGTGAGCACCGAGGCACCACCGAGGCCGTCGCAATCCACGACGGTCACCTCCGCGCCGAGCTGGGCGGCCACCAGTGCCGCCTCGTAGCCGCCGGGTCCGCCACCAATGATCACGATGCGAGTCACCTTTCCAGTGTCTCGTACGACTCGTCCGTTCTCGCCCCGGGGGCCCCGGCGGGCCGGTTCTGCCTGCCGCTCCCGTCGCTCCCGTACGCTCAGGGTCATGTCGCTCTACGCCGCTTACGCCGGGAACCTCGACCCGCGGTTGATGGCCCGTCGCGCACCGCACTCACCTCTGCGTGGCACCGGCTGGATCACCGGCTGGCGGCTCACCTTCGGGGGTGAGGAGATGGGCTGGGAGGGGGCGCTGGCCACCATCGTCGAGAACGACGGCGCGCCGCCCGGCTCCGACGTGTTCGTCGCGCTGTACGACATCGCCCCGATGGACGAGGACGCGATGGACCGGTGGGAGGGCGTGGGCCTGGGCATCTACCGGCGCGCCCGCGTCCAGGTGCAGACCCTGGACGGCACGACACCCGCCTGGGTCTACGTGCTGAACGCCTACGAGGGCGGCCTGCCCTCGGCCCGCTACCTCGGCGAGATCGCCGACGCGGCCGAGGCCGCGGGGGCCCCGCACGACTACGCCATGGAGCTGCGCAAGCGCCCCTGCTAGCGAGGGCGGGGCAACGGCGGTGCGGCCCGTCACCCGCCCGTTTCCCGCGACCGGAACCCGGCGGTGGGGCGCTGTCGGCGGCACGTTTCGTCTACGCGCGTAGGCAGGAACCGGTTAGGCTCAGCGCGTGAACGCTTCTGATATCGAGGACTCGGCGGACGCCGCCGCCGCGCGGGTCCGGGAGTTGACCGGCGTGGCCACGCACGATGTCGCCCTGGTCATGGGTTCCGGGTGGGTCCCGGCCGCCGACGCGCTGGGGGAACCGCGGCACGAGTTCCGCGTGACCGAACTGCCCGGTTTCCCCCCGCCGGCGGTCGAGGGCCACGCGGGCACGCTCCGTTCGCACCGGATCGGGGACAAGCACGTCCTGGTCTTCCTCGGGCGCACCCATTACTACGAGGGGCGCGGCGTGGCCGCGGTCGCGCACGGCGTCCGCACGGCCGTGGCCGCCGGCTGCAAGACGATCGTGCTGACCAACGGCTGCGGCGGGCTGCGCGAGGGCATGCGCCCCGGTCAGCCGGTCCTGATCAGCGACCACATCAACCTGACGGCCGCCTCCCCCATCCGGGGTGCCAACTTCGTCGACCTGACGGACCTGTACTCGCCCCGCCTGCGCGCGCTGTGCCAGGAGATCGACCCGACCCTCGAAGAGGGCGTCTACGTGCAGTTCCCCGGGCCGCACTACGAAACGCCGGCGGAGATCCGCATGGTGCGGGCCATCGGCGGCGACCTCGTCGGCATGTCGACGGTGCTCGAAGCCATCGCCGCCCGGGAGGCGGGCGCCGAGGTGCTCGGCATCTCGCTGGTGACCAACCTCGCGGCCGGTCTCACGGGCGAGCCGCTGAGCCACGACGAGGTCCTTCGCGCCGGCCGGGAGTCGGCCACCCGCATGGGTACGCTCCTGGCACGCCTGCTCGACCGCATCTGACCCGCGCCGGCCGGCACCGCGCGCAGGCCGCGCGTAGCGGCGCGGGTTGGCGACGGCGCGCCGGGGGAACCCGCGGCGCGCCCCCGTCCGCCCTCCGGCGACGGGCCCGACCACCCCTCCGACACAGGAACGGATACAGCGAGAAGCGATGGCGAACGAGCTGATCACGCGAGCCCGTGCCTGGCTCGCCGAGGACCCCGACCCCGACACGCGCGCGGAGCTGGCCGCTCTCCTGTCCGCCGCCGAGGCCGGGGACCGGGACGCGGGAGCGGACCTGGCCGACCGCTTCTCCGGAACGCTCCAGTTCGGCACCGCGGGGCTGCGCGGCGAGATGGGCGCCGGGCCGTTGCGCATGAACCGGGCCGTCGTCATCCGCGCCGCCGCGGGCCTCGCCGCCTATCTGCGCGCGAACGCGACGACGGGCGCCGGCGCGCACGCGGCTCGGGACGGGGAGCGCCTGCGCGCCCCCCTGGTCGTCATCGGCTACGACGCCCGCCACAAGAGCGCGGCGTTCGCCCGTGACACCGCCGCCGTGGTCACCGGCGCCGGTCTGCGCGCCGCGCTGCTGCCGCGCCCGCTGCCGACCCCGGTCCTCGCCTTCGCCGTCCTCCACCTCGGTGCGGCGGCCGGCGTGGCGGTCACGGCGAGCCACAACCCGCCGCGCGACAACGGCTACAAGGTCTACCTCGGCGACGGCAGCCAGATCGTGCCGCCCGCCGACTCGGCCATCGCGGACGCGATCGCCGCCGTCGGCCCCCTGGCCACGGTGCCCCGGCCCGACGAGGGCTGGGAGACGCTGGGCGAGGAGATCGTGGAGGCGTACCTGACCCGGACGGCGGCGGCGCTGGCCCCCGGCTCGCCCCGGTCCGCCGCGGTCGTGCACACGCCCCTGCACGGGGTCGGCGGCGCCGTGCTTGAGGCCGCGTTCGCGCGCGCCGGGTTCCCGCGGCCGGTCGCGGTACCGGAACAGGCCGAGCCCGACCCCGACTTCCCGACCGTCGCCTTCCCCAACCCGGAGGAGCCGGGCGCGATGGACCTGGCCCTGGAGAAGGCCCGCGCCGCCGTGCCGCAACCCGACCTGGTCATCGCGAACGACCCGGATGCCGACCGCTGCGCCGTCGGCATCCCCGACCAAGGGGCGCGCGGCGGGTGGCGCATGCTCCGGGGCGACGAGCTCGGGGCGCTCCTCGCGCACCACTTGGTGCGCCGGGGCGTGCGCGGCACGCTCGCCGCGTCGATCGTGTCGTCCTCACTGATCGCACGGGTCGCGACGGCCGCCGGCCTGCCGTTCCGCGAGACCCTGACCGGCTTCAAGTGGCTCTCCCGCGTGCCGGACCTCGGCTTCGCCTACGAGGAGGCGCTGGGCTACTGCGTCGACCCCGCGGGAGTGCGCGACAAGGACGGCATCACGGCGGCGCTGTGCGCCGCCGAACTCGCCTCCGTGCTCAAGGCCGAGGGACGCACCCCCGCCGACCTGCTCGACGAGCTGGCGCTCGCCCACGGCCTGCACGCCACCGACCAGCTCTCGGTGCGCGTCGCGGACCTGTCACTGATCGAGGAGGCCATGCGCGGGCTGCGGGCCCGGCCGCCGCGCGCGCTGGCCGGGCTGGCGGTCGAGAGCGCCGAGGACCTGGCGGACGGCGGCGCCGGCCTGCCGCCGACCGACGGGCTGCGCTACCGGCTGGCCGGAACGGGCGAGGTGTCGGCGGCCCGCGTCGTCGTGCGCCCCAGCGGCACGGAACCGAAGCTGAAGGCGTACCTGGAGGTGGTGCTGCCCGTGGCCGACCGGTCCGCGCTGCCCGCCGCCAGGTCGGCCGCCGAGGAGCTGCTGCGCCGGATGAGGACCGACCTGGCCGACGCCATGGGCCTGGCGCAGCCCGCCGGCTGAGGCGGCACGGCTCCGCACCCCCGCACCGTCCCCGCGAGAGTGCGGAGCCGTGTCGACAAGACCGCCCGCGCCCAGGCAGCATCGCCCGCATGACACCTCCCGCCTCTCCCGCGTCGTCCACCTCTCCCACCTCCCCCGCGTCGTCCGCCGGATCCGGTTCACGGCTCGCCGCGGGCCAGTCGGCCGCGGCCGTCGGAGCCGCGGCGGGCGCAGGACAGCCGGGCGGCGGCGACCCGCTCGCCGCACAGCGCACGGAACGGGCCCTGCGCTGCGCCACCACCGCCGCGCGACGCCTTGGCCTGCGCCCCGGTGAGCCCCGGGTCCTGCACGACATCTTCAACGTGCTCGTGCACCTCCATCCCGAGCCGGTCGTGGTACGAGTGCCGTCCCTGACCCTCCTGCCACCGGAGGAGCAGGCGGCACAGCAGCGCAGGGAACTCGCCGTCACCGGCTGGCTCGCCGACACCGGCGCCCCGGTCGTCCGCCCCAGCCCCCTCGTGCCGCGCGAACCGGTCGCCTGCGAGGACGCGTCCCTGACGTTCTGGGAGTTCGTCGTGGAGACCGACCGGCTGTCCCTCGCCGACATCGCGGCGGCCGATCCGCAGCGGCTGGCCGACCGGTTCACCGAGCAGAACGGCTGGGCCGCGGAACTGCACCGGCTGCTCGCCGGCTTCCCCGGCGCCGCCGACCTGCCCGTACTGACTCCCCTGGTCCCCGGGATCGGCCGGCTGCTCGACCGGCTGAAGCGCGATCCTGTGCTGCTCACGACGGCCGACCTCGACCGGGCCGAGCGGGAGTACGCCGGTCTCGAAGCCCTGGTGGCCGCTCCGGCGGCGTACTTCCCCGGGGTGCGGCTCCAGGCGCTGCACGGCGACTCACCCGGGTACAACGTGCTGCGGACCGCGAACGGCCACCTCTTCAGCGACTTCGAGGACACGGCACTCGGCCCCGTGGAATGGGACCTCACCATGCTCGACGACGCGGCGCTGGAGTCCTACGAGAACGCCGCCGGCGTGCGCCTGGACCGCGCCCTCCTGGACGTGCTCGACGGGGCTCGCATGCTCCAGGCGGTGAGTTCCCTCGCGGTCACGTCCCGCATGCCCCAGCTGCGGGACATGCTGGCCCCGGCCGTGGAGCAGTGGCGCGCCCGGCCGCCCCTCGCCCTCCCGGGCACGTGAGGCAGAGGCGTTCCTCCCGCTGCACGAGGCGCATGGCCGGGCCGCCGCGGTTGTTAGCCTGAGCGCCATGAGCCAGCGGCCACGGCACGCGCCGGACCCCGCACGCCGCCGCGAGACCTCCCGGCGCGCCATCCTCACGGCCACGTTCGAACTGGCCGGCGAGGTCGGCTACTCCGGGCTCAGCATCGAGGGCATCGCGGCGCGGGCGGGCGTCGGCAAGCAGACGATCTACCGCTGGTGGCCGTCGAAGGGGGCAGTCCTCCTCGACGCCCTCATGCTCGCCCTCCAGGACGAGACGCCGCGGGACGGCGCCGCCCCGCAGGCCGCCCCGCAGGACGGTGCCGCCCCGCAGGACGACGCCGCGCTACCGGACACGGGCGACCTCAGGGCCGACCTGAAGACGGTGCTGCGCGCGACGGTGGCGGAGCTGAACGACCCGCGTTTCGACGGCCCCCTGCGCGCCCTCGCCGTCGAGATGCTGAACGACCCCGTTCTGGCCTCCCGGTACGCCGAACACGTCGAGGAACCCATGCGCCGGATGAAGACCGCGCGGCTGCGCAGCGCGCAGCGCGCCGGCGAGCTGCCGCAGGACGCCGACCTCGGCCTGGCGGTGGAGCTGCTGTGGGGAACGCTGCGCGCGGCGTGGCTCGAACGCCACCGCCCGCTCACCCCCGCGTACGCCGACCTGATCGTGGACACGGTGCTCGACGGCTTGCGCGCCGGCGCTCGCCGGTAGCGCCGGAGCGCCGTCCGCGGAGCGGCGCGCGAGCTGATGTCCCGACAGTTCGACCGAGCCCACGGCCTTCGGTGTCGCGAGCCGCTGCGCCCTGATCGGCCTGGCCGAGGCCGACGGGCTGGACGCCTTGGACGGCCACATCGAGGCACAGATCCACGGGTCAGTCCTCGTGCCGGCCGTCGTCGTCGCGCGGGGAGGTGAGTTGGGAGGCCGTTGCGGCGATGTCACCGATGTCCGAGCCGCCGTAGGCGGCCGGGCCGACATCGCGCAGGTTCTCGGACCGGCACGGTGTCCTGGAACATCAGCTGCTGCATCGCACCTCCCGCTCAAGGAGGGCCCGGAACGTGCGCGGGGGCCGGCCGGTGAGGCGCTGGACGGTGTCGGTGATGCGGTCCTCCGCTCCCTCGGCGATGGCACGGTCCGCGCCGGCCAGCATCGCGGCGAACTCCACCGGCATCTGTGCGGTGAGGCGATCACGCATCTGCTCGTAGGACAGACGGCGGTGGACCACGGAACGACCGGTGATCTCGGTGAGAATCGCCGCGATGTCGTCGTGGCCGAGTGCCTCGGGCCCGGTGAGGACGAGATCGGTACGGGGGGCTTGCTCGTCGAGCAGAGCGCGGACGGCGACGGCCGCGATGTCCTCGGCGTCGACGAAGCCGATCCGGCCGCTTCCCGTGGCGGTCCGGATGATGCCCTCGTCGCGGATGCTGCGGGCGTGCGCGTGCGTGCCGGTGAAGTTCTGCATGAACCACGAGGGCCGCAGTACCGCCCACTGTTCGAACAGGTCCGGCAGGGCCTGGTGCACCGTTCCCACCACCGGGCCACCCTCGGGGATGGCCGATGAGCTCAGCAGCACCGCGCGGTGCACGCCGGCCATGCGGGCCTGATGGAGGAACGGAAGCATGGTCACCGCGGCGTCGGAGTCGCCCACGGGCGGTATGAGGTAGACGCGGTCGACGCCGTCGAGGGCAGCCGCGTGGGTGGCGGGGTCGTACCAGTCGAAGGGAACCGGCTCGGCGCCGGCGACCGGGGTGGCCCGGCGGCTGGCGGCTTTGACGCGGTGCCCCGCGGCCGTCAGCTGTGCGACGGTGCGGCTTCCGGTGGTGCCGGTGGCGCCGATGACCAGCGTGGTGCCGGCGGTGGTCATCGGCTGCTCCCGGTGAAATCGGCGCCGGGCCCATGGGCGGCGAGGGGGTTCCAGTAGTCGCGGCCTGAGGTGATGCGTCCGTCTCGAACGGTCACGACGACGATGTAGGTCATGTCGAAGGGAGCGCCGCTCTCCACCAGGCGGCCGACGCCGCGCATCTCGACCACGATGGTCTGTGGATCGGTGGTCTGGTGGATCCGCAGGTCGGGGAAGTCGTGCAGGTCGATGTGGTCGGGGTAGTGGCGCATGTAGGCGGCGATGGCCTCTTTGCCCTCCAGACGCCGGGGCCAGCCGTCGGGGGCGAAGGGGAACTCCATGAGCCCGTCCTCGGCCCACAGGGCGACCCACGCGGGAATGTCCTTGTCGAGCAGGAGTCGCAGGCTGTGGCGGTACAGATCCGCCGGCGAGGTCGGTGCGGACATGGGTATCCTCCCGTCATAGAATGCGGACCTTGGGTCCGCTTCAATGATATGGACCGCGGGTCCGTTTTGCCAAGGGGAGGAGCGGCATGCCTGAACGCCAGTCGTCCCGCAGGGACGCCATCCGCAACCGGGAGGCCGTGCTCGCGGCTGCCGACGCCCTCTTCGCCCGCCGCGAAAGTCCCGAGGACGTCACCATGGCCGACGTCGCGGCTGCGGCCGGCGTCGGCAAGGGCACCCTCTTCCGGGCCTTCGGCGATCGCGCCGGGCTGCTCCGCGCGCTGTACGAGGCACGGCTCGAACCGATCAGGCAGGCCATCGAGAGCGGCCCACCACCCCTGGGGCCCTCGACCCCACCGCGGGATCGCGTACTCGCCCTGCTCGACGCCGCCCTGTGCTTCAAGCTCGACAACCGGCGCCTGGCAGTGGCCCTGGAGGAAGGCGGGAGCAGCAGCCCGTACCGGGCGGAACACTACGAGCGGTGGCACAGCCTGCTCCGGGCCGTACTGGAGCAGATCCCCGGCCTGACCGACAGCGACTTCACCGCCCACGCCCTGCTCGCCGCCACACGAGCCGACCTCGTCGAGCACCTGGCCGGAGAAGAGCACGTTCCGCGGGAAAGACTGCGGCCGCAACTGGCGAACTTTGTCACCAGAGTCCTGGCCTCCGGCCCACCGCAAGGGGCGACCACCGAGGAGTGATCGAGGAACGGGCGAGTCCTTGGTCAGCGCGGCCTCTCGCAGACGCCCCTTGGCTGCTCATGCGTTCCGGCCCGGACGCACTGATCGGGTCAGCGGCTCACCGGGCGCCAGCGGGTCAGCGGGTCAGCGGGTCAGCGGGTCAGCGGGTCAGCGGGTCAGCCAGAGGATCACCAGGCCGACCGCGCCCACAGCCAGCGGAGCGAGGATCTCGTAGCTCCAACGCACCGAGACCGCGCCGCTGTCCGTCTTCTCCTCACCATGCCGCTCGGCCAGCTGCCGCAACTCGGCCACCGCGGCGTCGCCGGGCGCGACCTTGGGCCCCGGGTCATGTGAAGGGCCTGCGGCGGCGCCACCGAGCCCGAACAGCCCGCCGCGGCTCGGCCGCCCGGACGCCGCCTGGTCGTTGTGCCGGGTGGCCTTGGAACGGGCGCGCATCGACACGGGGATCGCCCACATCTGATACTTCGCGCCCCCCGCGAGCAGCTCCGTCGAATAGCCGGCGCGGACGGAATCCACCGCTCCCCAGGGAGCGGTGATGGTCCGGAACGGGTTCCGCACACGCACCCGCTCGTCCGACGCGAACACGGCCGGACGCAGAGTGAAGGCGACAACCAGTGGGGCGACGAACAGCAGGGTCGCCGCCGCCGTGACCGGCGTCCGCTCCTCGCCGCGCAGGATGGCGTCCCCGCCCAGCCACCCCGCGAGCCCGAGAAGCAGCACCCCCGCCGCGATCGCGGAACCGGAGCGGTAGATGCGGTCGGCGTACTTCTGGTCCTCACTCATGCTTCCGATTCTGCCGGAACCTCCTTTCCGTCCGCGCGCCCCACTACCCGTGCCCTGCGGCCGGGGCCTCGGCGGAGTCGTACAGCAACGCCCCGTCCGCTCCGTACCCCTTGATCACCGGCGACTCCTCCCCTACCGCCTCCCCCATACCGGCCACGGCGAAGTAGCCGGCCTCCACGACCGCCTCCTCACGCGCTCCCGCGTACTCCACGGTCACCCGCGCCACCTCCGGATCGACCGCACCGAAATGCGCCCACCGGAAGGGCGTCGTCCACGAGCCCGGCGCCGGCCGGTAATGCCGTCGCGCCCCGGGCTCGGGCCGCACCGGCGGCCCTGACTCCTCGGCCCGGCCGGTGGCGATCTGCCGGCCGACCACCCCGGCCCCCTCGTCCCGCTCACCGCAGACGAGCTGGACGTGCGGCTGCGCGGCCGGATCGTCGCTGACCGCGAGCACCTGGCGTATGGGCTCGTGGCCTCTGTTGTCGTCGCCCTGCGAGACCCAGGCCAGGAGGATGCGCAGGTCTGCGATCTCCACCGGGGGCGGCTCGAAGTGCCCCTCCTCCTCCCAGTCCTCCAGACAGCGTGCCAGCGTGCGGCCGGCCTGCTCCGCCGTGATGCCGTCCAGCAATTGCCGCGCCGGCTCGGACGGCCCCTTGGGCCGCTCCGCGGTCGCCCCCGCGTCCGCGGTGCCCGCCGTGCCGGACGCGGGCACCGACGGCGGCGCCGGTGAGGACGTCCGGGCCTCGGTGCTCGCGCCACTCTCGCCCGGCCAGCCGAGCTGCGCGCCGACCATCATGCAGGGCACCGCGACCAGCACCGCCGCCCCCGCGCCGAGCAGCGTCCGGCCGCGCCGGCGCGCGGACCTGCCCTGCCGGACGATGGCCTCGTACGGCGCCTCCGACGGCGTCGTGCCCGCCGCCCGCTCGGCCAGTATCCGTCTCAGCTCCGACTCGACCACGGTGTCGTCGCTGTCTTCTCCCCCTCCTCCCGCGCCGCGTTCCGGGCGCTGCCCGCCGGCACGGCGCCGGCCCGCCCCGTGATGCCCCATGCGGGCATCACGTCCGGCCCCCTCGGGGGGCGTGCCTCCGTCGTCCACCACGTGCCTCCGCTTCTGTCATTCGTCACTCGTCCCCACACCCGCCGATCAGCGGCGCCCCTGCCACCCGGCGCTGCACCGCGCGGCCCGGAGCGCCCAAGGCTCAGGCGGCCCCGCGAACGCTCCCACGGCCCAGTTGGCCGCTCCTCCTCTCCGGGCGCCCCCGCCCCGGGAGGCATCCGCCCACCCGGTCGGCCGGGCACCGGAAGACCCGCACGGCAGCTCCCGCCCCGGAAGGCGCGGCCCGGGTGAGGCGTCCGCCCCCGCCGCCCGTGCGCAAGGCGCGCCGCACGGCCGTTCGCACCCCGCCGGTGGCGCACCTCCGCGAGAGGTCCGCCGCCCCGGCCCGGCCGCCGCGTCCCCCTCGGGCGGGAACAGCCGGGTCCCGGTCATGGCGGCCCGAAGGCCGCCGGCACAGGGCTGCGTCCCAGAACAGCCCTGAGCTTGCACAACGCCTTCGACGCCTGGCTCTTGACCGTGCCCACCGAGCATCCCAGTGTCCGCGCCACCTCCGACTCGGACAGGTCCTCCCAGTAGCGCAGGATCACCACGGTCCGCTGCCGCTTCGGCAACCCGGCCAGAGCTGCCGCCAGCATCTCCCGCTCGTCCGCACGCGCCATGTCGTCCGTGGCGGCCACCGAGTCCGGCGGCATGTCCGTCAGGTGCTCGGGCACCCGGCGTTTACGAAACCGGTCCTTGTGACAGCTGACGAGGATGCGGCGCACGTAGGCGTCCGGGTTGTCACTGCGCTGCACGCGTGGCCAGGACCGGTACGCCTTGGCGAGCGCGGTCTGCGCCACATCCTCCGCCAGATGCCGGTCTCCCGTGAGCAGGTACGCGGTGCGCACCAGCGCGGGCCACCGGCTGCGCACGAACGCATGAAAGGTCTCCTCGGGCGCCCCGGAGCCCGAGGGAACCACCGCCGCGTCCCGGTCTCCGCGTCCCGCCCCCGCCGGCAACCGGTCGCCACGCCCCGGGCCCGCTCCTCCCGGCGGCCCGGCCCCCGGGTCGTCGGGCGTGCCCGCGCACATCCTCGCGGACGTGCGAACGTCCGTTTCCGAGCCGTCGGTCTCCATGCGGCACCCCCTCACCCTCCCGACCACCGTTGTGCCGGATATGGTTGCCCGTCGCGGAGCGGGACTTTGCCACTCGTCCCGGTGACAGGCGACTACGCGCGTAGATATGCTGATCTGGTGAGCATGCCTTCCACAGCACCGGCGCTGCCGCTGGCGGACGTGACCGTGTCCGACGCCGCCCTGCGCCGTTTCCTGCACGGCCTGCCCGGAGTGGACGCGGTGGGGCTTGAGGCCCGCGCCGCCGCCCTGGGGACCCGTTCGATCAAGACCACCGCCAAGTCGTACGCGATCGACCTGGCCATTTCCATGATCGACCTGACCACCCTCGAAGGCGCGGACACGCCGGGGAAGGTGCGGTCGCTGTGCGCGAAGGGCGCCGCCCCCGACCCCTCGGACCGTTCCGCCCCGGCCGTCGCCGCCATCTGCGTCTACCCGGACCTGGTGCGCGAGGCCAAGGCCGCGTTGCGGGGCACGGGCATCGCGGTCGCCTCGGTCGCGACCGCGTTCCCGGCCGGGCGTGCCGCCCGTTCCGTGAAGCTCGCCGACACGCGCGAGGCCGTCGCGGCGGGCGCCGACGAGGTGGACATGGTGATCGACCGGGGCGCGTTCCTCGCCGGCCGCTACCTCCAGGTGTTCGAGGAGATCAACGCCGTCAAGGCGGCCTGCGGCGACGCGCACCTGAAGGTGATCCTGGAGAACGGCGAGCTGGCGGCCTACGACACGATCCGCCGCGCCTCCTGGCTCGCGATGCTCGCGGGCGCCGACTTCATCAAGACATCGACCGGCAAGGTCGCGGTCAACGCCACCCCCGCCAACACCCTGCTGATGCTGGAGGCGGTCCGCGACTTCCGGGCCGCCACAGGGCGCCAGGTCGGGGTCAAGCCGGCCGGCGGCATCCGCACCACCAAGGACGCGGTGAAGTACCTGGTGCTGGTCAACGAGACGGCGGGCGACGACTGGCTCGACCCCGCATGGTTCAGGTTCGGCGCGTCGAGCCTGCTCAACGACCTGCTGATGCAGCGGCAGAAGCTGCGCACCGGTCGCTACTCCGGCCCCGACTACGTAACGGTGGACTGAAGGCCATGACCGCGATGAAGTTCGAGTACGCTCCCGCTCCCGAGTCCCGCGCCACGGCTCCCGTCGCGTCGTCCTACGGCCTGTTCATCGACGGTGAGTTCCGCCCGTCGGCCGCGGGGAAGGCGTTCAAGACGATCTCGCCCGCCACCGAGGAGGTGCTCTCCGAGGTCGCGCACGCCGGCGCGGACGACGTGGACGCCGCTGTCGCCGCCGCGCGCCGGGCGTTCCCCCGCTGGTCCGGCCTGCCGGGCGCAGAACGCGCGAAGTACCTGTTCCGGATCGCCCGGCTGGTCCAGGAGCGCGCCAGGGAACTGGCCGTTCTCGAATCGCTGGACAACGGCAAGCCCATCCGGGAGTCGCGCGACGTGGACATCCCGCTCGTGGCCGCCCACTTCTTCTACTACGCGGGCTGGGCCGACAAGCTGCCGCACGCCGGCTTCGGCCGGGACCCGCGTCCGCTCGGGGTCGCCGGGCAGGTCATCCCGTGGAACTTCCCGCTGCTGATGCTCGCGTGGAAGATCGCGCCCGCGCTGGCCACAGGGAACACCGTGGTCCTCAAGCCCGCGGAGACCACCCCGCTCACCGCGCTCCGCTTCGCGGAGATCTGCCGTCAGGCCGCGCTGCCGCCCGGCGTGGTGAACATCGTCACGGGCGACGGCACCACGGGCGCCGCGCTGGTGGAGCACCCGGGCGTCGACAAGGTCGCGTTCACCGGGTCGACCGCCGTCGGCCGCGGGATCGCCCGCGCCGTGGCGGGCACGCGCAAGAAGCTGACCCTCGAACTCGGCGGCAAGGCCGCCAACATCGTCTTCGACGACGCGCCCGTCGACCAGGCCGTCGAGGGCATCGTCAACGGCATCTTCTTCAACCAGGGCCACGTGTGCTGCGCGGGCTCGCGACTCCTCGTCCAGGAGTCGGTGGCGGAGGAACTGCTCGCCGCGCTGAAACGGCGCATGGCGACCCTGCGGGTCGGCGACCCGCTGGACAAGAACACCGACATCGGGGCCATCAACTCGGCGGCCCAGCTGGCCCGCATCCGCGACCTCGCCGACGCGGGCACCGCGGAGGGGGCGCGGCGCTGGTCCCCGCCGTGCGACCTGCCCACCGAGGGCTACTGGTTCCCCCCGACCCTGTTCACGGAGGTCGGGCAGTCCCACCGCATCGCCCGCGAGGAGATCTTCGGCCCCGTGCTCTCCGTGCTGACCTTCCGCACGCCGGAGGAAGCGGTGGCCAAGGCCAACAACACGCCCTACGGCCTGTCGGCCGGCATCTGGACGGAGAAGGGGTCGCGCATGCTGTGGCTCGCCGGGCAGCTGCGGGCGGGCGTCGTGTGGTCCAACACGTTCAACAAGTTCGATCCGACCTCGCCGTTCGGCGGCTACCAGGAGTCGGGCTACGGCCGCGAGGGCGGACGGCACGGTCTGGGGGCGTACCTCGATGTCTGAGCGCGGGGACGCGGCGGCCGGTCGCCACGGAACACCGGAGGCGGAAGGCACGCACGGAGCGCCGGAGAGCGAAGGCACGCACGGGATACCTGAGTCCGAGGGAACCCGCGTGACGCCGGAGACCGAAGGTACTCACGGGGCACCGGAGGCCGAAGGGACGCCGGGGAGCGACGGGCCCGGGGAGGCCGGCAGGGCCGGCGGCACGGAGGTGACCGGCGCTCCCGGAGGCAGCGGAGGCATCGGCCGCACGGCCGCGGAGAACCGGGACGAACCCATGGGTACCGGAAACGCCGGAACCCCCGCACCCGAGAGGACGGACTCGCCTGCGATGCCGGAGCACACCACGCCACTCGCGGTCTACAAGACCTACAAGCTGTTCATCGGGGGCGCCTTCCCGCGTTCCGAAAGCGGACGGGTGTACGAGGTGACGGACCCGGAAGGCACCTGGCTGGCCAACGCGCCGCTCTCCTCCCGCAAGGACGCCAGGGACGCGGTGACCGCTGCGCGCAAGGCGTTCCCCCGGTGGTCGGGGGCCACGGCCTACAACCGCGGACAGATCCTGTACCGGGTGGCCGAGCTGGCGCAGGGCCGCGCGGCCCAGTTCGCCGCCGAGGTCGCGGCGGCCGAAGGGCTCTCCGGCGCACGGGCCGGGGCCGTGGTGGAGGCCGCGATCGACCGCCTGGTGTGGTACGCGGGATGGACGGACAAGATCGCACAGATCGCCGGCTCCGCGAACCCGGTGGCCGGCCCCTACTTCAACCTCTCCACCCCGGAGCCGACCGGTGTCGTGGCCGTCCTCGCGCCGCAGGACTCCTCGCTGCTCGGCCTCGTCTCCGTCCTCGCCCCCGTGATCGCCGGCGGCAACACGGCGGTGCTCGTGGCGGCGGAACGCGCCCCCCTGCCCGCCCTCTCCCTGGCCGAGGTGCTCGCCACCTCGGACGTGCCGGCCGGTGTGGTCAACGTGCTCTCCGGCCGCACCGCGGAACTCGGCCCCCCGCTCGCCGCCCACCAGGACGTCAACGCCATCGACCTGACCGGCGCCGGCGGCTCACCGCTTGCGGCCGAGCTTGAGGCGTCGGCCGCGGAGAACCTCAAGCGCGTGCGGCGGCCCGCCGCCGACGGCGAGGACTGGTCGGCCGATCCGGGCACCTCGCGCCTGCTGACGTTCCTCGAAACGAAGACGGTCTGGCACCCCACGGGCGTCTGATCCCGCGCCCGCCATCCCGTTTCCGCGACGCGGACGCCCGTGCCGTTCGCGCGCCGGGCGGCGCCCCGGCCGGAAACGGGGCGCGCGGAAGCACGGCCCGGCCGAACCCCCCGGCCGGGCCGTGCTCCTCTCCCCCGTCCCCCGCGTTCCCCCCGCTGCCCCCGTTCCCCGCCCCCGTCCCCTTCCCCCGCCGCGCGAGCGGCCCGGGGAAGCGGAAGATGTCAGGCCACCAGCTCGCCGAAGGACTCCTCCTGGTCCTGGCCGAGGCTGAGCGCCCGGTCCTCGCGCAGACGCCGCAGCGTGCGCCAGATGCTGCTCTTGACCGTGCCGACGCTTATGTTCAGCGTGTCCGCGATCTCCGGGTCGGTGCGCCCCTCGTAGTAGCGGAGCACCAGCATGGTCCGCTGCTGCTGCGGCAGCCGCGCCAGCGCCTGCCACAGCACGGTGCGCAGCTCGGTGCCGCGCATCGTGTCGTGCTCACCGGGCGCCTCGGGCAGCTCCTCCGTCGGGTACTCGTTGAGCTTGCGCCGACGCCAGGCGCTGATGTGCAGGTTCGTCATGGTGCGCCGCATGTACCCGCCGACCGCCGCCTTGTCGCTGATCCGGTCCCAGGCCCGGTACGTCGAGAGCAGCGCGCTCTGCAACAGGTCCTCCGCCTCGTGCCGGTCGCCGGTGAGGTGGTAGGCGGTGGCGTACAGGGAGGCGCGGCGCTCTCGCACGTAGGCGGTGAACTCCGCCTCCGTGGCCCCCTCGCGCCGCACGCTCCCGTTCCGCCCCCCGGTCGCGCCCACCGCGGTCAGGTGTGGGCGCTGGTGCCCGACACCGCGCCGGCCCCCCAGCCGGCTCGCGGTACCGGACTTCTCCCCGCACCGGACGGGAACCATCGCGGTGCTTGTGCGCGTCCCGTTCACCACCGTGCCGGTGACGCCGTGCACTGCGCTCATCTCCCGCTCCCCCTGTTCGAGCCGTCCGTGTTCGTTGGGCAATACACTGCCGGGCCAGTTTCATCGGCCGATCCTCCGACTGTCACAGCGGTGTCACAGGGGCGGGAGCCCTCCCATCCGCCTGACGGGAACGCTTCAACGGAGGGAGAGTCGAACTCCTCCGGGCCGATAGGCCACAATGAGCCGCGTGGCTTTCCTGTTGCTGATCGAGGACGACGAGGCCGTCCGCACGGCCCTGGAGATGAGTCTGACTCGCCAGGGCCACCGTGTCGTGACGGCCGCGACGGGTGAGGACGGCCTGAAGCTTCTGCGCGAACAACGGCCGGACCTCATCGTTCTGGACGTCATGCTGCCCGGTATCGACGGTTTCGAGGTGTGCCGGCGCATCCGCCGCACCGATCAGCTGCCGATCATCCTGCTCACCGCGCGCAGCGACGACATCGACGTCGTCGTCGGCCTCGAATCGGGCGCGGACGACTACGTGGTGAAGCCCGTCCAGGGCCGCGTCCTCGACGCACGCATCCGCGCGGTCATGCGCCGCGGCGAACGGGAGGCCAACGACTCCGCGACGTTCGGTTCCATCGTCATCGACCGGGCCGCGATGACGGTGACCAAGAACGGCGCGGACCTCCAGCTCACCCCGACCGAACTGCGCCTGCTGCTCGAACTGAGCCGCAGACCGGGACAGGCCCTCTCCCGGCAGCAGTTGCTCCGGCTCGTGTGGGAGCACGACTACCTCGGCGACTCGCGCCTGGTCGACGCGTGCGTTCAGCGCCTGCGGGCGAAGGTCGAGGACGTGCCCTCGTCCCCCAAGCTCATCCGGACCGTGCGCGGCGTCGGCTACCGGCTGGACGCGCCTTCGTGACTGATGCCAGGGAGGGCCGGGTGCGCGGCTGGCTGCGCGCGCTGCTGCGCCTGACCAGTCTGCGGCTGCGCCTGGTGACGGTGTTCGCGCTGGTCGCGCTGGTCGCGGCCGTCTCGGTCTCCGGCATCGCCTACTGGCTGAACCGGGACGCGGTCCTCACCCGCGCGCAGAACACCGCGCTGCGCGACTTCCGGAAGACGCTGGCCGACCAGGCGACCACGCTCGCCGAACGCCCGATGTGCGACGACCTGCACGGCATGGCCGCGGGGGTGGCGGAGAACGCGCTCGACTACCAGGTGGTGCTCGTCGACGAGATCGCGGACGGGCGGATATGCCAGGCCGAGTCGGACCCCGCGCGGTTCCGCCTGGACATGGTGCCCGCCCAGTTGATCGAGGCGGTGCACGAACGGCGCGAGGGCTCGGCCGAGTACCACTTGTACTGGCAACGCGTCTCCCTCGGCGGCGAGCCCTTCCTCGTCGGCGGCACCCGCGTGATCGGCGGCGGGCCCACCGGCTACATGCTGGCCTCGCTCGCGCCCGAGGAGGACGACCTCACGTCCCTCTCCTGGTCGCTCGGCATCGCCACCGGGCTCGCCGTCCTCGGCTCGATCCTGCTCGCGCAGGCCGCCGCCACCATGGTGCTCCGCCCGGTCCAGCGCCTGAGCGACGCCGCGCAGCGCCTGGGCGAGGGCAAGCTCGACACCCGGCTCGAAGTACGCGGTGCCGACGAACTGGCCGAGCTGACCAGGACGTTCAACAGCAGTGCCGCCTCGCTGGAACAGCGCATGCAGGACCTCAGCGCCCGCGAGTCCGCCAGCCGCCAGTTCGTGGCCGACATGTCGCACGAACTGCGCACGCCGATGACCGCCATCACCGCGATGACGGAGGTCCTGGAGGACGAGGTCGACAACCTCGACCCGATGATCGCACCGGCCGTCCAGCTCGTCGTCAGCGAGACCCGGCGGCTGAACGACCTGGTGGAGAACCTGATGGAGGTCACCAGGTTCGACGCGGGCACCGCCCGCATGGTGCTCGACGACGTCGACATCGCCGACCAGGTCACCGCGTGCATCGACGCCCGCGCCTGGCTCGACGCCGTGCACCTCGACGCGCCCCGCGGCATCATCGCCCGGCTCGACCCCAGACGGCTCGACGTGATCCTCGCCAACCTCATCGGGAACGCGCTCAAGCACGGCGGCTCGCCGGTGCGCGTCACCGTGCGCGAGGAGGAGACGCCCGCCGAGGGTCAACAGGTGCTGATCGAGGTCGCGGACGAGGGGCCCGGCATCCCCGAGGCGGTACTCCCGCACGTGTTCGACCGTTTCTACAAGGCCAGCGCGTCCCGCCCGCGCTCCGACGGCAGCGGCCTCGGCCTGTCCATCGCCCTGGAGAACGCGCACCTGCACGGCGGCGACATCGCCGTGCGCAACGCGCCGGACGGCGGCGCGGTGTTCACGCTGCGGCTGCCCCGCGAGGCGAAGCTGCCGGAACGGGAGGCGGCCGTCGCGGAGCGGAACGGCGGCGGTTCCCAAGCACCGGAAGGAGAAGCGCGGTGACCTGGCTCTTCCGCGCGACGTGCGCGCTGCTGCTCACCGCGGCGAGCGTCGGCTGCGGCATCAGGGCGACGGATGTGCCGGTGGACGCCGGTCCCGCGCCGAGCCGGGCCACCTGCGACACGGAGAGCGGCGGCGGGGAGGACGACACGTTGGACGTGTACCTGCTGTGCGGCTCGCACGTGGAGTCCGTGGCGCGGCCGGGCGACCTGCCGGCGGGCGAGGACGACCGGGTCGCGGTGGCCGGCGCCCTGCTCGACGAACTCCAGGCCGACCCGGCCGACACCGAACTCGCCGCCGGTTTCACGAGCGAGGTGCCCGCGGACCTTGAGGTCGCGGGGCCGCGGGACGACGACCCCGATCCGGCGCTGCGACTGAGCCGGGGTCCTGCCGACCTGACCTCGGCCGCCCTGGTCCAGATCATCTGCACGTTCGCCGGCGACGACCGGATCGCGGGGACGGGGCGGACCGTGATGCTCGGCGGCCCCGCGAACGCGGCGGAGAGCGAACCCCGCATCTACAGCTGCACCAACGCCATGCGCACGGCCCCCGACGCGGCCCGTTCCACCATGCTGCCCCGGTGACGGACGGCTGCCGACCGGTGGGCGCGGGGTAGACGCACGTCACACTCGCCGCAGGAACCGGCCAGTAGCCTTCGGCGTCCTGTTCCCCGTGCAGCAACAACAAGCGGGCTCCCCGGGCCCCGGCGCCGGTCCGCGCCTGCGGACCGCGGCTCTCGTTCTCCTGGCCGCGCACCTGCTGTGCGTCGCCTGGCTCTCCCTGCGCCCGCTCGAAGTGCTGTGGGTGGCCCCGGCCAACGTCGAGCCGTTCGCCACCATCAGCGCCGGCGTGGACGGCGGGTTCCGGGAGGCCCTGCGCACCATCGGCGGCGGAATGCTGCCTCTCGCTCCGCTCGGCGTGCTGCTGCCACTGCTCGGGCGCAACCTCGGGGGCGCCAGGTTCACGTCCCTGACCCGCACGACGTTCGCCGGCGGGATGATCTCCCTGGCTCTCGAATACGGCCAGTCGCTCGTTCCCAGCCGCGTGGCGGACGTGGACGCGGTGATCCTCAACTCCTTCGGCATCGTCGTCGTCCACCAACTGGCCTACGGCTGCCTGCGCGACCTCGTGCTGGGGCGCACGCGCCCCTCACTCCGGCGCCCGGCGGCGCGACGCCTCGCGGCGCGGCCTCCGGCCGCCACCGAACGGCACCTGCGCCGCACGCACAGGTCGTCGTCGGTGCGGCCCCGGGTGTGGACGGCGCCGGGCGGGACGGAACGCGACCGCACGGCCCTGCCGACGCACGGCTGACGCGGTCCGCCACCGGGGCACGGCGCGTTCTTCCGCACGGCGCACACCGCCCGCCCGAGCGCGTTCCGGCACGGCGAAGGGGCCGCTCCTCCGGGAGGAACGGCCCCTCGCGGCCGGGCGCGGCGCGCCGCGGCCCGTGCTCACATGGCGAGCTTCACACCGTCGAGCACCTGGCCCGTCGGCAGGCCGAGCTGCTCGGTGGGGTCGACGGGCATCCCGCCGAGCAGGTCGAGCGCGGGCTCGGTCAGCTCGCTCACGCTGGAGGCGTCCCGCGTGTGCGACAGCGTGTCGGTCAGCGCGGGCAGGGTGTCGGACTTGCCCGACAGCAGGTCCTTGCCGGTACCGACCACGTCCCCGGTGTCCCGGGGCAGCGACCCCGCCGCCTCGTCGAGCGCCGGCAGGGTCGTGGCCACCTTGCCCGCCGTCTTGCCGACCGTGTCGGTGACCGCCGCGGCGGAGGCGGCACCCGCTCCGGCGGCGGTGAGGGCGGCGCCGAGCGCGACGACTCCGAGACTCTTCATCGTTGCCTGCTTCATGTGTCACTACGTCCTTGCGTGGGGTTTGAGCGGCGTGCCGAAGGTAACCGGTGAATAGTGCCGTCGCAATGAATCGAAATGCGCGCCGTTACCCGTGACCTACTGCGCCGCCCGATCGTGCCGCCCGCCGCGCCACACCGACACGGCCGACGAATCCCCAGGTCAACGCGCTGGTCAACCGCGTTGCTTGAACAGCCATTCGGAGCGTAGCGCGGCGTACCCCGGCTTGATCACCTCATTGATCATCGCCAGACGTTCATCGAAAGGAATGAACGCGGATTTCATCGCATTGACCGTGAACCACTGGAGGTCGGCCAGCGTGTAGTGGAACGTGCGCACCAGATGGGTGAATTCGGCGCTCATGCTGGTACCGCTCATCAGGCGGTTGTCCGTGTTGACCGTGGCCCTGAAGTGCAGGCGGCGCAGCAGCCCGATGGGGTGCTCGGCGTAGGAGGCGGCGGCGCCCGTCTGGAGATTGGACGTCGGGCACAGTTCGAGCGGGACGCGCTTGTCGCGCACGTACGCCGCCAGGCGCCCGAGGGTGACCGAGCCGTCCTCGCCCACCTCGATGTCGTCGATGATGCGCACGCCGTGCCCGAGCCGGTCGGCACCGCACCACTGGAGCGCCTGCCAGATCGACGGCAGCCCGAACGCCTCGCCCGCGTGGATGGTGAAGTGGTTGTTCTCCCGCTTCAGGAACTCGAACGCGTCCAGGTGCCGGGTGGGCGGGAACCCGGCCTCGGCTCCGGCGATGTCGAAGCCCACGACGCCCAGGTCGCGGTAGCGGTTGGCCAGTTCCGCGATCTCCAGGGCGCGGGCGGCGTGCCGCATCGCCGTGAGCAGCGCGCCGACGCGGATGCGCCGACCGTCGGCGGCGGCGCGCCGTTCGCCCTCGCGGAAGCCCTCGTTGACGGCCTCGACGACGTCCTCAAGGCTCAGCCCGCCGGCCAGGTGCTGCTCGGGCGCGTAGCGGATCTCGGCGTAGACGACGCCGTCCGCGGCCAGGTCGGCCACGCATTCCGCGGCCACGCGCGTGAGCGCGGCGGCGGACTGCATCACGCCGACGGTGTGGGTGAACGTCTCCAGGTAGCGTTCCAGCGAGCCCGAGTCCGCCGCCGCCCTGAACCACGCCCCGAGGCGTTCCGGGTCGGTCTCCGGCAGCCGGTCGTAGCCCTGTTCGCGGGCGAGTTCGGCGACGGTCGCGGGCCGCAGCCCGCCGTCGAGGTGATCGTGGAGCAGTACCTTGGGCGCGCGTTTGATCTGTTCCGGGCTCGGTGGTGTCTGCGTCGTCGAGGTCACGTGGGCACTGTAATGCCTACGCGCGTAGAACGCGCGGGCTCCGGCGCCTCCGGGCGCCCGGCCGCCCCGCGGAGGCCGCCGACCCGCGCGGGGTCACGGCTCGTCCTGGCCCGGCGGCGGTCCGGCGAGGCGCCCGCGGCGGCCGAGCAGGAAACGCTTGAAGTCCCCGACCGGACGCGTGTCCGGCCGGCCCGCCATCCACGCGACTCCGATCTCCCGGACGGCACGCGGCGCGGTGACGGACAGTTCCCTGACGCCCGGCCTGGCGACGGTCGGCGGCGGCAGCAGCGCGACCCCGAGGCCGGCGGCGACCAGGCCGCGCAGCGTCTCGGGCTCCTCGCCCTCGAACGCGACCCGCGGCCTGAACCCGGCCTGCTCGCACAGCGCGTCGGTGAGCCGGCGGAGTCCGTAGCCGGGTTCGAGGGTGACGAACGCCTCGTCCGCCGCCTCCGCGAGCCGCACCCGGCGGCGGCCGGCGAGCCGGTGGTCGGCCGGCACGACGAGCAGCAGCCGCTGCTCGTCGAGCCGCCGGGTGACCAGGTCGGGCGCGTCGGGCACCGGCGAGGTCAGGCACAGGTCGAGTTCGCCGGCCCGCATGCGCTCGATCATGTCCTCGCCGTAGCTCTGGACGAGCGCGAACCTGACCCGCGGGTGGTCCTCGCGGAACTCGCGGATCAGCGCGGGCACCGTTTCCGGGCCCATGGTGTGCAGGAAGCCGAACGCGACCTTGCCGGCGGCCGGGTCGGCGTCCGTGCGGACCGCCTCGACGGCGCGCTCGATCTCGGCCAGGGCCCGTTCGACCGACGCGGCGAACGCGCGGCCCGCGGGCGTGAGGGCGACCGTACGGCCGCGGCGGGCGAGCAGCGCGACGCCGAGGTCGGTCTCCAGCCTGGCCATGGCGCGGCTGAGCGTGGGCTGCGGAACGGACAGGTCCCTCGCTGCCTGCGTGATGTGCTCCTGGCGGGCCACCCCCGCGAACTGGGCCAGCCGGGGGGCGAGGAGCGCGGCCCAGGACTCCGGCGCGAGGTCGGCGACCGGCGGGGCGGCCATGGGACCGCCGGACGCAGCAGACGTGGCGGACGTTACGGAGAAGTCGATTTCGTTGCGCGGAGATGACATGCCGCTCCCTCACCTGGTCTTATGCGTTCGAATTATATGAATGCCCATGCTCATGCATTGGACGCATAAGATTGCGGGCCGTACGTTTGCAGCATGCCCACCGAAGCAACAGGGGCTCCCACCACCCTGGGGGCCTCCAACTCGCCTTTTCCGGACAACGACCAAGGCAAGTCTTCGCAACTGCGCATGAACCTGGCGCTGTTCGCCATCGGCCTCGCCACCTTCGCGATGCTGTTCTCCACGCAGGCCCTGCTCCCCGACATCGCGACGGCCTACGGCGTCACGCCCGACCGGGCGAGCTGGACGGTCTCCGCGACCACGATCGGCCTCGCCCTCGCGGTGCTGCCGTTGAGCACGCTCTCCGAACGCTTCGGTCGGCGGCGGACGATGACGGTCTCGGTCGCCGTCGCCGTGGCCCTGGCGATGGTCATCCCGTTCGCGCCCGACCTGTCCACGCTGACGGCCCTGCGTGCCGCGCAGGGCATGGCCATCGCGGGCATACCGGCCTCCGCGGTCGCCTACCTATCCGAGGAACTGCCGCCGCGCGCCACCGTGGGCGCCGTCGGGCTGTTCATCGCGGGGAACAGCGTGGGCGGCATGTCCGGCCGCGTGCTGACCGGCTGGGTCGCGGAGGGCTTCGGCTGGCGAGCCGCGCTGGGCGCGGTCGCCGTGCTCGGCCTGCTGGCGGCCGTCGCCTTCCGGGTGCTGCTGCCGCGCTCGCGCAACTTCACCCCCGCGTCCCTGCGCCCGCGCCTCGTGCTGCGCTCGGTGCGCGACCACCTGGCCAGGCCGCTGCTGCTGCGGCTCTACGCGATCGGGCTGCTGCTGATGACCGCGTTCAGCGCCGTCTACACCGTGGTCGGCTTCCGGCTGGTCGAGGAGCCGTTCGGCCTGTCGGCGGGGCTCGCCGGCTCCGTCTTCGTGATCTACCTGGTGGGTACGGGCACCTCGTCGGTGACCGGTCCCGCGCTGGAACGGATGGGGCGGCGCGGTTCGCTGTACGTCGCGATCGGCACGGTGACCGCCGGTCTGCTGCTGAGCCTGGCCGACCAGCTGGCCGCCGTACTTGCGGGTCTTGTGCTGATCACGGCCGGCTTCTTCTTCGGGCACGCCGTGGCCTCCGGCTCGGTGAGCCGGACCGCGACGCACGGGAAGGCGCAGGCTTCCGCGCTGTACCAGATCGCGTACTACCTGGGGGCGAGCCTGGGCGGAACCCTCGGCGCCATGATCTACCACCGCGCGGCCTGGCCAGGACTGGTCGCCTTCGCCCTGGTCGCGCTGTCGGCGACGGCCGCCATCACGCTGTACGCGACGCGCCGGGCGGTGAACGAACGCCGGGCACTTGCCACGGCCGCCTGAGGGACGCGTCCTCCCTGAGGACGAGATGGCCGTCACTCTCCGTAATGAGAATGGCGACGGAAAGTCCTCCTCGGGTCCCATGCGACGCGGTCGGCGCGGGTGCACGCTGAAGGAGTGACCAAACCATCACTCTCCGTGTTCATCGGCGCCTTCCACGGAACGGCCGGCGCCCCGCCCCCGCGTACTCATCCGCCCGGCGCCGACCGCCGGCCGCCCCTCTTCTCAGTCCTGAAGGAACGGTGGCGTCACCTCGCCGATCGCCTGGTCCAGGATCTCAAGTCCGCGGTCGATCTCCTGCACCGTGCTGGTGAGGGGCGGCGCGATGCGGAAGATCCCGGCGGCGCCGGGCAGCTGGACGATGTTCATGTGCAGGCCGAGTTCGAGGCAGCGCCGGGTGACGAGGGCGCCCATCTCGTCGGACCCCTGCTTGCCGACGCGGTTCACGACCAGCTCGATCCCCTGGAGGAGTCCGCGCCCCCTGACATCGCCGACGGCCTGGTGCCGCTCCCGCAGATCGAGCAGGCCCGCGCGCAGACGCGCCCCGAGGTCCGTGGCGCGCCGGTCCATCCCGTCCTCGGCCAGGACATCGAGCACCGTGTTCCCGACGGCGGCCACCAGGGGGTCGGAGACGTGCGTGGTGAGGAAGAGGAAGCCGCGGTCGTGGGCCTCCTCCTCGATCGCCGCGGAGGTGACGACGGCGGCCAGCGGCAGGCCGGCCCCGAGCGTCTTGGACAGGGTCAGGAGGTCGGGGACGACACCGTCCCGTTCGAACGCGTACCAGGTGCCCGTGCGGCACAGCCCGGTCTGCGCCTCGTCGAGGATCAGCAGCATGCCGCGCTGCGCGCACTTCTCCTTGAGCGCCGCGAGGTAGCCGGGGGGAAGCTCGATGACGCCGCCGCTGCTGAGGACGGGTTCGACGATGCACGCGGCCAGGCTGCCAGTCGACTGGGCGTCGATGAGTCCGAAGGCGTGGTCGAGCTGCCGTCGCCAGTCGAGGCCGCCGTCCGGCGTGGTGAAGTCGGGCCGGTAGGCGTCGGGGGCGGGCAGGGCGAAATTGCCCGGCGCGGCCGGTCCGTACCCCTTGCGGCCCGCGCTGTAGGTGGCCCCGGCGGCGGCCTGCGTCATGCCGTGCCAGGAGCGGGTGAAGGACACGACCTCGTGCTTCCCGGTCACGAGTTTCGCCAGGCGGATGGCCGCCTCGTTCGCCTCGGCGCCCGTCGTGAGCAGCATGGTCTTCTCCAGCGGCGCGGGGAGCGACGCGGCGATGCGGCGGCACAGGTCGACGACGGGCGGGCTGAGCATGCCGCTGAACAGGTGGTCGAGCGTCGCGGCCTGATGCCGGACGGTCGCCACGATCCGCGGGTGCGAGTGGCCGAGGATGGCGCTCATCTGGCCGGAGGTGAAGTCGAGTATGCGGCGGCCGTCGGCGGTGTGGACGTAGCTGCCGGAGGCGCCGGTGATGACGTGGGGGGTGAACGGAGTGCCGTAGCGCATGACGTGCCGGTCGACGTCGGCCCAGAAGGTCGCGTCGGCGGCGCTGGGCGAGGCGTCCTCGGGGACGGATTCCGCTGCGGTTTCGGTCATGTCCGGACGGTAACGAGTCGGCATCGCACGGGTCCATCGCGCATTTCCGCTCAGGCTGTTCGGCCGGGCCGGACGATTAGGCTCGGTGCCGTGCCCCTCAACCCGTGGCGGCTCCAGCTGCTCGACGCGTTCGGCCGGCTCGGCACGGTCAGGGCCGTGGCCGCCGAGCTGAGCATGAGCCCGTCCAGCGTGTCCCAGCAGCTGGCGGCCCTGGAGGCCGAGACCCGTACCCACCTGCTCGAACGCACGGGCAGGCGGCTCGTGCTGACCCCGGCGGGCCTGCTGCTGGCCGAGCGGGCCCGGGACCTCCTGGAGCAGATGGACGCCATCGAGGGGGAGCTCGACGAGCTGCGCACGCGGCCGGTCGGACGCCTGCGGGTGGCCTGCTTCGCCAGCGGTGTGGTGCCGCTCCTGGTCCGGTCCGCCACGGCGCTCGCCGCCGCGCATCCGCGGCTTGAGCTTGAGCTGCTTGAGCTCGAACCGCACGAGAGCGTCGCCGCCCTGCTGGCCGGCGCGTGCGACATCGCGGTCACCGTCGACACCGGGGACGAGCCGCCCGCTGCCGGCGTCCGCACCGTGCGGCTGGCGAGCGACCCGCTGGTGCTCGTCCTGGCGCCCGGGCACCCGCTGGCCCACGCGCCGGGTCTCACGTTCGCGGACCTGGCCGGGGAGCGGTGGGCGCTTGACCGCCCGGGCACCTATCTGGGCGAGTTGGTGCCGCGGCTCTGCCGGCGGGCGGGGTTCGAGCCGCTGGTGGCCGGCCGGTTCCCCAGTTACGGCGTCCTGCTCGGCCATGTCGCCGCCGGGCTCTCGATCGCCGTCCTGCCGGGGCTCGCCGTCGGCCGGGACCCGGATGTCGTCGCCCGCCGCCTGGCTCCGCTCGGCGAGCGCCGCATCGTGGCCGCGGTGCGGCGGGTGACGGGCCGGCAGGCGGCCAACCGCGCGGTGCTCGACGCGCTGCGGTCCGCCGCGTCAGGGCGGGCCGACCCGTGGTTGGCCCCGCCCTGACGCCCGGACACGGCGGCGGGCGCCGGGTCCCGCCGGGGCGCGGGCGCCGACCGGGCCCGTGCGGTGGCTCCCCCGCACGGACGGGACCGGCCGATGGCGGACAGCCCATGGCGGACAGCTCGTCGGTCGGTCGGCCCGCGCGGCGGACAGTCCGTCGGCCGGTCGGCGCGGCGGGCCCGGCGAAGAACCGCCGCGCCTCCGCCCCGTCAGCCCACGACCACGCTCGTCACGCACACGGCCGCGAAACCCGTGATGCCGACCAGGCTCTTCATCACGGTCCACGACTTCAGCGTGTCGGCGACCGACATGCCGAAGTAGCGGTTCGCCATCCAGAAACCGGAGTCGTTGACATGGGAGAACGCCGCTCCGCCGCACGCGATGGCGATCGTGGTCAGGGCCACCGCCGCGGGGCCCGCCCCGAGCCCCTCGGCCAGCGGCGCGCTGAACGTGGCGCCCGTGATCATCGCGATCATGCCGGAGCCCTGGCAGATCCGCATGACCGACGAGGTGAGGAAGCCGAACACCACCAGGGGGATGCTGGCGTCCTCCATGGCCTCGGCCAGCACTTCGCCGAGTCCGGAGTCGACGAGGACGCCGCCGAACGCCCCACCCGCGCCGGTGATCAGGATGATCTGCCCGGCGGGACCCAGGGCGCTCGACGCCATCTCGCGCAGTTCCTCGCGGCTGGCGCCCCGGCGCACGCCGAAGAACCACAGGGTGTACAGGCAGGTCAGCAGGAGGGCGATGACCGGATGGCCGACGAAGGTGAGGGTGGTGGCCGGGACCGAACCATCGGCCAGGGCCTTCTCGCCGACCGTGCCGAGGACGATGAGGGTCAGCGGCAGCAGCAGCGCGCCGAGGACCGAGAGGAAGCCGGGCAGGGCCGGCGCGGCCTCCTCCGCTCCCTCCTCCGGGCCATCGCCGGTCCCGGCCGGTCCGCCCGTGCCACGGCCGCCGCGCCTTGCGGCGGCGGCGATCTCGGCGTGCAGTTGGGCCGGGACGGGCACGTGGATCCGCTTGGCGATGAACCGGGCGAACAGCGGCCCGGCCACGGCCACCGCGGGTATGCCGCAGAGCACACCGAAGACGACGACGAGGCCGAGGTCGGCGTCCATGATCCCGGCGGCGGCGAGCGGCCCGGGCGAGGGCGGCATGAAGGTGTAGGCGGTGCTCAGGCCGGCGCACAGCGGGATGCCGTAGTAGAGGAGGGACTTGCCGGTGCGCTGCACGATGCCGTAGAGCATCGGCACCAGGATGACGATCGCGACGTCGATGTAGACCGAGATGCCCACGAGGAACCCGGCGACGCCCAGGCCCCAGACGATGTTGCGTTCGGAGAACTTGTCGACCAGCGTCGTCGCGATGCGTTCCGCCGCTCCCGCCCGTTGCAGGATCGTCCCGAACACGGCACCGAGGCTGATGACGAGCGCCAGCTGGCCCAGGGAGCCGCCCATCTCCTCGACGACCAGGTCGACGAGCTCGATCGGGTTAGTCCCCACCATCAGGCCGAACACGAGGGTGGTGACCAGCAGCGCCAGGAACTCCTGCACCTTGTATCTGATCACGAGCAGCAGGAGGAACGCGATCGCCGCCACCGCGGCGATCAGCGTCCAGGTCGAACTGTCCATTTCATCTCCATTGATGACGATAGAGGGCTCAGCGGGGGCCCGGGACGCTGCCGCGGATCGTCTCCGCGCGCAGGAACGCGAAGTCGCAGCCCTCCTCCGCCTGGGTGACCTGCTCGACGAAGAGCCGGCCGTAGCCGCGGCCGGGGGCCGGACGCGAGCGGGGCGGCGTGCGGTCGGCCCGGGCGGCCAGCTCCTCATCCGCAACTTCGAGCTCCAGGACCCGCTCGCTGACGCTGAGCCGGATGACGTCACCGGTCCTGACGTGGGCCAAGGTTCCGCCGGCGGCCGCCTCGGGCGACACGTGCAGCACGATCGTTCCCGCGGCGGTGCCCGACATCCGGCCGTCGGAGATGCGGACCATGTCGCGGACGCCCTGCCGGGCGAGCTTCCTCGGAATCGGGATGTAGCCGGCCTCCGGCATGCCGGGGGCGCCGATCGGGCCGATGTTCCGCAGGACCAGCACGTCGTCGGCGCTGACGTCGAGGTCCTCGTCGTCGATGCGCGCGGCGAGGTCGGCGGCGTCCTCGAACACCACGGCCCGGCCCCGGTGTTCGAGCAGGTCCGCGGTGGCCGCGGCCTGTTTGATGATGGCGCCGCCCGGTGCGAGGTTGCCGCGCAGCACGGCGATGCCGCCCGCCGGGTAGACCGGCCGCTCACGCGTCCTGATGACGTCCTGGGGGAAGGGTTCCGGCGCGTCGTCCAGCTCCTCGCCGAGGGTGCGGCCGGTGACGGTGAGCGCGTCGAGATCGAGCACGTCGCGCAGCTCCCGCAGCAGCCGGGGCACGCCGCCCGCGCGGTGCAGGTCCTCCATGTAGTGCTCGCCCGCCGGCTTGAGGTTCACGAGCACCGGCGTCTGACGGCTCATGGCGTCGAAACGGTCCAGGTCGAGCGCGTAGCCGAGCCGTCCGGCGATGGCGGCGAGGTGGACGAGCCCGTTGGTCGAGCCGCCGACGGCGAGCAGCACCCGCAGGGCGTTCTCCAGCGCCCCCGCGGTGAGGATCTTGTCGATCGTCAGGCCGGTGCGCGCCATCTCGACCGCGCGGCGGCCGGTGAGTTCCGCGATCCGCATGCGGTCGGCGGTGGGCGCGGGGGACGTCGCGCTGCCGGGCAGCGCGATGCCCGCGGCCTCGGCGACGCACGCCATGGTGCTGGCCGTCCCGGCCACCGAGCAGGTGCCCACGCTGCCCACCAGGCGGCCGTTCACCTCTGAGATCTCCGCCTCGTCGATCTCACCCGCCCGGAAGCGCCCCCAGAACGCCCGGCAGTCGGTGCAGGCGCCCACGGTGCGGCCCCGGTGCGACCCGGTGAGCATCGACCCGGTGACCAGCTGGATCGCCGGCTTGCCCGCCGAGGCGGCGCCCATCAGCTGCGCGGGCACCGTTTTGTCGCACCCGCCGATGAGGACCACCGCGTCCACCGGCAGCGCGCGGATCATCTCCTCGGTGTCCATGGACATGAGGTTCCGCAGGAACATGCTGGTCGGGTGGGAGAAGCTCTCGTGCAGGGAGATCGTGGGGAACTCGACGGGCAGCGCGCCCGCGAGCATCACGCCGCGCTTGACCGCTTCGATCAGCTGCGGGACGTTGCCGTGGCAGGGGTTGAACCCGCTGCCCGTGTTGACGATGCCCACCACCAGGCGGTCCAGCGCGTCGTCGGTGTACCCGGCGCCCTTGATGAAGGCCGTGCGCAGGAACAGGGCGAACTCCTCGTCCCCGTAGCTGACCAGACCGCTCCGCATCCCCACCGGGGGTGTCCCGCCACCCGTCGTCATCACCTGGCTCCAATTATTGATAATCTGATCGATATAAAGCCCGGGCATGTAACCACGGGGTCGGCGGGTCCGACAAGAGGTCTGGAAGAATGCGCTCCGGGCATCGGCAGCGGAGGAGGACCAGACGCGTGGCAGCAAGGCCCGATTCCGACCGCAGGCCGGAGGCCGGGGCCCACGTCGCCGACCGGCTGGAGGACGAGATCGTGCTCGGCCTCCGCTTCCCCCGCGAGCGGCTGGTCGAGGACGACCTGATGGAGCGCTTCACCGCCAAGCGGCATGTCGTGCGCAGCGCCCTGAAGGACCTGGAGAACCGGGGCCTGGTCGAGCGGAAGCCGAATGTCGGGGCGTTCGTGCGGGCGTTCACGGCCAAGGAGGTGCGCGACATCTACGCGGTGCGGGAACTGCTCGAAGTGCACTGCGCCCGCCACATAGCGCTGCCCGTACCGCCGGAGCGCCTTGAGGAGCTGACCGGCCATCAGCGGCGGCACGACGCGGCGATCGAGGCGGGGGACCTGCGCGGCGTGGTGCGGGCCAACACCGACTTCCACCGGGCCCTGTTCGCGCTCTCGAACAATGACGCCCTGGTCGCGGCGATCGTCCGGCACGCGCAGATGACGCACGCCATCCGCTCCGTCACGGCCACGTCGCCCGAGTTCCTCGCGCGGTCGCGCGAAGAGCACTGGACGATGATCCGCGCCTTGGAGGAGGGGCACTCCGACCTGCTCGCCGAGACCTGCCGCGCGCACCTGCTGCCCTCCCGGGACGCGTACCTCAGGCGCGTTCCCGAGCCCCCGGCCTGACGGCCGGCCCGCGCGCCACCGCGCCGCACGGGAGCGGTCGGGGTCGCGGCGCTGTTCCGGCCGGAGTTCCTGCTTGAGGTCGAGGCCCTCGCGGTGGTGCCCGCGCGCGGACGGATGTCGGCGTGCCCGGCGCGGGTGGCGGATGCGGGGACCGGCGCGCGGCGGCTCAGATACCGAGGATGAGCTTCGCGGTGGAGAAGTAGATGACCAGGCCGGTGGCGTCGACCAGGGTGGTGACCATCGGGGCCGACACCACGGCCGGGTCGATGCGCAGCTTCTTGGCCAGCAGCGGCATCGTGCCGCCGACGGTCGAGGCCCACGCGCAGATGACGACCAGGGTCAGGGCCACGACGCTCGCGACGTCCCAGCCGACGAACAGCGCGCCCACGAACAGGCCGACCACCGCGAGCATGCACCCGAGCAGCAGCCCGGTACGGCACTCACGCCAGATCACACGCAGCAGGTCCGACGTCCTGACCTCGCCCACCGCGAGCGCGCGCACGGCGGCCGTCGCCGCCTGGGCTCCCGAGTTGCCCCCGGTCCCGATCAGCAGGGGCACGAACAGCGCCAACTCGGTGACCTCGTTCAGCTCCGTCTCGAAGAGTTGCGTCACAGAAACGGTCAAGGTCGCGGCGACCATCAGCAGCATCAGCCACAGCACGCGCACCCGGGACAGCCGGAAGACGCTGACCGACATGTAGTGCCGCTCCAGCGGCTCGGCGCCGGACTGCCGCGCGACGTCCTCGGTGTCCGCGGCCTCGATGACCTCGAACGCGTCGTCGCTGGTCAGCAGGCCGACGAGCCGGCTCTCACTGTCGACGACGGGCAGGTCGAGCACGTTGGTCTCGCGCATGAGCCGCGCCGCGTCCTCCGCCCGGTCGGTGGCCCTGGCCATCGGCGGTGCCGTGACCACCAGATCGGACACCATCGCCCGCGGCTCGCTGAGCACCAGCTCCCGGAGCTCGACCACGCCCGTGAGCCTGCGCCCGGTGTCCACCACGGGAAGCGTGTAGATGGTCTCCGCCTGCGCGCCCCTGCGGCGCACGACGTCGAGAGCCTGACCGACCGTCAGGTCCTGCTGGAGCGCGACCGTTTCCGGCGTCATGTACTGGCCGACCGAGCCCTCCGGGTAGCCGAGCAGCGCGGCCGTCATCTGCCGCTCGTGCGCGCTCAGCCCGGCCAGGACGCGCTGGGCGACCGTGGCCGGCGCCTCCTTGAGCATGCGGGCCCGGTCGTCCGGGTCCATGCGCTCGACGAGTTCCCTGAACGGCTGGTCCCGCAGCCCTTCCAGGATCTGCTGCTGGTCGGCCGGATCGAGCTCCTCGAACACCTCGATGGCCCGGTCCTTGTCGAGCAGCCGGAAGGTGACGACGGACTCGACGGCGTCCATCCGGGCGATCTCGTCGGCGATCGCGTAGGGCGGCTGCGTCTCCAGCCACTCCAGGACCCCGGCGAGGTTCTGCTCCTCAAGCAGGGCGGGCAGATGAGTCATGACGGAGAAACCCCCAGGGGGCGAAGGGCGGCTACGGGCATCCGGTGTGCGCGCACACGCCTGCCGCCCCGGGGCTCGGGGCTACCCGGGCGGGGAGGCGCGGCGCGGGGGATGACTGGGAGGTTCACTGCGCATCGCAGCATCACCTCCCGCCGTGCCGGGCCGTCAGAACCGTCTCTCAGGGTACAAGCCATCGGTCACGATGATGTCAAGGATTCCGGCATATCGGACAGCGGACCGCGGCCGGATCGCGCGGCGCGTTCCCCCGCACCGGCGCCGTGCGGCGCCCGGCGGCCGGCCCCGCCGTCCGGGCTGCCGCCGGTGCCCCGCCGTCAGGCGATCCGGTCGAGCACGATCGGCCGGACGGCCGCCTCCGCCGCCGGGCCGACGCTGACCGCGCCGTCCCCGAGCGCGGCGAGCGCCGGCCCGAACCGCTCCTCGGTGTCCGTGTGCAGCGTCAGCAGCGGGGCGCCCGCGGTGACCTCGTCGCCCGGCTTCGCGTGCAGCTCCACCCCCGCCCCGGCCTGCACCGGGTCCTCCTTGCGGGCCCTGCCCGCGCCCAGCCGCCAGGCCGCGAGGCCCACCGCGTAGGCGTCGAGCGCGGTGACCACGCCGGACTCGGAGGCCGTGACGGTGTGCCGCTCGGCGGCCCGCGGCAGCGGCGCGTCCGGGTCGCCGCCCTGCGCCGCGACCATGCGGCGCCAGCGGTCCATCGCGGAGCCGTCGGCCAGGGCGCGCGCCGGGTCGGCGTCCGGGAGCCCGGCCGCGTCCAGCATCTCGCGGGCGAGCGCGAGCGTCAGCTCCACCACGTCCCGCGGCCCGCCGCCCGCGAGCACCTCGACGGCCTCGCGGACTTCGAGCGCGTTCCCCGCCGTCAGGCCGAGCGGGGTCGCCATGTCGGTGAGCAGCGCGACGGTCCGCACCCCGTGGTCGGTGCCGATCTCGACCATCGTGGCGGCCAGCTCCCGCGCGTCCGCGAGCGTCTTCATGAACGCCCCGGAGCCCACCTTCACGTCGAGCACCAGCGCCCCGGTGCCCTCGGCGATCTTCTTGGACATGATCGACGAGGCGATCAGCGGAATGGACTCGACCGTCCCCGTCACATCCCGCAGCGCGTACAGCTTCCGGTCCGCCGGAGCGAGCCCCTCCCCCGCCGCGCAGATCACCGCGCCGGTGTCCCGCAGCACCGCCAGCATCTCGTCGCCGGACAGGCGGGCCCGCCAGCCGGGGATCGACTCCAGTTTGTCCAGCGTGCCGCCGGTGTGCCCGAGCCCACGCCCCGACAGCTGCGGAACGGCCGCGCCGCACGCCGCGACCAGCGGCGCGAGCGGCAGCGTGATCTTGTCGCCCACTCCGCCCGTCGAGTGCTTGTCCGCGGTCGGCAGCGGCAGCCCGGAGAAGTCCATGCGCTCCCCCGAGGCGATCATCGCCGCGGTCCAGCGGGCGATCTCGGCCCGGTCCATGCCGTTCAGCAGTATCGCCATGGCCAGTGCCGACATCTGCTCGTCGGCGACGTCGCCCCGCGTGTAGGCGGCGACGATCCAGTCGATCTGCTCGGGGGTCAGCGCGGCGCCGTCACGCTTGGCGCGGATGATGGTGATCGCGTCCATGGCCCTACTGTCCCAGGTGCCAGGACTGCGGCAGCAGCTCCCCCAGCGGGAGGACGCCCTCGGGCGTCAGGACCGCGAGGCCGGGCCCGCCGTGCTCCATCAGCAGCTGGCGGCAGCGCCCGCAGGGGGTGATCGCCCGCCCCTCGGCGTCGCAGCACACGAAGTGCGTCAGCCGCCCGCCGCCCGAGGCGTGCAGCGCGGACACCAGGCCGCACTCGGCGCACAGGGTCAGGCCGTAGGAGGCGTTCTCCACGTTGCAGCCGGTCACCACCCGGCCGTCCTCGACCAGCGCCGCCGCGCCCACCCGGTACTCCGAGTACGGCGCGTAGGCCCGGGTCATCGCCTCCCGGGCCGCGGCGCGCAGCGCCTCCCAGTCCACCGCGTCCGTCATGTCGCCTGCCCTCTTCGATACGGTTTCCCGACCGCGCGTGGAGTGCGCAATCGCTGGGCGAACAACGTCAGCACGAGCAGCGTCGTGAGGTACGGGCTCGCGGTGACGAGTTCGAGCGGCAGCGTGTCGGTCGTCGCGTACCACAGCCACATCAGCCCGCCGAGCGCCGCGACCACGAGCGCCGCGATCCGCTTGCCCCGGTAGAACTGCCAGACCGCGAGGCACAGCAGCCCCAGCGCGAACAGCAGCAGCGTGGCGTGCACCACCGGCCGGTCACGGGTCTGGAGCACGTCCATGAACCCGAACAGGCCGGCCCCCGTGGCGACCCCGCCGGGACGCCAGTTGCCGAAGATCATGGTGGCGAGGCCCAGGTAGCCGCGCCCGCCGGTCTGGCCGTCCTGGTACATGCGGATCAGCACCGCGAGGTAGGCGCCGCCGAGCCCGGCGAGCCCGCCGGAGATGGCGAGCGCCAGGTACTTGTACAGGTAGACGTTCACGCCGAGGGACTCGGTGGCCTGCGGGTTCTCACCGCACGAACGCAGCCGCAGCCCGAACGACGACTTCCACAGCACCAGGTAGGTGCCGACGAAGATCAGCACGGCGAGCAGCGTCAGCCACGACACCTCGTGCACCGCGGCCCGCAGGATGCCGGCGACGTCGGAGACGAAGAACCAGTCCTTGGCGTCCAGGTCCCCGAGCCAGTCCGAGACGCCGGGCACGGTGAACGGCTCCAGGCGCTCCATCTGCGGCGACTGCTTGTCGTTGCCGCCGCGCGCCACGGCCTCGCTGCCCTCGGCCGCGAACCACAGCTTGGCCAGGTACTGCACGATGCCGAGCGCCAGGATGTTGATGGCGACCCCGGAGACGATGTGGTCCACCCCGAAGGTGACGGTCGCCACCGCGTGCAGCAGCCCGCCAAGGGCGCCGCCCGCGATGCCGGCCAGCACGGCCGCCCACGGCCCGTGCTGCCAGCCGATCCAGCCGGCCGAGAACAGGCCGAGCATCATCATGCCTTCGAGGCCGATGTTGATCACGCCGGCCCGTTCGGCCCACAGGCCGCCGAGTCCGGCCAGGCCGATCGGCACCGCGAAGCCAAGCGCGGCGCCCCACTGGGCCGACGACGTCAGGCTCTGCTGGTCGGTGATCGCCCGCACCAGCGAGAGCAGCAGCAGCGCGCCCGCGATGATCAGCAGCACGCCCGGGTAGCTCAAACGGCGCCTGCCGCCGTTCTCGACCCGGCCGCTGGGCCGCACCTTGCCGGCGAGGGTGGACAGGGGCGTGGTCACGCGGACACCTCCGCCGGGTCGTTGGGGCCGTTCCGTCCGTCGCCGGCCGCACGCGCGGCCAGTTGCTCGCCGACCTGCCGCTGCTGGCGCCTGATCCCCCAGCGGCGGACCAGTTCGTAGGCCACGACGACGGAGAGGACGATGACGCCCTGCATCACGCCGACGATCTCCTGGTCGAAGCCCTCGAACTCCAGCTGCGTGCCGGTCCGTTCGAGGAAGCCCCAGAGCAGGGCCGCCAGGCCCATGCCGATCGGGTGGTTGCGGCCGAGCAGGGCGATCGCGATGCCGGTGAACCCGATGCCCTCGGGGAAGTCGTTGCCGTAGTTGCCCGACTCGTTCAGCAGCGTCGGCATGCCCACGAGCCCGGCCACCGCGCCGGACAGGAGCATCGCGGTGACCACCGTGCGCTTGACGCTGACGCCGCTGGCCTCGGCCGCCGGCTCGGAGCGCCCCACGGCCCGCAGGTCGAAGCCGAACCGGGTGCGGCCGAGCACGAACCAGTAGGCGATGCCCACCGCGACCGCGATGAGGATGGAGCCGTGCACCGGGTCCGGGTTGGTCGGGAACTCGAAGAACCAGCTGGAGTCGGGGATGTCCGTGGTGTGGATGATGTTCTCGTCGCGCTCGGCGAGCCTGCCCTCCTGGAGGAAGTAGGCGATGAGCGAGCCGCCGATGAAGTTCAGCATGATGGTGGTGATGACTTCGCTGACGCCGCGCGTCGCCTTCAGGTAGCCGGCGATGCCCGCCCAGATCGCGCCGCAGACCATCGCGGTCAGCAGGATGACGGGGATCTGCACGAAGCCCGGCAGGCTCAGCGCGCCGCCCACCACGGCGGCGAAGAACGCGGCGACCCGGTACTGGCCGTCCACACCGATGTTGAACAGGTTCATGCGGAAGCCGATGGCCACGGCCGCCGCGGCCAGGTAGTACGGGATCGCCTTGTTGATGATCCAGACCTGGCTGTCGCTCTTGGACCCGTAGTCGGCCATCACCTGGAAGGCGCGGAACGGGTTGTCGCCGGTCATGGCCAGCACGGCGGACGTGATGGCCAGGGCCGTGACGATGGCGAGCAGCGGGGCGCTCAGCCCGAGCAGCAGGCGTTCCCTGCGGTCGCGGTCGCGCAGGAGGCGCGGACCCCGGCCCGCCGTGCCCCCCTGACCCCCGGTCGTCGCGGTGCTCACGACTCAGTCCCCTCTCCGGGCTCGCGGGTTCCGCCGGTTCCGGGTCCGCCGGAACGCGCGCCCGGCTCACCCGAACCCGCGCCCGGCTCGCCGCCCTCCGCGTCCTGCTCGCCCGAACCCGCGTCCTGTTCGCCGGAACGCCCGCTCGTGCCCGTCATCGCGGTGCCGAGCTGCTCCGGTGTCACGGTGGCCGGGTCGGCCGAGGCCACCAGCCGGCCCCGGTACATCACCCGCAGGCTGTCCGAGAGCCCGATCAGCTCGTCGAGATCGGCGGAGATCAGCAGCACGGCCAGCCCGTCGCGGCGCGCGCGCCGGATCTCGTCCCAGATCTGCGCCTGGGCGCCCACGTCCACGCCGCGCGTCGGGTGCGCGGCGACCAGCACCTTGGGCCGGTGGCTCATCTCCCGGCCGATGATCAGCTTCTGCTGGTTGCCGCCGGACAGCGAACCGACGGTCACCTCGATGCCCGGGGTGCGCACGTCGTACTCGCGCACGATCCGCTCGGTGTCGGCGCGCGCGCCCTTGGCGTCCAGCAGCGGGCCGCGGCTGTTCGGCGGCTCGGTGACGTGCCCGAGCATGCGGTTCTCCCACAGCGGCGCTTCGAGCAGCAGCCCGTGCCGGTGCCGGTCCTCGGGCACGTACCCGATGCCCTGCTCCCTGCGGGCCCGGGTCGGCGCGTGGGAGATGTCGCGGCCGGCGAGGGTGATGGTGCCGCCGTCGGGCTGCCGGATACCCATGATCGCCTCGACGAGCTCGGCCTGCCCGTTGCCCTCCACGCCCGCGATGCCCAGCACCTCGCCGCGGTGGATCGTGAAGTCGATGTCCGCGAGCACCTCGCGCAGCAGCCCGTCCGTGTCCCGCCCGGACAGGTGCAGCCCGGAGACGGTGAGGACCGGCTCGTCCGTGACCGTCGACTCGCCCGTCCCCGGCGTGGGCAGCTCGCTGCCCACCATCAGCTCGGCGAGCTGCCGCGGCGTCGTGCCCGCCGGTTCGACGGTGCCCACGGTCGTGCCGCGCCTGATCACGGTGATGTCGTCGGCCACCGAGAGCACCTCGCCCAGCTTGTGCGAGATGAACAGCACGGTCAGGCCCTCGGCGGTCAGTTCGCGCAGGTTGCCGAACAGCGCGTCGACCTCCTGCGGCACCAGCACCGCGGTGGGCTCGTCGAGGATGAGGGTGCGCGCGCCCCGGTAGAGCACCTTCAGGATCTCCACCCGCTGCCGGTCGGCCACGCCGATCTCCTCCACCAGGAGGTCGGGCCTGACCCCGAGCCCGTAGGCGTCGGACAGCTCCAGGATGCGCCGCCGCGCGGCGGCGCCGATGCCGTGCAGCTTCTCGGCGCCGAGGACGACGTTCTCCAGCACCGTGAGGTTGTCCGCGAGCATGAAGTGCTGGTGCACCATCCCGATGCCGCGCGCGATGGCGTCGGCCGGGCTGCGCAGGACCACCTGCTCGCCGTCGACGGTGATGACGCCCTCGTCCGGCCGCTGCATGCCGTAGAGGATTTTCATCAGCGTGGACTTGCCGGCCCCGTTCTCGCCGACGAGGGCGTGCACGGTGCCGCGCTTGACGGTGATGTCGACGTCGTGGTTGGCGACGACACCGGGGAATCGTTTCGTGATACCGCGCAGCTCGACGGCGGGAACGCCGTCCGCGGGCCGCGGCGGGTGGTCGGCGGGTGGGATGACGCACTCTCCTCGGGGCCTCGGGAGCACAGGCCGGACGGTCGGTCAGAGGGCGGGCGTTGGTCTGCGGAACGCTACCGCGCCCGCGCTCCCGGCGGCGCCCCGGCGTGGATCTACTCGCGTAGCGGCTTACCGTGCGCCCCCGTGGCCGCGACTACTCGGCGCCGTCCCTGGGACTTCGCCGCCCCCTGGCTCCGTCCCCGCCCCGGGTCGCGGGGCGGGGACGGCGTGCGGGGGTCGGGCCGCGGGCGCGGCCGGGGAACGCGCCGGGGCGCGGGGGTCAGGACGCGGGGGTGTCGTTCACCTCGACCTCGCCGTCCGCGATGCGGCGGGTGGCCTCTTCGAGCTCGGGCGCGAGGTCGTCGATGAAGCCGCCCGATGTGGCGAGCGACACGCCGTTCTCCGCCAGGGTGTACTCGTGGTGGCCGCTGAGGGGCTCGCCCTCCTCGACGCTCTCGATGAGGTCGTAGACGGCCACGTCGACGCCCTTGAGCACCGAGGTCAGGATGGAGTCCTGGTACTCGGCCAGGCCCGGCTGCTGGTACTGGTCGGAGTCGACGCCGATGGCCCAGGCGCCCTCGGCGCGCGCGATCTGCTCGATGGAGCCCTGGCCGGACGAGCCCGCCGCGGTGTAGATGACGTCGGCGCCCCGGCTGAGCATGCCGTCGGCCTGCTCGGCGGCGCGGGCCGGGTCGTTGAAGCCGCGGTCGTCGTCGCGGTACAGGTAGTTGATCTCGATCTCGATGTCCGGGTCGGTGTCCCGGACGCCCTGCTCGAACCCGGCCTGGAACTTGCCGATCAGCGGGTTCTGCACGCCGCCGATGAACCCGACGTGGTCGTTCTCCGTGGTGAGCGCCGCGGCGACGCCCGCCAGGTAGGAGCCCTCGTGCTCGGCGAAGGTCATGCTGTAGGTGTTGTCGCCCTCTGCCACCGCGTCGACGACGCCGAAGGTGGTGTCGGGGTACTCGGCCGCGACCTCGGTGATCGCGTTGCCGTAGAGGTAGCCGACGCCGATGACGGGGTTGTAGCCCGCCTCGGCCATCGACGTCAGCCGCTGGATGCGGTCGGCGTCGGTCTCGCCGTTGCGCGCGGTCTGGTACTCGACCGAGACGCCGAGTTCCTCCTCGGCCAGGTCGCCGCCGCGCGCGGCGGCCTCGTTGAACGAGTGGTCGTCGCGTCCACCGACGTCGAAGGCGATGCCCGGTCCGGCGTCGTTGCCGCCGTCCCCGCTGTTGGACTCGGTGGAACTCTCTCCGCACGCGGTGGCGGTGAGTGCCAGGGCCGCCGAGGCGGCGACCGTTGCTGCAAGCCTGGATACGCGGCGCAAGAGGACGATTCCTTCCGTCGAAAGCGCCTCTTACGGCGCTGTTCCGCGAATCGTAACGCGCGTAGACACGGCGGGAAGCCCCGCATTCCTCCCGTTATCAGATCGGTGTTTACGCAATGTGTACGCAACATGGCCGGAACAGCGCCCGCGCACGCGTCCGGCCGGGCGCGTCGCCGGCGGAACGCCCCGGCACCCGGCGGAACGCCCCGGCATCCGGCGGAACGGCGGTGCGGCGGGTGCTCAGCTGAGCAGCGCCGCTCCGGTGAGCAGGTCGACGCCCACGCCGATGGCGCTCTCGTCGACGTCGAAATCGCCCTGGTGGATGTCCCTCGGGGTCGAGGCCGCCTCCCCCGGCGGGCGGACGCCGAGGCGGGCCATCGCGCCCGGCACGTGCTGGAGGTACCAGGAGAAGTCCTCGCCGCCCAGGCTCTGCTCGGTCTCCCCGACCGCGTCGGCGCCGAAACGCGCCGTCATCGCCTCGGCGAGCAGGGCCGTGGACGCCGCGTCGTTGACCACGGGCGGAACGCCCCTGATGTACCGGATCTCCGACTTGGCCCGGGAGAGCGCCGCGACCTCGTCGACGGCCGCGTGCACCAGGTCGGGAGCCGAGCGCCAGGCCGCCAGGTCCAGGCAGCGCATGGTGCCGGACAGCTCCGCGACCTGCGGGATGACGTTGGGGGCGTGCCCGGTGGTCAGGCGCCCCCAGGTGATCGCCATACCGGCCCTGGTGTCCACGCGCCGGGCGACGAGCGCCGGCACCTCGGTGGCCACCCGGGCGGCGGCCGTCACCAGGTCGGTCGTGAGGTGGGGGCGCGCGGTGTGTCCGCCGGGTCCCGAGAGGGTCACCTCGATGCGGTCGCAGGCCGAGGTGATCGGGCCGACGCGCACGCCGATGCGGCCCGCGTCGACCTTGGGGTCGCAGTGCAGGGCGAGGATCCGCCCGACCCCGTCGAGGACGCCGGTGTCGACGACGTCCTGGGCGCCGCCGGGCAGCACTTCCTCGGCCGGCTGGAACAGCAGCCGCACCGGGCGGGGCAGCACGCCGCGCGCGGCGAGCCTGGCGAGCATCAGACCCGCGCCGAGTACCACGGTCGCGTGCACGTCGTGCCCGCACGCGTGGGCGCGGCCCGGCACGGTGGAACGGTAGGGCACGGTCTTGGTGTCCGGGATGGGCAGCGCGTCGATGTCGGCGCGGAGCGCGAGCAGCGGGCCGTCGGCGCCGTCCGGCCTGATGTCGCAGACGAGTCCCGTCCCGGTGTCGAGCACCCGCGGGGCGAGTCCCGCCCGCTCAAGCCGCTCCTTGATCACCGCGGTGGTGCGCACCTCCTGGTTGCCCAGCTCGGGGTGCATGTGCAGATCACGGCGGAACGCGATCAGCTCCTCGCGCAGGTCCGCGTCGAGCGTCGTGGGGGTGGACTCAGGAGACAGCAGATCACTCACGTGATTGAGATTAACCTCATCCGAGCCCCAAGTGGGCCGTGATCATCGAAAGTTCATACTCCAGAAGGAGAGCGCGAGGCATACCGGGGCATCCGCCGGGGTATCACTCGCTGTTTCGCCCCGGTTTCACTCCCCCATCCGGCCCCGTCCCGGATCCGTCCTGGCCCGTCCCCGCCACCCGTCCGGCGCCGGGCGTGCCTCACCGGCGTCGCGGTCCGCGGCGCTGCTGGTGGAACGCGTGGTCGCGGCGTATCAGCGCGGCGATCCTGCGGCAGGTGCCGGCGTCGAGGACGCGTCCCCGGGCCCGGATGGAGTCCAGCAGGCCGTGCGTGCCGATGCTCACCACATCGATGGGGCAGTCGTCGAGGACGCCCAGGCTCGCCCGGTCGTTGATGACCGCGACAGCGGTGCGGACCGCGGTGTGCACGCCGCGCGTGGCGAGGAAGGTCTGGAGGGCGAAGGCGGGCTCGCCGACCTGACGGCCCCAGCTGCGGCCCCGGCGGTCCGTCAACGCGCCCTGCTCGACGAGATTCCCGTACTGGTCGTACTTCTCGTAACTCCAGTGGTCGCCCTGGACGTGCACGCACACGTTGCGCCCTTTGACCTCGATCGCCCAGACACCGCCGGGTCCGACGACGAGGTGGTCGATCTCGCCCTTGCGGTTGGTGTACCCGCGGAACAGGAGCCATTCGTCCGGCAGTTCTCCGAGCGCGTGGGTCACCGCGTCCTCGGCGAGCACTCCCGCTTCCTGCTGCGCCCTGCGGTGGAGGAGCGCCGGATCGACGACCGGTGCCCGGGCCTCCAGCGCCCGCACCTCGAAGTACTGCCTCAGCCGCTTGAGGAGCTGCCACCACCGCCGCGCCGCGGCGTGCCGGGCGCGCAGGCCGGCGACAGCCGCCGCGTGCTCGGCGATGTCGCGGTGGTGGCGTTCGATCGCCCCCTCGGTCCGCCGGAGTTGACGCCCGGGGTGGTCGGAGAGCACTTCGGTCAGCATCGTCGCAGTCTATGAATCCGCGCATGCGCTCGACCACGAAACGGCGCGATACGTCCCGCCGGGTGCGAGGGGTGAAGGCGCCGGGGTGCGCGGTCCTGAGGCGGGTGGCGGCCCCGCCGCCCGCTCGGCGGACGCCGTGTCAGCCGGCTTCTTCGCCGGTGCGCCGCTCAGGACGCGGGGCCAGCCCGTGCGTGCCGCGCGCCGTGCTGGTCACCTGCGCGAGGAAGCCGCTGGCGCGTTCCGTGACGCCCTCGGTGAACCAGGTCTCGGCCACGTCGCACACCACGACCCGCACCCCGGTGTCGCTCAGGACGCGGGGCAGGGTGTGGACCACGGTCGAGGGGAAGCTGAGGATCGTCGAGCCGATCGGGCCGCGCCTGGCGACGAGTTCGAGCGGGAGATCGGGGCGCACGATCTCGACGCCGGCCCGCTGCGCGAGGCGGCGCAGCTTCTCGCCGCCCTCCTTGCGGTGCGCGAAGTACCGGGTGACCCCGTGCTCCGCGGCCAGTTCGGCGACGGCCGAGATGTAGCGCTCCTCCTCCAGCACGCCGGTCTCCACCAGGGAGGTGCCGACCAGGTCGGCGCCGCCGGTGAGCCGCGGCGCGGGGAAGTGGGTCCTGGTCCAGGAGAACGTGTTGTCGGTGACGGTGATGCCGTCCATGGCCTCGACCTGCATGGCCGTGAACACCTCGACGCTGCGCCCCTGTCCGGGCGTGAGCCGGCGCACGGCCCGGCGCGCCACCGGTGTGAACAGCGCGGAGCGCGGGCCGCGGGCCGCGGGCCGGTGCCACCGCACCAGACGTTCGCCCCGGGCGAGCTGCGCCGTGAACTCCATGGTCGCGGTGCCGTCGTCGACCACCACGACGTCGCAGCGCCCCGCCATCGACAGCAGCAGCTGGAGGTAGTGCGAGAACGGGTCGCCGATCACCAGCCTGCGCGCGCGGCGCAGCGGCCCGGCGAGCGCGGCGAGGGCCCGCGACGGCGTGACGGCGCCGCCGCGGGCCTCGCGCCACAGCACCCGGCAACCGGAGTCCCGGGCCAGTTGCGCCATGCGGCGCAACTGGCCCCTGCTGGTGGGATCGTGCGGCGGCAATATGACCACGGTGAAGGCGCCGGGCGCGGTGCTGTGGGCCCATTCCAGCGTGTTCAGCAGCTGAACCGGGCTCTCTGCGAACGCGAGCGTCTCCGCCCGTGCGTCAGTCATGCCTCTCCGTCCGGTGTCCGGTTGTCCATCCCGCGCTGCCGCCGCGGGGCGCGGGCTCGCGTCAGACCGACGCCGGCTGCGCCGGCTCGGCCTCCGCGACGACGCCCTTGACGCGGCGGAGCTTCTTCATCGGGCCCAGCTCGCTCTCGTAGACCTTCTTGACGCCGTCGCCGAGAGAGTCCTCGATGATGCGGATATCACGAACGAGCCGCTGCAAACCCTGCGGCTCGACCGAGGCGGCCTGGTCCGAACCCCACATCGCGCGGTCGAGCGTGATGTGCCGCTCCACGAACGTGGCGCCGAGGGCGACGGCGGCCAGCGTCGTCTGGAGACCGGTCTCGTGCCCCGAGTACCCGATGGGCACGTTGGGGTACTCGGCCTGGAGGGTGTGGATCACCCGCAGGTTCAGCTCCTCGGCCTTGGCCGGGTAGGTGCTGGTGGCGTGGCAGAGCAGGATGTTCTCGCTGCCGAGCACCTCGACCGCGTGCCGGATCTGCTTGGGCGTGGACATGCCGGTGGACAGGATCACGGTCCTGCCGGTGGCGCGCAGCGCGCGCAGCAGCTCGTCGTCGGTGAGGGAGGCCGACGCGACCTTGTGGGCCGGCACGTCGAACTGCTCAAGGAACTCGACGGCCTCGGTGTCCCACGGCGAGGCGAACCAGTGGATGCCCCGCTTGGCGCAGTACTCGTCGATGGCGCGGTACTGCTCCTCGTTGAACTCCACGCGGTGCCGGTAGTCGATGTACGTCATCCGGCCCCACGGGGTGTCCCGCTCGATGTCCCACTGGTCGCGCGGAGTGCAGATCTCCGGGGTCCGCTTCTGGAACTTCACGGCGTCACAGCCGGCTTCCGCGGCGGCATCGATCAGTGCGAACGCGTTCTCCAGGTCACCGTTGTGGTTGATGCCGATCTCGCCGGTGATGTAGACCGGACGGCCGGGGCCCACGACACGGTCGCCGAAGTTACGGAGGCGGTTGCCTTGGGTCATGATGCTGTCAGTTCCTTTCCGAGGATCCACGAGGCGATCTCGCGGATCGCGCCTGCGCCTCCTGGCGCGGAGGTGACCGCCCGGGCGGCGCCGCGCACCACGTCGTGGGCGCTCGCGACAGCGACCGGCCAGCCGACGAGGTCGAAGCACGGCAGGTCGTTGACGTCGTTGCCCGCGTAGAGCACGCGCTCCGGCGCGATTCCTTGCTCCTCGCACCACTGCTTGAGGGCGAGGTCCTTCCGGTCGATGCCGTGCAGCACGGGGATGCGCAGTTTGCGCGCACGTGCGGCGACGACCGGGTTCTCCTCCGTGGACAGAATCAGCAGGGGCAGCCCCGCGCGGCGCAGCGCGGCGATGCCGAGCCCGTCGCCGCGGTGCACGGCGACCAGCTCCCGTCCTTCGGAGTCGACGAGCACCCTGTCGTCCGTCTGGGTGCCGTCGAAGTCGAGCACGACCGCGTCGATGTCGGCGCGGGTCGGCAGGTAGTCGGGGAACGGCGCGGCCGGGAGCGCGGCCTTGCCGCCGTCGAGCAGCGGGGCCAGGGCACGGGCCCGCGCCAGGTCGTGCGGGTCGTCCACTTCGAGCACGCGCGCCGGGTCGGTGCGCACCAGTTCGGTGCGCCCGAAGAACCGGTGCCGCTCCTCGCGGAATCCGGCGGCGCGCATCGCGTAGGCGGCGCCCGTCTCCAGCAGGTCCTGCGGGCGGTCCTGGCGGCGCGGCCGGTACGCCTTGTCGTGGTTGACGCCGTGCCCGCCGTTCGCGCCCGCGTCCCGCCACACGTAGCCGTGGAACGGCGCGACCGTCAGCGCGCTGTCGGCGCCGTCGAGCACGGCCGCCGCCACGCCGTCCAGCTCCTCGCGGGTGAGGAAGGGGCTGGTGCACTGGACGAGGAGCACGACGTCGACCGTGACGCCGTGCCGCTCCTCGTACACGCCCATGGCGTGCAGGACGGCGGCCTCGCTGGTGGCGGTGTCGTTGGAGATCGCGGTGGGGCGCTCGATCACCTCGGCGCCCGCGGCGTGCGCCGCCGCGGCGATGCCGGGGTCGTCGGTGGACACGACGACGGAGGTCAGCAGGCGCGCGGCACGGCACTCGCGGACCGCGCGGGTGATGAGGGGCGCGTCGCCGACCGGCGCGAGGTTCTTCCCCGGCACCCCCTTGGAGCCCCCGCGCGCGGGGATCACGGCCAGCACAGTGCTCATGGTCACGCCTTCGTTTCCTGGTCGGTCGGTGTTCCTGCCGGGGCCCGCGCTCGCGGTCCCGGTGCCGGCGGCGGCCTTGTCGCCGTTCGCGGCCTCTCTGCCAGTATCGGGCGAAAAGCCGGTTCCGCCGGACCGCGGGGTGGGGGCCGGGCTCACAGCTGCCCCCAGCGCCGGATGATGGGCGCCACCCGCTGCACGCCCGCGCGGTACGCGCCGCGCGCGGTGCGGCGCAGCAGGCGGCGGGACGCGGCGCGCATGCCGTCCTGCTGGGCCTCGGCGCTCCGGTGGCCGGCCTTCGGCTCGCCCTTGAGGTCGAGGCCGTGCCTGGCCAGGACGCCGGGCAGGTAGCCGGGCGCGGTGCGCGCGGTGTAGTAGGGGGTGATGGGCGGCAGCCCGGAGCTGTCGCGCTGTTCGAGCAGCTCGGTGAGGCGTCCGCGCGCCGTGGCGAACGCGAGCTCGTGCGAGGTGCCGATGCCCTGGTCGGCCAGCCACTCAGGGTCCGGCTCCGGCAGGTACCCGGCGTCCAGCTCGTCCCACGAGGCGAAGCAGCCGGAGCCGATGAAGTAGTGGTTGCCGAGCGGCTCGCGGACCCCGAGGTCGCTGAGGACCGCGGTCGGCACCGAGCGGTGCAGCGATTCGAGCGCGGCCGTGGAACTGACCGTCACCAGCAGGTCGGTCTCGTCCAGGATCTCGCCCATGTTGCCGTAGGCGAGCCTGAAGTTGGCCGGTTGGTCGTCCTTGATGCGCTCGGCGAGCCGCTGGTACGGCAGTTCCTCGATGTGCGTGGTGTGCTCGCTCGGCTTGCTGCGCAGTTTGAGGATCACCTCGCGCTCGGGGTGGCGCCTGGCGTGCGCGACGGCGCGGTCGAGGAGATAGACGCGGTCGTTGCGGCCCGCGGGCACCGAGGGCTGCACGGCGAACACCACCCGGTAGGGCCGCTCGCCGCGCTCGGCGGGGCCCGGGTCGTACGCGCGTCCGTCGAGGAACGGAAGGGCGCACTCGGTGACGGCCGAGCTGTCGGCGCGCACGCCGTCGTAGACGGCGCGGAAGCGACGGGCGTCATAAGGGCTGTTCGCCAGGACGAGGTCGGCGCCGTGCCGCAGCAGCAGTCCGTCCGGCAGCTTCTCGTACACGACCCCGACGTAGCCGGTGACGACGGCCGGCCGCGTGTCGGCGGTGCGCCATGCGCGCGCCAGACCGTGCAGCATCGCCTGGATGGTGCCGCCGACGCAGGCCAGGACCAGGACGTCGAACGGCTCCGCTCCGCTGTCGCTGTGCGCGCGCCTGCCGAGGTCGGCGAGGAAGTCCGCCGCGCTCACCTCGGACAGTTCGTCGGCGTCCGCCCCGATCTCCGCGAGCTGCCGCTCGGTCGGCGTCGCGCGCCCCCAGAGGAGGTAGCCGTGGACGGTCGACTCGGGAGCGATCCGGCGCGCCGTCAGCGCGCCCCACTTCCACCGGGTGTCGGAATCCGCCAGCACGGCCACACGCAGTGGGGTGGGGGATGAATCGGGCACGGATTGAACGTTAGGGAGCGGTATCGAGTGCCGGGCCAACTCAGTCACAACAAACAGTTAACAGCATGACACGCTAAAACCAACTCACGCGCCCTCGGCACATGTTCAATCATCGATTAACGGAAGTTCATAAAGAAATCCCGAAGTGGACGCCATGTGTTCACTCTGCGGGGGAGGCTGATGACAAGGCGTCCATCGGAACGGCGGGCCGCGTCCGCATGCCCACCACGCGACACGAAGCGTACCCGTTCCGCCACTTCACGTGACAGGCCGCGGGCGCGCGGGCCCGGGCGGGGAGGTAGGGAACGTCACAGGAGCGGTCCCCCACGCGGCGCAGGCCGCTCGGCAGGCGCGCAGGCCGCTCGGAGGACGAGGAACGCTCTCGACGGCCGCCGCGGCGCGGAGGGCGCCGGAGCGGACGCACGGGCCACGGGCGGGTGGAGCGGCGCGGAACGCGAAGGGCCGGCCGCCCTGCGGGCGGCGGGCGCGGGCCCGCGCGGGCCGCCGCGGACCGGCGGCTGGTGCGCGGGCGGGGCTAGGGGGAAAGCCGCCCCGCCCGCGCCTGGGGCTCCCTGAGGTACGGGGGGGACCTCGGGACTGCCCCGTAGGCCGGTGACCAGTCGGCCTGCTTCTTACTGCGCCGTAGCCTCCATTTCCGTTACACCCCCGGGGAACTCGCCCGGCGCCTCAGTCGTCCGCCAGGTCGACGAGCTGCGCCAGCCTGCGCAGTCCGCGGTGGTTCGCCGTGCGCACCGCGCCGGGCCGGCAGCCGAGCACCGAGGCCGCGCGGCGCGAGTCGAGGCCGAACAGGGTGCGTAACACCACCGCCTCGGCCTGCTCCTGCGGCAGCTCGCGCACCAGGGCGAAGGCCCGGGTGGTGGCGAGGGAGGCGATGGCCTCCTCCGCCGTGTCGGCCGACGACGGGACGTCGGCGAGCACCGTCTCGTCCGCACGGGTCTCCTGCGGGCGCCGGCCGCGCGCCCGCAGGTGATCGAGCGCCCGGTTCCGCGCGATGCGCGCGGTCCAGCCGCGGAAACGGTCGGCGTCACCGCTGAAGCGCCCGAGGTCACGCGATATGTGCAGCCATGCCTCCGCCGTGACGTCCTCCACGTCCGGTTCCGCGACGATGGTGCGCACGTAGCCGAGCAGCCGCGGATGAACCGCCTTGAAGACGGCACCGAACGCGGTTTCGTCCCCTTCCTGAGCCGCGTGCACCGCCGCGGTCAGGTCCCTGTCTGCCCCCTGCACTCCCGCCCCCTTTGCGGCCTGGTCGCCGCAGTCTCCTCAGAGCTGGTAACTGTGAGTCTCTGGTGTCCGAACGCTACGCGTCCCGGACGGCTGAGTCCATGGCGCATCCGGACGTATCCGCTCGGTAACACTATGGCCGGACCGGACGCTGTAGAGGATGCGGACGCGAGCCCGGCCAGGCTTTCGTCCGGCGGCAGCCGGGGTCTCTCCTGTGGGGGGTGGCGGCCCCGGCTGTTCGCGATCCGGCCGGCCCGCGCGGGCCGGCCGGCCGCCCCGCTCAGGCGGGCGCGACCCGTTGCGCCAGTCGGGTGAACTCCTCCCAGCTCGCGCCGGGCTCGTCCGGGTTCCACAGCTTCTGCGCCACCGCGGCGAGCGGCAGCCTGATGCCGTCGGCCACCTGCTCGGGGGTCTGCGCGTCGGCGAGGTCGCACCACACGGCCAGCCGCCCGCCCGGCACGTGCCGGGCGCCGGCGAGGTCGCCCGGCACCGGGCGGTCGCCGCGCAGCACGTCGGGCGTCCACTCCCGGTAGATGCGTTCGCCGGTCGGATAGGTGAACTCGTTGGGCTCGCCCAGGACGTAGTAGAGGTACTCGGAGTTGAGGTTGACGAGCTGCCAGCCGCCCTCCAGGTACTCCTCGGGCTCGCGGGCGCCCAGTTCGCGCCCGGTCCAGTAGGTGACCTGCCGGTCCTGGTCGGGGGCCACGACGCCGCCGCGGTGCATCCCGTCGTTCCACACCTGCGGCACCTTGCCGGCCTCGCGCGCGGTCTCCGCCCGGTCGTTGAGCCACGCGGTGGCCAGATCCCGCACGCCGGCGTCCTCGCCGTGCGCGTCCCGTGCCGCCTCGGCGAGCCCGGGATGGGCCGCCTCGGGGTCCTCGGCGGTCACCGCGGCGTACTCGTCACCGCCCAGGTGCAGCCAGCGGCCGGGGAACAGGTCCGCGTACTCGCGGATCAGGTCGTCGACGATGTCGGCCGCGGCCGGGTCGGCGATGTCGATGGCGCCGTCCACCGGGCTGCCGTCCGCGCGCGTCAGCTGGAGGTCGGGGTGGGCGGCGAGCACGGCGCCGAGGTGGCCGGGCGAGTCGATCTCGGGGATCACGGTGATGTGCAGCGACTCCGCGAGGTCGATGATGCCGCGCACCTCGTCCTTGCTGAGGTGGGTGTCGGAGACGACCTCGGGGTGGGACTCGCTGGCGACGCGGAAGCCCTGGTCGTCGCTGAAGTGCAGTTGGAGCTGGTTGAGTTTCAGTTCCGCCATTTCCCGCAGCCGGTCCTCGATCCAGTCGGCGGGGAAGTGCTTGCGCGCGATGTCGAGCATCAATCCGCGCTGCGGCCGGTCGGGGCGGTCCTCGACGGTCCCGTTCGCGAGGCCGCCGCGGTCGGCGACGGACTGCCTGACGGTCCTGGTGCCGTAGAAGACACCGGCCTCGGTGCTTCCCGTGACGGTGACCCGGCGGTCCCGGGTGACGAGGGAGTACCCCTCCGCACCGGTGTCCGCGTCCGGGTCGAGTACGAGTTCGACGTCACCGGCGCGCGTTCCGTCGGCGGCACGGCCCGCGTCCAGCTCGCGCGCGAGCCGGTCGGCCTCGTCGGCCAGCGGGCCCTCGGGGTCGGCTATCACCCGGGTGGAGTCCGCGGGCGCCCAGCCGGGCCCGGAAGCCTCGTCGAAGGAGCGGACGGAGGGGATGGCGGACGGTGCCCCCGAAGGACCGGTGGGCAGGGCGGACGGGGCGGGATCAGTGGCAGGGAGATGGGAGGTGGCCGCTTGCCGGCCGGCCGCTCCGGGACGCTCGGTGACCGTCGCGTCGTCGGTCCGCTGTACCACCGCGACCACCGCTGCCACGGTGATCACCAGCACAGCCGCGGCCAGTGCGAATATTCGCCATGGCGCACGTTGCATACCTTCGACGGTAGCGGCCCGCCGGAACGCCGCAAACGGATGATGTGCCCGACCGTTTGCTCCGCGCCCGAGCCCCCGGGCGGGCAGGGGGGCCGGCCGCCGCTAGCATGACGGCGGCCGGTGGTTCGCATCCGGCCGGGCCAGCGGCCCACCGAGCGTCGTGTGAAGGGTTCTTCCGTGCCGGCAGGAACGTTGTACCGCGGCCGGGAAGGCATGTGGTCATGGGTGGCGCACCGCGTCACCGGTGTCCTCGTTTTCTTCTTCCTGTTCGTCCATGTGCTGGACACCGCCCTCGTCCGCGTCTCGCCCGAGGCGTACGACGACACCATCGCGCTGTACAAGATGCCGCTGGTCGCCGTGCTGGAGTACGGCCTCGTCGCGGCCGTCCTGTTCCACGCGCTGAACGGGCTGCGGGTCATCGCGGTCGACTTCTGGTCCAGGGGCGCGCGCTACCAGCGGCAGATGCTGTGGACGGTGGTCGGCGTCTGGGCCGTGCTGATGGCCGGCGCCGCCTACCCGGTGCTCGGGCACGCGGCCCGCGAACTGTTCGGGAGCTGATGATGACCCCTCAGGCGAACGCCCAGGCGGACACGGGCGCCGGCGCGCCGTCGGGCGGCCCCGGCCGCCCCAGTCCCGACCACCCCGCGCCCCTCATCGAGCCGCCGCGCGCCCGCACCGGCCGCACCCCGCGCGCCACCCGTACCAACTTCGAGATGTACGGCTGGGTGTTCATGCGGGTCTCCGGGATCCTGCTGGTGGTGCTCGTCATCACCCACCTGATGATCCAGCTCGTCCTCGACGGCGGCGTCAGCAAGATCAGCTTCGCCTTCGTGGCGGGCCGCTGGGCCTCGCCGTTCTGGCAGGCGTGGGACCTGATCATGCTGTGGCTCGCGATGCTGCACGGCGGGCTCGGGCTGCGGACGATCATCAACGACTACGCGCAGCGCGACACCACGCGCTTCTGGCTGAAGATGCTCCTGTACACGGCCACGGTGTTCACCGTGCTGCTGGGCACGCTGGTGATCTTCACCTTCGACCCGAACATCGGCTGACGGACACCGGGGATTCGACCAGAGCCATGCAGATCCACACGTACGACACCGTCATCGTCGGCGCCGGCGGCGCCGGGATGCGCGCGGCCATCGAGGCGACCAGGCGCAGCAGGACCGCGGTCCTGACCAAGCTGTACCCGACCCGCTCCCACACCGGCGCCGCGCAGGGCGGCATGGCCGCCGCGCTCGCCAACGTCGAGGACGACAACTGGGAGTGGCACACCTTCGACACCGTCAAGGGCGGCGACTACCTCGTCGACCAGGACGCCGCCGAGATCCTGGCCAAGGAGGCCATCGACTCCGTCCTCGACCTGGAGAAGATGGGGCTGCCGTTCAACCGGACGGCCGAGGGCCGCATCGACCAGCGCCGGTTCGGCGGCCACAGCCGCAACCACGGCGAGGCGCCCGTGCGCCGGTCCTGCTACGCGGCCGACCGCACCGGGCACATGATCCTCCAGACGCTGTACCAGAACTGCGTGAAGGAGGGCGTGGAGTTCTTCAACGAGTTCTACGTGCTCGACCTGCTGCTCAACGACGTGGGCGGGGTGCGCAGCACCGCGGGCGTGGTGGCCTACGAGCTGGCCACCGGCGAGCTGCACGTCTTCAGGGCGAAGGCCGTGGTGTTCGCCTCGGGCGGCAACGGCAAGTTCTACAAGGTCAGTTCGAACGCGCACACCCTGACGGGCGACGGGCAGGCCGCGGCCTTCCGGCGCGGCCTCCCGCTTGAGGACATGGAGTTCTTCCAGTTCCACCCGACCGGCATCTGGAAGATGGGCATCCTGCTCACCGAGGGCGCCCGCGGCGAGGGCGGCATCCTGCGGAACAAGGACGGCGAGCGCTTCATGGAGAAGTACGCGCCGGTGATGAAGGACCTGGCCTCGCGCGACGTCGTGTCGCGTGCCATCTACACCGAGATCCGCGAGGGCCGCGGCTGCGGGCCCGACGGCGACCACGTCCACCTCGACCTCACCCACCTGCCGCCCGAGCAGCTGGACGCGAAACTGCCGGACATCACCGAGTTCGCCCGCACCTACCTCGGGATCGAGCCGTACACCGACCCGGTCCCGATCCAGCCCACCGCGCACTACGCCATGGGCGGCATCCCGACGAACGTGCTGGGCGAGGTGCTGGCCGACAACACCCAGGTCGTGCCGGGGCTGTACGCGGCCGGCGAGGTGGCGTGCGTCTCGGTGCACGGCGCGAACCGGCTCGGCACCAACTCGCTGCTCGACATCAACGTGTTCGGCCGCCGGGCCGGCATCGCCGCGGCGGAGTACGCGGCCGGCGCCGACCTCGTCGAACTCCCGCCCGAGCCCGCGCGGTTCGTGGCCGACGAGGTCGCGCGCATGCGGGACTCGACCGGGAGCGAGCGGGTGACGGACATCCGCCGCGCGCTCCAGGAGACCATGGACAGGAACGCGATGGTCTTCCGCACCGAGCAGACGCTGAAGGAAGCGCTGGAGGACATCACGGCGCTGCGCCGGCGCTACCGGAACGTGTCGGTGCAGGACAAGGGCCGCCGCTACAACACCGACCTGCTCGAAGCCCTCGAACTCGGCAACCTGCTCGAACTCGCCGAGGTGCTCGTGGTCTCCGCGCTGGCCCGCAAGGAGTCGCGCGGCGGGCACTACCGCGAGGACTACCCGAACCGCGACGACGTCAACTTCATGCGGCACACCATGGCGTACCGCGAGCGGGACGCCGAGGGCAACGAGTCGATCCGGCTGGACTACAAGCCGGTGGTCATCACCCGCTACCAGCCGCAGGAGCGTACGTACTGATGGCAACGCCGACGTTGGAGAAGAAGCCCGCGGGCGGGAGCGGACACCTGGTCAAGGTGACCTTCCGCATCAGGCGGTTCGACCCGGAGCGGGCGGTGGACGCCTACTGGGAGGACTTCGAGCTGGAGATCGACCCCAAGGACCGCGTGCTGGACGCCCTGCACACGATCAAGTGGGAGCACGACGGCAGCCTGACGTTCCGCCGCTCGTGCGCGCACGGCATCTGCGGCTCCGACGCCATGCGGATCAACGGCAAGAACCGCCTGGCCTGCAAGGTGCTCATCAAGGACATCGCGGACCTGAGGAAGGGCGCGAAGGCGCGGCCGGTCCTCATCGAGCCGATGAAGGGCATGACGGTCCTGAAGGACCTCATCGTCGACATGGAGCCGTTCTTCCAGGCGTACCGGGACATGATGCCGTTCCTGGTGACCACGGGGAACGAGCCCACGCGCGAGCGCCTTCAGTCGCCGGGCGACCGCGAGCGCTTCGACGACACCACCAAGTGCATCCTGTGCGCCGCCTGCACCTCCTCGTGCCCGGTGTTCTGGAACGACGGGCAGTACTTCGGCCCGGCCGCCATCGTGAACGCGCACCGCTTCATCTTCGACTCGCGCGACGAGGGCGGCGAGCAGCGCCTTGAGATCCTGAACGACCGGGACGGCGTGTGGCGTTGCCGCACGATCTTCAACTGCACGGACGCCTGCCCGCGCGGCATCCAGGTCACCAAGGCCATCCAGGAGGTCAAGCAGGCGCTGATCACACGGCGCTTCTGACCGGCGCGCGCCCCCGGTAACCGGCGCGCGGCGGGGGCGCGTGCCGCGCGGCCCTCAGCGCGCGGCGCGCAGCACCAGCGTGACGAAGCCGAGCACGCCGCGGTAGCCGCCGAGCCAGCCCGCGCGGTGCGCGGTGGCCGTCTCCAGCGCCTCGGCGGCGCCCGGGTGGTCGGCGTGGTCGAGGACCCAGCGGGTCAGGTTGCCCGTCCAGCGCCACTCGTAGTCGTCCCACTCCGCGAGCGATGAGGTGTGGCCGAACACCGGCGCCCAGCCGTCGGTCAGCACCAGCTCGACGGTGTTGCCCAGGTCGGCGTAGTCCTCGGGGGCCGCGTCGAGCGCGGCCAGCGCCGCGGGCGTGGGGGGCCGTTCCCAGAACCCCTCGCCGACCACGACGCAGCCGCCGGGCGCCAGGTGGGCGCGCGCCGCGGTCAGCGCGGCGAGCAGCCCGCCGAAGGCGTGCGTGCTGCCGACGCACAGCACCGCGTCGAACGGCTCGTCCGCCGTGTAGTCGGCGACCGCCGCCTCGTGCAGCGTCAGGCGCCCGGCGACGCCGGCCTCTTCGGCCGCGCGCGCCGCGGCGGCCAGCGCCTCGCCGTTGACGTCCACGCCCACGGCCCGCGCCGAAGGCCGCGCGGCCAGCGCGCGCAGCGGCCACGCCGCCTCGCCGCAGCCGAGGTCGAGCAGGCGCCCGCCGTCCCCGCCCACGTGGGCGAGCGCCGCGCCGAGCACCGCGTCCACCGACGCGTCCGCCAGCGGGGCGGCCACGGGATGGCCGGCGTGGGTGATCACATGCCTCTGATACCTCTCCATACCGCAAGCCTCGCACCCCGCCGCGGCTTCCCAGCGGCCCGGCGCGGTGTCAGGCTGAATCACATGAGCGATCTGTTGTCCCGGCTGCGCGCGGGCCTGCCCGCCGACGCGGTCCTCACCGACCGCGACGTCACCGCCTCCTACGCCCACGACATGGCCAGCTTCTGCCCCGCGGGCGTCCCGGCCGCGGTGGTCCTGCCCCGCACGGTCGAGCAGGTGCGGCACGTGATGCGCACGGCGACGGCCGAACGGGTGCCGGTGGTGCCGCAGGGCGCGCGGACCGGGCTGTCCGGCGGGGCGAACGCGGTCGACGGCTGCGTCGTGCTCTCCCTCGTCCGCATGGACCGCATCATCGAGATCGACCCGGTCGACCGGATCGCGGTGGTCGAGCCCGGCGTGGTGAACGCGGCCCTGTCCAAGGCGGTGGCCGCGCACGGCCTGTCCTACCCGCCCGACCCATCGAGCTGGGAGCAGTGCACGATCGGCGGGAACATCGGCACCGGCTCGGGCGGCCTGTGCTGCGTGAAGTACGGGGTGACCGCGGAGTACGTGCTCGGCCTCGACGTCGTGCTCGCCGACGGCAGGCTGCTGCGCACGGGCCGGCGCACGGCCAAGGGCGTCGCCGGGTACGACATGACCCGCCTGTTCGTCGGCTCGGAGGGCACCCTCGGCGTCGTGGTGGGCGCCGTGCTCGCGCTCAAGCCCGCGCCGCCGCGCCAGCTGGTGCTCGCGGCGGAGTTCGGCTCGGCCGCCGCGGCCGGCGAGGCGGTGGCCGCCATCATGGCCGGGGGCCACACGCCCTCGCTGCTCGAACTCATGGACGCCACGACGATCGCGGCCGTCAACCGGCTGACGCGGATGGGCCTGCCCGAGTCCACGCAGGCCCTGCTGCTCGCCGGGTTCGACACCGAGGACGCGCCGGCCGGGCTCGCGGCCGTGGGCGAGCTGTGCCGCGCGGCGGGCGCCACGGAGGTGGTGCCGGCCGAGGACGAGGCGGAGTCGGAGCTGCTGCTCGCCGCCCGCCGCGCCGCGCTGCCCGCGCTCGAAGCGGTGAAGGGCACCACGATGATCGACGACGTGTGCGTGCCGCGCAGCAGGCTGGCCGAGCTGCTCGACGGCGTGGCCGCCATCGGCGCCGAGCACGGGCTGACCATCGGGGTGTGCGCGCACGCGGGCGACGGCAACACCCACCCCACCGTGTGCTTCGACGCGCGCGACGAGGACGAGTCGCGGCGGGCCAGGGCGTCGTTCGACGCGATCATGGCGCTCGGCCTCCGGCTCGGCGGCACGATCACCGGCGAGCACGGCGTCGGGGTACTGAAGCGGGACTGGCTGGCTCGCGAACTCGGCCCGGTGGGGCTTGAGTTGCAGCGGTCCATCCGGCAGGTCTTCGACCCGCTCGGCATCCTCAACCCCGGAAAGGTGCTGTAGCGCCGCGCCGGCCGGGGCGGCACGGGCCGCGCGCCCCTCGGCCCTGCCCGCCCCTCAGCCCTCCGCGGCCGGCGGCGTCCCGGGGCGCGGCGTGCACAGGTGGTCGAGCAGCCGCCTGCTCAGCTCCTCGGGGTCGCGTTCGAACCCGGGCACGATCCTGTGCTCCCAGTCCTCCGCCAAGCGGGCGAGCGCCCGGCCCAGCGCGCGGTGCATCATGCGCCGGGTCACCAGCAGCGGAACGGCGGCCACCGGCCGGGCCAGGCCCCGGCCGCGCACCATCACGACCACGTCGAGCCGCCACGTGCCGTCGGGTCCTGGCCGCGGGCCGGCGTGCACGGCCGCGCGCAGTATCGGGTGCCGGGCGCGGACGACGAGCGCGGGGCGGCCCGGCTGCCCGGGCCCCTCGACGGCCTCCCACCACCGGGCGAGGTCGAGGACGCCGCTGAGGGTGAACCAGCGCAGCCGCAGGCGCCGGCCGTCCGGCCGGGCCAGCGCGCCGTCGAGCGACAGTTCCACGCGCCGGGGGCGTTCCGCGCTGCGCAGCCACAGCGTGGACGCCATCCGCGCGCTCGATGACCTGCCGCTCTCGGGCAGCAGGTGCGCCGGCTCGGCCGCGGCGACCCTGACCCCGCTGCCGCGGGCGCGGTCCCACGCCAGCAGCTCGGCCTCCACGGTCTGCCCCTCGCTGTCGACCAGCCCGTATCTGGCGCCCGGCCGCAGGTGCTCCCCGGAGCGCAGGGCGATCTCCTCGACCGCCCTGCCGTCGGGTGCGCGGAGCGTTCCACCGTCCGCGCGCAGCCGTGCGACGACCCCGTGCGCCACGTCGACGGAGCGCTCGACGTGGCGGCGGCTGACGGACGTCAGGTCGATTGTGTGCCGTAGGCGTGCCATGCCCCGCATCCTGCCGCACGGATCAGATCCGGTGCAGCTCCCACAGGCGCCACACGCCGCTGTTGGAGCCAAGGTGCTGGATGCCCGCGATGTCGGGGGCGCTCAGGGTGATCCGCTTGTCCTGCCAGATCGGGACGATCGAGGCGGCCTCGCTGGCGCGGTCGTCGATGTCGCGGAACGCGTCCGCCGCGCGGGCCCGGTCCGGCTCTGCCTGCGTCTGGTTGATCAGCTCGCCGATCGCGTCGCTGGTGTAGCCGGTGTTGAGGCCGTCACCCGGGCCGACGAGCTGGTCGGCGAACGTGGCCGGGTCCGGGTAGTCGGCGCGCCAGCCGATGATGTAGGCGTCGTAGGGCTGCGGGCCGTAGATGGCCGGCACGAACTCCGACCACGGGTAGTGCGTGATCTCGACCTCGAACAGGCCGTCCGCCTCAAGCTGCCGTTCGATCAGCTCGGCCTCGGCGTGGTTGGCGGCGCCGCGCGAGTACGCCAGGTCGAACTGCACCGGCAGCTCGTGCCCCGCGGCCTCAAGCTCGTCGCGGAGCGCGTCGGGGGACGCGTCGATGTACCGGTCGTAGTAGGGCGTGCTGTGCCCGGTGAAGCCCACGGGGATCAGCGAGTACAGCGCCTCGACGGTGTTCTCCTGGACCCTGCGGGTGATGGCCTCGCGGTCGAGCACCGCCGCCGCGGCCTGGCGCAGCGCCTGGTCGTGCATCGGCGCGTCCTCGCGGGTGTTGAAGCCGAGGACGCGGATGGAGGCGCCCGTCGACTCGGTGAACCGGTAGTCGCGCGCGGTCTGGCTCAGCTCCGCCATGACCTCGGGCGGCATCTTGCCGTCGTTGACGTCGATCTCGCCGCTCTCCCACGCGCGGGCGAGCATCTCCTCGGCCGAGGCGTCCTCGGTCTCGGTGAAGTACTCGACGCGGATCGGGTACTCGGAGACCTCGGCGACGCCGTCGTAGTCCGGGTTCGGCGCCAGCTCGGCGTACTGGTCGGGCTCGAAGTCGGTGAGGACGTAGGGCCCCGAGCCGTCGACCTCGCCGTCGGTGCGGGGTTCGAGCTCCTCGTAGTTCTCGCGGTCGACGATCGCGCCCGCGGTGCTCGCCACGATGAAGGGGAACGTGGCGTCCGACTTGTTCAACTCGAAGATGATGTCCTGGCCGTCGACGCGCACGGTGTCGAGCGTCGCCAGGAGGCTGACCGGCCCGGCGAAGGAGAACTTCTCCTCCTCCGGGATGCTGTCGTCGGCGTCCTCGCGCTCGGCCCGGTCGGCCATGGCGAGGATGCGGTCGAAGGAGAACTTGACGTCCTCGGGGACGATCTCGCGCCCGTTGCTGAACGTCAGGCCCTCGCGCAGCTCGCAGCGGTACACCGTCAGCTGGTTGTCGGTGAACGCGCACGACTCGGCCGCGTCCGGAACGGGCTGCTCCTGGCCGGGCTCGTAGGTGAGCAACGACTGGTACAGGTTGCTCATCAGGGCGGAGGCCCCCGCGTCGAACGCACCGCCCGGGTCGAGCATCGAGGGCGTCGCGGTGCTTCCCACCACGATCGGCTCCTGCTCGTCGCCGTCCGACCGGAAGAACATCCAGCCACCGATCGCGCCGATGGCCAAAACCAGGGCAAGCCCGATACCTATGGCTCCCTTGGCCCGAGTCCGTCGCACTCCCCGCGCCTCTCTTCGGAAGAACTCATGCGGGCACAGCCAACCACAGGGGTATGACCGTCGCAGCAGGCAGGGGGCAACGGACGGGCCACAACTCGGGCCGTGACCGGTCCGTCACACCTCGGGGACGACGCCGGGCACATCAATGTGGAACTCGACTTCCACGGGCCGCCCGTCCAGCCGCACCGCCACGCTCTGGCTGCCCAGTTGGGGCGAGAACGCGGCCAGCAAGTATTCTCCGTGCGTGGGCGCGATGACGGTGAAGCCGCCGTCGTCCGCGCTGCGCGTCTTCACCAGGTGCCGCCCCCCGGCCGCTCCGGAAAGCGTCACCACTGCCCGCGGCAGCGCGACTCCCAGGGAGTCGCGCACCATGCCCCGGATGATGAGGGCCTCCGCCCCGGTCTCGTCCGCCATGTCCCGCTCCTCCGCGACCGCGTCTCTGTGTCCGTCACGCTGTCAGTTTGTTCCCTGGTCGTTATGCAAGACACCAGCGTGGCGCGAATAGTTGACTCGGAGGAGAGCTTGAGACGAAAACTGGACAATCACATGTTTCGTCCGGTCGGTGCTCAGGCCTGCCCTGAGGCCAGCCGGACGACGGTGATGTCCGGGTCGGCGCCGATGCGGACCGGCGGTCCCCAGGCGCCGGCTCCCCGCGTGACGTAGAGCTGGGTGTCCCCGTAGCGTTCGAGACCGGCGAGCGTCGGGTTGGCCAGCCCGGCGATGTAGGTGGCCGGCCACATCTGCCCGCCGTGCGTGTGCCCCGACAGCTGGAGGTCGACCCCGTGGTCCACCGCCCGGTGGATCTGCACCGGCTGGTGCGCCATGAGCACGGTGGCCCGCCGCGCGTCCCGGTCGCCCAGCGCCGCCGCGTAGTCGGGCCCGCCGAACTCGGTGCCCTCGCCGTCCGCGTCGTTCACCCCGGCCAGGTCGAAGTGGGCCAGCTCGTCCCTGGCGTTCACCAGCGGGCGCAGGCCCAGCTCGGCCACGTGCTCCACCCAGGCGTGCGGGCCGACGCGGTACTCGTGGTTGCCCGTGACGTAGTAGGCGCCGTCGCGCGCCCGCAGCTCGCGCAGCGGGGCAGCGGCCGTCCGCAGGTCGTCCACCTCCGCGTCGACCAGGTCGCCGACAACGGCGATCAGGTCGGGCTGCGTGGCGTTCACCGCGTCGACCACGCGCCGGCAGTGGGACCGGCCCGCGATCGGGCCCAGGTGGATGTCGCTGACCACGGCGATGCGGTAGCCGTGGCCCGCGCGCGGCAGCTTGGCCAGCGGAACGGTGACGTGCTTCGTCGTCAGGTCCCGCGCCGCGCGGGTGCCGTAGCCGAGCAGCCCCGCGGTCACGACGCCCGCGCCGACCGCTATGCCGCGCGAGAGCACGAGACGGCGCTCGGGCAGCGCCCGTTCCGGCTCGCCGGCCCCCTCGGCCCCCGCCCCCGTCCCCGCCCCGGCCCCGGCCGGGCGGCCGGCCCCGGCGGCGGGGCCGGCGTCCGCGGCCCGCGCCCCCGCGACCGGAACGCCCCCGGCGCCCGCGGGCTCCGGCGCGCGCTCCGGCTCCCGCTCCGGCGCGGGGGCGGGCGCCGGGCCCGGGACCCGGGCGGCGGAACGGTCGGCGGCCCGCCGGAAGCGGCGCAGCAGGACGAAGCGGACGATCTCGGATACCAGCAGGGTCAGCGTGAGGTACAGCAGCGCCGCGTACCAGTAGAACCCGGGCCAGCCGATGACCTGCTGCACCCCGAACGGCACCCCGAACTCCCCGCCCGAGACGGCCAGGACGGCCAGCACGGGCATGAGCACGAGCACGCAGGCGCCGATCCGCCGGTACGCGCCGCCCGGCTTCGAGACGTCCCGTACGAGGCGGCGGTACAGGTACCAGTGGACCACCGCCACGAGCAGCAGCATGGTGATGACGGCGGCGATGGCCATGAGCGTCCTCTCTCGTCGGTCCCTGCCAGTATGTGGGGCCCGTCCCCCGGATGCCCGGGGCCCTCACCGGTTTGGGCCGTTCCCCCGGTCCACTTCCGCGGCGGCAACGGTAGGTTCACGGTGTGCCGTTCAATCGCTCGTCTTCTTTTCGGACGCCCGTTCGCGCCCTGGTGGTGTCGATAGTCGCCTCCGCACTCCTCACCCCCGCGCTCGTCGCGCACGCCGAGGACCCGCGGACCTCCCCCGTCATCGGCGGTGAACTGCTCGGAAGGCCGGGCACCCAGGCCCGCACCGGCGGTGACGTGCCCCCCGTTCCCGAAGACCTGACCGCGGAGTCGTGGCTCGTGGCCGACGCCGAGACCGGCGAGGTGCTCGGTGCCCACGACGCCCACGAGCGCCTGCCCCCGGCCAGCACGCTGAAGATGCTGTTCGCCGACACCCTGCTGCCGAAGTTCGGCCGGGAGGAGGTCTACCGGGCCGAGCCCGAGCACTTCACCGACCTCGGGCCCGGCAGCAGCGCCGTCGGCATCGCCGACCACCACACGTACACCGTCGAGGACCTGTGGCACGGCGTCTTCCTCGCCTCGGGCAACGACGCGGTGTACGCGCTGACCGCCATGAACGGCGGCAAGGAGGCGACCGTCGCCGAGATGAACGCCCGCGCCGAGGAGTTGCAGGCCGCCGACACCCACGTGGTGAACCCGGACGGCTACGACGCCAGGGGCCAGCTCTCCTCCGCCTACGACCTGACCCTGATCGCCCGCTCCGGGCTCCAGAACGCCGACTTCCGCGCCTACGCCGCCACCCCGGACGCCGAGTTCCCCGGCGAGGGCGAGGGCGGGGACCGCGAGACCTACGAGGTCCAGAACACCAACCGGCTGCTGGTCGGTGCCCCAGGACTCGACCGCTACCAGGGCATCGCCGGGGTCAAGAACGGCTACACGAGCGCCGCGGGCTACACGTTCACCGGCGTCGCGGAACGGGACGGCCGGGTGCTGCTCGTCACCGTCATGGATCCCGACAGCGGCGACAGCCTGGCCGTCTACCGCGAGAGCGCCGCGCTGCTCGACTGGGGCTTCGCGGCGGCCGACGGCATCGAGCCGGTCGGCGAGCTGGTGCCGCCGCTGAGCGCGCTGCCGGAAGGCGCCGCGGACGGCGGCGGCCGGGCGGGCGGCGAGGAGCCCGAGGGCTCGGCCGCGGGCACGGGCGACGGCAAGAACGCGGGCGGCGTCGCGCTCCAGGGCGCGGCCGGCGGGGACGGCGCCGGCGCCGGGCCCGCGGTGGTCGCGTTCACGGCGGCGGGGATCGCCGTTCTCGCGGCGGCGGCGTGGCTGTTCCACCGCCGCCATCCGCTGCCGCTTCCGGCCCGGGCTCCGCGTCCATCGCGTCCGCCCGGGGGCGCTCCGCCGGAGTGAGGGCGGTGGCCGTCCAGGCGCAGCACACCAGCAGCAGCTTGGCCATCAGGTTGATCCAGACCAGGAGCGCGACCGGCACGCCGAAGGCGCCGTACACGTTCCTGGTCGCCACCTCGGTCAGGTAGCCGCCGAGCAGCTGCTTCAGCAGCTCGAAGCCGACGGCGCCCATCGCGCACGCCACGAGGGTGTCGGCGCGCGGCGGGCGCACGCCGGGCAGCCACACCAGCAGGTAGGTCAGCAGGAAGAACGTGACGACCATCGCCAGCAGGTAGGCGGCCAGCTGGAACGGCCACGCCGTGCCGGTGCGCGCCGACGCCCAGTGCACCGCGCTCATGCCGAGCGCGGAGACGCCGAGCGAGACCAGCGTGACCCCGCCGAGCCCGGCGAGCACGCCCACGTCGCGCAGTCGGCGCACGACGATGTTGTCCTCGGGGTCCGCCAGGTCCCACAGCTCCCGCAGGCAGCTGCGCAGGGCGTCCACCCACGCGGCGCCCGTGGGCAGCACCAGGGCGAGCGAGACGACGCCGATGGTGCCCGCGTGCTCGAAGAGGGACCCGAGGTCGAGCTGGTCCGAGATGCCGGGCACCTGGTCGGACGCCCACTCCTCGATGTCGCGCAGCTGCCCGTCGGTCAGCAGGGCGGCGCCGGTCGCGGCGGCGAGCCCGAGGAGGGGGAAGAGGGTGACGAAGCTGGTGAACGTGATCGCCGCGGCGAGCCGCGTCCACTTCCGTTCGTCGAGGTGTTCGTACACGTGCCAGGCACGGCTGCGCAGGAACCAGGCCACCGCGGGCCCGATCCCCGGCAGCCGGGTCAGTCTGTCCAAAGCGCCGCTCACGCTGGAACCGGGTGCCCGCTGCGGCCGGAATGACACCCCGCGTCCCGGAAGGCGCGGGCGCCGGGCCGCGCGCGCTCACGCCGGGCCGCGCGCCGCGGGGCGCCCGAGCGGGCGCCGCTACGCGGCCTCCGAGGCCCGGCCGGCCGCGGAGGACGCGGGCCGCCGCTGCCGCGGGCACGGCGCGAACCGGAACTCGCGGCGAGGCGTCCACGCGCCGTCGGCGCCCTGCTCGTACAGCGAGAACCCGGTGACGGTCCACGCCGCCTCGTACGCGGCGAGCTCCGCCTGCGCCGCGTCCATCGCGTCCTCGCCGATCCCGTGCGCGACGGTCACGTGCGGGTGGTAGGGGAACGGCAGCTCGCGCGCCAGCGGCCCGCCCGCCGCGCGGACGCGCTCCTGGAGCCAGCCGCAGGCGGAACCGCCCTCGACCACCTGCACGAACACGACGGGCGACAGCGGGCGGAAGGTGCCCGTGCCGTACAGCCGCATCCGGAACGGGCGCGCCGCCGCGGCGATGCCCGTCAGGTGCTCCTCGACGGCCGGCCGCGCCGCGGCCTCGACCTCGGTCGGCGGCAGCAGGGTGACGTGCGTGGGGATGCCGGCCGCGGCGGCGTCCCCGAAGCCGAGGCGGCAGCGTTGCAGGCGGCTGCCGTGCGGCTCCGGGACCGCGATCGACACGCCGAGCGTGACGGTCCCCGCCAATTCCCTCTCCTGTCGGTGCTCTCCGTGCGGTGTGCTGCGCCGGGTGCCGCTCAGCCCCGGCCCACGGGCAGGAAGCCCACCTTCCCGTAGACGTCGGCCAGCGTCGCCGTGGCGACCGCCCTCGCCTTCTCCGCGCCCAGGGCCAGGACCCGGTCGAGCTCCGCCGGGTCCTTCAGGAACTCCTCGGTGCGGGCGCGGAAGGGGGCGACCCACTCGGCGAAGACGTCCGCCAGCTCCGTCTTGAGCGCGCCGTACAGCCGGCCGGCGAACTTCTCCTCCAGCTCCGCGACACCTATGCCGGTGAGCGCGGAGTAGATCACCAGCAGGTTGCTGACGCCCGGCTTGCCCTCCGGGTCGTACCTGACCTCGGTGCCGGTGTCGGTGACCGCGCTGCGGAACTTCTTGCCCGACGCCTTCGGCTCGTCCATCAGCCACACGATGCCCCGGGGCGAGGACGCCGACTTGCTCATCTTGACCGCCGGGTCCTGGAGGTCGTAGATCTTCGCCCCCTCCTTGCGGATGCTGGGCGCGGGCACGGTGAACGTGTCGCCGAGCCGCGCGTTGAACCGCGCGGCCACGTCCCTGGTCAGCTCGACGTGCTGCCGCTGGTCCTCGCCGACGGGCACCTCGTCCGCCTGGTACAGCAGGATGTCGGCGGCCTGGAGCACCGGGTAGGTGAACAGCCCGACGGTGGTGCCCTCGGTGCCCTGCTTGGCCGACTTGTCCTTGAACTGCGTCATGCGCGCGGCCTCGCCGAAGCCCGTGAAACCGTTGAGCACCCAGGCCAGCTGCGCGTGCTCGGGCACGTGGCTCTGCACGAACAGCGTGCACCGCTCCGGGTCCAGGCCCGCGCCGAGGAGCTGGGCCGCCGCCAGGCGCGTGGCCTCGCGCAGCGCCCGCGGGTCCTGCGGAATGGTGATGGCGTGCAAATCCACGACCGCGAAGAAGGCGTCGTGCGACTCCTGGAGGGCCACCCACTGCCGCACCGCGCCCAGGTAGTTGCCCAGGTGGAAGGAGCCGGCGGTGGGCTGGATTCCGGAGAGTACGCGGGAACGTCGCAAGGCCATGCCGCCATTGTCTCAGGTCGCCGGCGGCCCGTACCCCGCCCGGCCCGCGGCCGGGACGGGCCGCCGGGTATCTTGATGACGAGATAGTGGACGCGATAGTAAGAGCGAGACAGGAAGCAGGAACCGGCGGGGAGGCCGGCCGCCACGGGCGGCGCCCGCGCCCGCCGCCCACCCGTCCGCTCCAGGGCGGACGGGCTGGGGATAATCTGGCCGCGAAGCGGCCGTCATTGACCCGGAAGGCCCCACATGCCCCGCACACCCGTCAACGTCACCGTCACCGGCGCGGCCGGCCAGATCGGCTACGCGCTGCTCTTCCGCATCGCCTCCGGGCATCTGCTCGGCCCGGACACCCCCGTGCGCCTGCGGCTGCTCGAAATCACCCCGGCCCTGTCCGCCGCCGAGGGCACCGCCATGGAGCTGGACGACTGCGCGTTCCCGCTGCTGTCCGGCATCGACATCAGCGACGACCCGAACGTCGCGTTCGACGGCGCCAACGTCGCGCTCCTCGTCGGCGCCCGCCCCCGCACCAAGGGCATGGAGCGCGGCGACCTGCTTGAGGCCAACGGCGGCATCTTCAAGCCGCAGGGCAAGGCCATCAACGACCACGCCGCCGACGACGTGAAGGTCCTCGTCGTGGGCAACCCGGCCAACACCAACGCGCTGATCGCGCGCGCCGCGGCGCCCGACGTGCCGGCCGAGCGGTTCACCGCCATGACGCGCCTGGACCACAACCGCGCGCTCTCCCAGCTCTCCAAGAAGACCGGGGTCCCGGTCTCCGAGATCCGGCGGCTGACCATCTGGGGCAACCACTCGGCGACCCAGTACCCGGACATCTTCCACGCCGAGGTCGCGGGCAAGAACGCCGCCGAGGCCGTCGCCGACGAGCAGTGGCTCGCGAACGAGTTCATCCCCACCGTCGCCAAGCGCGGCGCGGCCATCATCGAGGCGCGCGGCGCCTCCTCCGCGGCCTCCGCCGCGAACGCCGCGATCGACCACGTCCACACCTGGGTCAACGGCACCCCGGACGGCGACTGGACCTCCATGGCCGTGCCGTCGGACGGCTCCTACGGCGTGCCCGAGGGCCTCATCTCGTCGTTCCCCGTCACCACCGCGGGCGGCGAGTACCGCATCGTGCAGGGCCTGGACGTGAACGAGTTCTCGCGCACCCGCATCGACGCCTCCGTCACGGAGCTGACCGAGGAGCGCGAAGCGGTTCGCACGCTCGGCCTGATCTGAAACACTGACGGCGTACCGACACAGCCCTGTGGCCCCCGCACGCGTTGTCGGGGCCACAGTGCGTCGGCCCTCCGCCCGCGCCGCAGGTTCTCGCAGAATCGTCGAAGGAACCCCGCCCATGCCCACACGTCATCCGCTGCTCGCCGGCCTTGGCGTCCTCAGCCTGGTCGCCACGAGTGCGTGCGACCTGGGCACCGGGGCGGTGGGCGGGGACGAGGGGCCGGTCGTGCGCATCTCCATGCCGCACTGGCCCGGCGGCCAGGCGAACGTCGCGGTGGCCGCGTACGTGCTGGAGAACGAGCTGGGCGTGTCGGTGGAGCGGGTCGAGTCGGACCAGCGCGAGGCGTGGGAGGCACTGGGCGGCGGCGCGATCCACGCGATCCTTGAGGACTGGGGCGCCCTGCCCGACCGCACCGAGCTGTATGTCGCGCACAAGGGCCGCGTGGTGGACGCGGGCCCGCTCGGCATCACCGGGCACGTCGGCTGGTACATACCCGGCGCGTTCGCCGACGCGCACCCCGAGGCCACGGACTGGCACCACCTGGACGAGTACACCGACCGGCTGGGCGGCCGGATAGTCCAGGGCGACCCGCAGTTCGCCACCCACGACGAGACGATCATCTCCGACCTCGGCCTCGACCTGCGGCCCGCCCCGGCCGGCAGCGAGGAGGCCCTGATCGAGGAGATACACCGGGCCGGGCGGGGCGGCGCGCCGGTGCTCGCGTACTTCTGGGAGCCGCACTGGCTGGCCGCCGAGGTCGAGCTGGCCGAGGTCGACCTGCCCGGCTACTACCCCCGCGTCGAACTGCGCAAGTACCTCAACGCCGACTTCGCGGCCGAGGGCGGCGAGGCCGCCGAGTTCCTCCGCCGCTTCTCCTGGGACGCCGAGGACCAGAACGAGGTCGCCCGGCTCATCGCGGCCGAGGGGCTGACCCCGACCGCGGCGGCCGAGCGCTGGGTCACCGACCACCCCGACCGGGTCGCGGCCTGGCTGGCGGAGGACTGAGCCCTTCCCCGTGAGTAGGGCGGTCGGCCGCCGACGCGGACGCCGAGAACAGCGCCGAACCAGCAGGCCGGGACGTCATGCGTGGCGGCGTGGCGGAGATGCGCGAGCGTGGCCGGGAGACGGCCGACGAACACCAGCCGGTGCTTCGCCCCGGCGGCAAACCGCCCCTCACCAGGTCGACCGACGTCCCGGGCAGCAGACCGAGTCCGGCGCGGTCCCCGGGGACCGTCCTCGTCGGCCGGTCCGGACTGGCCGAGCTGGTCGCGGATGGCGTCCGCGGCGGGCCGGTCCTTGCGGCCCGCGCGGCCTCGCGCAGGGCGAGGACGAGCCGTACGAGGCTGTCGAGGCAGCGACCGTACGTCGGAACTAGACGGTGCCGTCGCCCTCGTAGGCGTGCCCGCGCTCGATGAGGCCGCGCACCATCGGGACCGTCTCGGTGATATGCCCGGTGGCGCGGGGCTCGTACGCCGGCGGCAGGCGACCGAGGGCCTCGTAGGCGTTGAGACGTCTCCTCGGGCTCAGGCAGGAGCGCGAGCGGCCTTGACGAAGGCCCGGATCAGTTCCGCGTCTTTGACCCCTCGGACACTTTCGATCCCACTGGACACGTCCACCCCCCAGGGCCTGGTGGTCTCGACCGCCTCGGCCACGTTGTCCGGTGTGAGGCCGCCGGCCAGGAGCCACTGGCCGCCGGGGGAGCGGAAGGCTTCTCGGGTCCAGTCCCACGGGACCCCGGCGCCTGGCGTGGGCGCGTCGATGAGCAGAATGTCTTCGCCCATGTGCCCGCACCGCGGGACAGGCTCACGGTACGACGCTCCTCGAATGAGCGTCCACGACCCGTCCCTGAGCGCGGCGAAGTGCTCTTGCCCCTCATTGCCATGAAGCTGCACCGCACCGAATCCGGTGATGTCGGCCAGGGAGCGGATGTGATCCACTCGCTGATCGCGGAAGACTCCGACGGTCATCACACCCGGCGGAACGCGCTCGATGAGCCGCATGGCCGCGGCGGCGTCCACGCGCCGCGGGCTGTCGGCGAACATGAAGCCGATGGCGTCGGCACCGACCTCGACAGCCGTGTCCACGTCTTCTTCGGTCTTGAGCCCGCAGAGCTTGATGAACAGATGATTGCGCATAGAGCCACCTCAACGGATCTGTCTGCTCCGCGGGCCTCTTCCGAGGCGGGTGCGTGAGCGGCGAGGGTCGCGGTCAGCGACTGGCGAGGGCCAGCTGAACGCCCAGCCCGACGAAGGCAACGGCGAAGGTCCGGCGCATCCATGCCAGTACCTTCGGACGAGTGATGACGTGGTCCCGTACGGCTGCGGCGAAGGCACCGTAGATCACGAACACCACGAACGTCATGATCATGAAAGCAGCCGAGAGCACGAGCATGTGCGGCAGCGAATTGCCGCTGTCAGCCGGAACGAACTGAGGCAGGAACGCCAGGAAGAACATGGACAGCTTCGGGTTCAGGAAGTTGAGCAGAACCGCAGTCCATATGACTCGGACGACCGACCTCTCCTCCGCCTGGCTCCCGCCCTCGGTCTCGATCTTCATCGCCCCCTTCTCGCGCAGGGTCTGCCAGGCGAGGAAGAGCAAGTAGATGACACCGGCCCACTTGAAGCTCTCGAACGCCAGCGCGCTGGTATGGAGGATGGCGGCAAGTCCAGCGATCGCCGCGGCCAGATGCGGAACGATACCGAGAGTGCAGCCGAAGGCGGCCACAACTGACATGCGGAACCCGCGCGTCAGACCGGTGCCGACGGTGTACACCGCGCCGGTTCCCGGGGAAACCACGATGATGAATGCGGTGATGAGAAACTCAACGCTCATGAACGGCTGCTCCCTTGGTGATCCGTCCAACCGCTGCTTCAGTGACGGCAACTACTGTGCCAGGAGCGCTCGCGTCGCGGACTCGACATCGGGAACTCGTGCCAGACTCTCCCCTACGAGGAACGCCGTGATGCCGGCGGCTGCCATGCGTTCGAGGTCTTGCGGAGTGCGCAACCCGCTCTCGCCGACGATGATCTTGCCCTCGGGGACCTGCGGGGCGAGATTCTCCGCCGTCGCCAGACTGGTCTCCATGGTCTTGAGGTCGCGGTTGTTGATCCCGATCAGTCGGGACCGCAGCTGGGCCGCCCGTTCCAGTTCCTCGCTGTCGTGCACTTCGACCAGGACGTCCATACCGAACTCTCGCGCGGCATCCTCGATGGCGAGGGCGGTGTCATCATCGACGGTGGACAGCATCAGCAGGATCGCGTCCGCTCCCCAAACCCTGGATTCGACCACCTGGTAGGGATCGAGCATGAAGTCCTTGCGGAGCAGAGGCAGTCCGACTGTCGCCCGGACGATGTCCAAGTGGTCCAGGCCACCGTCGAACGAAGGACCATCGGTGAGTACGGATACGCAGGTGGCGCCCCCCGCCTCGTAGGCGCGGGCAAGCTCCGCCGGGTCGAAGTCCGGGCGGATCATGCCCTTGGACGGGCTCTTCTTCTTCACCTCGGCGATCAGCGCGTACTCGTCCTGCTGCTGCCGTTGTTCGATGGCGGTCAGGAAGCCTCTGGGAGGCGCCATGCTCGCGGCTCGCTCTCGCAGAGCCACCAGTGGCCGCTGCCTTTTGGCTTCGGTGATCTCCTCACGCTTGTACGCAGTGATACGAGTCAGCAGATCGCTCATGAGACGTCCTCGGTGACCTTGGCGTTGGATGCTGCGATCAAGGCGGACAGACGTTCCCCTGCCCGTCCGGAATCGATGGACCCGGCTGCCAGGGCGACGCCCTGCCTGAGGTCGGTGACGTGGGACGCCGCGAGCAGCGCGGCGGCAGCGTTCAGCACCGCGATGTCCCGGTACGGCCCCTGGGCCCGATCGAGAACCGCCCGCAACGATGCGGCGTTGTGGGCAGGCGTCCCTCCCCGCAGTTCCTCGGGGCGGGCCGTGCGGATGCCCACCTCGCCGGGTGTGATCTCGAAGGTCTTCACCACGCCGTCCACCAATTCCGCGACGTACGTGGGACCGGTGGTGGTGACCTCGTCGAGGCCGTCCGAGCCGTGCACCACCAGCGCGTGTGTGGATCCCAGTTCGCCCAGCACCCGGGCAAGGGGCTCGACCCAGTGCCGGGAGTAGACGCCGACCAGGTGATGCCGGACCCCGGCGGGGTTGAGCAGCGGACCGAGGATGTTGAACACGGTGCGAGTGGCGAGTTCGACACGCGTGGGCGCCACATGCTGGAGGGCGGGATGGTGGTTCGGCGCGTGCATGAAGCCGATGCCCGCCGCGGAGAGGCAGTGCTCGACCTCTGCCGACGAGAGATCGGTCCGCACGCCGAGGGCTCCCAGCACGTCGGTCGCGCCGGAACGGGAGGACAGCGCGCGATTTCCGTGCTTGGCCACGGGGACGTCCGCACCGGCGACGATGAGCGCGGCGCATGTGGAGATGTTGTACGAGCCGGAGGCGTCGCCCCCCGTGCCCACGATGTCGACCGCGCCCAGGGGTGCCTCGACCGTGCGCATTCTGCCGCGCAGGCTGGTCGCCGCGCCTGTGATCTCGTCGACCGTCTCCCCGCGCACGCGCAGGGCCATCAGGAACGCGCCGATCTGGGAAGGGGTTGCCTCACCAGTCGTCATGGCCGTGAAGGCGTCGGCGGCTTCCTGCCGGGTCAGGGGATGTCCGTCGGCTGTCTTGGCGAGGAACTCCTTGAACGTTCCCATCACGCGGTACCTCTCAAGGGCAGGGGCCGGTCCCAGTCAGGTGTGACGTTCTCGCGCCGGTAGGGGGCCTCATCGGTCAGGGCGGTATCGAGGGTGCGAGCGAACAGGTGCCCGCTGTGCACGGCGCCAGCGATGATCCCGGGACCGAGGGCGTCGCCCACCCGCACCACTCGGCGAACGCCTGCCTTCTCGAAGGTGGCGGGTCCGAGTTCTGCCAACTCCTGGTAGAGCGTGTCCCTGGGGATCTGTCCCGTGGACAGGACGACCGCGTCGACGGCCACGGCGGTTTCACGTCGCGTGTAGGTGCAGGCGAGGTAGGCGGTGCCCGGCTCGGTGCGAGCGAGCGCAGTGGAGGTGCGGACCGCGGAGCAGAGTTCGATGATGCGGCGCTGGACGCGCTTCTGCTCGGCCGTGTACTGGGTGAAGGCCGCGACTGTGGGCTCCGGGGTCGCGAACGTGACGTCGCACCCCGCGGCGGCGAGCTGCTCCGCGATGACGCTGGCCATGTAGTAGTGGTCGTCGTCGTAGATCACCACACGGCCGTGGGGGAGCCGGCCGTCCATGATGTCATCCGGCGTGAACACGTCGACGTCACCCAGACCGGGAATCGGCTCGGTGTGGTAGCGCCCGACACCGTCACCACGCCACGTCGCCCCGGTGGCGATGGCCACCAGGGAGCAGCCGGCTTCCAGGACCAGGTCCGCCGTGACGCGGTTGCCGGGCAGGAGCTGCACGTTCCTCATGCGCTTGAGCTGTTCGAGGCGCCAGTCGCGCACACGGCCGTACGTCGCGAGGCCGGGCAGCCGGGCCTCGCGGGTGACCCGTCCTCCGAGTTCACGGCTCTCTTCGCAGAGAATCACGTCATAGCCGCGCTGGCCCAGCCCCCGAGCGGCCTCCAGTCCGGCGGGACCGCCACCGACGACAAGCACGGTGTCGTCGGTGTCCTTGGGCGGGATGGTCTCGGGATGCCAGCCGCGACGCCATTCCTCGCCCATCGTGGGGTTCTGCGTGCAGCGGATGGGGGCGCCGAGAGAGTCGAAGGCCAGGCAGATGTTGCAGCCGATGCACTCTCGGATGTCGTCGAAACGGCCCTGTTCGATCTTGGAAGGGAGGAAGGGGTCGGCAATCGAGGGGCGGGCGGCCCCGATCAGGTCCAAGGTGCCGGACCTGAGCATGGCGACCATGGTGTCGGGCGAGGTGAAGCGCCCCACACCGACCACGGGCTTCGTGGTGGCCTGCTTGGCGCGCTTGACGTACTTCTCCTGCCAGCCCTCTGATTCGAACCGGGCCGTCGCCCCGTCGTACGCCATGTTGGAGATGTTGATGTCCCACAAGTCGGGCAGTTCACCGAGGAGTTCGATGACCTCGTAGCCCTCGCCGTCCGCGGTGATCCCACGGGGGCCCATCATTTCGTCGATGCAGAAACGGACCGCCACGGCGCAGGTGTCGCCGATGGCTTCCTTCGTGTCCTCGATCAGCTCACGCAGCAGGCGGGCGCGGTTCTCCAAGCTGCCGCCGTATTCGTCGGTGCGCTTGTTCCTGCTGGGTGAAAGGAAATTGATGGGCAACGTCATGCTGTGCCCGGCATAGATGTAGACGATATCGAAGCCGGCACGCTTGGCGTTGAGCGCGGCCTCGCGGTGCCACCGGCGAAAGGCCTTGATGTCGTTCTTGTCCATAGCGCGGGCGGTGCCGGGAAGAAGACCGCGGGTGGCCTCCGCGCTGGGGGCGATCGGCACGGCACGGGATTCCAGGTTGGCCACATGTCCGCCGTTGTGGGCCAGCTCCACGCCGGCCAACGCGCCGTGCTCGTGGATCTGGTAGCTGGCCCGCGCCAGCGTCGGGATGTCCTGGGCGTCCCAGAGGCGCAGTTCGCGCTGGTGCTGGCCCGAGTAGTGGATGTCGCACTGTTCGGTGCACACCACTCCCCAACCGCCCTCGGCCTTTATACCGCGCATAGCCGCCATGGGGGACGGATGGGCTCGGCCCATGCCGTTGCAGTGGGGCACCTGATAGAAGCGGTTCTTGCTGGTGACAGGGCCTATTTGAAGCGGCTCGAAAAGGATATCGAAGCGAGAGGGGCGAGACAATACAGGTCTTCCCTTCATCGTGATCACGCGAGAAGCCGTGTTGGATTTCCTACTGGGCGGCCGGCGGATAGACCCGGTTACCGAAGATCGCGGATCCTACACGCACGCTGGTCGCGCCGTGCGCGACGGCCGCGGCGTAATCACTGCTCATTCCCATCGACAACTCACTGAGCCCGTTGCGTGCGGCTATCTTCGCGAGCAGGTCGAAGTGCTGCTCGGATGACTGCCCCGCCGGGGGTATACACATGAGTCCGGTGACGTTCAACTGGTAGAGGTTGCGGCAGGCTGAAATGAACTCGTCGGCTTCTGCGGGGAGGACGCCGGACTTCTGCCGTTCTTCTCCCGTGTTGACCTGCACGTACACCACCGGCTGACGCCCCTGGTTCTCACACTGACGGGACAGCGCCTTGGCGAGGGAATGACGGTCCAGGGAGTGAATGACATCGAACAGGGCTACGGCCTCACGCGCCTTGTTGGATTGCAGCGGCCCGATGAGGTGGAGTTCGGTGTGCGGATACTCGTCCTTGAGGCCGGGCCATTTGGCCTTCGCCTCCTGCACGTAGTTCTCACCGAACACCGTCTGGTCACACCCGATGGCCTCTCGCACGGTATCCGCGTCGAAGGTCTTGCAGGCGGCGATCAGCCGTACGCCTTCGGCCTTGCGCCCCGCCCGTGCGGCGGCAGCAGCGATCTGCCCGCGTACGCGGGCAAGGCCGTTCGCTATGCCGGAGTGGTCTGGCGTGCTCACGAAGTTCTCCTCGTCCGGTGTGCTGCCCCGCCCGGCGGCGGGGCAGCACATGGGTCAGAACTCGAACAAGCGGTGACTCTCCGACAGGAGAGCCGAGCCGCCAAGGGTGACGCCGAGTGCGGCCAGCCCCGTCTTCAACTCGCCTTCCATCTCGGCCAAGTCCTCCGAGGCCGTGGCGTGGTGCGCTTCCACCACGATCAGGGCCGACTCACTCTCCTTGGACACCGCTGAGCGAGCGGACTGGCGGAAGGTCCAGCGTCGCGAGTGCGCGTGCCCGTCCGGGTCGCTGAAGACGATCTCCCCCGGGCCGGGGTTCTCGGTCTCCCCCTGGAACGTCTCGTAGTTCTCCGCTCCCGCGGCGGGGCGCACGGTGATGCCGGCACCGATGCGTGACGTGTCGAACACCGCGATGGGGATGGCGTATGCCATGGAGACGTGGTTGAGGTAGTCGACCACCGGATGGAAGCGGGGGAGGCTTTTGTCCTTCCGGTACCGGCGCAGCAGTGCCTCAGAAGCGCACCGGTACTGCGTGGGTTTGAGCCCCATGCGCGAAAAAGCCTCACGCCACGCCGCGATTTCCGGCATCTCGGCCTCCGCCATCCGGTTCTGGCGTCGGTCGATACGCTCGGCGAGCTCGGACAGCTGCGCCTCGTCGGTCCTGGCCGCGGTGAGTCCGCCGGCCGTGAGGGCGAGTGCTCGCAGGCTCGGATGTTCGGCCCAGACCTCGTCGGCGTGGGTGAAGTACATACTTGATGCCCCCTTCTGCAACAGCTGTTACGGGTAGAGGCGCCCGTGCTCCCAGGCGCCCTGCGGGGTCATCCTGGCAAAAACGACCCGGTCGTGAAGCCGAAACGCTCGATCGGACCAGAACTCCAGGTAGACAGGCTTGATGCGGTATCCCGCCCAATACGGAGGACGCGGGACCTGCCGGCCTTCGAAGCGTCTCGCCTCCGCCTCAATGGCGTCTTCCAGCACTTTTCGGGCGGCCAGCGGGCTGGACTGCCGACTCGCCCAGGCGCCGATCCGGCTGTCGCGGGCCCGGGAGGCGAAGTAGGCATCGGACTCTTCGGGTGTGACGAGCTCGACCGGTCCGCGGAAGCGCACCTGCCGTCGCAGACTCTTCCAGTGCAGGAGTCCGGCCGCCTGGCTGTTCTCCGCGAGTTCGCGCCCCTTCGCGGAGGTGGTGTTCGTGAAGAACACGAAGCCGCGGGAGTCACGGTGCTTGAGCAGCACCATGCGCACGTCGGGGAGGCCGCCGGCGTCCGCGGTCGCTACGGCCATCGCGTTCGGGTCGTTCGGTTCACTGGCCTCGGCCTCCTCATACCAGCGCTCGAAGAGGTCGAATGGTGCGCTTTCGGCAGCGGGGCCTTGAGCTATTTCCGGCAGTCCATCATGAGGTGACGGCATGAGGATCTCCTGTGTGACCGAGATGTCCGGGCTGAGAACCCGCAAGAACTACGGACCGTTCGGCTCCACGACCGACGTCAGCTCCTGACCCGCTGCTTCTCCTCAAGAAGGTTGCGCCACTTGTCGAGTTCGTCGCCGGCCGCGGTGATCAGGTCCACGGACCCGTCGCTGTTCACCAGAACCTCGGCGGCCGGCGGTACGTTCAGGAATTCCATGTGCTGGGTGGCGCAGTACGCCCCGGTGTCGAGAATGACCATGTAGCTCGTCGCGTCGACCCCCTCCGGGACGTGGACCTCACCCGGCAGCAGGTAGTCGTTGCGCAGGATCGTGCGGCCCCGGACAGCAGCGCTGATGCCCCGCTCGTTGACGATCTCGCGCATGTCCTGGTCGAGGAACGCGGTGTTGTGGCCACGGTTCCTCAGCTGAGCCGAGGGCATGAGCATCCGGCATCCGTCGGTGACCACGATGGACGAGACGGGGGTGGTGATGACGGAACGTTCCACCGACATCAGCAGCGCGCCCGTGTCCGCGAGGACGTCACGAGCGGGTTCGAAGAGGAACGTCACGTCGTCGGGGATGCCCATACGCCGGGCGGCATCGGCGAGCCGACGGAAGTAGAGCGACCAGTCGAAGTGCTTGTCCGCTTCCGCGTGAGCGTCGTAGTCGAAGCCGTGGCCGCCGGCGAAGTTGATGCCCCGGGCGGTGGGGAAGTACTTCTGGAAAACCTCGAACATCTCCTCGACCGTACGGACCATGTCGTCGAGCGAGTTGCCGCTGCCGCAGTACACCTCGACGCAGTCGAGGTCCCGGTCGTACTCCCGCAGCAGGTTCGAAAGCCGCTCCAGCTCCCCGTACTTGACGCCGGGCTTGCCTGAGTCGAGGGAGTCGACGCGAACGCTGATGGACGGTGCGTGCGTGGCCAGGGAATGCGCCACCTCGTCCAGGCTGGCGAGGAACGTGGAACAGCGCGTGCTGTCCCAGAAGCTGATCTCTTCGTCGGACACGTGCCCCGGGGACACGATGAACTTGTCGAACCCGTGAGCACGCAGGAGTCTGTACTCACTGGGCAGCTGGACCAGGACACCGAAGCCGTCCAGCTCCTTGAGAGGCGCGAGGTGATGCGGGTTCGAGTTCGGGAAAAACGGAATGTAGAATTCGACCCGCTCGCCGAGACCTGCGCCGTCTGCGGCCTTCCGTAAGCGAGCCAGGTTCTTGCGGAACTGACCCTCGCTGTAGATGAAGACGGGCGTACCCACCTGGTCGGCGATGAGCTTCAGATTGATACCGCTAAGCCACGATTCCGACAGTGCTGTCAAGACACAACTCCCCTACTTGTGCTTTCCTGCGGAATGGTTCTCAGAGGTGCATACGTCGGGAGGCCGGCTCAATTCATGGAGCCGTATGGACCCTCACTCGCTACGAACGACGCTGTTTCGTTCTCATGGTTCCGACGCGAATGGACCGGAGGAAGGCAGAACCTAACAGCGCCGATCGCGGATTGGCAAGATTCAACCGACGAAAACGAGCCACGGCGCTCAGAGTTGGCCAGTTCACACTGCTGCAATGTTTCAGCATTCGGACAGCCATTGACGGAGCCGGCTTCCGTCGATGTACCTTCATCAGCGCGACGCGACGTTCGCAGCCCCGCAGTCGGGAATTTCCGCTGCCCTCTTTGGTCGTGTGCCCGAGTGGCTAGGGAGCCGCCTGCAAAGCGGCTTACATTGGTTCGAATCCAATCGCGACCTCTCCATGATCCAGACCTTCACCAGGACTTTCTCCAGCCCCGGCGCCGGCCGGATCAGCCGGCGGAGAACCGCAGCACGTCGCTCAGGAAGGGCACTTCCAGCCACGGGTCAGGCTCCGCCATCAGCGTCAGCAGCACGATCGCGCTGCCGAGCACCGTGTACGTCACCACGTCGGTGAACCTGGACCTGACCGCGAGCATCCCGACGTCCGGCACCCACACGCGCAGCGGGGCGCCGCCGAGCAGCCCCCCGCCCACGACGAGCAGGCCGATGCGGAAGTCGGCCAGCGTGATCAGCAGTCCGGCGAGCACCGTGCCGAGGACGAGCAGGAACGGCCACTGCCGCAGCGCGGCCGGGGCGTCACCGCCCGCGCTGCGCCGCCCGCCCTCGGGCCGCGCGGTGCCGCGCGTCGGGTACTTGTCCGCGATCCTGCGCCGCCTGCGCCACGCGGCGCCGTTCGCGACCATGAGAACGCCGCTCCCCCCGCCTCAGCCCTCGGCCGCGCGCTCGGCGGCCTCCACGACGTTCTGGAGCAGCATCGCGCGGGTCATCGGGCCGACGCCGCCCGGGTTGGGCGAGAGCCAGCCGGCGACCTCGGCGACGCCGGGGTGCACGTCCCCGACGATCTTGCCGTGCTCGTCGCGGCTGACACCGACGTCGAGCACGGCGGCGCCCGGCTTGATGTCCTCGGGCTTCACCAGGTGCGGCACGCCGGCCGCGGCCACCACGATGTCGGCCCGCCGCAGGTGCTCGGACACCTCGCGGGTGCCGGTGTGCACCTGCGTCACCGTCGCGTTCTCGCTGCGGCGGGTCAGCATCAGCGGCAGCGACCTGCCGACCGTCACGCCGCGGCCGACGACGACCACGTGCGCCCCGGCGATGGCGACGCCGTAGCGGCGCAGGAGCGTGATGATGCCGTTGGGCGTGCACGGCAGCGGGGCCGGCTCACCGAGCACCAGGCGCCCGAGGTTGGTGGGGTGGAGGCCGTCGGCGTCCTTGGCCGGATCGACCAGTTCGAGCACGCGGTTGACGTCGATGCCGCGGGGCAGCGGCAGCTGGACCAGGTAGCCGGTGCAGGCCGGGTCCTCGTTCAGCTCGCGGACGACCGCCTCGACCTCCGCCTGCGACGCCGTCGCGGGCAGCTCGCGCTGGATCGAGGCGATCCCGACGGCCGCGCAGTCGCGGTGCTTGCCCGCCACGTACTTCTGGCTGCCCACGTCGTCGCCCACGAGCAGCGTGCCGAGTCCTGGGGTGACGCCGCGCTCCTTCAGGGCTGCGACGCGCGTGGTCAGGTCGGACTTGATCGCGGCTGCGGTGGCCTTGCCATCGAGAATCTCGGCACTCATGCCCCCATCCTCGCGGATGGCCCGCCCCGGCCACCAATCCGCCCCCGGCCACCGCAGGGAACCGGTCACGATCAGGCATGCGACGAGCCCGGAACGGTCCGCGGCGGTCATGCGGAAGCAACGCACCGGGCCGGACGGAAAGCGGGCCCGCCCCCGCCGCAGCGACGCGCGGCGGCGGGGGCGCGCGGAATGCGCGGCGCGGGAGCCGTTCCCTGCTGGAATAGCGGCATGGCCACCATGAGCGACATGACCGAGAAGTACTCCGTGTTCACCGCGCCGCGCGGCGGCGTGATGACGAAGGAGGTCGGGGTCGTCACCGGCGAACTCGAACTCCACACCGCGGCGGGGCCCGACGGGGCCCTCACCCTCCGCATCCGCTACGCCGGAGCGGACGAGTGGTACACCGTGGAGGGCGGGCCGTACCGGCTGCACGACCCGCGCGACCACGAGGTGCTGCACGACGTCCTCGTCGGGCTCCTGCACCGGCCCAGGCACTGAGCCGGAGCAGGACCCGGGCCGGGGCCCGGCGGGATCAGTGGAAGAAGTGCCGGGTCCCGGTGAGGTACATCGTGACCGAGGCCGCGCGGGCCGCCTCGATCACCTGCTCGTCGCGCACCGAGCCGCCCGGCTGCACGACGGCCCGCACGCCCGCCGCGGTCAGCACCTCAAGGCCGTCGGGGAACGGGAAGAACGCGTCCGACGCGGCGTACGCGCCCGCGGCGCGCTCCTCGCCCGCCCGCTGCACCGCGAGCCTGGCCGAGTCGACGCGGTTGACCTGGCCCATGCCGACGCCGACCGTGGCGCCGTCCTTGGCCAGCAGGATCGCGTTGGACTTCACGGCCCGGCACGCGCGCCAGGCGAACGCGAGCTGCGCCAGCTCCGCTTCCGGCAGCGGCTCGCCCGAGACGAGTTCCCAGGCCGCCGGGTCGTCCCCCGGCGCCTGGAGCCGGTCGGCCACCTGCACGAGCGCGCCGCCGTCGACGGGCCGGTACTCGGTGGCGGCGGCCGGCGCCCCGGGGCAGCGCAGCACGCGGATGTTCTTCTTGCGGGCCAGCGCCTCGACCGCGCCGTCCTCGTAGGCGGGCGCCACGATGACCTCGGTGAAGATCTCCGCGACCTGCTCCGCCATGGCCACCGACACCGGCCGGTTCACGGCGATGACACCGCCGAAGGCGGACAGCGGGTCGCAGGCGTGCGCCTTGCGGTGCGCCTCGGCGACGTCCTCGCCCACCGCGATGCCGCACGGGTTGCTGTGCTTGATGATCGCGACGCACGGCTCGTCGTGGTCGTAGGCCGCCCGGCGGGCCGCCTCGGTGTCCACGTAGTTGTTGTACGACATCTCCTTGCCGTGCAGCTGCTCGGCCGCCGCGAGGCCCGTGCCCGAGCCGTCGGCGTAGAGCGCGGCGGCCTGGTGCGGGTTCTCCCCGTACCGCAGCACGCGGTCGAGCGAGAACGCCAGGTCGGCGCGTTCCGCGAACGGCTCGTCCGCCGCCGGGGCGGGCGCGTCCAGGCGGGCGAACCACGCGGCCACCGCCGCGTCGTAGGAGGCGGTGTGGGCGAACGCCTGCGCGGCCAGCCGCCGCCGCTCCTCCAGCGTGAAGCCGCCGCCGGCCGCCGCGGTCAGCACGTCCTGGTAGCGCGCGGGGTCGGTGACGACCGCGACCGAGGGGTGGTTCTTGGCGGCGGCGCGCAGCATCGCGGGGCCGCCGATGTCGATCTGCTCCACGCACTCGTCGGGCGACGCGCCGGACTCGACGGTCAGCCGGAACGGGTAGAGGTTGCCGACGACCAGGTCGAACGGCTCGATGCCCAGCTCGTCGAGCTGCTCCCGGTGCCCCGCGAGCCGCTGGTCGGCCAGGAGCCCGGCGTGCACGCGCGGGTGCAGCGTCTTGACCCGGCCGTCCAGGCACTCGGGGAAGCCGGTCAGCTCCTCCACCGGCGTGACCGGCACGCCGGCCGCGGCGATCCGTGCCGCCGTCGAGCCGGTCGACACGATCCGCACCCCGGCCGCGTGGAGCCCTCCCGCCAGCTCCTCAAGGCCGGTCTTGTCGTAGACGCTGACCAGCGCGCGGCGGATGGGCCGCCTCGTCTCTTCCGCGGTCACGGGATATGCACCTTCCGTCCCTCGATCCTGTATCCGTCGCGGGCGAGGCGGCCCACGACGTCGACGAGGAGGCGCCGCTCGACGTCCTTGATGCGCTCGTGCAGCGTTTCCTCGTCGTCCTCCTCATGGATCGCCACCGCCTCCTGGGCGATGATCGGTCCTGAGTCCACGCCGGCGTCCATGAAGTGGACCGTGCAACCGGTGACCTTCGCGCCGTGCGCGAGGGCGTCGCGCACCCCGTGCGCGCCGGGGAAGCTCGGCAGCAGCGCCGGGTGGGTGTTGATGGTCCGTCCGCCGAACGCGGACAGGAACGCGGCCCCCACGATCTTCATGAACCCGGCCGACACCACCAGGTCGGGCCGGTGCGCGGCGACCGCGTCGGCCAGGGCCAGGTCCCACTCGGCGCGGGTGGCGTGGTCGCGCACGCGCGTCACGAACGTGGGCACCCCGGCCCGCTCGGCGCGCCGCAGCCCCTCGATGCCGTCCCGGTCGGCCCCGACGGCCACCACCTCGGCGCCGTAGGGCCGGCCGGCCGGGTCCCGTTCCGCCGCCGCGTCGAGGAGGGCCTGGAGATTGGTGCCCGAGCCGGAGACGAGGACGACGACGCGCGCCGGAGACGTACGCTCGGGGGCAGCAGCCACGATCGGGGTCTTTCTCGGAGGGGGCCGGGAGCCGCAACGATACCGGTACGCCCCACGCCCCCCGTGCCCCGGTTGGGCCCGGGCCAGGTACGGTCGAAGGCACCGGCGCCTGCGGAGCGGTCCGGCACCTAAGAGGGAGACTCGACGACAACGATGACGGAGCCACGTCGCGCTGCCGGCCAGCAGGACCGGAATAGCGAGGAGGACAATCCCTTCGCGCCGCCGCCCGAGGGACAGCAGGACAGGCCGTGGCGACCGCGTCGGCCCGAGGGCCGGGACGGCGACGACCGGCAGGGCGAAGGGGACCGGGACGAGGGCCAGCGGCAGCGCTGGGGCAGCCAGTGGAGCCGGCGTCAGCCGAAGCGGCAGAATGGCGGGTTCGGCGAGCCGCCGGGTGACCAGGAGCGCAGACCCGGGGGCCCCGGCGGCCCCAGGTGGGACCCGTCCGACCCGGCGCAGCGGCACGCGCGGTACGCGGTGCTCGCCGGCATGTGGGGCCTCTTCGGCGGGCTGCTCGGCTGGGAGTGGCTGGCGCTGCTGCTCGGCGCCCTCGCCCTGTACTGGGGCATCAGCGCGCTGCGCGGCGGGCCGAAGGAGTCCGCGGACGGCGGCGAGCGGCGGCCGGACGCGGCGGGTGCGGGTGCGGCGGAGCCGCCGGGCGGCGGGGGCCGGGCCGGCCGGGGCCCGGGCGGGCGCGAGCCGCGTCCGCAGTTCGCGGCGGCGGTGTCGGGCATCGTGCTGGCCTCGGCCGCGCTCATGATCGTCGCGGCGACCTACACCGTTCAGCTGGTCTACAAGGACTACTTCGACTGCACGAGCGACGCGCTGACCACCCCGTCGCGCGAGACGTGCGAGGAGCTGCTGCCCAGCCAGCTCCGCTCGATACTGGGCGAGCAGGACTGAGGCGCCGGTACGCCTGAACGGCGGGCCCCGGCGGAACGTTTCCCCGTTCCGCCGGGGCCCGCCGCCGTTCAGGGGCGGGGCGCGGGCTCGTCGGTGGCCGCCGGCCGGGACGCGCCGGGGCGGCCCGCCGGGTCCCCGGGGTCGGGGAGTTCGGGGACGAGCGTTCCCGAGGACTTCTTGAGGGCCGCCCAGCGCGTCCTGCGGGCACCGGTGGTGTGCCAGCCGTCGGAGGGCGCCCGGCCGCGGCGTCCGCGCCTGAGCGCGAAGCGGCGCCGCGCGCCGGTCGGCGCCGCTTCGCGCCGGCGTGTGGGGCGCAGCCGCGCGGCGCGCGCCACGGCGCGGCCCGCGCCGGCCCTGGCCCAGCGCGTCCGGCGCAGCCGCCACAGGCGCAGCGCGAGGGCGAGCGGCACGGCGGGCACGGCGGTCCAGACGGCGGCGGCCAGGGCCGTCGGCACCGGATCAGGACCGAACGCGGCGAGCGCGCCGGTGCCGAGCGGCCCGCCGGCCAGCGCCGCGAGCAGGCCGAGCGCGGCGCCGGCGCCGCAGCCGGCGAGCAGCACGGTCAGGACGGTGCCGCCCCAGCCCGCTGCGGTGGCGCGCCGGCCGCGGTCGGGCACCGCGGCGCGCGCGGTGGCCCACGCCACCGACGTGGCGGCGGCCACCGGGACGAGCGCGGCGGCCCACGGCCAGGCCGCGCCGGCCGGCAGCGCGGCGAGCAGCGGGAACGGCGGCAGGTCGGGGGCGGTCCCGGTGACGGCCGCCGGGGTGACGGCGCTGCCCGCGCCGAGCGTGAAACCGGGGCCGAGCCCCCAGGCCGTGGCCCACACGACGGCGTTGGGCAGCAGGGCGACGGCGAGGCACAGCACCGCGAGGCGGCCGGCCCAGTCGGGGCCCAGCTGTCCCAGCGCGTCCTGCGCGCGGTGGGCTCCCTGCGCGAACCCGAGGAGGAACAGCAGCGCCCCCGCGGCGCAGCAGGCGCCGAGGCCGGTCAGCGCGATGCGCCCGGCGGCCACGAGGCGGCGCCCGTCGAAGGGGCCCGTTCCGTCGGCGGGCGCCGCGAGGGGCGGGCCGCTGATGGCGAAGGCGGCGGCGAGGGTGACGGCGAGCGCGAACAGCGGCAGGTGGGCGAGCGCGCTGAGCGGGTCGGCGGAGAGGGCGGCGGGCGCGGTGTGCGGGACGACCGCCGCGGCGACGGCGAGGTAGCCGCAGGAGATCCACAGCGCGGCGAGCGCGCCCTGGCCCGGCTGCGGCGACCAGTCGCACACGCCGACCGCGCGGCGCAGCAGCCACAGCGGCAGCACGGTGAGCAGCAGCGGCGTGACACCGACGGGGGCCGGCGGCCCGCCGTCCGTCGCGGCACGCGTGAGGTCGGCGCCGTGGGCCAGCAGCCACAGGTCGGCGGCCAGGCGCAGCGCGCCGCCGACGCCGCTGTCCGGGTGGGACGAGAGGGTCCACAGCAGCAGGACGAGCACGGCGATCGCCGCGAGGCCGAGCCCGGCGGCGAGCATGCCCTCCAGGAACCAGCGGCGGCGGGCACCGCCGAGCGGGGCGAGGTACCGGAGAACGTGTCGCACGCGGCCATGCTGCCAACAACACCCGGAACGGGCGGGTAACCGGTTTTCCCCGATGTGTCGCTCAATATAAGCGTATGCACCTTTTTACATACCGATGGTGTGCCGAGGACCGTACTCGACCGGCCCGCCCGGCCCGCCCGGCCGGGAGCCGCGCGGCCCGCCCGTCGCGGCGGGACGGGTGAGCGGGACCCCGGCCGCGGCGTTCGACCGGCTGTACGTGCGCCAGGCCACGCCGCTCACCCGGCAGGCGTTCCTGCTGTGCGGCCGTCGCGGGCTCGCGGAACGGGCCGTCGTCCACGCGTTCCACCGGGCCTGGGAACGCTGGCCCGAGGTGGCCGTCGACCCCGATCCGGCGGGCTGGCTGCGGGCCGCGACGCACGAGTACGCGCTCTCGCCCTGGCACCAGCTGGTGCCGGGGCGGCGCGGCGGGGAGCTGCGGGCGGTGCCGCCTGAGGACCGGGTCCTGCTCGAAGCGCTGCTGAGCCTGCCCCGCAGCTACCGGCGCAGCCTGATCCTGCACGACGGGGTGGGCCTCGGCCTCTCGGAGACCGCGGCCGAGACCGAGGCGAGCACCCGGGCCACGGCCGGCCGGGTGCTGGGGGCGCGCGAGGCGCTGGCCGCCCGGCTGCCCGGCCTCGCGGACACCGCGGAGGAGCAGCGGGGCGTGGCGCTGGCGCACCTGCTGCGGCAGTTCGCGGCCGGCCACCCGGTCGTCCCCGGCTGCCCCGCCACCCTGCGCGCCGCGGGCGAACGGCTCACCCGCCGCCGCACGTGGGCGGCGTTCGCGCTCGCCGCGACGGCCGTGCTGTCGATCGCCCTCACGGCCGTGCTGACCGGCTGAACACGGCGCGGGGCCCGGTGCCGTACCACGTACGGTGCCGGGCCCCGCGGGGGAAGTGCCGCGTGCCGGGTCAGGCCGTGAGCAGCTCGCGGGCCAGGCGGGCGGTCTCGGACGGCGTCTTGCCGACCTTGACGCCGGCCGCCTCCAGGGCCTCCTGCTTGGCCTGGGCGGTGCCGGAGGAGCCGGAGACGATCGCGCCGGCGTGCCCCATCGTCTTGCCCTCGGGCGCGGTGAAGCCCGCGACGTAGCCGACGACCGGCTTGGTCACGTTGGCCTTGATGAAGTCCGCGGCCCGCTCCTCGGCGTCGCCGCCGATCTCGCCGATCATCACGATGAGGTCGGTCTCCGGGTCCGCCTCGAACGCCGCGAGGGCGTCGATGTGCGTGGTGCCGATGACCGGGTCGCCGCCGATGCCGACGCAGGAGCTGAAGCCGATGTCCCGCAGCTCGTACATCATCTGGTAGGTCAGCGTGCCGGACTTGGAGACCAGGCCGATGCGGCCCGGCTTGGTGATGTCGGCCGGGATGATGCCCGCGTTCGACTGACCGGGGGTGATCAGGCCGGGGCAGTTCGGACCGATGATGCGCGTCTTGTTGCCCTTCCGGCCCGCGTGGGACCAGAACGCGGCGGTGTCGTGGACCGCGATGCCCTCGGTGATCACGACGGCCAGCGGGATCTCCGCGTCGATGGCCTCGATGACGGCGTCCTTGGTGAACTTCTCCGGGACGAAGATGACCGTCACGTCGGCGCCGGTGGCCTCGACGGCCTCCTTGACGCCGCCGAAGACGGGCACCTCGGTGCCGTCGAAGTCGACGGTCTGGCCGGCCTTGCGCGGGTTGACGCCGCCGACGATGTTGGTGCCCGCCGCCAGCATCCGCCGCGTGTGCTTCTGGCCTTCCGAGCCGGTCATCCCCTGGACGATGACCTTGCTCTCCTTGGTGAGGAAGATAGCCATGGTGTGAGTCGGTGTCCTTTACTCCGCGTTACTTGGCGGCCAGCTCGGCGGCGCGGTCGGCCGCTCCGTCCATGGTGTCCACCTGCTCGACGAGCGGGTGGTCGGCGTCGGTGAGGATCTTGCGCCCCAGCTCGGCGTTGTTGCCGTCGAGCCGGACCACCAGCGGCTTGCGCACGTCCTCGCCCTTGGACTTCAGCAGCTCCAGGGCCTGCACGATGCCGTTCGCCACGGCGTCGCACGCGGTGATGCCGCCGAAGACGTTGACGAAGACGGACCGCACCTCGGGGTCGCCGAGGATGATCTCCAGACCGTTGGCCATCACCTCGGCGGAGGCGCCGCCGCCGATGTCGAGGAAGTTGGCCGGCTTCACGCCGCCGTGCGCCTCGCCCGCGTAGGCGACGACGTCCAGGGTGCTCATGACCAGCCCCGCGCCGTTGCCGATGATGCCGACGGAACCGCCGTCGAGCTTCACGTAGTTGAGGCCGCGCTCCTTGGCCGCGGCCTCCAGCGGGTTCGCCGCGGCCGTGTCCTCAAGGGCGGCGTGCTCCGGCTGGCGGAACTCGGCGTTGGCGTCGAGCGACACCTTCCCGTCGAGCGCGACGATCCGGCCGTCACCGGTCTTCACCAGCGGGTTGACCTCCACCAGCAGCGCGTCCTCCTCGACGAAGACGGTCCACAGCCGCTGAAGGACGTCGACCACCTGGTCGGCGATCTCCGCGGGGAACCGCGCCGCCTCGGTGATCTCGCGCGCCTTGGCCTCGGTGACCCCCTCGACCGCGTCGACGGGGATCTTCGCCAGCGCCTCGGGGTTGTTGGCCGCGACCTCCTCGATCTCCACGCCGCCCTCGACGGACGCCATGGCGAGGAACGTCCGGTTGGTGCGGTCGAGGAGGAAGGAGACGTAGTACTCATCGGCGATGTCCGCCGTCTGGGCCAGCATGACGCGGTGGACGGTGTGGCCCTTGATGTCCATGCCCAGGATGGCGCCGGCCTTGGCGACCGCGTCCTCCGGGTCCGAGGCCAGCTTGACCCCGCCGGCCTTGCCGCGTCCGCCGGTCTTCACCTGCGCCTTGACGACCGCGCGACCGCCGAGCCGCTCGGTCGCCTCGCGCGCCGCCTCGGGCGTGTCGATGACTTCGCCGGCCAGCACCGGTACGCCATGCTTGGCGAAGAGGTCCCTCGCCTGATACTCGAACAGGTCCACGCGCGTCCGTCCCTCAATCAGTGTCTCGCGGTCGTTGTCAGCGTGGGCGTGCCGCGTGGCCGCGTTGCGAGGCGACGTCGAAGCACGCGGCAAGTCCGGAGTCGAGCGTATCCGGGCCCCGGCGGGGGGCTTGAATCCTGGGTCACCCCAACGTGGTGAGTCCTGTCACACATCCCCGCCGCGCACGGGCCCCGCGGCTTCCGCGGGCCCTGACCCCGGTTCGGCCAGGGCCCCGCGCACCCACGCGACCACCTCGCCCGTCGAGGCGCCGGGCGTGAAGATCTCGGCCACTCCCGCCGCTTTCAGAGGGGCGATGTCCGCCTCGGGGATGATGCCGCCGCCGAAGAGGAGCACGTCCTCCGCGTCGCGCTCCCGCAGCAGCTCGATCACGCGGGCGAAGAGTGTGTTGTGCGCGCCGGAGAGGATCGACAGGCCGATCGCGTCGGCGTCCTCCTGGATCGCGGTGTCGACGATCTGCTCCGGCGTCTGGTGCAGCCCCGTGTAGATGACCTCCATCCCCGCGTCGCGCAGCGCGCGGGCGATGACCTTCGCCCCCCGGTCGTGGCCGTCGAGCCCGGGCTTGGCCACCACGACGCGGATCGGACCCGACACACCCATTGCCAGCCTCCCGGCGGATACGAGTTAACGCACGTTGACTTCAGGATCCCCCACCGCGCGGGCGGGGGAACAGCCCCGACGGGAAATCACTCCGCGCCCACCGGGCGCCGAGGCGGAGGATGAATTCGAACTAATATCGAACACGACGTGCGGTAACCATGGCGACTCCCGCCGAAAATCGGCCTATTGCCCGCTTAGGGTCCTCGGAAACCTGGGAACAGCCCGGGAAAGATTGTGGCCGCCGCGTACCCCCGGGTACAGTCACCGCTCGAACCGCAGGAGGCGGGGAATCCCGGTCCCTGTTGTCGAGCCGAAAGGCATTGTCGGTGAGCGATCGTCTGCTGTCGGAACCCTCCGGGCTCACGGATTATTCCGGCTACGACTCCTACGCCGCACACGACGTGATCGCCCCGGGCCACGGCCACCGGGAGGCGCACGCCGCCTACGACGCCTACGACACCTATGCCGCCTACGGCGGGCCGGCCGGCCACCACGAGCAGACCGGGTACCAGCAGGACGTCCACGCCTGGGACACCGCCGCGCAGCCCGCCCAGCAGCACCAGTGGTACGGCGGCGACGCCCACGCGCCGGGCGGCTGGGGCGACGCGGGCCACGCGTTCCCAGATCTTCACGAAACCCCCGCCGGGCCGGACGCGGCGTACGCCGCGGCGTTCCCCGCGCAGGGCGCGCCGCAGGCCGCCGCCCCCGAGCCGCCGCTGCCCGGCTACGCCGGGGACGCGCCGGGCGGGGACGGCGCCGGCTACGGGGCGGGGTACGGCACCGGCCAGGGCCCCGACGACCTCGGCCACGACCCCGGCCACGGCGTCGGCGTCGGCGTTCACGAGTCGCAGGACCCGGCAGCCCACCCGGCCGAGGGCGCCCTCGTCCTGGACGAGGCGCACGAGGAACCGCGGTACGACCCGGCGGACACCGCCGGCATCCCCGTCGCCGCTGTCACCGCCGACAACGCCGACGCCGCCGACGCCGCCGACGAGGACGCGACGGCCGGCCGGCCGCAGCGGCGCGGGGGCAGGCGCCGTTCCGCGCGGCCGAGGCGGTCGGCGTTCCTGAGCGTGGCCGCCCCCTCCCTCGCCGTCCTCGGCGTGACCGCCGTCGCCACGGCCGCGACCGTCAACGAGTCGGAGCCGGTGAACGAGACTCCGGCGCCCGTCGCCGCGCCCGACCCGGCCGACGTCCATCCGGTCGCCGCCAACCAGCAGCTCGACAGCCAGCTCGCCGGCCTGACGGAGGCGGTGGACGACTACAGCGACCGGGCCAGCCGCACCCAGGGGCGCATCGACCTTGAGGCGCAGCAGGAGGCGGAGGCCGAGGCAGCCGCCGCCGCTGCCGCGGCGGCCGAGGCGGCACGGCCCAAGTTCTTCCTGCCGGTGGAGCAGCGGGGACTCAGCGCCACCTTCGGCCAGTCGGGCATCAACTGGATGTCCACGCACACCGGCATCGACTTCCCCGTCAGCTACGGAACGTCGGTGCGGGCCGCCACGGACGGCACCATCAGCACCCAGTTCCACCCCAGCTACGGGACCATGGCCATCCTGACCGCCCCGGACGGCACGGAGACCTGGTACGCGCACCTCGACAGCACCATCTTCACCTCGGGCACCGTGCAGGCGGGGACCGTGATCGCCTACTCGGGCAACTCCGGCACCTCCACGGGACCGCACCTGCACTTCGAGGTGCGCCCCGGCGGCGGCTCGCCCGTCGACCCGCTGGCCTGGCTGCGCGGCAAGGGCCTGGAACCCACCTGAGCCCACCCCGGCCGCCCGCACCCCGGCGGCGGCCATGCCCGGGGGCAGCGCCGCCGGCGAACTGACCCGGCGGCGGGAACGCGCCGGTGTCCGATTCGCCACGCCCCGGTTTCACCACGCGCCGACGGGTTACCGGATCCCGGGTACGGTCCGCGGCCGGACGGCCGGAGCGGACCCAGCGGGTGGCACGGGCGAGAGGAGCTGCGCGGCGATGACCGGACCCACGGCACCGGCACCGCCCCGGACATGGGTGGCACGGGCCCGGCGGAACGCGGCCCGCGCCGTCCGCAGGCCGGGCTGGGAGCGGGACGACCTGACGATGCACGCCAAGGCCGTGCTCGCCGCCGTCGCCGCCTGGTCGATCGCCTCCTGGCTGCTGCCGGTGAGCGTCACCACGTTCGCGCCGTTCACCTCGCTGCTGTCCGTGCACGGAACGGTCTACCGCTCGCTGTGGCAGTCCCTGCGCTACATGGGCGCGGTGGCCGTGGGCGTCGTGCTCGCCGCGGGCTTCGGCTCCACCGCGGGCATCCACGCGTGGAGCCTCGCCGTGCTCCTGATCGCCGCCCTCGCCGTGGCCCGCCTGCGCCCGCTGGGGGCGCAGCGCCTCCAGGTTCCGGTGACCGCGCTGTTCGCGTTCTCGGCGGGCGGCGGCCAGCTCGACTACAGCCTCCAGCTGGTGGCCGCGATCCTCATCGGCGTGGGCTGCGGGCTCGCCACCGCCGTGCTGTGGGCGCCGCGCCTGCGACACGGCAGCGCGGACGAGGCCGTCAGGTCGCTGGGCGGGGAGGTGTGCGGGCTGCTGAGCGACATCGCGGACGATCTGCGCGAGACCACGCCCGACGAGACGCGGGCCCAGGAGTGGCTCGACAGGGCCCGGCGGATCGACGGGCTCGCGCAGCGGGCCCGCGCCTCCGTCGAGGACGGCGAGGAGGCCGCGCGCCTCAACCCGCGCCGCCTGGTGCGCGGCGGCCACCTGCGGCTGCCCGCGCACCACGCGGCCGTGAACGTCCTGGAACGCGTCGGGCACCAGACGCAGTCCATCGCCCGCGGTCTGCGGTACGCGGCGCACAGCGACCACTACCAGGCGCTGGCCCGCGACTTCCTCACCGGCTACGCCGAGCTGCTGACCGATGTCGCGGTCGCGGCCCGCGAACTGCCCGTCTCGGAGGACGCGGACGCCGACGGGGAGGCGCTGCGCGACCGCGTCGACCGGGCCCGACGGTGCCACGACCGGCTCGCGGCGCGCAGCCGCCGGGCGCACCTCGACGCGCCCGGCGAGTGGCCGTTGTACGGGGCCCTGCTCACCGACGCCGCCCGCATCCTCGACGACCTCGGCACCCACAGGCCGACGGGCACCGGCGCGGCGGGTCCGGCCGCGGCCGGACGGGGTCAGCTCACGCGGCGGTGCGGCGCGCGACCGCCTGGGCGACGGAGAACGCGCCGACGGGGGCCAGGACGAGGAAGAAGTAGTTGATCGGGTCGTTCTCCTCGCTCCAGCCGTCCCAGAGGTTGCCGAACTCCTCGAAGAAGATCTTCGTCGCGCTCCAGTCCGTGGGCGTGTGCTCGCTGAGGATCATCGCCATGCCGTACAGCTCGCCGAGCACGGCGGCGACCAGCGCGAGCCCGGCGGCCAGGGCGATCAGCCCCATGTTGCGCCGGGCGAGGAACGCCGGCCCGACGGCGACGGCCGCGCCGATCGCGAGGGACACGTAGCCGATCTTCGTGACCTCGTAGGTCTCCTCGTCGAACATCGCGCTGTAGAGGAACGCGTAGAGGACCGTCATCACCAGCGCCGCGCCCACGGCGGCCAGGACGGCCAGGAGTATCGCCTGGCTCCCCGCCGGGCCGCCCGCGGGCGGCGGGGGCGGCGGCCAGCCGCCCGGCCCGCCCTGCGGGGCGCCGTAGGGCTGGGGCTGCGGCCCCGGGTAGCCGTAGCCGGGCTGCGGCGGCTGGCCGTACGGAGCCTGCGGCGGCTGCCCCGGCTGCATCTGCGGCGGCTGGGCCGGCTGCGGCTGCGCGTACGGGTTGGGCTGGGGCTGGCCGTAACCGCCGGGCTGCTGCGGCTGCTGTCCGTAGCCGCCGCCGTCAGGCTGCTGCTGCCAGGGCTGGCTCATGGTGGGTCCCCCTGAGGTTCTCAAGATGGTTCGCGCTCCGGGGAGTCAGGGCCCGGAGTACGAACATTGCCGCAGCAGCTAACCGCTCCCCGCGCCCCTACCACAAGCCCTTTCCCCGGTCTGTGACATACCGGGAACACTACAGGGGAAGAATCAAAGCTTCTCGACGGGTGCGTAACGCAGCAGCAGCCGCTTCGGCTTCTCACCACCGAAGTCGATCGCGGCCTCGGCCCGGTCCCCGGCGCCCTGAACGGAAATCACCGTCCCCATGCCGAAACTGTCGTGCGTCACCCGGTCCCCCGGGGCGAGGTCCACCACCGGGCGGTCCTTCATCCGGCCGGTCGCGAAGCCGCCCGCGCCCCGCCTGCCGCGCGCGGCGGCGGGGGCGGCGGGCGCGGGTGCCTGCGCCGTGCCGCCCGTGCGGCGCCAGTCCAGGTGGGCCTCGGGAATCTCGTCGAGGAAGCGCGACGGCGGGTTGTGCTGCGGCTGGCCCCACGCGCTGCGCAGCGCGGACCGCGTCAGGTACAGCCGCTGCCGCGCGCGCGTGATCCCCACGTACGCCAGCCGCCGTTCCTCTTCGAGTTCCTTTGTCTTGCCGAGCGACCGCTGGTGCGGAAAAACGCCGTCCTCCATACCCGTCAGGAAGACCACGGGGAATTCCAGGCCCTTGGCGGTGTGCAGGGTCATGAGAGTGACGACTCCGTCACCCTCGTCGTCCGGAATCTCGTCGGAGTCGGCCACAAGCGCGACCTGTTCGAGGAAGTCGGCCAGCGTCCCCGGATTCTCCTCGTCGCGGGCCTCCTCGAACTCAAGGGCCACCGCCGCCAGTTCCTGGAGGTTTTCCACGCGGGTCTCGTCCTGCGGGTCGGTGGACGCCTGGAGTTCCGCGAGATAACCGGTCCGCTCAAGCACGGCCTCCAGCACGGTCGCCGGACCCGCGCCCGACTCCACGACGGTGCGCAGCTCTTCGAGCAGCGCGTTGAACCGCTTGACCGCGTTCGTGGAACGCGCCGCCATCCCGTACGCCTCGTCCACGCGCCGCAGGGCCTGCGCGAACGAGATCCGCTCGCGCGAGGCCAGCGCCTCGATCATCGCCTCGGCGCGGTCCCCGATGCCGCGCTTGGGCACGTTGAGGACGCGGCGCAGGGGCACGGTGTCCTCGGGGTTCGCCAGCACCCGCAGGTAGGCGAGCACGTCCCTGACCTCGCGCCGCTCGTAGAAGCGGACGCCGCCGACCACCTTGTACGGCAGGCCGACGCGGATGAAGACCTCTTCGAAGACGCGGGACTGCGCGTTGGTGCGGTAGAAGACAGCGACGTCCCCGGCGCGGGCCCGCCCCTGGTCGGACAGCCGGTCGATCTCGTCCGCGACGAACTGCGCCTCGTCGTGCTCGGTGTCGGCCACGTAGCCGGTGATGCGCGCGCCCGCGCCCTCGTTCGTCCACAGGTTCTTGGGGCGGCGGTCCTCGTTGCGCGCGATGACCGCGTTCGCGGCGGAGAGGATGGTCTGCGTGGAGCGGTAGTTCTGTTCGAGCAGCAGCGTCGTCGCGTCCGGGTAGTCCTGCTCGAACTGGAGGATGTTGCGGATGGTGGCGCCGCGGAACGCGTAGATCGACTGGTCGGCGTCGCCCACCACGCACAGCTCCGCCGGGTCCGCGTCGCCGACGAGCAGCCGGATCAGCGTGTACTGCGCGATGTTGGTGTCCTGGTACTCGTCGACCAGCACGTGCCGGAAGCGCCGCCGGTAGTGCTCCGCGACGTCGGGGAACGCGTCGAGCAGGTGCACCGTGGTCATGATGATGTCGTCGAAGTCCAGCGCGTTCGCCTCGCGCAGCCGCGACTGGTACAGCGTGTACGCCTCGGCGAGGGTCTTCTCGAACGGCTCGCTCGCCGCCGCGGCGAAGTCCTCGGGGTCGATCAGCTCGTTCTTGAGGTTGGAGATCTTCGCGCTGAACGACTTCGGCGGGAACCGCTTGGGGTCCAGGTCCAGGTCCCGGCACACCAGCGCCATCAGCCGCTTGGAGTCCGCGGCGTCGTAGATCGAGAAGCTGGACGTGAACCCGAGCAGCTTGCTCTCGCGGCGCAGGATGCGCACGCACGCGCTGTGGAACGTCATCACCCACATCGCGTTCGCCCGCGGCCCGACCAGCTCGCCGACGCGCTCCTTCATCTCGCCCGCGGCCTTGTTCGTGAAGGTGATCGCGAGGATCTGCCCCGGGTGCGTGCCGCGGGCGGCGAGCAGGTGGGCGATGCGGTGCGTGAGGACCCGGGTCTTGCCCGAGCCCGCGCCCGCGACGATCAGCAGCGGCGAGCCGCTGTGGGTGACGGCGGCGCGCTGCTGCTCGTTCAGCCCGGTGAGCAGCTCGGCCGGGTCGGCGACGGGCTTGCGGGCGCCGTTGCGGTAGTAGGCGTCCTCCTCGGCGGCCTTCGGCTCCGCGAACGTGCCGGCGAACAGGTCGTCCGGGATCTCCTCGCGCGGCTCGTACGGCTCGAAGCCGGGCTCGGGCGGCGGCTCCTCGTCCGGGGGTCCGGAAGGGCCGAGGTCCGCCAGCGCGTTGTCATCGAAAAGGCCGCTCATCGTCCACCGAGTCTAGGCCCTGCCGCTCGAACCCCCGCGGGGTCGCGCCTGGCCCCGCCGGCCCGCGAGGCCGCCGCAGGGGAGCGGCCGGTCACGCAGTGCTCGGTTATCGTGAACGCATGACGATGGAGCCGCGCCCGCGGGCGGAGATGCGCGCCTCGCACGAGGACCGGGAAGCCGTCGCCGAACGGCTGCGCGAGGCGGCCGGCGAGGGGCGGCTCGACATCGACGAGCTGGAGGAGCGCCTGGAGCGGGCGCTGACCGCGAAGACCTACGGCGAGCTCGAACCGCTGCTCGCCGACCTCCCCGCGCTGCCGGGACGGCACGCCGCCCTCGGGCCCGCGCCCGCCGTACCGGAAGGGCCCCCGCTGGTGCTCAAGGGCGGCCTGCACGGCGACGAGCGCGTGGGGCGCTGGCGGGTGCCGCGCAAGGTCGTCGCCCACGGCGGCCTCGGCGGCGTGAAGCTCGACTACACCCGCGCGGACTGCCCCTGGCCCGAGCCCGAGGTCGAGGTGCACGGCGACATGGCCGGCATCACGATCGTCGTGCCGCTCGGCTGGGAGGTCGACACCACCGGTGCCGACTCCGGGTTCGGCGGCGTGAAGAACAAGACGGGCGCCGAGGAACGCCGCCCGGGCGCCCCCCTGCTGCGCGTGACCGGCACCGGCGGTGTCGCCGGGGTGACCATACGCCACCCCAATCTCTGGGAGCGCCGCCGCCTGCGGGACAACCCGCCCCCGTCCTGACCGGCCCGGGCGCGTGACGTCCGCCACACCGGGCCGTTCGCAGGCCGTTGACACGGCCTTTGGTCACGGAACGGTCTCGAAAAGATCGCGTTCCGCCTTCACAAACCGGGTCCCGAGTGGCTAGCGTGCGTCGCCAAGTGGCCCGGAGCCCCTGCCGTTCCGGCCACTTCCCCGTTCGCGCACAGGGAAGGACACGGCCTTGGGTTCGCACCGCAAGCCGCGCGTCGGCATTCTGGAGTCCCCCGCGGCCCGCAGGAGCGCCGTCGGCGTCGGTGCCGCCGCCCTCGCCTCGGCCTCCCTGCTGACGCAGACCGCCCACGCGGACGACGAGGACACGCCCGCCATCGAGGAGCAGCGGGAGCGCGCGGGCGAGGCGCGCGAGCGCGCGCTTGAGGTGCGGGAGCGGGTCGACGCCCTGTACCAGGAGGCGGGCGTGGCGACCCAGCGCTACAACGAGGCCCGCGAGGCCACCGACGCGCAGCAGGAGCGTGCCGACGAGCTGATGACCCGGGCCGCCGAGGCGACCGAGGCGGCCAACGACGCCAGGCGCGTGCTCGGCACCTACGCCGCGGCGCAGTACCGCACGGGCAGCGGCGGCCTGTCCGACACCGCCGCGCTGCTGTTCGCGCCCGACCCGCGCAGCCTCTTCTCCACCGAGCACACCCTCGACCGGCTGAGCGCGGCGCAGAACCAGGCGCTCGACGACTTCACCGAACGGCGCGAGCAGGCCGCCGCCCAGCGCGACGAGGCGAACGCGGCGCTCGCGGAGCTGGAGACCCACGAGGCCGGGCTCGCGAGCCAGAAGGAGACCGTCCAGGGCAAGCTGGCCGAGGCCAGGGCCCTCATGGAGCAGCTGACCGCCGAGGAGGAGGCCGAACTCGCCGAGCTGGAACGGCTGGAGCGCGAGGAGGCCGAGCGCCGCGCGGAGCAGGCGCGCCAGGAGCGCGAGGAACGCGAGCGGGCGGAGGCCGCCGAGGCGGCGGAAGCGGCGGAAGCGGCGGAAGCCGGGGCATCAGGTGGAGGCGAGGCGGGCGAGGAGTCCGGCGGCCAGTCCGCGCCGCCGCCCGCGAGCGGGGGTTCCGGCACCTCGCAGGCCCAGGCCGTGCTCGCGTACGCCGAGGCGCAGCTGGGGAAGCCGTACGTGTGGGGCGCCACCGGGCCGAACTCGTTCGACTGCTCGGGACTCACCCAGGCCGCCTGGCGGGCGGCGGGCGTCGAGATACCGCGCGTCACGTGGGACCAGGTGAACATCGGCACCCAGGTCTCCAGGGACGCGCTCCAGCCGGGCGACCTGGTGTTCTTCTACGACGACATCAGCCACGTCGGGCTCTACGCGGGCGGCGGCCAGATGATCCACGCGCCGCGCCCCGGCGAGGCGGTCAGGTACGAGTCGATCGACACGATGCCCTGGCACAGCGCCGTCCGCCCCGGCTGACCCGGGCGGCACCCCCCGGGCGCCCTCGGCGGTGGCAGCCGCTCAGTGCCCTGCCAGTCGCCTCGTCACCGTGTCGAGCGTCGGCCAGGGAGGACCGGCGTGCAGCGCGCGCAGCAGTTCCTCCCCGAACCGCCGCCCGTCGGGGAACGCGTCGCCCCGCTCCCAGCGCCACGCCGCGACCATCGCGAGGACGAGCTGCCTGCACTCCTCAAGCAGCCCCAGGTCGAGGTTCGGGTAGTGCGCGCAGACCGCTTCGGGGACGTGGGCGAGGTCGAACTCGACGGGTCCGCGGCAGCACGTCTCCAGGTCGATGAACAACGGGCCGTCCCTCGTGCTGAGCACATTGCCCGGGTGCGGCTCGCCGTGGAGCAACTGCTCCGCGGCGCCGCGCTCCTCGATCGCCCGCCGCAGACCCGCCAGCCTTCCGCCGAGGAAGACGCGGTCGGAGCCCGCGAGTCCGGGTGAGCGGTCCGGGTCGGCGACGACTTCCCGCGCCTGCGCGATCCGGTCCGTGAACCGCGGACTCGGCACATCGATCCCGCGCATGCCGGCGTGCAGCAGTTCCAGCGCCTTGGCGCAGTCGACCGGTGGGACGTGCGGTGCCGTGGGCTCGTAGTAGGTCCACAGCGTCACCGTGAAGCCGTCGCGCGTGTACACCCGCGGGTCCACGCGGGGTTCCAGGGGGCACACCGGGCTGCCCGCCTCGACGAGCCGCTGGGCGAGCGCGACTTCGAACTGCGCGACCTCCTGCCCCGCGGGGGCGACCCGCGCGAAGACATCGCACGGCGTCAGCCGCAGTGCCAGCTTGTTGGAGTTGTGGAGCACGGTGGCGCCGCCGACCGGCAGGCCGAGCGACGCGGCGACCGACGTCGCGGCCGCTGTCGCACGCGTGGCGTCGGACATCTCCATGCGCGGATCCTGGCACACCGAGCTGTTCCCGTCCCGGCCGGGTGGGAGGGAACACCGCGTCCGCCGCGCCCGCGCCCGACGGAGGTTGAGCGGCCACGCGCGCGTTCCGTCACCGCCCGGACGTCCGAGGGGAACGACAGACCGACCGGACACACCGCGCGGCGAACCGCTGAGACATCGCCCCGGGTTCCCGGCTCACGGCGCGGCCGGACGACAAGGACGTCCGCGACGGGCTCCCCTCAGCGGTCCGGCTCCTCACCGGGGACACCGTCGACGGTGTCCTCACGGGGGACACCGTCGACGGTGATGCGGCGGCCCGGCGCCGCCAGCGCGTCGAGGTCGAGCCGGGCGCCGCCCGGGCCCGTCGTCTCCTTCAGGTCCAGCTCCGTGAGTCGCGGGAGCCGGAGGAGCGGTGAGAGGTCGGTGGGCAGCACGCACCCGTGCAGGCCCAGAAGTCGCAGACCGGGCACGGCACCGACCAGGTCGGGCAGGCTGTCGGTGAGGTCGAACCCGCCGAGGTCGAGTTCCGCCAGGCGGCCGAGCGCGGCGAGGTCGCGCCAGTCGGGCGTTCCCCCGCCCTGGATCGCGAGTGCGGTGAGCGCCGGGTAGTCGCGCACCCAGTCGAGCGGCGCGCCCAGCGGCAGGCGGCCGAGGGAGAGGGTCGTGAGCGTGGACGGCAGCGCGATGTCGCCGAGGGTGAACGGCGGCCAGTCGAGGAGGTGCAGAAAGGCGAGTCCGCGCAGCTCGGCCAGGGGACGCAGGTCGGGGAGCCGTTCTCCCGCCAGCCACAGGTGGGTCAGGTGGGGGCAGTCGCCCAGCGGGCCCAGGTCGCTTCCCTCCGCGAGCCGCGTGACGTGCAGTCGTGCCAGCCGCGCGAACCCGGTGACCCCGCCGATGTCGGGGCCGAACGGGTGCTCGACGCGGACCCGCGTGACGTGCGGCAGCGCGGGAGCGGCCCGCCACTGGCGCGGATGGGTGAGGGTCAGCTCCCGCCGGTCGAGCGGCAGGTGGCGCAGCACCTCGCGGGCGAACTCCTCGACCCGGTCCGCGTCCGAGGAGAAGTGGCGCCAGCCGTCGATGAGTTCCCGCGCGCAGGACTCGTCACCCTCGCGTGCGTAGGCGCCGAGAAGCGGCAGGGCGGCGCGCTCCCCGGTGAGCGCCGCGGTGCGGATCGTGAGCCGCCTGTGCTCGGTGTGCCTGAGCCGGCCGATGGTGGGCGGCAGGGCCCGCAGCAACGGCCGCGGCACCGCGGCGAGCGGCGGGCAGTCGGAGGCGCGGCGCGGGGGGAGTACCGCGCGGACGGCGTGTTCGACGGCCGGGGCCAGCGCCCGGGGCACGCTTTCACCGGCCTCACGGCAGAACTCAAGACAGGACAGGGCGAGCAGCCGGAGCCTGCGGTGCTGATGCCGTTCGGCTGCCGCGCGCTCCAGAATCCCGGTCAGCAGCTCCTGGCGTCGGCGGGCCGAAGCGCGCACCGCGGCCAGGACGATGGTGTCGTGCCAGACGTCGAGGTGGGCGTTGCGGACCAGAACGTCGATGAGATCCTGGTCGGCGGCGTGTTCGGCGGCGAGGTACTCCTGGAAGACCCGGTGGACGAAGGCGACGCCGCCCGAGGCCGTACCGGTGAGGACGCCCGAGTGGTGCACGAGCAGGCTGAGCCGCTCCTCCGCCTCCCGGCCGTCCTCCGCGGGGAGGACCGCGCGGCTCACGAAGTCCACGGCCTGCCTGTGTGTCGCGGCGGTGGCCCCCTGGCTGGTGAGGTGCCAAGCGAAGGCACGGAGCACGGACGCGGTGCCGGAAACGGGCTGGACGGCGGCGCGGCGCCCCGTCAGGAGTTCCACGGCCTGGCGGTACGTCTCGGCGCGAGAAGCGGGGAGCCGGTGGCGCTGCTCGTACTGCGCGCAGACCAGGGCGGCCAGCAGGGGTGTGGTCAACAGGTCGGCCAGGCGCGGCCGTTCGTCCAGCGCGGCGCGGACGGCGCGGGCGGCCGTCGGGTCCGAGGCGAACCGGCGGTCGACGAAGGCCCCGAGTTCGCCGCGGGTGAGCGGGGCGATACGCGCGGTGGTGAATCCCTGGTCGTCGAGCCGGGCGGTCACGGCGCCGGGACGCGCGCTGACGACGGTGGGGTTGTCGGGGTAGGCGCCCAGGACCCGGGCCAGCCAGTCGCGGAACCGCCGGTGGCGCTCGGCGGCCACCTCGTCCACGCCGTCGAGCAGCAGCAGTACGCGCCCCTCGGCGAGGCGGCGGTCGAGCCAGTGGTCCGGCGGCCTGGCACCACCGGGCAAGGGGCGCAGCAGCGCCCCGGGGTCGGGCAGGTCCGCGTCCGGGTGGTCGCGCAGCCGGAGGAGAACGGGGACCAGGCCGTTCCACTCCGCGAGTTCGCCGGTGAACGCGCGCCGGGCGGCGCGGACGGCGAGCGCGTTGAGCACGCTGCTCTTGCCCGCACCGGCCTCCCCGACGAGTAACAGGCGCGGGACCCGGCGCAGCACGGCGCCGAGGGGCTCGGCGTCCGCGTCGGCCCCGGTGTCCGCGCGGGCACTGACGCGGCGCGCCCCCGGACCCGACAGCAAGTCGGTCGTGTCGAGGGACTGGGCGAGATGGTCGAGGTAGGCGGCCTGGAAGGCCACGTCGGGGTCGTCCGCCGCCCCGGACGGCGCGCCGCTTTCTCGCCGCGGCCCGGACCGGTGCTCCCAACGGCGGTGGCGGCGGTCGAAGTCGGGGGTCGCCTCGACCGCGCGCTGGAACCGGTCGCAGGCCCTGAGCAGCAACGCGCCGTGCAACGCGCGTCCCGCGTCACTCAGGCCGGCGGCCGAGCGAGCGGCAGGGTCGACGTGCTCCCTCAGGGCCTCGGGCCCCAGGTTCGCGAGCCGCAGGAGGATGTCGTCGGAGAGGTCGGCGGCGGCGAACGCCCGGCCGGCGGCGGCGACGGCGGCCCGGCGTTCGCGTCTCGCGACCCGGGGCAGGCCGGCCGCGCGGTCCCGGCGCACCGAGCGGCCGGCTCCGGCGGCCAGCCGCCGGAACCACGTGCCGGCGGGCACGCGACCGGGGCGGATCAGGCGGACCCGCGGGGCTTCGGCGAGCGGCAGCTCCGCCTGGGCCGAGCGACGCCGCCGCTCAAGCCACGGGAGCAGTGCGGTGACCAGCCTCAGCAGACCGGTGGCCGGTCTCGTCCACGGTTCCACGGTCCGCCCCCTGCCGGATTCCGCCGCCTCCGCCGCGCCGCGCGGGCGTCACCAGAGGGTGGCGATGAAGATGTTGACCACGGTCAGCGCGCCCACGGCGCCGAACACGGGCGTCTCGACGCGTTCGTCGTCACGCTTGACGTAGACGAGGACCGTGATCACCAGGAGCACGGCGAGCTTGACCGCGATCTTGACGTTGTCGACCTCCTGGTCGTCGGCCTGGTTCAGGCCGACGAGGGCGAGACCGGTCACCAGCATCGTCAGGGCGCCGTGCAGCATGCCGGGCGTCATCGTCGCCCCGCCGGCCTTCAGCGCCTTGGTCTGCGCCAGGAAGCCCCCGAGCAGAGCGGCGATTCCGATGATGTGGAGGGCGAGAAAGATGTTGATCAGCGGCTCCATGGGCGGAAGTTTACTGCTGGGCCTTCTTGCGGGTTTTCGCGGCCTTCCCGGGGGTTGACGGGGCCCTGCCAGACACACACCATCTTTGGGAGCGCTCCCACGCCCTTTCCCACACCGCACGAAGGATCGAGCCGTGACCCAACGTCCTTCCCACCCCCCACTCGCGCACCGTCGCGCGTCCCGCCGCAGACGCCTGACGGGCGCCACGCTCGCCACCGGCCTGGCCGCCGGCCTCCTCGGCATGTCCACCGCCGCCTCCACCGCGGCCGAGGGCCCGGAACTGATCGAGAACGGGGACTTCGCCTCCGGCGTGACGGCCCCCTGGTGGTGGACGCCCAACGCGCCGGCCTCGGTCGTGGACGGCCGCCTGTGCGCGCAGGCCGAGGGCGGCACGGTCAACCCCTGGGACGTCATCGTCGGCCAGGACGGCCTCCCCCTCACCGCGGGCGAGTCCTACGAGCTGAGCTACACGGCGTCCGCGACCGCTCCTGTCACCAGCCGCACCAACGTCCAACTGGCCGAGGAGCCGTGGACGCAGGAGCTGGCGGCGGCCGACCGGATCGGTTCGACCCCGGAGACGTTCACCCACGTCTTCACCGCGAGCGCCGACTACGACGCCGCGCAGCTGGCGTTCCAGATCGGCGGCAGCGACGAGGCGCTCACGTTCTGCCTCGACGACGTCTCCCTCACCGGCGGCGCCGAGCCGCCCGTGTACGAGCCGGACACCGGCTCTCCCGTGCGGGTCAACCAGGTCGGCTACCTGACCGACGGGCCCAAGGCCGGCACCTACGTCACGGAGGCGACCGGGGCCCTGGCCTGGACGCTGAACGCCGCGGACGGCACCGAGGCCGCCTCGGGCACCACGACCCCGCAGGGCGTGGACCCGACGTCGGAGCAGAACGTCCACACCTTCGACTTCAGCGAGGTCACCGAGCCGGGCGACGGCTACACGGTCACCATCGGCGAGCACGTCAGCGAGCCGTTCTCGATCGGGGACGACCTCTACTCCGACCTGCGCACCGACGCGCTCGCGTACTTCTACCACAACCGCAGCGGCATCGAGATCGACGCCGACCTGGTCGGCGAGGAGTACGCGCGGCCCGCCGGGCACGTCAACGTCGCGCCCAACCAGGGCGACGACGGCGTGACCTGCTGGGCGGCCACGCCCTGCGACTACACGCTGGACGCGGCGGGCGGCTGGTACGACGCCGGCGACCACGGCAAGTACGTCGTCAACGGCGGCATCGCGACCGCGCAGCTGCTGTCCGCCTGGGAGCGCACCCTGACCGCCGAGAACGCCGACGGCGAAGCGCTCGGCGACGGCTCGCTCGCCGTTCCCGAGCAGGGCAACGACGTGCCCGACATCCTCGACGAGGCGCGCTGGGAGCTGGACTTCCTCACGGCGATGCAGGTCCCGGCGGGCGAGCCGCTGGCCGGCATGGCGCACCACAAGCTGCACGACCGGGCCTGGACCGGCCTGCCGCTGCTGCCGCACCAGGACCCGCAGCCGCGCGAACTGCACCCGCCGTCCACGGCCGCGACGCTGAACCTGGCCGCCGCCGCCGCCCAGGGCGCCCGGCTGTTCGAGCCCTACGACGCGGCGTACGCCGATGAGCTGCTCGACGCGGCGGTCACCGCCTACGACGCGGCGCTGGCCGACCCGGACCGCTACGCCGACCCGAACGACGGCGTGGGCGGCGGCGCGTACAGCGACAACAACGTCACGGACGAGTTCTACTGGGCCGCGGCCGAGCTGTTCATCACCACGGGCGAGGACAGCTACCGGCAGGACGTGCTCGGCTCGCAGCTGCACGGCGACACCGACGCGGTGTTCCCGGCCGGCGGCTTCAGCTGGGGCTCGACGGCCGCGCTCGGCGCGCTGAGCCTGGCCACGACGGACAACGGGCTGACCGCCGCGCAGCGGGCCGAGGTGGTCGGCATGGTGACCGAGGCGGCCGACGCGCTCGCCGCCACGGCCGACGACGCGCTGTACGGGGTGCCGCTGGCCGGCACGGACTTCTACGTGTGGGGCTCCAACAGCCAGGTCATGAACAACATGGTGATCCTGGCCACCGCGCACGACCTGACCGGCGACGCGGCCTACCGCGACGGCGTGCTCAGCGGCTTCGACTACCTGCTCGGCCGCAACCCGCTGAACCTGTCGTACGTCACCGGCTACGGCGAGCGGGACGTGCGCAACCAGCACCACAGGCACTGGGCGAACCAGCTCAACGCCTCGCTGCCCAACCCCCCGGCCGGCTCGGTCGCCGGCGGCCCGAACAGCGCGCTCCAGGACCCGATCGCCGAGGACCTGCTCCAGGGCTGCGCGCCGGCGATGTGCTACATCGACCACATCGAGTCCTACGCGACCAACGAGGTCACGATCAACTGGAACGCGCCGCTCGCCTGGCTCGCCTCCTACGCCGACGACCTCGGCGCCGGCGGCGAGGGCCCGGGCGGCGAGGAGCCGGCGGTGTGCGAGGTCGACTACACCTCGAACCGCTGGAACTCCGGCTTCACCTCGTCGGTGACGCTGCGCAACACCGGTGACACGCCGATCAGCCCGTGGGAGCTGACCTGGTCGTTCGCCGACAACCAGCGCATCACGAACGCGTGGAACGCGGTCGTCACCCAGAACGGCCGCGACGTGCGCGCCCGCCCGGCCGCGTGGAACGGCACCGTCCAGCCCGGGGCCTCGGTGAACTTCGGTTTCCAGGGCACCGCCTCAGGCTCTGTGGCCGACCCGAGCGCGTTCGCGGTGAACGGCAAGTCCTGCACCACGGGCTGACCCGCCGGGCAGCACCCGCGAACCCGACCTACCACCCCCCACACCGCCACCCCTCCGCCCGGCACCGGGCCGGGGTGGCACCGGGCCCGCCGGCCGCATGGCCGGCGGGCCCGCCGCGTGCCGGTGCCCCGCGCGTGCCGGTGCCCCGCGCGTGCCCGGCCCCCGACCGGCCTGCTCCGCGGCGGCGCCGGGGGACGACCTACGCTTGGGGGCATGCCGGTGGCACGGACGAGGAAGACGAAGACCAGGAACAGCAAGGGCGCCCCGGGGGCGGGGAAGGCCAAGGGCCGGGGCCCCGGCCGGGGCGGCGGCGGCCAGGGCGGCGGCCCGCGGGGCGGGCGGCCGGGCGCGGGCTCGGGCGCCGGTTCCGACCGCGGCGGGCGCCGCAGGTTCGGCGCCGCGGTGCTGGCCGCGGTCCTGGTGTGCGCGCTGGCCGTCGGCGTGCTCTCGGCCATCGGCTCGCCCGGCGGGCAGGATGAGGAGGCCGCGCCGGAGGACGGCGGGGTCCAGCCGCTGCCCGAGGGGCACCCCGCGCTCGAACTGGCCCGGCGGGACGCCGGCGACCCGCTGGCGCTCGGCTCGGCGGACGCCCCGGTGGTGATGCTCGAATACGTCGACTTCCAGGACGCCTTCGCGGGGGTGCACGCCCGCGAGACGCACGACGCGCTCGTCGAGGAGTACGTGGACGCGGGCGTGCTGCGCGTGGAGTTCCGCAACTTCCCCGTGCACGGCCCCGAGTCCGACACGGCGGCGCGGGCCGCGTGGGCCGCGGGGCAGCAGGACCGTTTCTGGGAGTTCCACGACGCGGCCCTGGGCGAGGAGTTCCACCAGAACAGCGGCCGTTTCGACGAGGACGGCGTCCGGGCGCTCGCGGAGCGGGCCGGTGTCGCCGACCTGGAGCGGTTCGAGGCGGACCTGGCCTCGGAGGAGGCGGGCGAGGCCGTGGGGCGCGACGCCGAGGAGGCGTACCAGTTGGGCGTCACGGCGACCCCCTCGTTCCTCGTCAACGGGCACGCGCTCCAGGGGGCGCGGCCCGCCGACGAGTTCAGGGACATGATCGACCAGCTGTACGAGGCGGCCGAATAGCCCGCTGGGCAGCACAGAAACGACAGCACCAATCACCGTGCGTCAGAAGCGTGCGGCCCGCTCGGTCAAGATCCGCCAGTTTCCCACCTCTTGCCACCAAACCCGGTCGGATGGCCGTTGCCGCCCGCGCACGCGGTTTAGCGTCCTGCCCCATGGCCCAGCATCGCAAGCAGCGGCCCGACCGGTGGTCGGCGCCGCGGCGCGCGCGGCGCGCACCCGTGCCCGCCGCCCTCCGCGCCGCCGCCACCCTCACCCTCGCCGGTGCCGCCTCCGCCGCCGTGCTCGACGGCGCGGCGCTCGCGGAACCCGAGGCCACCCTCGCCGAGGTCGAGGAGCGCGTGGACGCCCTGCACCGCGAGGCCGAGGTCGCGACCGAGGCGTACCACGCGGCCACCGAGGCCGCCGGGCGCGCCGAGGAGGAGGTGGACCGGCTGCGCGACCGCGCGGCCCGGCGCACCGAGGAGCTGAACGCCGCGCGCCGCGCGCTCGGCTCGCAGGCGAGCGCGGAGTACCGGGCGGGCGGCCTGCCCGCCGGCCTCGCGCTCGCCCTGTCCGCCGACCCGGACGACTTCCTGAGCCGGGCCGGTGTGGTGGACCGCAGCGGTGCCCGCCAGGCCCGCGCCGCCCTCGACATCGAGGCGCGGCTGCGCGGCGTCGAGCAGCTGCGGGCCGAGGCGGCGGAGCGCTCCGAGGCGCTCGCCGACGCCCGCGAGCGGGCGCGCGAACAGCGCGAGGTGGTGACGGACCGGCTCGCGCGGGCGGAGGACCTGCTGGCGACGCGCACCGCGCGCGAGCGCGCGGAGGTGCTGCGCGAGGAGGGCACCGGGAAGACGGCGGGCGGCGGGCGCGCGGCCCCGGCCGCCGCCCCGGCCGTGGCCGCGAACCAGCGGGCGGGCGCGGCCGTCGCGTTCGCGTGGGGCCAGTTGGGCAGGCCCTACGGGTGGGGGGCGACGGGCCCCGACGCCTACGACTGCTCGGGGTTGACGCAGGCCGCGTGGCGGGCCGCGGGCGTCTCGCTGCCGCGCACCAGCTACAGCCAGGCCGCGGCCGGCGCCCGTGTCCCGCGATCCGCGCTGGCCCCCGGTGATCTTGTGTTCTACTACGCGGACTTCAGCCATGTCGGCATCTACGTCGGTGACGGCCTGATCGTGCACGCCTCGCGCCCCGGAACGCCGGTCCGGGTGGCGCCCGTCGACTCGATGCCGTTCACCGCGGCCGTGCGCCCCGGCTGACATCGGTGAACGGGGCCCGGGGCGGGGCCCGGCGGCCCGGGCGGGTCGGCCCTCGGCGGCGGTCCGGCGTGGCAGACTTGCCGACCGACCGGTCACCCCCGATGACGAAAGGCCGGACCTGCCCATGTCCGTCACGCACCAGCTGCGCGGCCCCGGGCCCCGGGGCGGTCTGCCAGGACCCGGCGGCCCCGGCGGGGGCCCCAGGGAAACGGCCGCCCGGTACGCGCTCCTGCCGCTGCGGCTCTTCCTCGGCCTGACGTTCCTCTACGCGGGCATCGACAAGTACACGGACGCCGGGCCGTTCAGCGGCGCGATGAGCACCGACGCCATGGAGCGCATGCTCAGCTTCTCCCGCGAGGACGCGGCGGCCGGCTGGCTGGCCGACCTCGCCCTCGACCGTCCCGGGCTGTTCCTCGACGGCGTCGCGGTCGCGGAGATCGCGGTCGGCGCGGGCGTGCTGTTCGGGCTGCTGACCCGGGTCGCGGCGGCGGGCGGCGTGCTGCTGACCCTGTCGTTCTGGCTGACGGTCACCTGGCCGTCGGACCCGTACTACTTCGGGCAGGACCTGCCGTACCTGTTCTGCTTCCTCACCCTGCTGCTCGCCGGGCCGGGGCCGTTCGCGCTCGGCCGGCAGCTCAGCGCGCGCCAGGGCCGGCGGAACGGCCGTCTGTTCGGCTGACCGCCTCCCGCGCCTGCTCCGCCTCCGGCTCGGCCTCCGACTCCGGCCCGGCCGCCCCCGGCGGCAGGTCCCGCGCGCCGCGCCGCGCCCGCCGCGCCGCCATCGCGGCCATGGCCACCAGCGCCGCCGCCACGAGAGCGGCGGGCAGCAGCGCGAACAGCAGCGGCAGCGGAACGTCCCCCCGCCCCGTCGCCTTCGCCACGTACACCACCGCGACGCCGATCAGCGCGACGCCGAGCACCAGCCTGGCCGGCTCGAACCGGTGCCGCCAGATCCGCTTCCGGCCGTTGCCGCTCATGACCGCTCCCCGTTCACGACCGCTCCACCGTCACGTGACCGACTCCCATCTCCAGCCACAGCTCGACCTCGCCGCCCGGCTCGGCGCCCGGCTCGGCCGGGTAGCTGCGCGTCCGCTCGTGCCCGAGCCCGCCCCAGGAGTCCTCGTACCCCTTCCACGTGCCCGCGGACGGCGAGTCGTAGGTGAACACGCCCGCGCCGATCTCCGTGTGCACCGTCACCTCGACGTCCCGGGGCACCAGCACGCGGAGCTGCCCGGCGCCCGCCTCCACGGTGACCCCCAGCGTCTCGCCTTCGGCGGGCACGGCCCCCGTCAGGTCGAGTTCCCCCTCACCGGTGCCGAGCACATACCGCTCCGCCACGGCGTCCACCGCCTCAGGCCGCCACGAACGCAGCTGCCACTCGGTCGTGATGTTCTCGGGCAGCACCGAGGCACCGGCCAGCAGCACCCCGGTCACCAGCACCGCGGCGATCGTGCCGCCGCCGAGCCGGCCCACGAACGCGCTGACCACGAGCCCGAGTCCGAACACGACCAGCGCCGCCGACAGCCCGATCACCAGCGTCGGGCCGAGCGGCTGCCGTTCCCAGGCCACCGCCGTGGCGGCCAGGAACGCGCCGCCGGCCAGCAGCAGCAGCGGCCCGCCGAGCCTGAACTCCTTCGGCTCCACCGCCCGCGGCCGGGCCGGCGGCCCCGGCGCCGCCGCGTCCCCGCCGGGCGCGGGGCCGGCCGCGAAGTCCCCGGGCTCCGCGTCCGCGGGACCCCACAGGTAGCCGCCGGGGCGCGGCCCCGTGCCCTGCCACCACGAGGGGCCGACCGGCGCGGGCGGGGCCTGCGCCTCGGGGGGCGCCTCCGCGACCACCTGCGCGGTGGTCCCCTTCGCCGGCTCGCCGCCGTCCCCGGCGGCCTGCGCCGTGGCGCGCCCCCGCGACCAGTAGGCGGCGGCGGCCAGCGCCCCGAGCAGCATGACGGAGAACCAGGAGGCCGCGCCCCGGCTGCCGAGCGAGGCCAGCAGCAGCCCGCACCCCGCGACGAGGAACAGCAGCGCCGTCAGCCCGGGGCCCTCGACCCGGCCGGACAGCAGCCTGCGGCCCTCGTTCTCCTCCTCGCCCTCGAACGGGAGCAGCAGCCACGCCGCGCCGTACGCGACGAGCCCGAGGCCGCCGATGACCGAGAGGACCGCGAGCGGCACACGGAAGATCACCGGATCCAGGTGGTAGTACCGCCCGAGCCCGCCGCACACACCGCCGACGACCTTGTGGCGCCGGCTCCGCGCCAGCCGGTCCCCGGCGCGGGCGCGTTCCCCCGGCGTGGCGGTCAGCTCTTCGGTCATGCCCACCATGGTGACGCAGTGCTCCCCGCGCGGTATCCGGGGCGGTCCCCCATCGTTCCCTGACGTGCTCTCCGGGGCGCCCCTGATGTCCCGGCCAGGCCGTTCGTGTGACGATCGTGCCATGACGACCGCCACCCCCGCAGGCGCCGCCGTGGACGAGGCCCCCGTGCGCAAGCTGTACCGCAGCGCGGAGGGCCGCTGGCTCGGCGGCGTGGCGCAGGGCCTGGCGGGCCACCTGGCGCTGCCGGTGTCGTGGGTGCGGCTGGTGTTCTTCGCGCTGATGCCGGCGAACGGGCTCGGCGTGCTGCTGTACGGCGTCTTCTGGTTCGTCGTGCCGCTCGGCGCGCCGCAGCAGGCGCCCGCCGCGCCGCGTGAGGCCGGCGCCCCGGCGCGCAGGCGCCTGCCGCACCGGCCGGACAAGGGCCAGGTCATCGCGTTCCTGGTGCTGGCCGCGACGCTCGGCGTGCTGGCCGGGAACGTGCAGTTCCCCATCAGCGACGGCTACTTGTGGCCGCTGCTGATGCTCGGCGTCGGCGCGGCCGTCGTGTGGCGGCAGGCGGACAACTCCCGGCGCGCCCACTGGGCCGCCGCCACCCGCCGCAGCCGCTGGCTGCCGCTGCTGCGCAGCGCGGCGGGCGCGCTGCTGGTCAGCCTGGGCGTGGGCACGTTCGTGCTGGGCCGCAGCGCCTCGGAGTCCACGGAGAACCTGGCCCTGGTGTTCCAGGCGTCCGTGGCCGTGCTCGTCGGCATCGCGCTGCTGGCCGGCCCCTACCTGGTGCGCATGGTGCAGGACCTGTCGGAGGAGCGCACCATGCGCATCCGCGCGCAGGAGCGGGCCGAGGTCGCCGCGCACATCCACGACTCGGTGCTGCACACGCTGACGCTGATCCAGCGCAACGCGGACCGGCCGCGCGAGGTGGCCAGGCTGGCCCGCGCGCAGGAACGCGACCTGCGCGCCTGGCTGTACCGGTCGGCCGAGGGTCCCGAGAAGGCGGACGAGAAGGAGGAGCAGGAGACGTTCGCCGCCGCGGTCAGGGCCACCGTCGCGGAGGTCGAGGACCACCACGGCGTGCCCATCGAGGTGGTCTGCGTCGGGGACTGCCCGGTGGACGAGGGTCTCGCGGCGCAGTTGCAGGCCGCGCGCGAGGCGATGGTGAACGCCGCCAAGTACGGTGGCGAGGGCGGGCCGGTGCGGGTCTTCGCGGAGGTGGAGGGGCGTACCGTCTTCGTGTCGGTGCGCGACCGCGGCCCCGGGTTCGACCCGGAGTCCGTGCCGGCCGACCGGATGGGCGTGCGGGAGTCCATCATCGGCCGGATGCGGCGCAACGGCGGCTCGGCGCGCGTGCGGTCCGCGCCCGGCGAGGGCACAGAGGTGGAACTGACGATGGAGCGAGCGGAATGAACCCGACACCCGAGGAGCGCAGGGCCCGCGTGGTCCTGGTCGACGACCACCGCATGTTCCGGGCCGGGGTGCGCGCGGAGATCGGCCGCACCGAGGAGAGCGGCATCGAGGTGGTGGGCGAGGCGGGCGACGCCGACCAGGCGGTCACGGTGATCAAGGCGGCCCGCCCCGACGTGGTGCTCCTGGACGTGCACCTGCCGGGCGGCGGCGGGGTCGAGGTGCTGCGGCGCTGCGCGGACCTGATCGCGGCGGCCCAGGACCCGGTGCGTTTCCTGGCGCTCTCGGTGTCGGACGCGGCCGAGGACGTGATCGGGGTGATCCGCGGCGGCGCCCGCGGCTACGTCACGAAGACGATCACGGGGACCGACCTGGTGGACGCGATCTTCCGGGTCGCGGAGGGCGACGCGGTGTTCTCGCCGCGGCTGGCGGGGTTCGTGCTCGACGCGTTCGCCTCGTCCGAGGCGGCGCCGGTGGACGAGGACCTGGACCGGCTCACGCAGCGCGAACGCGAGGTGCTGCGGCTGATCGCCCGGGGCTACGCCTACAAGGAGGTCGGCAAGGAGCTGTTCATCTCGGTGAAGACGGTGGAGAGCCACGTCTCCGCCGTGCTGCGCAAGCTCCAGCTGTCCAACCGGCACGAGCTGACCCGCTGGGCCACCGCGCGCCGGCTGGTGTGACATGGAACGGCCGGGGCGCGGCTCATGCGGCGCGCGCCCCGGCCGTTCCGTTCACTCCCACTCGATGGTGCCGGGCGGCTTGCTGGTGATGTCGAGGGTGACGCGGTTGACGTCGCGGACCTCGTTGGTGATGCGGGTGGAGATCTTCGCCAGCAGGTCGTACGGCAGGCGCGACCAGTCGGCCGTCATCGCGTCCTCGGACGACACCGGCCGCAGCACCACGGGGTGCCCGTAGGTGCGGCCGTCGCCCTGGACGCCGACGCTGCGCACGTCGGCCAGCAGTACCACGGGGCACTGCCAGATCTCCCGGTCGAGCCCGGCCGCCGTCAGCTCCTCGCGGACGATGGCGTCGGCGGCGCGCAGCACGTCGAGGCGTTCGCGCGTGACCTCACCGATGATGCGGATGCCGAGCCCGGGGCCGGGGAACGGCTGCCGCTGCACGATCTCGTCCGGCAGGCCCAGCTCCTGGCCGACCATCCGGACCTCGTCCTTGAACAGCTTGCGCAGCGGCTCGATCAGCTCGAACTCGATGTCCTCGGGCAGCCCGCCCACGTTGTGGTGCGACTTGATGTTGGCCGTTCCTGTGCCGCCGCCCGACTCCACGACGTCGGGGTAGAGGGTGCCCTGCACCAGGAACGCGACGTCGTCCCCCGCCGCGCCCGCCTCCGCGATCAGCTCGGCCTGGGCCTGCTCGAAGACGCGGATGAACTCGCGTCCGATGATCTTGCGCTTGGTCTCGGGGTCGGTGACCCCGGCCAGCGCGCCGAGGAACCGCTCGGAGGCGTCCACCACGCGCAGCCGCGCGCCCGTGGCCGCGACGAAGTCCTTCTCGACCTGCTCGGTCTCACCCGTGCGCATCAGCCCGTGGTCGACGTACACGCACGTCAGCTGCTCGCCGATGGCGCGGTTGACCAGGGCCGCCGCCACCGCGGAGTCGACGCCGCCGGACAGCGCGCAGATCGCGCGGCGGCCACCGACCCGGGCGCGGATCTCGGCGACCTGCTCCTCGACGATGCTGCCCGTGGTCCAGGTCGGCGCGATCCCGGCCCCCCGGTACAGGAAGTGCTCCAGCACCTGCTGCCCGTACGTGGAGTGCATCACCTCGGGGTGGTACTGCACGCCGTACAGCCGCCGCTCGTCGTTCTCGAACGCCGCCACGGGAACGGTCCCGGTGGCCGCGGTGACCGCGAACCCCTCGGGGGCGGCGGAGCACGCGTCGCCGTGCGACATCCACACCTGCTGCTCGTCCGGGGTGCCCTCGAACAGCGTGGAGGACGGCCTGGCCACGTTCAGCGCGGTGCGCCCGTACTCGCGCGCGCCGGTGTTGTCGACGGTGCCGCCGAGCGCCTGCGCCATCAACTGGAAGCCGTAGCACAGGCCGAGGACCGGAACGCCCGCGTCGAACAGCGCGGGGTCGATGCCCGGCGCGTCCTCGGCGTACACCGACGAGGGTCCGCCGGAGAGGATGATCGCGCGCGGCCCGCGGGCCAGGATCTCGTCCACCGGGGTGGTCGAGGGCACCACCTCGCTGTAGACCCGCGCCTCGCGTACCCGGCGCGCGATGAGCTGGGCGTACTGGGCGCCGAAGTCGACGACGAGAACGGTGTCGGTGTCCGTGTCTGCCACGAAAGAGCTGCCTTCCTTGCTTCCCCCGGTCGCTGACCAAAAGTCTACGGGCCCGGCGCCGCTTGGCCGCACGCCGCGGGCCCTGGCATACTCGCGGCATGCGTCACACCGTGCGTTCGCGCTCCCTCACCCGAGGGTTTACCTATGGCACCGGCCCGGCCGGCTGCCGTGAGGAGCGCTGCGCACCGCACTGACCCAGTGAGAGACAGCGACTTTCCAGCGAACGCCCCGGGCCCGCGAGCAGCGGCCCGGGGCGTTCGCGTCGGCGGTCGCGGGCGCGGGTCCCGGCTTCCCGAGCACACCGAGGAGACCCGGCCATGACCGCCACCACCGACCCCACCACCCCCTCCCCCGCGCCCGCACCCGCGCTCGACGCCCCGGCGGACGACGCGGCGGAACGTTCCCCCGAGGAGGTCATCGCGACCGCCCGGGCCAGGATCGACGACCTGGACGCGCGCATCATCGGACTCATCGAGGAACGCGTCACCGTCTCGCGGCAGGTCCAGGCCGCCCGCATCGCCTCCGGCGGGCGCCGCGTCCACCTGGCCCGCGAGATGGACATCCTCCGCCGCTACCGCGACGTCCTCGGCGCCCCGGGCACCGGCCTCGCCATGACCCTGCTCGACCTGTGCCGAGGCCGGGCCTGACCCCGTTCCGCGCCGATCCCGTTCGGAAACGACGCCCCGCCCGCCGGTCCACACCCGCGGGCGGGGCACGGCGGCATGGCACTGCGGGCCGGAGAGCGTGCGCCGCACTTCGTGGACAGGCACACGTGTCGCTGCACGGAAGTCCGTCTGTCATTCCCCGGGCAGCGCCCAGGAAGGACCGTCCTCCGTTCCGTACCGGACGCGCTGACCGTCCGGGGTGACCGTGATACTGAAATCCTCCCGCGCCACACGGTCGATGTCTCCGAACGTAACGGCGAGCTGTTCCAGCTCCTCCCACAGCCGTCGCGGGCCGACCTGGCGGACCTTGCCCGTCATGGTGGCCGTGGCCGTGGACCCGTCACCGGTCCACAGGCCGATCGCGTTCGGGGCGCCGTCGTCGTCCATCCACGTGCAGGACGTGTAGTCCGGCTTGGCGAGCGACATGGGGAAGCTCAGCCGGTCAAGCACTCCGGCGACATCGACCGACGTGGAACGGGCTTCCTGAGTCTCCGATTCGGCGAAGCGCGGCGGTGCGGCGTCCACTCGGCGCGGCATGAAGTACGCCGGCAACGGCAGGAAACGGCCGTGAGCTTGGCCGGTACCGTTCACGGTGAGCCGGGCGACAGCGAAGCCGAGCGGCAGCACCATGACCGCGCCTTCCGCCGACTGTTCGAGGAACGCGCGGGGGATGTGCCGGAGCCTCGCTGTGGCGATCAGGCAGCCGTACGGCGCCTTCTCCGGGTAACCGGCCGCCCCGTCCCCGGCCGCCAGGGTCGGGAAGTATCCGAGTTCGGCCAGCCGGTCCCGGGCAGCTTCGACAAGTCGCACGTCGACATCGACGCTGACCACTCTTTCGGCACCGAGACGTGCACAGAGCAGTGCCGCGTTGTAGCCCGTCCCGGTGCCGAGTTCGAACACGGTGTCTCCGGGCCGCACGTCCAGGGCGTCGAGCATGGCGAGCATCAGTGACGGCGCGCTCGATGACGAGTTCGGGATTCCCTTGTCATCGGTTTGCGTGGTGAGCGCGTCGTCCGAGTAGACGCCGTCCAGGTAACCGGGATCACCGCTCTTGACCTCTGCCCACCCGTCGCCGGTCATGGCGTGGAAGGACGGGACGAAGTGATGGCGCGGCACGTGGGCGAACACGGGTGTCCACGTACTGGAATCCGCACCGCCCAGACGCGCGGCGAACTCACGGACGCGGACGTTCTCCGAGTCGGTCACGGCTGCCTTCCCCGTGTGGAGGCGGACCCCGTGAACCGACCACGCGGGATGCGGGGATCATGGCGGCGCGCGGCCCACAACACCGTCGCTGGGCCCATGACGAACGTCTCCCCCGTCCCGAACACCAACCGCTTGCGCCCGGACCCCATCGCCGTCATGTTCCGCACGACGAACGGCTGGCCCCCGATCATGACCTGATCCCCCACCCGCACCGTTCCCGCGTCGATCTCGACAGCGACCAGAACTCCCCTCACCGCCGCACCTCCCCGCCCGGCACGGAACGCGGCTCGGTGCCCACCGGCTCAGGAAGCGGTTCAGGAACCGGCCACCGGCACACGGCAGCCGCATAGATCAGCACCCCGCAACTCGGGCAATGCTTCCCGTCCGGCCGCAACTCCAGCTCACCGGAATGAAGACACCCCGCCCCACTCACCTCACACCCCCCAACACGCCACGCAGGGAGGCCGCTTCGGCCGGACAGCCCGCGTTCGGAGGAATCGCCCACCGGACCACTGACCGGCCCGACGGCAGCACCACCGCCGATCCGCAAAGCAGCCACCCGGGCACAGCATCGGGGTCGGAAGAGGCCGACAGGTTGTGCGTCGTCGTCATGAAGACTCCAAAGGGAGAACCATGTCCAACGACGTTAAGTAAGCAGGCGATCACTCTCAATGGTAATTCCACTGAGAGTAACGGTGAAGTACCAGTCAGACAGGTAGCTCGATCGCCTCCGCCAGCATCCTCATCTCCGGAGTCAGCGTTCGCCGCTTGGCGACGATGTTGCCGAGGATGTCCCTGGCGTAGCGCTGATTGGCCAGCCACGAGGGCGCACGCCTGTGGACTTCGAGCAGTGTCCCCATGGCCTCGCCGTAGTCCCGCAGCTGGGCGTGTGCGTTCGCCGTGTCCAGCAGGTGTCGATTCGCGTTGCCGTCCGACGGGAGCCGATGGCGAGGGGCGATTTTCGCGGTCTGGTCCGCGAGCGCGAGCGCGCGGTCCGGCTGCTCCGTGATGACCAAGTGCTCGACCCGCTTGTGCGCCACGATTGTTGGGCTCCAACGGTTCATCCGGCGCCCGTACCCCAGGTCCCTGCCGGTGATCACGGCCGCCCCCTGCGCCATCTTCAACGCGGTGTCGGCCTCGCCCGGACGATTGTCCCGAATACTCGCCGCCGCCACCTTGAGCAGCAGGAATCCCCACGCCGCGAGGTCATCTGGCGTGGCTCGGGAAACCCGCCGAGGCTCCACGTCGTCCGCCCACCGCGTAGCCGTCTCCCTGGCCTCCGTGAGATGCCCCTGCCGAAGGAGCAGCCAGCAGCGGGTGTTGATGATCCCGGCGGCGGTCGCCGCGTCCGGCGCCGCATCCAGCGCACGCTCCAGCGCTGTGTCGGCCGCTCGCCATTGACGAACCTGCGTCAGCACCGATCCGGTGAAGCCGAGCAACCGCGCTCTGACATCGCGAGCGGTCGAGGCGTCACCGAGCGAGTCCGCGTCGCGCAGCAACACCGGGAGCCGCGCCGCGAGCGAGTCGAAATCGTCGGCGAAGTACGCCGCGCGCGCCGCGCGCAGGGCTTCTTCGACGCCGTCCACGGTGGGCGGCTCCGGCAGGTCACCGTGCGGCTGCTCCACGGCACGCCGCAACTCGTCCCACACCGCGGTCGGGGCGTTTTCCTGACCGCTCGGTTCACGCGCCGCGAGGATGCTGGTCCGTGTGCGCAGCGCGGAGGCCAGCTTCCGCACGGTCTCCAGCCTGACAGCGGTCTGCGTTCCCTGTTCCACGTTGCGGATAGTGGAGAGCGAGACTCCCGAGTGGTTCGCCAGCTCCCGTTGGGTGAGACCGCGCCTCTTGCGCAGCTCTCGCAGGCGGGTACCGATGTGCTCGTCGAAATGGTCGGGCATACGGACTCCCGTGTGTGTTCCGCTCTGTCTCGACACCTGAACGGTACTCCTCGGCGGAAGTTGAGGGGCAGCGTTCGAGCCCGCCATCGCCCGGCGGGCTGTGGAGGTCTCCGGGCGCCGAACGGCTATCGGTCCCGCTCCCACGAAGTCGTCCGGGGCGGACGACTACAGCACGGACTTCTCCGTCGCCGGGGCGAACCCACCCAGTTCCGTGGGCTGGGCGCCGATCAACGTGGACACTTGGCGCAGGCGTGCGGTGCTGGCCGCCCCCACCTTCCGAACGATCATCCCTGGCAACGCCTGATGCCGCGCCCACGCCGGGGCCCGTCGTAGCGTCTCCTCCAAAGTGTCGAGCGACGCGTCCCACATCTTCGCCTCGGCCTGGACCATGGCCTTGTCCATCGCGTACCGGTTCTGCGCGGCCTCGGACAGCGGCGACACGTCCGTGGTGCTCTCCACCAGCGCCAAGGCATTCCCCACGCGGCCAAGCCCCAGGTTGATCCCAACGGCTTGCGTCGTGGCCGACACAGGCCCGAACACCGTTCCGTGCGCCCGGTGTTCGCTACCCAGGCGCGCGCCCGCGACATAGGCTGCCAGGCGGTAGGCGTCCGACAGCAGCCCGTTGGCGCTCGCCTGCCGATCGTGGGGCTGGTCGTGGCGGTGCGCGGCGGCAGCAGCGAGCAGCGGCGCGATCACGGCCCCGGCCTCGGCGTATCGGCCTTCCCAGTACATTGCCCAGCATCGGTCGACGGCGTCGCGCAACTCATTGGCAGGAACTGCTACAGCGGTCGCGGGGACCAGTCCCACCCAGGAGTCGTGCACGGCCCGGGACAGGGCGCGGACCATCGCCCGGTCGTCCTGCGACATCGCACGTCGCGGCTCCTGCTGGCCCAGGATGACGCTCGTGTCCACGCCGAGGGCCGACGCGATCTTCAGCAGGGTGGTGAGAGACAGGGCCTTGTCCTGTTCGGCCTTCTGGATCGTGACGACGGACAGCCCGGTCATCTCGGCGAGATCAGGTTGGCGCAGCTCAGCACCGCGCAGAACCTTGATGCGCTGGCCGTTGGTGTATTCAGACCATTGCGGCACAGTGAGGCTCCATTCTGATGATGCGTCACCTCGGAAGTCACCCCCGGCTGGAGTCGGCGGAACGGCACAAGGACGGGGCGAAGTGATGGCGCGGCACGTGAGCGAAGTCGGGTGCCCACGTACGGGAATCCGTACCGGCCGGCCACACGGCGAACTCAGGGACGCGGACGTTCTCCGAGTCGTCACGGCTGCCTTCCCCGTGCGTAGGTGGATCCCGTGCACCGACCACGCGGGATGACCTGATCCCCACCGCGCACGGCCGGAACCCCGGACCCCCGCGTCTCCGTCAACGGCGCGCCGCCTGACGGCCTCCGCCCGCGGCGTGGGTCAACGCCTGACGGAACGCGCCATGCGGAAGCCGACGTCGTCGACCTGGAAGGTCGGGTGGCTGCGGCGTCGCGCGGAGGCCCGGCAACTCCAGTGCTCATCGAACCAGCCACCGCCCCGCAGCACCCGGTAGGTGCCGTAGACCTCGGCGTCGTAGACGTCCCAGCACCAGTCCCAGACGTTGCCGAGCATGTCGTGCAGCCCCCACGCGTTGGGGCGTTTCCCGCCCACCTCGTGGATGCGGTCGAGCGAGTTGCCCCGGTACCAGGCGATCTCGTCGAGGTCCCCGTAACGCGGCCCGGTGGTACCGGCGCGGCAGGCGTGCTCCCACTCGGCCTCGCTCGGCAGCCGGTACCCGTCGGCGGATGCGTCCCACCCGATGCTCTCGGCGTCGGCAGAGATGTCGGCAGGGATGCGGTACGCGGGCGTGAACCCGTCGCGCCGGGACAGGGCGTTGCAGAACCGCACCGCGTCCCACCAGGAGACGCACTCGACGGGCAGGTGGTCCCCGTGGGCGGCGCCCGGCCGCCGGCCGGAGATCTGTGCGTAGAGCGCCTGGGTGACCGGGAAGGCCGCGAGCTGGTAGGGCGCGAGTTCGACCTGCCAACTGCGCCGCGTCCGCCGGTCCGACAGCGTCACCCTGCCCGGCGGGATGTCGACCATCTCGTTCCCCGTGCGCGCGTCCATGGTCAGGCGACTCTATCGGGGCCTGCCGGGCCGGGGCGGGGCGGCAGCGGGACGGAGGCGGGCCAGGACGGCGCCCTGCCCGCCGCCGCGCCGCTCCTGCCCCGGGCGCCGGGGGGCCGTGTGGTCTTGGGGCACACCCGCGAAGTGTCACCCGTCCGGAGCGTGACCGGCCGTGGAGGGGTTCGTTGAAGGGGTTGTCCCCGGGGCGATGAGGCGTTCCGGCCCCCGCGGTGTGGCGAGGGCCGTGCGCCATGGGACCTCGCCCCGGTGCGGTGGCCGGGCAGCAGGGGACAGCAGGCCGGTCACGTCCTGGCGGGCGGCCGGTTCCCGGGACGCCGGGAACCGGCCGCCGCGCCCTCGCACCACTCCACCGCGCCGCCCGCGGCGCGGAACGGCTTTCCCGACAACCGAGACCTGTTGGCGGACCACGGCGCACCCCCTCCAGTGGTCCGGCCAACGGCCGCGGCGCCCTCCCCCCGGCGCCGCCGCCAGCACGGGCGCCGCCCTGTCGCCCGTGCTGTGCGGGAGCCGCGCCCCCGGCCCGGCTCCCGTCGGCGGGCCCGCCACGCGGCGGGCCCGCCGAACCATACGTGGCCGAATCGTGACGCGGCCGTCCACAACCTCCCGGCGCCCCCGCCGGTCGTACGGGGCGCGAGACCGGTTGATCACCCCGTTCGCCGCGCGGTCACGCCGGCGAAGTCCGCCCCGCGCGGCGGCGCGTGGCGCGCACGACCGGCGCGCGGGGCCCGCGCGGGCCGCACAGACCGAAGGGGCTCGTTCCCACTCCCCCGGGGGACGGGCCCCTTCGCCGCGCCGCCGGGGGCGCGCCCCCGGCGCCTCAGGTCCCCTCGGCCGCCCGCTTCGGCACCTCGGGGACCGGGAGGACGACGGCGGGGCGCAGCTCCCCGAACGCCCCGGCGGGCACGGCGGGCGAACGCGGCGCGACCGGTGGCAGCGGAACGTACCCCTCGCCCTGCCCGGGCCTTGGGTCGGCCTCGCCCTTGTTCGGCCACAGGGCCATGGCCCGTTCCGCCTGCGCCGTGATGGTCAGCGCCGGGTTGACGCCGAGGTTCGCGGAGACCGCGGAGCCGTCGACGACCGAGACGCCCGGGTGCCCGTAGAGCCTGAGGTAGGGGTCCACCACGCCGCGCGTCGCGTCGGCGCCGATGGGGCAGCCGCCGAGGAAGTGCGCGGTCAGCGGGGAGCCGATCAGCTCGCCGACGTTCGTGCCCGCGAACCCGTTGATCTCCTCCGCCAGCCGCCGTGCCGCCTCGGCGCCCTCGGGTATGTGGTCGGGGTTCGGCGCGCCGTGGCCCTGCCGCGCCGTCAGCGCGCCCTTGCCGGGGCCGCGCCGTTTGCGGAACGTGGTCAGGGAGTTGTCGTGCGTCTGCATCACCAGGCCGATGATGGTCCGCTCCGACCACCTGCGGTTCGACATCGAGACGAGGAACGGCCACGGGTGCCGCAGGGACGTCAGCGCGTACGACAGCACGCGGGGCAGGCCGCCCCTGGGGAACTGCTCGATGGACAGGAACCCCAGGGCGTTGGAGCCCTTGCCGCAGCGCACCGGCTCGATGTGCGTGTGCTCGTCCGGGTGGATGGACGAGGTGATCGTGACGCCCCGCGTGAAGTCGGGGCCCGCGTCCGGCCCGTGCTTGGCGCGGTAGCGCCGCGGGCTGGTCCGCGCGCCGACGAGCGCCTCGGAGTTGGTGCGGGTCAGCGTCCCGAGCCGGTCGGAGATGCGCGGCAGCGCGCCGCTGTCGCGCATGCGGTGCAGCAGGGTCTGCGTGCCGTAGGTGCCCGCGGCGATCACGACGTGCCGCGCGCGCAACGTTCTGCGCCCGCGCCGGCGCGCGCGCCCCGACGCGTCGGTGGGCTCGGTGGTGACCAGGTGGCCCCGGCCGTCCGGGAGTTCGGTGACGGCGGTGACCGTGGTCAGCGGGCGCACCTCGGCGCCCGCGCGCTCGGCGAGGTACAGGTAGTTCTCGTTGAGGGTGTTCTTCGCGCCCCTGCGGCAGCCCGTCATGCACTCGCCGCACTGGAGGCAGGCCCTGCGGGCCGGGCCCGCGCCGCCGAAGTACGGGTCGGGCACCTCGCCGCCCGGCTCGGTGACGGCCGTTCCGTCGCCGTCGTCACCGTCGCCGAAGAAGACGCCCACCGGCGCCATGTGAAACGTTTCGCCGCAGCCCATCCTGTCCGCCGCGGCCTTCAGGTGCCGGTCGACGGCCGTGACGGTCGGGTTGGTGCGCACCCCGAGCATCCGGCGGGCCTGGTCGTAGTACGGCGCGAGTTCGCGCTGCCAGTCGGTGATGTCGCGCCACTGGCGGTCCTCGAAGAACGCGGCGGGCGGCACGTACAGCGTGTTCGCGTAGTTCAGCGAGCCCCCGCCGACGCCCGCGCCGGCCAGGATCATCACCTTGCGCAGCAGGTGGATGCGCTGGATGCCGTACAGCCGCAGGCGCGGCGCCCACAGGTAGTTGCGCAGGTCCCAGGAGTTCCTCGGCAGGTCGCCGGGGCCGAACCTGCGCCCTGCTTCGAGCACGGCCACCCGGTAGCCCTTCTCCGTCAGCCGCAGCGCGGACACCGAGCCGCCGAAGCCGGAGCCGACCACGACCACGTCGTACACCTCGGGCACATCGCCCTCCGCGTCCCCCGCGTCCGCCGCGTTCCCGGCGCCGCGCCGCCGGTCACGGCCGCCGGGGCGGCGGCGGGCCCGTTCGCGCGCGGGGGACATCAGCGGAACCTCAGCGTCTTCAGCGCCCGCAGCGAACGCGTCATCAGCCCGGCGTACCGCCGGTCGTCGAGGCCGAACGCCGGCGCCATCGGCACCAGCCGCTGCTCGGCGACGGTCTGCGACTCGGTGTACTTGAGGATGCCCTCGGCGCCGTGCCTGCGGCCGATGCCTGAGTCGCCCATGCCCCCCATCGGCGCCTGGATGCTGCCGTAGGCGGCGCCGTACGCCTCGTTGATGTTGACGCTGCCGACGCGCAGCCGCGCCGCGACGCGCCGGGCCCGCCGCGTGTCGCGCGACCACACCGAGGCGTTGAGGCCGTACCGCGTGGCGTTGGCGCGGACGACCGCCTCGGCGTCGTCGGCGAACCGGTGGACGGACACGACGGGGCCGAACGTCTCGTTGTCGCACACCAGCATCGGCGGCGCCACGTCGGCCAGGACGGTCGGCTCGTAGAAGTACGGGCCGAGGTCCGGCCTGGGCCGGCCGCCGGTGAGGACCTTGGCGCCGCGCGCGACGGCGTCCTCGACGTGCCGGGTCACCACGTCGAGCTGCCGCTGCGAGCACAGCGACCCCATGTCCGTTCCCCAGTCGAGCGGCGCGCCCAGGCGCAGCGCCTCGACGCGTTCGACGAAGCGGTCGAGGAACGCGTCGGCCACCCGCTCGTGCAGCAGCAGCCGTTCCGCGGAGATGCACAGCTGCCCCGCGGAGGCGAAGCAGGCGCGGAGCGCGCCCGCCACGGTGCGGTCGAGGTCGGCGTCGTCGAGGACGATCATGGGGTTCTTGCCGCCGAGTTCGAGGCTCACGCCCACCAGGCGGGCCGCCGCGCGCTCGGCCACCTCGCGGCCGGTGCGCGTGGAGCCCGTGAACGTGACGTAGTCGGCGTGCCGCACGACCTGCGGGCCGACGACCGGGCCCTCGCCCAGCACGACCTGCCACACCTCGGGCGGCAGCCCGGCGTCGACGAGCAGGGAACGCGCCCACAGGGCGGTCAGCGCGGTCTCGGTGTCCGGCTTCATCACGACGGCGTTGCCCGCGACGAGCGCGGGGAGGGCGTCGCCGACCGACAGTTCGAGCGGGTAGTTCCACGGCGAGATGTGGCCGACGACCCCGCGCGGGTGACGCAGTTCGGTGACGCGCGTGAGCAGGGGGAACGCGCCGCCGTGCCGAACCGGCCGCAGGTAGGCGGGCGCCCGGCGGCCGTAGTGCCTGGCCGCCATGGCGACGGCCTGCACCTCCTCGTGGGCGTGCAGGCGCGCCTTGCCCGTCTCCAGCTGGATCAGATCGAGTCCCGCGTCCTGGCGGCGCAGCAGCAGGTCGTGGAAGCGCAGCAGCACGGCGGCCCGTTCCCGCACGGGTCTCGCGGCCCAGGCCGGCTGCGCCGCTCCGGCCCGGTCGAAGGCGAGGGCGACCTCGTCCTCGGAGGTCTCCGGCAGTTCGGCGAGCGGCAGGCCGGTGAGCGGCGAGTGGCAGGCGGTTCTGCCACTGCCGATGACGCCCCGGGTCAGCTGCTCGACCAGTTCCGCCGGGACCACGCGGGGCGGGTGGGCCGGGGACGCGGGCTGCGCTGTCGTCATAGCCGGAGAGTACGACCGCCCGGCCCGCCCTGACTACCTGTCGGTAACCGGTTTTTGCCAGCGAACACTGGCACGAAGGGTGACGCGCGGCCCGCGCCCGGTCAGCCGGCCCGGTAGCTCTCCGAGGCGACCTCGTAGACATCACCGAGCCGTTCCCGCTGGTCGGCGGGGCCGCGCACCTGCACCACGTGGTAGCCGCCGTCGATGAGGACCACCCGGTTGAACGCGACCCGGTCGCCCTGCGCGTCCCGCCAGGCGAACACGCCTTCGGCGCCCAGCACGTCCCCCACCCGCGTCTCGTAGAGGTCCTCGGCCGAGCGGAACTGGTAGGCCCGGTAGCCGGCCAACTCGGGCTCCTCGCCCATCTGGTAGTCGAGCGGGTCGTCGGCGAACTCGCCCACGCGGTCCCGTCCCGCCACCACGACGAGCTCAAGGCCCTCCCCGGCGAAGATCACCTGGCCCTCGGCGTTCTCGCCCCGCCGCTCCCAGTCCTGGGGAACGGTGAGCGCGAACCCGCTCTCGTCCTCCCGCACCTCGTACCCCTCGGGCGGCGGCGCGAGCTGCTGGTCGCCCTCGGCGGGCGAGGGGCGCGTCGCGTCGCCCGTGGGGCGCGGCGCCGGCTCGTCCGGCGGCGGCGCGCCCGCCGTCGGGCCGCCGGGCTCCGGCTCGCCCGACTCGGGCACCGGCGGCGCGGCGCCGCCCGTCGTGCGGTCCTCCGACATGAAGGCGAGCACGGAGGCCACCGCGCCCGCGAGGCCGAGCAGCACCACCACGAGCAGCGCCCGGCCCAGGCGGCGCGGGCCGCCGGAGCGGCGCGGCCGGCGCCGCGGCCCCACCAGCTCGCCGCGGCGCCGCAGGATCGGCAGCCGCCGGGGGTCGGCGGGGCGGCCGGGTTCGAGCGCGGGGGGCGCGGTCACGGTGTTGCGCCCGACCTCGGGCTCGGGCGCGCTGCGCAGCAGGGAACGCAGCCAGCCGCGCAGTTCCTCGCCGCGCGGACGTTCCGTGGGGTCCTGCCTCAGCAGGGACTCGATGACCGGGCGCAGCGCCCCGCAGTCCTCGGCGAACGCCGGCTGCTCCGCGCACACGGCCTGCGCCAGCTCCGCCGCGTTCTCCTCGGGGTAGGGCGGATGGCCCTGCACGGCGCGGAACAGCAGCGCGCCGAGCGCCCAGAAGTCGGCCGCGGGGCCGACCGGCGGCGCGAGCCGCCAGTGCTCGTACACGGGCCCCGCCTGCTCGGGCGCCCAGCGCTCGGTAACGGCGCCCACCGTCATGATGCGCGCCTGCCGCGCGCGCTCGGCGGCCAGCGCCGTGTCGGGGCCCCGGTAGCGGACCGGGGGACCCGGTATCGCCCCGGCCGGCTGCCGGCCGGACGGCAGCGGCGCGGGGGCCTCGCGCGGCGCCGGCTCCCGCGGCTGCTCGGCGGCCCGGGGCGGCACCGGCTCCCAGCCGGTGCGGACCGGGTGCGCCGCGCGCCCGCCGCCCGGCAGGTCGGCCGGGCCCGGGGCGGGCTCGGGGCCGGTGCGGCGCGCCGCGCCGGCCTGCGTGCCCGCGCGGTAGGCGGCGATGGCGCCGCTGCGGGCGCCGCGGGCCGGGGCGCCGGGCTGCGGCGGGGTCGCCTCGCGGCCCGCGCCGCCCTCGAAGTCCCAGGTGGCGGGCAGCCGTTCGCCCTGGCCCCGGCCCGGCTGCGCGCCCGGCGCGGCCTGCGGGCCAGGACCGGTGCCGTACGGCCCCGGCGCCTGCCGGCCCTGGGGGCCGAGCGGCCCCTGGGGCAGTCCGCCCTGCTCCCTGACGCGCGCCACGAACCCGGCGGCGCCCCCGCCGGCCGTGGGCGGGCCCTCGGCGCCGGTGATCTCGACGCGGGGCAGGGCGCCGGTCTCCCAGCGCCGGTACGCCTCGGGGCCGAGCGGCTGCCCCTCGAACCCGGGCGGCAGCGCGCGCCCCGGCGCGGGCGGCGCGCTCTCTGCGCCCCGTCCGTGCGGGCCGTGCGCCCCCGGGTCGTGCCGCTCCTGTCGCGCGGGGCCCTGGGCGTGCGCCGGCGGCCGGGCCGCCGGGTCCGCGACGACCGGCGGCGGCGCGGGCGCGGGTTGCGGCTGCGGCTGCGGCTGCGCGGCGAAGGCGTCCTGCGTCTCGGCGGGCAGCGGGTCGTAGCCGCACAGGGCCTCCTCCGCCGCGCCGGCCGCGAGTCCGGTGAGCACCGCGCGCCCGTCCTCGCAGATCATGACGGTGCGCGCCGTCACGTTCCTGTGGGTCCAGCCGTGCGCGTGCACGATGCGCAGCGCGGCGAGCAGGTCGGCCGCGATCTCGGCGGCGCGGAACGGCCCGAGCCGTTCCTCCGCGAGCACCGCCGCGAGCGGCCTCGCGGGTACTAACTCACTGACGATCCACAGTCCGTCGCCCTGCACGAAGACGTCGAAGACCTGGTCGAGCCGCGGGTGGTCGGGCACTCCCGCCGCGGCCACCGCCGCCTCGACCGCGCGGCGCACCACCGGGTCGTCCGGCGTGCGCGTGGCCACGTCCTCAGCGCCGCGCGCCGGGGGCCGCGGCCCCCGGCCGTCGTCGTCGAGGGTCTCCGCCTCGACGACCTCGGGCAGCGGAACCTGGCGTACCAGGACCTCCTGCCCGCTCGCGGTGTCGAAGGCCCGCGACTCGATCAGCTCGAACTCGTCCGACGGCGTCCTCGGAAGCCGGTAGCGATGGGCCAGCAGCCGCCCCGCGTAACTGTCCACGATGCCTCCCCACCGCGTGCGTACCTCCGCGCCCGATCCGGCCTCTCACCATACGCGCCACGGACATGAACCGCCTACGGTCCGTCAACTCCCAATCATTCTCAGTTCAACGGCTGGAATGTGGCGAACGCCGTCTCCCTCAGCGTGCGGCAGGACTCCTCGTCCCACTCCTCCACCGGGCAGGTGATCATCACGGCGTACCCGCGGTCACCGTCGACCCGGAAGCCCCTGTTGAGCACACGTACCCGCTCACCGTCCTCGGTACGCTCGAACTGCCAGTCGGCCACGGACGGGTAGTCCCGCCACTCGACCGCCTCGATGCCTATCAGCTCGTAGCCCGAGCTGCTGCCCCTGACCGCCGGCTCCAGATCGCGCCAGGACGCCTCCGCGTCCTCGCCCGGACTACCGGTGAAGTCGACCTGCACCTTGGGCGCGGAGCCGTCCGGGGCGCTGTATATGCCGCCCGAGTTCTGCCCGGCTATGCCGGTGCGCTCCCAGCCCCTGGGCAGGGAGATCCGGAAGTTGAAGTCCTCGTCGACGACCTCGGCGTACCCCGCGGGGCTGCCGGGAACGGACGCGTCCGGGTCGTTCTCCGGCTCGGTGCCCGGCGGGCCCGCGCCGTCCGCCTGCCCCCCGTCGGCCTGCCCGCCGTCCTCCGGGGCCTCGGTCGCGTCGGAGCCGCCGGACGGCTGCTCCCCCGGCTGGCCCCCGGGCGGCTCATCGGCGGGCTCGTCGCCCTGCGCCTCGTCGTCGGCCGGCGCGGTGGGGTCGGCGGTGGTGTCCTGACCGCCCGCGCCGCTGTTCTCGCCCTCGTCGCCGCCCAGCGTGGTCGCGAGCAGCACGCCGATCAGCGCGAGCAGCACCACGCCGACTCCGGCCGCGATCAGCACGCGCCGCCGCCGGTCCTCCCCGCCGGCCCGCACGGGCACAGGACCGGTCGGCTCCCCGCCGGCCGGTCCTGCGGCCGGCCGCGCGGCGGCGCCCGAGGCCGCGGCAGCGGCGCCCTTCGCGGGGGAGGCCACGGCCGGCGGCGGCGCCACCGGCGTGGGCGCCGCCTCGGAAGGCGCGCCCACGACGAGCGTGGAGTCCTCGGCCGCCGCACGCGCCTCGGTCAGCATCCGGCGTGCGCCCGGCTCGTCCAGCCGCTGCTCGGGGGACTTGTCCAGCAGGCGGTTGATGACCTCGGTCAACGGCCCCGCGCTGCGCGGCTCGGGCACCGGGTCGTGCATGACGGCGGCGAGGGTGGCGATGGCACCGCCCTCGTCGTAGGGCGGACGGCCCTCGACGCAGCAGTACAGCAGGCCGCCGAGCGACCACATGTCGGCCGGCGGGCCGGGGGGTCGTCCCCTGGCCCGCTCGGGCGAGATGTAGGAGGGGGCGCCGACGAGCATGCCGGTCGAGGTGATGGACGGGTCGCCCTCGACCTTGGCGATGCCGAAGTCGGTGAGCACCACGCGGTTGTCCTCGTTCGCGATGAGCACGTTCGACGGCTTGACGTCGCGGTGCAGGATGCCCGCCGCGTGTGCCGCGCGCAGCACGTCGAGCACGGCGAGCCCGATCCCGGCCGCGCGGCGCGGCGACATGGGGCCGTCGTTCTTGATGATGTCGGCGAGCGAGCGGCCCTCGATCAGCTCCATCACGATCCACGGCCGCGACCCCTCGTCCACGACGTCGTAGATCGTGACGACGCCCCGGCTGCGGATGGTCGCGATGGCCTTGGCCTCGCGCAACGTCCTGGTGATCATCCGCTTGCGCTCGGCGTCGTCCACACCGGGCGGCAGCCGCAGCTCCTTCACGGCGACGGCCCGTCCGAGCACTTCGTCCGTCGCGTGCCACACGGTGCCCATGCCGCCCCGGCCGACGACCGAGCCGAGCCGGTACCGCCCGTTCAGCAGCCGGACGCCGCTGACCACCTCCGTGGCCCGGGCCTCCGCCCGCGTGGCGCGCTCCTCGGCCTCCTTGCGCGCGCGGTCGCCGCCGCGCGGCGGCCTCGGCTCGCCCGGGGCGTCCTCGGCCTCGCCGCCGGACTCGCGCTCGGGCTCGGGCTCGGCGGCTGCGGAGGCGTCGGCCCCGGGCTTCGCCCCGCCGGACGTGGACTTCGCCCCGGCCCCGGCCTCCGCTGCGCTTCCAGGCTTCGTTCCGGTCTCGGGCTTCGCCCCGGTTCCGGCCTTCTTCGTCCCGGACCCGGACTTCGCCGCGCCGGACCCGGACTCCGGCCCGTCGGCCCCGGGCTCCGGCCCGTCGCCGGAAGCGTCCTTCGGCCCGTCGCCGGAAACGTCGTCCTTCCGCCCGTCCCCCGAAGCATCCTTCCGCCCGCCGGACGAGGCGTCCTTCTGCCCGCCCGGCGCGGCGGCCGTGCCCGGCTCGTCCGCCTCCGCCTCCGCGCGCGAGGCGTCCGCCGGCGAACCACCGCGCCGCCCGGCCGCCTTGCCGCCCCCGCTCCCGGAGGGCGTGTGCGACGAGACGCGCGGATCGGCCGCCGCGGTCTTTCGCGGTGGCACGCCGTCGCGCGCCTTCCTGTCGCCCGTGTCGCGCGGCTCGGTGTGCCCGTTGTCTTGGCCCATGCGTCCCCTCCGGCTTCCCCGGCCATTGTCACCCATGCCACCGACTCACCGGGCCGCGGGAGCCGTCCGGGTCACAGGGGCACCGCGTCCTGGGCGCCGAGGCGGGCCGCGTCCGCGGTGCGGTCGTCCGGTTGCGTCTGGGACTCGCGTTCCGCCTCCACCCGCTTCTCGTAGTGCTCGACCTCGCGTTCGATCTGCTCCGGTGTCCACTCCAGAACGCCGGCCATGAGCTCGGCGCACTCCCGCGCGCTGCGCGTGCCCCGGTCGAACGTCTCGATCGAGATCCGGGTGCGCCGCGTCAGCACGTCCTCCAGGTGGCGTGCTCCCTCGTGCGAACAGGCGTAGACGATCTCGGCCTTGAGGTAGTCGTCCGCGGCCGGCAGCGGCTCGCCGAGCCGGGGGTCGGCCGCGATCAGGTCGAGCAGTTCCTCCGTCAGCGAGCCGTAGCGGTGCAGCAAATGCTCGACGCGGGCCCCGTGCAGGCCGGCCCGCGCCGCGAGCCCGGCCCGCGCGTTCCACAGCGCGTGGTAGCCCTCGGCGCCGGCCAGCCGCACCTCCTCCGTGCAGCAGTCCGCGACCCGCTGGTCCAGGCCGTGGACCGCCGCGTCGACCGCGTCCTTCGCCATCACGCGGTACGTCGTGTACTTGCCGCCCGCCACCACCACGAGCCCGGGCACCGGGTGCGCCACGGTGTGCTCGCGCGACAGCTTGCTCGTCGCGTCCGACTCGCCGGCGAGCAGCGGGCGCAGCCCCGCGTACACGCCCTCCACGTCGTCGCGCCGCAGCGGAACGGCCAGCACCGCGTTGACGCGGTCGAGCAGGTAGTCGATGTCGGCGCTCGACGCCGCCGGATGCGCCTTGTCCAGGTCCCACGCGGTGTCCGTGGTCCCGATGATCCAGTGCCGGCCCCACGGGATGACGAACAGCACGCTCGTCTCGGTGCGCAGGATCAGGCCCGTCGAGGAGTGGATGCGGTCCTTGGGCACGACCAGGTGGATGCCCTTGGAGGCCCGCACGTGGAACTGGCCGCGTTCGGCGATCATGGCCTGCGTGTCGTCGGTCCACACGCCGGTGGCGTTCACCACCTGCTTGGCCCGCACCTCGTAGGTGCCGTTCTGCTCCAGGTCGCGCACGCGCACGCCGACGACGCGCTCCCCCTCGCGCAGGAACTCCGTGACCCGCGCGCGGTTGGCGACGTGCGCCCCGTAGCTCGCGGCGGTGCGCACCAGTGTGGCGACGTACCTGGCGTCGTCCACTTGCGCGTCGTAGTACTGCAACGCGCCGGTCAACGCGTCCTTGCGCAGGCACGGCGCCACCCGCAGCGCCCGGCCGCGCGTCAGGTGCCGGTGCCTCGGCAGGCCGCGGCCGTGCCCCGAGGACAGCGCCATCGTGTCGTAGAGGGCCACCCCCGAGCCGGCGTAGAAGCGCTCCCAGCCGCGGTGTCGCAGCGGGTAGAGGAACGGGACGGGCCGCACCAGGTGCGGCGCGATCCGCTCCAGCAGCAGCCCGCGTTCCTTCAACGCCTCTCTGACCAGCGCGAAGTCCAGCATCTCCAGGTAGCGCAGTCCGCCGTGGATCAGCTTGCTCGACCGGCTCGACGTGCCGGAGGCCCAGTCCCCGGCCTCGACCAGACCCGTCGTCAGGCCGCGCGTGACGGCGTCGAGCGCCGTTCCCGCGCCGACCACACCGCCGCCGATCACCAGCACGTCGAGTTCGCGCTCCGCCATCCGGGCCAGTGCCTCGGCCCGCTGCTGCGGCCCCATCGCGGCTGTTCTCACGTGTGCGCCTCCTCCGTCGTCCGGATCCGCCGTCCCCCGGGCCGCCCCGGGCGCTCCCCCGCTCCTGACGGGTGCCCTGCTCGGCGCGGCCCACCGGATGTGCCGCCCGGTTTTTCCCGTCGCCGCCCGCGCGCCGCCGGGCCCGCTCTCCGGATGGTTCCCCAATTCCGTCCCGCTGGCGCGTCACCGCCCTCGCAGCACCGGTCAATCAGCTACATCTGTCATATATGCCCCTAAGCTGACCAGAGGGGAGAAGGGACTCGTACCGCGCATGCCCGCTGATCTCGCCGTTCTCGATCTGGGACCGCTGGGGCTGCCCGCCGCCCGGGCCGCCACCGCCGCCGGCATCGGCACCGTCGGCTTCCTCGCGGACCCGGGGGCCGCGACCGAGCTGAACGCCGGCCGGCCCCCGGCCGGTTCCCCCTTGGCCGCGGCCGACCTGCGCCGCATGCTCGCCGCCGGGTTCCGCGCCACGAGCGAGGCCGCGGTGCTCGGCCGGGTCCGCACCGCGCTGATCTGCGCGCCGACGCCGCCGGGCGCCGGGCGCGCCCCCGACCTCGGCGCGGTCCGCGCGGCGGCCGGCGCCCTGGCGCCCGTACTGCGCCCGCGCACGCTGGTCGTGGTCGAATCCGCCGTGCACCCCGGCACGACGCAGGACATCGTGCGCCCCCTGCTCGAACGCGGCTCGGGGCTGCGCGCCGGTCACGACTTCCACCTGGCGCACGCCCCCGGGCGGCTCGACCCGGGCAGCCGCACGTTCCACTACGCCAACGTGCCGCGCGTCATCGGCGGCCTCACGCCCGCCTGCACCGAGGCAGCCGCCGCGTTCTACGGCCGGCTGACCGACAAGGTGGTGCGGGCCAGGGGGCTGCGCGAGGCCGAGGCGGTCAAGCTCCTGGAGACGAACTTCCGCCACGTCAACATCGCCCTCGTCAACGAAATGGCCGTCCTCTGCCACGAGTTGAACATCGACCTGTGGGATGTCGTGCGCTGCGCCGAGACCAAGCCGTTCGGCTTCCTCGCGTTCAGGCCGGGCCCGGGCGCGGGCGGCCACGCGGCGCCAGGCGACCCCGGCGGCCGGCTCAGGCTGGTGGACGTCGCGCGCCAGGTCAATGAGCGCATGCCCCGGTACGTCACCGAACGGGCTGCCGCCCTGCTGAACGAGCACGGCAAGTCGGTGCGCGGCGCCCACGTGCTGCTGCTCGGCGTCACCTACCGTCCCGACCTCCCGGACCTGACGGGCTCCCCGGCCGGGGAGATCGCCTCCCGGCTGCTCGGGCTCGGCGCGCGGCTGACCTTCCACGATCCGTTCACCGCCGAGTGGCGCGTGGCAGGCCGACCGGTCGCGCGGGCCGACTCGCTGCACGACGCCGTCGCCGCCGCCGACCTGACCCTGCTGCTCCAGCACCACGGCACGTACGACCTGCAAGGGCTGGCGACCAAGGCCCAGTTGCTGTTCGACACCAGGGGCGCGACGCCCGCGGGGGCAGCACACCGGTTGTGACGTACGGGCGGCTTCGCCTAGCGTTCAGGCGCCATTCTCCCCGCGGCGCCAAGGTGATGTCCCATGAGCGCAGACGAACACGTGACCGCGTCAGGCGGAACGCCCGGCCTCAGCCGCCGGGCCTTCGTGGGCCGCTCCGCCCTCGGTACCGGGGTGGCACTCACCGGCAGCGTGGGGGTCCTGGCGAGCGCGCCCGGCGCGCTCGCGGGCGGGCCCGGCCGCCCGGGCGGCGGGGCCGGCTACGGGCCGCTCGTGCCCGACCCCGAGGGCGTGCTGTCCCTGCCCGAGGGTTTCCGCTACCGCGTCCTCACCCGCACCGGCGGCACCCGGCTGACCACCGGCGAGTACACGCCGGGCAACCACGACGGCACCGGCACCTTCGAAGGGCCGCGCGGCACCGTGCTGCTCGTCGTCAACCACGAGATGGACGGCCCCCGTTCCGAGTGGGAGCACCCCGTGCCCCTCACCGAGGGACTGGTGTACGACCCGGCCGCGCCCGGCGGCTGCACGGTCGTCGAGGTCGACCCGCACGGGCGGGTCACCGAGTGGGTCGGCATCGCCGGCACCTCCAACAACTGCGCGGGCGGCACCATGCCGTGGGGCACGTGGCTCACCTGCGAGGAGAACTCCGACCTCGCCGGCGAGAACGGCATGACCCGCGACCACGGCTACGTGTTCGAGGTCGACCCGCGCAGCCGGTCCGCCGGCCGCGGACCGCGGCCGATCAAGGCCCTGGGGCGCTTCGACCACGAGGCCGTCGTCGTCGACCCGCGGCGCGGCCATCTCTACCTCACGGAGGACGCCGACGAGCCGAACGGCCTCTTCTACCGCTGGACGCCCCCCGACGGGTTCAGGCACGGCCGCGGGCGGCTCGGCCGGCTGGCCGACGAGGACGGCGCGTTCGAGGCGTTCCGCTGCTTCGACGACCGCGGCCGGTTCGTCGACGACCTCTCGCGCGTCACCGAGCCGGGCACGGTGCTCGGCGTGGACTGGGTGCCCGTGCCCGACCGCGACGCACGGGACACGCCCGTGCGCGAGCAGTTCGGCCCGGGCCGCGTCACCCGTGGCCGCAAGCTCGAAGGCATGTGGTGGGGCGACGGCGGCGCGTACTTCGTGTCGTCCTACGCCAGGGACGAGAGTCCGGGCGAACCGCACGACGGGCAGGTCTGGTTCTACGACCCGAGGCGCCGCACCGCCACCCTCAAGGTGCGCTTCGGCGTGAACCCGCGCCCGCTCGGCGGGCGCCGCCCCGACGGCCCCGACAACATCACGGTCTCGCCCTACGGCGGCCTGGTCATCGCGGAGGACGGCGAGGGCTTGCAGCACCTGTTCGGCACCGACCCGCACGGCGGCACGTTCGCGCTCGCCCGCAACGAGGTCAACATCGGCACCCGCGAGGAGCCGGAGTACAGCGAGTTCGCCGGGGTGACGTTCTCGCCGGACGGCAACACGCTGTACGCCAGCATCCAGGAACCCGGCATCCTGCTCGCGATCACCGGGCCCTGGCGGCGCCGCTGACGCGCGTCGCACAACGGGCCCGCGACTCCGGGGCGGACGGCCGCCCCGGAGTCCGCGCTCAGCGGGACTCGGCGATCGTGACCTCGACCCGCTGGAACTCCTTCAGCTCCGAGTAGCCCGTGGTCGCCATCGCCCGGCGCAGGGCGCCGAAGAAGTTCATCGAGCCGTCCGGGATCTGCGAGGGGCCCGTCAGGATCTCCTCCGTGGTGCCCACGGTGCCCAGGTGCACCTTCTTGCCGCGCGGCACGTCCTCGTGCACGGCCTCCATGCCCCAGTGGTGGCCGCGCCCGGGGGCGTCGCTCGCGCGCGCGAGCGGCGAGCCCATCATCACCGCGTCGGCCCCGCACGCGATGGCCTTCGGCAGGTCGCCCGACCAGCCGACGCCGCCGTCCGCGATGACGTGCACGTAACGCCCGCCCGACTCGTCCATGTAGTCCCTGCGGGCCGCGGCGACATCGGCCACCGCGGTCGCCATCGGCACCTGGATGCCCAGCACGTTCCGCGTCGTGTGCGCCGCGCCGCCGCCGAACCCGACGAGCACCCCGGCGGCCCCGGTCCGCATCAGGTGGAGGGCCGCGGTGTAGGTCGCGCAGCCGCCGACGATCACCGGCACGTCGAGCTCGTAGATGAACTGCTTGAGGTTCAGCGGCTCGGCCGCGCTGGAGACGTGCTCGGCCGAGACGGTCGTGCCGCGGATCACGAAGATGTCGACGCCCGCGTCGAGCACCGCCTTGGAGAACTGCGCGGTCCGCTGCGGCGAGAGCGCCGCGGCCGTGACCACGCCGGCCTCCCTGACCTCACGGATGCGCCGGAAGATCAGCTCCTCCTGGATCGGCGCGGCGTAGATCTCCTGGAGCCTGCGGTTCGCCGCGGACTCCTCCAGCTCGGTGATCTCGTCGAGCAGCGGCTCGGGGTCCTCGTAGCGGGTCCACAGACCCTCCAGGTTCAGCACGCCGAGGCCGCCCGACTCACCGATGCGGATCGCCGTGGCCGGCGAGACGACCGAGTCCATCGGGGCCGCCAGGAACGGCAGCTCGAACCGGTAGGCGTCGATCTGCCAGGCGATCGAGACCTCTTTCGGATCACGCGTGCGCCGGCTCGGCACCACGGCGATGTCGTCGAACGCGTACGCCCGCCGCCCGCGCTTGCCGCGGCCGATCTCGATTTCCGTCACGGTGAAGTTCTCCTTGCGCCGCGGCCGGACTAGCGCCGCGAGTAGTTCGGTGCCTCGGTCGTCATCTGGATGTCGTGCGGGTGGCTCTCCTTGAGCCCGGCCGAGGTGATGCGCACGAACCTGCCGTGCTCCTTGATCTCCGGGACCGTCCGCCCGCCGAGGTAGTACATCGACTGGTGCAGACCGCCGACGAGCTGGTGCACCACGGAGGCGAGCGGCCCTCGGTAGGGCACCTGGCCCTCGACGCCCTCGGGGATCAGCTTGTCGTCGTCGGAGACCTCGTTCTGGAAGTAGCGGTCCTTGGAGTAGGAACGCCGCTCCCCGCGCGACTGCATGGCGCCGAGGGAGCCCATCCCGCGGTAGGACTTGAACTGCTTGCCGTTGATGAACAGCAGCTCGCCCGGCGACTCCTCGCACCCGGCGAGCAGGCTGCCGAGCATGACCGTGTCCGCCCCCGCGACCAGGGCCTTGGCGATGTCGCCGCTGTACTGGAGGCCGCCGTCCCCGATCACGGGGATGCCCGCCTCGCGCGCCGCGAGCGACGCCTCGTAGATCGCGGTCACCTGCGGCACGCCGATGCCGGCGACCACGCGGGTGGTGCAGATGGAGCCGGGGCCGACCCCGACCTTGATGCCGTCCACACCCGCGTCGACCAGCGCCTGCGCGCCGTCGCGGGTCGCCACGTTGCCCGCGACGACGTCCACGTCGCCGTGGTTGGACTTGATCTTGGCGGCCATGTCGGGAACGAGCCGGGAATGGCCGTGCGCGGTGTCGACCACGATGAAGTCGACCCCCGCCTCGATCAGCGCCTGCGCGCGGTCGTAGGCGTCGCCCGCGACCCCGACGGCCGCGCCGACGATCAGGCGCCCCTCCGCGTCCTTCGCCGCGTTCGGGTACTGCTCGGCCTTGACGAAGTCCTTGACGGTGATCAGGCCCTTGAGCAGGCCCTCGCCGTCCACCAGCGGCAGCTTCTCGATCTTGTGGCGCCGCAGCAGCTCCATCGCGTCCGGGCCGGAGATCCCGACCTTGCCGGTGACCAGCGGCATCGGCGTCATGACCTCGCGCACCTGGCGGCTGCGGTCCGGCTCGAACGCCATGTCACGGTTGGTGACGATGCCGAGCAGCCGCCCGCCCGCGTCGGTCACGGGCACCCCGCTGATCCGGAACCGGCCGCACAGCTCGTCGGCCTCGCGCAGCGTGGCGTCGGGGCGGATCGTGATGGGGTCGGTGACCATGCCGGCCTCGGACCGCTTCACCCGGTCGACCTGCGCGGCCTGCTCCTCCACCGAGAGGTTGCGGTGCAGGACGCCCACCCCGCCCTGGCGCGCCATGGCGATGGCCATGCGCGCCTCGGTCACCCGGTCCATCGCGGCGGAGAGCAGCGGCACGCGCACGCGCACGTTGCGGGAGACGCGCGATGAGGTGTCGATGTCGCCCGGCTCCATGTTCGCCGCGCCGGGCAGCAGCAACACGTCGTCGAAGGTCAGCCCGAGCGCCGCGAACTTCTCCGGCACCTCACCCGCGTAATCAGTCATGACAGCCTTTCCAGCGCTACCCGCATGCGCTTCCCATGCTACGGCCATCACCGGGATGGCTCAGCGCCCGGCCAGCGCCCGCAGCCTGCTCAGCGCGCGGTGCTGCGCCACGCGCACCGCACCGGGGGACATGCCGAGCTTCTGCCCCGTCTCCTCCGCGGTCAGCCCGATCGCGACCCGGAGCAGCACCAGCTCGCGCAGGTGGGCGGGCAGGCTGGCCAGCAGGGTGCGGGCCCATTCGGCGTCGCTGCTCAGCAGCGCCCGCTCCTCGGGCCCGAGCGAGTCGTCGGGGCGTTCCGGCATCTCGTCCGAGGGCACGGCGGTGCTGCCGGGACCGCGCAGCGCGGCCCGTTGCAGGTCGGCCACCTTGTGCTGCGCGATGGCCACGACGAAGGCGTCGAACGGTCTCCCGGTGTCCCGGTAGCGCGGGAGCGCGCACAGCACCGCGAGGCAGACCTCCTGCGCGAGGTCGTCCACGAAGTGCCTGGCCTCGCCGGGCAGCCGGGCCAGGCGCATGCGGCAGTAGCGCAACGCGAGCGGGTGCACGTGGGCCAGCAGATCGTGTGTGGCCTGCGCGTCCCCTTCGGCCGCGCGATGTACGAGCGTGCCGATCGCCGTCGCCTCGTCATCGCGCATCGGTCCATGGTGCACCGTCGCCGCGGCTTCCGGACCACCGCGGGCGGAGTTGTGCACCGAAGCGTTATATGCGGCGGGAGCGTTGTGCGCGGGAGTGCCGAACGACATGTCCCGGGCCCTCCCCTCGCACCTGGTCGACTCGTCCCCAAGGAGCGTCATACTTCCAAGGATGCGTCAACCAGGATTCTTTTGGGCGACCGCACCTCACCGGACGGGGTGCCGCCCGTGGCCGCGTCCCCGTCCGGTCCTCTCGTTCAGCGGACGAGTCCCCAGCGGAACCCCAGCGCGACGGCGTGCGCGCGGTCCGAGGCACCGAGCTTCTTGAACAGCCTGCGGGCGTGCGTCTTGACCGTGTCCTCGGAGAGAAAAAGCTCACGTCCGATCTCGGCGTTGGAACGGCCGTGGCTCATCCCTTCGAGCACCTGGATCTCGCGCGCGGTCAGGGTCGGGGCGGCACCCATGTCCGAGGAACGCAGCCGCCGCGGCGCCAGCCGCCAGGTCGGGTCGGCCAGCGCCTGGGTGACCGTCGCGCGCAGCTCGGCGCGGGACGCGTCCTTGTGCAGGTAGCCGCGGGCGCCCGCGGCCACGGCCAGCGCCACGCCGTCGAGGTCCTCCGCGACGGTCAGCATGATGATGCGCGCGCCGGGGTCGGCGGAAAGAAGCCGGCGCACGGTTTCCACTCCGCCGAGGCCGGGCATTCGGACGTCCATCAGAATCAGGTCGGAACGGTCGGCACCCCAGCGGCGCAGGACCTCCTCGCCGTTGGCGGCCGTCGTGACCCGCTCGACGCCGGGCACGGTCGCGACCGCGCGGCGGAGCGCCTCCCGGGCGAGCGGGGAGTCGTCGCAGACAAGGACGGAAGTCATGGTCGCCCTCCGCAGCTGATGCGCACTTGAGCCTCCAGGCAGTCGTGTGTCGTCACCTGTGCGATTGACAAGCCGTGTCAACCGCCTCCGCCCTCTCAACGACGGTCACCCGAAAGAGTTACGGCCTCCAACCTCACAGCAGCAGCACTGTACGTGACCGCATCGTCACGCCGTCGCGGCACCGGCTAAACACGCCGAACATCCGTTTTTGCCCTTTCAAGGGCTTATGGACCGACTTGGAGGGGATAGCGCTATATTCAGCTGGTAGTCATATTTACATCCCTTCCTCCAGCCTCGATGACGATGGGACACTGTCATGGCAGATTTCTCCCGCCTTCCTGGCCCCAACGCCGACCTGTGGGACTGGCAACTGCTGGCCGCCTGCCGGGGCGTGGACAGCTCACTGTTCTTCCACCCGGAGGGGGAGCGCGGCGCCGCGCGCAGCTCCCGCGAAGAAGCGGCGAAGGAAGTGTGCATGCGCTGCCCGGTGCGGGCCGAGTGCGCGGCGCACGCCCTGTCGGTGCGCGAGCCGTACGGCGTGTGGGGCGGCCTGACGGAGGACGAGCGCGAGGAGCTGCTCGGCCGGGCCCGCCGTGACCTGGTGGACGCCGGCGCGCGCAGGGCCAGGCCGTAGCCGCGGACCCGCCCCGCCCGCGTCGGGCGCGCCCCGGCGCCCACTACGGTCGTGGTATGACAACTGCATTGGTGACGGGAGCGACGTCCGGGATCGGCGCCGCGTTCGCCCGTCGGCTGGCCCGCGACCGGCACGACCTGGTGCTGGTGGCCCGCGACGCCGGGGCGCTGCGGCGGCAGGCCGCCGAGCTGCACGACCGGCACGGAGTGGAGGCGGCCGTGCTCCGGGCCGACCTGGCGTCCGACGAGGGCATCGCCGCGGTCGAGGCGCGGTTGTCCGATCCGCGCCGCCCGGTGGACCTGCTGATCAACAACGCGGGCTTCGGGCAGAAGGGCGCCTACCTGGAGGTGCCGGTGGCCGACGAGCTGCGGATGCTCACGGTGCACTGCGAGGCGGTGCTTCGCCTGACGACGGCAGCCGCGGGGCCGATGCGGCAGCGCGGCCGGGGCGGCGTGGTGAACGTGGCCTCGGTGGCCGCGTTCCTGCCGCGCGGCACCTACGGCGCGTCGAAGGCGTGGGTGGTCCGGTTCACCGAGGGCGCGGCCCACGACCTCGCGGGCAGCGGGGTGCGCCTGATGGCGCTGTGCCCCGGGTTCGTGCGCACCGAGTTCCACGAGCGGGCCGGCCTCGGCACGGACAACATCCCCGGGTGGATGTGGCTGGACGCGGACCGCGTGGTGGACGCGGCGCTGCGTGACCTGGCGAGGCGGCGGACGGTCAGCGTTCCCGACCCCAGGTACAAGGTCCTGATGGCGGCGGCCCGGCTGGCGCCGCGCGGCGCGCTCGGCGCCATCTCGTCCCGGGCGGGCCGCAGGTTCGGCCCGCGGCACGGCGCGGCCGGCGGCCACGGGAGGCAGCCGGCGGCGGGACGCGGCGGCGCGCTGGGGGAAACGATTCGGCAGGGAGACTGAGAACGGGCCCGGGCCACCGCAGGTGAAGGCGGTGGCCCGGGCCCGCGAAGCGCGGAAGCGCCCGGGTCAGTGCGAGTGACCGTGGCTGTGGCCGCCGGCCTGCTCCGGCTCCTCTTCCTTCTTCTCCACCACCAGGGTCTCGGTGGTGAGCAGCAGGGACGCGATCGAGGCCGCGTTCTGGAGGGCGGAACGGGTCACCTTGACCGGGTCGATCACGCCGTCCCCGACGAGGTCGCCGTACACGCCGGTGGCCGCGTTGTAGCCGTGGCCCTTGTCCAGCTCGGCCACCTTGGAGGTGATCACGTAGCCTTCGAGGCCCGCGTTCTCGGCGATCCAGCGCAGCGGCTCGACAGCGGCGCGGCGCACGATCGCCACGCCGGTGGCCTCGTCGCCGGTCTTGCCGAGGCCGTCCTCAAGCACCTTGGCGGAGTGGACCAGGGAGGCGCCGCCGCCGGGGACGATGCCCTCCTCGACCGCCGCGCGGGTGGCCGAGATGGCGTCCTCAAGGCGGTGCTTCTTCTCCTTCAGCTCCACCTCGGTCGCCGCGCCGACGCGGATGACGCACACGCCGCCGGCCAGCTTCGCGAGCCGCTCCTGGAGCTTCTCGCGGTCCCAGTCGGAGTCGGTCGCGTCGATCTCGGCGCGGATCTGCGCGACCCGGGCCTCGATGTCGGCGGCCTTGCCCGCGCCGTCGACGATGGTGGTGTCGTCCTTGGTGATGGTCACGCGGCGCGCGGTGCCGAGCACGTCGAGACCGGCCTGGTCGAGCTTGAGGCCGACCTCCTCGGAGATCACGGTGCCGCCGGTGAGGGTGGCCATGTCGCCGAGCATCGCCTTGCGGCGGTCACCGAAGCCGGGGGCCTTGACCGCGACGGAGTTGAACGTGCCGCGGATCTTGTTGACGACGAGGGTGGACAGCGCCTCGCCCTCCACGTCCTCGGCGACGATCAGCAGCGGGCGCGAGCCGCCGGACTGCATGATCTTCTCCAGCAGCGGCAGCAGGTCCTGGATGGAGGAGATCTTGCCCTGGTGGATCAGGATGTAGGGGTCGTCGAGGACGGCCTCCATGCGCTCCTGGTCGGTGACCATGTAGTGCGACAGGTAGCCCTTGTCGAAGGCCATGCCCTCGGTGAAGTCCAGGTCGAGCCCGAAGGTCTGGGACTCCTCGACGGTGATCACACCGTCCTTGCCCACCTTGTCCATGGCCTCGGCGATCAGCTCGCCGACCTGCTTGTCCTGGGCGGACAGCGCGGCGACGGCCGCGATGTCCTCCTTGGAGTCGATCGGCCGGGCGCTGGCGCGCAGGTCCTCGGCGACGGCCTCGACGGCCGCGTCGATGCCGCGCTTGAGCCCGGAGGGGGAGGCGCCGGCGGCCACGTTGCGCAGACCCTCGCGGACGAGCGCCTGCGCCAGAACGGTGGCGGTGGTGGTGCCGTCACCCGCGATGTCGTTGGTCTTGGTCGCCACCTCCTTCACCAGCTGCGCGCCCAGGTTCTCGTACGGGTCCTCGGACTCGACCTCGCGCGCGATGGTGACGCCGTCGTTGGTGATGGTCGGCGCGCCGAACTTCTTGTCGATGACGACGTTCCGGCCGCGGGGACCGATGGTCACCTTGACCGCGTCGGCGAGCTGGTTGACGCCGCGTTCGAGGGCGCGCCTGGCGTCCTCGTCAAACTTCAGGATCTTCGCCATGGGTGTGGATGTCCCTTGCGTTCTTCGGAGAAACGAGACCGCGCCCCGGGCGCCCGCGGCTGTGTCGGCCGGGGGGACCAGGGCGCGGTGCGATCACTTTTCGATGATCGCCAGCACGTCACGAGCGGAGAGGACGAGGTACTCCTCGTTGTTGTACTTCACCTCGGTGCCGCCGTACTTGCTGTACAGCACGATGTCGCCGACCTTCACGTCGAGCGGCAGGCGGTTGCCGTCCTCGAAGCGGCCGGGACCGACGGCGAGGACGGTGCCCTCCTGGGGCTTCTCCTTGGCCGTGTCGGGAATGACCAGGCCCGAGGCCGTGGTCTGCTCGGCGTCGAGCGGCTGGACCACGATGCGGTCCTCAAGCGGCTTGATGGCAACCTTGGAGCTGGCGGTCGTCACGATCCGACCTCCCCCTTCGGAGATCTCACGGGGTTTTCTATGGCTGGATGGCGACGTGGTGAACCCGTCGTCGCGGGTGCCGGGTCCGCCTGTCGCGCGATCTGGCACTCCCGTAGGGAGAGTGCCAGCGTCGAGACTATGCGGCGGTTAGCACTCAGTCAACTAGAGTGCCAGCCACCCGCGGCGGACACCCGTCGCGAACGGCGCGTGAGCACCCGAAACGCCCGTTGACCGGGGGCGGTTGACCCGTTGCGCCCCCCCTGCGCCCCGGCGCGCCCCCCGGCGCGTCCGGGGACGGACGCGCCGGAGCCCCCGCCTCCGCACGGAGCCGCGGACGAGGCAGACGGCGGGTGATCAGGGGCGGGGGCGCGGGCCAGGGCCGGCGGCGGGCGCGGGAAGCCGGGGGCGGGGGCTCAGCTCTCGTGCAGTGCGGAGCGCAGCGCGTCGATGGCCAGGTGCCGGGCGACGTTCGCCGCGCGGGTGTCCCGCAGGCTGTCCAGAAGCAGGAAGTCGTGGACCATCCCCGCCACCCGGACGGCCGTGACGTCCACTCCCGCCTCGCGCAGCTTGGCCGCGTAGGCCTCCCCCTCGTCGCGCAGCACATCGGCCTCGTCGGTGATGACGAGCGTCCTGGGCAGCCCCTTGAGCTGGTCGATGCTCGCGCGGAGTGGCGAGGCGTACGGTTCCGAGCGGCGTTCCCGGTCGGGGGCGTAGTGGTCCCAGAACCAGATCATGCCGTCGCGGGTCAGGTAGTAGCCGTCGGCGAACTGCTGGTACGAGGCCGTCTCGAAGTCGGCGTCCGCCACCGGGTAGAGCAGGACCTGCGCCTTGAGGTCGAGTCCGCCGCGCTCCTTGTTCATCAGCGCGAAGACCGTGGCCATGCAGCCGCCGACCGACTCACCTGTCACGGCGATCCGCGACGTGTCCAGGCCGTGCGCGGAGCCGTGCCCCGCGACCCACTGGCCGACGGCGTAGTTCTGTTCCACCTGGGTGGGGTACCTGGCTTCCGGCGCCCGGTCGTAGACCGGGAAGACGCCCGCCGCGCCCGCTCCCACCACGAGCTCGCGGAAGAGCCGGTCATGCGTCTTCTCGTCACCGAACACCCAGCCGGCGCCGTGGATGTAGAACACCACGGGCAACGGCTCGGTGACCCCCCGGGGCTTGATGATCCGGGTACGGACCTGCCCGAACTCCCCGGCGTCGACGGTCACCCAGTCCTCATCGACGTCCGGGCGCTCCACGCCTTCGCCGCTCTGCAACCCGAGCAGGATGTCGCGCCCCTGCTCCGGCGGCACTTCGTAGATGCGGGGGTGGGGAGCGGTCGCCTCGGTCAGTTCTCTGGCGGCGGGCTCCAGGTACGGGGTCGGGGGCGGCGGAAGTGCGGGCACGGGGCCTCCATGGGGGTGCGGAACGGGGTGGAGCGGCCCTGCGGCGCCGCTCGACCCGAGCATCGGGATCGGCGGGGTCGGGCGCCCGTGGCTCGCCTGACGTGCGCGGGTGAGGACCCCGTATGGCGGGCAGGTGCGCGCCCGCGCCGCCCGGGACAGCGGGCGGGCGCGGCTCACGGCTCACGGCTCACGGCCAGAGGACGCGGGCGGCGGTCAGCCCGATCAGCACGGCTCCCAGACCGGCCAGCACGGTGGAGGCGGCGCTGCCGGCCGCGCGGACCGTCTGCCCCGACCGCGCCAGGTGCACGGTCTCCCAGGCGAACGTCGAGTAGGTCGTGAGCGCCCCGCACAGGCCCGTGCCCACGAGCAGGTACACCCGTTCCGTGGCGGCCTGCGCCAGCACCGCTCCGGTGAGCACGCCGACCAGGAGGCAGCCCAGCGTGTTGGCCGCGAAGGTGCCCCAGGGGAACTCCGTGGCCTGCCCGCGCTGCACCGCCCGGTCGATGAGGAACCGCGCCGAGGCTCCCGCCGCGCCTCCGATGAGCACCAGCAGGAGGTTCACCCGCGCGCCCCCGCCCGCAGGGCCGAGGCGATCCGCCTCGTGAGCGACGAGGACAGCGCCACCGCGGCCAGAGCCGCCGCGAGCGTGGCCGCGTAGTACAGCAGCGCCGCCCCCGGCTCACCGAGCCGGGCCAGCCGCTCCGTGTCCGCGGCGTACGTGGACAGCGTGGTGAACCCGCCGAGGAAGCCCGTCGCCAGGAACGGCCGCACCAGCGGCGACACCGTCCACACCTCCATGCAGAGCACCACCACCACGCCCATCACCGCGCAACCGGCGACGTTGACACCGAAGGCGGCCCACGGCAGGTCGCCGCCGCCGGCGGGCCAGAGACGCTCCATCCCGTACCGGGCGCCCGCTCCGGCCGCGCCGCCGAGGGCGACCGCTCCGACCGACGGCAGCGACGACACCAGGGACGCGTCCCGATCGCGCGGCGAGGCGTCCATGTCCATCGGCGGGCGCCCCTCGCCCTGGGCGCGATCCGGGAACTCGGCGGGGACTGGCATGGGCGGACCTTTCCGGCGTGGACGGCAGAACCGATGTCTCCGGTCGAGGTTCCTAGAGGTAGTCCTCCAGCCGGGCCAGGGCGAAGCCCTGCTCGGTCGCGGTGGCGAGCACGCGGCGGACCATGTCCGCCATGTCGCCGTCCCACTCCCCCGGGCCGCGGAAATGGCTGAGGATGATGTCGCCCGGGTGGAACTTCCGGTCGGCGCGCCCCCACTCGATGCGGTCGGGGAACGCCTCCTCCGCCCAGAGGGGCACGGCCGTCACGCCGCACGAGGCCGCGGCGCGCAGCGTGTCGCGGTCGTAGGCGCCGTAGGGGGGACGGAAGAGCTCGGGGCGCACACCGAACTCGCGTTCGAGGATGTCCTGCTGCCGGCAGATCTCGGCGCGCTGCTTGGCGTACGGGAGCCGGGGCAGCTCGGGGTGGGTCACCGTGTGGTTGTGCACCCCGGTGCCGTCCGGGTGGGCCTCGCGGAAGTACCCGTAGTCGTCCCGCGCCACGTAGTCGGTGAGGAAGCTGCTGTAGGGGACGTCGAGTTCGCGCAGCATGGCGAGCAGGTCCCGGTCCTTCTCCGCGCCGTCGTCGACGGTGAGGAAGACCACCTTCTCGTCAGTGGGCACCCGGACCAGCACAGGTGGCAGGCCGGAGCCCGTGATGTGCCCGGGCTCGGTGGAAAGCTCCGGCTTGCGCTCCGGGGGCGCGGGCGCGCGCAACGGCGCCTTGCGCAGCCCCCAGCGCTTCGCCGCGGCGACGCGGCGCGCCTCCGCGCGTTCGAGCCGGTCGGCGTACGCGGCCTTCGCCTCCGCGACCGCCCGGGTGCGCGGCAGGCCGAAGGCCGTGACGGCGCCGACCGCGGCGGGCGGGTTGGCGTCCACGGTGGCCCCGCCCCACGCCTCCGCCCGATCGCCGGAGAGGAAGCGCGGCGGCAGGCCGGCCCCCGAGCAGACAAGCGCGAGGACCGCGGCGCCGCCGAGCGCGCCGTACCGCCGCACTCCCCGGCGAAACCGACGATCGTTTTGTCTTACTTGTCTGATAATCCCCATGGCTCGGGATGCTGCCATCCCCGGGAACGGTCCCGTGCGCGCCGTTCCGGGCCCGCGGGGAGAATGACCCGTGTGGCCGCAACCGAACTCGACGCCTTCCGCGCCCTGCTGACCGACCGGGGCCGTGACCTGCTCGCCGCGGTCGCGGGCCTCGCCCCGGCCGACGAACTGGCCGCCGCCACCCGGCTGCGCCGCGACCACCCGCCCGCCCTGGTCGCCGCGGCCATCGGGCAGGCCAGGCTGCGCGAGCGCGCGGCGGCGAAGTTCGGCCCCGACGCCGCGCGGATGTTCTTCACGGCCGACGGCGTGGAGCAGGCCACCCGCGCCCCCGTCGCCGCCTGGCGCGCCGGCCGTTTCGCCGCGCGGGGCGTGCGCCGCGTCGCGGACCTGTGCTGCGGCATCGGCGGCGACGCGCTCGCGCTGGCCGCGGCCGGTATCGACGTGCTGGCCGTGGACCGTTCGCCGCTCGCCTGCGCCGTCGCCGAGGCCAACGCCGCGGCCCTCGGCCTCGCCGACCGGATCACCGTGCGCCGCGCCGCCGTCGAGGACACGGACGTCTCCGGCTGCGACGGCGCGTTCGTCGACCCCGCGCGCCGCAGGACCGGCGGCGGCCGGGTCTTCGACCCCGAGGCGTACGCGCCCCCGCTCTCCTGGGCCGTCGGCCTCGCCTCCCGCGTGCCGCACGCCGCCCTGAAGGTCGCGCCCGGCGTGCCGCACGAGGCCGTGCCCGGCGGCGCGGAGGCGGAGTGGGTCTCGCACCGCGGCGAGGTCAAGGAGGCCGTGCTGTGGTTCGGCGCGGAGCCCGCCGCCCCCCGCCGCGCCACCCTCCTGCCCGGCGGCCACTCCATGACCGGGACCGCGCGGCCGGCCCCGGCGGGCGCGCCGGGCCGCTACCTCTACGAGCCGGACGGCGCCGTCATCAGGGCGGGCCTGGTCGCGGATGTCGCGGAACGGGTCGAGGGCCGGCTCCTCGACCCGCGGATCGCCTACGTGACGGCCGACGCGCTGCGCCCCATGCCGTTCGCGACGGCCTACGAGATCACCGACGTCATGCCGTTCAACCTGAAACGGCTGCGGGCGTATCTGCGCGAGCGCGAGGTCGGGAACCTGACCGTCAAGAAGCGCGGGTTCGCGGTCACCCCCGAGGAGCTGCGCACGCGCCTGAAACCGCGCGGGCCCGCCGCCGCCACGGTGTTCCTCACCCGGGTCGCGGACGCGCCCACCGCGCTGATCGGGCGGCCCGCGCCCTGAGAACGCGGGCGCGCGCCGCGAGAAGGCGGGCGCGCCCGGTCAGTCCGGCACGCGCGTGAACCGCCAGCGGTGCACCGGCCGGTGCAGCAGCTCCGCCGGCGGGTCGGGCAGCTCCGGCGGGTCCGCGGCCCCGGGCTCCGCGGGCCACCACGTGATCACCAGCACCCGGTCGCCCGGCGCCACGAACGTCTCCCGGCGCTCGGGCCCCGGCACCAGCGGCTGCGCGCGCGCCCACGCCAGCAGGTCGGCGCCGCGCCCCCGCGCCGCCCTGGCCTCCCACATCAGCGTGACGGTCACCGGTGGCCCACCGCCGGCACGTGCGGCTCGGTCACCGGGAGCGAGGAGTCGGCCGGCAGGCCGAGCGCCGAGGGCGCACGCCCCCGGGCGACCATCTCGGCACCGAGCGCCGCGACCATCGCGCCGTTGTCGGTGCACAGGCCGGGGCGCGGCACCCGCAGCGTGATGCCGGCCGCGGCGCACCGTTCCTCGGCCATCGCGCGCAGCCGGGAGTTCGCGGCGACGCCGCCGCCGATCATCAGGTGGTCCACGCCCTGCTCGCGGCAGGCGCGCACGGCCTTGCGCGTCAGCACGTCCGTGACGGCCTCCTGGAACGACGCGGCAACGTCGGCCACCGGCACGTCCTCGCCCGCCGCGCGCCGCGCCTCGACCCAGCGCGCCACGGCCGTCTTCAACCCGGAGAACGAGAAGTCGTAGGGCGCGTCCCTCGGCCCGGTGAGGCCGCGCGGGAAGCGCACCGCGTCCCGGTCGCCCTCGCGCGCGAGCCGGTCGATGACCGGGCCGCCGGGGAAACCGAGCCCGAGCACGCGGGCCACCTTGTCGAACGCCTCACCCGCCGCGTCGTCGATCGTCGCCCCGAGCGGTCGCACGTCCGAGGTGATGTCCGGGGAGAGCAGCAGCGAGGAGTGGCCGCCCGAGACCAGCAGCGCCATCACGGGCTGCGGCAGCGGCCCGTGCTCCAGCTGGTCGACGCACACGTGCGAGGCCAGGTGGTTGACGCCGTACAGCGGCTTGCCCAGCGCGTAGGCGTACGCCTTGGCCGCCGAGACCCCGACCAGCAGCGCGCCCGCGAGCCCGGGCCCCGCGGTGACCGCGACGGCGTCGAGGTCGCGCGCGCTCACGCCCGCCCGCGCCAGGGCCCGTTCGATCGTGGGAACCATCGCCTCCAGGTGCGCCCTGCTGGCGATCTCGGGCACCACGCCCCCGTAGCGCGCGTGGTCGTCCACGCTGGACGCGACGGCGTCGGCCAGGAGCGTGTGCCCCCGGACGATGCCCACGCCCGTCTCGTCGCAGGACGTCTCGATGCCGAGCACGAGCGGTTCGTCAGCCATCCTCGCCCGCTCCCCCTTCCGTTCCTTCGCTGTGTACCGGGGTACGGGACCCGCCGGGCGGCAGGGCGCGCCGCATGACCAGCGCGTCGTGGTTCCCCGGCTGGTAGTAGCCGCGGCGGACGCCGACCCGCGCGAACCCGAAGCGCCGGTACAGCCGCCGGGCGCGCTCGTTGTCGACCCTGACCTCCAGCATCACCTCGTGGCAGGCGAACGGGCCGGCCGCCGCGTCGAGCAGCGCGCCGAGCAGCCGGCCGCCGAGACCGGCGCCCTGGTGGCCGCCGGTGACGCCGATGGTCATCACCTCGCCGGTGCCGCCGGCCACGCCCAGGCCCGCGTACCCGGCGAGCGTGCCGCCCGCCGCCTCGGCCACGAGGTAGTGGCGCCGCCGACCCGGGCCCCGGGCCAGGGCGAGCTCGGACCAGTAGGTGGCCTCCGACCAGGCGTCGTCGGGGAACAGCTCCCGTTCGAGCGCGAGCACCCCCGGGATGTCCCACCAGCGCATCTCGCGGAGCGCGCCGGCACCGTCCCCGCCGTGCGCGGGCGCGTGACCGCCGTTCACGGGCGCGTGACCGCCTTGTACCCGGCCGGCACCCGCGCGTCCGGGCGGCGCAGGTAGCGCGGCACCGGCGGCTGGAGCGGCTCACCCGCCGCCAGCAGGGCGGCCGCCAGGCCGGCCAGCGCGCCCGCCGAGGCGTGCCGCGGCAGGTCGGCGCGCACCTCGGAGAACGCGTCCGGGTACAGCAGCGCGCCCGCGCCCACGGCCGGCAGCCCGGCCACCCGGTCGGCGATGTCGGCCGGCCGGTCGACGGCCGGGCCCTCGACGCGCGTGCGGGCGTCGGCGTAGCGCGCCCAGTAGACCTCTTTGCGCCGGGCGTCGGTGGCCACGACGAACGGCTCGCTCAGCCCGGTGGCCCAGGCGATGCCGTCCAGCGTGCACAGCCCGTGCACCGGCAGCCCGCGCGCGGCGCCGAGCGCCGCCGCGGTGGCCAGGCCCACCCGCAGCCCGGTGTAGGGCCCGGGGCCTGTGCCGACCACCAGGTCCGTCACCTCCGCGAGGCCGCGGCCCGCGGCCGTCAGCACCCGGTCGACGGCGGGCAGCAGCAGCTCCCCGTGTCTGCGGGCGTCGGTCTCGTCGGACGCGGCGAGCGTTCCGGTCCCGTCGTGCAGCGCGACGGTGACGGCCGGGGTTGCGGTGTCGAGGGCGAGCAGCAGCACGAGAGCCAAGCCTAAGGCTCCTCGGACGGCGCCCGCGCCCCTGGTACCGTCGCCCTGACGTACGCTTCTCCCCCTCCGATCCCGCCCCCCTCGACCCCACCGGTGGGTCCCTCCCGCGAAAGGCATCGGCAGAACAGTGGCGCGCCATACCTCCGGCTCCGGCTCCGGCGCCTTCGTCGCCATGCTGACCGCCGCCGCGCTCGCCGTCGTCGCCTTCTTCGCCTACCAGGCGTCGGCCGCCGTCGACGGGCCGAGCCCCGCCCCCTCGCACTCCGCCTCCCCCTCGGGCGACGCGGGCGGCGAGGAGGGCGAGGAGGGCCCGCCGCCCGTGCCCGCCGAGTCGGGGACGGGCAAGCGTGTCGTCTACTCGCTTGAGCAGCGGCGGGTGTGGCTCGTGGACCTGAGCGACGACGGCACGGGCGAGGTCGTGGCCGACACCTTCACGGTGTTCCCCAGCTCGGTGTCCCCGCCGCCCGGCGAGTACGCGGTGGAGTGGCGCACCGCGCAGGGCAACGGCTCCGACGGGGTGCCGACCGAGCACACCGTCGGGTTCCACCAGGACGCGGAGGGCGTGGCGTTCGGCTTCTCGGCCGCGCTCGACGGCTCGACCCCCGATCCGGAGTCGGACGTGCGCACGGGCGCGATCCGGCAGACGCGCGCGGACGGGGACACGATGTGGCTGTTCGCGACGGCGGGCATTCCCGTGATCGTCGTGCCCTGAGTCCTCCGGCGTCGCCGGAGGTTCCCTCGCCCCTGCCCCGGCCGGTCAGCCGAGCAGCCGCAGGCCGACGCCCTGCCAGCGGGCGCCGACGCCGGTCAGCGTCACCTCACGCGCCGCGTCCGTTCCCTCGTCCTCTGCCTCCCCGGCGCCCTCCGCGCCCTCGGGGCGCCGGATGACGACGTGCAGCCGCTCGTCCGACAGTTCCTCGACCCGGCCCTCGCCCCACTCCACGACCACCACCGACTCCGGCAGCTCCGCGTCCAGGTCCAGGTCCTCCATCTCGTCCAGCCCGCCCGCGAGCCGGTAGGCGTCCACGTGCACCAGCGGCGGCCCGCCGCCGAGCGGCGGGTGCACGCGGGCGATGACGAACGTCGGGGACGTCACCGCGCCCCGCACCCCGAGCCCTTCGCCGATGCCCCGCGTCAGCGTGGTCTTGCCCGCGCCGAGCGGCCCGGTGAGCAGCACCAGGTCCCCGGCCCTGAGCAGCGCGGCCAGGCGGCGGCCCGCCTCGCGCATCAGCTCGGCGTCCCCGACGGTGAACGACGCCGTGGTCACCGGCGTCTCAGACAGCTGACCCATGGAACGCGATGCTACGCGCCAGCAGCCGGACCAGCTCCTTGGTGACCTCCTCGGGCCGTTCCAGGAGCAGCAGGTGCCCGGCGCCCGGCAGCACCACCCGGCGCGCGCCCGGCAGCGCGGCGGCGATGCGGTCGCTGTGCGCGGCGGGCGTCACCTCGTCCCGTTCCGCCGCGAGCACGAGCACGGGCAGGGCTCCGGCGAGGCCGTTGAGCACCGCGAGCGCCCGTTCCTTGTCGTGCTCGGCGAACGCCGGGTAGAAGTCCGCGACCACCTCGACCGGCACCGAGTCGATGAGCCGTTCCGCGAACCGCGCGACCCCCGCGTCGACGGCGTCCGGCTCCCCGAACGAGTACCGGCGCACGAGCCCGGCGTACACGTCACCCGCGACGCGCCGGGCGCGGTCCACCAGGTCCTGTTGCGAGCCGAGCGCGCGCAGCACCCCGGGCACCACCCGCCGCACCGCGCGGACGGCGGCGGCGGGGAAGCCGTAGGTGACGTCCGCCAGGTCGCCCGCCGAGGTCGCCACCAGGGCGACGCCGGCGACCCGGCGCGCCACGAAGTCCGGGTACTGCTCGGCCAGGGCCATGATCGTCATGCCCCCCATCGAGTGCCCCACGAGCACCAGCGGCCCCCGCGGCGCGGCGGCGTCGAGCACGGCCTTCAGGTCCCGGCCGAGCTGGTCGATGCTCACCGGCTCGCCGCCGTCCCGCAGCCGCCGCCCGCGCCCGGAACGGCCGTGCCCCCGCTGGTCCCAATACACCGCGCGCACGCGACCGCGCAGCGCGGCCCGCTGGAAGTGCCATACGTCCTGGTGCAGGCAGTACCCGTGGCAGAAGACGACCGTCGGCTCCTCCGCGCCGCGCGGTCCTTCCCCGGCGGGCTCGGGGCCGCCCGCGGCGGGCTCCGGTTCGCCGGCGGCGGGCAGCGGGCCTGGCGCGGGGGCGCCGGGGCGCGGCGCGACCGGGCGCGTGTCCGCGCCGACCTCCTCCACCTCGTAGTACAGCGCGGCGCCGTCCTCGGTGGCCGCGCTGCCCGGCGTGCCGCGCAGCGTTCCGTAGGGCCCGGCCGCGTCCAGCGCCAGCCGCGCCTCCCGCCGCACCGACCGGCCCACCGACATGCGTTCGAGCGCGACGGTCGTCGCGACCGCGCCGAGCGCGACGCCCGCTATCCCCGCCCGGCGCGCCCAGCTCACCCCGCGCGCTCCCCCCGGTACACGCGCGGCACGCGCGCCCCCACGCGGGTGACGATCTCGTAGCCGATGGTCCCGGCGGCGCGGGCCCAGTCCTCCGCGGTCGGCTCCCCCGCGTCGCCGGGACCGAACAGCACCGCCTCGTCCCCGGCCCGCGCCCGGTCGCCGCCGAGGTCGACCACGAACTGGTCCATGGCCACCCGGCCCGCGATCGTGCGCCACTTGCCCGCCACCAGAACGGGCCCGGTGCCCGAGGCGTGCCGGGGAACGCCGTCCGCGTACCCGGCGGGCACCAGCGCCAGCGTGGTCTCGCCCGAGGTCCGGTAGGTGTGCCCGTAGCTGACGCCGTGCCCGCCCGGCACCCGTTTGACCGACGCGAGGAACGCGCGCAGCGTCATCACCGGGCGCAGGCCGAGGTCCGCGGGGCTGCCGATCTCCGGCGCGGGCGACAGCCCGTACACGGCGACGCCCGGCCTGACCAGGTCGTAGTGCGCCTCCGGCAGCGTCAGCGTGGCCGGTGAGTTGGCCAGGTGGCGCACCTCGGGGTCGAGCCCCGCGCGCGCGGCGACCGCGAGCGCGTCGGCGAACGCCGCCTGCTGCCGCGCGATCGAGGGGTGCCCCGGCTCGTCCGCGCACGCGAAGTGCGACCACAGGCCGGTGACGCGGACGGTGCCCGCGCGTTCCGCGGCCCGCGCCGCCGCCACCAGGTCGGGCCAGTCGGCCGGCGGGGAGCCGTTGCGGCCCAGTCCCGTGTCGGCCTTCAGGTGCACGCGCGCGACGCGGCCCGCCGCGCGCGCCGCCGCCTCCGCCTCCGCGAGGGCCCACCGGCCGCTCACCGACACGTCGATGCCCGCCTCGACCGCCTCGCGCCACGGCCCGCCCGGCGTCCACAGCCAGCACAGCACCGGTCCCGTGTCGCCCGCGGCGCGCAGCGCCAGCGCCTCCTCAGGCGTGGCCGTGCCGAGCCACGCCGCGCCCGCCTCGCGCGCCGCCCTGGCGCACGGCAGCAGGCCGTGGCCGTACCCGTCGGCCTTGACCACGGCCATCAACCGGGCGCCGCCGGCGGCGCGTTCGCGCAGCGCGCGGACGTTGGCGCGCAGGGCGTCGAGATCGATGTCGGCCAGCAGCCGACGGCTTTCGGCCGGTGAGTGATCGTTCATCACCCCCCAGTGTCGCAGGAACCGCGCACCTGTACGGGCCAGACTGGGTCCATGGAGACCGCATACCGAGTGGAGACCGTCCGCGCCGCGGAAGCCGCCCTGCTGGCGCGGCTGCCCGACGGCACCCTCATGGCCAGGGCCGCCGCGGGCCTCGCCGCCGCCTGCGCCGGGCTGCTGCGGCCCGGGCTCTCGGGCGCCCGGGTCGTGCTGCTGGTCGGCAGCGGCGACAACGGCGGCGACGCGCTGTACGCCGGCGCGCGCCTCGCGCGGCGCGGCGCGGCGGTGACGGCCGTGCTGCTCGACGAGGAACGCGCCCACCCCGGCGGCCTCGCCGCCCTGCGCGCGGCCGGCGGGCGGGCGGCGGGCACGGCAGGCGCCGAGGCGCTGATCGCCCGCGCCCGCCTCGTCGTCGACGGCATCACCGGCATCGGCGGGCGCGGGGGCTTGCGCCCGGCCGCCGCCGGGCTCGCCAGGGCCGCCGCCGCGCACCGCGTGCCCGTGGTCGCCGTCGACCTGCCCAGCGGCGTGGACGCCGACACCGGCGAGGTGCGCGGCGAGGCCGTGCGCGCCGATGTGACCGTCACGTTCGGCACCCGCAAGCCGGGGCTGCTGATCGACCCGGCGCGCGCGTACGCCGGCGAGGTGCGGCTGGTCGACATCGGTCTCGGCCCCGAACTGCCCGCGTCCCCCGACCTCACCGCGCTCGGCGACGCGGACGCGGCGGCGCTGCTGCCCCGCCCGGCCGCCGAGTCCGACAAGTACCGGCGCGGCGTGCTCGGGGTCGCGGCGGGCTCGGCCCGCTACCCGGGCGCGGCCGTGCTGACCGTGGGGGGCGCGCTGCGCGGCGGCGCGGGCGCCGTGCGCTACGCGGGCCCAGCGGGCGACGCGGTCATCGCCCGCTACCCCGAGGCGCTGGTCTCCGCAGGGCCGCCCGGCCGGGCCGGGCGCGTGCAGGCCTGGGCCCTCGGGCCCGGGCTCGGCGACGGTCCCGACGCGGCGCGGGCCGCGGACGACGTGCTCGCCGCGGACGTTCCGGTGCTGGTGGACGCCGACGGTCTGCGCCTGCTCGACCCGGAACGGGTGCGGGCCCGTTCCGCGCCCACGGTGCTTACGCCGCACGCCGGTGAGGCAGCCGCGCTGCTCGGCACGACGCGCGAGCGCGTCGAGGCCGCCAGGCTGGCCTCCGTGCGCGAACTGGCCGGCCGCTACGGCGCCGTGACGCTGCTCAAGGGGTCGACGACGCTGATCGCCGCGCCGGCGGACGGCGAGGGGCCAGGACCTGTCATGGTGAACGCCACGGGCACCCCGTGGCTGGCGACCGCGGGCAGCGGGGACGTGCTCTCGGGGCTGATCGGCGCGCTGCTCGCGGCCGGCCTCGCGCCGCTCGACGCCGCCGCGCTCGGCGCGCACCTGCACGGCCTCGCCGGGCGGGCCGCCCCCATGCCGCCGATGGCCTCCACGGTCACCGAGGCGCTGCCGGAGGTGTGGGCCCGGCTCAGCCCTCCGCGATGACCGCTCGGCCCGCCGCGATGACGGCTCAGCCCTCCGCGATGACCACGGCGGACGCGACGCCCGCGTCGTGACTGAGGGACACGTGCCAGGCGCGCACGCCGAGTTCGGCGGCGCGCGCGGCGACCGAACCGCGCACGGTCAGCCGCGGGCGCCCGTCGGCGTCCTGCACCACCTCGGCGTCCGTCCAGCTCAGCCCGCCGGGCGCGCCGAGCGCCTTGGCCAACGCCTCCTTCGCCGCGAACCTGGCGGCCAGCGACGCGACACCGCGCCGCCGGCCGTCGGGCAGCAGCAGCTCGCCCGGGGTGAACAGCCGCCCGGCGAGCCGCGGCGTGCGTTCCATGGCCTCGGCGAACCGGTCGATGCCCGCCACGTCGATGCCCACGCCGACGATCACGCGCGGACCACGCTCCCGCGCGCGTCCGTGACCTCGCACCGCACCTCGTCGGACTCCCGCCGCAGCAGCGCCAGGTCGTCGCCCCACAGTTCGACCACTTCGCGCACCCGGCCGTCGAGGGCCTCGGCGTGCGAGGCGAGGAACGACTCGCCGTCCCCGACCCCCGCGAACAGGGACAGCCCGCGCTGCACGCCCGCCACCGTCTCCGGCTCGTCGGCGTGCACGGCGATCACCGCGAACCGCCCCACGAGCACGCGGCTCACCTGCCGCAGCGCCTCCCCCAGGTCGACGCACGAGGAGAACTGCTCGGCCAGCAGGTGGGCGACCACCGCCGAGTCGCCGCCCGCGTCCAGCCGGTGCCCCCGCCCGGCGAGCGCGGCGCGCAGCTCGGCGCCGTTGTCCAGCGAGCCCTGATACACCACCGCGCCCCGGCCCGCCGCGTCCAGGCTCGGCTGCGCGGCGGGCGGCCCGGCCGCCGCGCCCCGGGCCCCGCAGGGCCCCGACGCGCAGCGCAGCTGCCCGACCGCGCTGCCGCCCAGCGGCAAGGGGCGCCGGGCCAGCTCGTCGTGCAGGGCCGCGAGCGGCCCGGTCGCGCCGGCCGTCGCGAGGCAGCCGTCCGAGAGGACCACGACCCCGGCGGACCCGCGTGATCCGTCGTCCACCTGTTCGAGCCCGCCGAGTCCCGCGAGCACCACATCGAGGGCGGACTGCGCCTGCGCACCCGCGTAACCGACCATCCCGCACATGCGGGCAGACTAACCGGACCGACAGAATGTGCGCGTGGCAACCTCGCTCCAGGCACCGAGCCCGTACGTCGACCTCACCCGCGCCGAGTGGAGCGCGCTGCGCGCCCGCACGCCGCTGCCGCTCACGGCGGAGGAGGTCGAGGCGCTGCGCGGCCTCGGCGACGTGATAGACCTGCCCGAGGTCAGGGAGGTCTACCTGCCCCTGTCCCGGCTGCTCAACCTGTACTTCGGCGCGACCGGCGGGCTCCGCGGCGCGGTCAGCACGTTCCTCGGCGGCCCCCAGCCGACGACCCCGTTCGTCATCGCCGTGGCCGGCAGCGTCGCGGTCGGCAAGTCCACCGTCTCGCGCCTGCTGCGGGCGCTCCTCGCCCGCTGGCCCGAGCACCCCCGCGTCGAACTCGTCACCACCGACGGCTTCCTGCTGCCCAACGCCGAACTCGACCGCCGCGGCCTGATGATGCGGAAGGGCTTCCCCGAGTCCTACGACCGCCGCGCCCTGACCCGTTTCGTGGCCCAGGTGAAGTCGGGCGCAGAAGAGGTCTCCGCCCCGGTCTACTCCCACCTCACCTACGACATCGTGCCGGGCGAACGCGCTGTGGTCCGCCGCCCCGACATCCTCATCATCGAGGGCCTGAACGTCCTCCAGCCCGCGCAGCACGGACAGGTCGGCCTGGCCGACTACTTCGACTTCTCCGTATACGTCGACGCCCGCCCCGCCGATATCCGCAGCTGGTATCTCGACCGGTTCCGCGCGCTGCGCGCGACCGCCTTCCAGAACCCCGACAGCTATTTCAGCAAATACGCCGAGGTCCCGGAAGAGGTCGCCATGGAATACGCGGAGACGAATTGGCGGACCATCAACGAGCCGAACCTGCTGGCCAACATCGCGCCCACCCGGCCCCGGGCCACGCTGATCCTCCAGAAGGGCGCCGACCACACCGTGCGCCGCCTGCGGCTGCGCAAGCTGTGAGCCCGCGAGGCCGGGGCGGGCCCGGCCCGGGCGGTCGCGGGCCGGGCGGTCGCGGGCCCGGCGGCCCGGGGCGGCTCAGCCCAGAGCGGACTTGACGACGTCCGCGAGGCCCGAGGCCACCGCGCGGGCCTGCGCCGCGTCCGCCGCCTCGACCATGACCCGCACCAGCGGCTCGGTGCCCGAGGGCCGCAGCAGCACACGCCCGGTGTCACCCAGCTGGCGCTCCGCCTCGATCACGGCCTCGGCCAGCTCGCGGCAGTCGGCGACCCGCGCCTTGTCCACGTCCCGCACGTTGATCAGCACCTGCGGCAGCCGGTCCATCACCAGGGCCAGCTCCGCGAGCGGGCGGCGCGTCGCCGCGACCCGCGCGGCCAGCATCAGGCCGGTCAGCGTGCCGTCGCCCGTCGTGGCGTGGTCGAGCACGATCACGTGCCCGGACTGCTCCCCGCCCAGCGAGTAGCCGCCGCGCTTCATCTCCTCAAGCACGTAGCGGTCGCCCACCGCCGTCTGCCGCAGCCGCAGGCCCTCGCGCTGCATGGCGAGCGTGAGCCCCAGGTTCGACATCACCGTGGCCACCACCGTGTCGTGCCGCAGCGTGCCCGCCTCCCGCATCGCCACGCCGAGCACCGCGAGGATCTGGTCGCCGTCGATGTCGGCGCCCGTGCCGTCCACCGCGAGGCAGCGGTCGGCGTCGCCGTCGACCGCGATGCCCAGGTCAGCGCCGTGCGCCGGGACGGCGGCCCGCAGCGCGTCCAGGTGCGTGGAGCCGTAGCCGTCGTTGATGTTGAGGCCGTCGGGCTCCGCGCCGATCGTCACGATCTCCGCGCCGGCCCGCGCGAACGCCTCGGGCGCCACCCGCGAGGCCGCGCCGTGCGCGGCGTCGACCACGACCTTCAGGCCGTCGAGCCGGTGCGGCAGCACGCCCACCAGGTGCGCCACGTAACGGTCGAAGCCCTCGCCGTACTCGGTGACGCGCCCCACGCCCGCGCCCACGGGACGGTCCCACGGGCGGCCCGCCGCGTGCTCCCAGTAGGCCGCCTCGATGCGGTCCTCCAGCTCGTCGGCCAGCTTGTGGCCGCCCCGGGCGAAGAACTTGACGCCGTTGTCCGGCATCGGGTTGTGGCTCGCGGACAGCATCACGCCGAAGTCGGCACCGAGCGAACCCGTCAGATAGGCCACCGCGGGCGTCGGCAGGACCCCGACCCGCAGCACGTCCACGCCCGCGCTGGCGAGCCCCGCGACCACGGCCGCCTCCAGGAACTCCCCCGAGGCCCGCGGGTCGCGCCCCACCACGGCGACCGGCCGCCGCCCGGGCTCGCCGCCCGGCCCCGCGAGCACGCCCGCCGCCGCCACGGACAGGCCGAGCGCCATCTCAGCCGTGAGATCCGCGTTGGCGACACCGCGCACGCCGTCCGTGCCGAAGAGTCGTCCCACAGTCATTCCTCCGAGTTTCACAGAACGGCCCGAGATTTAAACCCTATAAAAGGAGCGCCCCGACAGCACGGAGGTGCTGTCGGGGCGTCAGCAGAATGGTCCAGCGAGGGCGTCAGCGCTTGCTGTACTGCGTCCCCTTGCGGGCCTTCTTCAGACCCGCCTTCTTCCGCTCCACCGCGCGGGCGTCACGGGTGAGGAAGCCGGCCTTCTTGAGCGGGCCGCGGTTGTTGTCCACGTCCGCCTCGTTCAGCGCGCGGGCCACGCCGAGGCGCAGCGCGCCGGCCTGGCCGGAGATGCCGCCGCCGGCGATGCGGGCCACGACGTCGTAGCGCTCGTCCAGTTCGAGCACCTTGAACGGCTCGTTCACGGACTGCTGGTGCACCTTGTTGGGGAAGTACCCCTCCAGGGTGCGGCCGTTGATCTTCCACTTGCCGCTGCCCGGGATGATCCGCACGCGGGCGATCGCGTTCTTGCGGCGGCCGGTGCCGGCGCCGGGCTGCGGGTCGCCGAAGCGCGCCGTCGGGGCCTCGCCCTCGGCGGCGAACTCCTCGGGTGCGCTCTCGGTCGTGTACTCCTCGACCTCGGGGACCTCGGCGTCAAGGGTTTCAGGGGTGGTCTCGGCCACGATGCTCCTCGGATTCTCTTTCGTCTGGGGTGTGGCCGGTGTTACTGCGCGACCTGGGTGATCTCGAACGGCGCGGGCCGCTGAGCGGCGTGCGGGTGCTCGGCGCCCGCGTACACCTTCAGCTTGGAGAACATCTGACGGCCCAGGGTGTTCTTCGGGAGCATGCCCTTGACGGCCTTCTCCACGGCCTTCTCCGGGTTGTTCTTCAGCAGGTCCTCGTAGCGGACCGACCGCAGACCACCCGGGTAGCCCGAGTGCCGGTAGGCGAGCTTCTGCGTGGCCTTGTTGCCGGAGAGGTGCACCTTGTCGGCGTTGATGATGACGACGAAGTCGCCGGTGTCGACGTGCGGCGCGTAGATCGGCTTGTGCTTGCCCCGCAGAAGGGTGGCGGCCTGGGACGCCAGGCGGCCCAGTACGACATCGGCAGCGTCGATGACGTGCCACTGACGCTGGATGTCGGCGGGCTTGGGGCTGTACGTACGCACGGGTCGTAGCCTTCGCTTCTTCAGTGTTGGGTTCCTGACAAGGCCACCTGGTGGGCAATACCGGCACTGGCCGCACTCCGGTGACGCAAACCGGGTGCCGACCGCTGGTAACCGTCCTGGTGGACCGGCGCAGGCCCCTCACGTGAGATCGAGCAAGCCATACGCATAATTACTTTCTTTCTCGACGTTGCAGCGTACTGCCCGAGCGCGCGTGCGGTCAAAACGACCCCCGCGCTACCGGGCCGCCCGCTCCTCGTCCCACACCGGCTCCGCCGTCTCCCGCACCCGGCCGTCGGCGCCGAACACCAGGAAGCGGTCGAAGGAACGCGCGAACCACCGGTCGTGCGTCACCGCGAGCACCGTCCCCCGGTACGCCGCGAGCCCCTCCTGCAACGCCTCCGCGCTCTCCAGGTCCAGGTTGTCCGTCGGCTCGTCCAGGAGCAGCGCCGTCGACCCCGCGAGTTCGAGCAGCAGGATCTGGAACCTGGCCTGCTGGCCGCCGGAGAGCCGGTCGAACGGCTGCTGCGCCTGCCGGTCGAGCTCGTACCTGCGCAGCGCCGAGGTGGCCGCGCCCCGGTCCCGCGCGTGCTCGGTCCACAGGATGTCGAGCAGGGTACGCCCGAACAGCTCCGGGTGCGCGTGCGTCTGCGCGAAGTGCCCGGGAACGACGCGCGCGCCCGACCGGCACACGCCGGTGTGCGCGACGTCCTCGCCCGCGAGCAGCCGCAGGAAGTGCGACTTGCCCGAGCCGTTCGCACCCAGCACCGCGACCCGCTCGCCGTAGAACACCTCCACGTCGAACGGCTTCATCAGCCCGGTCAGCTCAAGCCGCTCGCACGTGAACGCCCGCACCCCCGTCCTGCCGCCCGCGAGCCGCATGGTGATCCGCTGCCTGCGCGGCGGCTCCTGCGGCGGACCCGCCTCCTCGAACTTGCGCAGCCGCGTCTGGGCCGCCCGGTACCGCGAGGCCATCTCGTCGCTGCGCGCCGCGTACTGCCGCAGGTCGACGACCAGCCGCTTCAGCTGCGCCCGCCGCTCGTCCCAGCGCCGCCTCAGCTCCTCGAACCGCTCGAACCGCCTCTCCCGCGCCTCGTGGTACGTCGCGAAGCCGCCGCCGTGCACCCACACGTCCGAGCCCGCGGGGCCCGGCTCCACACTGATGATCTTGCGCGCCGCGCGCGCCAGCAGCTCGCGGTCGTGCGAGACGAACAGCACCGTCTTGCGCGTCTCGCGCAGCCGCTCCTCAAGCCAGCGCTTGCCCGGCACGTCGAGGTAGTTGTCCGGCTCGTCGAGCAGCAGCACCTCGTCCCCGCCGCGCAGCAGCGCTTCGAGCACCAGGCGCTTCTGCTCGCCGCCCGACAGCGTGCGCACCTCGCGCCACCTGGCGCGTTCGTAGGGGGTGTGCAGCGCCGCCATCGTGCACATGTCCCACAGCGTCTCGGCCTCGTAGCCGCGCACCTCGGCCCAGTCGGCCAGCGCCTGCGCGTAGGCCAGCTGCGCGGCCTCGTCGTCGGCCGAGTCCCCGGAGAGCAGGGCGAGCTCCGCGGCGTCCACGGCGAGCGCGGCCTCACGCACGCGCGGCGGGGCGACCGAGACCAGCAGGTCGCGCACGGTCCTGCCGTCGCGCACGCTCCCCACGAACTGCGGCATCACGCCCAGGCCGCCACTGACCGCGACGGTCCCGGCGCGCGGTCTCAGCTCCCCCGTCACCAGCCGCAGCAGCGTCGTCTTGCCCGCGCCGTTCGCCCCCACCAGGGCCGCGGCCTCCCCCTCGCCCACCCGGAACGAGACGTCGTCGAGCAGCACCCGCCCGTCGGGCAGGTCGTATTCCAGATGCGCGGCCTCCACATGTCCCACGGTCCGCATTGTCCCCCGCGACCCCGGCTCGTCCCAGCCGTTTTTGCCGCCGGGCCGGGCCGATAAGCTTCCCGCCATGAGTTACGGGCAGGGGGGTCCGCAGTGGACTCCCGGGGGATCGAACACGCCGGACTGGGACGCCCTGGCGGCCGACGCGGAACGGCGCCGCAGGCGCAGGCGCACCACCGTGATCATCGGTTCCGCCGCGGCGGCCGCCGTCATCGGCACCGCGGTGGCCCTCGCCGTGGTGAGCCAGAGCGGCGACGACAGCCCCACCGACCAGGCGTCCGCCACCCTGCCCGAGCCCACCGACGTCCCCTCGGGCAGCGCCGGGGCCGAGCCCACGTGGCGGGACGTGTCGCTGCCCCCGCTGCCGCAGCCGCGCGAGTTCATATCCGACGCCGACAAGGACACCGCGCCGTTCGACGCCGAGACCTTCTGGGGCGGCGAGGACATGGAGATCGACGGCAGGACCTACACCAGGGCCGCCACGGGCCCCGCGGGCGACTGCGCCGAGGCGGCGAGCGACGCGCTCGGCGCGGTCCTGGCCGAGCACGGCTGCACCGCGCTGCTCCGCGCGACGTTCACCGGCGGCGGCGTCGCCGTCACCGTGGGCGTCGCCCAGTTCGGCACCGAGGAGGACGCGCAAGCGGCCCGCGAGGCGCAGCAGGGCGCCCAGGGGGCCAGCCTCCAGCCGCTCACCGGCGACGGCGCGCCCGCGTTCTGCGGCCAGGGCGGCTGCCGGACCACGGCCAACCAGGTCGGCCGCTACGCCTACTACACCATCGCCGGCAACGCCGACGGCTCCCCCGACAGCGGCGAGGGCACCCCGGCGCAGCAGGCCGCGCGGGACGGCAACGACCACGCGTTCAACCGCATCATCCAGCGCGGCGAGGCCCAGGCGTCCGCGTCGGCCGACGCCCTGGTCGAGGAACGCAGGCGCGGCGACTGACCGCCGCCGCCCCTACGCCTCCGCGCCGGCCAGCGTGCGCAGGCGGCGCGCCTGGACGTTGCGCGCGGCCAGCTCGTCGTCCGCCGGGTACGCCACCTCTTCGAGCGTGAGGCCGTGCGGTCGCACCACGTGCACCGCCGAGTCCCGCACCCGGGCCGCCAGGACCCGCGCCGGCCAGTCGGGCGCCCTGTGCCCGTCCCCGACGAACAGCAACGCGCCCACCAGGGAACGCACCATGTTGTGGCAGAACGCGTCCGCCCGCACGGTCCCCTCCACGACGCCGTCGGGCCGCCGCTCCCACCGCAGGTCGCGCAGCGCGCGGATGGTCGTGGCGCCCTCCCGCCGCCGGCAGAACGCCGCGAAGTCGTGCTCGCCGAGCAGCCCCGCCGAGGCCTCGTTCATGGCGGCCACGTCCAGCGGCCAGTTGTGCCACAGCACGTGCCCGCGCAGCAACGGGTCGACGCCGCCCGGATGATCGCTGACGCGGTAGGCGTAGCGGCGCCAGATCGCGGAGAACCTGGCGTTGAAGTGCGGCGGCGCCGCCTCCGCGCGCCACACCCGCACGTCGTGCGGCAGCCGCCCGGCGAGCCTGCGCACCAGGCGCCCCTCGTCCTGCTCGGCCCACACCTCGGTGGGCAGGTCCACGTGCGCCACCTGACCGCGCGCGTGCACCCCCGCGTCCGTGCGGCCCGCCACCGTCAGCTCCAGCCGCCGCTCCCCCGAGCGCGTGACGACCCGCAGCGCCTCCTCGATCTCCTCCTGAACGGTCCTGCGCCCCGCCTGCCGCGCCCACCCGGAGAACTCGGCCCCGTCGTACGACACATCGAGCCGCACCCGCGTGCACCCGGCCCGCACCTCATCACTCACACGCCCGATCCTCTCAGACGAGACCGGTCACGATGCGACTCGCGGGCGGCTCCCTCGATGGACGACGATCCCCCCATGATGCGAGATCATCGCGACCGCCCGTACTGCCCGAGTCCCGGTGATCACCGGCCTCCGGCACACGGACCGAAGGCCGACGTCCCCGAACGGGTGACGCCCGGCGGGAACGCCTCTCCCGCCCCGCACCGGCGGCTACCGTGCCCTCGGGCGGCCGTGGCGGCGTCGCCTGACGGTGACGACGGCCGTTGCGGACAGCGTGAGGAGAGATCGCGATGAGCGTCCATCCCGCCACCCGGGCCGAGGAACCGCAGCGACCCGACCCCGCCGACCTGCTGATCGCGATCGAGGAGGCGGCTCAGGCGCCGATCAGGCCCGAGTACGTCGAGGGGTTGATCCTCGCGCCGCCGCGGCCCGACCACGAGCACAACGCGGCGGCCTTCGAACTGAGCAGCCAGCTGCGCTCGGCCGGATTCGGCCTCGCCGGCCTCGGGAACGGCTACCGGGTGGGACTGGGCAACGGCAGGACCGTCGCCCTGCTGATCCCGGACTTCTCCGTCCTGCGCAGGGAGCCGACCGATCTCGACGAGGCGTACCGCACGGCGCGCGAGGGCTGGTACCCCATCGACATGCTCGCCCTCGCGGGCGAGGTGACCTCGGGCAACCACGAGACCGACACGGGCCCCAAGCTGCGTGCCTACGCGACGGCGGACGTACCGGTGTACGTCCTGGTGCACCGGCAGGAGGGCCGGGCCTACGCCCACTCCGACCCCGTCTCCGTGCCCGCGGCGCCGGCCGAGAGCCACTACCGGGCCGTCGCCTCCGTCGAGCTGGGCGGCACGCTGCGCCTGCCCGACCCGTACCCCGCCCTCGACACCGGGTTCCTCGCGCGCCGACCGTAGGCCGCCGCCTCCGGACGGCCGGGCCGACCTCCAGGAACGGCGCCGGGCCCGCCCCCTTCGACAGGGAACGGGCCCGGCGGGCGGGTGACGGGAGCCGTCAGGCTTCCTTGTCGCCCTTCTCGTCCTTCTTCTCCTCGGCCGCCTCACCGGCGTCCGCGGCGGACTCGGCCGCGTCGGCGGTCCCGGTGTCCTCGGCCGCCGTCTCCGGCGCCTTCTCCAGGCTCGCGCCCGACTGCTCCTGCTCCTTCACCGAGCGGCGCGTCGCGGCCTCGGCCTCGCCGACCGCCTCCTGCTGCACGGTGAGCGCCTCGACCAGCTCGATGACCGCCATCGGCGCGTTGTCGCCGCGCCGCGGGCCGATCTTCGTGATGCGGGTGTAGCCACCCGGCCGGTTGGCGAACTTCGGGCCGATCTCCGTGAACAGCGTGTGGACCACGCTCTTGTCACGGATGGTCTGCATCACCTGGCGGCGGTTGTGCAGGTCGCCCTTCTTCGCCTTGGTGATCAGGCGCTCGGCCACCGGGCGCAGCCGCCGGGCCTTGGCCACGGTGGTGGTGATGCGGCCGTGCTCGAAGAGTGCGGTGGCGAGGTTCGCCAGCAGCAGACGCTCGTGAGCGGGGCTGCCACCCAGCCTGCGGCCCTTGGTAGGCGTCGGCATGTCTTTCTCCTGTCGGGTCTGCACCGGCCGTACCAGGTACCGGTGTCAGCGGACGGCCCCGGGCGGTCCCGGGGCCGTGCCCCGCGGCGGACGGGCCGCCGCGGGCGGGTCAGTACTGCTCGGTCTCGGCGAAGCCCGTGTCGCCGTCGTCCTCCGCGCCGAACGCGTCGGCCGCGGTGGTCGGGTCGAATCCGGGCGGGCTGTCCTTCAGGGCCAGGCCCATGCCGGCCAGCTTCGCCTTGACCTCGTCGATCGACTTGGCGCCGAAGTTGCGGATGTCGAGCAGGTCCGCCTCGGAACGCGCGACCAGCTCGCCCACCGAGTGGATGCCCTCGCGCTTGAGGCAGTTGTAGGAGCGGACCGTCAGCTCCAGCTCCTCGATCGGCAGCGCCAGGTCGGCGGCGAGCGCGGCGTCGGTCGGCGAGGGGCCCATGTCGATGCCCTCGGCGTCGACGTTCAGCTCGCGCGCCAGGCCGAACAGCTCGACGAGGGTCTTACCCGCGGACGCCATCGCGTCGCGCGGACGCATGGCCTCCTTCGTCTCGACGTCGACGATCAGCTTGTCGAAGTCGGTGCGCTGCTCGACACGGGTGGCCTCCACCTTGTAGGTGACCTTCAGCACGGGGCTGTAGATGGAGTCCACCGGGATGCGGCCGATCTCCTGGCCGACCTGCTTGTTCTGCACGGCCGAGACGTAGCCGCGACCGCGCTCGACGGTCAGCTCCATCTCCAGCTTGCCCTTGTTGTTCAGGGTCGCCAGCACCAGGTCGGGGTTGTGCACCTCGACGCCGGCCGGCGGGGCGATGTCCGCCGCCGTCACCAGGCCGGGGCCCTGCTTGCGCAGGTACATCACGACCGGCTCGTCGTGCTCGGAGGAGACGACGAGCTGCTTGATGTTGAGGATCAGGTCGGTGACGTCCTCCTTGACCCCGGGCACGGTGGTGAACTCGTGCAGCACGCCGTCGATGCGGATGCTCGTCACGGCGGCGCCGGGGATGGAGGACAGCAGCGTGCGCCGCAGGGAGTTGCCGAGGGTGTAGCCGAAGCCCGGCTCAAGCGGCTCGATCACGAACCGGGAGCGGAACTCGTCGACGACCTCTTCGGTCAGGGATGGGCGCTGAGCGATCAGCATGTTGCTACTCCAGTCTTCGGCACCCGCTATTTGATGCCGAGCCAGACAATGATGTGGGTCAAGGGTACGGGCGGGATCGCGCGTCCCACGCGATCCCGCCCGCGCCCGCCGCCGGGCTTACTTCGAGTAGAGCTCGACGATCAGCTGTTCCTGCACCTGGGTGTCGATCACCTGGCGCTCGGGCAGCGAGTGCACGAGGATCCGCAGCCGCGACGGGATGGCCTCAAGCCACGCCGGAACGGTCTTGTCGCCGGCCTCGGCGACCGCGACCTGGAACGGCGTCATCTGGCGGGAGGACTCCCGCACCTCGACGATGTCGTTCGGGGACACCCGCGCGGAGGGGATGTCGTTCTTCCGGCCGTTGAGCAGGATGTGGCCGTGCCGCACCAGCTGACGGGCGTGGTCGCGGGACTTGGCGAAGCCGGCCCGGTAGACCACGTTGTCGAGGCGGGACTCCAGGATGCGCAGCAGGTTCTCACCCGTCTTGCCCTGCTGGCGGTTCGCCTCGTTGTAGTAACCGCGGAACTGCTTTTCCAGCACCCCGTAGATGCGCGCGCACTTCTGCTTCTCGCGCTTCTGGAGCAGGTACTCGCTGTCCTTGGTGCGCCCGCGTCCGTGCTCACCCGGGGGGTAAGGACGGATCTCGATCGGGCACTTAGCGCTCTCGCACTTGGCTCCCTTGAGGAAGAGCTTCTGCTTCTCCCGACGGCAACGCTTGCAGTCGGCCCCGGTGTAACGCGCCATGATTCTTCTTGTCTCCTACTTGGCCTGGTCAGACACGACGGCGCTTGGGCGGGCGGCAGCCGTTGTGCGGGGTCGGGGTCACGTCCTGGATCGAGCCGACCTCAAGACCGGTGGCCTGAAGGGAGCGGATCGCGGTCTCGCGACCGGAGCCGGGCCCCTTGACGAAGACATCGACCTTGCGCATGCCGTGCTCCTGCGCGCGGCGCGCGGCGTTCTCCGCGGCCATCTGCGCCGCGAACGGCGTCGACTTGCGCGAGCCCTTGAAGCCGACGTGGCCGGCGGAGGCCCAGGAGATCACGTTGCCCGTGGGGTCGGTGATCGAGACGATCGTGTTGTTGAACGTGCTCTTGATGTGGGCGTGCCCGTGAGCGACGTTCTTCTTTTCCTTGCGGCGCACCTTCTTGGCGCCGGCTGTACGGCCCTTTGGAGGCATGTGCTTGGTCTCCCGTGGAGGTGGTCGGTCCTACTGCACGGACCGGTGACGGCGTCCGTGCGGACTACTTCTTGCCCGGCTTCTTCTTGCCGGCGATCGCGCGACGCGGGCCCTTGCGGGTGCGAGCGTTCGTCTTGGTGCGCTGGCCGTGGACGGGCAGGCCGCGGCGGTGGCGCAGCCCCTCGTAGCACTGGATCTCGACCTTGCGACGGATGTCGGCCTGGATCTCGCGCCGGAGGTCACCCTCGGTCTTGATGTTGTTGTCCACGTACTCGCGGAGCTTGACGAGGTCCTCCTCGCCGAGGTCGCGCACGCGCGTGTCCGGGTTGATCCCGGTGTACGAGAGGGTCTCCTTGGCAAGGGTGCGACCGATGCCGAAGACGTAGGTGAGAGCGACCTCCACGCGCTTGTCGCGCGGGAGATCAACGCCTGCGAGGCGTGCCATAGGTGTGGCTCCTGATGGTGATGTGAGCGGAGGTCTGCCGCAGCACCGTTCCCGGCTGCCACGCCGGGTCCCCGGCCTCCGACCGGGGGTATCGTCCCCGCGCTCGCGCGAGGGGTCGGGCGACTGCGTTATTCATGTGTCGCGCGATGAAGAACTACGAAAGTGCGGTCAGCCCTGGCGCTGCTTGTGGCGCAGGTTCTCGCAGATGACCATGACGCGCCCGTGGCGGCGGATCACCTTGCACTTGTCGCAGATCTTCTTGACGCTCGGCCTGACCTTCATGGTCCTGAAGCTCTCCGGGTCGTGTGCTGAACGATCTGCTCGATCGAATCGATCTGCTTGATCTACTTGTAGCGGTAGACGATCCGCCCTCGGGTCAGGTCGTAGGGAGACAGCTCCACCACGACCCGGTCGTCGGGAAGAATACGGATGTAGTGCATCCGCATCTTGCCGCTGATGTGCGCGAGGACCTGGTGTCCGTTCTGGAGCTCCACCTTGAACATCGCGTTCGGCAGGGACTCGACAACGGTGCCCTCGATCTCGATGGCCCCTTGTTTTTTGGCCATACTTGAGCGCTTCACCTTCCGGGATCGGCTACCTGGATGGCCCCGGGCAGACGGGTGCACCAGGACCGACAAGCCAGTCTACGGCACCCCGCCGAAAAAGACGAACCCATGATCTTTTCCCCAAAGGGAAGATCCTTAAGCCAACGGATCCGGAGCCGCCGTCACGCCCAGCTCGGCCAGCCGCGCCCTGCCGCCGTCGACCGCGGTGAGCACCAGGGGGCCCTCCTCGGTCAGCGCGACCGAGTGCTCCCAGTGCGATGACCACGTGCCGTCGTTCGTCTTCACCGTCCACTCGTCCGCGAGTGTGTGCGTCTTGGCCGTGCCGAGGGACACCATCGGCTCGATAGCCAGGCAGAGGCCGGGGATCAGGCGCGGACCGCGCCCGCGCCTGCGATCCACGTAGTTCAGCACGTGCGGGTCCATGTGCATCTCGGTGCCGATGCCGTGCCCGCCGTAGTTCTCGATGATCCCGTACTTGCCCGAGGCCGGCAGCGGCTGCCGCTTGATGTAGCCCTCGATCGCCTTGGAGATGTCCACCAGCCGGTTGCCCTTGCGCATCGCGGCGATGCCGGCCCACAGCGAGTCCTCGGTCACCCGGCTCAGCTCGTGCAGCTCGGGGGCGTGCCCCTCGCCCACGAACACCGTCAGCGCCGCGTCGGCGTGCCAGCCGTCCACGATGGCGCCCGCGTCGATCGAGATGATGTCGCCGGACTTCAGCACGGTCCGCTCGTCGGGGATGCCGTGCACCACGACGTCGTTCACCGACGTGCAGATGGTGGCGGGGAAGCCGCCGTAGCCCAGGAAGTTCGGCTTGGCGCCGCGCTCGGCGAGCACGGCCGCGGCGACCTCGTCCAGGTCCTTCGTGCTCGCCCCCGGCACGGCCGCCTCGGCGCACCTGCGGTGTATCTCCGCGACGACGAGCCCCGCGGCCCGCATCTTCGCGATCTGCTCGGGCGTCTTGATCTCCACCATCGCCAGGGCTCCTCGCTACTCGCCGCCGCCCGGCAGGGCCTCAAGGGCCCGCCGGGTCACCTCGGGCACCGGGGCGAGCGCCGAGATGGTCGAGACCAGGCCCTGCTCCCCGTAGTACCCGATGATCGGCTCGGTCTCCTCGTGGTAGACCGCGAGCCGCTTGCGCACGGTCCCCTCCTGGTCGTCCTCGCGCTGGTACAGCTCACCGCCGCAGACGTCGCACACGCCTTCCGCACGCGGCGGCTTGTTCTCCACGTGGAACGTGTGGCTGCTGTCCTTGCGGCAGGTGCGGCGGCCGGCGATGCGCCGGACCACCTCCTCCTCGGGGACCTCCAGGTCGAGGACCGCGTTCAGCTTCGTCCCCGACTCCGCGAGCAGTTCGTCGAGGGCCTTGGCCTGCGTGATGTTCCGCGGGAAGCCGTCGAGCAGGAAACCGTTCGCGGCGTCCGGCTGCGCCATCCGGTCCGCGGCCATCGCCACGGTGACCTCGTCGGGTACCAGCCCGCCCTCGCGCAGGATCGCGTCCACCTGCCGACCCAGCTCTGTGCCCTGGCGGATGTTGGCACGGAAGAGGTCACCGGTGGAGATGTGCGGGATGGCAAGGTGCTCGGCAAGCAGCGTGGCCTGCGTGCCCTTGCCTGCGCCCGGCGGTCCGACGAGGACGATTCGCATCAGCGGAGGAACCCTTCGTAATTGCGCTGGTGAAGCTGACTCTCGATCTGCCGCACCGTCTCAAGGCCGACACCCACGATGATCAGGATCGATGTTCCACCGAACGGGAAGTCCTGCTGCGCGTTGAACATCACCAGCGCCACCGTCGGCACCAGCGCGATGAGCCCCAGGTAGAGCGACCCGGGCCACGTGATGCGGTTCAGCACGTAGCTCAGGTACTCGACCGTGGGCCGGCCCGCCCGGATACCCGGGATGAAACCACCATACTTCTTCATGTTTTCCGCCACGTCCTCAGGGTTGAACGTGATCGCCACGTAGAAGAACGCGAAGAAGACGATGAGCAAGAAGTACGTGATGATGTAGTACGGGTGGTCGCCACCGGTGAAGTGCCGCTGCACCCAGTCGGTCCAGCCGCCCGACTCGGTTCCCGCGAACTGCACGAGGAGCTGCGGGATGTACAGGAGCGACGAGGCGAAGATGACCGGGATGACACCGGCCTGGTTGACCTTGAGCGGAATGTATGTCGAGGTGCCGCCGTAGGAGCGTCGCCCGATCATTCGCTTCGCGTACTGGACCGGAATACGGCGCTGGGCCAGCTCGACGAAGACCACGAGGCCGACCATCGCGAGGCCGCAGGCCACCACGACGCCGAACTCGATCCAGCCGTCGGCCAGGCTGCCCTGCTGCTTGATCTGCCACAGCGAGCCGGGGAAGCCGGCGGCGATCGACACGAACATCAGCATCGACATGCCGTTGCCGATACCGCGGTCGGTGATCAGCTCACCCATCCACATGATGAGCGCGGTGGCGGAGGTGAGGGCGATGACCATCACCACGGTGGTGAAGATCGAGTCGTCCGGGATGATGTCGTTGCGAACGGTGCACTGGGGGAAGAGGGTGCCACTGCGGGCCGTCGCCACAAGGCCCGTGGCCTGGAGGACCGCCAGGGCCATCGTCAGATAACGCGTGTACTGCGTGATCTTCGCCTGACCCGACTGCCCCTCCTTCTTCAGTGCCTCCAGCCTCGGGATCACCACGACGAGCAGCTGGAGAATGATGCTCGCGGTGATGTAGGGCATGATGCCCAGGGCGAAGATGGTCAGTTGCAGCAGCGCACCGCCACTGAACATGTTGACCAGACCGAACAGGTTGGAGCCGGCCCCGGCGGCATCGGCCTCCTCCACACACTGCTGAACGTTCTGGAAGCTGACCCCCGGCACCGGCACGTGCTGGCCGAAACGGAACACCACAACGATGCCGAGGGTGAAGAGCAGCTTTTTACGCAGGTCGGGCGTCTGGAACGCCCGTGCGAACGCGGTGAGCACGGCTCCTCCTGCGCCCCCCGCGTTACGCGCGAGAGGGTGACGGTCTTGAAGTCCAACGGACATGACAGAACTGGTGACGACGACGGACGCCACCTTACCGGCGTAAGTCTCGGGCCGGAACGACTGACCGGGGATGCCTATGCCTCAGGCACCCCCGGTCAGTCACAGATCCGGCCAATGGCCCGCCGGTTCAGGAACGCTCGGTGACGGTGCCACCCGCGGCGGTGATCTTCTCGCGGGCGGAGGCCGAGACGGCGTCGACCGCCACGGTCAGCGCCACGGAGATCTCCCCGCTGCCGAGCACCTTGACCAGTTCGTTCTTGCGCACCGCGCCCTTGGCCACCAAGTCGGCCACCGTCACGTCGCCACCCTCGGGGTAGAGCGCGGCGAGCCGCTCGACGTTGACGACCTGGTAGTTCTTGTGGGCCGGGTTCTTGAAGCCCTTGAGCTTCGGCAGCCGCTGGATCAGCGGCAGCTGTCCGCCTTCGAAGCCCGCCTTGACCTGGTACCGGGCCTTGGTGCCCTTGGTACCGCGGCCCGCGGTCTTGCCCTTGGACGCCTCACCACGGCCCACGCGGACCTTGGCCTTCTTGGCGCCGGGGGCGGGCCTGAGGTCATGGAGCTTGAGCGGGCCGCCGGCGGCGCCCTCCGTGCTCTCCTTCTTGGAAAGCTCGGCCATCTCAGTCCACCTCCTCGACCGTCACGAGATGCCGCACGGTGTTGGCCATGCCGCGGATCTCCGGGCGGTCCTCCTTGACGACCACGTCGTTGATACGCCGCAGCCCGAGCGAGCGCAGCGTGTCCCGGTGGTTCTGCTTGCTCCCGATACGGGACTTCACCTGGGTGATCTTCAGCTGAGCCATCACGCACCCACTCCGGCACGGGCCCGCAGCAGCGCGGCCGGGGCCACGTCCTCCAGGGGCAGCCCACGGCGCGCGGCGATCTCCTCGGGGCGCTGAAGACCCTTAAGAGCGGCCACCGTGGCGTGCACGATGTTGATCGGGTTCGCTGATCCGAGTGACTTGCTGAGCACGTCGTGGATGCCCGCGCACTCCAGCACGGCGCGCACGGGACCACCCGCGATCACACCGGTACCCGGGGAGGCCGGCTTCAGCAGGACGATGCCCGCCGCCTCCTCGCCCTGGATCGGGTGCGGGATGGTGCCCTGGATGCGGGGGACCTTGAAGAAGTGCTTCTTGGCCTCCTCCACACCCTTGGCGATGGCGGCCGGCACCTCCTTGGCCTTGCCGTAACCGACACCCACGGTGCCGTCACCGTCGCCCACCACGACCAGCGCGGTGAAGCTGAAGCGACGACCACCCTTCACAACCTTGGCGACGCGGTTGATCGCGACGACGCGTTCGACGTACGCGGTCTTCTCGGCGGCAGCGCCGCCGTCCCGGCCCTTACGGTCCCGCCGCTCGCCACCGGCGCCGCCACCGCGGCGCTGGGGTCCAGCCATTGGAATTACCTCTCTCGATTCTGTCGACGGGACCGGCTCAGAACTTGAGCCCAGCCTCGCGTGCGGCGTCGGCCAGCGCGGCGACACGGCCGGCGTACCGGTTGCCACCGCGGTCGAACACGACCGCCTCGACACCGGCGGCCTTGGCCCGCTCCGCGACGAGCGCGCCGACCTGCTTGGCCTTGTCGCTCTTGTCGCCCTCGTTGCCCCGGATGGAGACATCCAGCGAGGAGGCGGAGGCGACCGTGTGCCCGGCCGTGTCGTCCACGACCTGCGCCACCATGTGACGGTTGGAACGCGTCACGACCAGCCGCGGGCGCTGGGCGGTGCCCGAGATCTTCTTGCGGATGCGCACGTGCCGGCGCTTGGCAGCGGTCCGCTTGCGCGCGTCGCCCTTGGCGATCTTCAAGCCGTATGCCATGGCTACTTACCAGCCTTTCCGACCTTGCGGCGGATGACTTCGCCCTCGTACTTCACGCCCTTGGCCTTGTACGGGTCCGGCTTGCGCAGCTTGCGGATGTTCGCAGCGACCTCGCCGACCTTCTGCTTGTCGATGCCCTCGACGCTGAACCGGGTCTGGTTCTCGACCTTGAACGTGATGCCTTCCGGCGGCTCCACCACGATCGGGTGGCTGTAGCCGAGCGAGAACTCAAGGTTCGAGCCCTTGGCCTGCACGCGGTAACCGACGCCGTTGATCTCCAGCTTCTTCACGTACCCCTGCGTCACGCCGATGATCATGTTGGCCACCAGCGTGCGGGACAGGCCGTGGAGCGCGCGGTTGCGGTTCTCGTCGTTGGGACGCGTCACCAGAATGGCGCCGTCGTCACCACGAGCCACCTCGATCGGCGACGCGATCGTGTGGGACAGGCTGCCCTTGGGGCCCTTCACCGCGACCGTGCGGCCGTCGATGCTGATGTCCACGCCCGCGGGGACCGGGATCGGCTGCTTGCCAATTCGCGACATGGCTTTTCCTCCGTTCCCTTCGTCACCAGACGTAGGCGAGGACTTCCCCGCCCACGCCCTTCTTCTGCGCCTGCTTGTCGGTGAGCAGGCCGTTGGACGTGGAGATGATCGCCACGCCGAGGCCGCCGAGCACCTTCGGCAGACTGGTGGACTTCGCGTAGACCCGAAGGCCCGGCTTCGAGATCCGCTTGATGCCGGCGATCGAGCGCTCGCGGTTGGGGCCGTACTTCAGCTCAAGCACGAGGTGCTTGCCCACCTGGGCGTCCTCGGTCTTCCAGCCGGTGATGTAGCCCTCCTGCTGGAGGATCTCCGCGATGTGCGACTTGATCTTGCTGTGCGGCATCACGACGGAGTCGTGGTACGCCGAGTTCGCGTTCCGCAGACGGGTCAGCATGTCTGCGATCGGATCGGTCATGGTCATGAAACGGCCTTCGGCCTCTCTCGCCGGGGTTTCCTCGTCCGTGTACATCCACACACGCGGGACCTACGGCGTAGTCGGTTTTACCAGGAGCTCTTCGTGACGCCCGGCAGTTCACCGCGGTGCGCCATCTCACGCAGGCACACCCGGCACAAACCGAACTTGCGGTACACGGAGTGCGGGCGGCCACAGCGCTGGCAGCGCGTGTAGCCACGCACGGAGAACTTCGGCTTGCGGGCGGCCTTGGCGATCAGAGCCTTCTTCGCCACAGCTCACGCCTCCTTGAAGGGGAATCCGAGGTGCCGCAGCAGGCTGCGGCCTTCCTCGTCGGTGTTCGCCGTGGTGACGACGGTGATGTCCATACCGCGGACGCGGTCGATGCGGTCGGGGTCGATCTCGTGGAACATGACCTGCTCCGTGAGACCGAACGTGTAGTTGCCCCGGCCGTCGAACTGCTTGGGCGACAGGCCGCGGAAGTCGCGGATGCGCGGCAGCGCGAGCGACAGCAGCCGGTCGAGGAACTCCCACATCCGGTCGCCGCGCAGCGTGACGTGCGCGCCGATCGGCTGGCCCTCGCGCAGCTTGAACTGCGCGATGGACTTGCGGGCCTTGGTCACGGTGGCCTTCTGGCCCGTGATCGTGGCGAGGTCGCGCACGGCGCCCTCGATCAGCTTGGAGTCGCGGGCGGCCTCGCCCACACCCATGTTGACCACGATCTTGGTCAGTCCCGGCACCTGCATGACGTTCTCGTAGGAGAACTCGTCACGCAGCTTGCCCGCGATCTCTTCCCGGTAGCGCGCCTTCAGGCGCGGCGCGGGGGCGGTGGTGGCAGTGGTCATCAGATGTCCTCACCGGTCCGGCGGGCAACGCGGATCTTGTTGCCTTCGTCGTCGAAGCGGTATCCGATCCTGGTGGTGACCTTCTTGCCGTCCTTCTCCACCACGAGCGCGACGTTGCTCACGTGGATCGGGGCCTCGGTCGTGATGATGCCACCGGTCTTGGAACCGCGCTGGGTCGTGCCGGCCTTCACGTGCTTCTTGACCCGGTTGACACCCTCGACCAGGACCCGGTCCTCGCGCGGGTAGGCGACGATGACCTTGCCCTGCTTGCCCTTGTCCTTGCCGGTGATGACCTGGACCAGGTCACCCTTCTTGATCTTCATGCTCACAGCACCTCCGGCGCGAGCGAGATGATCTTCATGAACTTCTTCTCGCGCAGCTCACGGCCCACCGGGCCGAAGATACGGGTGCCACGGGGGTCACCGTCGTTCCGCAGAATGACGGCGGCGTTCTCGTCGAAGCGGATGTACGAACCGTCGGGACGCCGGCGCTCCTTGACGGCGCGCACGATGACGGCCTTGACGACATCGCCCTTCTTGACGTTGCCACCGGGGATCGCGTCCTTGACGGTGGCCACGATGACGTCACCGATGCCCGCGTAGCGGCGCCCGGATCCGCCGAGAACACGAATGCAGAGGATCTCCTTCGCACCCGTGTTGTCGGCGACGCGCAGTCGCGACTCCTGCTGGATCATTGGTTACTTCGCCTTCTCCAGAATCTCCACGACGCGCCAGCGCTTGGTCGCGGAAAGCGGACGGGTCTCCATCAGAAGAACGCGGTCACCGACGCCGGCGGCGTTCTGCTCGTCGTGCGCCTTGAGCTTGCTCGTCCGGCGGATGATCTTGCCGTACAGGGCGTGCTTGACCCGGTCCTCGACAGCGACAACGACGGTCTTGTCCATCTTGTCGCTGACGACCAGACCCTCGCGGGTCTTCCGCCGGCCGCGCTCAGTCGTCGTCTCAGTCACAGTCTTCTCACTCATCAGGCGTTCTCCACCGCCTCGGCGACGGGCTCCACCGACTCGATGCCGAGCGCGCGCTCCTGCATGACGGTGTAGATCCGGGCGATGTCCTTGCGGGCGACCTTGAGCCGGCTGTTGTTCTCCAGCTGGCCGGTCGCCGCCTGGAAGCGGAGCCTGAAGAGCTCCTCCTTCGCCTCGCGCAGCTTCACAACGAGCTCCTCGTTGTTCAGCTCCCGCAGCTCGGCGGGCTTGGTACCGGCAGCCATCACGCCTCACCTGCCTCGCGCCGGACGATCCGGCACTTCATCGGGAGCTTGTGCGCGGCGCGGATCAGCGCCTCACGAGCGATCTTCTCGTTCGGGTAGGACAGCTCGAACATCACGCGTCCCGGCTTGACGTTCGCCACCCACCACTCCGGCGAGCCCTTGCCGGAACCCATGCGGGTCTCGGCCGGCTTCTTGGTCAGCGGGCGGTCCGGGTAGATGTTGATCCAGACCTTGCCGCCACGCTTGATGTGCCGGGTCATCGAGATACGCGCGGCCTCGATCTGCCGGTTCGTCACGTAGGCGCCGGTGACGGCCTGGATGCCGTACTCACCGAAGGCGACCTCGGTGCCGCCCTTCGCCGCCCCACTGCGCTTGGGGTGGTGCTGCTTGCGGTACTTGACCTTGCGAGGAATCAGCATGGTCTCAGCTCTCCGTTCCCGACGTGCTCTCGGTGGCCGGAGCGGCAGCGGCGGGGGCCTCGGCCTTGGGAGCCTCGGCACCCTGCGCCGCGGTCTGCTGCTGCGGCCTGCGGCCACCACGGCCGCCGCGCTCGCCACGACCGCGGGACGGGCGGTCGCCGCCGGCGCCACCACCGCGCGCGGGGCGGTTGCCCGCGCGGGCCGCGGCGTTCTCGGCACGGACCTCGGCGATGTTCTTCACGTCGCCCTTGTAGATCCAGACCTTGACACCGATGCGGCCGAAGGTGGTGCGGGCCTCGAAGAAGCCGTAGTCCACGTTGGCGCGCAGCGTGTGCAGGGGCACCCGGCCCTCGCGGTAGAACTCGGAGCGGGACATCTCGGCGCCGCCGAGACGACCGCCGCACTGGATCTTGATGCCCTTGGCACCGGCCTTCATCGTGCTCTGCATCGACTTGCGCATGGCACGCCGGAACGAGACACGGGAGGACAGCTGCTCGGCGACCGCCTGGGCCACCAGCTGGGCGTCCAGCTCGGGGTTCTTGACCTCAAGGATGTTGAACTGGATCTGCTTGCCGGTCAGCTTCTCCAGGTTGCCGCGCAGCCGGTCGGCCTCCGCGCCGCGGCGGCCGATGACGATGCCGGGCCGGGCGGTGTGGACGTCGACGCGGACGCGGTCGCGCGTGCGCTCGATCTCCACCTTGGAGATGCCGGCGCGCTCCATGCCCTGGGTGAGCATGCGGCGGATCGCGACGTCTTCCTTGACGTAGTCCTTGTACAGCTTGTCGGCGTACCAGCGCGACTTGAAGTCGGTCGTGACGCCGAGACGGAACCCGTGCGGGTTTACCTTCTGGCCCATTACCGGGTCCCTTCCTTGCTGCCGACGACCACCGTGATGTGGCTGGTCCGCTTACGGATCCGGTAGGCGCGGCCCTGGGCACGCGGCCGGAACCGCTTCAGGGTCGGGCCCTCGTCGACGTACGCCTCCTTCACGTAGAGGCTGTCGACGTCCGTGTGGTTGTAGTTGTGCGCCGCGTTGGCGATGGCGCTGTCGAGCACCTTCCCCACGGGCACGCTCGCGGCCTGCGGGGCGAAGCGCAGGACCGCCTGAGCCTCCGAGGCGTTCAGCCCACGGATGAGGTCCACCACACGGCGGGCCTTCATGGGCGTGACGCGGATGTACCGCGCGATAGCCCTGGCTTCCATGGTCGTCCCTTCAGTGTCAGTCATGGTCAGCAACCTCGCTCAGCGCCGCCGCGACTTGCGGTCGTCCTTGACGTGGCCGCGGAAGGTGCGGGTCGGTGCGAACTCGCCGAGCTTGTGGCCGACCATCGACTCGTTGATGAACACCGGGACGTGCTTACGGCCGTCGTGCACGGCGATGGTGTGGCCCAGCATCGCCGGGACGATCATCGAGCGGCGCGACCAGGTCTTGATGACGTTCTTGGTACCGGCTTCGTTCTGCGCGTCCACCTTCTTGATCAGGTGGTCGTCGACGAAGGGTCCCTTCTTGAGACTGCGCGGCATCCTGGCCTGCTCCTAGCGCTTCTTGTTCGTCTTGCGGCGGCGGACGATGTACTTGTTGCTCGCCTTCTTCGGCGAACGCGTACGCCCTTCCTTCTTGCCCCAGGGCGAGACCGGGTGGCGACCACCCGAGGTCCGGCCCTCGCCACCACCGTGCGGGTGGTCGACCGGGTTCATCACGACGCCGCGGACGCTCGGCCTGACGCCCTTCCAGCGCATCCGGCCGGCCTTGCCCCAGTTGATGTTCGACTGCTCGGCGTTGCCGACCTCGCCGACGGTGGCGCGGCAGCGGACGTCGACCAGGCGGATCTCGCCCGAGGGCATGCGCAGGTGGGCCATGCGGCCCTCCTTGGCGAGCAGCTGCACCGAGGCGCCGGCGGAACGCGCGAACTTCGCGCCGCCACCGGGCTGGAGCTCGATGGCGTGGATGACGGTACCCACCGGGATGTTGCGCAGCGGCAGGTTGTTGCCGGGCTTGATGTCGGCGCCGGCGCCGTTCTCCACGCGGTCGCCCTGCTTGAGGTGCGCCGGCGCGATGATGTAGCGCTTCTCGCCGTCCGCGTAGTGCAGCAGCGCGATGCGGGCCGTGCGGTTCGGGTCGTACTCGATGTGCGCGACCTTCGCGGGCACACCGTCCTTGTCGTGCCGACGGAAGTCGATGACACGGTAGGCGCGCTTGTGACCGCCGCCCTGGTGGCGGACGGCTACGCGACCGGCGTTGTCCCGGCCACCCTTGCTGTGCAGGGGGCGGACCAGCGACTTCTCCGGCGTGGACCGCGTGACCTCGACGAAGTCGGCGACGCTGGCGCCTCGACGGCCCGGAGTCGTCGGCTTGTACTTGCGGATTCCCATTTCTTAGTCCTCGTCCGGTATCGGACGGATCGGCGCCCCCGTCAGGAGGCGACCGGACCGCCGAAGATGTCGATGCTGTCGCCCTCGGCGAGGGTCACGATGGCGCGCTTGGTGCTGGCACGCCTGCCGAAACCGGTGCGGGTGCGCTTGCGCTTGCCCTGCCGGTTGATGGTGTGGACCGAGGTGACCTTGACCGAGAAGACCGCCTGGACGGCCTGCTTGATCTGGGTCTTGTTGGCTCGCGGGTCGACGATGAACGTGTACTTGTTCTCGTCGAGCAGCGCGTAGCTCTTCTCGGACACCACGGGCTTGATCAGGATGTCGTGCGGGTCCGGGAAGTGCTTGCTGGAGATGTCGGTGACCGCGACGTCGGTCATCACGCCTCACTCCCTTCGGGCTTCTTGTCGAACGCGACCTTGTCGGCGGCGCGGGCGGCCACGAAGCGGTCGAAGGCGGCCTTGGTGAACACGACGTCGTCGGAGTCGAGCACGTCGTACGTGTTCAGCTGGCCCGGGTCGAGGAGGTGCACCTGCGGCAGGTTGCGGGCCGAGAGCCACGCGGCCTCGTCGGTGCGCTCCGCGACGAGCAGGACCTTCTTGCGGTCGCTGATCTTGCCGAGGAGGGTGCGGGCGGACTTGGTCGAGACCTCGCCGTCCACGACGCCGGTGACGATGTGGATGCGCTCGTTGCGCGCCCGGTCGGTGAGGGCACCGCGCAGCGCGGCGGCCTTCATCTTCTTCGGGGTGCGCTGGGTGTAGTCGCGCGGCACGGGGCCGTGCACGACGCCACCGCCGGCGAACTGCGGGGCGCGCACGGAGCCCTGACGGGCCCGTCCTGTGCCCTTCTGGCGGTACGGCTTCTTGCCGCCGCCGCGGACCTCGCCACGGGTCTTCGTCTTGTGCGTGCCCTGGCGGGCAGCGGCCAGCTGGGCGACGACGACCTGGTGGATCAGCGGAATGCTGACCCGCGCGTCGAAGATCTCCGCGGGGAGTTCGACGGTCCCGGTCTTCTCGCCGGCCGGCGAAAGGATGTCAACGGTGCTCATGATGGGATCAGGCCCCCTTGGCCGCGGTGCGGACCAGGACGAGGCCGCCGTTGGGGCCGGGCACCGCGCCCTTGATGAGCAGCAGGCCCTTCTCCGCGTCAACGGCGTGGACGGTCAGGTTCTGGGTGGTGACGCGCTCGTTGCCCATGCGGCCGGCCATGCGCAGGCCCTTGAACACGCGGCCCGGGGTGGCGCAACCGCCGATGGAGCCGGGCGAGCGGTGCTTGCGCTGGGTGCCGTGCGAGGCGCCGAGGCCGCCGAAGCCGTGGCGCTTCATGACACCCGCGGTGCCCTTGCCCTTGCTGGTGCCGGTCACGTCGACCCGGACGCCGGACTCGAACACCTCGGCGGTGACTTCCTGGCCGAGGGTGTATTCGGAGGCGTCCCCGGTGCGGATCTCCACCAGGTGGCGGCGGGGAGTGACGTCGGCCTTGGCGAAGTGGCCCTTGAGCGGCCGGTTCACCTTGCGCGGGTCGATCTCGCCGAACGCGATCTGGACGGACTCGTAGCCGTCCCTGTCGTTGGTACGGACCTGGGTGACGACACAGGGCCCGGCCTTGACCACGGTCACGGGAACGACGCGGTTGTTGTCGTCCCAGACCTGGGTCATGCCGAGCTTCTCGCCCAGGACGCCCTTGATCTGCTTGGTCATCTCTCTTCCGCGCCTCTCAGAGCTTGATCTCGATGTCGACGCCGGCCGGAAGGTCCAGGCGCATCAGCGAGTCAACGGTCTTGGGGGTGGGGTCGAGGATGTCGATCAGCCGCTTGTGGGTGCGCATCTCGAAGTGCTCGCGCGAGTCCTTGTACTTGTGCGGCGACTTGATGACGCAGTACACGTTCTTCTCAGTGGGCAGCGGCACCGGGCCCGCGACCGACGCTCCCGTACGGGTCACCGTCTCGACGATCTTCTTCGCCGAGTTGTCGATGACCTCGTGGTCGTAGGCCTTGAGCCGAATGCGGATCTTCTGTCCCGCCATGGCTACTTCGTAGTCCTGTCTCTCGTCAACGCTCTGGAACCCGGGGCCGCACCTCCCCCTCGCTCCGACCCACGCGGTCGGGTGTGTCGCACTCGTTCCCAGAGTTCGCCGCTGAAGGCACCTCCCGGCCACTTGGCCGGGGGAGGTTTCCTCTGCGAGGAGTGGGGGGAGAACTTCCACCGGGCGCCTGGTCGATACCCCGCCAACGCTTCCCGGAAGATCCCGGTATTTCCGCCTCTACCGCTGTGACCAGGGCATATATGGGGCGACGAATACAGTGGGACTCGCTTCCGGTCCTCCCGGCGGGAGGCGCGCGGCATCGGCTCTCAACCGAGCAACCTGGTCAGTGTGCCATATGGGTCGCCACCCATGCCAATCGGGCCCGGCCGACCGGGTGCCCCGATTCTCCGCGCCTCCGGGCGCCTCCACGCCCGCCCCCACGCGCCCCCCGGGCGCCTTCAGGGACCCCCCTCGGCCTCTGCCGGTCCCGGCGCGTGGAGCCGCAGCACGGCCCGTTCCGCCCACTCCGGCGGACGCCCGAGCAGCGATACCACAATCATTACGGCGAACGCAAGGGGTACGGTCCAGGCCGCGGGCTGCGCGAGCAGCACGACCAGCCAGCCGGGTCCTGGGTCGGTCAGCACCGAGGCCAGCGCGGCGCCCGTCGCGGCGCAGACGCCCGCGGCGAGACCGGCCGCCGCGCCGGCCGTGGTCAGCCCCCGCCACCAGATGCCGAGCACGAGCAGCGGGCAGAACGTCGAGGCGGCCACCGCGAACGCCCAGCCCACCGCCACGTTGATGTCCACGCTCCGTGCGGGCAGCGAGAGCAGCACCGCGACCAGCGCGCCGGCGGCCACCGCGAGCCGCAGCCGGGGCACGCTCGCCCGCGACAGGTCGTGCGACAGGCCCCCGGCCAGCGCCATCAGCAGCCCGGACGAGGTGGAGAGGAACGCGGCGAACGCCCCGGCCGCGACGATGGCGGTCAGCACCGCCCCCCAACCGCCCGGCACGATCTCCCCCGGCAGGACGACCGTCACCGTGTCGGTGTCGCCGCCGCGGACCAGTCCTGGCGTGAACACCCGGCCGAGCAGCCCGTAGACCGCGGGAAAGAGGTAGAAGACGCCGAGCAGCACGATCACGCCGACCGCGACGCGGCGGGCGGCCCTGGCCGTCGCGCTGGTGTGGAAGCGCATGATGACGTGCGGCAGGCCGACCGCGCCGAGCGTGGTGGCCAGCAGCACCGACCAGGTCGCGAGCAGCGGCTGCCCCGAGCCCTCCAGGTCGAGCAGCGGCCGGCTCCACTCGGAGACGTCCATGCGCAACGCCTCGGCGCGCGCGTCCGCCCCGGCGTGCACGACGAGGAAGATCGCGGGCACCGCGATGAACAGCAGCTTGACGACGTAGTGGAAGCCCTGCACGTACGTCGCCGACCGCATGCCGCCGGCCGCGATCGACACGCTCACCACCGCGCCGGCCAGCACCACGCCCACCCAGTACGGCGTGCCGCTGACCAGGTGCAGCACCATGCCCGCGCCCTTGAACTGCGGCACCAGGTACAGCCACATGATCACCAGGACGATGACCGCGCACAGCTTGCGGATCGCCTCGGAGCCGAGCCGGTAGTCCGCGAAGTCCGGCACCGTGTACGCGCCCGAGCGCCGCATGGGCCCAGCGACCAGGGCGGCGACCGCGACGTAGCCCGCGGTGAAGCCGACGGCGTACCACAGGCTGCCGATGCCGTTCTTGAGCATCAGCCCGGCGAGGCCGAGCACCGAGGCGGCGGACACGTACTCGCCCGCGATGGCCATGGCGTTCAGGCCCGGCGTGACCCGGCGCGAGGCCACGAGGAAGTCGGGGGTGGTCAGGCGGGTGGCGCGCACCCCGTGGACGCCGATGGCCATGCTGGCGGCGAACAGCAGCCCGATCGCGAGCAGTCCTGTCATCCGCGTTCGATCCGTTCCGCGGCCCGGACGTGCAGCACGGCGATGACCAGCAGCAGCGGGTAACTCGCGGCCATCAGCAGCAGCCAGGACACCGGGATGCCCCAGGCCGTCACCCGGCCGAGCACGGGGAGCCCGCCGAGCAGGCCGCTCAGCCCGAACAGCAGCAGCCCCAGCGCGCACAGCGTGCGGACCGCGAGCCGGCGCTGCCTGGCGAAGACGCCGCGCGCCGCGGCCAGCGCCTCGGCGTCGTCGGAGCCCGGTTCCGGCAGCGGCAGCAGGTGCTGCGGCGGCCGGTGCCCGCGCGACAGCGCGATCCTGGTCTGCGGGCTCGTCACCCGCACCCGCCGCGGCGCCCCGCTCATGCCCGGCCCACGCCGGGCCCGTCCCCCGGCCGTCCCCCGCTCATGCCCCGCCCCTCCCCCTCATCTCCCGGTCGTCCTCCGATCGTTCCCGATGACGGCGGTCGATCCACCGCCGTTCTCCGCGCCGGTCCTCGGGTCAGGCCCCGCCCGCGCCCCCGCGGCCCCGGCCGCCGCCCGGCGGCCCTGGCCCGCCCCGGCCGGCGTCGTCCCGGACGGCGGCGAGCAACCGTTCCTTCAGCGCCCTGGAGTGCCGCCGGCTGACCGGGACGTCGCCGGCCGGGGTCCTGGCGAGCAGCCCGGAGGCGCTGGAGACCCGCAGGTCCTTGACCCAGCCGACGGCGACCAGGTAGCCGCGGTGGGCGCGGACGAAGCCGGCCTCGGCCCACACCTCCTCCAGGTAGGTCAGGGACAGCCGGATCAGGTGCGACCCGGCGGCCGTGTGCAGGCGGACGTAGTCGCCGTGCGCCTCGGCGAACTGGATGTCGTCGCGGTGCACGAAGACGGTCTGCCGCCCGGTCTCGATCTGGACCACGGACAGCTCCTCGGCCGCCCCCGCCGCCCCCTGCGCCGGTCCGGGGCGCCGCAGCGCGCCGACCCTGGCCACCGCCTCCGCGAGCCGCTCGGGCCGCACCGGCTTGAGCAGGTAGTCGGCCGCTCCGATGCCGAACGCGTCCACCGCGTGGTGCTCTGACGCGGTGACGAACACGATGGCCGGCGGCGCCGAGAGCACGCTCAGGACCCGGGCGACCTCCATGCCGTCGAGGCCGGGCATGGAGATGTCGAGGAACGCGGCGTCGAAGGTCTCCGTGCCGAGCAGCCGCACGGCCGCCTCCCCGCCGTCGGCCTGGCTGACCGGGCCGATCTCGGGCAGGGCGGCGAGCATCGCCGCCAGCTCCCTCCGGGTGGACGCCTCGTCCTCGACCACGAGGGCCCGCAGCACGTTCCTCAATTCGCGACCACTCCTCGCATGAAACGCGGCACCCGCACCACGACCCGGGTGCCGCTGCCCGGCGCCGTCTCGATCACCAGCCCGTACTCCGCGCCGTACACGGTGCGCAGCCGCTGGTCGACGTTCGCGAGCCCGACTCCCTTGCGGCCACCGTCCGGGGCGGCGCCGGCCCGGCGCGGGCGTTCCCCGGCCAGGACCGCCTGGGCGAACGCGGGGTCCATCCCGACCCCGTCGTCCTCCACCTCGATCACGCACAGGGGGCCCTCGCCGAAGCCGGAGACGCTGATGGCTCCCGGGCCCGGCTTGGGTTCGAGGCCGTGCCGGACGGCGTTCTCCACGATCGGCTGGATGACCAGGAAGGGCAGGGCGACGGGCAGCACCTCGGGTGCCATGCGCACGGTCAGTTCCATGCGGTCGTCGAAACGGGCCCGCTGGAGCTCCAAGTAGGTCTGCACCGCCTGGAGTTCGTCGGCGACCGTGGCGTAGTCGCCCTGGGTCGAGAAGCTGTAGCGCAGGTAGTCGGCGAAGTCGTTCAGCAGCATGCGCGCGCGGTCGGGCTCCGTCCTGATCCTGGCGCCGATGACCGCGAGCGCGTTGTGCAGGAAGTGCGGCGAGATCTGCGCCCGCAGCGTGCGCAGGTCGGCCTGCGCGATCCGGCTCCTGGCCCTGCGCAGCGCCGCGTGGTCGAGGGAGCGGGCCACGAGCGCGGCCACCGCGGGCAGTTCGGCGTCGCCGCCCTCGCGCACGGCCAGCGCGCCGGACAACTCGCCCGCGACGATCAGCGGAACGGCCGTCCACGGCGGCCGGTGCGCCTGCGTCGCGTGCTCGTAGACCTGGCCGAGCAGCGCGGTGAACTCCGCCTCGTCCGGCGCCTGGCCCGCCACGGCCACGGGGCCGTTGAGGTCGGCGAGCACGACGGAGCCTGCCGCGAGCAGCCGGCGCAGCCGGCGGGCGGCCGAGGGCGCGCCCCGGCCGCCGAGGCCGTCGTGGAGGTCCGCGTCGATCTTGTGCACGGCGGCGAGCACCCTGGCGGTCAGGGCGTCGTCGCTCCGCTCCCGGCGCATCCGGTCCAGCATGGCCCGAACCTAGCCGAGCGGGGCCCGGCCCAGTAAGCCCCGGGCGGCGGCCGGCTGCCGCCCGGGGGCGCGGGCGCGCCCGCGCCCCGCCCGTTCCCGCTCAGGCGCCGCGGGCCGCGTCGCCGTCGGCGCCCGCCGCGTCGGGCTCCCCCGCGGGTGCCGGGCCCGCCGAGGGCTTGCGCTGCCGCTCCCTGGCCTCCACCTCAGCGAGCGGCGGGTGCAGTTGCATCGGTCCGTACGGGTCCTCGTCCGAGGCGCGGGGCGGCTCGGGGCCGTCCGGGCCGATCCGCATCAGCCGCTCGACGCGGATGACGCGGAAGCGCCGGCCCAGCACGCACAGCTCGTCGGCCGGCCCCGCCCTGTACTCCTCGGCGGCGCGCGCGTAGACCTCCGCGTCGGCGGCCGACACCCCCTGCTCCAGCTTGGGCAGGAACTCGGCCAGGTAGTTGTACAGCGTGGCGCGCGCCTCCTGGGGCGTGGACTGGAGGGTGGCCATCGGCTCCCAGGACGTGGACTTCCGCTCGGCGAACGTGAACGTGGCGGGCAGCAGCACGAGCCCGGGGTGGGTGGTCAGCGCCCGCCGCGAGTCCTCCCTGATGTGCCGCGGGATCCGCTTGGCCTCGTAATGCAGCGGGAGCAGCTCCATCCGCTGGATGCTCTCCATGACTCCGGTCGGGCTCGCGTGGTCGATGACGAACCCCCGGGTGCGGCTCGCCGCCTCCCGGTCGCGGCGCTCGGCCAGGTCGCGCACGGGGTCGTCGGGGTCGGTGGGCCGCGGGCCCTCAAGGCCGTCGGGGCCGATCCGCGCGAACTCGTCGCCGCGCACGATCCGGTACCTGGTGTCCCCCACCCGCAGCTCGTTCACCGGCTCGGTCTCCAGCCTGGCCACCGCGGCCAGCAGCTGCTCGCGCAGCGGGTCGCCCGGGCGGGTCTCGTCCTTGGCCTTGAACCACAGGTACGAGTTCAGCCCGTCCCGCGAGTGCTGCGCGAAGCCGTCGGACACGTCGTTCAGCAGGCGCCACGCCGGGCCGTCCTCGCGCCGCTGCTCCGCGAAGCCGAAGACCGGGCCCCTGATGACGATGTGCGGGTACCGCTCGGCGGCCTCGATCGTGTCCTGCTCGGTGACCTCGGAAACGGGGTCGGCCCGGTGGGTCACCCGGAACGTCAGATGGCGCGGTGGGCCATTCCGGTGATCTTTCATGCGCCCAGTGTTACGCCATCAGCGGTGCGCGGTCAGTCGATTACACAAAGTCCCCACTTCGGAGGGGCTAACTTGCCCCCGCGTTCACCGTTTCACACGGTCCGCGACCACCGGAACGGGTGACGGCCGGGACCGCGCGCGACCGTGCCGCACCGGCCGGGCGGCGTCAACCGCGCGCCCGCCGCGCCCGCCAGGCCCCGGGCCCGCGCGGGCACCGTTGTGTGCGCGCGGGCGCGCGCCCGCGCGCACACAACGGTGCCCGGGGCCCCGAGAGGGGAAGCTCGGGGCCCCGGGCGGGGAGGGCCGGGCGGGGAAACCCGGCCGGAAGGCGGCCTGAGGAGGGCCGCCTCAGTGGTCGGCGGCGCGCTCGGCGCCCGCGCCGGTGAGCGCGCGGACCTGGAGCCTGGCGAACTTCTCGGCGTCGGCCTCCTTGGACGTGAGCGTGCCGATGATCGCGCAGAGCAGGCCGATGGGGATGGAGACGAGGCCCGGGTTCTCCAGCGGGAACCAGTGGAAATCGATGCTCTCGGGGAACAGCGACAGGTTGTTGCCCGAGGCGTCCACGCCCTTGCCCGAGACCACGGGCGAGAAGAACACCAGGCCCACGGCGCTGATCAGCCCGCCGTAGATGCCGGCCACGGCACCGCGGGTGTTGAAGCGCCGCCAGAACAGGCTGAGCAGGATCGTCGGCAGGTTCGCCGAGGCGGCGATCGCGAACGCCAGCGCCACCAGGAACGCGACGTTCAGGTTCTGCGCGAAGACGGCGAGCACGATGGACACCGCGCCCACGCCGATCGCCGCGAACCTCGCCACCCGCACCTCCTCGCGTTCGCTCGCCTTCCCCTTGCGCAGCACGCTGTTGTAGAAGTCGTGCGCGAGCGAGGACGAGGACGCGATGGTGAGCCCGGCGACCGTGGAGAGGATCGTCGCGAACGCCACCGCGGCGATGAACGCGAGCATCACCGCGCCCCAGAAGTCGCCGCCGAAGTGGTCGCCGACGGCCTCGGCGAGCTGCGGCGCGGCCGTGTTGCCCGCCGCGTTCTGCTCGGTGATGGCCTCGTGGCCGACGATGGCGGCGGCGCCGAAGCCGAGCACCAGGGTCAGCAGGTAGAAGGTGCCGATGATGCCGATGGCCCAGTTGACCGACTTCCGCGCGGTCTTGGAGTCGGGCACGGTGTAGAAGCGGATCAGGATGTGCGGCAGCCCCGCGGTGCCGAGCACGAGCGCGAGTCCGAGGCTGATCAGGTCAAGCTTGTTGACCAGGGTCTGCCAGGCGTCCCCCGGCACTTCGACGCCGTACCGCTGGCCCGGTTCGAGGAACGCGTCCCCCGCGCCGCTGGCCGCCGCCGCGTCGTTCATCAGCGAGCCGAAGTCGAAGTCGTAGATCGCCAGCACGAGCAGCGTGACCAGCAGGGCGCCGGCCATGAGCATCACGGCCTTGATGATCTGCACCCACGTGGTGCCGGTCATGCCGCCGAACGACACGTAGGTCACCATCAGGATGCCGACCACGACGATGCCGACGATCTTGGCGACGTCCGAGCTCATCCCGAGGTAGGTCTCGCCCTCCTCGATGCCGAGCAGCAGCGCCACCAGCGCGCCCGCGCCGACCATCTGCGCCAGCAGGTAGAAGATGGACACCGTGAGCGTGGAGACCGAGGCCGCCGTGCGCACCGGGCGCTGCCGCATCCGGTAGGACACGACGTCGGCCATCGTGAAGCGGCCGGAGTTCCGCAGCAGCTCCGCGACCAGCAGCAGCGCCACCAGCCAGGCCACGAGGAAGCCGATCGAGTACAGGAAGCCGTCGTAGCCGAACAGGGCGATCGTGCCGGCGATGCCGAGGAACGAGGCGGCCGACATGTAGTCGCCGCCGATGGCGAAGCCGTTCTGGATGCCGGTGAACCCGCGCCCGCCCGAGTGGAAGTCCGTGGCCGACTTGGTCTGCCTGCTCGCCCACACGGTGACGCCGAGCGTCAGGGCGATCAGCGCGGCGAACAGGATGACGGTGATCAGCCGTTCCTGCGACGCGCTCTCCTCCGCGAGCGTGATCACGCGCCCTCCCCCTTCCGCGCGCCGGGAACGGTCCCGGCAGCCGGGCCCTCAAGCTCATCGCGCAGCTCGTCGGCGAGCCCGTCGAAGCGCCGGGAGGCGTACCGCGAGTACAGCACCGCGATGGTGAAGGTCGTGACGAACTGGGCCAGGCCGAAGAACAGCGCCACGTTCGCGCTGCCGACGACCTTCGTCGACATGAAGCCGTCGGCGTACGCGGACAGCAGCACGTACAGCAGGTACCAGGCGAGGAAGACGATGCTCGCGGGCACCACGAACCGCAGCAGCCGGGACCGCAGCTCCACGAAGCGCGGATCGGCGTGCATGCTCACCGAACGGCTCTCCAGATCGCCGTCGGGCGGTGGGCCCTCGGCCCCCGGGCGGGAACGCGTCGTCGACATCACCGGCTCCTGTCTGGTCGCTGTGCTGCGGGAAATGTAAGGAGGGTCACACCTCCGGGTCAGCACACGGACGGGCCTTCTCCGACGAACGGTCGATATCCGCGCCGAGCGGACGACGGGCAGCACGCGAGGGGCACCGGGCAGCGGCAGCGGCAGCGGCACCAGGGGGCGGCACCAGGGGGCGGCACGGAACGACGACGGGCCCCGGCTCGCGGATGTGACTCCGCGGGCCGGGGCCCGTGCGCGTGCCTGCTCGCGTCAGGCGGTCAGTTCACTTGACGATCTTGGTGACCTGACCGGCGCCCACCGTGCGGCCACCCTCGCGGATGGCGAACTTCAGGCCCTCCTCCATGGCGACGGGCTGGATCAGCTCGACGCGCATGTCGGTGTTGTCGCCGGGCATGACCATCTCGGTGCCCTCGGGGAGGTGCACCACGCCGGTCACGTCCGTGGTCCGGAAGTAGAACTGCGGGCGGTAGTTGTTGAAGAACGGGGTGTGACGGCCACCCTCGTCCTTCGACAGGATGTACGCGGTCGCCTCGAACTCGGTGTGCGGCGTGACCGAACCCGGCTTGATGATGACCTGACCGCGCTCGACGTCCTCGCGCTTGATGCCGCGGAGCAGCAGACCGACGTTCTCGCCGGCGCGGCCCTCGTCGAGCAGCTTGCGGAACATCTCGATGCCGGTGACGGTCGTCGAGGCCTTCTCTTCCTTGATGCCGATGATGTCGACGGTCTCGTTGACCTTCAGGACACCGCGCTCGATACGGCCGGTCACGACCGTGCCGCGGCCGGTGATCGTGAAGACGTCCTCGATCGGCATGAGGAACGGCTTGTCGATGTCGCGCTCCGGCTGCGGGATGGCCTCGTCAACGGCCTTCATCAGCTCAAGAACGGTCTGCGCCCACTCGGGGTCGCCCTCCAGCGCCTTCAGCGCGGAGACCTTGACCACCGGGACATCGTCGCCCGGGAACTCGTACTCCGTGAGCAGCTCACGGACCTCAAGCTCGACGAGCTCCATGATCTCCTCGTCGTCCACCATGTCGGCCTTGTTCAGGGCGACGACGATGTACGGCACACCCACCTGGCGGGCCAGGAGCACGTGCTCCTTGGTCTGCGGCATCGGGCCGTCCGTGGCGGCGACCACGAGGATGGCGCCGTCCATCTGGGCGGCACCGGTGATCATGTTCTTGATGTAGTCAGCGTGGCCCGGGCAGTCGACGTGGGCGTAGTGCCGGCTCTCCGTCTGGTACTCGACGTGCGCGATGGAGATGGTGATACCGCGCTGCCGCTCCTCAGGAGCCTTGTCGATGTTCTCGAACGCGAACGTCTCGTTCAGGTCCGGGTACGCGTCGTGCAGCACCTTGGTGATCGCCGCGGTAAGCGTCGTCTTGCCGTGGTCGATGTGACCGATGGTGCCAATGTTGACGTGCGGCTTAGTCCGCTCGAACTTCGCCTTCGCCACTGGGGTCCTCCTGTGGACTGGTGCTGTACGCCCCCCGCGTCTTGCGGGAGGTTTTCAGATGGTCGACCGAACCGGCCAGGACCCCGAGGGGGACGCCCTTGACCGCTTCGCTAAAGGGCTTGGGCACCGGGGGCTCGCGCCCCCGGGTGCCCGTTGCTCCAGCTTAGGGGTTACTCGCCCTTGGCCTTCGCGATGATCTCCTCGGCGACGTTCTTGGGAACCTCACCGTAGGAATCGAACTGCATGCTGTAACTCGCGCGACCGGAGGTCTTGCTGCGCAGGTCACCGACGTAACCGAACATCTCCGACAGGGGCACCAGGGCCTTGACGACCTTCGCGCCGCTGCGGTCCTCCATGGCCTGGATCTGGCCACGGCGGGAGTTGATGTCACCGATGACGTCACCCATGTAATCCTCGGGCGTCGTGACCTCCACGGCCATCAACGGTTCGAGGAGTGCGGGGCTGGCCTTCCGTGCGGCCTCCTTGAACGCCATGGAACCGGCGATCTTGAAGGCCATCTCGGAGGAGTCCACGTCGTGGTACGCGCCGTCGAGCAGGGTCACCTTGACGCCGGTCAGCGGGTAGCCGGCGAGCACGCCGAACTCCATCGCCTCCTGGCAGCCCGCGTCCACCGAGGGGATGTACTCCCTGGGGATGCGACCACCGGTGATCTTGTTCTCGAACTCGTACCCGTCGCCCTCAAGCGGCTCCAGGGCGATCTGCACCTTCGCGAACTGACCGGAGCCACCGGTCTGCTTCTTGTGGGTGTAGTCGACCCGCTCGACGGCCCGGCGCAGGGTCTCCCGGTAGGCGACCTGCGGCTTGCCGACGTTGGCCTCGACCTTGAACTCGCGCTTCATCCGGTCGACCAGCACGTCGAGGTGCAGCTCGCCCATGCCCGAGATGATCGTCTGACCGGTCTCCTGGTCGGCCTTGACCTGGAAGGACGGGTCCTCCTCGGCCAGCCGCTGGATCGCGATGCCCAGCTTCTCCTGGTCGCCCTTGGACTTGGGCTCGATCGCGACCTCGATGACCGGGGCCGGGAAGTCCATGGACTCCAGGATCACCGGCTTCGCCGCGTCGCACAGCGTCTCACCCGTGGTGGTCTGCTTGAGCCCCATCACGGCGACGATGTCGCCGGCGCCGACCCGGTCGATCTCCTCACGCTTGTTGGCGTGCATGCGGTAGATCTTCCCGATCCGCTCCTTCTTCTCCTTGACGGAGTTCTGCACCTGCGCGCCCGCGGTGAGCACGCCGGAGTAGACGCGGATGAAGGTCAGCTTGCCCAGGTGCGGGTCGCTGGCGATCTTGAACGCGAGAGCGGCCAGCGGCTCGTCCTCGGACGGCTTGCGGAGGATGACCTCCTCCGGGTCCCGCGGGGAGTGGCCCTCGACGGCCTCGACGTCCAGCGGCGACGGCAGGTACCGCACGACCGCGTCGAGCAGGGGCTGCACGCCCTTGTTCTTGAAGGCGGTGCCGCAGAACACCGGGGTCACGGTCGAGGAGCCCTCGGCGCCCGTGGACGCGAGGGTGACGCGGCGGACGGCCGCGTAGAGCTGCTCCACGGAAGGCTCTTCGCCCTCCAGGTAGCGCTCCATCATCTCCTCGTCGTTCTCCGCGACGGCCTCGACCAGCTTGGCGTGCCACTCCTCGGCCTGGCCGCGCAGGTCCTCCGGGATGTCGACGACGTCGTACATCTCGCCGAGCTTGGTCTCCTCGGACCACACCAGCGCCTTCATGCGGACGAGGTCGATCACGCCCTTGAAGCCCGCCTCGGCGCCGATCGGCAGCTGCATGACCAGCGGGGTGGCCTTCAGCCGGTCGACGATCATGTCGACGCAGCGGAAGAAGTCCGCCCCGGTGCGGTCCAGCTTGTTCACGAAGCAGATCCGCGGAACGCCGTAGCGGTCCGCCTGACGCCAGACGGTCTCGGACTGCGGCTCGACACCGGCCACACCGTCGAACACCGTGACGGCACCGTCCAGGACGCGCAGCGAGCGCTCCACCTCGACCGTGAAGTCGACGTGCCCGGGGGTGTCGATGATGTTGATCGTGTGGTCGACCTCTTCGAGCGGCCAGTGGCAGGTGGTGGCGGCGGAGGTGATCGTGATGCCGCGCTCCTGCTCCTGCTCCATCCAGTCCATCGTGGCGGCGCCGTCGTGAACCTCACCGATCTTGTAGCTCACGCCGGTGTAGTAAAGGATGCGCTCGGTGGTCGTCGTCTTGCCCGCGTCGATGTGGGCCATGATCCCGATGTTGCGAACCCTGGCCAGGTCAAGTGAAGTGGTAGCCATCTGGCTTCAGTCTTCTCTCGGTCTCGATGGGGTTGCGACTACCAGCGGTAGTGCGCGAAGGCCTTGTTGGACTCGGCCATCTTGTGGGTGTCCTCGCGCTTCTTCACGGAGGCACCGAGCCCGTTGGAGGCGTCGAGCAGCTCGTTCATCAGCCGCTCGGTCATGGTCTTCTCACGGCGGGCGCGGGAGTACCCCACGAGCCAGCGCAGCGCGAGCGTCGAGGAACGCCCGGGACGCACCTCCACCGGCACCTGGTAGGTCGCGCCACCGACACGGCGGGAACGCACCTCAAGGGTCGGCTTCACGTTCTCCAGCGCGCGCTTGAGCGTGATCACCGGGTCGTTGCCGGTCTTGTCCCGCAGCCCCTCCATGGCGCCGTAGACGATGCGCTCGGCGGTGGAGCGCTTGCCGTTCAGCAGCACCTTGTTGATCAGGGAGGTCACCAGAGGAGAGCCGTAGACCGGGTCGATGTGCACCGGCCGCTTCGGGGCAGGGCCCTTACGAGGCATGCTTACTTCTCCTTCTTGGCGCCGTAGCGGCTGCGGGCCTGCTTGCGGTTCTTGACGCCCTGGGTGTCCAGGGAGCCACGGATGATCTTGTAACGAACACCCGGCAGGTCCTTCACACGGCCACCGCGCACCAGCACGATGGAGTGCTCCTGAAGGTTGTGGTTCTCACCCGGAATGTAGGCCGTGACCTCGATCCCGTTGCTCAGCCGGACACGCGCGACCTTGCGCAGCGCCGAGTTCGGCTTCTTCGGCGTGGTGGTGAACACACGCGTGCAGACGCCGCGCCGCTGGGGGGAACCCTCAAGCGCCGGCGTCTTGTTCTTCTCGACCTTGTCCTGCCGGCCCTTGCGGACCAGCTGCTGGATCGTTGGCACGGTTTCTCCGGTTTCTCTGTGCCGATCTCAATAAAGCTAACCTGGGCCACAACACCGACCCACGCGGTCGGGTGTGTCGAAGACTGCGGAATCCTGCCGCTCGCTGACGCGGGGGCGCGGATGCAGATCCCGGAGTTCCTGATGCGGCTGGAAAAGCGCAGGGAACACCCCAGGCACAAGGTCAGAGCCTACCTACCCCACGGGCTGCGGTCAAAACCAGCGGACACGGCGGGGCCCCGGGCCCGCCCGCGGCGGCACGGGAGGGCGCCGGGCGGACGGAGGCGGGCGAGGCGAGGCGGAACAGCGGGGCGGGGCGGCGGGCAGACACGCCCGCCACCCCGCCCCGGGTGACCCTTCAGCCCTGGTAGGGGCCGTAGTCGTAGTCCTCAAGCGGAACGGCCTGCCCGGAGCCGCTGCCGAAGGGCGAGTAGTCGATGTCGTCGTAGCCGACGGCCGAGTACATCGCGGCCTTCGCCTCCTCGGTGGGCTCCACCCGGATGTTCCGGTAACGGGACAGGCCCGTGCCGGCCGGGATCAGCTTACCGATGATCACGTTCTCCTTGAGACCGATCAGCGAGTCCGACTTGGCGTTGATCGCCGCGTCGGTCAGCACCCGGGTCGTCTCCTGGAAGGACGCCGCCGACAGCCACGACTCGGTGGCCAGCGACGCCTTGGTGATGCCCATCAGCTGCGGACGGCCGGAGGCCGGGTGGCCGCCCTCCGCCACGACGCGCCGGTTCTCCGACTCGAACTTCGACCGCTCGACCAGCTCGCCCGGCAGCAGCTCCGCGTCGCCGGACTCGATGATCGTCACCCGGCGCAGCATCTGCCGGACGATGATCTCGATGTGCTTGTCGTGGATCGCCACACCCTGCGAGTTGTAGACCTTCTGGACCTCGCCCACCAGGTAGACCTGCACGGCCCGCTGCCCGAGGATGCGCAGCACGTCGTGCGGGTTGGCCGCGCCGACCGTCAGCGGCTGGCCGACGGTGACGTGGTCGCCCTCGCCCACCAGGAGCCTGGACCGCTTGGAGACCGCGTAGGAGGTCTCGTCCGAGCCGTCGTCCGGGGTGACGATGACCTTCTTGGTCTTCTCGGTCTCCTCGATCCGCACCCGGCCGGCCGACTCGGAGATCGGCGCGACGCCCTTGGGGGTACGGGCCTCGAACAGCTCGACCACACGCGGCAGACCCTGCGTGATGTCCTCACCCGCGACACCGCCGGTGTGGAAGGTACGCATGGTCAGCTGGGTGCCGGGCTCACCGATCGACTGGGCGGCGATGATGCCGACCGCCTCGCCGATGTCCACGAGCTTGCCGGTGGCCAGCGAACGGCCGTAGCACATCGCGCAGGTACCGACCGCGGACTCGCAGGTGAGGACGGAACGGGTCTTGACCGTCTCCACCCCGTGCCGCACCAGCTCGTCGATGAGCACGTCGCCCAGGTCGGTGCCGGCCGGGGCCAGCACCTTGCCCTCGACGACGATGTCCTCGGCCAGGCAGCGCGCGTACACGCTGGACTCGACGTTCTCCGCCTTCCGGAGGACGCCGTCGGCGCCCCGGCCCGCGATCTCCAGCTTCAGGCCGCGGTCGGTGCCGCAGTCCTCCTCGCGGATGATCACGTCCTGGGAGACGTCCACCAGGCGCCGGGTGAGGTACCCGGAGTCGGCGGTCCGCAGCGCGGTGTCCGCCAGACCCTTGCGGGCGCCGTGCGTGGAGATGAAGTACTCAAGCACGGACAGGCCCTCGCGGAACGACGCCTTGATCGGCCGCGGGATCGTCTCGTTCTTCGCGTTGGACACCAGGCCGCGCATGCCCGCGATCTGACGCATCTGCATCATGTTTCCGCGGGCCCCCGAGTCGACCATCATGAAGATGGGGTTCGTCTTGGGGAAGTTGTCGCTCATGGTCTCGGCGACCTCGCCGGTCGCCTTCGTCCAGATCGCGATCAGCTCCTGCGTGCGCTCGTCCTTGGTGATCAGACCGCGCTCGTACTGCTTCTGGACCTTCTCGTCCTGCGCCTCGTAGTTGGCGAGGATGTCCTTCTTCGCCTCGGGCACGACGATGTCGGACACGGCGACGGTGACCCCGGACCTGGTGGCCCAGTGGTAGCCGGCGGCCTTGAGGTTGTCGAGCGTCGCGGCGACGACGACCTTGGGGTAGCGCTCCGCCAGGTCGTTGACGATCCCGGACAGCTGCTTCTTGCCCACGGACTGGTCGACGAACGGGTAGTCCTCGGGCAGCAGCTCGTTGAACAGCGCGCGGCCGAGCGTCGTGCGCAGCCGGAAGCTGTCGCCCGGCTGCCACGCGGGCTCGCCCTCGGCCGGCTCCGGCGGCGTCCAGCCGCGGGGCGGCACGGACCCGACGGGGAACCGGATGTCGATCTTCGCCTGGAGCGACAGCTCGCCGGCGTCGAACGCCATGATGCCCTCGGCGGACGAGGCGAACGACCTGCCCTCGCCCTTGACCTCGCGCTCCTCCTCGTCGGTGGTGAGGAAGAACAGGCCGAGCACCATGTCCTGCGTGGGCATGGTGACCGGACGGCCGTCGGCCGGCTTCAGGATGTTGTTCGAGGACAGCATCAGGATGCGGGCCTCGGCCTGGGCCTCGGCGGACAGCGGCAGGTGCACGGCCATCTGGTCGCCGTCGAAGTCCGCGTTGAACGCGGTGCACACCAGCGGGTGGATCTGGATGGCCTTGCCCTCGACGAGCTGCGGCTCGAACGCCTGGATGCCGAGCCGGTGCAGCGTCGGCGCGCGGTTGAGCAGGACCGGGTGCTCGGCGATGACCTCTTCGAGGACGTCGTACACCACGGTCCGCTGGCGCTCGACCATGCGCTTGGCCGACTTGATGTTCTGCGCGTGGTTCAGGTCGACCAGGCGCTTCATCACGAACGGCTTGAACAGTTCGAGCGCCATCGCCTTCGGCAGGCCGCACTGGTGCAGCTTCAGCTGCGGGCCGACGACGATCACGGAACGGGCCGAGTAGTCGACGCGCTTGCCCAGCAGGTTCTGCCGGAAGCGGCCCTGCTTGCCCTTGAGCATGTCGGACAGCGACTTCAGCGGCCGGTTGCCCGGGCCGGTCACCGGACGCCCGCGGCGGCCGTTGTCGAACAGCGCGTCCACGGCCTCCTGGAGCATCCGCTTCTCGTTGTTCACGATGATCTCGGGCGCACCGAGGTCGAGCAGTCGCTTCAGGCGGTTGTTGCGGTTGATGACACGGCGGTACAGGTCGTTCAGGTCGGAGGTCGCGAAGCGGCCACCGTCGAGCTGCACCATCGGCCGCAGGTCCGGCGGGATGACCGGAACGCAGTCGAGCACCATGCCCTTGGGGCTGTTGGAGGTCTGGAGGAACGCGGAGACGACCTTCAGGCGCTTCAGGGCCCTGGTCTTCTTCTGGCCCTTGCCGGTGCGGATGATCTCCCGCAGCCGCTCGGCCTCCTCGTCGAGGTCGAAGGTCTCCAGGCGCTTCTGGAGCGCCGCGGCGCCCATCGAGCCGTCGAAGTAGGTGCCGAAGCGGTCGCGCAGCTCGCGGTAGAGCAGCTCGTCGCCCTCCAGGTCCTGCACCTTGAGGTTCTTGAAGCGGTTCCAGACCTCTTCCAGACGGTCCAGCTCGCGCTGGGCGCGGTCGCGGAGCTGCTTCATCTCGCGCTCGGCACCCTCGCGCACCTTGCGGCGCGCGTCGGCCTTGGCGCCCTCGGCCTCAAGCTCGGCCAGGTCGGCCTCCTGCTTCTTGGCCCTGGCCTCCAGGTCGGCGTCGCGGCGCTGCTCGATCTGCTGGCGCTCCACCGAGATGTGCGCCTCAAGCGAGGGCAGGTCGCGCGTGCGGCGCTCCTCGTCCACGTACGTGATCATGTACGCGGCGAAGTAGATGACCTTCTCCAGGTCCTTCGGCGCCAGGTCGAGCAGGTAGCCGAGGCGCGAGGGAACGCCCTTGAAGTACCAGATGTGCGTCACGGGCGCGGCCAGCTCGATGTGGCCCATCCGCTCGCGGCGCACCTTGGCGCGGGTCACCTCGACGCCGCAGCGCTCGCAGATGATGCCCTTGAAGCGCACGCGCTTGTACTTGCCGCAGTAGCACTCCCAGTCCCGGGTGGGGCCGAAGATCTTCTCGCAGAAGAGGCCGTCCTTCTCGGGCTTGAGGGTGCGGTAGTTGATGGTCTCCGGCTTCTTGACCTCGCCGTGTGACCACTGACGGATGTCGTCAGCGGTGGCCAGGCCGATCCGCAGCTCGTCGAAGAAGTTGACGTCGAGCACTCTCGTCAATCCCTCTCAGGGTCGTGAGTCAATGGTCCGTCGGGGTCCGGGTGGGGAGGCCGGCCGGGAGGCGTGTCCCGGCCGGGCCGGCCCGTCAGACCTCTTCGACGCTGCTCGGCTCACGCCGGGACAGGTCGATTCCGAGCTCCTCCGCCGCGCGGAAGACGTCCTCGTCGGTGTCGCGCATCTCGATGGACATGCCGTCGGAGGACAGCACCTCCACGTTGAGGCAGAGCGACTGCATCTCCTTGATGAGCACCTTGAAGGACTCCGGGATGCCGGGCTCAGGGATGTTCTCGCCCTTGACGATCGCCTCGTAGACCTTCACCCGGCCGGTGACGTCGTCGGACTTGATCGTCAGCAGCTCCTGGAGGGCGTAGGCGGCGCCGTACGCCTCCAGCGCCCACACCTCCATCTCGCCGAAACGCTGGCCACCGAACTGCGCCTTACCACCGAGCGGCTGCTGGGTGATCATCGAGTAGGGGCCGGTCGAGCGCGCGTGCAGCTTGTCGTCGACCAGGTGGTGCAGCTTCAGGATGTACATGTACCCGATCGAGATCGGGTCGGGGAACGGCTCGCCGGAACGGCCGTCGAACAGCCGGGCCTTGCCCGAGGGCAGCACGAGCCGGTCGCCGTCCCGGTTGGGGATGGTGGACTCGAAGAGACCGGCCATCTCGTCCTCGCGGGCGCCGTCGAACACCGGGGTGGCGACGTTCGTGCCGGGGGCGACGTCGTCGGCGCCGATGGCCGCCAGCCGCTCCTTCCATTCCGCGTCGAGGCCCTCGACCCGCCAGCCCTGGGAGGCCAGCCAGCCCAGGTGGATCTCCAGCACCTGTCCCGGGTTCATGCGGGAGGGCACGCCGAGCGGGTTGAGGATGATGTCGACCGGGGTGCCGTCCTCCATGAACGGCATGTCCTCGACGGGCAGGATCTTGGAGATCACGCCCTTGTTGCCGTGCCGGCCGGCGAGCTTGTCGCCGTCGGTGATCTTGCGCTTCTGGGCCACGTAGACCCGGACCAGCTGGTTGACGCCGGGGGGCAGCTCGTCGCCCTCCTCGCGGTCGAAGACGCGGACGCCGATGACCTTGCCGGTCTCGCCGTGCGGCACCTTCAGCGAGGTGTCGCGGACCTCGCGCGCCTTCTCGCCGAAGATCGCGCGCAGCAGCCGCTCCTCGGGGGTCAGCTCGGTCTCGCCCTTCGGGGTGACCTTGCCGACCAGGATGTCCCCGGCCTCGACTTCGGCGCCGATGCGGATGATGCCGCGGTCGTCGAGGTCGGCGAGGACCTCCTCGGAGACGTTCGGGATGTCCCGGGTGATCTCCTCGGGGCCCAGCTTGGTGTCGCGGGCGTCGACCTCGTGCTCCTCGATGTGGATCGAGGAGAGGACGTCGTCCTGCACCAGGCGCTGGGAGAGGATGATCGCGTCCTCGTAGTTGTAGCCCTCCCAGGGCATGAACGCGACCAGCAGGTTCTTGCCGAGGGCCATCTCGCCGCGCTGGGTCGAGGGGCCGTCCGCGATGACCTGGCCGGCGACCACGCGGTCGCCCTCCTCGACCAGGACCTTCTGGTTGTAGGAGGTGCCCTGGTTCGAGCGGTGGAACTTCGCCAGCCGGTGGGTGACGTTCGTGCCGTCGTCGTTGGCGATGGTGATGTAGTCGGCGGAGACGTCGGTGATCGAGCCGTCCTGCGCGGCCTTGATCACGTCGCCCGCGTCGACCGCGGACCGGTACTCCATGCCGGTGCCGACCAGCGGCGACTCGGCCTGGATGAGCGGCACGGCCTGGCGCATCATGTTCGAGCCCATGAGGGCGCGGTTGGCGTCGTCGTGCTCAAGGAACGGGATCATGGCGGTCGCGACCGACACCATTTGGCGCGGCGAGACGTCCATGTAGTGGACCTCGGAGCCGGTCACGTAGTCGATCTCGCCGCCGCGGCGGCGGACGAGGACGCGGCCCTCGGCGAAGTGGTAGTCGTCCGTCAGCCGCGCGTTGGCCTGCGCGATGACGTACCTGTCCTCCTCGTCGGCGGTCAGGTAGTGCACCTCGTCGGTGACGACGCCGTCGGTGACCTTGCGGTACGGGGTCTCGACGAAGCCGAACGCGTTCACCCGGCCGAAGGCGGCGAGCGAGCCGATCAGGCCGATGTTCGGGCCTTCCGGGGTCTCGATCGGGCACATGCGGCCGTAGTGCGAGGGGTGCACGTCGCGGACTTCGAGGCCGGCCCGCTCACGGCTCAGACCGCCGGGGCCGAGCGCCGAGAGGCGGCGCTTGTGGGTCAGCCCGGACAGCGGGTTGGTCTGGTCCATGAACTGCGACAGCTGGCTGGTGCCGAAGAACTCCTTGATGGAGGCGACGACCGGCCGGATGTTGATCAGGGTCTGCGGCGTGATCGCCTCGACGTCCTGCGTGGTCATGCGCTCGCGGACGACGCGCTCCATGCGGGCGAGGCCGGTGCGGACCTGGTTCTGGATCAGCTCGCCGACGTTGCGCAGGCGGCGGTTGCCGAAGTGGTCGATGTCGTCCGTCTCGACGACGATCGTCCGCCCGCCCTCGACGGCGGCCTCGGTCTCGCCCGCGTGCAGCCGGACCAGGTACTTGATGGTCGCGACGATGTCCTCGACGGTGAGCACGCCGGCGTCCAGCGGCTCGTCCCCGCCGAGCTTCTTGTTGATCTTGTAGCGGCCGACCTTGGCCAGGTCGTAGCGCTTGGGGTTGAAGTACAGGTTCTCCAGCAGGGTCTGCGCGGCCTCGCGGGTCGGCGGCTCGCCCGGACGGAGCTTGCGGTAGATGTCGAGCAGCGCGTCGTCCTGCCCCTGGGTGTGGTCCTTCTCCAGGGTGGCGCGCATGGACTCGTACTCGCCGAACTCCTCAAGGATCTGCTCGGACGTCCAGCCGAGCGCCTTCAGGAGCACGGTCACCGACTGCTTGCGCTTGCGGTCGATGCGGACGCCGACCATGTCGCGCTTGTCGATCTCCATCTCCAGCCAGGCACCCCGGGACGGGATGATCTTGGCGGAGAACAGGTCCTTGTCCGACGTCTTGTCGATGCTGCTGTCGAAGTAGACGCCGGGCGAGCGGACCAGCTGCGACACCACGACACGCTCGGTGCCGTTGATCACGAAGGTGCCCTTGTTGGTCATCAGGGGGAAGTCGCCCATGAAGACCGTCTGGGACTTGATCTCGCCGGTCTCGTTGTTGGTGAACTCCGCCGTGACGAAGAGCGGCGCGGCGTAGGTGAAGTCCCGCTCCTTGCACTCGTCGATCGAGTTCTTCGGGGGCTCGAAGCGGTGGTCGCGGAAGGTCAGCGACATGGAGCCGGAGAAGTCCTCGATCGGCGAGATCTCCTCGAAGATCTCCTCCAGGCCCGACTTGGTCGGAACGTCCTGTCCACTCTCCAACGCGGCCTCGACGCGGGCTTTCCAGGCGTCATTACCGAGGAGCCAGTCGAAGCTCTCGGTCTGTAGCGCGAGGAGATTCGGAACCTCTAGCGGCTCCTTGATCTTCGCAAAAGAGACACGCAGGGGTGCGGTGCTGGTGCCATTATTCGTACTGACGGTCGAGGCGTTGCGCGAGGCGGCCAAGAGGGGGTCCTTCCGAGGGCTCGGACTCTCTGCGCGCGTACCGGCCCTCCTGGTGACGGGCAGGGAGCAGCCAGGCAGCGCAAAGGGTCAGTGTAGCCATAAGACCCACTGATGTCCAATGTGCGGACCACCCCCGCCTTCGCGGGGACAGCGCCTCGCCATCGACGAGGAGTCACCTCGCGTCCTTCTCACGCACTGCCCGTCCAACGCCCTCGGGACCGGCACCCGACCGCCTCGAAGACCGGGTACGAATCCGTCTGCCGCATCACTTCCCGCGCCGCCGTGGATTCATGCCTCGAATCGTGGACCGATCTGGCGGCGCGAGAAGGAGAATCCCGTGCCCGGAGCGGTTCGTCAAGGGCCCTGCTCCCGCCGGGGCCCGGCGGCCGGGCGACCGATGATCACCATACCCCGGCTCGCGCCGGGGGCAAGGAGACCGTCTCGGAAAAGCCCGGGGGCGACCACCCGACTGGATGATCGCCCCTGGCTGGAGCCACACGTGGTGGCTCGGGGTCACTTGACCTCGACGCCCGCGCCGGCGGCCTCAAGGGACTCCTTGGCCTTCTCGGCGGCCTCCTTGTTGACCTTCTCGAGAACCGGCTTCGGCGTGTTGTCGACCAGCTCCTTGGCCTCCTTCAGGCCGAGGGAGGTCAGCTCGCGCACGACCTTGATGACCTGGATCTTCTTGTCGCCCGCACCGGTGAGGACGACGTCGAACTCGTCCTTCTCCGGCTCGGCCTCGGCGGCGGCGCCACCGCCGGCCGGGGCAGCCGCGACGGCGACCGGCGCGGCGGCCTCGACGTCGAACCTCTCCTCGAACTTCTTCAGGAAGTCGGAGAGCTCAAGCAGGGTCATCGTCTCGAACTGCTCAAGCAGCTCGTCCTGGCTCAGCTTCGCCATGATGGCGGTCCTTCCACTTCAGTCGGCTGGTGCCGGATGGTTGTGTCTCGGGCGGGGGGTTGCCTACTCGGCCGGAGCCGATTCGCCGGCACCGCCCTGCTCGACCTTGCTGCGCAGCGCGTCCGTGGTGCGGGCGAACTTGAGCAGCGGCGCCTGGAAGGTCGCCGCGGCCTTCGCCATGGACGCCTTCATGCCGCCGGCCAGCTTGGCGAGCAGCACCTCGCGGGACTCGAGGTCCGCGAGCTTGTTGATCTCCTCGGCGCTCAGCGCCTTGCCCTCAAGGAAACCGCCCTTGATGACAAGCGCCGGGTGCTCCTTGGCGAAGTCGCGCAGACCCTTCGCGGCCTCGACCGGGTCGCCGGTCACGAAGGCGACGGCCGTCGAGCCCTGGAGGTACTCGTCGAGCCCGGTGACACCGGCCTCGTTGGCCGCGATCTTGGTCAGCGTGTTCTTCGACACACGGTACTGGGCGTTCTCACCGAGCGAGCGGCGCAGATTCTTGAGCTGCGCCACGGTGAGCCCGGTGTACGCCGTGACGACGGCCGCGTTGGAGTTCTCGAACTTCTGCTTGATCTCCGCGACAGCCGCGCTCTTATCGGGGGTCGCCATAACCTCGGCCCTCCTTCCGGGTCAATCGGGACCGCACGGAAGGAACCGGACAAACGAAACGCCCCGGGCGCAGGCGCTCAGGGCGGACGGACACAGGGGTCCCGCTGAATCAACCTGCGCGGGCCGTCCGCATCAGCGGAGCCTTCGGCCACACAGGATTCGCACGGAATCCCGGATGGCAACCAGCGGTCTTTGGCTACCGGACGAGATTACGCGAACGGCCCCGCGCCAGGCAAATCAGCCCTGTTCCAGCCCGGTACGCAGCTGCTGGAGCAGCTGCATGAAGTCGATGGTCTCCTCGGCGGGCGGCGTCTCGACGGCCACCTCGGTGCCGAAGTCGCGGTAGGCGACCTCGTACTCCACCGGGCCCTGGTCCGTCGAGTACGTCTGGTGGATGCGCACCGGCAGGTCGTTCTCGTCGACCCACACGTCCAGGTGGTAGTCGTCGATGCCCTGCTCGCTCATGGCGTCGACGAGCCGGGCGCGCTCCTCCTCGGTGAGGAAGTCGGCGCCCCCGCTGCCGAGGGCGTCCTCGGTGGTGATGGTGCCCCGGTAGTGGCTGACCTCGGCCCCGTCCAGCGTCTCCTCGCCGACCAGTTCGATCTCGGGCGACTCAAGCAGCAGCGCCAGCTGCTGGGCCGGGTCCTGGTTCGCGGAGTCGAGGCCGAACGACATGGTCCCGGCGACCGACTCGTCCCCGATCTCCTCGGCGAGCGCCATCGGGTCGAACGAGACCCACGTGCGCCCGCCGCTCCCGGCCGCGAACGCCTCCCCGAGGTCCATGTACATCACGTCGTCGACCCACACGACCGGCACCTCCTCGGGCGCCGCGGGGTCGGCTTCGAGCGCGGAACCACTGACCATCAGGTCCATGGCCAGCTCGGACTCCCAGGCCATGGAACCCGTCATCTCCATGTCGCCGCCCATCGACTCCGGCGCGCGCATGGTGGCGACGAACTCGGCCGAGGTCACCTCCCTGGTGGTCTCCGCGGCGAGCGAGACCGCGTCGAACGCGGCGCTGCCCTGCCCCCCGCCGCCGTCACCCGACCCGCCGGCGTCACCGCACGCGGCCGAGCCGGCGAGCAGTGCGGCCGTCGCGGCGCCCAGCGCGACCTTGCGTGTGGAAGGCATGGTCTCTCCGCCTTTTCCGTGAGGTGCCGACGCTTTCTTCGTACAAGCGTCACGCTAACCGAGCACGAAGGCAACAAAAACGCCCGCCCCCGCTCTGTGACGAAACGGGGACGGGCCTGCCATACGGGACGTACGGCGGAATCAGACGGCGGTCTCCTCCGCCATGAAGTCGCGGGTGCGGTTGGTGTCGACCGGCACGCCCGGGCCCATGGTGGTGGTGATGATCGCCTTCTTCAGGTAACGGCCCTTGGCCGCCGACGGCTTGAGCCGGAGGATCTCCTCAAGCGCCGCCGCGTAGTTCTCCACGAGCTGCGCCTCGGCGAACGACACCTTGCCGATCACGAAGTGCAGGTTCGCGTGCTTGTCGACGCGGAACTCGATCTTGCCGCCCTTGATGTCGGTGACGGCCTTGGCCACGTCGGGGGTGACGGTGCCGGTCTTCGGGTTCGGCATCAGACCGCGGGGGCCGAGCACCCGGCCGAGACGGCCGACCTTGCCCATCAGGTCCGGCGTCGCGACGACCGCGTCGAAGTCGAGACGGCCGCCCGCGACCTCCTCGATCAGCTCGTCGGTGCCGACGATGTCGGCGCCCGCGGCCTCCGCCGCAGCCGCGCGCTCACCGGTGGCGAAGACCAGGACCCGGGCGGTCTTGCCGGTGCCGTGCGGCAGGTTGACGGTGCCGCGGACCATCTGGTCGGCCTTGCGCGGGTCGACGCCCAGGCGCATGGCGACCTCGACGGTCGCGTCGAACTTGGTGGTCGAGGTGTCCTTGGCGAGCCGGACCGCCTCAAGCGGCGCGTAGACGCGGGTCCTGTCGACCTTGGCGTCCGCGCCGCGGAGGTTCTTGCTGCGCTTCACTGCTGCTCCTGCACGTGGTGATCGTTGTCGTGGAGTCGTGGTCCGGGCCAGCGCCTGGCCCTGCCACGGGGCGGGGGAACGCCGGGGCTCAGCCCTCGACGGTCACCCCCATGGAACGGGCCGTGCCGGCGATGATCTTCTCGGCGGCGTCCAGGTCGTTGGCGTTGAGGTCGGGCATCTTGGTGGTGGCGATCTCCCTGACCTGGTCGCGCGTGATCTTGGCGACCTTGGTCTTGTGGGGCTCGCCCGAGCCCTTCTCCACGCCCGCGGCCTTGAGGATCATCTTGGCGGCCGGCGGGGTCTTGGTGATGAAGGTGAAGGAGCGGTCCTCGTAGACCGTGATCTCCACCGGGATGACCCAGCCGCGCTGCGACTCGGTCGCGGCGTTGTAGGCCTTGCAGAACTCCATGATGTTGACACCGTGCTGACCCAGCGCGGGGCCCACAGGCGGCGCGGGGTTGGCCGCGCCGGCCTGGATCTGGAGCTTGATCAGCCCTGTGACTTTCTTCCTTGGCGGCATGCGCTCGCCCTCCGGGTCTTGAGGTTTTTCCGAGTGCCCCGCGGGCCGGCTCTCCCCCAGGCCGCGCGCAGGCATACCGCACCACGGTAGCGGCTGACGCCACCCGGCCAAAATCGGCGGCCCACCGGGCACGGGAACGGCGGCCCCCGCACCCTTCCGCGGCCCCGCCGGGCCGCGCGCACGGGCGCAGCGAGAAGCCCCCGCCGGCCACGGATCAGGCCGGCGGGGGCTCCCCCGCGTTCGTGCGGGTGTCAGTTCTTCTGGATCTGGTCGAAGCTCAGCTCGACCGGGGTCTCCCGGCCGAAGATCTCGACGAGGCCCTTGACCTTCTTGGAGTCCGGGCTGATCTCGTTGATCGTGGCCTGGAGCGTCGCGAACGGGCCGTCGGTGACCGTCACGGAGTCGCCCACCTCGAAGTCGAGGACCTGCACCTCGACCTTGCGGCCGGCCGACGGGGCGCCGCCCTCGGCCGCGGCCTGCTCGGCCGCCTTCTGCTCGGCCTCGGGGGCCAGCATCTTCACGATCTCGTCGAGCGTCAGCGGGTAGGGGTCGTAGGCGTTGCCCACGAAGCCGGTGACGCCCGGGGTGTTGCGCACCACGCCCCAGGACTCGTTCGTCAGGTCCATGCGCACCAGCACGTAGCTGGGCAGCTTGTTCTGCCTGATGGTGCGCCGGTCGCCGTTCTTGATCTGGACGACCTCTTCCTGCGGCACCTCGACCTGGAAGATGTAGTCCTCGACGTTGAGCGAGACGGAACGCTGTTCCAGGTTCGTCTTGACGCGGTTCTCGTAGCCCGCGTAGGTGTGCACGACGTACCACTCGCCGGGCAGGGCGCGCAGTTCCTCGCGCAGCTCGGCCACGGGGTCGACCGGCGCGGACTGCTCCTGCTCCGGTTCCGGCTCCTCGGCCTCCTCCACCGGCTGCTCCGGCTCCTCCGCGACCTCCCGGGCACCGTCGGCCTCGGGACGGTCGGCGGCCTCGGCCGTCGCCTCGGTGTCGCGGGCGGTGTCCTCGACCTCGGCGTCGGGCGCGGCGTCGTACGGATTCGGGTCAGACACGGTAGCTGCTTCTTCCTGACTTTCGGACGAGGTGGTGAGATCAGCCGAAGACGTACTCGACGACGCGGCTGAAACCCCAGTCAAGCACGGTCAGGATCAGGATGACGACGACAACGAAGACGATCACTGCCGTGGTGTAGGTCGTGAGCTGGCGGCGCGAGGGCCAGACGACCTTCCGCAGCTCGGCGATCACCTGCCGGTAGAAGAGGGCGAGGCGGCCGAGCGGCCCCCTCTTGGCGCGCCGGCCGCGACGGCCGGTGCCCTCGCCCCGGGGCTCTCGGGGCTCTGGCGTCTCCACGGAGTCCGTGATCCCAGCCACTCGTCCTCACCTGATCCCGGTCATGGTCATAAGCCGCCCGGCCACCCGGACGGCTTTTCATTTTGATAGCAGGGCCGGAGGGACTTGAACCCCCAACCGCTGGTTTTGGAGACCAGTGCTCTACCAATTGAGCTACGACCCTTTGCCGCGTGGTGCCCGACAACGTACCGCATCAGGGACCAACGGTGAGGAGTGTACGTGGTGAAACGCCTGTCGTCGAACGGGAAGTGGCGAGGAGGCCCGTTCGGGAGCGCGCCGCCCCCCGCGACCAGGGTGCCGTTCCCGGGCGCCGTCTGGGACGATGCCCCTATGAGTGCCGCATCATCTTCCCCTGTCGGCCGCCGGGTCTCGGCCCGGATCGGCGCCATCTCCGAGTCCGCGACCCTGGCGGTGGACGCCAAGGCCAAGGCCCTGAAGGCCGCCGGGCGACCGGTGATCGGCTTCGGCGCCGGCGAGCCCGACTTCCCGACGCCCGAGTACATCGTCGACGCCGCCGTCGAGGCGTGCCGCACGCCGCGCTTCCACCGCTACACGCCGCCGGGCGGGCTGCCGGAGCTGAAGGAGGCGCTGGCCGCGAAGACGCTGCGCGACTCCGGGTACCGCGTGGACCCGGCGCAGGTGCTGGTGACCAACGGCGGCAAGCAGGCGATCTACGAGGCGTTCGCGGCGCTGCTCGACCCGGGCGACGAGGTCATCGTCCCCGCTCCGTACTGGACCACCTACCCCGAGTCGATCCGGCTGGCCGGTGGCGTTCCCGTGGACGTCGTCGCCGACGAGACGACCGGCTACCGGGTGTCGGTCGAGCAGCTTGAGGCGGCCCGCACCGAGCGCACGAAGGTGCTGCTGTTCGTCTCGCCGTCCAACCCGACGGGCGCGGTGTACTCCCGCGAGCAGACCGAGGAGATCGGCCGCTGGGCGGCGGAGCACGGCCTGTGGGTGCTGACCGACGAGATCTACGAGCACCTGGTGTACGGCGGGGCGAGCGCGACGTCGCTGCCGGTCGCGGTGCCCGAGCTGGCGGACCGCTGCGTCGTGGTGAACGGCGTCGCCAAGACCTACGCGATGACCGGCTGGCGGGTGGGCTGGCTGATCGGCCCCAAGGACGTGATCAAGGCGGCGACGAACCTCCAGTCGCACGCCACCTCCAACGTCAGCAACGTGGCGCAGGCCGCGGCGCTCGCGGCCGTCTCGGGCGACCTGACCGCGGTGGAGCGCATGCGGGAGGCGTTCGACCGGCGGCGCCGCACGATCGTGCGCATGCTGAACGAGATCGACGGCGTTGACTGCCCGGAGCCCGAGGGGGCGTTCTACGCCTACCCGTCCGTGAAGGCGCTGCTGGGCCGGGAGATCCGCGGCCGGCGGCCCGAGACCACCCTCGAACTCGCGGGCGTGCTGCTCGAAGAGGCCGAGGTCGCGGTCGTGCCGGGTGAGGCGTTCGGCACACCCGGCTACCTGCGGCTGTCCTACGCGCTGGGCGACGACGACCTCGTCGAGGGCGTCTCGCGGCTCCAGAAGCTGCTGGGCGAGGCCGCGGGCTGAGTCCCGCCGGGCACGCGGCGGGCACTCGACTACCGGTCGCGGGCGGGTGTGCGGCAAGATCTGGGAATGGATCGTGTCGCCCCCGTCCGTGACCTGCGCTCACTGCCCAAGGCCCATTTGCATCTGCACTTCACCGGCTCGATGCGCCCGGCCACCCTGCTCGAACTGGCCGACCGGTACGGCGTGCGCCTCCCCGAGGCGCTGAGCGGCGGGGAGCCGCCGCAGTTGCGGGCCACGGACGAACGCGGCTGGTTCCGCTTCCAGCGGCTGTACGACATCGCACGCTCGTGCCTGCGGTCGCCCGACGACATCAGGCGCCTGGTGCGCGAGGCCGCGGAGGAGGACATCAGGGACGGCTCCCGCTGGCTGGAGATCCAGGTGGACCCGACCTCGTACGCGCCGCGGCTCGGCGGCCTCACGCCGGCGCTCGACATCATCCTCGACGCGGTGGAGACCACCTCGCGCGAGACGGGTCTTGGGATGCGGGTGGTGATCGCGGCCAGCCGCATCAGGCACCCGCTCGACGCCAGGACGCTGGCGCGGCTCGCGGTGCGCCACCGCGATCGCGGCATCGTGGGCTTCGGGCTGTCCAACGACGAACGCCGGGGCTTCGCACGTGACTTCGACCGGGCGTTCGCGATCGCCAGGGAGGGCGGGCTGCTCGCGGCGCCGCACGGCGGCGAGCTCTCCGGCCCTGCGAGCGTGCGGGACTGCCTCGACGACCTGCGGGCGGCCAGGATCGGGCACGGCGTGCGGGCCGTGGAGGACCCGCGCCTGCTGGAGCGGCTGGCCGGGTCGGGGGTGACGTGCGAGGTGTGCCCGGCGTCGAACGTGGCCCTCGGCGTGTACGACACGTTCGCCCAGGTGCCGCTGCGGCAGCTGTGGGAGGCCGGGGTGCCGATGGCGCTGGGCGCCGACGACCCGCTGCTCTTCGGCTCGCGGCTGGCCGCGCAGTACGAGATCGCGCGCGAGCACCACGGGTTCACGGACGCGGAACTCGCCGAGCTGGCGCGGCAGTCCGTGCGGGCCTCGGCGGCGCCCGAGGAGGTGCGGGAGAAGATCCTGCTCGACATCGACGCGTGGCTCGCGTCGTGACGCGCCCGCGGGGCGCGGCCGGCCGCGGGGTCAGAGCGCGGTGCCGACGGTCACCGGCTCGTTGACCAGGGTCACGCCGAACGCCTCCCGCACGCCGTCGCGCACCTCGCGGGCCAGCGCGAGCAGGTCGGCGGTGCGGGCGTCGCCGCGGTTGGTGAGGGCCAGGGTGTGCTTGCCCGAGATGCGGGCGGGGCCCGTCCCGTAGCCCTTGGTGAAGCCGGCCCGGTCGATGAGCCAGGCCGCGGACGTCTTGGTGCGGCCGGGGCCCGCCGGGTAGGCGGGCGGGAGGATGTCGGGGCCGAGCCGCCGGGCGACGGCGGCGAGGAACGCGGCGTAGGCGGCCTCGTCGAGCACGGGGTTGGTGAAGAAGGACCCGGCGGACCACGTGTCGTGGTCCTCGGGGTCGAGCACCATGCCCTTGCCCGCGCGCAGTTCGAGCACGGCGTCGCGGGCGGCGGCGAGCGGGACCCGGCCGCCGGGCTCGGCGCCGAGCCGGCGGGCGACCTCGGCGTACCGCAGCGGTCCCGAGAGCCCGGCGGCGTCTTCGAGCCGGAAACGGACCCGCAGCACCACGAACCGGTCGGGGTCGGCCTTGAAACGACTGTGCCGGTAGCCGAAGTCGCACGCGGCGGCCGGGATGGTGCGCGTGGTGCGGTCGGCGCGGTCGTAGGCGACGACCTCGGTGACGGTGGAGGACACCTCCTGGCCGTAGGCGCCGACGTTCTGGATCGGCGTGGCGCCCGCGGAGCCGGGGATGCCGGCCAGGCACTCGATGCCGGCGAGCCCCGCGTCGACGGTCCGCGCGACGGCGTCGGCCCAGGTCTCGCCCGCGGCGAGTTCGAGCAGGGTGCCGTCGAGGCGGAAGCCCGTGGTCGCCACGCGCAGCGCGGTGCCGGGGAAGCCGGAGTCGGCGATGACGAGATTGCTCCCGCCGCCGATGATCAGCAGCGGGGTCCCGGCGGCGTCGGCCTCGCGGACGGCCTCGATCACCTGTTCATCGGTGACCGCGGTGACCAGGCGCCGCGCGGGGCCGCCGAGTCGCAGCGTGGTCAACGGGGCGAGCGGGGCGTTCTCGATCACGTGCACGAGGCCAGGATAGGCCGGTGGGGCGCGGGGAACGACCGCCGGCGGCTCAGGCCAGCCTCACCACGGCGCGGGCCATGCCGAGCACCTTCTGGCCCGCGCTGTGCGCGGTGAGGTCGACGCGGACCGTGCGGGCCTCGTCGTCGAGCTTGGCCGCCACCTTGCCCGTGACCTCGATCAACGCGCCGGTGTCGTCGTCGGGCACCACGACGGGCCGGGTGAACCGCACGCCGTACTCCACGACGGCGGCCGGGTCGCCCGTCCAGTCGGTGAGCACGCGGGCGGCCTCGGCCATCGTGAACATGCCGTGCGCGATGACGTCGGGCAGGCCGACGTCCCGGGCGAACCGCTCGTTCCAGTGGATCGGGTTGAAGTCGCCCGAGGCACCGGCGTAGCGCACCAGCGTGGCCCGGGTGACGGGAAAGGCGGCGGCGGGCAGCTCCGTGCCCGCCTCGACGTCCGCGTAGGCGATCCTGGCGGTCATCGCTCCCCCTCCGTGCCGGGCGCGTCCTCCTGCTTGCGGGCGACCAGCTTGGTGAACGCGGTCACCACGTGCTCGCCCTTCTCGTCGTGCACCTCGCCGCGCACGTCGATCACCTCGTTGCCCGCCATGGAGCGCACCGACTCGATGGTGGAGGTCACCGAGAGCAGGTCGCCGGCCCGGACCGGGCGCGTGTACGCGAAGCGCTGGTCGCCGTGCACGACCCGGCTGTAGTCGAGCCCGAGCGCGGGGTCGCGGATGACCTGCCCCGCCGCCTTGTAGGTGATCGCGAACACGAACGTGGGCGGCGCGATCACGTCCGGGTGGCCGAGCCGCGCGGCGGCCTCCGGGTCGGTGTAGGCGGGGTTGGCGTCCCCGATCGCCTCGGCGAACTCGCGGATCTTCTCCCGCCCGACCTCGTACGGCTCGGTCGGCGGGTAGCTCCGCCCGGCGAAGGACTGGTCGAGTGGCATGAACGGCTTCCTCGGACTCCTGGGAACGCTTCCTCGCGGACCTGCGGGCGGGGCGTGCGGGTGGCCGGAACGCGCGGAGGCCGCCCCCGGCGACGGGAGCGGCCTCGCACGGTGCTTCCTGCTGGCCCCGCTGGGATCAGCGGGTCTCGCGGTGGGCCGTGTGCGCGTTGCAGCGCGGGCAGTGCTTCTTCATCTCCAAGCGGTCCGGGTCGTTGCGCCGGTTCTTCTTGGTGATGTAGTTCCGCTCCTTGCACTCCACGCAGGCCAGCGTGATCTTCGGGCGGACGTCGGTGGCAGCCACGTGAGTGCTCCTTGACGGATGGACGGGTCAAACCTGGTCGAACACAGAGAGAGTAGCCGATCGGAGGACCGACCCCGCAATCGGCTACTGTGCGTAGCGGCGACCGGACTTGAACCGGTGACACAACGATTATGAGCCGTTTGCTCTACCGACTGAGCTACGCCGCCACGAGGCGATCGGCTTCCACGCACGCGCGGAGGACGTCACACCTCAGAGCCCCAAAACGGAATCGAACCGTTGACCTTCTCCTTACCATGGAGACGCTCTGCCGACTGAGCTATTGGGGCGAGCGCTCAAGAGATTACACGTTCTGGCGCCCAAGGCGAAATCCGAAGAGGCGGGAGCAACCGGTCGGGCCGGGGCGGGGCGGCCACGCCGGTACGACTATTTCATCCTCCCCCTCCCCCGCCGCACAGGCCCCTTACGCTCGCCCCGATGCCTGCGATGCCCCCGATGCCCGAGCGCCTCGTGCTCAGCGGAGCCCGGCTCGCCGACGGCAGGACCGTCGACGTGCGGCTCGGCGGCGGCCGGATCGAGGCCGTCGGCCCGCACGGGGGCCTGCCCGCGCCCGCGGAGGCCGGGGGCGCACCGTGCGACCGGATCGACCTGTCGGGCTACCTGCTGCTCCCCGCGCCCGCGGAACCGCACGCGCACCACGCCACCGCGCTCACCGCGCTCACGGCGCTCACCGCGCCCCAGGGGGCCGGGGCGGCGGACCGCGCCGAGGGCCCCGAGGACCCCCAGGGCTCAGGCGCCCTGCGGCGGCGCATCACGGAGGCCGCGCTGATCCAGCTCGGGCACGGGGCGACCGCGCAGCGCACGCACGTGCCCGTCGACGGCGCGCGCGGCCTCGCGGCCCTCGACGCGGCACTCGCCACCGCCCGCGCGCTGCGCGGCCTCGCCGACCTCACCGTCGTGGCCGTGCCCGGCGTGCTGACGGGCCGCGCGGGCGCGGACAACCGGGCGCTGCTGCGCGAGGCCGCCGCGCTCGGCGGGCGCGTCGCGCTGGGCGGGCGCCCGGACCTCGACCCGGACCCGGCGGGCCACGTCGACGCGGTGCTCGGCCTGGCGGGTGCGTTCGGCCGCGCGGTCGACGTGCACACCGACGGCGCGGACCCGGCGGTACTCGAACGGCTCGCGGGCGCGGCGGCCGGTGCGGGCCGCCGCGCGGTGGCCGTCGGCCCGTGCGCGGGCCTCGCACGGCTGCCCGCGCCGCTCGCGGCGCGCGCGGCCGACCGGCTGGCCGCCGCCGGGGTCGCCGTGGTGTGCCTGCCGCAGGGGCCGTGCGCGATGGCCGGGCGGCCGGCGGGCGCGGCGCCGGCCGGGGCGGCGGTGGCGCCGGTGCCGCTGCTGGCCGCCGCGGGCGTGCGGGTCGCGGCCGGGGGCGGCGCGCTGCGCGACGCGGTGCGGCCGGTGGGGCGCGGCGACCCGCTCGAAGCCGCGTTCCTGCTCGCGGCGGCCGGCGCGCGGGACGCCGCCGGGGCCTACGCGGCGGTCAGCGCCGGGGCCCGCGCGGCGCTCGGGCTGCCCGAGGTGCGCGTCGAGGCCGGCTTCCCCGCGGAACTGCTGGCGCTGCGCGGGGACTCGGTGGCCGGCGCGCTCAGCCAGGCGTACAGCCGGCTCGTGGTCCACGGGGGCCGGGTCGCGGCGCGCACCAGCGCGGTCAGGGAGTTCGGCGGTGCGCCGGCGGACGGCCTCGGCCTGCCGCGGCAGGCCACGGGCTGACGATCCGTCACCGCCACGCCAGGAAGCGGGCGTTCTTGTCATGTAATGGGCATTGCCGGGAAACTGCCCTGACATGGGACGTACGACGTCCCTTCTTACGAAAGGGTGTCGAGTCATGGCAGAAACGCCACCCCCGCACCACGCCCACCCCGCGCCGCGCCCCCGCCTGAGCCGCCGCGCGCTGGCCGCCGCCGGCTGCGCGCTGCTGCTGCCTCTGCCCGCCCTGCCGCACGCCGCCGCCGCGCCCGGCGCGCAGAGCGCGCACGCGGAGCGCGCGGCGGGGCAGGCCGGCGCCTCGTTCGAGGAGTCCGCCGCGTTCGAGGAACAGGTCCTGTTCCGGGCCGACCTGGAGGAGGGCTACGCCTGCTTCCGCATCCCCGCCGTCGTGAGCACCGCGGACGGCACGCTGCTCGCGTTCGCCGAGGGCCGCAGGGACAACTGCGACGACGCGGGCGACATCGACCTGGTGCTCAAGCGCTCCTTCGACAACGGCCGCACCTGGGGGCCGCTCCAGCTGATCGCCGAGGGCGGCGGCGACACGCACGGCAACCCGGCGCCCGTGGTGGACACCGAGACCGGGCGGATTCTGCTGGCCACCACGCGCAACCCGGGGCAGGGCAGCGGCAACTGCCCGATCCCCTGCCAGCGCACCCCGTACCTCCAGCACAGCGACGACGACGGCGCCACCTGGTCGCAGCCGCGGGACGTCAGCGAGGCGCTGCGCCCCGACGACTGGAACTCCTGGTACGCGACGGGGCCGCTGCACGGCATCCAGCTCACCGAGGGCCCGCACCGCGGCCGGCTCGTGGTCTCCGTGAACGCCGAGAGCTACGCGAACGGGCGCGTCACCCACAACCACGGCGCCCTCGCCCACAGCGACGACGGCGGCGACACGTGGCGGCTCGGCGCCGTCGACACCTGGCCGATCGCGGCGGACGGCACGTTCCGCCAGAAGCCGTCGGAGATGGCCATCGCCGAACTCGACGGCGGCACCATCTACGTCAACAGCCGCGAGCAGGACGGCACCGACCTCGGCCACCGCAACTGGGCGGTCAGCCACGACGGCGGGGACACCTTCGCCGAGCCGTTCCGCACCCAGCCCGACCTGTACACGCCGCAGGTGCAGGGCTCGCTGCTCAGGCTGCCGAACGACCGGCTGCTGCTCGCCGCGCCGTCCGACCCCGACCGGCGGCGGTCGATGATGGTCCGCTCCTCCTGGGACGGGGGCGTCACGTTCGACAGCGCCGACCGCGGCGCGCTGGTGACCACCGACTGGGCCGGCTACTCGGACATGGTGCTGATGCCGGACGGTTCCGGGACGGTGGGCCTGATGTACGAGGCGGGGCCCGTGGACGCGCGGGACGAGATCCGCTTCGCGCGCTTCACCGAGGACTGGCTCGGGCCGCGCGCCGAGGCGGGCGCGCGCACGCCGGATCTCGCGCCGGGCGCGGAGCCGGCCGCGGTGACCGGCGATGTGGCCGCGACGGCCGGGCGGTTCAGGGGCGCGGCGGCGTTCGGCACCGGCGAGTCGGAGCAGGTGGGCCGCGGGGACGGGGTGCGGCTGCCGTTCCGGGAGCGACTGCCGCTGGGCGACGGCGACTTCACGGTGAGCCTGTGGTTCAGGTACGAGGCGGACGGCGGGGACCACCCGTTCGTGTGGCTGGGCGGGCTCGGCGGCCGGTCGCCGCAGGTGTGGGTGCGCGGCGAGCCGGGAAGCGGGCGCGTGCGGGCGCTGATGACGGCGGTCGAGGGCGGTTCCGCGCCGCGCAGCGCCGAGGTGGCGACGCGGAGCGCGTTCAACGACGGGCGGTGGCACCACCTGGCCCTCACGCGCGGCGGCGGCCGGCTCGCGCTGTCGGTCGACGGCGGCGAGGCGGTCTCGGTGCCGCACGTGCCCGGCAGCGTCAGCAGGAACTCGACGTTCGGCGTCCACCTCGGGCAGCGTCCCGACGACCGGCAGCGGATGGCCGGGGCGCTCGACGAGGTGGTGGTGTACGACCGCGCGCTGAGCGCGCGGGAGCTGACCGCGCTGCGCACGCGGAACGCGCAGCCGCAGGGCCGGCCGGCCGTGGCCCGGCTGCCGCTGGACGAGACCGGCACGGGCGGCGCGTGAGACGCGCCCCGGCCCGGCGGGTGCGCGCCGGGCCGGGGGCGTACGGTCGGGGTATGCGTACAGTCATCGCAGGGGGACACGGAAAGATCGCCCGACGGCTGGAGAAGCTGCTCGCCGGGCGGGGGGACCAGGTGGCCGGCCTGATCAGGAACCCGGACCAGTCGGCGGCGCTGATCGAGGCGGGCGCGGAACCGGTGGTGTGCGACCTGGAGTCGGCCTCCGCCGAGGAGGTCGCCAGGCACCTCGCGGGCGCGGACGCCGCGGTCTTCGCGGCGGGCGCGGGCCCGGGCAGCGGGGCGGCGCGCAAGGAGACGGTGGACCGGGCCGCGGCGGCGCTGTTCGCCGACGCGGCGGAACGGGTGGGGGTGCGGCGGTTCGTCGTCGTCTCGTCGATGGGCGCGGACGAGGAGCCGCCGCCCGGCACGGACCCGGTGTTCGCGGCGTACCTGCGGGCCAAGGGGGCGGCGGACGCCGACATCAGGGCGCGCGCCGGCCTGGACTGGACGATCCTGCGTCCCGGCGCCCTCACCGACGACCCGGGGACCGGGCTGGTGCGGCTCGCCGAGCGGACGCCGCGCGGGCAGGTGACGCGGGACGACGTGGCGGCCGTGCTGGCCGCGCTGCTCGACGAGCCGCGCACGGCGGGTCTCACGCTCGACCTGGTCGGGGGCGACACGCCGGTCTCCACGGCCGTGGACGCCGTGGCGGCCTGACACCGGCCGTCGCCGTGGCGGCCTGACACCGGCCGTCGCCGTGGCGGCCTGACGCCGCGCGCCGGGGCGCGCGCCCGCGTTTCGCGACGCGGCGCGCGCCCGCGGTCGCCCGGCGCGGCCCGGCGTCAGGGTTTGACGGCCAGGCCGGTGGCGATCAGCAGCTGCCAGGACGTCAGCTCGGCGTTCTCCGCGCCGGGTTCGGGGCGCCAGCGGGCGCTGGGCACGATGCCGGGTGCGAGCAGGATGAGGCCGTCGAACAGCGCGTGCAGCTCCGCGTCGGTGCGCCATCTGCCGCGGCCGAGCGAGCTCTGGAGGATCTCCTCAAGGCGCGCGGCCTCGGTGCCCTCGGCGCGGCGGAAGTGGGTGATGAGGAAGAAGCTGCCGGGCGCCACGGACTCGCGCCAGTAGCGCATGACCCCGGCCGGGTCCTCGTCGTCGTTGAGGTGGTGCAGGATGCCGGAGAGGACGACGGCGACGGGTTCGTCGAAGTCGAGCAGCTCCCGGGTCGCCTCGTGGTCCCTGATGCCGGCCGGGTCGCGCAGGTCGGCGTCGATGACGGTGGTGAGGCCGTCGCCTTCGAGCAGGGCCCGGGCGTGGGCGAGGGCCATCGGGTCGTTGTCGACGTAGACGACGCGCGGGTCCTCGGCGTGGCGCCGCGCGACCTGGTGCACGTTGTCGGCGGTGGGCAGGCCGCTGCCGACGTCGATGAACTGGCGCACCCCCGCCCTCGACATCTCCCGGACCGCGCGGACCAGGGCGCGCCGGTTGTCGTAGGCGATGATCCGGGCGCCCGGGATCTTCTTGATGAAGACGTCGCCCAGCTCGCGGTCGACGATGTAGTTGTCCTTGCCGCCGAGCAGGTAGTCGTAGACGCGGGCGATGCTCGGCCTGGTCACGTCGATGCCGGGTAACGTGCCGTCCTCCTCGCTCATGCCCGCTCCCAGCGCCGCGCCGGCCGGCCCGCGCGGGTCGCGGCGCCGTGCCGTTCTCCCACTGTACGACGGGCGACACGCGGGCGGGGCGCGGGAGTTGGCCCGTGCGCGGGGGCGCGCGGGCGGTGCCCGTTCTTGTCGGCACCGGCCGGGCGCCGTAGGGTCCGCGTGAAGGTCGGACGTCCCATATCCGGGTGTTCGCCGTGCGAACCGGGGCGAACGCGGGCAGAAGCGGAGGGACGCGGTCCGCGTCCGCGAACCGGGGCGCGCCGCGCGGCACCCGTCCGACGCGCGTGACCCCTGTGTTCCCGAGCGGCACCGAGCGATCCGGAGCCGCACCGAACGGACGCGAACGGACCCGGAAGCGCTTGAACGAACCGAGTGATCCCGAGTGAACCCGAGTGAACCCGAGTAAAGGAGCCCACGAAGCCATGCATTCCTCGACTCCTGCCCTGCGCGCGCTGTTCGTCACCACGGCGGCGGCGCTCGGCGTGCTCGTCACCGCCGCCGGCACCCTGGCCCACCCGGGCCCCGGCCGCGCCTCCCGCGCGGGCGAGGGCGACGGGCCCGTCTCCCCCGACGCCTCGTCCGTTCCGTACGCCTCGGGCGAGGACGGCTACGACACCTACCGCATCCCGGCCGTCGTGCGCACGGCCGAGGGGGCGCTGCTCGCGTTCGCCGAGGGCCGGGTCGGCGGCGCGGGCGACACCGGCGACATCGACATCGTGGTCCGCCGCTCGACCGACGGCGGGCGCACCTGGGGGCCGCTCACCGTCGTCGCGCGGGGCGAGGGCGACACGCGGGGCAACCCGGCGCCCGTGGTCGACCCGGCCACGGGCCGGGTGGTGCTCGTGACCTGCTTCAACGGCGGGGGCGCCACCGAGGCCGCGATCATGCGCGGCGAGGTCGCCCCCGAGGACAGCCGCCGCGTCTTCGTGCAGACGAGCGACGACGACGGGCGGACGTTCGACGAGCCGCGCGAGATCACCGACGCGGTCAAGCCGGCGCACTGGCGCTGGTACGCGACGGGCCCCGGGCACGCGATCGCGCTCACGCGCGGCGAGCACGCGGGCCGCCTGGTCGTGCCGTCCAACCACTCGGCGGCGCCGCCCGAGGGCTCGCCCGACACCGGCCAGGAGGCGAAGTACTACGGGGCGCACGCGCTGGTGAGTGACGACGGCGGCGACACCTGGCGGATCGGGTACGTGGACGACTCCTACGAGGGCGAGCTGAACGCGAACGAGTCGCTGGCGGCGGAACTGCCCGACGGGCGCCTGTACTTCAACGCCCGGGACCAGAACGGCAGCGCGGCGGGGAACCGGCTCGACAGCTACTCGGCCGACGGCGGCGAGACGCTGGAGCGGCCGTACCGGGTGCAGGCGTCGCTGAACGACGTGCCCGTGGTCCAGGGCAGCGTGCTCCAGGTGGCGGGCGGGCGGCACGCGCCGCTGCTGTTCGCCGGGCCCTCGGACCCGGGGGCGCGCAGGGCGCTCGCGGTGTGGCGCAGCGACGACGCGGGCGCGTCGTTCCGCCGGGTCGCGACGCTGTCCGAGGCGCCCGCGGCGTACTCCGACCTCGTGCAGCTCGACGAGGGCCGCGAGCGTGGCGCGAACGCGGTCGGGGTGCTGTGGGAGACCGGTACGGGCGGGCCGTACGAGCGGATCGAGTTCCGTCGGTTGGCGGACTTCTGACGTTCGTCCGCTTCCGTCCGTGACCGGGAACGACCGGCACCGACCGGTCCCGCCGCCGCGCCGCACCCCGCGGCGCGGCGGCGGGGCGTTCAGAGCAGCCCGGCGGCCGTCAGGTATCCGGCGACGCGGCCGACCTCCTCGTCGGACAGCGGGATCTGCGGCTCGGCGGTCGTGGCGTGGTCGATGACGCCGCGCAGCCGCAGGGCCGCCTTGAACGCGCCGATGCTCGCGGAGCCGCGGCCCATGCGTTCGGCGGACCCGACGTCGACCATGGGGAACAGGGCGAGCAGCCGCTCCTGCTCGCTCCTGGCGCGCTCCCAGTCGCCCGCCGCGCACAGCCGGGTCAGGCGCACGTAGCCGTGCGGGTCGACGTTGCCGAGGCCGGGCACGACGCCGTCCGCGCCCATCAGCAGGGCGGTGTCGACGAGCAGTTCCGAGCCGGTGAGCACGGAGAACCCGGAGATCCCGGCGGTGATGATCTCGCGCAGCGCGGCCTGGTCGCCGCTTGAGTCCTTGATGCCGGCGAGCACCCCGTCGGCGGCGAGCGCAAGCACGAGGTCGGGGTCGAGCTTGGTCTGCACGGCGTCGGGCAGGTCGTAGGCGAGCACGGGAGCGCCGGTGCGCTCGCGGAGCAGCCTGAAGTGCCGTTCGATCTCGGCCGGGTGGGTGCGCGTGTAGAACGGCGCGGTCGCGACGACCGCGTCGGCGCCCCCGGCGAGCGCGGTGCGGGCGTGGTCGAGGACGCGGGGCGTGGTCATGTCGATGGCGCCGGCCAGTACCGGCACCGAGCCGTCGAGGTGCGCGGTGACGGTCTCCACGACGGTGCGGCGCCCGCGGTCGGTGAGGAACGCGACCTCGGAGGTCGAGCCGAGCAGGAAGAGGCCGGAGACGCCGGCTCCCGTGAGGTGGTCGACGAGCCGGAGCAGCGAGTGGGTGTCCACGTCGCCTTCCGGGGTCAGGGGGGTGCAGACGGGCGGGATGACGCCGGTGAGGCGTGCGGGCATGCTCATGAACGCTCCCGGGCGCTCGTGGCCTGGCTGACGAGGTCGTGGGTGGACTCGTGTGCTCCGACGGGGTGATGGCAGCGGTACCGGTGCATGGCGGGAGTTTCCTCCGCGGTCGCGGCGAACGCGGGCATCGACGCGGCGCACGCCGCGTCCGCCTTCCAGCAGCGGGTGCGGAACGGGCAGCCGCTCGGCGGGGTGACCGCCGAGGGCACAGGTCCCACGAGGGGGATGGGGTCGATGGGGTCGAGGAGTCCTGGAGTCGCGGAGAACAGGGCGCGCGTGTACGGGTGCCTGGCCCGTTCGGTGACGTCGGCGGCGGGCGCCTCCTCGACGACGCGGCCCAGGTACATGGTGATCACCCGGTCGCTCATGCGGCGCACGGTCCTGATGTCGTGCGAGACGAACACCATGGCGAGGCCGAGGCGTTCCTTGAGGTCGAGCAGGAGGTTGAGGATCTGGGCGCGGACGGAGACGTCGAGGGCGCTGGTCGGCTCGTCGGCCACGAGGAGTGCGGGGCCGAGCGCCAGCGCGCGGGCGATGGCCACGCGCTGGCGCTGGCCGCCGGAGAGCTGCCCGGGCAGGGCGTCGGCCAGCCGCCCGGGCAGCCCGACCAGGGACATCAGTTCGCGCACGCGGGCGTCGCGCTGCGCCGGGGTGCCGCGGCGGTGAACGTCCAGCGGGTCGCGCAGGACGCGGCGCACCGGGAGGCGGCGGTTGAGCGCGGTGGCCGGGTCCTGGAAGACCATGCCGACGCCGGTGCCGACGAGCTCGCGGCGCTCGGCCGCCGGCATGGCCCACAGGTCGCGGCCCCGGAACGAGACGGTGCCGCGGGCCGGCCGTTCGATGCCGGTCAGCAGCCGGGCGAGCGTGGACTTGCCGCACCCCGACTCCCCGACCACGCCCACGGTCTCGCCGGGCGCGACCGTGAGGTCGGCGCCGGTCAGCGCGTGCACGCGGGCGGAGCGGAACAGGCCGCCGGTGCGGGCGGAGTAGACGACGTGGGCGTCCTCGACGGTCATGAGGGTCACCGCGGTGCCTCGCTTCCTGTGCTGGTGCCGCCGTCCGCGCCGGTGCCCTCGCCCGGGCCCCTGGGGCCCGGCAGGCGGTCACGGGCCTGGGCCTGGGGCGGGGGCGCGCCCTCGCGGGCCGTGTCCCCGGCCGTTCCATGAGTCGTTTCCGTGGCCGTTCCATAAGTCGTTTCCGTGGCCGTTCCGTGGGCCGTTTCCGTGGCCGGGTGGTGGCAGGCCACCAGGTGCTCGCCGCCGGGCGCGGGCACGCGGGGCACGGGGGTGGCGCACAGCTCGTCGGCCAGGGGGCAGCGGTCCGCGAACCGGCAGCCGGGCGGGAAGTCCGCCGGCGACGGCACGACGCCGCGGATCTGCGTCAGCCGCTCGGCCGCCGCTTCGAGGGACAGCACCGAGCCGAGCAGGCCGCGCGTGTAGTGGTGGGCGGGGGCGGCGACCAGGTCGGAGGTCACGCCCGTCTCGACGAGCTGCCCCCCGTACATGACGGCGAGGCGGTCGGTGACGTCCGCGACGAGCGCGAGGTCGTGGGAGACGAGGACGAGGGCGAAGCCGAGTTCCTCGCGCAGCCTCAGCAGGAGCTGGACGATCTGGGCCTGCACGGTGACGTCGAGCGCGGTGGTCGGCTCGTCGGCCACGACGAGGCTCGGGTCGCGCGAGAGGGCCATCGCGATCAGGACGCGCTGCCGCTGGCCGCCCGAGAGCTCGTGCGGGTAGCTGCGCAGGGTGCGTTCTGGGTCGAGGCCGACGAGTTCGAGCAGTTCCGCGGGGGTGCGCCGGCCGCCGCGCCGGACGAGCTGCTTGAGCTGCGCGCGGATGGTCATGGCCGGGTTGAGCGAGGACAGGGCGTCCTGGTAGATCATCGCCATCTCGTGGCCGAGCAGGGGCCTGCGGGCGCGGGCGGGAAGGCCGAGCAGGTCACGGCCGCGGAACGTGACGCGGCCCGTGGCGCGTGCGGTGCGGGGCGCCAGGCCCATCACGGTCAGGGCCGTCAGGGACTTGCCGCAGCCCGACTCTCCGACGAGGCCGAGGACTTCGCCCGGACGCACCTCGAAGGAGACACCGGCCACGACGTCCGTGCCGTCGTGCGCGCCGGCGAAGCCGACGGTCAGGTCGCGCACCGAGAGCAGCGGTTCGCCGGTCGCGGGCGGCCTGGCCCTGGCGCGCAGCCGGGCGCCCGCCGCCGCGAGCCCCGGCAGCGGGAGCACGCCGGTCGCGGCGGCCTCCCGCGCCGCCGCCCGTTCGGCCGCCAGCGCCTCGCGCGCGGGCGCCGCCTCGGGCGCCGGGGCCGCGTCGGGCGCGCCGGCCGGCGCTCCCGGCACGCCCGGCGCGCCGGGTGCCTCGGGCGCGCCGGCCGGGCGCGGGCGGCGCAGGGAGTCCCGCAGGGGGCGGAAAGGGCGGGCGCGGGGCGCGGCCCAGGCGTCGGACACGCCCTCGGAGAGGACGTTGAGGGCGAGCACGGTCAGCAGCATGAGCAGGCCGGGGAAGACCGTGGCCCACCAGCCGCCGAGCAGCACCATGTTCTTGCCGTCGGCGATGACGCTGCCCCAGGAGGGGTCGGGGGGCCGCACGCCCGCGCCGATGAAGGACAGCGACGCCTCGAAGACGATCGCGTCGGCGACCATCACCGTGCAGAACACGAGGACGGGCGCGGCGCAGTTGACGGCGACGTGCCGGATCAGGATGTGCGGGGTGCGGGCGCCGATGACGCGTTCTGCCGTGACGTAGTCCTCGCCGTACTGGGCCAGGACGTTGGCGCGCACGACGCGGGCGATGGGCGGCGTGTAGAGGAACGCGATGGCGCAGATCAGCACGGGGATGCCGCCGCCGAACACGGAGATCAGGACCGCGGCGAGCGCGATGCCGGGGAAGGCCATGACGATGTCGAGGACCCGCATCAGCGTCTCGTCGACCGCCTTGCGCGAGGTCGCGGCCACCGCGCCGAGCACCGCGCCGGCCGCGAGCGCGAGCAGGGTGGCGCCCAGGCCGATGGCCAGCGACCAGCGGGCGCCGTGCACGAGGCGGCTGAAGATGTCGCGGCCGAGGCTGTCCTGTCCCATCCAGTGCTCGCCCGAGGGGCCCTCGTTCGCGCCGGCCTGCGCGTACGGGTCGTGCGGGGCGATCAGCGGCGCGCACAGCGCGGCCAGGCAGATGACCGCCAGGACGGCGAACGCGGCCCTGGACGGCACGGGCAGGCGGGTGAACCACTTCACGCTGCGCTCCTCAGCCGTGGGTTGACCAGCAGGTAGAGGATGTCGATCACGAGGTTGACGACGACGAATCCGGCGGCCGTGGTGAGCACGACGCCCTGGACGACGGCGGGGTCGCCGTTGCGCACGGCGTCGATCATCAACTTCCCCATTCCGGGCAGCCCGAAGATCGTTTCGATGACAACCGCGCCACCGAGCAGGTAGCCGACGCGCAGTCCGAGGACGGTGAGCGGGTTGATGAGGGCGTTGCGCAGCACGTTGCGGCCCACGACGACCACGGGCGGCAGGCCGCTGCCGATCGCCGTGCGCACGTAGTCGCGGTCGAGCTCCTCCACGACGGCCGTCCGCACGACGCGCGTGAGCTGGGCCGCGACCGGCAGCGACAGCGCGAGGGCGGGCATGGTCATCGTCTCCAGCCAGCCGGTGAAGGAGTCGTTCGGGTTGATGTAGCCGCCGGTGGGGAACCAGCCGAGTTCGACCGCGCCGTACTGGATCATCAGCAGCGCCAGCCAGAAGCTGGGCGCGGCCACGCCGGTGAGGGAGACGACGCGGATCAGCTGGTCGGGCAGCCGGTCGCGGTGGACGGCCGCGGCGACGCCGAGCACGAGCGAGAGGACGACGGCGAAGCCGAGGCCGAGGAACGTCAGCTGGAGGGTGAGCGGCAGGGCCGTGGTGACCTGGTCGATGACGGGGTCCCTGGTCAGGACGCTGATGCCCATGTCGCCGGTGAGCAGGTCGCCGACGAAGTCCACGTAGCGGACGGGCAGCGGGTCGAGCAGGCCGTTCTCCTCGCGGAACTGGTGCAGTTGCTCGGGGGTGGGGTTGGCGCCCTGGTAGTAGGCGGAGGCCGGGTCCATGTCCGCGAACCGCATGACGATGAACACGAACAGCACGATGCCGAGCGTCAGCGGGACGAGCAGGAGCAGACGGCGCAGCAGCAGCCGGGCGACGGTCGTCACGAGGCCGCCGCCCTCGCCTGGAGCACGTTGACGCCCGGGTAGGCCAGGGCGCGCACGCCGGTGACGCGGTCGGGGTTCCACGCGGTGAGCAGTTCGTTGTGCACGACCGGGTAGAGCACGGCCTGTTCCGCGATGATGTCGAGGTACTGGTGCGTCAGCTCCAGCTTGCGGTCGGGGTCGCTCTCGCGGGTGGCGCGGTCCATGAGCGCGAACAGCCCGGCCGCCTCCTCGCTGTCGTGCCAGCGCGCGTATCTCATCCACAGGCCGTCGGCCGTGTAGTTGTAGCGCATGATCAGGTCGGCGTCGAGGCCGAACTGGTTGGGGTTGGAGACGGCGACGACCGCCTGGTAGCCCTGGTTCTGGTCCATCTTGCTGAACAGCGCGGAGGTCTCCTGCGGCTCCAGCGTGGTGGAGACCCCGACGGCGTCCCAGGACTCCTTGATGGTCGGCAGGCAGTCCATGAGCCAACTGGCGTTCACCGACATGAGGGTGACGCTCAGGTCGGAGACGCCCGCGGCGTCGAGGAGCGCGCGGGCGCGTTCGGGGTCGTAGGTGTAGACGGTGGCGGCGGGGGCGTGCGCCGGGTTGCCCTCGTCGAGGAACGAGGTGGGGGCGCGGCCGAAGCCCCGCAGGCCGACCTCGATCAGCTGGTCGGTGTCGATGGCGTACAGCAGGGCCTGCCGCACGCGCACGTCGTCGAAGGGCGGGTTGCCGGTGTTGAACATGACGAACGCGTGGTTCATGCCCGCGCCGCCCCGCACTTCGAGCCCGTCGTCGCGCAGCCGCTCCGCGCCCGCGTACGGGATGTTCTCGGCGATCTGGGCGTCGGCGCTGTCGCCCGAGACCATCGCGAGGCGCGGAGCCGCGTCGACGATCGTCAGCCAGTTCATGGTGCGGAACGCGGGCGGGCGCGGCCCGTTGTACGCGTCGTACGCCTCGAACGTGCTGTTGGACTTGGGCTGGTGGGAGGCCAGCCGGTAGGGGCCGGAGCCGACGGCGAGGCCGCCGCTGGCCTGCTCCCAGGCGCCCTCGCGGCTGAAGACGTGCCGGGGCAGGATCTTGGCGATGCCGAGCCGGGCGGCGGCCTCGGGGAACGGGAAGTGGAAGTCGAGGGCGACCGAGCGGTCCCCCGTGGCGCGCGCCTCGCGCAGCCAGGTCGCGAAGAACGAGCGGGTCAGCGGCCGGACTTCGGGGTCGAGGATGCGCCGGTAGGTGAAGACGACGTCGTCGGCCGTGACCGGCTCGCCGTCGTGCCACGTGGCGCCCTCGCGCAGCGTGAACTCCCACGTGGTGGCGTTCCGGTCGGCCGGCAGGGCCGTGGCGAGCGCCGGGTAGGGCTCGCGGGTGACGGGGTCGGTGTCGAGCAGCCCCTCGTAGACGTGCTGGATGCCCGCCATGGCGAACGCGGACGCGGTCTGCGTGGGGTCCCAGCTCTGGTCGTTGCCGTAGCCGATGACCACCGTCAGGTCCATCCCCTCGCCGCCCGCGTCGTCCCCCCAGGTGCCGATGGTGGAGGGCGGGCCCGTGCAGGCGCCGAGCCCCGCGGTGACGGCGCCCGCGGCGGCGAGCGCGCCGGTGATTCTCAGGAAGGCTCTGCGGTCGGGGCGGTGCTGCACGACGCCTCCGTGGGAGTGGTAGCCGGTAGGAGGTCCTACGTTCTACGTCCTAGGTGAACGTAGGAGCGGGCCGCGCGAACGGTCAAGACCTGTGCGCCCATCGGCCACCTCAGGGGTGACCGGCGGACATCCCATGTCCTATCTCCGATGGCAGAATGTGAACCCCAGGTCAAGAGTTGGTGATCGCTTCCGACCGCGACGGCGCGCTTCGGGGCAGCGCACCCACGGCAGCGCACAGGAGGAAGAGGCAGCCATGGCAGCCCGCCGCATGATGTCCCTGGAGGTGCAGGGCCGGATCAAGGAGCTGATCCTCGGCCACCGGCTGGCGCCGGGCGACCCGTTGCCGACGGAGAGCGAGATGATGGAGCTGTTCGGCGTCAGCCGGAACTCCGTCCGCGAGGCGCTCAAGGCGCTCCAGGCGGTCAGCATCGTCGACATCAGGCACGGCTTCGGCACCTATGTCGGGTCGCTCAGCCTCGACTCGTTCGTCGACGGCATGGTCTTCCGCGCGGCCGTGCGCCACCGCAGGGGCGAGGCCAGCCTGTACGAACTGCTGGAAGTGCGCGAGGCGTTGGAGTCCGGGCTGATCTTCACCGTCGCGGAGCGGCTGCCCGCGGAGGACCTGGGCGCGCTGCGCGAGGTGGTGCGCGCGATGGAACGGGAGGCCGCCGCCGGCCGCGTCACCGCGGCCACCGACCGCGCGTTCCACCTCGCCCTCTACCGCTCCCTCGGCAACCACCTGCTGAGCGAGGTGCTCGACGCGTTCTGGTCGGCGTTCCACCGCGTCCGCGAGGAGCTGGCCGAGGACACGGGCGACCCGCACGTCACGTGCGCCAGGCACCGCGCGATCGTCACCGCGCTCGAAGCGGGCGACGGAGCGGGCGCCGCCGACGCGATGCGGCACCACTTCGCCGGCATCCGCGGGGTGCTCTCGGCGAGCGCGCCCGCGCCCCGGGCAGCGGCGGCGCCGACCGGCGAGCGGGGCGGCGGCGTTCCGCGACAGGTGCGCGCCCGTTCCGGCGGGGTGGCGGAATAACGGCCGGAACGCCCCGCGCATTCGACGGCTTACGGCGACCTCCCGGGACTTCCCGCGATGTCTGTATTCGGCAACCGGACCGATGTCTTCCGTGGCACGGAAATCGCGGTTAACCTCATTGCCCGGGAGCGCGAGACCGACATCCTCGCCGCGGTCGCCCGCATGGCGGCCCGTCGGCACGCGATAGGGAAGTGGAGTCTTGCGATGGCAGAAGTCTCCGGACCGCCGGCGTCCTCGGCACGAAGAAAGGCGGAACGCCGCAGAGGTTTCGACTGGGCCGGTCTGCGCGCGGACCTGCGGGGCGCGATACCCGACGCCTCCCTGGCCCTGGTGATCACGCTGCTGATCTACTGGCTGCTCTACGTGCGCGTGGAGAACGGCACGTCGGCGACCACGCAGATCATGCCGATGCTCGCGGACGCCGACAAGTACTGGATGTACTGGATGTGCCAGGCGTTCGGCTGGTCGGCGATGCTGTGGGCCTACGTCACGGTGATCTTCGGACTGCTGCGCTCGGGGCCGAGGCCGGCCCAGGGGCGGCTGTCGGCCGCCCGGCTGGAGAAATGGCACCGCACCACGAGCCTCACCACGATCGGGCTCATGTTCATGCACGCCCTGTTCTTCTTCACCGACCAGCTGCGGTCCAACCAGGAGAGCTGGTCGTTCGGGCGCAGCCTGTGGACCGCGTTCGTCGACGTGTGGGTGCCGGGCGGGTACGCGACCGGGACCGGGCGCGTCGCCATCTTCATCGGCCTGCTGGCGTTCTACCTGGCCATTCCGCTCGGACTCGCCTACTACCTGCGGCACAGGACGGGCCCGCGCATGTGGCTCGCCCTGCACCGCTTCGTCATCGTGGTGTACATACTCAGCGCCTGGCACACCATCCTGTACAGCAGCCAGGCCTGGTACGACGGCCCGTTCCGCACCCTGCTGTGGGCACTCCAGCTGCCGATCGCCGGGCTGCTCCTCCTGCGGCTGCTCGTCCCGGCGAGACCCGCGGAACGGCTGCGCCTGCGCGGGACCGGCCGGCCCGGCCGGGTGGCGCTGCCCGTGTCCGCGCGGCTGGCCGGGCGGATCGCGGTGGTGGCCGCCTTCCTCGGCATGGTGGCGGTCATCGCCAGCGGCGTGGACGGCGGACGTTCGGCCCACGCCCACTCGACGCCGCCCTGGCCCGAGAAGTGGGTGATCTGGGCCGGTCTGCTGGCGTTCACCGTCGCCATCGTCGCGGTCGTCCACCGGCTGCGGATCAGGACCGAGCCGCCGGCCGGGGCGGCCGTTCCCGAGGAACGGCCTGCGGCCCCGGCGGAAACCCCGTAGCGGCAGGGCGGTACGGCGTTCCCCGGGGCGGCGGCGCGCCGCCGCCCCGGGGGCGGGCCCTGCGCCCCTAGACCTGGGAGCGGGCCAGCAGGTCGAGGGCCAGTTCCTTCTGCTCGGGAGTCGCCCGCGCCGCGTTGCCCGCGTCGAACGGAGGCGCCGGGTCGTACTCGACGGCGAGTTGGATGCCCTTGCCCACCTCCTCGCCCGCGAGGAGGGCGGCGAGATACAGCGACATGTCGATACCGGCCGATACCCCGGCGGCCGTGATGATCCGGCCGTCGCGGACCCAGCGTTCCGCCCGGTAGTCGACGCCGAGCGCCGTTTCCAGGTACTCCGCAGAGGCCCAGTGGGTCGTCGCGGCCCGGCCGCGCAGCAGCCCCGCCGCCGCCAGGATCAGCGACCCGGTGCAGACGGACGTCGTCCACCGCGTCCCCCCGTGAACGCGGCGGATCCAGGACAGCAGCGCCGGGTCCTCCATCGCTCCCCTCGTTCCGCGCTCGCCCGCGCCCGGCACGAGCAGCACGTCGAGGCGGTCGACCTCGTGCGTGGCCCGGTCGGCGACGACGGCCACGTCGCCGGTGTCCGTGCGGACCTGGCCGCGCCGCTTGCCGATCATCACCACGCTCGCGCCGGGCAGGCGGGACAGCACCTCGGCGGGCCCGGTCGGGTCGAGCAGGCTGTAGCCGTCGTACAGCAGGATGCCGATCACCGGCCCGCCCCCGGCGCCCGCGGGCCGAGCCGGACCCGCCGCGGCGGCCGGTCCCGCCGCGGCGAGCCCGGAGCCCGCCAGCACGGAGGCGGCCACCGCGCCCCCGAGCAGCGTTCTGCGGTTCGTCGTGTTCGCGCCCCTGGTCGCATTCCCGTCGTTCGTCGTGTGCCTGTGGTCTGTCATGGCACGGGAGTCTGGCCGCCGGCCCGCGGACGCGGGGCCGGGCTGTCCCGCATCCTGCGAATCGTGTCGCCCGTGGCCCCATAGTGGTCGAGCAGCGCCTGCCTGAGCGTCTCGGCGGACCCGAACCCGCAGCGCCTGGCGATCGCGGCCAGCGGCAGGGCGCTGGTGCGCAGCAGGTGAACGGCGGCCTCCGCGCGCACCGCGCGCACCGCCCTGGCCGGGGTCGTGCCCAGGTGCGCGGTGAACAGCCGCGCCAGGTGGCGCCTGCTGACCCCGGCCCGCGCGGCGAGCGCCCCCGGGCTGAGGTCGTCGGTGAGGTGGCCCGCGATGTGCCGAAAGAGGTCGGCGACGGCCCGGTCCCTCGGCGGCGGTGTCGCGAGGTAGGCGCTGATCTGCGCCTGGTCGGCGGGCCTGTGCACCCACGTCACCAGCTCGCGGGCGACCGCGCGGGCGAGCGTGGGCCCGTGGTCGTCCTCGATCAGCGCGAGCGACAGGTCGAGGGCGCTGACGACGCCCGCCGACGTGAAGACGTTCCCGTCGCGGACGTGCAGCGGGCTCAGGTCCACGGCCACGGCCGGGTAGCGCCGCGCGAGCCGCGCGCCGTAGCGCCAGTGCGTGGTCACGCGCCGGTGGTCGAGCAGCCCGGCCGCCGCGAGCACCTGCGCCCCCGTGCACACCGAGGCGACGCGCGCCGACCGGCGCGCGAGGCGTTCGACCTGCGCGACCAGCGCCTCGTCCCGCGCGGCGGCCTCGGCGCCCACCCCGCCGGTGACGATCAGCGTGTCGAGCGGCCAGGTCACGTCGGCCAGGCGCCGCCGGGCGCCGATCCGCAGGCCGGACGAGGTCGGCGCGGCACGCCCGCCGAGGGTGGCGACCTCGACCCGGTAGGGCGGGTCGGCGCCCTCGCCGTTGGCGACGTCGAACGCGCCGGCCGGGCACGCGATGTCGAGGATCTGCGCCCCCTCGTAGGCCACGAGGAGCACCCGGCGGGGCGCGTTCCGCCCCCGGCCGCCGCGCGGCGGGCCGTCCGGTGGAGCGGCCGGGCTCGATGTCGTGCGCATGAGGGCACCTCCCGTGCCATGCCGGGCCGGCCGGCCGCGGGGGCCGCGTTCCGGGGGTTCCGGCGGGGTTCCGGCGGGGTTCCGGCGGGGTTCCGGCGGGGTTCCGGCGGGGTTCCGGCGGGGTTCCGGCGGGGTTCCGGCGGGCGAGAACGGCATTTACCGTCTTGAGGGGTCGGCTGCGGAGCGCTTCCGGTTCCCGGCGAATTCCGCTTTCCCGGTTTCCGGGTTCTTCGAGTTCCCCGGCTTCGCAGGCTTCGGGTCGATGGGGAATTGCGCGGGAACGCGGCGACCGGGGAGGACAACTCCTTTTTCGCCGTCGGTGGGAAAGGCCGTCGGGTTCCCGGCGCGCCCGCGGCAATTCCGTGCCGCCCGCGACGGCCGTTCCCCGGCGCCGCGGCTCCTGTCCGGCGCGGCCCCGGCGGGGCCGGGAACCGGACCGCCCTCCCATCCGACCGGTAGGCCGGGGCATCCCGGCAGCGGGGCCGGCCCCGGACGCGTCCACCACCTCGGAGCCACCCGGGAGTCACCGTGCACGACAGCAGAGCCGAACGTTCCGCCGCGCCGCGGAGCGGGCTCGCCGCCCCGGCCGGCTTCCTCGTCCTCCTCGCCGTCCTGTTCGCCGCCGCCTACGCCGCCGGTTCCGCGGTGGGCCCGGTGGCGCCGGGACCGCGTCCCGCGGGCGAGGAGCAGCCGCTCGACGGACCGGGACACGGCGGATGTGGCCACTGATGGCCGAGGCCGCCGCGCACCGGGTCACCACGGAACTCGCCGTGGGCGGGATGACCTGCGCCGCGTGCGTCAACCGTGTGGAGCGGAAGCTGGCGCGGCTCGGCGACGTCAGCGCCGTGGTCAACCTCGCCACCGGCCTGGCCACGGTCGACCACCCCGCGACCGTGGCACCCGGCACCCTCGTCGAGACGATCGAACGCGCGGGGTACACCGCGCGGCCGAGGGACCCGGAGCCCGCCGCGCCCCGGGACCCCGCCCCGGACCCCGCCCCGGACGGCGAGCGCGCGGCGGAACGGCACCGGCTGCTCGCCACCGCCGCGCTCGCCGTCCCCGTCGTGGTGCTCTCGATGGTTCCGGCCTGGCAGTTCCGCAACTGGCAGTGGCTGTGCTTCGTGCTCACGGCCCCCGTCGTCACCTGGGGCGCCTGGCCGCTGCACCGGCGCGCGCTGCGCGGCCTGCGGCACGGGACCGCCACCATGGACACGCTCGTGTCGATCGGCGTGGCCGCGGCGTTCTCCTGGTCGGCGTACGCGCTGTTCCTCGGCGGGGCGGGCGAGCCCGGCATGGTCATGCCGATGACCCTGTGGCCCGCCGGCGGCCACGAGGACGCCCACCTCTACCTGGAAGCGGCCGTCGCCGTCCCGCTGTTCGTGCTCACCGGCCGCCACCTGGAGGGCCGGGCCAGGCGACGCACCGGCGCGGACCTGCGGGCGCTCGCCGCCAGGACCGTCAAGGAGGTGACGCTGCGCGAGAACGGCCACGAGCGGCGCGTTCCCCTCGAACTGCTGCGCCCCGGCGACGAGTTCGCGGTGCGGCCGGGCGAACGGGTCGCCACCGACGGCGTCGTCGTCTCCGGCGGCTCCGCGCTCGACCTGTCCCTGGTCACCGGCGAGAGCGCGCCGGTCGACGTGGGCCCGGGACAGGCCGTCGTGGGCGGCGCGGTCAACGGCGGCGGCCGGCTGACCGTGCGCGCCACGGCGGTCGGCGCGGACACCAGGCTGGCCGGGATCGGCCGCCTGGTCGCCCGCGCGCAGGCCGACAAGGCGCGCGCCCAGCGCGTCGCGGACGTCGTGGCCGGGCACTTCGTGCCGGCCGTCCTTGCCGTCGCGGTCACCGTTCTGGGCTTCTGGCTCGGCGCCGGGGCCGGCCCGGGGGCCGCCGCCACCGCGGCGGTCGCGGTGCTCGTCGTCGCGTGCCCCTGCGCCCTCGGCCTCGCCACGCCCACCGCGCTCCTGGCCGCGACCGGGCGCGGCGCCCGGCTCGGCGTGCTGGTCTCGGGGGCCCGCGCCCTTGAGGCGCTGCGCCGCGTCGACACGGTCGTGCTGGACAAGACCGGCACGCTCACCACGGGCGCGATGACCGTCACCGGCGTCACGGCAGTGCCGGGTGGCATCGGCGCCGAGGCGGCGATCCGGCTGGCCGCGGCCGTCGAGCGGGACTCGGAGCACCCGATCGGCCGCGCGCTGACCGCCCACGCGCGGCGCGGGCGCGACGGCGGCCCGCTGCCCGCGGTGACCGGGTTCCACGCCACCCCGGGCAGCGGCGTCCGCGGCGCCGTCGAGGGGCGCCGGGTCGAGGTGGAACGCCCCGACGGGCCGCTGCCCGCGCCGCTGGCCGCCGCCCTGGCCGCGGCCGAGGCCGCCGCGCACACCGCCGTGCTGCTGCGCGTCGACGGCCGGGCGCAGGCCCTGTTCGCGGTGGGCGACGTGCTGCGCCCCGGCAGCTACCGGGCCGTGGACCGGCTGCGGCGGCTCGGCGTCGAACCCGTGCTTGCCACCGGCGACCGGGAGGCCGCCGCGCGGGCCGCCGCGGCGGCCCTGCGCATCACCGAGACGCACGCCGGGCTCACCCCCGAGGACAAGGCCGCGCTCGTCGGCCGGCTCAGGGCCGCCGGGCGCCGGGTCGCGATGATCGGCGACGGGGTCAACGACGCGGCGGCCCTGGCCCGCGCCGACCTCGGCATCGCCATGGGCGGCGGGACCGACGTCGCCATCGGCGCGGCCGACGTGACGCTCGTGCGGGCCGACATCGAGGCCGTGGCCGACGCGGTGGCGCTCTCCCGCCGCACGCTGGCCACCATCAGGGCGAATCTCGGGTGGGCGTTCGCCTACAACGCGGTCACCGTGCCGCTCGCCGCGATCGGCTGGCTGAACCCGATGGTCGCCGCGGCTGCCATGTCCGCGAGTTCGCTGCTCGTCGTCGCGAACAGCCTCCGGCTGAGCTCCTGGGAGCCCGGCCGCGGCCGACCCGCCCCGGCGCGGGGCGGGCGCCGGGCGGGGGCGCGCCGGTGAGCGCGCGCCCGCGGCGCGAGGCGCTGCTCGCCGCGCTGGTCCCGCTCGCCGCCGGGGCCGCGGCCCTGCTCGGCCTGACGGCCTGGACGCTGTCGGGGGCGGCGGGCCGGCCGGCCACCATGGCCGTCACCGCGCCCGAGGTGTTCCTCACCTACGCGGAACGCCCGGTCACCTCGGCCTACTTCACCCTGCGCAACACCGGCGGCAGCGACGACCGGCTGATCGCCGTGACCTCGGACGAGGCCGAGGACGTGATGCTGAGCGCCCACCACCACGCGGCGTCGGGCAGCGGCGGCATGCGGATGACGGACGCGCTCGCGGTGCCCGCCGGCGCGACCGTCCGGATGAGCCCGTTCACCGTCAGCGTGATGCTGACCCCGGAACGCCGCCTGGCCGAGGGCGACACCGTGCCGTTCGTCCTGCGCTTCGCGCACGCCGCGCCGGTGCGCGTCACGGCCACGGTCGTCAGGCCGGGCACCTGACGCGGCGGGGCCCGCGGCGGGCGGCGGAGGCGTGTTCGGGACGGGTCCGTTCCGCCCGGCCGGGTGCGGGCGCCCGGCCGGGTGCGGGGCCGACATCCCGGCCGGTTCCCCGCCGCGGGAGCCGGCGGGTTCGCGCGCGGATGCCCCGGCGCACAGCCGCGTGTCGGCGGGCACCTGGGCGGGCGGGCCGTCCGCGCACGGGGGTCCCGCCCGCGGCTCCCGCGCGGGAACGCCCGTTCCCCGGCCGCTCCCGCGCCCGCGCGCGGTGAGACGATAAGGGCGTCATGCAGCCGGGCTGGGCGTTACGCGGCATCAGGGCGGCCTCGTTCGCCGGGGTGTGCGTCGTGCTCGCGCTGACCGGGCACGTCCACATGTCCGGGATGGCGGTGCCGGCGCCGGTGGCGCTCGCCGCGTTCGGCGCGGTGGCGGGCGCGGCCTGGGTGCTGGGCGCCCGGCAGCGCGGTCCTGTGGCGATCACGTCGGCGACGGTGGCGGCGCAGGCCGGGCTGCACGCGCTGTTCTCGGCCGCGCAGCCGGCCGCTTCCCCGCCCCCGGGGCCCAGCCCCGTGCAGGCACTCGCCGCCAGGCTGCTGTGCGGGCACCCCGCGGGCCACCATCCGGGCCCCGAGGAAGCCGCGCACATCGTGGCGATGTCCGGACTCGCCGCCCCCGAGCACCACCACTCGCACCCGGGCGCGGGCGCCGGCGTGGCCGCCGCGCTGCACGCCGGCCACGACGGCGCGGCCTCGGGCGGCATGCTGGCCGCCCACCTGGCGGCGGCCGTCCTGTCCGGCCTGTGGCTGGCCAGGGGCGAGCGCGTCGCGTTCTCCCTGCTGCGCCTGCTCGGCGCGCGGCTCGCCGCGCCGCTGCGCCCGCGCACGACCCGCGCGCTCGCGGTGCCGCCACCCGCGCGCCCGCCCCGCCCGGCGGACCGGCCGGGCGCGCCGCGCCTGCGGCTGCTCCTGCACACGGTGATCTCACGGGGTCCGCCCGCCGCGCCCGCTGTCCGCTGACAGCAGGCGCCACCCGCCCCCGGGCCGTTCCGTGCCCGGCGGGCGGCGGGCCGGGCCGCGCGACGGCCCGGCGGTGACCGCGCGGCCCGTTCGCACGGGCCGCTCCCTCTCATCCGAGGACATCGACGTGACCATCTCCGTCCTGCCCACGCCCGCCGCGCGGCGCGCGGGCCGCCCGGCCGGCGAACGACCTGCCGGCGAACGGCCCCACGAGCCGGCCGACGAGGGCACCCGCATCGCCCTGCGGGCCGCCCGCTCCAACGCACCCGAGGACGTGGCCCGTTTCATCGCCGTGTTCCAGCGCGACGTGCGCTCCTACATCGGGCTTCTCGCCCCCCGACACCGACGGCGTCGACGACCTGACGCAGGAGACGCTGCTGCGGGCGATCGTGTCGCTGCGCCGGTTCGAGGGCCGTTCGTCCGCCCGCACCTGGCTGCTCTCCATCGCCAGGCGCACCGTCGTCGACAGCGTGCGCCGCGCCTCGGCCCGGCCGCGGATCAGCCACGCCGACGACTGGCAGCTGGTGGCCGAACGGTGCCAGCCGCGCGACCTGCCCGGCTTCGACGAGGGGATCGCCCTGCGCGAACTCCTCGGCCTGCTGCCGGCGGAACGGCGCGAGGCGTTCGTCCTGACCCAGCTCCTCGGCCTGTCCTACGAACGCGCCGCGGCGCTGTGCCGGTGCCCCGTGGGCACCGTCAGGTCCCGCGTCTCCCGGGCGCGCGCCGAGCTGGCCCGCCTGCTGGCGGCGGCGGAGGGCGACCTGGCCGGCTGACCCGGGCCCCTGTCCCGCCCGGCCGCCGGCGGCCGGGCGGGACAGGGTGTCCCCGCGCGGCCTGAACGCGCGGGCGTGCGCCGTCCGGAGGCGGCGCGCGCCCGCACGGGAGCGGCGCTACCGCGCGAGCATGAGGAGGTGGCCGCGGCGGAAGCGTTCGTTCTCGCCCGGCTCGCGCAGCATCCGGCCGACCTCGTCGAACCCGGCCGCGCCGGCCAGCGCGGCGAGGTCGTCGACCGGCCAGCGGTAGGCCGTCGTCACCTTGTGGTCGAACGCGGTCACCGGCCCGCCCTCGGCCTCGAAGAAGCCGAGCAGAAGCGGGCACCCCGGGACCAGAACCCGGCGGAACTCGGCCAGGTAGGCGGGGACTTCGCTCGGCAGGGCGTGGATGAGCGAGTACCAGGACAGAACGCCGCCGAGCACGCCGTCGGCCAGGTCGAGGGCGTCGATCGCACCGACCTCGAACCGCAGCCGGGGGTGGGCCCGGCGGGCGAGGGAGATCATGACCGGCGACAGGTCGACGCCGAACGCGTCGAGCCCAAGATCGCGCAGGTGCGCCGTCATGTGCCCAGGTCCGCAGCCGAGTTCGGCCACGGGCCCGGCACCGGCCCCGCCCGCGAGCTCGGCGAACGCGGCGAGCACCGCGCGGTCCAGCGGGAAGGGGCCGAGCGCGTCGCGGGTGAGTTCGGCGTAGCGCACGGCGATGGCGTCGTAGGCGTCCACCGTCTCGCGCAGGTGGGAAGGAAGTCCGGTCACGGGCCGCCACCCTAACGCGCCCGCGCAACACGCCCGCGCGCCGCCCAACACGCCCGCGCGCGTTCGGAGACAGTCAGAGGGATTCAGAGATAGGTGACGTCCGTCAGGTCCTCGGCCGCGCGCCACAGCTGCCCGCCGACGGCCGGATCGGCCGCCGCGCCCTCGCGCTCGACCTCGGTGACCGGTCCGCGGATCTGCCGCTTGCCCGCGGGACCGAAGAACTGGCCGCCCCGCACGCCGGGGGCCGTCGCGGCGTACAGCTGCGGCCGGGCGCCCCGTTCCACCGACTGGAACGCGAGCTGCGTGGCCCGGTCGATGAACCGCGCGACCGGGCCGTGCTCCTCGTACGCCCGGGTGCTGAGGTTGCTGCGGCAGATCCCCGGGTGCGCGACGACACTGATGGCGGACGAGCCGGCCGCCCGCAGCCTGCGGTCGAGCTCGAAGCCGAACACCGTGCTCGCGAGCTTCGAACGGGCGTACGCCTGCCGGGGTTTGAAGTCGCGCCGCATCATGAGGTCGTCGAAATCGAGGCGTGCGGTGCGGTGGTAGATCGAGCTGATGCTGACCACCCGGGACGCGTCCGCGCGGCCGAGGCTGCCGAGCAGCAGGCCGGTGAGGGCGAAGTGGCCCAGCACGCTGACGCCGATGTGGGCCTCGAAGCCGTCGTCCGTCGTGCGGCGCGGGCCGAGGTGGAGCACGCCGGCGTTGTTGACCAGCAGGTCGAGCGCGGGGAAGTCGGTGGTCACGCCCTTCGCGAACGCGCGCACCGACGCGAGCGAGGCCAGGTCCAGGTCACGCACCTCGACCTCCGCGCCGGGGACGTCCTCCCTGATCCCGGCCGCGGCCCGCTCGCCGGCGGCGGGGTTGCGCACGGCCATGACGACACGAGCCCCGTGCCGGGCGAGTTCGGTGGCGGTGATCAGGCCGAGGCCGGAGTTCGCGCCCGTGACGACGGCGACCCGACCTCGCTGGTCGGGCATCTGGCTTGCGGTCCATTCGGGCATGGCCGATGCTCCTGGGAAGTGGTGTCCACGGCTGGGCGACGCGGACGACGTTAGGTCCGGAACCGCGCGGCCCCCTCGCACCCGTTTTCCTGGGAATCACAGACCTACCTTCCGCCCGGGTCCGACCGGCAGACTGTCGGCATGGCTGCCGACCGCCCGTTCGCCCGTGAACTCGGTGACTTCCTGCGCGCCCGGCGAAGCCGGCTGCGCCCGCAGGACGTCGGCCTCGAACCGGGTCCGCGCCGCAAGGTCGCCGGGCTCAGGCGCGAGGAGATCGCGCTGCTCGCCGGGCTGAGCACCGACTACTACCAGCGCATGGAACAGGGCCGCGACGTGCGGCCCTCCGACGACGTCCTCGACGCCCTCGCCACCGCGCTGTCCCTGGACGAGGGGGAACGCCGGCACCTGTTCACCCTCGCCAGGGCGGCACGCCGCCCGAAGCCCGCCCAGGCGCGCCGCGCGCCCGAGCACGTGCCGGACGGCACCCGCCGGCTGCTGCGCACGATGGGAACGCCCGCGGTGGTGCTCGGTCTCCACCTCGACCTGCTCGCGTGGAACGGACTCGCCGAGGAGTTGTTCGGCGCCCCGGCCGACTTCCCGCCGCACCGGCACAACACCCTCGTCGCGCTGTTCCAGGACCCCGAGACCCGCATGCGCTGCCCCGATTGGGAGGCCACGGCCCTCCAGTACATCGGCATGCTGCGGACGGCCGTCGCCACCGACCCGTCCCACCCGCGCGCCACGCAGATCATCGGTGAACTGAGCATCCGCAGCGCCGACTTCCGGCGGTTCTGGGCGCGGCACGACGTGCGGGAGACCGTGCACGGGACGAAGCTGGTCCGGCACCCGCAGGTCGGGGACATCGCGGTCGAGTGGGACACCTACCCGCTGCCCGGCAATCCCGGGCCCGTGCTGCTCGTCTACACCGCCGAGCCCGACAGTCCGGACGCGGAACGCCTCCAGCTGCTGGCGTCGATGCGGGCCGCCAAGGAACGGCGGGACGCGCGGGAACGGCGGGACGCGCGGGAGGGTCGGCAGGAGCCGACCGGCGGGAGGACACGGCACGAGGGGCGGCGCGGCCCGACCGACATGTGAGGTGGCGCGGTCCCTGCCCCGAGGCGCCGCCTCCTCACCACGGCGGGCCCTTGGGCCCCCAGTTGATCACCGACGAGATCTTGTCGTTCCAGCCGCTGGCCGCCAGGTAGGACAGGGAGCAGGGGGCGTTGAGCATGTACTCGTTCCCCCGGAAATCGATGTGCTCGAAGATCGAGTAGGCGAACCGGCACGCCGAGATCGAGGAGAACACGTCGTTGGCGCCGTAATAGCGCAGATCGGCCACCTTCTCATCGGAGGGAACGCGAAATCCGTTGCCCTGCCAGTCCATGTGCACCCACAGATCCAGATGACTGGGGACCTGGTGCGGCTCGTAGCAGTATCCGTACGCCGCGCGCAACTGCCCGCCGACCCGCATTCTCGCCGCCTCCCTCACCATGTGCGTGCGATCGGTGAAGGCCGCGATGGCAGGGTCGGACTCGTAGGCCGTCGGCGTCATGTAGAGCGGGCCGTCGATTTCCTCGTTCATGCGGTCCAGGTTCTCGACGAGGGTGCCGTCGAGGAGAAGCGGGATACACGGCAGGAACGGACGTTTCCTCGGAACGTGCGCGCGATCGGCCCACAGCGCGGCGAAACGCTCTTCCGGCACGCCATGCAATGGCGTGGGCTCAGGCCCCGTATCGGACACTGACACACTGCCTCCTCGCGTCTCCTGGTCCGTAACGCCCCTCAGGGCACCATGTGAATGGCGATGCTCCTGATCAGCCATCTGAAGTCGGGCGTGCTGTGGATGACGACGTCATTGGTCCAGGAGGTCGCTGTCGTCCTGGTGCCGACCCGCACGACCACGAATTGCCCGGCGGGAATGACGCCGTCGCCGACCATCCTGCGGACGACCGTCGTGCCGACCGGGACGAAGCGGCGGAACACCTCCTCGGTGGCGTCGGTCCGCCAGTGGAAGTGCGAAGTCCCGGCGAAGGAGGGACCCGGCACGTTCGGGTGGAGGACGTGCGTCATCAGGAAGTTGTCCTGGTTGGTGCTGGAGTCGGACCAGCCCCACTCGTCCTCGGTGCGCAGGGAGTGCGTGGCCAGTTGGCACTGGGCCTCGACCGTCAGGCTCACCCTGCCGGTCATTCCGGGCTGGAACCAGAAGGCGATCTGTGCGTCGGCCACCGCCTCGGCGAAGTCGAAATCGCTGGCGTCGTCGTTGGTGAGCCGCACCTGATGGCCGACGATGCCGCTCGACGGCACGAGGGTCACGAATTGGTCGCCGCGGAATCCGCTGCCGGAGAGGTTGGCGAAGTGGAAGCCGCGCTGGAATCCGCTGAAGGGCGGGCCGGTCGCGAAGGCGCGCGGCTCGGCGGCGTCGCCGCCGGGCTCGCCGCCGTCGGCCGGGTACGCGGCGTCGGCGCTCCCGATGGGCGGCGACCGGAAAATGTCGGCCAGCCCCTCGTGCTGCTCACGCAGAATACGCGCCAGCTCTTCCGGGGCGACGCCCTGTCCGCGGAGGAAGACATCCGCCCGTTCGCGTCGTTCGCGGTGCAGCTCGCCGTAGTCCGACGTCAGTCCGCGCGGCGGCAGCATCAGGTCGCGAACCCTGAGCCCTTCCCGCCACAGGAAATGGCGGAATCGGACGTATTCTTCCGCACCGAACAGGCCGCGCACGCGTTCCTGAATCCCGCTGACGAGGTCGCGAGCCTTGACCTGTCGCGCGCCGAATTCCGCCGATTCCCGTTCCGCGTGGGCTCGCCCGACCTCCTCGGCCATGGCGCGCGCCTCGGCCGGAACATCAGGGTCCAGAGGAATTCGACTGAGGGAGCTGATGCCGTCGCGCATGGCTTCTCCGCCCGTCCTGTGCGGCTGATTCCCTTTCCCTTTCCGATGGTACTGACGTCCGCGCGACGGGCCACTCGGAGTCGTCGGGGAGCCCGGGGACGGCGCGCGTGCCGGTCCGTCCGGGGCCCCACCCGGTCACGACCGGCGCGGAACCGCGTCTTGATCGTTCGACTTTTCCCGAACTATGATCGTGCGGAAATCTTCGAACGATGGGAGAGCCGGGATGGCGCCTGCCCGCTCGTACGAGCACCCCGAGACACCGGACATCGCGCTCCCCCGCGTGCTGTTCGCACTCAGCGAGCCGTTGCGGCTCTCGATGGTGCGCAAGCTCGCGGACGAGGGCGAGGTGGACAGCATCGAGCTGGGCCCCGACCTGCCCCGCTCGACGCTGACCCACCACACGAGCCTGCTGCGCGAGTCGGGCCTCGTCCTCGTCCGCGCGGAGGGCCGCAAGTGCATGATCAAGCTGCGTGCGGGCGATCTGTCCGAACGGTTCCCCGGTCTGATCGAAGCCGTGCTGGCCGGCTACGAGCCGGACCATTCCCTGGCCCGGGACGAGGAGACCGAGGCGTGATCCGCAAGGTCTGGCCCCTCGTCGTCGCCGCCGTATCGCTGGGCATCGACGCCTACGTCCTGGCCGGCGTCCTGCCGCGCATCGCCGACTCCCTGGCCACGACCGTCGCGGCGATCGGGCTGGGAGTGACCGCGTTCACCGGCGCCTACGCCCTCGCCGGTCCGCTCCTCACCGGGCCGTTGGCCGCGGGGTCGGCCAGGCGCGGTCTGCTGATCGCCCTGGGCGTCTTCAACGCCGGGAACCTCGCCACGGCCCTGGCCCCCAACCTCGGCGTCTTCCTCGGCTCACGCGTCGTCGCCGGGGTCGGGGCCGGCGTGCTCACCGCCGTGGCGACCGCTGCGGCGGCCGGCATGGTCGCCCCCGAGCAGCGCGGCCGGGCCATCGCCCTGGTGACCTTCGGCCTCTCCACCGGGACCGTGGCGGGCGTGCCGCTCGGCATGCTCATCGGCGAACACCTCGGCTGGCGCTGGACCATGGGACTCGTGGTCGCCGTCGGCGCGCTCAGCATGCTCGCCCTCGCCCTCGGGCCGCTCCCGATCCCCTGGCCCGGTGGCTCACCGGCGGCGCACCTGTCCTCGATCGCCGTCCCGCAGGTCGCCGTCGGCACCGTCCTGGCGTTCGTCCTCGGGCTGACCAGCCTCGGCCTGTACACCTATCTGCTGCCGATGGCCGAGGCCAGGGGGATGGAGTCCTGGGGCTTCGCCTTCGTGTGGGCCTGGGGCGTCGGCGGAGTGGCCGGTTCCGCGCTGATCGGCAAGCCCATCGACGCGTTCGGCTCCCACCGGCTGCTGCCGCTGATCGCCGCCGCGACGCTCGCCTCGTTCGCCGCCCTCGCCCTCGTCGGCGGACCGGCCGCGTGGTTGGCCGCCATCGCCGTGTGGGGTGCGGCCGGCTGGGCCGGCGTCTCCACCCTCCAGGACGCGCTGACCCGGTCGCGCCCCGAACGGACGGCTTCCGTCGTCGCCTTCCAGATGGCCGCCATGTACCTGGGCGCCGCCGCCGGTTCCGCCGCCGGCAGCGCCCTGCTCGACGGCGGCACCGACGCCGGGGACCTGCCCGCGTGGAGCGCGGCGGGGGGCGCGGTCGCCGTTCTGCTCGCGCTTCTCGTCGTGCGCCTGCGCGCGCGGCCCGCACCGGCGCCTCGCGAGGCCGCCGCGCCGACGGCGTGCGCGGCCTGAACGCGCCCTCGCTCCGCCGGCCGGGCCGGCCCCGGCGCGGGGTCGGCCCGGCGGGCACCCGGTCGCGCCCCCGGTGCGATGATCGGGCCATGACCAGCGGCGACCTTTCCTTCCGGCAGCTCACCGGCCCGGGCGACGTCACGGACGGGCTGCGGCAGGCCCTCGCCGACTGCTGGGTCGAGGTCACCAACGCGGGCGGAGCGGCCGGGTTTCCCTTCCCGCCCGTCGACAGGGCCCACGTGGCGCCGGCGCTCGACGCCATCGTCGCCTCCCTCGCGCCCCGCACCAGCCGCGTCCTGACGGCGGCGCTGGACGGGGAACTCGCCGGCTGGCTCCACATCCGGCGTGACCCGTTCGCGCTGATCGCGCACTGGGGCTCCCTGCACCACGTCCAGACCAGGACCGCCGTGCGCGGGCGCGGAGTGGGTGCCGCCCTCGTGCGCGAGGCGCGGCGGGTCGCCCGCGACGAGATGGGCCTGGAGCAGTTGCGCCTGGCCGCGCGCGGCGGTGTCGGACTCGAAGCGTTCTACGGGCGGCTCGGCTGGCGGGAGATCGGCCGCTGGCCCGGCGCCCTGCGCCTGGCACCGGGCGACGACCGCGACGAGGTCCTCATGGTCCTCGCACCGCTGTGAGCCCGGGGGGCCGCCCCGCCGGCGGTCGGCGGGGCGGTGCGAACGCTCATTGGAGGGGGAAGGGGTTGTCCCGCTCCGCGAGGTCGTCGATGTGGACGGTCACGTCGTCGGCCGGCGGCTCGATGGCGGCCGGCCGGCCGTAGTCGGTCCACTCGTAGGCCGTGTACATGGACCGGCCACCGAGCATGTCGAACTCCATCGACACCCTCATCCGCAACACGTGCGGGTCGCCCTCGGCCGCGATCAGGATCGTCTGCTCGGACGTGCCCTCCGGCTGGGTCTGCCGCACCAGGACGGTCACGGCACGCTGCCCGTCGACCACGGTCTCGGGCCCCATCCGGTGGGTGTACTCGGCCCCCGGCTCGTCCTCGTCGAGCATCTCGAAAGCGGACCGGCACCCGAGGGTGCGCAGATGCGGATGCTGCTGCGGGCCGCGCACGTACGCGCCCGCGTACGTGTCGAACGAGTCCTCGCCGCCCTCGGCGCCCCACCAGTACAGTTCGGCGGGCCTGACCCAGATCTCCTCACCGACGTGCACGGCATCCGTGACCCCCAGGCCTGGGTACTCCAGGCTGGTGGTGCAGCGGTCACCCGAGACGACCAGCTCCGTGATCATCTGCACGTCCTCGGACGTCATGTCCGCATGCATACGGACCTCCGTGACGTCGCCGGCGGCCTGCCGTGCGCGGTCGAGCCACTCGACGGCCTCCTCGTCGGACGCCTCCGGGGCGCCGACCGCCTCGTCCGCGTCCGCCGCCTCGTCCGCCGCCTCGTCCTCGGCGGTCGCCCGGGACGTCGCGGTCCTCTCCTGCCCCTCCTCGGACGGCTCCGCCCCCTCGCCGCCGCACCCGGCGAGCGCCACCAGCACCGCGCCGCCGATCATCACATGCCACCAACGCGTTCCCACGCGTACCCCCTTCACCCAACTCGACTGATCATCTTACGAGTTGGTGTACGCGTCGAGAAATCGTGTGGATTCGGTGCCGCCCGCGGGAACGCGGTCGGGCCGGGCGGGTCAGTCGCCCGCCATCCGGCTCCGGCCGGTCCGCGCGCCCCGCTCACCACTCACCGCTTCCCGCCCCGCCGCGCCGGGCGGCCGGGCGGCCCGCCTCAGTCGAGGACGGTCCAGGGCATGACCAGGCCGAACTCCCAGAGGTAGATCGCCAGCAGCACGGCGCAGATCACGCAGGCCACCGCGGTCAGGGCGAGGTTGCGGCGGCGCACCTTGGGGTCGAGGGCGCGCTGCGCGGCCTCCGTGACCTTGCGCTTGGTCCACCTGAGCACCAGTTGGGCCCACACGAACTCGGTGCCCCAGATCGCCATGCCCGCGAATATCACGAGCCAGCCGGGCCCCGGCAGCGGCAGCATGATCACGCCGGCCACGATCACCACGAGGCCGACCAGGAACACCCCGGCCTGCCACCCCAGGTGGAGAGGGCGCGAGCTCTTCACGAACCTCGGCGCGCGGGAGCCGAACGGCTTCGCGTCGGCCACCGGCGTCCCGGCCCCGCCCGGGCCGGCCGCCACGGGCGCGGCGACGGCGGGCGACACGGCCGCGACGCCGGGCTCCTCGGGCCGGGCGGCCCGGTCGGGACTGTGCATGTCCATGTGGCTCATCGCGGTAGGTCAACCCCTCTGTGGCCGTAGCGGTGTCACTCCAGACAATGTCACTAAGTGACAATGGTGGCAAGTGGCGGAACCCGGCACCCGCGCGCCGCCGTAGGCCCGGCGCACGCCGGAGCGCGCCCCTGGGCCACCGGTCGCGGCGAACACCACCCGGGCGCCGCCGGACCACCCTGTAGGACGCTTCACGGACCACGTGCAGTTGCTCGGGCGCGCATCCGCACCGCATGTTTCTCGCCACAGGGCCGGCGGGACCGGCCCCGTTCACGCGCGAGGCCGTGCGCGAGACCGCCCGGGAGGCCGCCGGGAGATCGTGCGGAACGGCCACGGCACCCTCTTCCGCCCCGTGCGGGCCGGATGCCTCCCGCCCGCGCGAGCGCGCGCACCGGCGGGGCCGAGCGGTCAGGAGGCGACCGGATCACCCACGGCGCCCCCGGTGGCCCGGCGGACGGCGTGCGCGATCCGTTCCGCCGCGTCGGCGGACCGCCAAGGGCCCGGGCCCTCCAACCGGGCGGCACCCGCGCGCTCGTTGATGATCCGCAGAGCGGCCGAGGCCGCCGCGGCGTGCAGCCGCACATCGATGTCGTCGGCCGGAAGCCCGAGCCGGTCCGCGATGATGCCGGCCAGTTCCCGTTCCACCTGGTCGCAGGCCATCAGCCAGGCCGTGCGCAGCGCCGGCTCCCTGTCGGCCAGGTAGATCATCTGCATCGCGAGCCTGGTGTCCGCCGCCTCGCCGTCGGCGGCCTCGCGCCCCAGCCTGGCGTGCTCGGCCGTGAAGTGCTCCTCAAGGGACAGGTGCCGCGGCCAGCTGCGCAGCACCGCCATCTCCCATTCCACGCCCTGCGCCACGATCGGTTCCGCGCAGCTCTCCTTGCTGCGGAAATGCCGCCAGATCGTGCGCGTCGACAGGCCGACCGCCTCGGCGATCTGGTCGCCGCTGGTCGCGTCGACGCCCTGCTCCCAGAACAGGCGGGACGCCTCCCGCGAGATCTCCAACCGCAGGCGGTGGCGCCGCTGCTCACTCATCCCGCCGCCGCGCCCGGACGCCGCCATGCCGCCCACCTCCGACCCCCGCTCGCGCCGACACACCAAGTGTCATAATGACAGTAAGTGACGCCCGACGCCAGTTCGGTGAGCATGCCAAGCGCATGCGCGCCCGTGCCGCACGCCGGCCCGCCCGCCGTTCCGCCGCCGCGCGGGGGACGCGGGCTCAGAGGCTCAGCAGGAGGCGCCGCAGGGCCTGGTGGCGGTGGGAGCCGGTGAACAGGGCGGCCGACCGTTCCCGGCACTCCAGGTTCCCGATGCGCTGGCCCATGTGCAGTTGCAGGGCCGGGAACCGGCCGTGCTGGAACAGCAGAATGACGAGCGACCCGCCGTATCGAAAATTGCCGATCTTCTCGCCCTTCCTGACCCGCACCGGCTTCGCCGGCTTTTGGAACCGCGGCAGGTAGTTCACGGAGGCGATCGAGTTCAGGCCGACGGTCACCATCCCCACGTACGTCTCGTGCTCCCTCCCCCGCGGGTCCCTGAACCTCGTTCTGATGACGACGTATCCGCGCCGGAAGTCTTCGAACGTCGCGTAGCCGAATCCGTGGCCGACGTTCCCCCTGTTGAGCAGTCCGGGGAAATCCCGCATTCCGTAGTGGACGCCGCCGATCCCGTCCGTCGCCTCCACCACCTCACCCGCCACCGGGGCGTGGTACCAGTGGTAGGTGTCGGGCATGAGAACGCACGAGACCGCCGTGCCCCCGGGGACCGCCCGGCCCCGCTCGTCCCGCCCCGGCACGAACTTCCTGTAGTGCTCCGAGCCGTCGAGCAGCTGCCTGACGTTCATGGTGACCGTCTTGACGGGGATCGGCGTGTCCTCGGTCAGCTCGTCGACGACCATGCTGATGACGCAGTCGGTCGGCGCGACCACCACGCTGTTGTCGTCGGGCTTGTCGACGGGCCGCCTGCCGGGCCGCAGCTCCCGGGTGAAGAACGCGTTGAAGTCCGGCCAGGGCCCCTTCTCGAAGTCGTCCATGCGCGAGCCGAGTTCCCGTTTCCAGATGTCGACGAGCCGCTTCGACTCCGGCTCGTCCATCTGCCGGCCCTGGAGATGCGTGAACTCGGCCGTCATGTCCCGGCCGGCGCCGCAGGTCACGAAGACCATGCCGTAGTCGTTCTTGTGCGTGAGCCAGTTGAACTTCCTGATGTAGTCGAGCCCTTCCGTCGGCTTCGCCGTCCGCCCCCACGCGTACCACTCCCGCAGGAACGCGCAGAGGAACGCGAGGTCCCGGCCCCGCCAGTCGCACCGCACGTGCTCCGGCGTGTCCTCCGGATACGGGACGACGTGCCCGACCGCCGCGTCGTACAAGGTCCTGAAACCCCTCTCGTCGGAGGCGTACCAGCGCGTGATCTTCTCGATGAGCCCGTCGATGCTGTCAGAGAACCCGTGGTCGGCGTGCGCCACTGTGCCCGTCCTTCCGCGCCCGGCGGCGCCCCTGGTGGCGACCGCGATCACGGCATCAGGAGTATCGGCGTCCCCGCGGGCCCGCCGCCACGAGAACACGCGTCCGCCGCCCCGGCGGGTGAACCGTCTTCTCATATGCGGGGAACGCGTTCCCGCGCGGCGGCGGCCACGGCGGGCGCCCCCGCCGCCTCCCACCGAGCCGCCCCCGACTCGCACAGGGCCGCGTCCAGCAGGGCGTGCAGCTGGGCCCTCGGCGTGTTGACCTGGAAGTACGCGTTGGTCACGACGGACGCGTGGCGGCCGTCGTCGGTGACGAGGGTGTAGGTCATGTACCCCGGCAGCAGGCCGTCGTGGCCCCAGGCCGTGCCGCCGCAGGACAGTTCGCGGTACCTGGTGAGGCCGAGCCCGTAGCCCGCCTCGCCCACCGGATGCGCCGCGCGCATCTCGGCCGGGCTCGCGGGCGTGAGGATCTCGCCGGCCGTCAGCGCGCGGTAGAACGCCGTCAGGTCCCCAAGCGTCGAGACCATCGCTCCCGCACTGCTGAACAGGGACTGGGACGGGCCGGGCGGTCGCGGCGCGCGGCGTCGGTACCCCGTCGTCGTGGTCGGCCCGCCCGGCACCTGGCGCGGTCCTGGTGCCCGTCCGGCGGCCCCCGGGCGGCCGAACGTCTCCCGGCGTTGTCCCGGCGCCGGGCCACGGGCGACAGAGGCCCGGCGCCGGGAGCCGCCCCGGGGCGGATTCGCGCGCGCACGCGCCGGTGCCATGTTTCGTCAGCGATTCGCTCCGGCGTGCGTGGCCCTGCGTGCAGCGCGCGGTGAGGAAACGCGCCTGTCCTCGGCCCCGCACCACCGTCGCACGCACCCGCGGCTCACTCCCTTTCTATGGCCAACTTCCTTGGCAGTAGCGAGAGTTGACGAGCCCAGGCGTCGGTGGGACGCCCGGGACCGTTCTCCGAGGAGGAATGTTGGCAGTCACGCGCCCCCTGCTCACCACGGTGGCTCTCGTCGGACTCTTCACCTCCGGCGCCGGCGCGGCCCTGGCCGCCCCGGCCCAGGAGCCGGGGCCGAGCGGCCCCGGCACGCTCGTCAGCCGGTTCGACAACGGCAGCTTCGAGTACCCGGTCGCCCGGGCGAACTCGTTCACCACGTACCAGGCGGGGCAGTTCATCGGACCCTGGGAGGTGACCGCCGGGGCCGTGGACCTCGTCGACGACGGGCTCTGGCAGCCGGCCGAGGGCGACCAGTCGCTCGACCTCAACGCCTCGGACGCCGGGGCGGTGTCGCAGACCTTCACCACCACCCCGGGGGAGACGTACACCGTCACCTACGCGCTGGCGGGGAACACCGCGGGCGGGCCCGCCCTCAAGACCGGCCAGGTCCGCGTCGACGGGCAGAACGTGCAGGACTTCTCCTTCGACACCACCGGCAGGACGCCCACCGCCATGGGCTACATCAAGCGGCAGGTGACCTTCGTCGCCACCGCGCCGACCACGACGCTCACGTTCGCCAGCACCGTGGGCGGCGCCTACGGGCCTGTGGTCGACGACGTGCTGGTCACCTCGTGCTCCTGCCCCTGCTGACCGCCGGGAGCGGCGCCACCGCCTGAACGCCCCCGGCTCGGCGGGCCCGTGGCCCGCGGGCCGGGGGCGCGGCCGGCCCACTTCAGTACATGCTTTCGTGAATTCACGAAAGCATGTACTGTCGGCGTGTGCTGACCGTCGCCTCCGACATCGACGTGCTGGCCCGCTTCGGCCGCGCGCTCAACGACCCGATCCGCTGCCGGGTCCTGCTCGCCCTGCGGCGGGCGCCGGCCTACCCGGCCGACCTGGCCGACGCCCTCGGCGTCTCCAGGACCCGGCTGTCCAACCACCTGTCCTGCCTCCGCGACTGCGGCCTGGTCGTCGCCGTTCCCGACGGGCGGCGCACCCGTTACGAACTCGCCGACGAACGCCTCGGCCACGCGCTCGACCACCTGCTCGCCTCGGTCGTCGCCGTCGCGTCGGACCGGACCTGCGCCGACGCGGAGACGAAGGACTGCTGCCCATGACCGCGCTGTCCTCCGGCCCGCCCCCGGTCCGGCGCGACGCGCTCACCCGCCGGATACGGCTGCTGGTCGCCGCGACCATCGCCTACAACGTCGTCGAGGCGGCGGTCGCCCTCACCGCGGGCACCCTCGCCTCCTCCACCGCGCTGATCGGGTTCGGTCTCGACTCGACCGTCGAGGTGGCCTCGGCGACCGCGGTCGCCTGGCAGTTCTCCGCCCGCGAGCACGCCGAGCGCGAAGCCCGCGAGCGGGTCACGCTGCGGATCATCGCCATCTCGTTCTTCGCGCTCGCCGCCTATGTCACGACCGAATCCGTGCGCGCCCTGACCGGAGCCGCCGAGGCCGACCACTCCACCGCGGGCATCGTCATCGCGTCGCTGTCCCTGGTGATCATGCCGTTCCTGTCGGCGGCCCAGCGCCGGGCCGGGCGCGAACTCGGCTCCGCCTCCGCGGTCGCGGACTCCAAGCAGACGCTGCTGTGCACCTACCTCTCCGCCGTCCTGCTCGCCGGGCTCCTCGCCAACAGCCTCCTCGGCTGGGCGTGGGCCGACCCGGTCGCCGCGCTCGTGATCGCGGCGCTCGCCGTCAAGGAGGGCCGCGACGCCTGGCGGGGCGAGGGCTGCTGCGCCCCCGGCACCGGCACCGGCACGTTCCCCGGCACCGGCGCCCGGGGCGCGGCGCCCGTGCCGCCCGGATGCGGCTGCGGTCCCGCCTGCGCCGGCTGCTCCTGAGCCACGCGGCGCCCCGCCGCCGAGCCCGGTCGGCGTCCCCGGGCGCCGGGCGCGCCTCAGTCGTGGAGCGGCTCGTAGTCGAACCAGTCGAAGTGCACGGTGCCGGCCGAGGCGTACATGCCGATGACCCGGCCGGTGAAGCCGCCGGCCACCTCCGTCGACAGGTACCGGCCGTCCAGCGCGGCGAGTTCGGTGAACGAGCCGTCCCGTTCCTCGACGCCGAGCAGCAGGACGTCGGGGCCGGTGCGCGGGTCGTCCCGGTCCCGGGGGGCCGCCGTCTCGACGCGCAGCACGACCGGCCCCTCGGGCACCGGGTGCGCGGCCACGGCGGTGCGCAGCGTTCCGATGCGGGCCAGCACCCTGACCTCGCCCGGCACGGCCTCGACGGCGTAGTGGTGCCGTTCGTCGAGCCGCACCATCAGCCCGCCCCGCCCGCCGGCCGGGTCGGTCAGCGCGCGCGCCCGGCAGGACACGTGCTGCTGACGGCGGCCGAGGAACGCCGGTTCCGGCTCGGCGCTTCCGGCCGGTGGGACGGGCCCGGCCGGCTGGGCCGGTGGGACGGGCCCGGCGTCGGCCCGCAGCGTCAGCCAGCCGGGGCGCTCGCCGGTGGTGCGGCTCTCCTCGGGGCGGTGCCGGGGGGAGATCCAGTGCGGGGCCAGGTCGGGCGCCGCGAAGTCGTCCCGGACCGGGACGCCGGGGCCCGGCCGCAACGGCCACGGGGGCGCGGGCAGTTCGGGCGACAGCGCGCCGACGACCGGCCAGCCGTCCTGCCAGGTCACCGGCACCAGGAACGTCTCGCGCCCCAGCACGTGCCACCCGGGCGTGCCGCCCTGCGGGCGCACCCCGAGGAGCACCATCCACCAGGAGCCGTCCGGCCCCTGGACCAGGTCCGCGTGCCCGGTGTTCTGGATGGGGTGGTCGGTGCCGCGATGGGTGAGGATCGGGTTGGCCGGGCACGGCTCGAACGGCCCGTCGGGCGCGGGGCCGCGGGCGATGGACACGCCGTGGCCGCGTTCCGTGCCGCCCTCGGCGATCATCAGATACCAGGTGCCGTCGATGCGGTAGAGGTGCGGCGCCTCGGGGGCCTTGGCACCCGGAGTGCCGGACCAGATCCCGCGCGCATCGCCCAGCGTCCGCCCGGTGTACGGGTCGATGCGGACCTGCCCGACCCCGGCGTAGGTGCACCAGCAGGTGCCGTCCTCGTCCCAGGCGAGATCGGGGTCGATGCCCTTGACCCCCGGCAGCAGGACCGGGTCGGACCAGGGGCCGGCCGGGTCGGTCGCGGTGACCAGCAGGTTGCCGTCGCCGCTCACGTTCGTGGTGATCATCCAGAACCGGCCGTCGTGGTGGCGGAGGGTGGGGGCGTACACGCCGCCCGACGGGCGGGTCCCGGGCGGCAGGCGCAACTGCTCCGGCCGGTCGAGGGCGTTGCCGATCTGGGTCCAGTGCACGAGGTCCCGGCTGTGGAAGACCGGCACGCCGGGGAAGTACTCGAAGCTGGAGCACACCAGGTAGTAGTCGTCGCCGACCCGGCAGACGCTCGGATCGGGGTGGAAGCCGGGAATGACCGGGTTCGCGACGGTGCCACCCGTCCTCGGCGTGCTCGACAAGCTCATCCACCCTCTCGCGCGCGGGTCGCCCCGCCCGGCCGCGCGGGCAGCCCACCGGAAGAGCGAACGGCAACGGTCAGCGGGCGGGCGGCCGAAAGTTTCACGACCGCCGCCCCGACATTTTCCCGGCGAGGCTAACGAGCCCTCCCGGCCGGGTCAATGCCCGTGCCCCGCAGGCCCGTCGGCAGACGTGCGCGGCATCGGGGAGGCGCGAAAGTTCCCTCGCCTCCCGTCAGAAAGTTGCCCGCACGAGCGTTGACGCGCCCCCGCGGCGCCCTCATCATCGTGGGAGCGCTCCCACTTCCCAAGCCCGTCCGCGGCACGTCCCGCACCCGCCGGGAACACACCCGCGACCAGACGCAACCTCACCGGAGAGGGGAACAGGCCATGCCGCTCCCGCACCGTCCGCCCAGGCGGCCAAGAACCGCCCGGGGACTCGCCCTCGGGGTGGCGACCGCGCTGGCCGCGGCCGGCCTGGTCGCCGCCCAGCACCCGGCCGCGGCCGAGCCGGCCGAGCCGGCCCAGGACGCGCCCGTCGAGGTGTCGGTCAACGCGAACCTGGGGCTCGGGACGATCCCCGAGGAGGCGTTCGGGGTCAACACCGCGATCTGGGACGCCGCCATGAACGACCCCGAGGTCGTCACGACCATGAGCGCGGCCGGGATCGGGGTGATGCGCTACCCGGGCGGGTCCTACGGGGACATCTACGACTGGGAGACCCACACCGCGCGCGGCGGCTACGTGGCGCCCAACACCGAGTTCGACACGTTCATGCGCACGGTCCGCGCCACGGGCGCCCAGCCGATGATCATCGCGAACTACGGCACCGGCACCCCGGAGAAGGCCGCCGAGTGGGTCAGGTACGCCAACGTCACCAACGACTACGGCGTGAAGTACTGGGAGATCGGCAACGAGGTCTACGGCAACGGCCACTACGGCGGCGGCTGGGAGGAGGACGACCACCCGGACAAGAGCCCCAACGAGTACGCGCGCAACCTCCTCGCGTACGCCGAGGCGATGAAGGCGGTCGACCCGACCATCGAGATCGGCGCCGTCCTGACGACCCCGGGCGACTGGCCGGACGGCATCGTCGGGCCCGGCGACTCGGCCGACTGGAACAACAGCGTGCTCTCCGCGGTCGCCGACACCATCGACTTCGCCATCGTGCACTCCTACCCGGGCGGCGCGAGCGCGGACGAGGCCCTGGACCGCGTCTCCCGGCTGCCGGGTCAGATGCGCGAGGTCCGCCGCCTGCTCGACCGGTACGCCGGGGAGCGTTCCGCCGAGATCGGCATCGCCCTGACCGAGGTCAACTCCAACGTGCAGCAGAACAGCCGGCCCAACGGCCTGTTCGCCGCGGACGTCTACATGACGGCGCTGGAGAACGGCGTCTTCAACGTCGACTGGTGGAACACCCACAACGGGCCCACCGAGGTCAACTGGGTCGACGGCGAGATCGACTTCAACGACGCCGGGCTGCTCTCCAGCGGCGCGTGCATGGGGGACGTCTGCCAACCGCCCCTGCACACGCCGTTCCACCCCTACTACGGCATCAAGTCCCTGACCACGCTCGGCGGTCCCGGGGACACCATGATCGCCTCGGCGTCCGGCAGCGAGGACGTCTCCGTGCACGCCGTGCACCAGGCCGACGGCGACCTGAGCGTCATGCTCATCAACAAGGACCCCGACCGCTCCTACCCGGTGGCCATCGACTACTCCGGGTACACCCCGGGCGCGCAGGCGCCCGTCGTGCACCGGTACGCGCGCGGCGACACCGATGTCACCCGGGTGCCCGCCCCGGAGAACGGCCCGCAGGTGCTGCCGCCTTACTCGATCACCACCGTCACGGTCTCCCCGCGCGGCGGCGGCACGGCCCCCGCGCCCGGAGCGCCCCGGGTCACCGCCGTGGACAGCACGACGGCCACCGTGAGCTGGCCCGAGAGCACCGGCGGCGCGCCGGTGCGCTACGAGGTGTACGAGCGGCTCGGCGCCAACGCCCAGCTCCTCGGCACCTCGACCACCACCTCCGCCACCCTGCGCAACCTGCCCCCTGGCTCGGAGCACACCGTCAACGTCCTGGCCAGGGACGCCGACGGCCGGCTCTCCCGGCCCTCGGAGCCGGTGACCTTCACCACCACGTCCCCGCGCGAGAGCAGCTGCCTGGTGGCGTACCGCGTGGACAACGGCTGGGGCAGCGGCTTCGTCGCCACCGTCACCGTCACCAACCTCGGCGACACCCCGGTCGACGGGTGGACCCTCGACTTCACCTGGCCCGAGGCCGGCCAGTCCGTCCAAGGCGCGTGGAACGCGCGGGTCACCGGTGAGGGGAGGCGGGTCCACGTCACCAACAGCGAGCACAACGCCTTCCTCGCCCCGAACGGCGGTTCCACCGCCACCTTCGGCTTCACCGGCGCCAACGGGGGAGCCAATCCCCTGCCGACCGCGTTCGCCCTCAACGGCACCGTCTGCCGCACCGCCTGAGCGCACCGGGACCCGCAGGTCCCGCCCGCCGCGCCCCCGCCCTCCCCGGCGGGGGCGCGGTTGCTTATCCGCCGCACACGCGCACTTCTTTACTGTCTCTTTCCACAAGGGTTCACACGTTCGAGAGCGGAGGGCCGGGAAGACCGTGGACGTCTCGTTGACCATGTGGGTGGTCTCGGTGCTGGTGCTGTGCGCGCTCATCGCCGTCGACTTCTTCTTCGGGCGCAGACCCCACGAAGTGACGCTCCGGGAGGCGGGAACCTGGACGGTCATCTGGATCGCGCTCGCCGTGCTCTTCGGTCTCGGGCTGTGGCTCATGGAGGGCGGCACCCCGGCCGGCGAGTTCTTCGCCGGGTACGTGACGGAGAAGTCCCTCAGCGTGGACAACCTCTTCGTCTTCGTGGTGATCATGGCGAAGTTCGCGGTTCCCGCGGAGTACCAGGCCCGCGTGCTGCTCATCGGCGTGCTCATCGCGCTGGTGCTGCGTGCGGCGTTCATCGCGGCCGGCGCGGCCCTGATCGCCGGCTTCTCCTGGATCTTCTACATCTTCGGCGCCTTCCTCATCTGGACCGCCTGGAAGTGGATCAAGGACGCGCTCGGCGACGACGAGGAGGAGGAGTACAAGGAGAACCGCTTCCTCAAGATGGTCGAGCGGCGCGTTCCCTCCACCGACCAATACCACGGCACGAAGCTGTGGATCCATGAGAACGGCCGGCGCCTGATCACGCCCATGCTGATCGTGATGCTCGCCATCGGCAGCACGGACATCCTGTTCGCGCTCGACTCCATCCCGGCCATCTACGGCCTGACCGAGGACCCCTACATCGTCTTCACGGCCAACGCGTTCGCGCTGATGGGGCTGCGCCAGCTGTACTTCCTGCTGGGCGGCCTGCTCAAGAAGCTGGTCCACCTCTCCTACGGGCTGTCGGCCATCCTCGGCTTCATCGGCGTCAAGCTGATCCTGCACGCGCTGCACGAGTCCGGGGTGCACGTCCCCGAGATCAGCACCTTCGTCTCGCTCGGCGTGATCTGCGGCATCCTGATCGTCACCACGGTGACCAGCCTGATCGCCGCGCGCCGCGCGGAGCGGAGCGCCGAGGCGCGGGAGGGCGGCGCGTAGCGGCGGCACGGTGCCGTGGCCGGGACGCGGGTCCCGGCCACGGACGCGCTAGGGTCCTTGCGGCGGGGCGCGGCGACGGGGCCGCGATGCGAGCGGCACGGCGGAAGGGCATGGAACCATGGACGAGTTGACGGACGAACGGATCGTGCCCGGGACCTCGCTGCGCGCGACCGCGGTCAGCATCGGCACCTCCTTCCTCGGCGACCCGCCGCTCCCCGACGGGAGCCCGAACCCGGCGGCCGACGCGCTGGCCCGGGCCATCTTCGCGGGGCCGTTCGCCGTGATCGACACCTCGAACGCCTACGCGGGGGGCCGCAGCGAGACCGTTCTCGGCACCGCGCTCCGCCGCGACGGGCTGCCGGCCGGCAAGACGATCGTCACCAAGGTCGACGCCGACCCGGCGACGGGGGCGCTGGACCGGGACCGCGTCTGGCGGTCGTTCGAGGAGAGCGTCACGCGCCTGGGCGTCGAACGCCTGCCGCTGCTGCACCTGCACGACCCGTACACCATCGAGGTCGAGGAGGCGTTCGCGCCCGGCGGGGCCGTGCAGGGGCTGACCGAGCTGCGCGACCAGGGGCTGGCCGAGGCGATCGGCATCGCCGCGGGGCCCGTCTCCCTGATGCGCAGGTACGCCCTCAGCGGCGCGTTCGACGTCCTGCTCACCCACAACCGCTACACGCTCGTCGACCGCAGGGCGGAGGAGCTGATCGACCTGGCGGCCGAGCGGGGCATCGGCGTCTTCAACGCCGCGCCCTTCGGCGGTGGCATCCTCGCCGGCTCGGGCGACTCGTACGCCTACGTCCGGGCCGCGCCGGAACTCCTCGCGTGGGTGGCGCGCGCCCGCGAGCTGTGCCGGCGGTGGAGCCTGCCGCTCGAAGCCGTGGCACTGCGGTACTCGCTGCGCCACCCCGGGATCGCCTCGACGGTCGTGGGCGTCGGCCGCCCCGAGCGGCTGGCGCAGTTGTCGCGGCTGCGGGACACCGCGGTCCCCGACGCGTTCTGGCCTGAGCTGGCCGCGCTCGGCACGCCGCCGTCGACGCTGGAGGACTGACACCGCGCGCGGGGCGACGCCGGCGGGCCGCGTTCCCCGCTCGTTGACGAGGAACGGGCGGGGCAGCGCGCCTTCGCCATGAGTCCCCCGTTCGTTGGTGCGGCCGGCGGGCCCGCGCCGCGTTCCGCCGTCCGGATCAGCCGGGGCGTCCCCGCCGCCCGGCGGCGGGCCGTACCGGCCACACGGACGGCCGGGGCTCACCGCCCTCGGCCAGGCAGCGCAGCGCCTCGACGGCCGCGCGCCGCCCCGCCGCCTCGAAGCCCACCGGGCTGGAGTCCACCTCGTGCCACGCGGCCTCGCGCAGCCGGACCAGGAAGCCGAACGACGGAAGTCGGTCGGCGCCGTACAGCACGTCGGCCACGCCGCGTTCGAAGCCTTCCGCCAGCTCCAAGGGCAATGCCGCCTCGTCGAGTTCGCACACGAAGGCGAAAGCGAGGCCGGAGTCGTCCGGCAGCGGCTCGACGTCCGCGACAGCCAGCGCGCCCACCCGGGCATCGCACGCCTGCACGCCGCGCACTCCTCGTGGACGCGCGGGCCCGTCGCGCGGTGGGCGACCGCACGGCCGGTGGCCGTTCCCGGTAACGCCCTTGGTGCTTCCCCGCGCACCGGGCCGCGCCCCGACATCGGCGACCTCACGCGCCGAACCGCGTGTCAGTGCCACTCGGCATGATGGCGATCATGAGCCACAACATCACTTACTCCACCGCTGACAAGGCCGACGTCCTGGCCTACCTGGGGAGCAGGGGCGACCTGACGGCGGACCAGCGGAGCCGCTTCGAGATGATGCGCCAGGCCGCCCGGGCCGATCAGGCCGACCTCGATCGCCAGGGCGTCGACTGGGGCCTGTCCATTCCCGACGCTCTCGAACACCTCGTCGCCGGACACACCGCCTCGCAGGCGGAGTACGCGGGCAACGCCTACCACTCCGCCATGCAGCACATCATCGACCACAACGCGTCCGACCCGGCCCAGCTGGGCACCTACTCGAAGCCCTCGACGTTCTTCGGAAAGGTGGACGACGAGATGCGTCGCCTCGGGGTGCCCGCCGACCTCCTGCCCCACGGCTACCTCTACGGCGGACTTCCCGACGGCTTTCCCTCCATCCCGTTCTCGATGGACGGCTACCCGGCCATCGGCCACCTGCCGCTGGCCAGGACCAAGGCGGCTGCCGACGCGTACCGCGCCGTTCTCGACCGGATACCTTCCGACTTCCGGTACGACGTGCGGGAGTTGGCCGAGAAGCTGGAGTTCCAGCACAAGGAGTGGGAGTACGCCACGAAGAACCTCGACTGGTACACCCAGGACACGCTCTTCTTCCAGCTCGTCTGACGGGCCCCGGCGCCCGAGGCCCGGGAGCGAGGCACCCGAGATCCGCCTGGCGGGACAATCCCAACGGCCGTGTCATGGCCGCTCGTTGACATGCCCCGCATGACTGACGCCCGGTTGATCACGAGCGGCGTGCATCCGTCCGAGACGAACATCGAGGATGTCGCCGTGGCCCTGGTGAAGGGCCGGCCGCTGGTGGTGTGCGCCACTCACCCCGCCCGACCGCACCGGGACGCCACCGCGCGGGTCGGCTAGCCGATCGTCACCACCCGCGCCCAGGACGGTGCCGCGAAGGGCCGGTAGTGGTCCGGTCGGTGTGCGGTGCGGCGGTCGAACAGCCCGACGACCGTCCGGCACGGCGGCCGGCTGTCCGGCCAGGGCGTCTGCCCGTCGGTCAGGGCGACGATGACGTCGGGCCCCGGCCTGACCCGCAGCGCCTTCGTGAAGCCCGCGCGCAGATCCGTGCCGCCGCCCCCGGCCAACGCGATCCCCTCGGCCCGGCACAGCGGGTCGACGCGGTGGACCGCCGCGTCGCAGGACAGCACGGTGACCAGGTCCCGGCGCCCGCCCACGGCGCGGGCGATGGCGGCGACCTCGCGGAGCGCGCTGCCCAGTTCCGCGTCGCTGACCGACCCGGAGGTGTCGATGACCACGGCGACGCGGGGCGGTCTGCGCCGCAGGCTCGGCAGCACGGCACCGGGCACTCCGGCCGAGCGCCGCGCGGGCCGGCCGTAGCTGTAGTCCCCGCCCGCCCCGGACCCCGAGGCCGCCGAACGCACGGCGGCCCCCAGCAACTCCCGCCAGGGTTGCGGAGGATGGAACGCCTCCTCCGCCCACCGCCGCCACCCCGCGGGCGCGTCACCCGGGTTGCCGACGATGCCCTGAGCGACACGGAACCGGACGGCGTCCCGTTCCTGGTCGCTCAGTCCGTGCGCGCCGTCGGGACCGAGGTCCCACTCCCGCTCCCTGCCGTCGGCGCCGCTGCCGCACTCGAGCCAGGCGAACTCCTGGGTGCGCGCCCCGAGACGGAACTGCCGCAGGTAGTCCTCCATCAGCTCGCCCCCGCGCAGACCGAGCGCGGCCGGCGTGACAGCGCCCTCGGGCCGGGCCAGCCCGTCGCCGAACGCGTCGTCGTTGATCTCGCAGTCCGCGGCGATGTTCATGCGCAGCCGCTCCCCCGGGCCGGTGAGCCCGTGTTCCCTGGCGAACCGGTCGCCGCGCCCGTGGTGGTCGCGCAGCAGGTGCGACACCTCGTGCACCCACACCCCGGCCAGCTCCTCCACGGGAGTCCGGTCGACGAACGCCGGGGAGGCGTAGACCCGCCAGTGCCGGTCGACGGCCATCGTCGGGACCCGGTGCGACTCCACGACGTGCAGGGCGAACAGCGCGGACGCCAGGTAGGGCCGGGCCCTGACCGCGTGGAGCCGGGCGGCGAACAGCTTGCCGCGGTCCAACGCCCCCGGCTGTCCGGCGCTCAACGGCCGCCCCCTCCGGCGGCCGAGCGGGTCGCGGCGATGTCCGCCCGCCGGGACAGGGAGACCGCTCCGGCGAGCCGTTCGATCGCCGCCGGGACCTCCCAGCCCTCGCGCCGCAGGGTGGCGAGGGTGGTGGCGGGCACGACCACCAGGTCGGGGGCGCCCGTCTCGACCGCGTTCGCCAGCAGCGACCAGGCGGCGTCCCACCGGGACTCGTCCGGCCGCGCCCGCACGGCCGCGACCACGGCGTCGAGCGCCGCCTGGCGCAGGTCGCCCCGCTCCGGGAGCGAGGCGCCCGCCGGGTCGGCGAGCAGGTCCTCGGGGTCGGGAAGGTCGAGGCGGTCGAGACTCGCCAGGAGTTCGAGACCTGGGCCGTCCCCGACCGCCCCCCGCACCAGCAGCGACAGCACCTCCCTGGAGGAGTCGGCCGCGGTCGCGAACGCGATCAGGCGCAGGGTCATCTCCCAGCTGCGGGGCGACGGCCAGGCGCCGCCCCGGTTCGCCTCCCCGGTGGGCAGCCGGTGGGTGAGGCCGGGCCGGGCGGCGAGGAGTCCGCACACCGCCCGGCGCGCGAAGTCCACGGCCTCCGGCAGCCGTCGCGCGTCCAGCCTGGGCAGCGTGGCGCGGGGCCAGGTGCCGCCGAGACCGCGCACCACGACCTCGTGGTCGTGGGTCCACTGGAGGTGGACGAACCGGTTGGCCAGGGGCGGGCTCAGCTCCCAGCCGTCGGCGGCCGAGGAACGCGGGTTGGCGGCGGCGACGATCCGGACGCCGGGCGGCAGGCGCAGGGCGCCGACGCGCCGTTCGAGCACGAGGCGGAGCAGGGCCGCCTGGACCGCCGGCGCGGCGGTGGACAGTTCGTCCAGGAACAGCAGTCCCCGGCCGGCCCGCGCCAGCCGCACCGCCCAGTCCGGCGGGGCCATCGGGACGCCGCGTTCCGCGGGGTCGTCCCCGACGATCGGCAGGCCGGCGAAGTCGGACGGTTCGTGCACGCTCGCGATCACGGTGGTCAGCGGGAGGTCGAGCGCGGCGGCGAGCTGGGTGAGGGCCGCGGTCTTGCCGATGCCGGGCTCGCCCCACAGGAGCACCGGCAGGTCGGCGGCGACGGCCAGGGTCAGCGCCTCCAGTTGGGTGTCGGGGCGCGATTCCGTGGTGGTGTCGCGCAGCAGCGCCAGCAGTTCGTCGGCGATGCCCAGTTGTGAGGCGCCGGAACGGGGCGGCGCGGCGGCGTGCGGGGTGGCGAGAGGCATGGGTGATCACCTGTCGGTTCGTGGTGGGCCGCGGGGTGCGCGGCGGGGAAGCGCCCGGGCGGGCCCGGGTCAGCGGGTGGTGGCGTGCCGCGGGTGCGCGCGGCGGTCGGGGGAACGGCGGTCGCGCGGGTGGACGGGCGGACCGCCGGGCCCGGCCAGGCCCGCCCGGAACAGGCCGTGGGCGACACGCCCCCGCGCGGCGGCCTCCAGTTCCTCCCGCAGTGGGCCGCCGGGCAACCCGGCCCCGGGCCCGAGCAGTTCCTCGACAACGGCCAGCGCGCCCGCCGTGTCGCCGTGGTCGAGGCGGGCGCGCACTCCGGTGAGCGCGTCGGGCTCCCGGTACGCCCGGTCGATCTCCCGCAGGCAGGGCAGCGGAGTACCGGTCAGGGCTGCGAGCAGCCCCTCGCGCCGGATCTCGTCGGGGTCGTGGTCCCACGCGGAGAGCACGCCGTCGACCGGACCGATCCGGTGCCGCGCTCCGCGGCACTCGACCAGGTACGGCCCGCGCGCGCCCCGCGGCCCCGGGGCGGCGGACGGCCCGTCACCGGGTGCCAGGGCCCCGGCGACCAGCGGATGCAGTCGGCCGGCTTCGATCAGCCCGGCGCGCATCAGCTCCAGGTCGGGCAGGGCCCAGGTCGCCGCGTCGGGCAGCACCGGCAGCGCGGACGCCCCGCGGCCGGGCGGCGCGGCGGCGAGCCGCGGTTCGGGAGGCCCGGCGCCGTTCCGCGTGGCGAGTTGGATGAGCAGCCGGTGCCGAGCGCCGAGCCGCACGGTGACGCCACCCACCGGGCGCCCCTCTGCACGGAGCAGGATGTCCGCCTCGGCCGGCCAGCGGTCCACAGCGCACCGACGGCCGCTCGGCGCCTGCCGCAGCAGTTCGTGCTCCGGCTCGGTGGCCCCGGGGCCGGGCGGCCGGTCGGCGCCGGAGCGGACCCGCAGCTCACCGGCCCGGTGCGCGTCCCACAGGTGGCGGTGCAGGTCGAGGCGGTACCGCGGGTGCGGGCGTGGCCGCGGATGGACGGGCCCGCCGGTCCCGGCACGGGAGCCGTCCCACAGGGCCAGGCTGATCCGCTGGCCGGCCGCGGCCCAGGCGGGCGGGGTCCTGGCCACCAGGTGCACAGGGCCCGGGCCGTCCCCGCCGGTGTCGTACCTGGCCAGCGTGAGGGTCAGGCCCGGGCGCAGGAGTCCGTCGGGCGCGATTCTCGGCATGTGCCAGCGCAACAGGTCGGGAGCCAGCCGGCGGAGATCGGCCCGGACGCGGGCGGTCAGCTCCCGGCCATGCGCACGGGCCGCCGCCCGAAGGTTCAGGTCGACATCGAAACCCGCGGCGGCGCACGCCCCGGCCCAGTCACCGGCACGGCGGCGGGCGGTCGCGGTCTCGATCATGGGGGGCGGCACGGCGAACTCGCGCACGCGCAGCCAGAGGGAGAGGCGAGGATCCTCGTTCGCGATGGGAGTGGGCATCAGCACTCACCTTGCGCGGACGGGTCCCCCAATCTGCTGAGAGAGTGAGTCGCCATCACGTGCAGCGTAACGCTCGGGCCGGTGATCCACCATCCCTTTCCGCCCGCGCCCGGAGCACCGGAGCACCGGCCGATGTGCGCGGCGACCACCTCACCGGGCCCCGCCGCCCTCCACTGCCGACCGATTCGACGCCCGGGAACGGCCCTCCTCGTGCACCAGGTCGGTCAGCAGTCGCAGCGCTGCCTGGGCCGGGGAGCCGGGGGCGGCGCTGTAGAGCGCGAGTTGCTGGTCGGGCCGGTCGGGCAGCCGGAGCATCTCGTACTCAAGGCTGAGGGTGCCGACGAGGGGGTGGTGGAAGTGTTTCGTGCCGAAGGTGCAGTCGCGGACCTGGCGGCGGCTCCACTGCTCGGCGAACTCCTGGCTCCGCATCGCGAGTTCCCCGATGAGCGCGGCGAGGGCGCGGTCGCCGCGGTGGCGGCCGGCCACCAGCCTGAGATAGGCCACGCACTTGCGGACCTCGTCGGGCCAGTCCGCGTACAGCTCCCGGGTGTGCCGGTCGAGGAACAGCATCCTCGGCAGGCAGGGGCGGCGCGCCGTCGTTCTGGGGCTCTCCGCGTCCAGGTGGCCGGCCAGCAGCGCGTGCCCGAGGCTGTTCCAGGCCAGGACGTCGTGCCGCCGCCCCAGCACCAGGGCGGGTGCGCTCCCGACCGCCGCGAGCAGTTGCCGTATCCGCGGATGGGCCGTTTCGCCGCGGAACGTCCGGGCGGGGCCGCGGGCCGGACGGGCCAGGTCGTGCAGATGGGCGCGTTCGGCGTCGTTCAGGTCGAGCGCGCGGGCCAGGGCGTCGAGGACGCCCGGCGATGCCGTCAGGCACTGCCCCTGTTCCAGACGGGTGTAGTACGCCGTGCTCACCCCGGCGAGCAGCGCCAACTCCTCGCGGCGCAATCCCGGCACACGGCGGCGGGTGGTGGCGCCGAGCCCGGCGTCCTGTGGCCGCTTCCGGGGGGGCGACCGGAATACGTGACGAAGCGGCAACAGAGCTTATGTCCCCTGGTGAGGCTCCTCCACCGGCACGCCGTCCGGCTGGCCGTCGACGACGGTGAGAAGGGCACGACGTTGATCGCTGTTCAGCGGCGTGGAGCGCGCCGGTTGTACGGGTCGTGTTCGGCGGTGATCCGGGCAGCGGTCTCCTCGCCCAGGCGCACGTACTTGCCCAGGGTGGCCAGGTGGGCGTGGCGTGATTTGGCCTGGAGTTCGGGGGCGCTGCGGCCTTCGGCGGCCAGGTGCTTGAGGGCGGAGTGGCGCAGTTGGTGCAGCGTCCACCCCTGCCCGTGCGGGTCGTACTTCTTCGAGGCCTGCTTGAACAGGTACTCCGCGCGCGGGTAGGACAGCCGTCCCCGGCCGGTGGTGGGGTCGACGTCGGCCAGGGCGCGGGCTCGGGCGCCGGCGGTCGGGGAGCGGCGGTTGGAGCAGAACACCGGGCCTGTGGTGCGCCCGTTCAACAGCCGGGGCAGCAGGCGGGCGGTGGGGGTGGCCCAGTGCACGTACTCGATCGCACCGCCCTTGGAGCGAACCCGGGCCCGGCGCATGGCCATGTCCAGGTCACCCACGTCCAGGGTGAGGATCTCCTCAGCGCGGGCCGCGGTCTCGTACAGCATCCGCCACAGCACCTTCTCGCGCAGCCTCACGTCCGGGTCGGTGAACAGGGCTTCCAGCCGGGCGGCGGGGACGGACTTGTCACCGCGGCGGGGCTCCTTGCGCCGCTCCAACAGATGGGTGGGGTCGGTGGTGAGCCACTCCCGGCGCGCGCAGTAGGAGGCGAAGGAGCGCAGGGCGGCCAGGTGCTTGTTCCACGTGGCCGGGGCCGCGCTCTCCCAGCGGGCCAGGGCGGCGGCCGCCGCGTCGGGGGTGAAGGCAACCTCGACCGGCGCGGAGGGTCCGCACACGGCCGCCTGCTCCAGGGCAACAAGGGTCTGGGCGTAGGCGCGGCGGGTGTGCGGCTGGCCGCGGAACCGGTCCAGGAACTCGGCGCTCGCCTGGGCGAGGGTGAGGGCGCCGGGGCGGGGCAGGGGGTGGACGGTCACAACACCTCCCGGCTGGTGTGACAGAGAATGTTACGGAGTCACCTGCGGCCGGCGAACACCTCGACGCAGGCCGCGCGGGGCACACCCGGATCCGTGTGACAGAAAATATTTGATTCTCTGTCACACGGCTTGTCGGTGTCAGCGATGCAGCATCAGGGCTGGAAGTGCGTGCCGTCATGCTCACATGTCTTTGCGGTTCGTCGCGCCTCCGGGATTTCAGGTCAGTGCGCTGACTTCCACGTGCCAGGACGTCTCTGCCGGTGCACGCGCAGCCGTCGGTGGAGTCCGTCTGGCCCGGTTCACAGCGGCAGCAGGGTGCTGGCCAGGCCCAGGGCGGCGCATACGCCCAGCACCCGCAGGATCGGCCAGCGCAGGGCGAAGGTCAGCATGAGCGCGATGAGGGTGATGACCACCGCGACCGGGCTCACCGAGGCGACCTCGGGCACGGTGATGTGCAGGGGGCCCCAGTCCCAGGTGCCTGTGGTGGTGAACAAGGTGTTGAGGGCGAAGTACAGGGCGAGGTTGGCGATGACGCCGACCACGGCGGCGGTGATACCGGTCAGCGCCGCCGAGATCGCGGTGTTGTGGCGCAGGCGTTCGACGTAGGGGGCGCCCAGCAGGATGAACAGGAAGCAGGGCACGAAGGTCACCCACGTGGTCAACAGCGCCCCCAGGGTCGCGGCGGCCCAGGGGTCCAGGGTGCCGGGGTCGCGGTAGGCGGCCAGGAACGCCACGAACTGCACGACCATGATCAGCGGGCCCGGGGTGGTCTCGGCCAGGGCCAGGCCGCGCACCATCTCTCCCGGCGCCAACCACCCGAAGGTCTGCACGGCCTGCTGGGCGATGAAGGACAGCACCGCGTAGGCGCCGCCGAAGGTCACCACCGCGGTGAGGGAGAAGAACAGGCCCTGGGTGGTGAAGATGCTCTCGGATCCCAACAGCAGGGCCACTACGGCTACCGGCGCCGCCCACAGCCCCAACCCGATGGCCAGGATCCTGGTGAAACGGCTCGCGGTGGGCCGGTCGTGGTGCAGGGCCTCGTCGGAGATCAGGGGCGCGGGCCCGTCAGCGGCGTCGCCCACGCGGGCGGGGCGGGCGAAGTCGGGGTCGCGGCGTGAGAGCAGCCAGCCGACCAGGGCGGCCAGGGCGATCACCAGTGGGAAGGGCACGGCGAACAGGGCGAGTGCGGCGAAGGCGGCCACGGCCAGGGTGATCAGGGCCGGGTGGGTGAGTGATCGTTTGGCCACCCGTAGGACGGCTTGGGCGACGATGGCCAGCACGGCCGGGGCGAGTCCGGCGAAGGTGGCGGTGACGGCGGTGGTGTCGCCGAAGGCGACGTAGATCGCCGACAGGGCGCCCAGGGCCAGGATGCCGGGCAGCACGAACAGGGTGCCGGCCGCGATGCCGCCGCGGGTGCCGTTGAGCAGCCAGCCGAGGTAGATCGCGAGCTGTTGGGCTTCGGGGCCGGGCAGCAGCATGCAGTAGTTGAGGGCGTGGTTGAAGCGCTGCTGGCCGATCCAGCGCCGCTCCTCGACCAGGGTGCGCTGCATGACGGCGATCTGCCCGGCCGGGCCGCCGAAGGTCTGCAGGGAGACCAGGAACCACACGCGCAGGGCCGTGCGGAAGGGGACCAGGTCGCCCACGGGCGCGGCGTCTCTCCGCGCTTCCCCGGCGCCGCCGGGGGCGTCGTCGGATTCGGTGGTGGGGTGGTGGGGGTCGGTGCTCATGCGGGTTCCCGTCCCAGGAGGCTCTGGCGCCGGTAGTACTCGTACAGGCCATCGAAGAGGGGACCGGTGACGGCCAGGGTGCGCTCGTCGCTACCGGTCATCGACAAACCGCGCAGGACCACGTCCAAGCCGGGGGCCTCGGGGGCGTCGTAGCGTTCGTCGTCCAGGTCGGCCTCGTGGACGACCTCGGCGATCTTCCACAGCGCCGCGTCGGTGAGGTCGTAGCGGCGCAGGATGGTCTCGAAGCTGCAGTCGCCGCCGTGGTGGCCCAACTCGACGCCGCGCATGTCGAAGGCGGTGGCCTGCTCGGGCACGTCGGCGGGGTCGGTGACGAACACGAACTCGGCCTCGGGGTCGATGCGGCGGCGGATCAGCCAGGCGCAGGCGGCTCGGTCGATGTGGATACCGGCGCGGGTGGACCACTTCATGCGCTCTCCTGTTCGGTGTGGTCTGGATGTAGGGCCTCGACGGCCTCGCGTGCGGTGCGGCGCTCGGGCGGGGGGAAGTAGTCGCGGCGGGCGATGCGGCGCAGTTGGGTACGCAGCCGGCGCATCGCCCGGAGGCGTTCGGGTTCGGGCAGGCTACGGGCGTGGGCGGCCTCGGCCCGCACGGCGCGGTATTCGGCCGCGCGGGCCTGGGCCATGGTCTGGGCCAGGTGATGTTCCTGGGCCCGGGCGGTGGGCCGGGCCAGCCACACGGTGGCCGTCCCTCCGGCCTCCACGACCTCCTCGGCGATCCAGTCCAGGTGTTCGCGGGTGCGCGCATCGGCCGGCAGCGCGACCAGGCCGTCGCTGATCTGGGCGGGGCCGAGCTGTTTGAGTTTGCGCCACACGCTGATGCGGGGGGTGGAGGGCTCGCGCGGGATCCGGTAGCTCAACAGCACCCACTCGCCCGGCCCCTGCGCGGCGGGCTCAGCGTTCATTGCCGGGCCCGTCTGCCCACACCGATCACGCGGGCGATCCAGTACAGTCCGGCTGCGGCGATGAGGATGAACACCGTGTCGTCGAGTGGGTCGGCGATGGGTTCGAGCAGGCGGTCCAGCACGTTGACGTCGGTGACGAACGCCCCCCAGGCGAACGCGCCGATCAACAGCAACACGAAAGCAACCCAGTCCAGCGCGTTTTGCGGTCGCAACGCAGGGACTCCTCTCCTGGTGTGGTCCTCGATCGATCGGAAGTGGCCGCTAGCCGGTGGGCTCGACCTGGTGCTGGTCCACCGCGTTCCTCAACGCCCTGGCGAGCGTGGCCGCGTCATCGTTGGCCCAAAAGTGCATGTAGAACAGACGCGGTTGGTCGTTGAGGGCGTGGTTGTGCAGCGCGACGATGTCGATGCCGCCCTCCCGCAGCGCCTGGATCACCCCCTGGACCTCGTCAGCGGTCATGACGAAGTCGCCGTTGACCGCCGCCTTACCCCCGCCGGTGGGCTGGAAGTTGATCACCGTGGCCACCCCCATGCCTGAGGGCAGCACGTGGTCACCGGAGGTGACCTGGCCGGTGCGGGCGAAGGAGAACTTGTACACCCCGCCCTGGGCGCGGCCCTGGGTGCCCATCGCCTCATCCACGGCCGCGGTGTCCAGATCCAGCTCCTGCGACGGCCCGTCCTGGGCCTCGCGCGGGGTGGCGGTGGCCTCCAACGCCTCGTCGACCCCTTGTGCGAGCGCGGCCGCGTCCTGGCCGTGGGCGTGGAAGTGGGTCCACCACACCGCGGGCTCGTGGTCGAGCAGGTGCTGGTGCACCGCGGTCTGGTCGATGCCGTTGTCCTGCAGGGCGTCGGTGACCCCGGGCAGCTCCTCCTCGGTGACCACCAGATCGCCCATCATCATCGTCGTGCCGTCCTCATAGCGGGTGAAGGCCGCGTAGGAGCCCAGGGCGAACCCCGCTCCGATCTGCACCCCCCGGGAGGTCACGTCCAGGTCGGAGCGGGGAAAGCCCACCCGGTAGACCGTGTCATCGGAGAGCTGTCCCTCCCGTCCCAGCGCGTCGGCCACCTGCGCCCAGTCCTGGGCCTGTGTGGTGGCCGGCTCGACCAGGGCCTCGGACGATTGCTGGTCCTGCTGTTGCTGGTCCGCCTGGCCCGCCGAGCAGGCACTCAGCACAACCACCAACCCCAGCGCCAGGGCCGCCTTCGACCTGCTGTGGTGCGTGATCACATCCACTCCTTCCCCCGTACCTCCACCGAACATGTAACCATGGTTTCATAACTATCCGTATGTGGGGTGTAGGAAACAGGGAGTGTGCGGGCGTGGTGTTCTCCATGACCGGTGTCGGATTCGACCAGCAGGGGGCTCCCCTCCTCGACGGGATCGACGCCGAGGTCGGCCAGGGGCGCCTGACCATCGTCACCGGCCCCAGCGGCGCCGGGAAGACCACACTGCTGCGCCTGCTCAACCGTCTGGCGGAGCCCACCCGCGGGCACCTCGCCTTCCACGGCCGCCCGCTGGCCGAGACCGACGTGCTCGCCCCGCGCCGCCGTGTGGTGCTGGTCGCCCAGCACCCGGTACTGCTCACCGACAGCGTCGCCGCCGAACTGCGCGTCGGGCGCCCCGACCTCGGCCAGGCGGCTGCCGCCGATCTTCTGGGTCGCCTCGGCCTGCCGACCGGTCTTCTCCACCGCCCCACCGCGGGCCTGTCCGGAGGCCAGGCCCAGCGCCTGTGCCTGGCGCGTGCCCTGGCCCTGCAGCCCGAGGTGCTGCTGTTGGACGAACCCACCAGCGCGCTGGACGGGGCCGCCGCCCGGGTCGTGCCCGAGGTGGCCCGCACCCTCACGGCTGCCGGAACCAGTGTGCTCGCCGCCACCCACGGCCGCTCCTGGATCCGCGCCGCCGACGCCGTACTCGTCCTCGACCACGGCCGCCTGGCCGCACACGGGCCACCCCAGAGCCTGGACTACCTGATGGAGGGACCATGACCGCGGCACCGTCATGGGGCGTGGTCGCGCTGTGCACCGTCTTCGTCGCGCTGGCCCTGGCACTGGCCCATGCCCAGCGTCTGGCCCTGAGCCGGGATCTGCTGTGGGCGGCGGTCCGCGCCGCGTTGCAACTGGCCGCTGTCGGCGCGGTGCTGGGTGTGCTGTTCGCCGTGGCCGGGCACCGCCCGGTCGGCGGCCTCGGCCGGGCGCTCGCTGATCATCACCATGTTCTTGGACATGCGGGGCTGGCGGGTGCAAGCGGAGCGGCGGGGCCGGCGCATGGTGCGTCCGGTGCGCAGCAGCTTGGCCAGGTCGCGGCGCAGCTGGCCGCGGCCCTGGACGTAGAGGGCCTGGTAGATCGTCTCGTGGCCCACGCGCATCTCCTGGTCGTCGGGGAAGTCCCGGCGGAGCAGGTGAACGATCTGCTCGGGGCTCCAGCGCTGATCCAGGCGCTGTTGGACATACTCGCGCAGCCGCGAGTTGGCGTCGAGCTTGCGGGTCTTGGGTCGCTTCCTGCGCTCGTCCGTGCGGACCTGGGCGGCGTAGGGGCCGTACCGGTGTTTCTTGATGGAGGCGTAGTAGGAGCGGTTGCGGCGGACCTCGCGGCTGATCGTGGACGAGGCCCGGTCCAGCTCGGCGGCGATCGAGCGGATCGAGGACCGCAGACGCAACATGTCGGCGATCTGCGTCCGCTCCTGCTGGCTCAGGAAACGCGAAGAGCCCGGAGAGGCCCCGGGGCCCCTGAGGGGTGCCACGGGCCTCTCCAGGCTCTTGTGCGCTCTGCGACCGTTGCGCCAGACCTTGCCGGTACGCCGGTTGATGCCGACGATCCGGCAGGCCTCTCTGCTGCTGTAGCCCTGGTCCGTGAGCCGGAAGTATTCCTCCCGCTCACGGACGAGCTTCTTGCGCCCCTGCGGTATCCGGCGTTCTTTGCGGATCTCGTCGTCCATCGCACCCCTTCAGAGATGGGGTGTTGCAACGACCACTAGAACTCAAGGGCCAGCTAGGGGGCGTTTCTCTAGGCGGTGACGTTCCCTCAGGCCAGCGGGACGTGGACTGAAGGTCAAGGACCTGTGAAGCTGGCCGCGGTGGCCTGAGGGCCTCACGGCGTGTCACCGCTCCGGCTTGACAACTCCATCGGGAATCTCCTCGACTCGTGATCGATGACCGGGACGGGCACCCCGGTCGCCTGCCCTGATGCGCTGGGTGATGCGGTGCACGGAAAGGCGATCACCCTTCCGTGGTCTTCAGCGGCCCGACGATTCCTCGTTCTCGGTCATCGACGTACCAGTGCTCGGTGATCAGCCGCGGATACCGGGCCTGTAGCGCCGCCATGCTCGTCTCCACGGCATCGTCCTCGGCGAATACGGGAACGAACGCCTCCGGAACGGCCGGTTCGGGCGCTGCGTCCGCCACCAGGGCATCGAGGATCCGGTTGCGCAGCTCGAACGGGTCCTGTGTTTCCCGCAGGGCGGGCCCGTCCGTCCAGCACAGGGTCCAGATGCCCGCCAGCGAGAACGACCTCTCGATCCCCACCGCTTCAGAGGGCGGTTGAGTGGGGGTGACGTCAGCGGCGCCAGGGAGCAGGACGGGCAGCCCGGCTTCGAGCTCGGGGCGGATCCACAGTCCGAGCAGCCGGTTCGATCCCGGTTCATCCCCGAACTGCCGTCGATGGTTGACCAGATAGTCGCTCACGTTCTCGACCGCGGACCTGACGTCGTCCACGCTTCGAACCAACAGGAGCATGTTCATCGGGTACTTCCCTTTCCTGGAGTGAAGTGGCGCTGCACGTGCCCGGTCGTCATGTGCTCAGCGGTGCGGACGGACAGCTGCCCTCGGGGGTGACCGTGGCCGGAAGCCAGGGCCGCCAACCGGTGGAGGTGTAACGGAGCCAGGGTTCATCGGGGCGCTCGCGTGCGGCGAGACCGACCCAGTCGTGGTCGAACATGTGGCGCAGCACGGTGTGACGCGCAATGAGGGTGTCCAACCGCTGCAAGGGTGCCTGCACGATGGCGAGCAGGCGTTGCGGTTCGTGCCTGGTGTGGTGGCCGTCGGTGAGGGACTGCCAGGGCAGGCCGGACCGAAGGTCGCCGGTGTGACCGGTCATGACACCGAGGCCACCGCCGACGACATTGTGGAGGGCCTTGCTGCCGGCGCCGAAGGCCTGGGGGTCGGTGGCGGCGAAGTAGTACTGGCTGTTGATCCAGTGCGCGACGACGAGCGGCGCCGTGAGTATGGTCTCCAGGACGGTGCCGGCCGGGTCGAGGTCGGGGTCGTAGTCGTGGAGGAACAGACGGCCGTGCAGGTCGATGCCCCGGGTGAGGGCGCGGGGTGCGATGAGGAAGGCCGCGTTGTCGGCCAGACCCCATTCGGGGAAGACCTGGGCCCAGTCACGGGCGCGTGTGCGGGTGTGGCGCGCCGCGTGCCGTGGGCGGGGCCGGGAAGGTGCGCCCGGTAGGGTGGCGCAGCGCTCGGCGGCCAGGTGTGCGCCGGCCGTGCGAAGATCGGCGGTGAGCCGGTCGACGTCCCGGCGGTGGGTGTCGGGCAGGAGGTGGGTGTCCAACAGGCGCACGGTGTCGGTGGTGGTGTCGTGTTCGGCCGGAACGAACCGGGTGTCGTCGGGAATGCCGATGCCGCGTTCGGCGAGATGTCGGCGAACCTGCGGATCGTTGAGCAGGGCGGCGGCGGCGCGGGCGTTGGGACCGCCGGGGTGCCCCCCGCATGCACCGCAGTCCAGCGCGGCCTGGTAGGGGTTGTTGTCGGTGTGGGCACGGTGCCCACAGAATACGACGAGGCGTGCGAACCCCTGGGTCAAACCCATCAACGTGAGAATGCCTTCGGCGGTCGCGGTGCGCTCCTCGGAGGTGAAGGCGTCCTCGAGGGAGATCTCGGTCGCAGGGTCGGGGGTGATACGGCGGGTCCACCACGCGCGGGCGGCGCCGACGGCACCGGGAGCGAAGGTCTTGGCCGCGGCCAACGGGCCCAGGAGCCAACCGGCCGATTCGGCGAGCACGAACGGCGCCACCAGGTCGTCCTTGGCGGCGTGCAGGGAGTGGTCGGCCGCGGCCAGTACCCGGCGGCCGGTCAGCGACCGTTCGGCCGCGCGCCGTCGACCCTCGCTGGGGCGTTCGGTGACGGTGTGCCGGGGCGTGATCGGGCCCGGGCACTGGGCACGAGCGGTTCCTCCGGCGAGGTCGCGGTAGCGCATGGCGACGGCGAAGAATCCGGCGAAGCCCAGGGTCTGGTAGTCACCGAGCGCTTCCAGGTGGCGGCGCAGTCCCTCGGAACGGGGATCGATGCAGCACACCACCTGTGCCCGCGGAGGGGCGTCGGTCCACTCGGGCACCGAGCGGCTCAGGGTGCGCAGCAGTCGGCTCCGGTAGTGGTCTTCGTAGGCGTCCAGCCAGACGAGGGCTCGTTGCTCCACCGGGAGTCGGTCGAGGAACCGCGCCAATTCGGTGCGCTGTGCCGCGTCGGTGTCGGTGATCTCCAGGGCCGCCAGAAGGTGGCGGGCCCGATCGTCGGGTTCGGTGGTGGCCTGCCCGGTGTCGAGCAGGTCGGCGGAGGCCGAGTTCCACGCCGTACCGTGGGTATGGGTCTCGGTGAGCGCGGCGGCTTCGGTGGTCAACCGCAGGGCGAGGTAGGCGACCAGGTCGATACCACTGCCCTGCAGTTCGCCCCGCCAGCGGATGTGGGCGGCGAATCCGGGAAGGCATGCCAGATGGGCCTGGAGATAGCGGGTGCGCTGGTCGTCCGGGACACCGAGGGCGGCCAGAGCCTCCGCAACGGCCTGCTCGGCCCGTTCGGGCAGGTCCCGAAGACGTGTACGCACGCGCCGCGGCAGGGTCGTGTCGTGTGCGGCCAGAGCCCGCCACGCGTGGTAGAAGCCTCGGTCGCGGCCGGGCATCCGCCAGGTGGACTGGCCCTCGTCCAAATAGGCCGAGCACCACTGGATCGTGTGGGTGTCGAGGAGGGCGGCCATGTCCGGGGCCAGCGCTTCAGTCGCTGTGCGTGCCTGGCGGATCGGCGGGGGGTTGGTGATGCCCTGGTGCAGATCGGCCGACAGGAGTTCGACCGGGTCGTAGGGCCGGCCGCCGAGGGTGAGCGGTCGGCATCGCAGCACCTCGGGGTGGCGGCGGATCAGCGCGGCACGCACGTCGTCGTCGGTGATCCGCCCGTGCCGCCAGGCCGCCCGCAGCCAGCTCTCGTCCGGGGTGACCCGCGCTCCGAGCAGGTCCGCGGCGGTGATGGCCGCGTCCGCGAACGGGCGGTCCACCAGGCCGGACAGTGGGTTGACCGCGATGAAGTCGGCGAGCGGCCAGGTCGGCGCCAAGAACGCGGCGGCATCGGCGATCACGGCACGCACGGCGGCCGCCGAGGTGGCGGTCTCGGGAGCGGCCTTGGTGATGGGTCCGATGGTCATGGGTTGCGACTCCTCCTGCTGTGATGACGGTGGCGGAACGCGCGACCGCGTGAAGCCCTGGGTCCGCGCTTCCGGGAGGCCCGGGTGGCTCCGGTCAGAGCGCCGGACGCCGTCCGGCGGTCCCGTCGAGGGGCCGGCGATCACGCCCCGGCTCCCTCAGGTAGGGGCACCGGCCGTGGGTGCGGTGCGGGCACCGCACGTGACGGGAGACCCGGAGTGGTGTGCGTGCGCTGCTGTCCGGCGGACAACGCCAACACGTAGAGGCGGTCGCGCCAGCGGCCGAGACCGAGTGCGGATGCCCGGTGGACCAACAGCGCTCCGATCACCGGCACCGCCACCACGATCGCCGGCAACCAGGCCGGAACTGCGGCGGTGGCGGCAACGGGCACGCTCGGGGCCAGGAACTCCGTAACCACGGCCACCACGCCCAGGTAGCCGATCACCGCACCCGGCAGCACGACCACCACGGTGGCCAGCGCCCCCACGGTCGGGTGGCGCCGCAGCCATCCCCACGCCAGCCGTGCGGCGGTGGCCGCGGCGAAGATCAGTAGCGCCGAGCCTCCGGCGTGCGGAGGCAGCCACCAGATCGCGACGGCCACGGCCGCAACCGCGACGGCTCCGGCGAGGACGGCCACCTGCGCCGAACGCGCGGGGGTCGACCGGGGCGCGGGCGGAGCCAGGATGCGGTGGGTGTGGCGCTGCACCGCCGACCCCGAGCCCAGGAACAAGGTGGCTTTGAACAGTCCGTGCGCCACCAGGTGCACCACCGCCGCCGCGTAGAGGCCGAGCGCGCAGGTCATGAGCATGAACCCCATCTGCCCGATCGTGGAGTGCACCAGCGAGCCCTTGACGTCGGGGCGGGTCAGCATGATCGCCGTGGCGGCCACAGCGCTGACGGCGCCGATGGCGAACGCCAGGTGTGTCGCCGCCGGGGCTGCACCGAAGATCGGCGACAGCTTCACCAGGAGCACTCCGCCCGCGTTGACCACGCCGGCGTGCAGCAGCGCCGAGACCGGGGTCGGCGCCGCCAAAGTCGCCGACAGCCACCGGTGCCAAGGCAACTGCGCACACCGTGCGGCTGCGGCGATCACCAGCGAGCAGGCCACCGCCGTGCCCACCGCGCCGCCGAAGGCTACGCCGTTCTGGTCGCGCAAGTCGAGATCGCCCCAGGCGGCGACCGCGAGAACCACCCCGGACCACAATGCGACGTCTCCGATGATGACCACACGTGCGGTACGGCGGGAGGCGTCGATGGCCGAAGGGGCGGGTCGGTACATCCCCACGAGTCGCCACAGGGCGACACCGGTCAGCGACCACGCCACCGCCAGGGTGACCATCGTGACCGCGGCCACCATCACCGCGGTCGCGGCGGTCAGCGCCCCGGCCGTGATGGCGAACCCGGCCGCGGCCGGGTCGCCGCGCAGGTAGCGCAGGGCGAACACCTGGACCACCGCGCTGATCGCGCACACCAACAACAGCACGATCGCCTCGAGGCGGTCGGCCGCCAACCCGGTCCAGACGTGCCCGTCCGGAGCGGCCAACACCATCGCCACCGGTCCGCCGAGGGCCACCGTCACGGCCAGAGCCCCGGCCAGTGCGGTCGTCGACAGTGCCGCGCCCGCGCCCAGCGCGGGTGCCAGGGGTCGCAGGCTCCGGATCGATCCGGTCATCGCCGCGACGGCGGGAAGGGCCGCCAAGGCCACCAGCATCATCCCCGTCACGCGGCCGCACCTTCCGTCTCAGCGCCCTTCGCGGCGCGACCCGAGACCGGGGTCGCGGTGACGTCGGCGGCGATGGTTTCCGAGGGATGTGCGGGCAGGGCACGTCCGTGGAAACCACTGATCCGCACCCGTGCCGACTCACCGCGGGTCACGCGGCGGAGCGGCCGTCCCCGTCCCGCTCCGGGGGCACCGATGGAGCCCGGCGAGCCGGTGTTGATCGTCGCGTCCGGTGACGGGGACCACCGGTGCATCCGACCCCGCGAAGCCTCGTCGGCCGTCGGCTGACCAACGGTCGGCACACGCGCCATCTCGATGCCACCCATGACACTCACCTCCCAAGCACGTCACTGATAACGCGTGTTAGTATACACGACATGGATCGTACGACATCAATAGCGCGTAATGAAAATCGTGCTATCAGTCACCTGCCACGGGGTGCCATGGTGGATATGCAGGAGTGGACGTTTCTCACCAACCACGCCCACGTACTGCTGTGCGTGGTGCGGGATCCCCAGGCCCGGTTGCGGGATGTCGCCGAGCAGGTCGGCATCACCGAACGGGCCGCACAGCGCATCGTGGCGGACCTCGTCGAAGCCGGGTACCTGGAACGAGAGCGCGAAGGGCGCCGCAACCGGTACCGGATGCACCCCGAGTTGCCGCTGCGCCATCCGATGGACCGCGACACCGCCATCGGAGAACTCCTGGCCGTGCTCATCGGCACCCGCAACGGCCCTGACGAGGCCCTGTGACCACCACCGCCCACCCCTACGCGGACGCACGCGTCGCACTGGCCACCAGACACGCCAAGGAGAGGGTCCTGGGCCCGGCCTTGGCCCGCATCCCGGGTCTGCGCCTGGTCCTCGCCGACGACGTCGACACCGACGAGCTGGGCACTTTCACCGGTGAGGTCCCACGCGCGGCATCGCCGTCCGTGACCGCCGTGCGCAAGGCACGCCTCGGTCTACGGTCGACCGGCCTCGGGCTCGCCGTGGCCAGCGAAGGCTCCTTCGGTCCGCATCCCATGGCTCCGATGCTCAGTGCCGGCGACGAGATCCTCGCCTTCCTCGACACCACCCGGGACCTGTGCATCGTGGAGCGCCGCCTGGGCCTCACGAACTTCGCCCACACCACCGCCCGACGCCTCGATGAGACCACCGAGGCGTTCTTGGGCCGAACCGGTTTCGGCCCCCACGCGATGATCGTGCGCCCCCACACCCCAATCGATCCGCAGGACCCCGGCCCTATCAGCAAAGGCATCCGGACCCGCGCCGAACTGGCCGCCGCGATCAACGAGTGCGCCCTACGGTCGGCGGACGGCCTGGCCCGGCTGGAGACCGACATGCGCGCCCACCTCAATCCCACGCGCATGCGCGAGATCGGCCTGCTCGCCGACCGGCTCACCGACCGCCTCGCCACGCTGTGCCCCGCCTGCGGCACCCCCGGATACGGCCAGGTCGACCGAGAACCCGGCCTTCCGTGCGACAGTTGCTCTGAGCCCACATCACAGACCCTCGCCGTCATCCACGGATGCCAGCGGTGTCCTCATCGCAGCAGCCACCCCAGAGACGACGGTCGGGTCAGCACCGACCCCACGTTCTGCGACGGGTGCAATCCGTGATCGAACCCCGCGGTCCGACATCACCGACGCGACCGTCGGCAGGGCCCACCGGCGCAGACCAGACCCCAGCACGAAAGGACTGACGTGCTCGACATCGGCCTTACCACGTGGATCGTCACGATCGCCGTCATCGTGGCCCTGCTCGCCGCAGACCTGACCATCGCCGCGCTGAAACCGCACCGCGTCGGGTTCCGGGAGGCGACCGCGTGGTCGGTCTTCTACATCGCGGTGGCCCTGATCTTCGGCGTGTGGTTCACCCTGGCTCACGGCGGTGAGCTCGGCACCGAGTACTTCGTCGGCTACCTGGTGGAGAAGAGCCTGTCCGTCGACAACCTCTTCGTCTTCGTCATCATCATCACCACCTTCGCGGTACCGGTCGAGCATCAGCACAAGGTGCTGACGTTCGGCATCGTGCTCGCCCTGGCCATGCGGGCGGTGTTCATCGCACTCGGAGCCGCGCTGTTGGCACTGTTCTCCTTCATGTTCCTCGTGTTCGGCCTGCTGTTGATCTACACGGCGATCCAGTTGTTCCGGCACCGCAACGAGGACCCCGCGATCGAGGACAACTCCGTGGTGCGTCTGGCCCGGCGGGTCCTGCCGGTCACCGACGGGTTCGTCGGTGGCAGGATCTTCACCCGGGTCGACGGCCGCCGTGTGGTCACGCCGATGCTCATCGTGCTGATCGCGATCGGCACCGTCGACCTGCTGTTCGCCGTGGACTCGATCCCGGCGATCTTCGGGATCACCCAGGAGCCCTACATCGTGTTCACCGCGAACGCGTTCGCCCTGCTCGGGCTGCGCGCACTGTTCTTCCTGGTGAAGGGCTTGCTCGACCGGCTGGTGTACCTCTCGACCGGGCTGGCGCTCATCCTGATGTTCATCGGCGCGAAGCTGCTTCTGCACTGGGCCCACGTGGACCTGGACGAACGGGTCCCGGAGATCCCGACGCTGGCGAGCCTGGTGGTGATCATCGTGATCCTGGTCGTGGTCACCGTGGCGAGCCTGGCCAAGACCCGCCGCGACCCTACGGCCAAGGCCCACGCGGGCTCACTTCGCGCGCACGACGCCGAGGCCGGGCGCGAGGACACCACCGAAGAGCCGTGAGCCGGGCCGAGCGTCAAAGAACATCCATCGCCGGCCAAGGCCTGCCGCCGGCGCGGTCACGAGCCCGAGCCGGCGCGGACGACACCACGAGTCCGGCGTCGTGGGGCGCGAATTCCAGGGCATCCAACACGGGCGGCGACGCCACCGACGTCTCGACCTCGACCCCGGGTTCCTGAAGGGCGACCGACGACGGGCCTCCGCCAGTGCGGTCTTCGCACGTTCCCGAAGAACAGCCGAAGATGGCACGACGTCCGGTTCACCGAAGGAGCGGATGGTGCGCGGCACATGCGAGGCGTTCATCAGGCGCAGATTCGAGCGACGCGAACGGACCTCCGCGGCGGCCCAGCCGAGGGCGACCACAGAGCCGGACGAGTTATACGACATGAAATACGCGTGCCGAAAAACGCGATACGCACTACGGGAAGGTGGGGTAAGGTACTGGCATGCAGGAGTGGACGTTTCTCACCAACCACGCCCACGTACTGCTGTGCGTGGTGCGGGATCCCCAGGCCCGGTTGCGGGATGTCGCCGAGCAGGTGGGCATCACCGAGCGGGCCGCACAGCGCATCGTGGCGGATCTCGTCGAAGCCGGGTACCTGGAACGAGAGCGCGAGGGGCGCCGCAACCGGTACCGGATGCACGCGGAGTTGCCGCTGCGCCATCCGATGGACCGCGACACCGCCATCGGAGAACTCCTGGCCGTGCTCATCGGCACCCGCATCGACCCTGACCAGGTGGCGTGACCGCCACCGCCCACCCCTGTACGGACGCACGCGTCGCACTGGCCACCGGACACGCCGAACAGCGGACCCCGGGCCTGGTCCTCGCCGACGACGTCGACACCGACGGGCAAGAGCCTTCGCGCGCAGGAGTCCAACCACGTGATACCTCTGACCGCAACCGCCATCGCCGAGGCCACTGGAGGTCGCCTGACCGCCGGCACCGACCCCCTCCTGTGGGTCACGGCACCCGCAAGCATCGACTCACGCCGGGTCCACCCCGGCGGCCTGTTCGCCGCGCTCTCCGGCCGGCACACCGACGGGCACGACCACGCCCCGGCCGCCATCGCCGCGGGCGCGGCGCTGGTGCTCGCCTCACGGCCGGTGGCCGCCCCGGCCGTCCAGGTCGCCGATGTCACCGTCGCGCTCGGCGCGCTGGCCCGCCACGTGGCGGGCCACCTGTCGGCGACCGTCATCGGCATCACCGGATCGAACGGCAAGACCAGCACCAAGGATCTCGCCGCCCAGGTGCTGGCGCACCACGGACCCGTCACCGCCACCGGCGGTTCGTACAACAACGAACTCGGCTTCCCCCTCACGATCCTGCACGCCACCCCCGACACGCGCTACCTCGTCCTGGAGATGGGTGCCCGGGGCCGCGGGCACCTCGGCTACCTGTGCGACCTGGTCACGCCCCATGTAGGCCTGGTGCTCAACGTCGGCACCGCCCACATCGGCCAGTACCCCGACGGACAGGCCGGGATCGCCGTGGCCAAGAGCGAACTGGTCGCCGGACTCCCCGACGCCGACCACGGCGGCCTCGCCGTCCTCAACGCCGACGATCCGCTCGTCTCAGCCATGGCGGACCGCACCCGTGCCCGCCCTCTGTGGTGGAGCCACCACCCCCATCCGACGCGCGTGCACGCCCGCGACGTGCGCCTCACCCAGGACGGTCGCGCGGGATTCACCCTGTGCACCCCCGAGGGCACCGCGCCCGTCACGCTCTCGCTCACCGGTCGGCATCACATCGGCAACGCACTCGCCGTCGCGGCGACCGCTCATGGCCTGGGTCTGGACACCGCGATGATCGCCCAGGCGCTGACCGAGGCACGGCCCAGGTCCGCCGGACGTATGCAGACCATCGTCCGGGATGACGGTATTACCCTCATCCACGACGCGTACAACGCGAATCCGGACTCGATGTCGGCCGCTCTCACCGCGCTGACCTCGGTGACCGCGCGTCGCCGCATCGCGGTCCTGGGAGAGATGGCCGAGCTCGGAGAGCACGCCGCTCAAGCCCATCGCCACCTGGGCGTGCTCGCCGCACAGGCCGCTCTCGACCTCCTGGTCGTGGTCGGCGATGACCACGCCGCCCTGATCGCCGACGCCGCCCGCGCCGCATGCGACCACCTCGACATCGTCTCCGTCCGTGACGCACGGCAGGCCCACGACGTCCTCCACCGCGGCCTTCACCCCGGCGACCTCGTCTTGATCAAGGCCTCCCGGGCCGCCCGCCTCGAAGACCTCGTCGCCGCCCTCAACGACCGCTGAACCGGCCGGAGCCACGACTCGCCTGATCGCGGGGCCCGGCCGCCCGGCCGAGCCGGTCCGCGATCGCCGATCCGATCCCCTCCAGGGCGGGAAGTGATGCCACGATGACCTCGCATCCGTGCCGGTCGAAGTCATGGAGGAACCCATAGAGCCGCTGCGCGTACTGTGCGGCCGAGTCCGGTACCGCGATCACGTGCTGCGCGGAAGACGACACGGCATCACCCGCGAACTCGGGGGGAAGAAGGACACCGACCCGTTGCCCTTGCGCCGCCAGCAGTTCGGCTTCGTCGAGGACCCGGTCCGGTTCGACCAGGAGCACCCGGGCCCGCGGCGCGTAGTGCGACGGGAACTGGCCTGGAACCCGGACAGCGCTCTTGGCCCGCACCGACACGGCACGGCCCAGTACGTGCTCGAGGTCCTCTCGACTCACACCACCGGGGCGCAGGATCGCCGGCTCACCCGTGAGATCGACGATGGCGGACTCGACGCCGACCGAGCACGGGCCACCGTCGAGCACATAGTCGACGTCCGCGCCCAATCCCGCATGGACATGACGGGTCGTCGTAGGGCTGACCTCGCCGAAGCGGTTGGCCGAGGGCGCCGCCACCCCGCCGCCGAAAGCCGTCAGCATCTTCAAGGCGACCGGATGGTTCGGCACCCGCAGCGCGATGGTGTCGAGGCCACCGGTGACCACACGGGGAACACGGGCCGCCCGCCGAAGCACCAGCGTCAGCGGGCCCGGCCAGAAGCGTTCGGCGATGAGGTGCGCCGTGTCGGGCACGTCGGCCGCCCATTCAGCGAGCTGGTGCGCGCCGCCGAGGTGCACGATCAGCGGATGCGTCGTCGGCCGCCCCTTCACCGTGAAGACACGTTCCACGGCGCCGACATTCTCGGCATCGGCGCCGAGCCCGTACACCGTCTCGGTGGGGAACGCGACCAGACCGCCCGCACCCAAGGTGCGAGCGGCGCACTCGATGCGGTCGAGTACGAGTTCGGGTTGGTCCGAAATCACCGTTCACCCCTCGTAACAACAATCTGACACACCGACATTCAGCGTGATCGGTTACCGTGCTGTATGCCGTCGGCTCTCCCGGGGAGTAGCGCTCTCAGCCTATCCTCGCTGGGCGCTGCAGCGTCCAGACGGACGACGGCCCCGCCCCTGCGCTCCGGCGACACCGAAGCCGACGCGCCCAAGAAGTGACAGAGGCCGCGCGGGGGCCGCCGACCTGTCGGGCCGCCTCACGACTCGGGGAGCCCTGCATCTTCGGGGTGTGAGTCTTCACCGCGTGCTCTCTTGTGTCTGGTCGGTCTCGTCCAGTTCCAGGTGGGCCTGGGCCGCGCCGGGCGGGGACACATCGAGCACGTAGTCGCCGAAGCGGCGGATGTGCGCGCTCATGTACGGGGCCAGACAGGCCACGTCGGGCCCGTAGACGCGGTGGCCCTCGTTCCTGAGCTGGGTCAGGGCCGCGGTGATGGCCACGGCGTTGTAGAAGATCACGCAGTTGGCCAGCAGTTCGTTGAACTTGACCAGCAGCTCCATGTGGTCGGGGTCGTTGTCGGCCAGGGTGCCGTTGTTGCCGAACCGCAGCCAGGAGGAGAACCCGTGGAAGGCCTCCACCCGGTTGGTGACGGCGGTGATGCCCTCGCGCAGCTCGGGTTCGTTGAGGTAGCGCAGCAGCACGGTGGTGCGCATCGCCCGCCCCAACTCACGGAACGCCCGGTACAGCCGGTTCTTCTTGGACTCGTTGCTCAGGCGGCGCAGCAGCACCGAGCTGGACAGCCGTCCCTCCTTGATGGACAGCACGGTGCGCATCAGGTCGATCCAGTGGGTGCGTATGAGTTTCCAGTTGATGACCGCGTCCTCGCCGAACAGCGCATCGATGTGGCGGTAGCGGGCGTTGGCGCTGGGGCGGTAGAAGACCAGGTCCTTCCAGTTGCGGATACGGGGCAGCAGCTCCACCCCCAGCAAAGCGGCCAGTCCGAAGGCCGGCAGGGACTGGCCCTGGGTGTCGGCGTGGAGCGTCTCGGGCTCCAGGCCGCTCTCCTGGCGCAGCAGTCCCTCGAAGATGTAGACGGCCTCCCACACCCCGCACGGAATGAAGTGGGAGAACAGCGCGATATAGGAATCGGCGATGTGCCGGTAGGCGATCCCCCCGTACCCGCCATACCGCACGCTCGTCTCCGCCAGGAGGTTGTCGTCCCAGGTGTCGATCTGGGTGCCGTCCGCCCCCACCCGTGAGCCATCGCCCCACCAGTAGGTGACGTCCAGGCAGCTGAAGGCGTTGACCACATCGGCGCTGGCCCGGTTCAGCTTGTGCGCGGTGACGTGCTCGCGGGCGGGCCCGGCGATCTCGTGCGGCGAGAGCCCGCCGCGCAGGTGACGCGACATCTGGTGCGGCCCCAGGTTGGTGCCGTAGGTGAAGCCGATGACCGAGTAGCGGCCCAACGGGTCCTTGATCTTGGGGTCCGACCCCGACAAGGGCCCGAAGTGGCGGTACCAGCCGATCCAGTGCGCGGTCCGGGTGACGATGTCCAACAGCCCGACCTCGTCCATGCGCTCGGTGACCGCGGCCTCCAGCGCGAGCGCGGAGGCGGTGCGCTCGCGGCCGCGGCGCCGCTTGAGCGTGGGCACCCCGTCCTCGTCGATCGCCAGGTCGGCGTTGTCAGGGTAGGCGGCGTCCGTGCGCGCGGCGTGCGCGTCCAGCAGGCCCCGGACCATGTCGCACAGCCCGTCGGCCGTGTCGGGGATGCCCGCCTCGGCGCAGTAGGCGGCGATCTTGCCCTGGGCCTCCTCGGCGCTCATGAGCTGGTCCAGGAAGCTGGCGTAGGAGTCGGCCCCCACCACAGCCACGTCCCCCGTGCGCAGCTCCGAGGCCAGGTAGGAGAACACGCACACCTCCAACTGGCGGCGCACGAAAACCCCCGGCCGACCGCGCTCGCGGATCGTCTTGGCCCAGTGCTCGGAGACGAAGGAGGTATCCAACGCCTCGCAGCCCTCCAGATGGTCAGGGACATACTCACCGCGTAGGTGCCGGTTGGCGCGGATGAACGCCACCGCCCGCAGCACCGAGTCATCAGCGCTGGTGGGCTTGAGCTCCAACACCTCCAGCAGCTCGAACAGCGCTGCCCGGTGGGAGCGGTAGAACCCCGCCATCAGGCCCGTGTAGTTGTTGCCGTGGTGGGCGGAGATCTCCTCGTGCTCCTGCGAGACCTTGGCGACGCCGCCGGCGTCGGCGAGCGGTTTGAGCATCAGCTCCCCGGCCCGCTCGCACACCGCCGACTCCGCCCACGCGGCGGCCTCGCCGTGGGCGTGGGCCTCCCGGGCTCCCGAGAGCATACGGCCGAACACGCCCCACAGCCGTTCGGTCTCGGCCCGCTGGCGTTCGCGGATCTCCTGCAGGCGCTCGCGCCCCTTCTTGTGGATCGCCGCCATCCGGCGGCAGAACATGCCCGCGACCTCATCGCGAGCCCGCACCCGGGCCACGTGGACCAGGCTGACCACCAACGCGATCCGCTTGTCATCGTTGAACTTGCGCAGTTGGGAGATATCCAGCACCCGCGCCTCAGCGGCGAAGTGCTCGACCTTGGCCTTGGGAACCTCTTCCAGCCACACCTGGGTCGGCCCGAGCAGGTCCAGGTCGCGCAGGTGCCGCAGGTGCTGCTTGAACCGCGACAGCGACGGGCGGCGCGCGGACTGTTTGAGGTCGTCGGCCGGGGAGGTGCGCCGTCCCGCAGGGACCTGGAGCAGCCCTTCCATCCGGGCGATGTCGTCGTCCCCCATGCGCTTGGTGATGCCGAAGAAGAACTCGTAGTTGACCTCGGCTCGCACCCGCGCGGCCATCTTGTCCAAGACGGTGAACCCGGGCAGCTCGAAGCTGTTGCGCGTCAGCTCCTCCAAGGCGACGTTGATCAGGTCGGCCGGGTTGTCCTTGACCCGCGCCTCGGCGCGCATGGTCTCCTCGGCCAGGACACGTGCGGCCTCGCGGTCGCTGTTGACGCCCTGGCGGTCGCGGACCAGTGCCCGGTGGTGGCGCCGGGTCCGGTCCGAATCGTGGGCACACTCCACATCGGCGGCCAGATCCAGGCGGCTGCGCACATGACCAACTACAGCGTCGGGGACCTCGTCCATGCGGGGGAAGTACCCCAGCCGTTGGAAGGCCTTGAGCTGGACCACCAGCGCGAGCAGGTGCTCATCGGAGCGGGTGGCGCGCTGGGCCCACTCGATCTCCTTTGGTGAGGGGGTGAAGACGTCGTACAGCTCCTGGGGCGGCACGCTCTTCTTGAACCGGGGGTAGGCGGTGCGGTCGATCGACGCCATCGGTCCTGCCTTGACTACGAAGCGGAAGTGGCGCGGACAACCTAGCGCTACTCGGTGCAGCGTGTCCGGGAAGTAGTCAAACCGTCACCATCAGGTTCAAGCCCAGGGCCTATTGCCGATCCGTCACGTATTCCGGTCGCCCCCCTTCCGGCCTCTGCGGTCGCGCAGGAATGTCCCCAACTCGCTGCTTGCCGTCATGCCCTTCACTGTCCCAGACGAGGCCGGGCGGCAGCCCTGGGAACCTGACCCGGTTCCGGTCAGGCTCACGCCCGCCGGGGCTCCGGACAGCCTCAAAGATTGCTGAGGGCCGGTGTTCGCGGCCACGCCGCGTTCCCCGCGCATCCGCTACCCCGCCCCGCCCCGCCCGCGATGGCCTCCCCGTGGCCCGGCGGGCCCCGCTCATTTCCTCCGCACGCCCCGGCTGTCGAAAGGCGCCCGCATGCCCATCCCTCTTCTGGCCCTGACCGTTTGTTCGTTCGCCATCGGCACCACCGAGTTCGTCGTCAACGGGCTGCTCCCCGAGGTGGCCGGCGACTTCGACGTCTCCATACCCACCGCCGGTCTCCTCGTCAGCGGCTACGCGCTCGGGGTGGCCGTCGGCGGGCCCCTGCTGACCGCGTTCACCACCCGGATCACCCGCAAGGATGTCCTGACCGGCCTGATGACGCTGTTCATCGCGGGCAGCGTGCTCTCGGCCCTCGCCCCGAGCTACGGGCTGCTGATGACCGGGCGCGTCCTGTCCGCCTGCTGCCACGGCGTGTTCTTCGGCATCGGCTCCGTGGTCGCCGCCGACCTCGTCCGGCCCGACCGGCGCGCCGGTGCCATCGCCCTGGTCTTCACCGGCCTGAGCCTCGCCAACGTCCTGGGCGTGCCGATGGGCACCGTCTTGGGTCAGCACTTCGGGTGGCGTTCGGCCTTCTGGGCTGTCACCGCACTCGGCGTCATCGGCCTGGCGGGCGTCGTCATCCTGCTCCCCCGTCGGCCGCTCCCGCCCAACGGCGGACTCGCGCGGGAACTCGCCGCCTTCCGCCGGCCGTCGGTGTGGGCGGCCCTGGGCATCACCGCCATCGGCTTCGGCGGGCTGATGTCTTCCTTCACCTACCTGGCCCCCATGATGACCGGCGTGACCGGCTACGGCCCGGGAAGCATCGCCTGGCTGCTGGTCCTCTTCGGCGTGGGTGTGGTCGCGGGCAACCTGATCGGCGGCAAGGCCGCCGACCGGGCGCTTGAGCCGACCATCCTCACCCTGCTGGCGGCCCTGGTCGCGACCCTGGCCCTGTTCACCCTCACCGCCCACCACAAACTGCTCGCCGCGCTCACCATCGCGGTCCTCGGCTGCGTCGGCTACGCCACCATCCCGCCCCTCCAGACCTACATCCTGCGGCAGGTGGAGGGCGCCGGCACGCTGGCGGCCTCGGCCAACATCGGCGCCTTCAACCTCGGTGCCGCACTCGGCGCCTACCTGGGCGGAGCCGCCATCGACGCCGGGCTCGGCCACACCGCCCCGAACTGGACGGGGGCCCTTCTCAGCGCCACGGGCCTGGCCCTCGCCCTGGCGGCCTTCACGCACGAACGCCGCGCGGCCGGGCGCTTCGCCCGGGTGCCGCCGGCGGCGGCGACGCCCGCTGGGCGCGGGCGTCGCCGTCGGGGAGGGGTCAGGTGCCGATGATGCTGTGGAAGAACAGGACGGCTCCGCCGAAGGCGCCGCAGGCGCCCAGAACCGCGGCGGTGGCATCCTGCTGGCCGAGGTGGAGGAGCGCCCCGGCGCCGATCGCCACGAGGGCCCCGAGGAGGAAGATGAGCGCGCTGCGCGGGCCGAGCAGTGCGGGGGCCGCGGGTATCGGGGGTATCGGGGGATGCGGCGGGGGGAGACCGGGGCCGGGCGCCGGATGGCGCGCCACCGCCCCGCGCGTGTCGTGGAGGTCGTCGCCCGTGCGGGCCGCGGGTCCGTCGGGCAGGGTGGGCTGAACGTCCATCAGGTTCCTTCCGCGGGGCTGTCGTCGGGGGGCGCCGTGGGCGGTGCCCTGCGCTGGGGTGTAGGGGGGCGTCACCCCGCCACCCCCCGCGTGATCTGGATCACACAGGAGGGGCGGGGGGAACGCGCCGGGCCCTCGCCTATGACCTCGCCAGGAGCAGCAGCGGGAGACCCGCGAGGGCTGGACAGCGCAAGGAGGCGGATGTGCCGGATGGAACCCGCGAGGGGTGCACGCCCCGCGATGTCGCGCGGCGCGGCGAGGAGTCGGCGGCTGCCGCGGACGGTTCTCTGCGCACGCTGGAGGAGGATCTCGCGGAGGCCCACGAGGACGAGGAGGCCCGGGCCCGCCGCCGTTCGGCCGACGCCATGCTGGTCGAGGTTCTGCGCTACGAGGGGTTCGAGGGCTCCCGCTACCAGCAGGTCCAGTCCGCGCTGATGCGGTACGGCTGGGTCACCCTGAACAAATGGAGCGCGTCGGGCTACATCTTCGAACGTGCCGCCGGAATGGGCCGCCCCGTTCCCGCTCATCTGATCCCCGAGCGGTGGCACTACGAGGATCGCACCCAGGTCGTCACCGACACCCTCGTCCAGGGCCACGCCCTCTTCCGCGAGCACGGCCTGGTGCGCGGCAAGTGGAACCCCAAGGGAGGCGCCGGCCTCACGACGTACTTCGTCGGCGCCAGCATCCGCGTGTTCCCTTCCGTCTTCATCAAATGGTCCAAGGCCCACAACCGGGGGCAGTCGGAGCTCGATCACCGCGCCGCGGGCACCGACGATCCTCCGCACGCCCGGTACGACATCCCCGATCAACGCGCCGTCGACCCCGCGCACACCGCCGTCACCCGCGACGACATCGCCCGCCTGTGGCGGGAGATCCCCGACGAGCAGCTCCGCGAGGCCCTGGTCCTGATGGCTTTGGGCTACACCCAGGCGGAAGCGGCCCAGAAGGTCGGCTTGACCGGCAAGGCTCTCGAACGGCGCCTGGCCCGCGCCCGTACCAAGGTCTCCGCGGTCGCCGCACGCGGGCGGCTGAAGGAGGGGGGAGCACGATGAGTGTCCACGAGGACGAGACCATGCACAGCACCGGAGGAACCACACCCGGCACCGTCGACGACGATGCCTTCGCCGCCCTGCTCGCCGCGTCGAGCCTCGGCGCGCCCCACGTTCAGGTCGACAGCGCGGAAGTCCCCGACCGCGTCCTCGACGTGCTGCACATCGACGCCACCGGACCCGCGCCCTCCGCCCCGCCCCCGCCCCTCGGTGGCGCCGAGGATCCGGAACCCGAGGAGGTCCGTGTCGCGGCCTTGTCGTGCTCGGATTTCCCGCCAGTTCGGAGGCGGCGGCATGGGCCGCCGGACGAGTGCCTCTATCTTCTGCACCGCCTCACCGAGGCCACGGCTGTTGTGCGGGCGCTCTTCGACGGCACCGCGACCGTGCCCCCGGCACCACGGACGAGCGTTCCGCTCTACGTGGTGGACACCTGGGACGACGAGGGCGTCGCACCGTCACCCCGCCCGGTCCACCTGACGTGGTCGGCACCGGGCACGGGCAAGACCTCGATGCTGGGTCACCTGCTGGCCCAGCTCCGCGACGCATCCGGCACCGGCGTCTCCGAGCGGTTGAGGTTCTGGCACCTCCTCCGCCACTCGGATGCGCTCCTCACCGGTCCAGCGGGCGGCGGCCGGGGTGTGGATTTCGTTGTGCGCGCCGGTCGTTCCCTGTTCGTGGTGGAGGCCAAGCAGTACGCGCGGCACCCCGAGGGGGATGGCCCGGACCTCGTGGACCGCATCGTCACGTCCTCGTGGTCCGTCGGCGGGTATGCCACCCTGCTCAACTGGTGGCTTCTGAACGACAGGTACTCGCGGCACCCCGCTTCGGAATCCGGCACGGGGGCGGCCCGGTTCACCGGGCCGCGAGGCACCGGCGTGCCCACCGCCCTGTGGACCGACCTGCTGGACGTGCCGGGCGACGACGCCAGAAGCGGTACCGACCGGGCGCCCGCCGACGGGGGAAGAGGCGTTCACGTGCCGCACCCCGGGGACCTGTGGCGGCTGGGCGGGGTCTGGAGCGGGCAGCGCGATCCGGTTGCGGCGCGTCCCCTGCCCCCCGGACCGCCCGGTGGCCCGGCGCCGTTGACACGTGTGCTGTCCGAGCCGCGTGAAAAACGGGGTCGGCCTTTCGCATGGCTGATGATCGCACCGGAACGGGCGGTGGACCTCGATCTCACACGAAGGCAGTCGATCCCGGCGCAACCGTCTCGCCTTCCGGATCTGGACGCCTACGCGCCCCGGCCGGGCAGCAGCCTGTTCGTGCCCCGAACCGACGTGGCCGCCCGAGCGCCCTCCGCCCGGGACGACCGGCACCCACCCGCTACGGAGGGCCGTGAAGATCTCGACGGACAGCCCAGTGACGACCCGTCTTCTCTCGAAACGGTTCTGCACCTGTGGCACAGCCGCCATGAGGCCGGCCGGGAACAGCACGCCCGCGCGTGGATGAGACTGCACCTCATCGAGGGGGATCTCGGGGAGCGGATTCCCGTGCGCCTGACCTACCGTGCCGCCGATCCGCACGCCGTCACCATCGTGTTCAACGCGGGCACCGGGGAGGAGCGCGAGTGGACCTTCGCGCGCGAGCTGCTCGCGGATGGCGTTCACCGGCGCACGGGGATCGGTGACGTGGTCGTCTGGCCGGAGGCGGCCGCGCCTTCGGCCCGCCGGGCCGACCTGCGGGTGTTCATCCGGCTCCGGCCACCGGGGGGCTCCGCCCTGCTGTCCGTCCCGCACCATGTCCTCGCGGCGTTCCTCGACGCGGGCCGACCGCTCGCGGACGCCGCCCTGCGCGACCCGCGCGGTCCCGCGGACTTCCGGGGGGATTGGATCGACCTGGTCGGACCGCGTCGGAGCGAATAGGAGGCGACGCGTGCGGCGGCATCGCTGCCGTGGCCGCTGGCGAAGAGGCGGAAGTCCGCGGGGCGGAGGCCGTTCCGGTGGACGCCGACCTCGCCAGGACCGTTGACGCTGTCCAGGGGGAGGGTGGAACTGTCCTCCTCCAGGACGCCCGCATCGATGTCGCCGGCCAGGCCGGCCCGCAGCAGGTCCGTGTCCTGGCCCCTGCGCCGGACGGTGGGTGGCGTCGCCCGCGCCGCCCGGGAAGCCGCAGCAGGCGCCGTTCGGTGCGGTGCGGGCGGCACCTCGCGCACCGGCGCGCTCGCGGGACATCAGGCGTGACTGTTGATGGTGATGGAAATCATTGTCGTCTATGCTGGTGTCTCGTTGCCGGGCGCCGGACTCGTACAAGGGTGATCCACGGTGAGCCACAGCATGGAAGAGCGGCTGCCCCCCGGGCGCACGACACGTCGGCGGGCCGCTGTCGAGAGGGTCCTCGCCTCGTGCGACTCCTTCATGTCGGCCCAGCAGCTGCACGCCGAGATGGCCGCCCGCGGCATACGCGTCGGGTTGACGACGGTGTACCGCACCCTGCGGGGACTTGAGGCCGCGGGCCGCGCGGACGTGGTGCGGGACGAGGTCGGGGAGCGCCTCTACCGGCAGCGCCTCCCCGACGGCCACCGCCACTACCTGCTCTGCCGCAGGTGCGGCCTGAGCCGGCCGGTGGAGTCGGACATCGTCGAGACGTGGGCCGAACGCGTCGGTGCGGACACCGGGTTCGCCGAGCTGGAGCACACCGTCCAGCTGACCGGCCTCTGCGGGCGCTGCCAGGCCGGACCGGCGCACGGCGGATGACGCGGGCCGCGGCGCGTTCCCCCGCGGCCCGGGGCCATCGCCGGCAGTTCCGCCACACATCGCCGGAAGTCCCGCCGGAGGGTGACGAGGCCCGCGCCGCGCCGTCGAGGGCGCCCACCGGATGCGCGTCGAGTCGAGCGCCGAACCGCTCGCGGGCACACGCGCGGTGGACACGGGAGCCCTCACCGCCGTTGCCGGCGGCATCGGCCCGGACGAGGCGGAGCCGCCGGCCCCCGGGCCAGCGGCGCGCCCCCTCAACGGAGTGAGGCGCCGCCCGGCCGCCGCCGCGGCCCGGACGGCGCCCCGCCCCGCCGACCGGTCAGGTGACGGCCAGCAGCTGGTCGAAGCCCGAGCGCTGGGTCGCCCACACCAGAGGGCCCGCGGCGTACTCCTCGTCGGTGAGCAGGCAGGAGTCCAGCAGCTCGGTGAGCCAGCCGGTGTCGAGCCCGGGGGCGACGAAGACCAGGTGCTGCCCCCGGTCACCGTGCTCGGGGTGCCAGTCGATCTGGGCCGCCACCTGCCGTTCCACCGGCAGGGAGGACCGGATCTCCTCGGGCAGCGCCGCGAACCAGGGCCCCATGTCATCGACGCACAGCGCTCCCCCGGCCGCGTCCCACCACAGCATGGTGTCGGTCCGGTCGGCCACCCAGAACCTGCCCCGGCTGCGGACGGCCGCGCAGGCCAGGTCGGGGAGGGCGGAGTACAGCCGGTGCGCGTGGAAGGGGCGGCGAGCCCGCCAGACATGCGTCGTCACGCCATCGTGCTCGCCCGCCTGGGGCAGCAGAGCCGTGGCGGGGTGAACGCGCGCGGCGGCGGTCGCGGCGTCGAAGCCCGCGGTGACCACGCGGAGGAAGTCCGGGTGGGTGGGCGCGGTGAGGGTGGCCGTGCCGTGCAGGTGAACGAGCAGCGCCCGGTCGGTCGCGTCCGGCGCCGTCCCGCCTTCCACGAGGGCGAGCACCGGCGCGTATTCGAGCTGCCGGGCGAAGGTGTCGCTCACCGTGCGCTGATCGGTGGACGCGGCGGCCAGGCCGACATCGGCGAGGTCGTCCCCCTGGGCGAGGGAGGGCAGGAGCCGCGCGGGATCGACTGCGGTGACGACGCCCACCAGGGACACGCCGTCCCCCGCCTGGCTGTCGATCAGTTGGGCCATCGCCTGCGGCTCGACCGAGTCCCACAGCTCGACGACGGCCAGCGCGCACAACTCACCGCTGTCGGCGAGCCGTTCGAGCTCCGGCAGCAGATCCTCCCGGAGGGCGCAGCAGGCGCAGTCGTTCACCAGCGGCGCCTCGTCGACGGAGACGACGTGCGAGGGGTCCCTCACCACCCGCAGGACCGTGCCCTCGCCCGCGGTGCTCAGGTCGTGGTGCAGCACAACGCTCTTGGGCACGGCGCGCAGCAGGGCGTCGACGACGGCCCGCCTGGCGTCCGCGTGCAGGCCGGCCACGATGACGACGGGGAGCATCAGCGCGATCCCCCACGCTCGTACCGGCGCCTGAACCGCTCCACGCGGCCGGCCGTGTCCACCACGCGCATGTTCCCGGTGTAGAAGGGGTGGCTGGCCGAGGAGATCTCGACATCGATCACCGGGTACACGTTGCCGTCCTCCCACTCGATGGTCCGGTCGCCCGCCCTGGAGACGAGGGTGGACCGCGTGAGGAAGGAGTAGCCGGCGGCCTGGTCACGGAACACCACGGGGCCGTAGGCGGGATGAATGTCCGGTTGCATGGTGGTAGGGCCTTTCCGCTGCTGTTTCTTCGGGTGCCGGCGGTCGCCCGGCCGCATCCGGTGCCGACTCGGTGCACCATAGAGCAAAACGAGAATCATTTTCAATAACCGCGCGGCCGCTCGCGGTACCGACCCGGCAGTGCGGCCACGCGTGCGTGAACCGCGGTGAGTTGGCAATGATTACCGGAGCCACCCGGGTGCTGTCCCGTGGCCCGCCGGGCTGCGCCGTCGTACAGGGAGGAACGATTCTTCGTGAGCGCGCCGCTGTACCTGCAAGCACGTCTCGGCCCGTCACTCGGTTCGCTGCTCGACTCCCGGGCGTTCCTCCACTCGCTCGTGGACGCCCTCGGCTCGCCGCTCAACGTCCTGCTCCCCGAGGGCATCGCGGAGAACGTCGAGCGGTTCCGCGCCGTCTACCGCAGGCACCGGCTGAACGGCCGCGTGTTCTTCGCGCACAAGGCGAACCGGTCGAGCGCGCTGGTGCGGCGGCTCGCGGCGACGGACGCCGCGATCGACGCCGCCTCGCTCGGCGAGCTGAGCCACGCGCTGGGCGCCGGGTTCGCCGCGGACCGGGTGCTCACGACCGGGCCGAAGGACCCCGAGACGCTGTGGCTCGCGGCGCGGGCGGGGGCCCTGGTCGGCGTCGACGCGCCGCAGGAGCTGGACGACCTGGTCGCGCTCGTGCGCGCCCACGGGCTGCCCCGGGTGCGCATCCTGCTGCGGCTCTCCGGCTTCGAGCGCGAGGGCGTCCGGGTGCTGTCCCGGCGCAGCCGGTTCGGCTCGCCGGTCGCGGAGGCGGGGACGCTGCTCGACACCGTCGCCCGGCACCGGGACGCCGTCGATCTCGTGGGCGTGGCCTACCACCTGGACACGACCGGGATCGCGGAGAAGGCCGTGGCGCTGGAGCGCTGCGTGCGGGTGATGGACGAGGCGACGGAACGCGGCCTGCGCCCGCGGGCGATCGACATCGGCGGCGGCTTCGGCGTCAACTACCTCGCCGACGGCGGGCAGTGGGAGCGTTACACCACCGAGCTGACGAACGCCGTGCTGGGCAGACGCCCGCCGCTGACCTGGCGGCAGCACGGCTACGGGCTGCGCAACGAGGGCGGCACGGTGCGCGGCAGGCTCGCGCTCTACCCGGCCCACCGGCCGGTGGCGGGGGCCGACTACCTCGACGAACTGCTCGCCACGCCCGCGCCGTCGCTCGGCCGCTCCCTGGCCAGCCTGCTGCTCGACCACCTCTACGACCTGTACATCGAGCCAGGGCGCGCCCTGGTGGACCAGTGCGGTCTCTCGCTGGCGAGGGTCCTCGACGTGCGGCTCGCAGAGGACGGCACCCACCTGGTACGGCTCGGCATGAACGCCTCGGACGTCAGCCTGGAGGAGCACGGCGTACTGGTCGACCCGGTCGTCGTGCCCCGCGGCGGGGGCGGCGCCCCGGCCGCCGCGGGGGCGGGGCCGGTCGGGGTCCACCTGATGGGCAACCTGTGCCTTGAGGCGGACCTGGTGACGCGCCGCGTGGTCTTCCTGCCCCGGTTGCCAGAACGCGGCGACCTGCTGGCATTCCCGAACACCGCGGGCTACTGCATGGACTTCCAGGCGCACGGGGCGCAGATGCGGCCGACGGCCAGGAAGGTCGCGGTCACCCGCCGGGGCGAGTCCTGGCGGTGGGCCCTTGACGAAGAGTACTGGCCGATCGGGCAGGGGGGCACGGAAGCATGAGGTACGACAGCATCACCGAGGCCATCGGCAACACGCCGCTGGTCCGCATCGATCCGGCCGTGCACGGCCTGCGACGCATCGACCTCTACGCCAAGCTGGAGATGCTCAACCCGTTCGGTTCCGTCAAGGACCGCGCCGCGTGGCACATGCTGCGCCCCGGGCTCGCCGGCGCCGTCGAACGGGACGAGCAGGTGGTCGAACTGTCCAGCGGGAACACGGCCAAGGCGCTGGCGACGCTCGCGGGCATGCACGGGCTGCGGTTCAAGAGCGTCACCAACCGCATGCGCGTGCCCGAGATCAAGGAGCTGCTGCTCCTGCTGGGCGCCGAGATCGAGGAGCTGCCGGGGCGCAGCGAATGCCTCGACCCGACCGACACGGACGACCCGCTGACCCTCTTCCACCGTGCCGTGTCGCAGGAGGGCAGCGACTACCTGCACACCGACCAGTACTTCAACCAGCGGAACACCGAGGCCCACGCCACGGGAACGGGCCCCGAGATCGTCAAGGACCTCGACGGCCGGGCCCCCGACTGGTTCATCGCCTGCGTGGGGACCGCCGGCTCCTCCACGGGGGTCGCCCGGGTGCTGCGGGAGCACGACCCCCGGGTGCGGGTCGTGGGGCTCGTGGCGCAGAAGTCGGACTTCATCCCGGGCATCCGCACGCTCGACGAGGTGCACGAGGTCGGCCTGTTCGACCCGGACACCTACGACGCGATCGAGGCGGTGGGCGCGGACGAGGCGATCGACGGCATGCTGACCCTGAACCGCCGGTGCGGGCTGCTCGCGGGCCCGACCAGCGGCGCCGCCTACCTGGGCGCGGTGCGGCACCTGCGCGCGCTCGACGCGGAGCTGACGGAACGCGCGACGGCCGTGTTCATCGCCTGCGACCGGGTCGAGAGCTACCTGAGCTACGTGCGGCAGCGGCGCCCGGAGCTGCTGGGCGGCTCCCCGCGGCGCAACGCGCCCGACTCCCTGACGCCTGACGAGCTGGCCGCGGCCCCCTCGATCGAGGTCGCGGAGGCGCGCGAGTGGATCGAACGGGAGCGCCCGCTGGTCGTCGACCTGCGGGGCCCGCGGGCCTTCGCCACCCTGCACATCGAGGGAGCGGTCAACATCGTCGACGACCTCTTCGAGCAACTGGTGAGCGGCGGGCTGCCGTTCGGCAGACGGCAGCCCGTGCTCCTGACGTGCCCGGTGGGCGAGAGGTCCGCGCGGTTCGCCGCGCTGCTCACCCGGATGGGGCATGCGGACGTGCGCAGCCTGAGCGGCGGCATCATCGCGTGGCGCGACGCGGGCGCCCCCCTGGTGCGGGACTGAGCGCGTGCCGACCGACGACCTGGCGCCGCTGCGCGCGTGGCAGCGCGCCCTGCGCGCCCAGTTCCCCATCGTGGTCGACCACCCGGGGCTCGCCTACCTCGACAGCGCGGCGACCACGCAGAAGCCGCGCGCCGTCCTGGACGCTGTGCACGCCTACCTGACGACGGGGAACGCGAACGCGAGCCGGGGCTCCTACCCGTGGGCCAACGCGACGACCGCGATGGTGGAGCGGACCGGCGCGCGGCTGAAGGAGTTCCTGGCGGACCCGGACCCCGGGCGGTCGGCCGTCCACTTCACGAGCGGCACCAGCCAGGGGCTGCGCAGCGTGGCGCTCGACTGGCTGGCGCCCCAGCTCGCGGACGGCGACGAGATCGTCGTCCCGTTCGAGGACCACCAGGCGAACCTGTCGCCCTGGCTTGAGGCGCGGGACGTGCTGGCGCGCCAGGGGGTGGCGGTGCGGGTGCGGGGGCTGCCGTACCAGGACTCATCGGGCGACTACGACCACCGGGCCCTGGCCGGTCTGATCGGCCCGCGCACGCGTTTCATCGCGGCCACGCACGTGCACCACGTGAGGGGCGGCGACATGAACGTGCACCGCGTCCGCGAGGCGGCGGGGCCCGGGGTGCCCATCTGCCTCGACGCGGCGCAGGGCGTGGGCCACGTGCCGCTGTCGGTGGCGGACCTCGACGTGGACTTCGTGGTCTTCTCCGGGCACAAGGCGCTGGCCCTGCCGGGCACGGGGGCGGTGTGGGCCCGGCAGGCGCGGGGGCCCGCGTTCCGCCCGGGCGGCTGGAGCGGAACGCCGAACACCGCGGGCATCGCGAGCCTCGCCGCGGCGCTCGACTGGCTTGAGGAGGCCGGTCTCGAACGCGTCGAGCGGTGGACGGTCGGCCTGGCCGCGCGGCTGACGGAGGGGCTGCGGCAGTTGGCGCCCTACCGCGTCCTGGGCTGCCAGCTGAGCCTCGCCGCGATGTCGGAGGTGCAGCGGCGGCGCGGCATCGTGTCGTTCCGGCACCGGGACATCCCCGCGGACGACCTCGGCTTCATCCTCTTCGAGCACGGCTTCATGGTGCGCGCGGACACGCTCTGCCAGGCAGGCGCCGACGGCGGCGAGGACCGGGAGGGCGCGGTGCGGGTGAGCCTGCACGTCTACAACACCGAGGAGGAGGTCGACCGGCTGCTGTCCGTCCTCACCGATCTCGCGTGAGACGAAACTGAAAACCGTTGCCGGTAAGCTGGGCCGCGCCGGGGATCCGCCGAGGAGGAGGGTGACGCGACCCGATGGGTATCAGCATGGCAACGGCCGAGATGTGGGTCGAACGCTGGGAGCGTCAGCAGCAGCGGTACGCGATCGACCGCGAGGAGCGGTTCGGCGTGATCGCCGACGTGGTCGAGCACGCGACGGCCGGCCTCGCCCGCCCCCTGCTCGTCGAACTGGGTTGCGGCCCCGGCTCGTTGGCGTCCCGGCTGGTCCGGCGCACGCCGGGCGCCGAGATCGTGGCCGTCGACCGGGACCCGGTGCTGCTCGAACTGGGCCGCACCCACCACGCGGACGCCGCGCGCTGGGTCGAGGCCGTGCTCGGCGACGCCGGCTGGGCCGGCGCCCTCGGGCTGGACCGCGCCGCGGACGCGGTCGTCTCCTCCACCGCGCTGCACTGCCTCCCCGAGGAGGCGCTGGCGCGCACCTACCGCGACGCCGCCGCCCTGCTGCGGCCCGGCGGCGTGCTGGTGAACGCCGACCACTTCCCGTCCGACGGCGCGTTCTGCTCGGGGCTCACGGCCCATGTGGGCCGCCGCCGGCAGGAGGCCGCGCCGGTGGGGCAGGCGCTCGACTGGGAGTCCTGGTGGGCGGCGGCGGCCAGGGACCCGGAGCTGGCCGACGCGTTCGCCCAGCGCGCGCTGCGGCCCGCGCCCGGCGACCCGGACGAGCCGCTGACCCTCTCCCGGCACGTCGGGCTGCTGCGGGCGGCCGGCTTCCAGCAGGTGTGCACCGTCTGGCAGTACGGGCAGAGCCGGGTCCTGGTCGCCGTCAGGTAGCCGCACCCGGCCGGCGGCGCCCGGGGCCGTGGCCGCCGACCTTGCGACCGGCGGCCACGGCCCCGCCGTCCCGGCGCCGCGCGGGAACGCCCCGCCTCACGCGGCGCTGCGCCCCGTGCCCGGGTAGGGCAGCAGCGCCATCTCGCGGGCGTTGCTGATCGCTCGCGCCATCTGGCGCTGCTGCTTGACGGTCAGCCGCGTCACGCGGCGGCTGCGGATCTTGCCCCGGTCGGAGATGAACTTCCGCAGCAGGTCCGTGTCCTTGTAGTCGATGTAGGTGATGCCCGCGGCGAACAGCGGGTTGGGGCGGGCCGGGCGGTCCGAGCCACGGCGCGTCTGCCTGCTCATGGATGACTCGCTTTCCAGGTCGGGGTGTGGCGCCGGCGGCGGCGGCCGGCGCGCCCGCGACGGGCGGCCGGAACTTTTGTCCACCGGAACCCGGACGACCACTAATGAAAAAGATTATCGTTTGCGTATAGTACCTCTGCGGCACACGCCGCCACTCGTCCGGTGACTCCTCGCACGTCCCGACCGGTCCGCGAGCGGCTGGGGACCCCTCTGCCGCCGGACCGGTACCCGGTCCGCCACGCGTCCCGAGGAGGCCGAACGATGTCCCCACCCGAAGCCGGACCGGAGGGCAGGGCGGCGCTCGGTGAGCTGCTGGCGCCGGTGCGCCACCGGATCCTGATCGCCTGCCTGCTCGAAGCGGTCGGTTCCGTGGCCCGCGTCGTGCCCCTGATCGCGCTCGTCGAACTGGCCCGCGAACTGCTCCGCGACCCGGTACGGGAGGACCGGGTCTGGGCCCTCGTCGCCACCGCCGCCGCGGCCCTGCTGATCCGCCTCGCGGCCGGCGGAACGGCCCTCACCCTCACCCACCTGGCCGACGTCGACCTCCAGTCGCACCTCAGGAGGCGGCTCGCGGAACGGCTGGGCCGCGTGCCGCTCGGCTGGTTCACCGACCACGCGTCGGGCCGGGTGAAGAAGGCGCTCACCGACGACGTCGCGGGACTGCACCACCTGGTGGGGCACACCTGTCTCGATCTCACCACCGCGGTCGTCACCCCGCTCGTCGCCCTGGGCTACCTGTTCGTCAGCGACTGGCGGCTCGCACTGCTCACCCTGCTGCCGACCGTGTTCGGGATCGTCCGGTACGGCACGATGATGCGCGGGCAGGGCGAGCAGATGGCCCGCTACCAGCGGTCCATCGGCGATGTGAGCGCGGCGGCCGTCGAGTACGTGGACGGCATAGCGATGGTCAAGATCTTCGGACGGCCGGGCGCGGCCCACTCCCGGTTCCTCCGGGCCGCCGAGTCGTTCGTGACGGACTTCTGGGAGTGGGTCCGCGGGATGCTGCGCGGCTCCACCGTCGCCGAACTCGCCCTGGCGCCGTTCACGACCCTGCTCGCCGCCCTCGTCGCCGGCACCGCCTTCGTCCAGGCCGGCTGGGCGGAGCCGCTCGACATCCTCCCCTTCGTGGTGCTCGGCGCGGCCGTGGCCGGCCCGTTCCTCGAACTCAACTACGGCTACGGCAACCTCACCGCCGCGCGGCACGCCGCGGCGAACATCCAGGAGCTGCTGCGCACGCCCACGCTCGCCGCCGCCCCGGCCGGCGCCGCCCCGCCCGCGGGCGACCACGTCTCCTTCACCGGTGTGCGGTTCGGCTACACCGACGGGACCGAGGTGATCCGCGGCGTCGACCTCGACCTCGCGCCCGGCACCGTCACGGCCCTCGTGGGCCCGTCGGGCGCGGGGAAGAGCACGCTCGCCGCACTCCTGGCCCGCTTCTGGGACCCGGCCGATGGCTCCGTCACCCTCGGCGGCACCGACCTGCGCGAGCTCGACCAGGACACCCTCTACACGCGGGTGGGGATGGTGTTGCAGGACGTCCGGCTGCTGCACGCCTCGATCCGGGACAACATCAGGCTGGCCCGGCCGCACGCGACGGACGCCGAGATGCTGGCGGCGGCCCGGGCCGCCCGCGTCGACGAGCGCGTCCGCGCCCTGCCCCGGGGGTACGACAGCGTGTACGGGGAGGACGCCGTCCTCTCCGGGGGCGAGGCCCAACGCGTCGCCATCGCCCGCGTGCTGCTCGCCGACACGCCGGTGATCGTGCTGGACGAGGCCACCTCCCACGCCGATCCGGACTCCGAGGCGGCCGTCCAGGACGCCCTGTCCCGTCTGGCCGCCAGCCGGACGGTGCTGGTCGTCGCCCATCGCCTGCGCACCGTGAGCGGGGCCGACCAGATCTGCGTCATGAACGACGGGCGGATCGTCGAACGCGGTGAGCACCGGGCCCTGCTGGCGCGGGGCGGCCTCTACGCGGAGCTGTGGCGAGCCCAGGAAACTCTGGAAGAAGGGATGCCCGCGTGATCGGACACCTGCTGGCCCTGGGGGACCGCCCCGGAGCCCGGCCCATCCGCCGCAACCTGATCAGTCTGGTGGCCGAATCGGTCCTCGCGGGCCTCGGATACGCCTGCATGGTGCCCGCCATGGAGCAGACCCTGTCCGGCCGCCCCGAGAACGCCTGGCCGTGGATCGTCGCCGTGTGCCTGCTGTTCTGCTGCTACGCCGTCGTCCGCTACCGCACGCAACTGGCCGCCTACCGCGCCGCCATCGGCCTGGCCCGCGAGCTGTTCCACCGGCTCGGCGCGAAGGTCGGCTCGCTGCCGCTCGGCTGGTTCTCCGACCCGGTGCGCGTGGGCGAGCTGAGCCAGCTCTCAAGCCGCGGCATCGTGGACGTGATGGGGGTGCCGGCCCATTTGCTGCGCCCCCTGGTCGCCTCCCTGGTCACCCCGGCGACGATCGTGCTCGCGATGTGCCTCTTCGACTGGCGCCTCGCCCTGCTCGGCGCGCTCGGCATCCCCCTGGTGTTCCTGGCCGGGCGCTGGGCCGGGCGCCTGGTGGCCCGCATGGACCGGGTGGAGAAGACGGCGTCCACCAAGGCAGCCGCCAGGGTCGTCGAGTTCGCGCGCGCCCAGGCGACGCTCCGGTCCGCGGGCCGCACAGCCGCCGGCCACCGGCTGCTCGACGAGGCCCTGACGGAGCAGAGCAGGGCGCAGCGTTCCACCATGCTGCTCGGCGCCCCGGCGCTGCTCTCCACCGGCCTCGTCATCCAGCTCCTGCTCATCGCGATGCTGGCGCTGGGCGCCGAACTCGCCCTCGCGGGCGAGCTGTCGGCCCCCTCGATGGTCGCGCTGCTGGTGCTCGGCGTCCGCCTGACCGAACCGCTCGGCACGGCCGCCGAGGTGGGCACGGCCGTGCGCCTGGCCGGGAACTCCCTGGCCCGCTACCAGGAGGTCCTTGACACGCCCGTGCTCCCCGCCCCCGAGGCGTCGCCCGCCGACGTCCACGCGGCCCCCGCGTCCGTCGAGTTCCGGGACGTGACCTTCGGCTACGGCGCCGAACCGGTCCTGCGCGAGGTGAGCTTCGAGGCACCGGCCGACGGGATGACGGCCGTCGTGGGCGCGTCGGGGTCGGGCAAGACCACCGTGCTGCGGCTGATCGCGCGGTTCTGGGACGTGCGCGGCGGAGCGGTGCTGATCGGCGGCACCGATGTCCGCCGGTTCGCCACCGACGACCTGATGCGCCGGATCTCCCTGGTCTCCCAGGACGTGTACCTCTTCGACGGCACCATCGAGGAGAACGTCAGGATGAGCCGCCCCGACGCCACCGAGGACGAGGTGCGCCGGGCGGCCGATCTGGCCCGGGTGACGGAGATCGTGCGGCGGCTGCCGCAGGGCTGGCACACCCGGGTCGGCGAGGGCGGCACCGCGCTCTCCGGCGGTGAACGCCAGCGGATCTCGATCGCCCGCGCCCTGCTGAAGGACGCGCCGATCGTGCTGCTCGACGAGGCGACGGCGGCCCTCGACGCCACCAATGACACGCACGTCACCGCCGCCCTCGGCTCGCTGCGCACCGGTCGCACCCTGATCGTCGTGGCGCACCGGCTGCCCACGATCCGGTCGGCCGACCGGATCGTGGTGCTTGAGGCCGGCCGGGTGATCGAGGCGGGCACCCACGACCAGCTCGTCGCCCGGGGCGGCAGGTACCGGTCGTTCTGGGAGGAGCGCACCCGTGCCGCGGGCTGGCGGCTGACCGGCAGGACCTGACGAACGGGCCGGGCCCGTCAGGGCACCGCGGCGGCCTCCCGGGCGCCGTCCGCGGGCCCGGGGCCCCGCGCCCGCCCGCCGGAGGCGGCGGCGCGCCGCTGCCCCCACCGGGCGAGCAGGCCGTGGCGCGGCGCGAGGAGCCAGGCCAGCAGGAACAGCGCGGTGGCGACCAGCACGATGGTGCCGCCGGTCGGCAGGTCGAGGCTCCACGAGAGGTACACGCCGGTCAGGGCCGAGGAGCCGCCGATGACGGGCGCGAGCAGCATCATGACGCCGAGGCGGTCGGTGAGCAGGCGGGCCGTGGCGGCCGGGGTGATCAGCAGCGCGAGGACCAGGATGTTGCCGATGGTCTGCACGGAGATCACGATGGCCACCGACACCATGACGTAGAGCGCGAGGTCGAGCGCGAACACGGGCAGCCCGAGCGCCCGCGCCGACTCGCGGTCCAGGGTGACCGAGACGAACTCCTTGTGCAGCAGGAACGCCAGGGCCAGCAGCAGCACGGTCGAGACGGCGACCACGTACAGGTCCTCGTCGGGGATGCCGGTGATGGAGCCGAAGAGGAACTGCTGGAGCGATCCCGAGTAGCCGGGGGAACGGCTGATGATCACGATGCCGAGGGCGAAGGCCCCGACGAAGAAGACGCCGATGACGCTGTCCTCGCGCAGCCTCCGGTTCTGCGAGAAGACGGCCACCGCGACGGCCGTGAGCACTCCGGCGACCGCGCCGCCGAGCACCAGGTTGCCCTGCACGACGAACGCCACGGCCAGGCCGGGGAAGACGGCGTGGGCGACCGCGTCCCCGATGAACGCCATCCCCCGCAGCACCACGTAGCAGCCGATGACCCCGCAGACGGCCGAGGACATCAGCGCGACGAACAGCGCCTTGGGCAGGAAGGAGAGCGCGGGGTTGAACAGGTCGGCGACGAACTCCTGCGGCGTGAGCATCACTTCACCCCCAGGGCGGCGAGCAGGGGACTGCCGGGGCGGATGCCGAACGCCGTGCGCCACAGCTCGGCGTCGCGCAGCGCGTCGGGCGGGCCCGTGGCGAGGACCGTTCGGTTGACGAGGCAGAGCCGGCCGCAGGTGTGCATGGCCGCGGCGAGGTCGTGGGTGGTCATCAGGACCGCGCGGCCCTCCCGGCTCAGCTCGGTGAAGAGGTCGGTCAGCAGCTCCTGCGTGGGCACGTCGAGCCCGGTGAACGGCTCGTCGAGCAGCAGGACGCTCGGCCGCAGCGCCAACGCCCGTGCCACCAGGACGCGTTGCCGCTGGCCGCCCGAGAGCTGGCCGACGGCGCGGTGCCGCAGGTCCGTCATGCCGACGCGCTCAAGCGCCTCGTTGACCGCCCGGTAGTCCTCCACGCCCGCGCGGCGGACCCAGCCGATGCGCCGTACCCGTCCTGAGAGCACCGTGTCGGCCACGTTGATGGGGAAGTCCCAGGCGAACTCGTGGCGTTGCGGAACGTAGCCGACGCGCTGGCGCACCTTCGCGATGGGCGCGCCCTCCACCTCGATGCTGCCGGACGCCCGTCTCACCAGGCCGAGCACGGACCGCAGCAGGGTCGTCTTGCCGGCGCCGTTCGGGCCGATCAGCCCCATGAAGTCGCCGGCGTCCAGCGTGAGGTCGACGTCGTGGAGCACCGGCCGGCCGCCGAGCACGACGTTCAGGCCGCGCACGGACAGCGCGGTCATGACGCCTTCCCGTCCCGGCCGGTCCCGAGTCCAGCGGCCTCGCGGGCCCGCCGGCCGCGGACGGTGACCACCACGACCGCGGCGAGCAGCACGAGGGCCACGGCGCCCACGGCGATCAGCGTGACGGGGAGGGAGGAGTCCTCGCCGCTTGACGCGGTGTCCTCCCCGTCGGAGTCCGGCGCCGGGGAGGCGGACGGGTCCGCCTCCTGGTCCGCCCCCTCCCCCGAGCCGGCCGGCGCGTCGCCGTCGCCGGTGGGGGCGGTGGCGGCGAACGCGTCCGCCACATCGGTGCTCTCGCCGACGGCGAAGCGCAAGGGGGCCCGGTCGGAGACGCGTTCGCCGGTGATCAGGTCGGCGGAGACCTCGAAGTCCACGACGTAGACGCCGGGTTCGGTGAAGACCCAGTTGGCGTGCGTGTGGGTGTTGATGTCGACCCACAGGTCCTGCGGGCCCTCCTCGTCACCGTCCCACAGCACGTCGGGGGCGCCGAGGTTCCCGTTCTGGAGGAAGACGGAGAAGTGCCCGGGGCCGCTCACCCCGTGCATGGTCAGGGTCACGCCGCGGTTGACGCGTTCCATCACCTCGGGGTCCTGGGTGTTCCAGCCCAGCCACACGACCTCGGGGGCCTGCGTCTGCGGGACCACGAAGACGTCGCTGCCGGGCTCGGCGTCGAGGAACGCGAAGTCCGGGTCGTCCGGGGCCTGCTGCACCGACGCGTCGACGACCTGCGTCACCACGTCGGTCAACGACCGCCACACCGGGGGCGACGCGGAGTCGTCGCGCCCCTGGATGCGCCACTCGCCGTCGACGAAGCGGGGGCCGATGTCCACGTGGCCGACGTTGAGTACCGCCTCTCCCGTCGCGTTGCGCTCGTCAGGGGCGACGGTCTGGCCCAGGTCGCCGTCCTCGCCCTCCAGGGCGTGGCCGGCCGGAGCCGTCACGCCGAGCAGCAGGGCCGAGAGGCACAGGGCGAGCGCGGGGCGGCGGACGCGCGGGCGCGGTCCCGCCGGGCGCGGGGAGGGAGGGAGCATCGGTTTTCCTGTTCTTCGGGACGGGGGCTTCACGAGCGGCGAAGGGGGCACGGCCCGGCGCGCGGGGGCGCCGCGCGGCCTCAACCGAGGCACGCGCGCAGGGAGTCGGCGTTGGCGCGCATCATCTCGACGTAGTCGGTCACCTCTTCGTCGAACGCGTCGCCGTAGATGGTGCAGACCTCGACGCCCTGCTCCTCGGCCACTTGGACGAGCGTGCTCGACCGGCTGCGCAGGTTGGGTTCGAGGAAGACGGCGGGCACCGACAGGTTGGCGATGGTCTCGCTCAGCCGGCGGCGTTCGGCGAGGCTGGGTTCCGTGGCCGGGTTGGGGGTGACGAACCCGGCGATCGACACGTCGTAGGCGGCCCCCAGGTAGCCGAACGCGTCGTGCGTGGTGACCAGGTGCCGCCGGGACGCGGGGATCTCCGCGATGGTGGCCGTGACGTAGGCGTCGAGCGCCTCCAGTTCCGCGAGGTAGGCGGACGCGTTGGCGCGGTAGTCGGCGGCGTGCTCGGGGTCGATCTCGGTCAGGACGTCGCGGATGATCTTGACGTAGGCCATCGCGTTGCGGACGTTCTGCCACAGGTGCGGGTCGATCTCCCCGTGCACGTGCCGGCCGAGCACCGCCTGCGGCAGCTGGTGGATGTCCTCGCCCGCGCGGCCGAGCATGCGGAACCTGGGGTCGCCCGGCACCTCCGTGATGGCCTTGTTGGGCACCTCGACCACCGTGCGGGCGGCCGGGTGGACCCCGTCGTCGCCCTCGGCGTCGGTGGTCAGCAGGAGGCTGTCGCCGCTCCCCCGCGCGGCGGCGTCCAGGTCCACGGTCACGTCGGCGTGGCCGCCGTCCAGCACGGTGGCGCCGGCCATGCCGGGCACCGAGTGCGGGTCCACGCCGACGGCGAACGTGATGGTGGCCCGGCCCTGCGGGACCGGACGGCTCCGCGCGGTGGGCACGACCTCGGCGGCCACGTCCAGCCGGTAGACGCCAGGCTCGGTGAACGCCCAGCTCATGTGCGTGTGGGCGGCCGGCGGGAGGACCGCGGTGTCGTCCTCGTAGCCGTCGCCCGCGTCGAAGCCGTCGGAGGAGTCGAAGAACACCGTCGGCTCACCGAACGTCTCGGTGAGGTAGCCGATCAGGTCGCCGGGTCCTTCGAGTCCCGTGGCCTTCAGCCGGACCTCGGACGACCGGGTGGCGCCGACGCTCTCCCCGGTGCCGCGGACGCGGAGGCCGAGCCAGATGGTGTCGAGGTTGACGTTCTCCACCAGCGGGATGATCTCGGCGGCGTAGGCCACGGCGCGCTCGGCCAGCGGCACGTTGGGCACGTCGGCGGGCAGGTTGGCGTCCAGCGCGCGGATGAGGTTCTGCTCCTCAAGCATGAGGTAGTTGCTGAAGGCCGCGTCGGCGTAGACGATGTCCCGGATGTCGCGCAGCGAGGGTTCGTAGCTGTGCGGGTCGCCGCCCTCGGGGACGAGCGATTCGACGTCGACGAGGTCGCCGCCGACGTGGCGGGCCAGGTCGGCGAGTATCCCGGTCGTCGTGACCACGCTGACCCGGCCGTCGTCGGCCGGTTCCGCGACCCCGGCGCAGCCGGTGAGCGCCAGCGCCAGCGCGGCGGCCGACAGGCCGGTGCCGGCCGCGGGCCACCGGCGGCGCCGCGCGCGTTGTGTGCCGGTCATCGCCGGTGTCGACCTCTCTGCTCGGTGATCACGAGGGGCGGCCGGGGGCGGGAGGCGCGTGGCGCGCCTCCCGCCCCCGGCGCGGTCGCTCAGGCGCGCGCCAGGCGGCGCCGGTTGAGGGCGAAGGCCGCGGCGCCGACCGCGATCAGGGCCGCGCCGACCCCGGCGAGGAGCGGCGACACGCCGCCGCCGGTGCTCGCGAGGTTGCCGCCGCCGCCGAGCTGGTCGTCGGACAGGTCGCAGTCCTCGCCGTCGGCCGTCCTGCCCACCGTGACCGTCGTGGTCGTGGTCGTGGTCTCCCCCTGCTCCTGCGCGGTGCTGGGCGCGTCCCCGACCGCGAAGGTGTAGGTCTCGGTCTCGCTCGTGACGGACTCCCCCGTCTCCGGGTTGGTGGCGGTGGCCCGGGCGGTGAGCGTGTACTCGCCGGGCTCGGCGAACGTCCACTGCGCGTGGGTGTGCGCGGGCCGCTCCTCGCGCACGGTGCCGGGCAGTTCGTGACCGCCGTCCTCAAGCAGCGGCACCACGCCGCCGAAGGTGTTGGTCGTGTACAGGTACACGGCGCCGGGCCCGTCCACCGCCGTGATGTCGATCTCGACGTCGGTGTAGCCGCTGCCGGCGACGCCGTTGGTGTTCCAGCCGGGCCAGATGAGGTCGGGGTCCTGGGTCAGCGGCAGCAGGTAGCCGGAGGGGCTGCCCGGGTACTGGGACGGGATGTCCTCGGTGAGCGCGTCCGGTGTGACGTGCAGGACCACGTCCTCGGGCGCGTGCCGGACGTGGCTGCCGGTCACGTCCTCCATGAGGTCGAGCACCAGCCCTCCGCCCTCGGCGGTGACGTTGAACGCGTCGATGTGGCCGTGGTCGAGCACCAGCGTCTCGCCGGTCTCCTCGGGGACGGGGACCTCGCGCTCCTCCTCGACGGGGAAGCACTGGGGTGCCGGGGAGCCGGACCCGCCGGTGGAACCGCCGCCCGCGGTGCCGCCCCCGGCCGTTCCGCCGCCGGCCGTTCCCCCGCCGTCCGCATCGCCGCCGCCGGTGGTGCCGCCTGACGTCGTGCCGCCAGATGTGCCGCCGCCGCCCGTCGTCCCACCGGACGTCGTGCCGCCGGACGTTCCGCCGCCGCTCGTCGTGCCACCGGACGTCGTACCCCCGGTGGCGCCGTTGCCGCCGTCGTCCCCGGGCTCCTCGCCGTGGTGGTCGTCGATGCGCACGGTCACGGGCTCGGAGGCGGCGACGACCTCGTGGTCGGCGTCCAGCAGCTCGGCCCTGATCTGCTGCCCGTCGGTCTCGGCGGTTCCTGTGTAGAGGTCGCCGTATGCGCCGTCGACGACCTCCCAACTGCCGGACGAGGACTCCCTGGTGTACCAGTGGTAGTGGTCCAGGTCGGTCTCGGCGTCGGGAACGGCCCTCAGCTCGACGGTGTCGCCCGTGTGGTAGTGGTCGGCCAGGCCGTCGATCGACAGTCCTGTCGGTACCGGCGCCGGCTCCTCCAGGTCTCCGACGGCGAAGGTGTAGGTGGCCGGTTCGCTGGTGAGCGACTGGCCGGTGCCGGGGTCGGTGGCGGTGGCGCGGGCGGTGAGCGTGTACTCGCCCGGCTCGGTGAACGTCCACTGCGCGTGGGTGTGCGCGGGCCGCTCCTCGCGCAGCGTGCCCGGCAGTTCGTAGCCGCCGTCCTCAAGCAGCGAGGTCACCGTGCCGAAGCCGCTGAGCGTGTACAGGTACACCTCGCCCGGCCCGTTGACCGCGCTGATGTCGATCTCGACATCCGGGTAGCCGCTGCCGGCGACGCCGTTGGTGTCCCAGCCCGGCCAGATCAGGTTGGGGTCCTGGGTCAGCGGCAGGACGTAGCCGGCCGGTGAGCCGGGGTACTGCTCGGGGATGCCGTCGATCCAGGCGTCCTGCTTGACGTGCAGCAGCACGTCCTCCGGCGCGTGCCGGACGTGGGAGCCGGTGACGTCCTCCGCGAGGTCGAGGACGAGTTCCCCGTTCGTGACGGTGACGTTGAACGCGTCGATGTGCCCGTGGTCGAGGACGAGCGGGTCCGCGGCCTGCGCGGTGCCCGCCGTGCCGACCGCGAGTGCGGCGGTGAGGAAGCCCGCTATGGCGTGCCGCCATCCCGGGCGTGATCGGGTGGTCATCTGGACAACTGCTCCTTGGTCGAACGCTGTTGCGCGTGCGGGGCGGAGAGGAGATGGGCGCGGAACTTCCCCGCGAGAGAATACAAAACGAAAATCGTTCTCATCAATACGTCGAGGCCACGGGTTCCCTGCGCCACGGCCCCGCCGGCCGGCGTGCGGGACGGCGACGGGTCAGTGCCCGTGCGGGTGCTCGTGCGGGTGCTCGTGCGGGTGGTCGTGGGCCGCGCCGGGGCCGTCCCACGCGGGGAACGCGTCCTCGTACGCGGCCCAGGCGGCAGGGCCCGCCGCCCACTCCGCGTCGTCGACCAGGCACGACGTGAGCGCGGCCCGCAGGTCGCCCTTGTTCAGGTCGGTGCCGATGAAGACCAGCTCCTGCCCCGAGGCGAGACCGCCGTCGGCCGGGGCGGCGCGCACCCCGGACGGCTCGAACCTGGCCACGGAACCGGCCTGCGACCACAGGCCGGTGACCCCGGGACGGGAGGCCAGCCAGAAGAAGCCCTTGGAACGCAGCACCGAGCCGAAGTCCCCGCTGTCGAGCCGCTCGGTGACGAACGTCCACAACCGCCCGGGGTGGAAGGGGCGGTCGGCCCGGAAGAGGAGACTTGAGATGCCGTACTCCTCGGTCTCCGGCACGTGGTCGCCGTTCAGCTCGGCCAGCCAGCCGGGCGCCTCCTGGGCCCTGGCCAGGCTGAACCTGCGGGTGCCGAGCACCTCGCGGAGCGGGACCCGACCCCGGCTCGCCCGGATCATTCGGGCGGCCGGGTTCAGGCGGCGCAGGGCCGCCTCAAGCCGGACGAGGTGCCGCCGCTCGACGAGATCGGTCTTGTTGAGCACGAGGACATCGGCGAACTCGACCTGGTCGACGAGCAGGTCGCTCACCGTCCGCTCGTCGTCCTCGTACTGGTCGAGGCCGCGGCCGGCCAGGGCGTCGCCCCGGTCGAGCTCGGGCAGGAAGTTGACCGCGTCCACCACCGTCACCATCGTGTCCAGGCGCGCGAGGTCGCCCAGCGTGGCCCCGTCGTCCCGGGGGAACGCGAACGTGGCCGCGACCGGCATCGGTTCGGAGATGCCGCTCGACTCGATCAGCAGGTGGTCGAACCGGCCGGCCCGCGCCAGGCGGTCCACCTCCTCCAGCAGGTCGTCCCTGAGGGTGCAGCAGATGCAGCCGTTGGTCATCTCGACGAGCCGCTCCTCGGTGCGCGACAGGGAACCGCCGTCGCGCACCAGGGCGGCATCGATGTTGACCTCGCTCATGTCGTTGACGATGACCGCCACCCGCAGGCCCTCGCGGTTGGCGAGGACGTGGTTGAGCAGCGTCGTCTTGCCCGCGCCGAGGAAACCGGAGAGAACGGTCACCGGCAGCCGCCCCTCCCCCGGCAGCACGGAAGCCGCCGCCCCCATCGCCCCGAGGCCGTCGGCCGTACCCATGTCGCTCACGGAAGCCCCCTTATTGAAAATGATTTCCGTTTGCGTACCATGGTCGCATGGCTCGCGACGACATCCGACCCGTGATCAAGCTCAAGTCCACGGCGGGGACCGGCTACACCTACGTCACCCGCAAGAACCGCAGGAACGACCCCGACCGGCTGCACCTGCGCAAGTACGACCCCATCGTCCGCCGCCACGTGATGTTCCGTGAGGAGCGGTGAAGCGGCCCGCCACGTGACGGCACCCGGCCGGCCGTTCCGCACCCGCTGGGTGTCCCGGGCACGGGAACGGCCCCCGACCGCGTTCGACGCGCGTCAGGGGCCGTGGTGCGGGAGCGGCGGCACCCGCCGCGCCCTCCCGCTACAGCAGCTTGTCGGGCGTGATGGGCACGTCGCGCACGCGGATGCCGGTGGCGTGGAAGACGGCGTTGCCGACCGCGGCGGCCGAACCGACGGTGCCGATCTCCCCGAGGCCGCGGGCGCCGAGGCTCCTGGTCCCGACCTCCTCGTCGCCGTCCCCCAGGGGCCCGGTCAGCACCGGGTCGGGCCGGTCGAGCAGGTGCACGTCGATGTCCGGGATGTCGGCGTGCACGGGCACCAGGTAGTCGGCGAGCGTGCTGGCGGCCAGCCGGCCGGTGTCGAGTTCGAGCGGGTTCTCCTCCAGCAGGGCGTGCCCGATGCCAAAGATGACGCCGCCGACGAGCTGGCTGCGGGCGGCCCTGGCGTTGATGACCCGGCCGACGTCCGCGACCGTGGTGAAGCGCGTGACGCGGGCCTCGCCGGTGAACCGGTTGACGCGCACCTCGCAGAAGTGCGCGCCGAAGCTGTGGTAGCCGTACCCGGCGGGAGCGCCCGCGGGACCCGCGGCTGTGGCGTCGACGCCCGGCGCCCCGAGGGTGGTGAGCAGGTCGCCGAAGGTCATCGAACGGCCGTGCCCGTGCAGGCTGCCCCCCTCGTAGCGCAGGTCGGCGGCGTCCGTTCCGTGCCACGGCGATCCCGCGTCGGTCACCGCGCGCCGCTTGAGTTCCGCGATCGTGTCGCGGGCGGCCTGCACGACGATCGGCACGGTGGAGTGCGTCGCGCTTGAGGCCACGGCGGGGGCGCCCTGGGGCAGCGCCGAGTCGCCGATCTCGGGTCTCACCCGCTCCAGGGGGATGCCCAGGGCGTCGGCGCCCGCGATCGCCACCATGGTCCACCCGCCGGTGCCCAGGTCCGAGATCCCGGTCGACACGACCGCGGTGTCGTTGTCGAGCAGCCGGACCCGGACGTTCGCGGGGTGGCGGGTCGCCGGGTACACGGCGGAGGCCATGCCGGTGCCGAGCAGCCACTGCCCGTCCACGCGCGCGCGGGGCGTGGCGTCGCGCTCGGACCAGCCGAAGCGCCGGGCGCCGACGCGGTAGCACTCGTCGAGGTGCTTGCTCGACCACGGTCGGCCCGTGGCGGGGCTGACGGTGGCGTAGTTGCGCAGCCGCAGCTCGACCGGGTCGACGCCGGTGGCGACCGCCAGTTCGTCCATCGCCGTCTCCAGGGCGAACGCGCCGGGCGCCTCGTTGGGTCCCCGCATCGCGCGGCTCGCGGGCAGGTCGAGGGTGACGAGCCGCGGGTCGGTGCGCAGGTTCGGCGTGCTGTAGAGCGTGTCGGACGAGGAGTGGGCCGGCAGCATGTTCCAGCCGCCGGCGGCCGGCATCTCGGCGGTGCTCTCGTGGCTGACGGCGTTGAGTATGCCGTCGTTCGAGGCGCCGAGCCTGACGGTCTGGGTGAGGTGCGACCTGTGGCCTGCCAGGGTGAACACCTGCTCCCTGGTGAGGACCAGCTTGACCGGGCGGCCCAACTCGCGGGCCGCCGCGGCGGCGAGCGGCGCGTCGCTCCACACGGGGACCCGGCCGCCGAAGCCGCCGCCGACGTGCTGCGTGATCAGCTGGACGTTCTGCGGCAGGACGCCGAGCCGCTGGGACAGCACGAGCGCGTACGCCGCCGGTATCTGCGCACCTGCGTGGACGGTCACCCGGTCGCCGTTCCAGACGGCGAGGGTGGCCTGGGGCTCCATCGCGGCGTGGTGCTGCACCGGCTGGTGGAAGGACGCCTCCACGACGACGTCGCTGGCGGCGAGCGCCGCGTCGATCGAGTCGGCGCCGGGGGCGAGCACCGTGAGGGCGCTCGGCGTCCCGCCGGTCGAGGGGGCCGCCACGCGCGGCCCGTCATCGAGCGAGGTGCGCGGCGGCCGCGCGTCGTACGTCGCGGTGACCAGCGCCGCGGCGTCCCGCGCCTGCTCGGGGGTCTCGGCGACGACCATGGCGATGATCTGGCCGTGGAAGCGCACGTCCGCGTCCTGGAGGGGGGCGTAGAACTCGCTGAACCCGCGGTACTGCTCCGCGACCGGGTAGAGCCGCAGGCGCGGCTCCGGCGCCGCGTACACGCGCAGCACTCCGGGAGCCGCCAGCGCGGCGGCGGTGTCGACCCCCGTGATCGTGCCCCGCGCGATCGTGCTCGTGACGACGTGGGCGTGCGCCGTTCCCTGGGCCGGGTGGTCGGCCGAGTACCGGGCGGCGCCGGTGACCTTCAGCCGGCCTTCGACGCGGTCGGTGGCGCGTCCGACGGGGGAGGCGGTCATCCTGACTCCTGACTGCTGGGAACGGCGCCCGGCGACGGGGCGCCGCGATGGTGGATGGGAACGCCGGTGCTCAGCGGCACGCCGCTTCCGCCCAGCCGCTGGGCGACGATCTCGGCCGCGATCGACAGCGCGGTCTCCGCGGGGGTGCGGGCGCCGAGGTCGAGGCCGATCGGTGAGCGGAGGCGGCCGAGTTCGCGGTCGGTGAGGCCGGCGGCGCGCAGGCGCGCCAGGCGTTCCTCGTGGGTGCGCCGGGACCCCATGGCCCCGACGTAGGCGACCGGCAGCCGCAGCGCGGCCTCCAGCAGCGGAACGTCGAACTTCGGGTCATGGGTGAGCACGCAGATCACCGTGCGCCCGTCCAGGCGCTGCGCCCGCAGGTAGCGGTGCGGCCAGTCGACGACGACCTCGTCGGCGTCGGGGAAGCGTCCTGGCGTGGCGAACGTGGCCCGCGCGTCGCAGACGGTCACCCGGTAGCCGAGGAACCCGCCGACGCGGGCCAGCGCCGCGGCGTGGTCGATGGCCCCGAAGACGAGCATGCGCGGCGCCGGGGCCGTGCTCTCCACGAGGAGGGTCAGCGGCTCGCGGCAAAGGCCGTCGGCCGTTCCGATGTCGACCGTGCGGGTCTGCCCCGCGTGCAGGACGCCGGCCGCGTGGCCGACGGCCGCGCGGTCGAGCCGTTCGTCGCCCAACGTCCCCTCGCCCGGCAGGTCGGGCCGCACCACGATCATCCTGCCGAGGCGGGCGCTCGGGCCGCGCACGATCGTGGCGACGGCGACCGGGCGGTTCCGCGCGGCGTCGGTGAGGGCCGGGCCGAGTTCGGGTTCCGCGCCGGGGTCGTGGTGGCGCAGGACGAGTTCGATCGTGCCGCCGCAGGTGAGGCCGACGCCCATGGCGTCGCCGTCGGAGTAGCCGAACCGCTCCACCCTCGGCCGCCGGTCCCCCCGCAGCATCTCCAGGGCCGTCTCGTGGACGGCGGCGTCGACGCAGCCGCCCGACACGTTGCCGAGGACGGCCCCGTCCGCGTCGACGACCAGGGAGGCGCCCGGCTGCCGCGGCGCGCTGCCGGCCACCCTCGTGACGGTGGCCGCGACGAACGGGGTCCGGGTGCGGACGCGTTCGAGCAGGTCGGTGGCGAGCTCAAGCATGGCGTCCCGTCCCCGCCGCCGCGGGGGCCGCGGCCCGGCAGGTCACCGGCGCTCCCGCAGGTCGGTGAGGGCCCGGACCAGCGTGCGCCGCAGCAGCGCCGGCTTGAACGCGTTGTGCGCCAGGGTCCGCGCGCCGTCCGCGGCCCCGGCGACGGCCGCCTCGAACGTGTCCGCGGTGGCCGGGCGGCCCTTCAGGGCCCGTTCGACCGCGGTCAGCCGCCACGGCTTGGTGCCCACCCCGCCGGCCGCGATCCTGGCCTCCTTGATGGTGTCGCCGCGCAGTTCGAGCGCGACGGCCGCCGAGGTCAGGGCGAACTCGTACGACTGCCGGTCGCGCACCTTCACGTACGTGGAGTGCGCGGCCCACGCCGAGCGCGGCACGGAGACGCCGGTGATCAGCTCGCCGGGGCGCAGGACGTTCTCGATGTGGGGCGTGCTCCCCGGCAGGGTGTAGAACGCGTCGAGCGGCACGGTCCGCCTGCCGCGCGTCCCGGTCAGCTGCACCTCGGCGCCGAGCGCCACCAGCGGAACGGCCAGGTCGCTGGGGTGGGTCGCCGCGCAGGCGTCGCTGGTGCCGAGGATCGCGTGCGCGCGGTTGATGCCGGTGAGCGCCGCGCAGCCGCTGCCGGGCTCGCGCTTGTTGCAGGCGGTCGCGACGTCGCGGAAGTAGCCGCAGCGGGTGCGCTGCAACAGGTTCCCGCCGATGCTCGCCATGTTGCGCAGCTGGGCCGACGCGCCCAGCTCCAGCGCCTCGGCGATCATCGGGTAGTGCCGGCGCACGCTCTCGTGGGCGGCGACGTCGCTCATCCGTTCGAGCGCGCCGATGTGCAGCCCGCCGATGCCGTACCTGATGCCGCGCAGCGGGAGCCGGTTGATGTCGACGACCTGCTCGGGGGCCATGACCTCCAGCTTCATCAGGTCGACCAGGGTCGTGCCGCCGGCCAGGAACGCGGTGTCCGCGCCGGCCGCGGTGAGGGCCTCGCGTATCGAACGGGCCCTTGCGTAGGTGTACGGCTTCATCAGCGCATCACCTGCTGCGCGTCCCGGATCGCGTCGACGATGAACGGATAGGCGCTGCACCGGCAGATGTTGCCCGACATGCGTTCGCGGATCTCGTCGTCCGAGCCCGCCGGGCCCTCGTGGACCATGGCGACCGCCGACATGATCTGCCCCGGCGTGCAGAAGCCGCACTGGAACCCGTCGTGTTCGATGAACGCCCGCTGCATCGGGTGGAGTTCGTCGCCCTGGGCGAGTCCTTCGATCGTCGTGACCTCGGCGCCGTCGACGGTGGCCGTCAGCGTCAGGCAGGACAGCACGCGCCGGCCGTCGACGTGCACGGTGCACGCCCCGCACTGGCCGCGGTCGCAGCCCTTCTTCGTGCCGCACAGCTCCAGCCGTTCGCGGAGCGTGTCGAGCAGGGTGTGGCGCGGATCGACCCGCACGCTGCTCGGGTCGCCGTTCACCTCGAACCGCACGTCCACCAGGCCGTCGTCCCCGGCGCCGGTGGCCGGCGCGGCTCCCGCCGCGGGTGCGAGCAGCGGCACGGCCGCCGCGGCGACACCCCCTCCCAGGAACCCGCGGCGGGAGAAACCCGCTTCGCCGTGGCCGTCATCGTCTGGACTCATCGCAACTCCGCGTGGTCGGGGACCGGACCTGTCCGCGCCCGCACCGCGAGGGTGCGGGGCGCCCAGGACCGAGTACTGGCCACAGGCTCACCGACAAGTGCGGGCGACTACCAGGACCCGCCGGTCCTGGGATGGGCCGTCCGCGCCCGTGCTGACGGCGGTGGTCCGCGGCGCACACCGCCGTTCTCCCCGCTCCGCGGCGCGAAGGGGGGATCGACAGGTCGTGGATGCGCGGGCGCGGCGGACGGTAGAAGTGGAGGCAGCCACGAGAGAGGAAACGCATGGTGATCGACCGGGCCGGGCTCGCGGAGTTCCTCCGGCACCGCCGGGGCGTGCTGCAACCCGAGGACGTCGGACTCCCGCGCGGTCAGCGGCGCAGGACCGGCGGGCTGCGGCGCGAGGAGGTCGCGGCGCTCTGCCACATGTCGGCCGACTACTACGCGCGCCTCGAACAGGAGCGCGGACCGCACCCGTCCGAGCAGATGGTCGCCTCCATCGCGCAGGGGCTGCACCTCTCCCTCGACGAGCGCGACCACCTGTTCCGCCTGGCCGGGCACAACCCGCCCGTCCGCGGCTCCGCCAGCGAGCACATCAGCCCCGGGCTGCTGCGCATCCTCGACCGCCTGCACGACACTCCCGCGGAGATCGTCACCGAACTCGGCGAGACCCTGCGGCAGACCCCGCTCAGCGTGGCCCTGGTCGGTGACCTCACCGCCTTCAGCGGCCCGGCCCGCTGCATCGGCTACCGGTGGTTCACCGATCCCGCCGTCCGGGAGCGGTACGCGCCCGAGGACCACCCGCTCCTGACGCGCATGTACGCCTCGGGCCTGCGCCAGATCCTCGCGTTGCGCGGTCCCGACTCCAAGGCGGCCCACCTCGCCGAGCTGCTGCTCGGCCAGAGCGAGGAGTTCCGCGAGGTGTGGAACGACCACGAGATCGGCGTGCGCCCCCACGAGGTGAAGCACCTCATCCACCCCGAGCTCGGCGCCCTTGAGCTGAACTGCCAGCGGCTGGTCGATCCCGGGCAGGCCCACTCGCTGCTCGTCTTCACCGCCGTCCCCGGCAGCGAGAGCCACGAGAAACTGCAACTCCTGTCCGTCATCGGGTCGCAGCCGCACTGACGCCTACGCGTAGGGGTGCTCGGGCCAGGGCAGCTCCCAGTCGCAGGTGATCGGCCCAGCGGCCCGGTCCTGGTGGAGGCCGCCCGGCCCCCGGGACCACATGTTCCACAGGGAGTCGAGCGGACGGGGGCTCGAACACGATGCCCTGCCGGTGGCACCAGTCGTCGTCGTAGTACTCGTCGGTACAGCGCTCGGCGGGGTCGCACAGCAGGGTGGCGGCGGAGGCGGCGTCGCGGACGCGGATCATGCGGTCGACGGTGGTGGGGATGAAGGACGCCTCGACGCGGGGGCGGCCGACGCCCTCGATGTGGGAGCCCTTGCCGGTGACGGAGGAATCGCGCCAGGCGGCCGTGCCGCCGGTGCCCGCGCCCATCACGGACTGGGTCGGCAGCGCCGCCGCCAGCCGGTGCTTGTGGCTGCCCGAGGGCTGCTCCGCCTCCCGCTTGATGTACAGCCGCAGCCCGTTGAGCCGGGGCGGCAGCGGGATCTCGGACAGCTCCGTCTCGATGGGGGCCAAGTCGCGGAGCCGCCGGAGGCAGTCGACCACCCAGCCCCGGTCGTCCGGGTGGACGTCCGACTCGTCGTCGCCCTCGACCTGCGCCTTGCCTGTGGGGCGCTCCACCACGGTCGTCTTCCACCTCCGTTCGACCTGGTCGGGCCCGGCCGAGCGGCCGGCGCCCGCCCATGACCGGCAGCGCGGCGGCCCCGGTCGGCACGCGCCGCACGGGACCCGGGCGATTCACCGCCCCAGCGCAATCCGCCCGCCACCGCGCACCGGACCGGGCCGCGCACGCGGGGGCGGGCGAAACCGGGTGGCGTCCTGAGGGATCATCGGGAAGGCTCTCGCACATGGTTTCCGTAGTACAGAATGTGGCGATCGACTGTGCGAACGCCTATGAGCTGGCCCGGTTCTGGAGCGAGGTGACCGGCTGCCCGAATCACCCGGAGGACGTACCGGGTGACTCGGAGACCCAGGTGCTGCTGCCCGAGGGCCCGGTGCTGCACTTCAACCAGGTGCCCGAGCCCAAGACGGTCAAGAACCGGATCCACCTGTGCCTGCGCCCGGACACCTCGCGCGAGCAGGAGGTGGAACGGCTCCTGGGCCTGGGCGCCACTTTCGTCGCGGACCACCGCAACGCCGACGGCTCCGGCTGGGCCGTTCTCGCCGACCCGGAGGGCAACGAGTTCTGCGTCCTGCGCAGCGCATCCGACCGGGCCGCCGCCCCCGCGTGACGCGGCGACGGCGGAGCCGCACTCGCAGGCCTGTGCGCCCAACGGCGTTCACCTCGCTCCCCCGGTTCGGCGACCAGGCGTTCCCGGGTGGCGGCGACCACGCGGGAGGCTGTCACCGGTTCCCTCTCTCCCATTCGGTGCTCCTCTCTCCCGCACACCCGCTCTGACCGCCGAGTCGGGCGATGCGGGGCTGTACCAGGGGCCGGGCGAGCCGGCGTACCGGTGGTGAGGCGAGGGCGGCGGCGAGCAGGGCCGCGCCGGCGATGACGGCCACGTGGCCGTGCCAGTGGTCGGCGTGCTCGTGCAGCCCGTGGTGGCGGGCGGCGCGGATGAAGAAGATGTGCAGCAGGTAGATGTACATGCCGCCCGCGCCCAGGTAGGTCACCACGGGTATGCGGCGGCGCGGGACCAGGTGGACGAAGCAGACGGCGACGGTCGCGCCGAGGGCGATGAGGGCGGCGCGCACGAGCCAGGCGCCGGCCGCGCCGAAGACCTCGCCCTCGCTTCCGTAGGGCCCCCGCATGGGCAGCCAGGCCAGCCGGACGTCGTCGCGCAGGAACCACATGCAGGCCATGGACCCGGCGACCACCAGGCCGCTGACCGGCCGGGCCCGGCGGGCGGTGAAGAAGGCGTTGAGGTCGCCCCGGCTGATCTTCCACCCCAGCACGAAGAACGGGAAGAACGCCACCGTGCGGGCGGCCGAGAACTCGGTGCCGAACTCATCGAAGTAGCCCACGGCCAGCGCGGCCAGCACCGAGGCCAGGAACGGGTGGGGCAGCAGGGCCACATACGGCAGCGCGACGCGCCAGAAGATGAGGCTCAGCAGGAACCACAGCCCCCACGCCGGATCTCCCAGGGAGAAGTCCCACGCGCCGGTCAACAGGCGGATCTGCGCGGCGTGCAGCACGCTGAACACCAGGTAGGGCACCGCGACGGACTCCACCAGCCGGCGGATCTCCCGGGCCGTGGGCGGCTCCGCGCTGCTGAAGCAGCCGCAGACCAGGGCGAAGACCGGCAGGCGCAGCGCCCACGTCGCCAGGTACAGCCACAGAACGCCGTCCGCGTACCGCAGTTCCTCGACGGCGTGCCCGATGACGACCAACGTCCCGGACAGGTAGCGGACGTTGTCCCAGTGCGGGTCGCGCACCGCGCCGCGCCGCCCGCCCCCGGAGACCGCCGCCCGCGCCTGCGCCGCACTTCCGGCCCGCATCCCCGTCTCCCTCTCACCGATCCTCGACGCCCGCGCACCCCGCGGGCCAGGAGTCGTCGTCTCGCCCCTGGGCCGGCCGCCGGGGAACCTCGCGCCCTTCCCGCTGCCTACAGGTCCGCCCGGCCGTCAGCGTTCGACCGCGCGGAGTCACCATGAGGTGCGGCAGCGGGGTCGACTCAGCCGCCCGGCGCGGCGGTCGCGGCGCACCGGCCGGTGCCGCGGGGTGTCCGCCGCGTTCAGTGGTTGCCGGTGAGGTGTCCGGCGAGTTTGTCGCGTATGGCGGCGCTGGGTGCGTTGAGGCCGATGATGGTGACCTTCTTGCCGCGTTTGGTGTATTTGGTTTCGATGGCGTCGAGGGCGGCGACGGTGGAGGCGTCCCAGATGTGGGCGTCGGAGAGGTCGATGACGACGTCGTCGGGGTCCTCCGCGTAGTCGAACTGGTGGACGAGATCGTTGGAGGAGGCGAAGAACAGCTCGCCCGTGACGGCGTAGACGGCTTGTCTGCCGTCGGGGTCGACCACGCCGGAGACTTCGGCGAGGTGGGCGACGCGGCGGGCGAAGGCGATCATGGCGGTGATGACGCCCACGACGACGCCGATGGCGAGGTTGTGGGTGGCGACGACGACGATGACGGTCACCGCCATGACGACGGTCTCGCTGACGGGCAGCTTCTTCAGGGTGGCGGGCTGGATGGAGTGCCAGTCGAAGGTGGCGACCGAGACCAGGATCATGACGGCGACCAGGGCGGCCATGGGCATGTCGGAGACCACGGGGCCCAGGGCCACGACGAGGACGAGGAGGAAGACGCCGGCGAGGAAGGTGGACAGGCGGGTCCTGGCGCCGGAGGTCTTGACGTTGATCATGGTCTGGCCGATCATCGCGCAGCCGCCCATGCCGCCGAAGAAGCCGGTGACGACGTTGGCGATGCCCTGGCCGATGGACTCCCTGGTCTTGCCCGAGCGGGTGTCGGTGATGTCGTCGACCAGCTTGGCCGTCATGAGCGATTCCATGAGCCCGACCAGCGCGAGCGCGAAGGCGTAGGGGGCGATGGTCGTCAGGGTCTCGAAGGTGAACGGCACGTCGGGCAGGCCGGGGGTGGGCGGGGAGGAGGGCAGTTCGCCCTGGTCGCCGACGGTGGGGACGGCGATGCCGGCGGCGACCGTGATCACGGTGAGGGTGACGATGGCGACCAGGGGGGCGGGGATCGCCTTGGTGATGCGGGGGAAGAGGACCATGAGGGCCAGTCCTGCGGCGATGAGCGGGTAGACCGCCCAGGGCACGTCCGTCATCTCCGGGACTTGGGCCATGAAGATCAGGATGGCCAGGGCGTTGACGAAGCCGACCATCACGCTGCGGGGGACGAAGCGCATCAGCCTGGCCACCCCCAGCGCGCCCAGGGCGATCTGGAAGACGCCGCCGAGGATGACCGCGGCGACGAGGTGGCCCAGGCCGTGGTCGTGGTTGAGCGGTGCGATGACCAGGGCGACGGCGCCGGTCGCGGCGGAGATCATGGCTTTGCGTCCGCCGACGACGGAGATGACCACGGCCATGGTGAACGAGGCGTACAGGCCCACGCTGGGGTCGACGCCGGCGATGATCGAGAAGGAGATCGCCTCGGGGATCAGGGCCAGGGCGACGACGAGGCCGGCCAGCACCTCGGTGCGCAGCACCCTCGGCGAGGCCAGGAAGTCGGGGCGGGACCAGCGCGCCTTCCCGGCCGCGGGCAGTGCTTGGGACATGTGTGTGGTTCGTTTCTGTTCGGGGGACGCGCGCGTCCCCCGACGCGCGCACGTCGTGCTCAGCTCCGCGGTGTGAGCGGGGGCGGAGGTGGCCGGTCGCCCGCGTCCGGCTGGATGGCCCGGCGTCCGCGCCGGGCGCGGTTCGGGCATCATTGCCCGGGAGTCCGCGGATGCCGCGGGGCGACCGCGAGCCGGATGGCGTCCGGCCCGGGGTGTGGGCCCCGGTCCGCGCGGCCCGGGGCAGGCACACCAAGACTCTACCCTAACGTGAGGGAAGGGTTTGCCGCCGGCCGGTGAAGAACGGGCGAACGCCCCGCCCGGGGCCGTGGCCGCCCGCACGCGGCCGGGCGGCCGGGCCGGGGCGGAGCGGAGCGATGGAACGGGACGGATGGGAGCGGGCGCGGCGATGACCGAGCGGCAGATGCAGATCGGCGAGGTGGCCGAGCGCACGGGGTTGTCCCTGCGCACGATCCGGCACTACGAGGAGGTCGGCCTGGTCGTCCCCTCCGCCCGCAGCAAGGGCGGCTTCCGCCTCTACACCGAAGCGGACGTGGACCGGCTGATGGTGATCCGCAGGATGAAGCCGCTGGACTTCTCACTGGAGGAGATGCGGGACCTGCTGGAGATCACCGACCGCCTGGCCGCCACCGACGGCCCACCCGGCCAGGACGAGAGGGCACGCCTGCGGGAACGCCTCGACGCCTACCGCAAGATCTCCGAAGCACGCTGCGAAACCCTCCGCGCCCGCCTCGACATGGCGGAGGACTTCGCCGCCACACTCCGCAGGCGGCTCGACGCCACGGCGTGAACGGGCGGACGCGCGCACCCGGGCGGCACGGCGCGGCCCGGGAACGGCCGGGAGGGCGGCACCGGCGACGACGGACCGGCCGATCCCTACTCTGACGCAAGGGTAGATTCGCACCGCGGCGAACCGCCGGAACGCCGGTGCCGGTACCGCGTGCGACTCCCGCGGGACCTGCGACGGTGGCGGTCACCGGCCAGAGGCGGCTCCGTCGGCCGGACGCACGGCCAGGGCCTTGAAGAACGTGTAGTGGAACGTTCCCGCGCCGCGCGTCGGCCGGCTCCTCGCACCGCCGAAGCACCGGGACGCCATGGTCGACGCGATCGGGACCCACCTCCCGCGGGCGGAGGCGCACGGCGCCGCGCTTCCACGGCATCGAGCAGCGGACCGTCGCCGATGATGCCGCCTGGCAACGGCGCTGAACCGCCGAGCGGTTGTCGTTCGGCCCGCGCACCGCACCCTCCTCGACCCGCAGGTGGCGCCGCCGGCGCAACCCCATCGGGTGGGCGGCCGTCGCCGCGCGGAACGGCCGCGCCGCTTCCGCTCGCCAGTCGACAAGCAGCGGCAGGTCCCGGTCGGCCGTGCGCAGGCCCAGTCGTCCGATGTGCGGAACGGTTCCGTCCGCGCCATCCATCCGGCCGAACACCAGCCCCTCATCGGCCACCTCAAGGCGGCGCAGCAGGCGGGCCAGGCGCTCGGCGGCGGCATCGCGCTCGCACGCCTCAGCCGCGGTGCCGGCCGAAGCCCTCAGGACGTCCGCCAGTTGGGCCCGCGCAGCCGCCGCCCGCTCGTCGAGCAGCCTGTACATGGCGGCCACGTTCGCCCGCTCCGCCCGGACCTGCCTCGCGGCACCCTCGGTGAGCTGCGGCAACGGCGGGCACCCCCTCGGCCCGGCCTCCACTGTGCGGCCGAATCCCCGGAAAGGTAAGGCTTGACTCACTTGTCCGGGTCAGCCGCCCGAGCCCTGCCCGCCGCCGCGCCCGAGCCGGGCGGGGTCCGCGCGCCACTCCGCCGTGCGAGGCGGCGTTCCGGCCGAGACGCTGCGCGGCCTCCGCCCGTCCGGCAGCCGGGCAAGACGCGTACCCGCCAATTCCCCCATGGCTCACGATGACCGGCCACCCCAACTGCGCCACGACATCTGCACGGAATGCCCATAACATGCCGAGCGAGCCGCGCCGGACACCGTGGCGGCGCGGGACGAACCGAGTGCAGAGGTGGGCGTCATGGGCTTACGGAAACTCGCAGGGTCCCTACTCGCCGTCGCGGCGGCATCGCTGGCCCTGGCCGGGCCGGCGCACGCGTCGGCCTCCCCCTCCACCACGGTGGTCGGGGAGAAGATGTCTCCGGCCACGCTGTCGACCGGCTCGGCGCAGGCGCAGGACATGAGCGCCCAGAACGTGAACTGCGTGAACCCGTCCTTCAACTACGACGGCAACCAGTGGTACTTCTACGTCGCCTGCTCCGCCACCGGTACCACGCAGTGGTGGGCCGTGGTCACCTGTTCCGACGGCAGCGTCAACGTCGCGGGACCGAACACGGGCTACTGGAGCGTCCAGGTCTACTGCCCGCCCGGCACGACCCCCGTCGAGGCGTGGGTCGAGTACACCCCCTGAGCCCCGCACCCGGCTGACGCACAGCCCGCCGCCCCGCCCGCACCACCGAACGCCCCGGGCGGGGCGGTGGGCTGTCCGGGGAGAGGCGGCCGAGGGCGGGGAACAGCCAGGACGTACCGGGGTTCGTGAGGGCGGGGCGCTCGCCTCCGGCGGCTGATCGCCTTCCGGACCCCGGTGACCTACGCACCTCCCCACCGGCGACCGACATCGCGACCTGGGCCTTCACAACTCCCACGCGATACGAGTGACCGAGAATGGCGGGGCGCGATCCGGCCGTTCTGGATGCGAGATCTTGTGCGCCGCTGTTACGGCCACTTGACTACGGTTTCACACAACCGCAATGCTCGTGGCCGTCCTCTTCGGGCGCTGCCCTCGCCCGTGATGAGGAACCGAGGCGCGCGGAAGTGAGAAGCGAGGGAGGCGCTTTTCCCATACTGCCGCCGCGGACGGGGGTGAACCGGCGGTCCGCGACACGAGAACCCGGCCGACGCGTCCTGGACGGGCTTTGGGGCGTTCCCCGGGTCGCGCTGCCGGGCCGCCACTGGTCCGACCCCTGCCCCGTGAATCCTTCGCCTGCCCACGGCCGCCGGAATTGCCCGTGGTATTCGGCGTTTTCCCGTTCGACCTTCATCTACAGAGGATCGTTGATGACAGAAAAGTTATGGGGTGGCCGCTTCGACGAGGACATCACTCCGGACGTCCTCGACTACACCCTCACCACGGACGTCGACGTACGCCTGATCTTCGCGGACCTGTGGCAGGACATCGCGCACGTCCTGATGCTCGGCCGTCAGGAAATCATCCCGGGCGAGACCGCTCGGGCCGTTCTCCGCTCGCTGCTCCGGCTCTGGGAGGAGCACGAGCGAGGGGAATTGAAGCTGCGCCCCGAGTTGGAGGACGTCCATTTCAACATCGAGCAGATGGTCATCGAGGACCTGGGGCGTGAGACCGGCGGCCACATGCACACCGCGCGGTCCCGCAACGACCAGGTGTCCACGGACGCCCGCATGTATCTGCGCCGCGTGCACGTGAACGCCGTCGCCGCCAATCTCGCGCTCATCGATGTACTGCTCTCCTTCCCCGAGGACGACCTGCTGGCGATCCTGCCGGGCTACACGCACAGCCAGGCCGCGCAGCCGGTGTCCGTCGGCTTCTGGAAGACCGCGCACGCCAGCATGCTGCTGCGCGACGTGCGGCGCCTGCGCGGCGCGTTCGACCGTGCGGACGAGTCACCGCTCGGCGCCTGCGCGCTGGCCGGCACGTCGTTCCCGCTCGACCGCGAGCTCACCGCGCGGCTGCTCGGGTTCCGCAGCGTGCTCAGCCACGCCCTGGACGCCACGAGCGCCCGCGACTACCTCATGGAGAGCGCGGCGGCCTTCGCGATCGGCGGGAGCAACCTGTCCCGCATGGCGGAGGAAATCGTCATGTGGAGCGGGCACGAATACTCCCTCGTGGAGGTTTCGGACGCCTATGCCACCGGAAGCTCGATCATGCCCCAGAAGAAGAACCCGGTGGTCGCGGAGCTGGCCCGGGGCAGGGCAGGGCGCACCGCGGGCACGCTCGTCCAACTGCTCACCATGGCCAAGGGCATCACCCTCGGCTACAGCTGCGACCTCCAGGACGACAAGCCGTACCTGTGGGACGCCATCGACACCTACCTGTCCACGCTGCGCGTCTTCACCGGGCAGGCCAAGGGCCTGCGTTTCGACAGCAAGCGCGGCGAGGACCTGTGCTGGGACAACTTCTCCACGGCCACCGAACTCGCCAACCACTTCGTGGCGGAGCACGGGATCGCCTTCCGTGAGGCGCACCACATCACGGGCTCCCTCGTGGGGGCCCTGCTCAAGCGCGGTGCGACCCTGCGCGACACCAAGGCCGGAGCGGAGATACTCACCGGGCTCGGCCACCCGGTCGCGGAGTCCGTTCTCGCGCACATCCTGGCCCCCCGCACCGCGCTGACCAGCTACACCAGCCCCGGGGGCACGTCTCCGCACAGCGTCGAGGCCGTGCGTGCGGAACTGCGCGAAGCGGTGGAGGACCACACGGCGTGGCTCGACCGGACGCGGCGCGGGCTCGACAGCGCTCTGTCGGACACGCTCCGGGCGGCTCGCGAGATCGTCGACGGCGGCGACTTCGCGGAGGTGCTCGAACGCGCCACCGCCGGTCTTCCCCCCGTCACGCGGTCCTGAGCGGTCGCTCAGAACTCATCCGCCCGTCTCATCTCCCTGGAGGACGCATGAAGATCGTGCTCGCCTACTCCGGAGGACTGGACACCTCCGTGGCACTGCACTGGCTGAAGGAGCGGTACAACGCCGAGGTCATCGCGTTCTGCGCGGACATCGGCCAGCTTGAGTCCCTGGACACCGTGCGGGAGCGCGCGGTGCGCACCGGTGCCTCGCAGGTCCGCGTCGAGTCGCTCACGGACCGGTTCCTGAAGGACTTCGCGCTGCCCGCCCTGCAAGCCCACGCGCGCTACGAGAACAAATATCTGGTCGCGGCTCCGTTGTCCCGGCCGCTGATCGCGCAGCGCATGGTCGAGATCGCGCACGCCGAGGGCGCGGACGCGGTGGCGCACGGAGCCACGGGTAAGGGAAACGACCAGGTGCGATTCCACACCAGCGTCACCGCGCTCGACCCCCGCCTGAAAGTGCTCGCTCCTGTCATCGACTGGGAACTCACCTCCCGCGATTCGGAACTCGCCTACGCGCGCAAGCACGGTATCGAGGTGTCGGTCAACCAGGAGAACCCCTACAGCATCGACACCAACATATGGGGCACGAGCATCGAATGCGGTGAGCTGGACGACATTTCCCAGGCACCGCCGGCCCGCGCCTGGCAACTCACCACGGACCCGAAGTCGGCACCGGACCGGGCGGAGCGGATTCGCCTCGGCTTCGAGGGCGGCGTCCCGGTCGCCGTCGACGGCGAGAAGCTGACGTTCGCCGATGTGGTGCGCCGGGTCAACAGGATCGCCGCCCGCCACGGTGTGGGCCGCGTCGACATCGTCGAGAGCCGCCTCGTGGGATTCAAGACGCGCGGCCTGTACGAGGCCCCGGCCGCGACAGTCCTCATGGCCGCGCACGAGGAACTGGAATCGATCGTCCTCGACCGCGAGGTTCTCCACCACAAACAGGCGATGGCCCTGCGGTACGCTGAACTCGCCTATTACGGCTACTGGTTCTCCGACCTCCGCCGCGCCTTCGACGGCTTCGTTTCCACCCTGCAACCCCGGATGACGGGCGACATCGACATAGAGCTCTACAAAGGCACCTGCACCGTCGTCGGCCGCAGCTCGCCCCATTCCCGGTACAACAGCTCGCTGGCCACCTATGAGAGCGGCGACACATTCGACCACAAGGCGGGCGCGGGCTTCGCCTACGTCTGGGCACTGCCGCTCACGCGGCCCTGACAGCAGAGGAAGCGAGGAAACACATGCGCATTGTCTTCATGGGTTACCAGACGTGGGGACACCGCGTCCTCGATGCCCTGTTGAAGTCGGAGCACGAGGTGCCCCTCGTCATCACGCACCCGATGAGCAACCACGCCTACGAGACCATCTGGAACGACTCCGTCGTCGACCTCGCCCGGAAACACGACTTACCGGTCCTGGAGCGCAAGTACGCCAACGACGGCGAGGTGGCCGAGCAGCTGAAGCGGCTGCGGCCCGACCTGCTGGTCTCCTCCGACTGGCGCACCTGGGTCGCTCCGCACATCTACGGCCTCGCCACGTACGGAGCCATCAACATCCACGACGCGCTGCTGCCTCGGTACGGCGGCTTCGCGCCCCTCAACTGGGCGCTGGTCAACGGCGAGTCCGAGGTCGGCGTCACCGTCCACTTCATGAACGAGGACTTCGACCTCGGGGACATCGTCGTACAGAAGCGCGTGCCGGTCGAGGACGGCGACACGGTCACCGACCTGTTCCACAAGACCGTCGAATTGTTCGCCCCGGCGACTCTGGAAGCCATCGAGCTCATCGGCTCGGGCCGGACGGACTGGCTCAAGCAGGACCCGGAACAGGCGACGTTCTTTCACAAGCGTTCCGTCGAGGACAGCAGGATCGACTGGACCCTGCCCGCGCGGGACATCGTGAACCTGGTCCGCGCCCAGGTCGACCCGTACCCCAACGCGTTCGCCTACTACAAGGGCCGGCGCATCCGTATCCTGGACGCCGCCGAGTCCCGCGCCCGGCTCGGCGGCACGGTCGGCCGTGTGTTCCGCCCCGAAGGCGACGGCGTGGCGGTCGTCTGCGGCCCCGGCGCGCGCCGGGGCACCGAGCGCGGACTCGTCGTCGAACGGCTGCGTACCGACGACGGTGCGGAGTACCGCGCGGCCGACTTCTTCCGCACCATGGGCGGCTACCTGACAAGCCACCCACAGGGGTGATCGACCCAGGACCGGGCGGCCCTCCGTCCATGGGCCACCCGGCTTCCCCCGCAAGGAGTCCTCGTTGAACCTGTCCCTGGCCCTCGCCTCGGCGATGGTGCTCGGTGCTGCCGACTTCGCCGGCGGCTTGGCGGCCAAGCACACCCGCGCCTTCGTGGTCGTCTGCTGGTCGAACGCCGCGGGTCTGCTGACCGCGCTCGCGTTCGCCGGGCTGCTCTCCCGCGGCGACACCGGGCTGCCCGACGCGCTGTGGGGCGGACTCGCCGGGCTGTGCGGCAGCACCGGCGCCATTCTGCTCTACCACGCCCTGGCCAACGGGGTGATGGGCCTCGTCGCGCCCACGACGGCGGCTGCTGCGGCGGCCTTGCCGGTTGTCGCGGGAGTGATGCTGGGAGACCGGCTCACGGCGCTCGCCGTGGTCGGCGTGCTCTGCGCCCTGGCCTCGGTACTCCTGGTGTCGCTCACCGGCGACGACTCGGCCGGCGACAGGAACCGGGGCAAGGCACTGCGCAGCGTGGGGCTCGCCGTGGTCGCCGGCGCCGGCTTCGGGCTCTTCTTCGTCTTCCTCGCGCGCACTCCGAGCGAATCGAGCTTGTGGCCGCTGGTCTTCGCCCGGTGTGCCTCTCTCACCCTGCTGCTCGGCATCGGACTGGCCAGGCGGACGTCGGTCCGGCTCCAGCCCCGGCCCGCCCGCCTCGCAGTGCTCGCCGGAGTGCTCGACATGGGATCGAGCGTGCTGTTCCTGATCGCGGTCAAGGACGGCGCCCTGGCCATCGTCGGCCTGCTGGCCTCCCTCTACCCGATCAGCACGGTGCTGCTGGCGCATTTCCTCCTCGGGGAACGGCTCCGCCGCGTCCAGTACCTGGGCGCGGTACTGGCGGTGGGCAGCGTCCTGCTGCTCGCCTGGGGTTGACGGGGCCGTCCGGCCGCCTCCCTGGCACTCGTCCGCGAGACGTGCGAACGGCCCGGCGTCCCGTCGCGGTGGAGGGGGCGTTCCCTCTCGGGAAACCGGGCTGCCGTGCCGGCGGTCTCCCCCGGCACCGCTGCCTCGCTCTCCGCCGGGCGGACGACGGGGTGTCAGCAGCCGTGGCGCGTCCCGGCATAGCCGTTGCCGGCTGCGGAGTATAACGATTCATTCAGTAACGGGGAACCCGTCCCGCACCGCGCCCCGAGCCCGCCACCGCGCCGTTCCCGCCCTCTCGCGGGCTCGATCCGTGCCCGTGACGACGGCAAAGTATTCGAACAAGGGCGTTAGCCTCCTCACACACCTTTTCGGTTTTGCACCCTCCGCTCCCGCCGAAACTCTTGCGGGGAGATCGTGAACAGAACTCCCCGAAAGCGCACACCAACGCAAAGGGAGCACACCAGCGCCATGTTACGCACACGTAAAGAACGGTCAGGAGCGTTCACGGGGGCGGTGGCCGTCGCCTCGGCGACCGCCCTGGCGCTCGGGCTGGCAGGACCGGCCTCCGGACAGGTGCAGGCTGTCCGGGGAACGGCCGAGCAGATCGCGGCCGGGGACGGCAGGACCCTGACACTGATCACCGGTGACCGCGTACTCATCGACAGCCAGGGCGAGTTCGCCGGGCTGATACCCGCCGAGGGACGCGAGTCGATACCCGTGCGGACCGCGACCATCGAGGGGGAGGTCCACGCGATTCCCCTGGACGCGGTGCCGCTCATCAACGAAGGCGTCCTGGACCGCGCGCTGTTCAACGTCGACGGGCTGAGCCGCGAGGAGTACCGGGACATCGGCGGCCTGCCGCTGATCGTCCGGTACGACGACGCGGAGGGCGCGGAGGACCTGCCGGGAACGGAGGGCGCGGAGGTCACCGCCGATCTCGACGTCATCGACGCGGAGGCGCTCACCGTCTCGGCCGATGAGGCCGCCGGCATCTGGGCGGCACTCACCTCGGGAACGGGCGTCGAGTCCGTCTCGCTCGACGGCATCGTCGAACAGGCCCTGGACGAAAGCGTCTCGCAGATCGGCGCGAACGAGGTCTGGGACACCGGGTACGACGGCACGGGCGTCACCATCGCCGTGCTCGACACCGGCATCACCACCCAGCACGCGGACGTCAGCGGCAAGGTGCTGCAACACGTCAACTTCTCGGCGTCCGCCGACACCGCGGACCGGCGGGGCCACGGCACCCACGTCGCCTCCATCGCGGCCGGCACCGGGGCGATGTCCTCCGGCCAGTACACGGGCGTGGCCCCCGGCGCCCAACTGCTCAGCGGCAAGGTGCTCGACGACAACGGCTCCGGCTTCAAGTCGGACGTGATCGAGGCCATGCAGTGGGCCGTCGACGAGCAGGCCGACATCGTCAACCTGAGCCTGGGCTGGCCGACGGACAACCTCGACGACCCGCTGGACGACGCCGTCGACGCCCTGTCGGCCCAGTCCGACACGCTCTTCGTCATCGCGGCGGGCAACGAGGGCCCGGGCACCCGGACCCTGCGCACCCCGGGGGTCAGCGAGTCGGCGCTCACCGTGGGCGCCGTCGACAAGTCCGACGTGCTGGCCGACTTCTCCTCGCGCGGGCCCCAGTACCTGAACGGGACGATCAAGCCGGACGTCACCGCGCCCGGCGTTGACATCGGCGCCGCCGCCTCACCCGGCAGCCGGGCCGAGACGACCAACCCGGCCCTCGCGCCCGGTTACGTCGCCCTCGACGGCACCTCGATGGCCTCCCCGCACGCCGCCGGCGCGGCGGCCCTGCTGAAGCAGGCGCACCCCGAGTGGGGCGGCGAGGAGATCAAGGCCGCCCTCACCGCGTCCGCGGTCCCGGGCGACTACAGCGCCTTCGAGCAGGGCGCCGGCCGCATCGACGTCGCGGCGGCGCTGGAGCAGACGGTCGTGGCCGACCCGGTGTCGATCAGCTTCGGCAGCGTGGAGTGGTCGCCGAACCCGACGACCATCACCCGGGACCTCGTCTACCGCAACCTGGGCGACGAACCGGTCACCCTCGACCTGGAGTTGGCCACCCGCGGCCCCAACGGCGCCGCCGCGCCCGCGGGAACGTTCACCCTCCAGGACGACCAGGTCACCGTGCCCGCCGGCGGCACGGCGGGAGTGCCCGTGGTCGCGGATCTCGCCCCGGCCGGCACCGGCCACGGGTTCTACGACATGACCGTCACCGCCACCGGCGGCGGGCAGACCGTCACCACACCGGGCGCGTTCAACCTGGACCAGGCCGACTTCGACTTCGACGTCGAGGTCCTGGGCGCCGACGGCGAGCCGGAGACCGCCTGGACCATCTTCTTCGCGGACGTGCGCACCGGGCGTCTCCACCAGTTCTCCAGCGGCTCCTCCCGGGACATCGTGCTGCCGCACGGCAGTTACACGATGGACCTGATCGTGCGGGAGACCGGCGAGAACGGAGCGCCGAACGGAAGGGTGTGGCTGGTCGACCCCAGCTTCGTCCCGGTCGAGGACATGACGCTCTCCTTCGACACCACCGTCGCCGAGCCGATGTCCCTGAGCGTGCCCGACCCCGAGGCCGACCTGGCCTCGCTCAGCGTCGGCTACCGGAGCGTGGGCGCGGCCGAGGGCGATCTGGGCGCGCACAACTACCTGTCCGTCTCCTCCCCGACCGAGAAGCTGCGCACCGCGCAGATCGGACAGCTGGACGCGGGTTGGGAGTTCAGCTCCTACGCCAAGGCGGTCCTGCACGCGGACGGCAAGGAATACCACCCGATGGACCAGCGGACGGGCTCCTTCTACACCGGCCTGGACCGCGAGATGCCGTTGTCCGAACTGGCCCGGATCGACGTGGCCCAGGGCACGACCCTGCCCGACCGCGACGGCATGATCGTCGTCAAGCCGCCGGTGACGAGCTGGACGACCCCGGTGCAACGGCCCCTGCCGACCACGACCGAGGTGTGGGTGCAGGGCGGTACCGAGCCCTGGAGCCTGGAGTTCCGGCAGATGAGGGGACGGTTCGAGGAGGTCACCCTGGTCGCCGACCCGGTCGCGTACCAGGCCGGTGAGACCTACGACTACACCTTCAACGCGGGCGTGTTCGGCCCCGTGCTGGGGGCGGACGACGGGCTCTTCCGGCAGGGCAACACCCTGTCCGCCCGGCTCTACCCCTTCGCCGACGGAAGCGGCCACCGCGGGACGACCGGCTACCGGGAGCTGTTCGCCACGCTGTACCGAGACGGCCAGGTCCACGGGCGCAGCTACACCCGGCTCGACGAAGTGGACTTCGACGTCCCCGCCGGCGAGGCCGACTACCGGCTGGTCTGGGAGTTCGACCGGGACGACTCGGACGGCGACATCCCGCCCTCGGCGGTGAGCACCCGCGTCGTTCTGGACGCCACCTTCACCTCGGCGGAGGTCTCCGGTGACACGCCCGTCGCGCTGCCGTTCAGCGTGGTCCGGTTCACGCCCGGCCTCGGGCTCGACTCGACCCTGCCCGGCGGGCAGACCACCGGCATCCCGGTGACCGTTCAGGGGTCCGCGGCGAACGGCGGCCACCAGTCGCTGACCGTCTCCTACTCGGCGGACGGCGGGACCACCTGGACCCAGGCCCCGCTGGTCTCCGGCGCGGCCCAGGTCGCCAACCCGCCCGCCGGGGGCAGCGTCTCCCTGCGGGCCGAGGTGACCGACGCCCAGGGCAACACCACGACCCAGACCATCATCGACGCCTACCTCACCTCCTGACCGCAAGCCACCGGAACGGTCCGCGCGTGGCGGTCCCGGGCCCACCGGCCCAGGACCGCCACCCGCGCCCCGGCGTCCCGCGACTCGCCACCGTGCACGCGGGCGGTGGGGCCTCGACGCCGACGCACGTTTCTCACACGGATGGTCGAGCAGCCGAGCCCCGTCTCGCGCCGGGACACCGCAGGAGGCGACACCTCACCGAGTCCGCCGCAGGGCAGTCATGCCGGCGATCGCCGCGGCGAGTGCGGCAGGTTGGGACAGGAAAGGTGAGTGGGAGGAATCAAGTTCCGTGACCGTCGTCGGGGAGGCCGACACGGCGTCGATCTCCTTGATGAACCGGTGTTGCAGCGCCAGGGGGACGGCGTTGTCGCGGGCGCAGGTCACGTAGGCGTGCGGGACGCCGCCGTAACGCCGCGCGGTGACGGTCAGTGCCTCATCGGGGATGCCCACCGAACCATCAGGACTGAGCAGGGCGATCGCGGCATCCGCCGTGCGGTCGTCGACGTCGTTGTAGAAGACCTCCTTGATCTGGTCACGGCGGTCCGGGTCGCCGAAGTCGATGCGAGCCGCCCCGACCACCGCGGGGTCGGCCGCCAGGAGTTGGAACAGCTTCTCACCGGCGCTCTCGGGGCAGGTGCCGTAGAAGGCCGCCGGCATCCCGCTCACCGGTGCCATCGCGGACACGTAGACCAGCCCGCCGACGAGTTCCGGAGCGAGTTCCGCCAGTGCGGTGGCGACGGCACCGCCCATGCTGTGCGCCACCACCAGACACGGCCGGCCGGCACCGATCGTCCGTATCGTCTCAGCGAGTGAGGCCGCCGCGGACGACGCGGTGATGCCCCTGACCGGTGAGGGTTCGGTGGCGAACGCCTCCGCGTCGAACGGCCGCGCCCATCGACTGCTCAACCTGGGGCCGCGAAGCCCGTGTCCGTCGAGGTCGACCGCGACCGACTGGATCCCGCGGCCGGCCAACTGCTCGGCCACCGGGGCCCAGCACCAACTGCCGTGCCAGAAACCGTGTACCAGGACGACCGGGAGGGAGTTGTTCACGCTTCCTCACTCATTCGTGACGTGCGGACCCGGTGGGGAGCACGTGGGTCCGCCAGGGCGGCGACGGAACGTTCTTCTGCACTCGTGCGCTCGGGATGTCCAGTGCGAGCCTCCAGTCTGCCGTCGACGGAAACGCACGTCGGCGGCAGGCGTCCCCCCGCCGCGCGGCGGCTCGACGGCCCGCGCGCCGCGAGGTCCGCTGAACCGCTGAGCCGGGCGAGGCGACGGCGTCCACCGGCGATGGCGGGCACGGCATGGCCACCGCGGCCCGCGGCGCACACGCGGGGCTCCACGTCGTGAAAGGGTGGCGGCAGCTCCTGCCCGGCGTTCGTCGGCGTGCTGCGCGAGAGGCGGGGGCGGCTGGAGGCACAGGTGACCATCCCCGACATGTCGCGCGGTGCGCGGCTGGCCGCCCACGGTGCCGTTTCCACGGCGCTGACACTGCGCGGTGACCGCGGACTGCGTGCACTCGTCGACGCCGCCCCACCGATCGGCTCCGGCATCGGCGGGACGACCCTGCTGCTCGATGTCGCGGGAACGCCGGTGTTCGTCAAGCGGATACGCCTGACCGACCTGGAACGGCGGCCGGAGAACGTTCACTCCACGGCCAACCTGTTCCAGCTGCCGGACTTCTGCCATTACGGGATCGGCAGGATCGGCAGCCCGGGGTTCGGCGCCTGGCGGGAACTGGCCGTGCACACCATGACGACGAACTGGGTCATCGCGGGCGACCACGAGGGCTTTCCCCTGATGTACCACTGGCGGGTGCTCACCGACTCCGGCCATCCGCTCCCCGAGGAACTGGCCGATGTCGAACGGGCCGTCGCCCACTGGGGAGGCGGGCCGGAGGTGCGCGGCCGGATCGAGGGCCTTCAGCGCTCGTCGGCCAGCCTGCTGCTGTTCCTTGAGTACATCCCGCGGAACCTGCACGACTGGCTGGGCGGGCAGATCAACGCCGGGGCCGAGGCGGCGGAGCGGGCCTGCGCCATGGTGGAGAGCGAACTGCGGGCCGGGATCTCGTTCATGAACGCCCAGGGGCTGCTGCACTTCGACACCCACTTCCGCAACATCCTGACCGACGGCCGGCGGCTCTTCTTCGCCGACTACGGCCTCGCCATCTCCTCCCGCTTCGAGCTGGCACAGGACGAGGTCCACTTCTTCGACCAGCACCTCACCTACGACCAGTGCTACAGCGTCACGCACCTGGTGAACTGGCTGGCCGTCGCTCTGTACGGGCACGGGCCCGAGGAACGCCGGGCGTTCGTGCGCACATGCGCCCAGGGCACCATCCCCGCCGACATCCCGGCGTCGGTCGCGGCGATCCTCACCCGCCACGCCCCGGTCGCCGCGGTGATGGGGGACTTCTCTCACCGATTCCAGCAGGAGAGCCGGACAATCCCCTACCCACCGGTCCTGGCCGGACCACTGTGAACCGACGCACCCGAGCCCGACACCTCGCCCCGCCCACCGCCAAGGTCGATGCGGCGTACCCGGCCCGGAACAGGCCCCAGACCGAACACGGCCCGCCCCGCGTTCCCGATGCCCCCCGATGTCGAGAGGGCGCACGGGGAACAGCACCTCACGGAATCGATCACCTGGGGGTCTGCTCCCCGCACCCGCGGGGCCGTTCCCGCGGACCGTCGGGCTCTGGTGCTGCGCCACCCCATCATGCGCACCGACGCCATCCTCCTGCTCGAACCCGCCGCCCTCATGCCCCACGCCCCCGACACGGTCATCGAGGCCACCACCACCGCGGCAACCCCCTGAGCCACCTCGCCACCCGCAACCGGTAACCGGACCACCCGACCCATTCCCACCGCGACTGACCAGCGGCCACGCAGGGCCGGACCACAGCACCGGCCAGAACCGGCACGCACCCCGCCCTTCGAGCGACACACATGGCCACCGCCTCCCGCCGCCACCGAAAGCCGGCACGTACCGAACAACAGCAGCGGCGACGCGGCCAACGCCAAGATCGTCGCCCGCCTCACCGAGCGGAACGGCCCGTGCCCGAATCCGCCCGCACAACCGAGTGGCGGACCACCCCGGGGGATCAGGTATCGTTTACCGCGTTGCGAGGCGGTGTGCCCGAGCGGCCAAAGGGAGCAGACTGTAAATCTGCCGGCTCAGCCTTCCCAGGTTCGAATCCTGGCGCCGCCACTCCAACACAACGGCCTCTGGCCTGCGGAAACGCAGCCGGGGGCCGTTCTCGTTCTTTCGAACACTCCGCAGGCGCAATGCGGCTAATGTCCCACTTCGTCCCACCGGATTCCGCGTCCTGACCAGCGCGTGTGGGGTATTTGTGGGACAGTTTCGCGCCTTCTAGAGGCCGCGGCGCGGCTCCCCGAGGCGTGCCGCGATCCTGGCGTTGGCCGCGTCGTCACTGTTGTTGACGAACTTCGCGTACACCCGCAGCAGCACCGCAACGCTGTGCCCGGCGCGCTTGGCGACCGTCTGCGGATCGACGCCGCCGCCGAGCCACGCCGACAGCCCTTCCCCGCCGAGGAGCAGACGCTTCCGGACGCCGTGCGCCAGACCCTTGACTGCCTCGTGGCCCGCCGCGGCATCGACGCGGTGGTGGTCGCCGCGCCGACCCGACACTGTTCGCCCAGCTCGCCGGGTACATCGGCCAGGTCAGCACCACCCTGGACGTGTCGCAGACGGACCGCCTGGAGCTGGAGCGCGTCGCCCAGGACCTCCATGCCGAGGCGACCTCCGAGAGCCCCGAGCCGGGTCGCCTGCGCCAGTTCGCCACCCAGCTCAAGGACAAGCTCCTGGAGGCCGGCACCACCATCGCGGCCACGATGGGTGTGCGGATGGCCGACCAGGCCCTCGCCGCGCTGGTGCAGTAGCCGTTGCGGCAACGCCACGGGCCTCAACGGATCAGCCGTGCCGTTCCGGACGATCTCCGGTGGCCTTCGGGCGACAGCCGCGTCTGGGCGGTCGGATGGGGCTGCGTCAGTGTGATGGGGAAGTTGCTGGGGGTGTGGTGGGGAAGGCGAGTCGGGGGAAGCAGAGCCGGAGCCGTGAGCAGTCCAGGGAGCGCTCCGCGATAGCCGCAGCGCGCGCGGCGCACCGGGCCAGGGTGGAGTCGCTGCGGGATCTTCCGGACAACCGGTTCATGCGCGCGTTCTGTGTTCGGCGTGTCGGGAACGTGCGGCGGACTCGGCGGTGCGGATGGCCGGCAGGTGCGCGGCGGCGCGCGCCGCGCTCCTCTCGCCGGAGGCGCCCCGCGCAGCGGGAATCAGCGGCGGGAGAGGAGCGAGGTGACGTGCAGGCGGCCGCTGTGGATCCAGACGTCGGAGTACTCGACGGGCCGGTCGTCGGCCAGGTAGGTGACCTGCTGGAGGTACTGCACCGGCGCGCCCGGCGTCAGTTCCAGGGCGTCGGCCACGTCCCTGGCGGCCGGTTCCGCGCTGAAGGTGCGGCGCGCGGTGGCGATCTTCAGGCCGTAGGTGCCCTCCAGCACGCCGAAGAGGCTGGCGCCGGTGAAGTCGACGCGTTCGATTCCGGGGGTGACGTCGGTGCGCACGTAGTTGTAGAGCAGCGCGACCGGACCCTCGTCGGTGCGGCGCAGCCGCACCAGCTCCAGCACGGTGGCGCCCGGCACTATGTCGAGCAGCGCGGCGACCGGCCGGGGCGGCTCGATGAGCGAGCAGCGCAGCACGTCGGTGCTGGTGACGACGCCCTGGTGGGCGAAGTCCTCGGAGAGTGTGGTGAGTTTCTGCGCGATGGCGGGCTCGATGGTGGTGGAGGTGACGAACGTGCCGCGGCCGCGCACCTGCCGCAGCAGCCCCTCCTCGATCAGCGTCGCCAGGGCGCGGCGCACCGTGCCGCGGCTGACGCCCAGTTCCTGAGCGAGTTCCGGTTCGCTCTTGAGCCGGTAGTGCGCGGGCCACTCGCCCATGGCGATGCGCGACCTGATGTGTTCCGAGATCTGGGCGTGGATCGCCATGGGGACATCCCGTTTGATGTCCGGGCGGTCCGCCTCGTTCGGCGTGGCGCTCACGGTCGCTCTTCTCTCCGTATCCCTGCGTGTCAGCGTGCGTGCGGGCCCTCACCGACCCGCGCGCACGACGCCCGCGGTCCCGGCCGGGTGTGCCGGCCGGGACCACGGGACGGGCGGTCAGTAGCTCGTGGTGCTCTCGTCGCCGGTGTCGGTGACGATCGAGATCCCGGCACTGGTGCCCAGCAGGACCGCGCCCGCGCGGAGCAGGTCGAGCGCCTGCCGGTAGGTCTTGATCGAACCGGACGCCTTGACGAGGACTCCGTCACGGGCCCGCTCGACAAGGTATCGAATGCTCTCCGGGTTCGCCGTCTCGATCTGCCCGCTGCTGGCGTTCTTCAGGTACTTCGCGCCGGCCTCCATGGCGAGTTCGACCGCGGCCTGCTTCTCCGCTTCCGTGAGCAGGGGCAGTTCGAGCATGACCTTGACCGGCAGGCCGCTGGCCCGGACGACGCCCGCGATGTCCTCTCGGAAGTCGTCGTACCGGCCGCTCTTGAGCCAGCCGACCTGCACGCCGATGTCGAGCTGGGTGGCGCCGAGCCGGGCGATCTCCGCCGCCTCGGCCGCCTTGCCGGCGCTGGTCATCACCCCGACGGTGGGGAAGTCGAGGGCGGAGGCGACCTCGATGCCGGTGCCCCGCAGCTCGGCGGCGACCAGGGGCACCCAGGAGGCGGACACCATGGCGGCGTTGAAGCCGTGGGTGACGGCCTCCCGGGCGTGGGCGACCATGTCGTCGCGGGTGGCGTCGGCGTCGATCCGGGTGTGCTGGATGTAGGGGGCCAGCTCGGCGGGCTGGAGATCCGTGGTGGTGAGGGTTTCCGTCACGTCAGGTCGTCTCTCTGTACGGTGCGTGCTGTTGTGCGGTGCGTGCGAGGGGTGGCCCGGGGTGGGGCCGGCGGTCAGAGCTTGTCGGCGTAGTAGTCGGGCGCGATGACGCCGTCGCCGCCGAACCACTTCGGCACGTCGACGCCGCAGAACAGGCCGATGTTGCCCCAGGGCTCGAACGCGCCGGTGCGCACGATGACCTTGGCCTGCCGGGCGGTCCCGCCGAGCATCTCGGCGTGCGTGCGGGTGGTGAACTCGGCGTCGGCGAACCGCTCCTTGAGCCACTCGTCGAGCCGCGGGTTGTTGCTGGGCACGTCGTCGGCGCGGACCACGCCCTCCACGACCAGCTCGTCGGCGATGAGGCCGAGCACGGTGCGCAGGTCCGGCAGGTTCTCGGCGAGGGCGAGGTCGACGCGGTGGGCGTCGCGGGGGATGGGGAAACCGGCGTCGACGACCATGATCAGGTCGGTGTGGCCGAGGGTGGCGAGGGCGCCGTTGAGGCGGTCGTTGAGGATTCCCGTGCGCTTCATCGTCGCGGTCCTTCCATGGGTGGGGGTTGGGTCTGGTGGGTGGGCCGGTCAGGCGGCCGACTCCGCCGGCGGGTCGCCGTCGGCCGTCGTCATGCCGGTGGCGAGCGCCATGATCGACTCCTCCGTCGCGGTGGCGGTGTCCACCACGTCGGCCAGCCGGCCCTGGCTGAGCACGGCGATCCGGTCGGTGAGCGTGAGCAGCTCCGGCAGGTCGGAGGAGGAGCACAGGATCGCCAGGCCCTGTTCGGCCAGCGCGAACAACTGCTCGTAGATCTCCGCCTTGGCGCCGACGTCGACACCGCGGGTGGGCTCGTCGAGGATGAGCACGCCCGGGTCGATGGCCAGCCAGCGGGCCAGCACGGCCTTCTGCTGGTTGCCGCCGGACAGGTTGGTGATCGGCTGGTTCAGGCTGGCGGTCTTCACCCGCATCCGGGTGGCCCGCTCGCCGGCGTCCCGGTCGAACGCGCGGCGCCGCACGAAGCCGAACCGGCTGAGCGTGCCGGTGGTCAGCACGCCGATGTTCTCGCCCACGCTCATCGTGGTGAGCAGACCCTGCGCGCGCCGCTCGCCGGGCACGAAGGCGAGCTTCCGCTCGACGCTGCTGATCGGGTCGCGCCGCGGGTAGTCGGTGCCGAGCACCTCGACGGTGCCGCCGGTGCCCTTGTCGCCGCCGAAGATGTTGTGCAGCAGCTCCACCCGGCCGGAGTCGGGCAGCCCGGCGACGCCGAGGATCTCGCCCGGGCGCACGTCGAGGGTGATGTCGGAGTGCCGGCGGCCGCTGAGCCCGGTGACCGCCAAGGCGGGCCGCCGGTCGGGCCGGCCGCGTCGCTCCCGCTCCTCGAACTGGCCGAGTTCCCGGCCGACCATGGCGGCGACGGCCCGGTCGGGCGTGGTCTCGGCGGTCCGCCAGGAGGCGACGTGGCTGCCGTCCCGCAGCACCTCGATCTGGTCGGTGAGCCGGAAGATCTCCGGCATCCGGTGCGACACGTAGAGCATCGTGGTGCCGGCCGCCTTCAGCCGCGCCATCAGCGCGAACAGCCGCTCGGCCTCGGCGGGGGTGAGCATCGCGGTCGGCTCGTCCAGGATCAGCACCCGGCAGCCGCGGGCGATGGAGCGGGCCACCACGACCAGCTGCTGGGTGGCCAGGTCGATGGACCGGGCGGTGGCGTTGGGGTCCAGGTCCAGCTCCAGCTCGCCGAGGAGTTCCGCGGTGCGGTCCCGCATCTGCCGGCGGGAGGGGAACCAGCGGTGCCCGGGCTCGACGCCGGCCAGCACGTTCTCGGCGACGCTGCGGTCCGGCAGCAGCGACAGCTCCTGCGGGACGATCGCCACGCCGTGCCGGCTGAGCACGGTGCTCGGGTCGAAGGTGGTGACCTCTTCGCCGAACACCGTGACGGTGCCGGAGCTGGGCGGCTGGAGGCCGGCGAGGATCTTCAGCAGGGTGGACTTGCCGGCGCCGTTCTCGCCGAGCAGCGCGGTGATCTCGCCGGTGGGGACGTCGAACCCGACGTCGGTCAGGGCGCGGACCGGGCCGAAGTTGCGGCTCAGCCCCCGGACGCTGACGGCGGGTGTGCCGTCCCCGGCCGCGGTGGGCCGCCCGGTCGGTGCGGTGCGGGTGGCCATCAGCCCTCCACCGTGGCGTCGGCGAGGTTCTCCTCGGTGATGAACTGGGAGCCGGTGTCGACGCCGCCGATCTCGGCGCCGTCCACGAGGAAGTCGTGCAGCACCTTCACCGCCTGGTAGCCCTGCTCTGCGGGGTTCTGGCTGATGGTGAAGTCGACGACGCCGCGTTCGATGTACTCGGCGGTCGCCGGCAGCAGGTCGAAGCCGACCACGGCGATCTCGTCGGCGTTGCCTGACTGCTGGACCCACTGCGCGGCGGCGGTGGTGGAGCAGCAGTCCAGGCCGGCTATGGCGGCCACTCCGGACTGGCCGGACATGGTGGACTCGACGGTGTTGTAGGCGGCGTTGGGCTCGTTGCCGACGTTGACCGGGCCGACCACCTCAAGGCCGGAGTCGGCGAGCGCCTCCTCGAAGCCGCCGAAGCGGTCGTGGGACCAGCCGGCGCCGGTGTCCACGGAGAAGACGACGACCTTGCCGGTGGCGTCCTCGCCGAGTACGTTCAGCAGTTCCTCGGCCTCCGCGGCGCCGGAGCTCCGCAGGTCCTGGCCGACGAAGCCCATCTGCTGGGAGTCCGGGTTGTCGGTGTTGAACGAGACGATCGGGATGCCGGCGTTGTACGCCTGCGCGATCACCGGCTTGAGGGCGTCGCTGGAGGAGGAGGAGACCGCGAGGCCGTCCACCGACTTCTGCTGGATGAGGGTCTGAAGCTCCGAGACCTGCTGGGCGGCGTCACCGCCGGTGGGCCCGATCAACTGGACGTCCGCGCCGAACTCGTCGGCGGCCCGCTCCATGCCGGCGCTGATCGGCGCGGCGAAGGCGAGCGACGGGTCGTGGTAGCTGAGTTTGATGCGCATCGGCTGGCCGTCGTCGATGCGGTCCTGGATGTGGTCGGCGAGCTGGAACCCGCCGTCCGAGGAGGTGGACCCGCCGTTCTCTGCGGTGATCATGCCGCACCCGCTGGCGGTCAGCGCGGTGGCGGCGAGGGCGCCGGCTGCCAGGATGCGGCGGGCGGTGGTGCGAGGGGACATCGGAACTCCTTTGTCGTGTCCGGGCACGGGGCGGTGGGCTGCGCGGGGCGGGGAGGGGGCGGTCACGCCCGGGTCTTGCGCTTCCGCTGCCAGGTGTCGGCGGCCACCGCGGCGATGATCACCAGGCCGGTGACGATGGTCTGCCAGAAGGACGAGATGCCCTTGATGTTGAGGATGTTCTGCAGGAGACCGATGAAGGCGACGCCGATCACGGTGCCCCACATCGTGCCGGAGCCGCCGAAGAGCGCCGCACCGCCGATGATCACGGCGGAGATGACGGTCAGCTCCAGGCCGCTGCCGGTGACGCCCTGCACGTAGGAGAGGAACGACAGGCCGAGCACGCCGGCGACCGCGGCGGTGAAGCCGGAGAGCACGAACGCGGTCAGCTTGACCCGCTTGACGTTGATACCGACCAGGCGGGCCGCCTCCTGGTTGCCGCCCACCGCGTAGGTGTTGAAGCCCAGACGGGAGCGGGACAGCAGCAGGATGCCGACCGCCGCGATCAGCGCGAAGAACACGAACTGCATCGGCACCACGCCGAACAGCCGGCCCTGCCCGAGCAGGTTGAAGTCGGCCACGCCGTCCTGGCTGGAGCTGAGCGAGATCGGCGCGCCGTCGGAGATCAGCAGCGCGACACCGCGGTAGACGCTGAGCGTGCCCAGCGTGACGATGAACGACGGGACGCCGAGCCCGACCACGGCCAGGCCGTTGAGCAGCCCGGCCAGTGCGCCGACCGCGAGGCCGGCGAGGATGGCCAGTGGCCAGGCGCCGCCCTCGGAGATGATCATGCCGGTGGTGATCGCCGACAGGGCGTAGATCGAGCCGACGGAGAGGTCGATCTCGCCGTTGACGATGACGAAGGTCGCGCCGATCGCCATGATGCCGATCTGCGCTATCTGCTGGCCCACCGAGAGCAGATTGTCGGAGGACGCGAAGCTGGGCGACAGCACGGTGCCGAGGGCGAAGAGCAGTACCAGCGCCGCGAAGACTCCGGACTCGCGGGCCTGGAGGAGCGCGCGGAAGTCGAAGGACGCCCGCGCCGGTGCGGTGGTCGTGGTCATCAGGGGGTTCCAATCTCGGTCTTCAGCTGCTCCCGGGTGGGGAGGGCGGGGATGACACCGGCCACGGAGACCGTGTGGGCGCCGGCCGCGGCGGCGAAGCCGACCGCGGTGGTCAGCCGCTGGCCGCCGGCCAGGGCGGTGGCCAGCGCGGCGGTGAAGGAGTCGCCGGCGCCGGTGGTGTCGACGACCCGGGCGGCCCGGCGGGCGGGCACCACCTGTGGGGCGCCGCCCTGGTCGGCCGCGTCGGCGACCAGCGCGCCGGCGCCGCCGCGGGTCAGCACCACGGAGCCGCCGGTGCGGGCGCGCAGCGCGGCGACCAGGTCGGCGTCGCCGAGGCCGTGGCCTTCGGCGAGGCCGAGCAGCACGGGTGCCTCGGTCTGGTTCGGGGTGAGCACGTCGATCAGCGGCCAGTCCTCGTCCGCCAGCGGGCGGGCCGGGGCCGGGTTGAGGAGCGTGTTGGTGCCCTCCTCGCGCCCGATCCGCAGGGCGGCGCTGACCGCGTCGGCCGGGATCTCCATGGAGACGACCAGCACGTCGGCCGCGGCGATCGCCGGGCGGAACGCCGCCACCGAGTCGGCGGTCAGCTCGTCCAAGGCGCCGGGGGCGATCGCGATGCGGTTCTCGCCCGAGGGCTCGACCAGGATGAAGCCGACCATGGTCGCGCCCCGCCCCGTCACCACCTGACCGGCGTCGACGCCCTCCCGCTCCCACAGGGCGCGGGCGGCGTGGCCGTACGCGTCGTCGCCGACGGCGGTGAGGAAGGAGACGTCGGCGCCCAGGCGGGCGGCGCCGATGGCCTGGTTGGAGCCCTTCCCACCGGGGCCTTCGGCGAAGGCGCCGTCCGAGACGGTCTCACCCGCGGCGGGCGCCTTGGGCACCCGCATGGTCAGACCGACCCCGTAGCTTCCGACAACTGCGATCTTCATTGATGCACACCGGCTCTTTTTGTACGTGGACAACCATGAACATGTGGGAGCGTATGTACAGGGATGTTCCCAGTCAAGAGCTCGGAGCGTGTGGAATTCTGTCCGTTTTTTCCGTCCGTTCACCCCCGGCGGCGGCGCCCACCGGCCCGGGCCGGCGCCCGCGCGCGCGGACGTTCCGGCAGAGTGGCCGACCGCCCGTCAAGAGGCGGGCCGGAGAGGAGGGACACGGTGACGGCTGACGCGGCGACAGCTGAAGTGCTTCGAAGCAGGGTCAGCCCGTTGCACGTCATCAACCCGCTCCAGGTCGCCCGCCACCGCGGGCGCCACGCCACCCGTAGCGGGACCGTGAGCCGAACCACCCGCTGAAGGCGCGGACTCGGGTGGCGCGCGGCCGGACGAACGGATGGCCCGGCCGCGCGCTCAACGCCCCGTTCACAGATGTGCCGGTCTGCCTCGGGATACCGCCTGGCCGGAAGCACCCCAACCGGAAGATCGGGTCGGGGCGGGGGCGAGGGGGCTCAGGGTGGCGATACGGAGTCTGCCCCCACGCGTGTCCCCCGGAGCGGCGGCCCCGGCCGCGGCGCGAAAGGGTGCACTGCGGCAGCTTCAGCGCCACCACCTCGGCCGGGCGTGCCGCCGCGGAGTAGAGGCAGCCGAAGAAGGCGACGAGATGCCGACCGCGTTTGCCGTGTTCCCCACGGCGTGCAGCAGGGCGCGCCTGGTCGGGACCGGGGGCGCCGAACGCTTCGTGCACGTCTCGACCGACGAGGTCCACGGCCCGATGCCCGAGGGCGCCGCGAGGAGGAGGCGCCGCTGCGGCCGTCCGATCCCTACGCCGCGTCGAAGGCGGCCAGTGACCTGATCGCGCTGTCGTACCACCGGACCTACGGGGTGCCGGTCTGCGTGACCCGGTCCTCGAACAACTACGGGCCGTACCAGCACCCCGAGAAGATCGTTCCGCTGTTCCTCACCCGGCTGCTGACGGGCGGGACGGTCACCCTGCACGGCCGGGGCGAGCACGTCCGCAACTGGCTGCACGTCGAGGACAACTGCGCCGGGATCGAAAGGGTCCTGCGCGACGGGACGCCGGGAGAGGTCTACCACCTCGGCGGCGGCACGGACCTCAGCAGCCGCGGCCTCACCGGGCGCATTCTCGCCATCTGCGGCGCGGCCTGGGACTCGGTGGAGTACGTCCAGGACCGGCCGGCGAATGACATCCGGTACTCCATCGACTGGAGCAAGGCCGCGGGCGAACGCGGCTACCGGCCTGAGCGCGACTTCGAGGAGGGTCTGGCCGCGACCGCCGACTGGTACCGGCGCGACACCGATCGGTGGGCGCCCCTGACGAGCACCCTGCGCACCGCACGCCTCGCGCGGCCGTTGCCCGCGGCCACGGTGGGGAGGTGATGACCGTGATGAAGCGCATCCTCGTCACCGGCGTCGGTGGTGCCCCTGGCTGCGCCCTCGCCCGCGAACTCCAGCGCCTGGGCTGCACGGTCGTCGCGGCCGACGCCGACCCGCACGCCCCCGGCCTCCTTCTGCCCGGTGTCGAGCCGCACGTCACGGTTCCCGCCGACGGCTCGGGGTACCGTGCCGCGACGCTGCGGCTGTGCGACGAGGCGCGGCCCGACGCTGTCGTGTCGACCGTCGAGCGGGAGCTGACGCAGTTCGTCGCCCTGCGCGGCCCGCTGGCGGAGCGCGGCGCCGCCACCTGGCTCCCCGAGCCTGGCACCGTCGAGCTGTGCGGCGACAAGCACCGGTTCGCGCTCGCCATGGCCGAGCACGGCATCCCAACGCCGCGCACCGTTCTTCCCCGTGGCCTCGACCAGGTGCCGAACGGGCCGCTGGTCGTCAAGCCGAGGCACGGCCAGGGCGCGCAAGGCGTCCATGTGCGCCGAACGCGGGAGCGTGCGCGGGTGCTGTGCGGGCTGGTCCCGGGCCCGATCGTTCAGGAGCGCGTTGCGGGGCGGGAGTTCACCGCGGACTGCCTCGTCGATCGCGGCGGCCGGGCCTCGGCCATCCTGCGGTACCGGCTGCTGGTCAAGGGCGGGCTCGCCGTCGTCTCCCGCACCTTCAGCGACCCCGCCGTGGCGGCGGCCGTGCGGGCCGTCCTGGCGACGGTCGGGATCACCGGGGCGTGCTGCGTCCAGGGCTTCCCGCTCGACGGGGACGGCCCCGACCGGGTCGTGGTCACCGAGGCCAACGCCCGTGTCGACGGCGGCTTCCCGGCTTCGGTCGCGGCCGGTGCGGACGACGTCGGGCAGTTGGTGCGCGGCCTCTTCCACCAGGACATCGACCACGCCCGGCTCACCTACCGGCCGGACGTCACCCTCACGAAGTACTACGAGACGCTGGCGACCAGCGAAGGGACGGCACCACGATGACCCGCATCGAACCGGCGGGCGTTGCCCACAACGCACGCCCGTACCTCTACGGCGACGAACCGGCCGCCCCCACCCGGGCTCTGCGCACCGGCGTCCACAACCACAGCGCCGTCACGGATGAGTTCGAGACGGCCGTCGCGCGGTTCCTCGGGATGGAGGACACCGTCGCCACCGCCGCTGGCACGCCCCCACTCCACATAGCGCTTCTGGCCGCCGGCGTCGGACCCGGCGCCGAGGTACTCGTCCCGTCCTTCACCTTCTGCGCGACCGTCCAAGCCGTCGTCGCCACGGGCGCCCGGCCGCGCTTCGTCGAGGTGGACCCGCGCACCGGATGCGTGGACAGCGCCATAGTCCTGAACGCCCTCACCCCCGACACCCGGGCCGTCCTCCCCGTCCTCCCCGTCCTCTACGGCGGCCGGCCCGTCGACCTCTCCGACGCGATGCCCGTCCTCGACGAGCGCGGCATCACGGTCGTCGAGGACGCCGCCCACGCGTTCGGCTCCCAGCACGGCGCCCGCCGCGTCGGCGCCACCGGCCGGTTGACGTGCTTCTCCTTCGGCCCGGTCAAGAACCTCACCTGCGGTCTCGGCGGCATGGTCGTGCCCCGCAACCCGGCCGAAGCCGAAACGTGCCGACGCCTCCGCGGCCTTGGCATCGCCCAGTCCGCGGCCTGGCGGGCCGAGGCGACCGCGTACACCGTCGAGACGTTCGGCACGCGCGCGCAGATGTCCTCCCTCAACGCCGCGATCGGCCTCGCGCGACTCCCCCACTTCCCGCGGGCGGAGCGGATACGCAAGGCGCTGTGGCTCGCGTACGCCGCCCTGCGTGACATGGACGGCGTCGCCCTCGTCGATGTCGACATCGAACACGCGGTCCCCCACCTGTGCGCCGTCCGCGTCCCCACCGGCTGGAACGCGGTGTTCCGCACGCTGCGCCAGCGCGGCATCGGCGTCGGCACGCACTACCCGCCCAACCACCCCCAGCCCGCGTTCCACCCGTGGTACCGGCCGCTGGCGTCGACCGAACGCACCGGCCGCGAGATCCTGACGCTCCCGTTCCACCAGCACCTCGCGGAACGGGACATCGAGCGCGTCGCCGTCGAGCTGCGCAGGGCGATCACCACGGCGGGAGCCGATCGGTGACATCGCGCCCCCGCGACGGCCGTTGAGGTGTGCCCCGGCAGCCGGAACGCGCCCGCCTCCTTCGACAACGGTCCGGCAGCCCCCGTCATGCCCTTGTCTGCGTCAAAGAGGGCGCGGTCCGGTATGTGCGGTGTTCGTTGCTGATCACTTCGCGGCGGAGAGGATCACGTCCACGAGCCGGTCCGTGGCGTCCGGGCGCCCGTGTGTCCTGGCGGCCTTGGCCATCGCCGCGCGCCGCGCCGGGTCGGTCAGCAGCGGCCCGACCGCCTCGCGCAGGTGCGCGGCGGTGACCTCCCCCTCCAAGGAGATCGCCGCGCCCGCCTCCTGGAGGTGGCGTGCGTTGTGCGCCTGCTCGTTGCCCGCCGAGGACGCCAGCGGCACGAAGACCGCCGGCTTGCCCAGCGCCGTGAGCTCCGCGAGAGTCCCCGCGCCACTGCGGGAGACAACGACATCCGCGAGCGCCAGCACATCGGGAAGCTCGGAACCGACGAACCCGGTCAGGTGGTAGCGGCCCGCGAGATGCGGCGGGAGACCGGCCGCGCTCGCCCGCAGGCCCTCGACGTTGTCCGGGCCGCACTGGTGGACGATGTTCGCGCGCTCCACCAGCCACGGCAGCGCGTCCCGGACCAGGCCGTTGATCTGCTGCGCGCCCTGCGCGCCACCGGTGACGTACAGCGTCGGCAGACGCCGGTCGAAGCCGACCGCACCCAGCGCGGTGATCGCCCTGTCCGCGTCCCCGGTCAGGACTTCGGGCCGCACCGGGTTCCCCGTCACCACGGCCGCCGACCGCACCTCCTGCGGCAGGAGCGGCAGCGAAGACTCCGACGACAACGCGATCCGGGCCGCCGACCCCGCCAGCCGACGATTCGCCAGACCCAGCCGAACGGTCTGCTCGTGCAGCACCAGCGGACGCTTGCACATCCGCGCCGCCAGCCCGGCCGGAACGGCCACATACCCACCAGTCGCCAGCACCACATCCGGCTGGAACGCACCGATGATCTTTCGGGCCTGCGCGACACCCAGCGGGACCCGCGCCATGTCCTTGACGTTCGCCGGACCGAGCATCTTCAGCGGGTTCGAGGAACGGCGGATCTTCCCCGTGGCCACCGTCCGGAACGCAATCCCCTCCGCCGGCGCCACCCTCGCCTCCAGACCGGTCTCCGTCCCGATCCACAACACATCCAGCACACCACCACCGGCCGCCAACCGCGCCTGCAACGTACGGACCGCGGTCAACGCGGGATACGTATGCCCCCCAGTCCCACCACCCGTAACAACAAGACGAAACAAGGCCGGAAGACGCGAAACCTGATCCACCCGACGCACCCTACTGCCACCCACAACGCCCAACACCCAACCCCAAACTTCGACCACCAACACCGGACTTGCCAGAACGCCCGACCACCCGCATCACCACCATCACCGTCGACCTACTGACCCGCCCCGTCCCGGCTGACTCCGACCAACCAGCCCACAACGAGCGACCGTTCACAGCCAAGCACCACACCGCCCCCGCGCCCCGGCCAAGCACCCACCCGAAACAGACCCGAACTGGGGCGACCTCGCCCCCGTGCTGCACGGCCGGTGAACGGCCCGCATCACCGACGCCCGCAACGCCCCGGCCGACCTGCTCCCCGAGAGGGCAGCCACGCGGGCACGGGGAGCAGGGCACGCCAGCCTGGCCGCGCTGTGGGTGGTGGGAACAGCCCCGCGGGTGCGGGGAGCAGTGCCGGGCCACGGACCGCTCCTCGGCCGCCCGCGGAACAGCCCCGCGGATGCGGGGAGCAGTGCTGACGTCGAGGTGGCGCCATACCTCCGCCAGGGAACAGCCCCGCGGGTGCGGGGAGCAGCAGTCTTTTCGTCCGTGACGGTAGTCGGGAGGGGGAACAGCCCCGCGGGTGCGGGGAGCAGCACGCATGCTGGAGCCCCCGTTGGGGTGCAGGGAACAGCCCCGCGGGTGCGGGGAGCAGAGGCTGGTGGCCACCAGCGTCCCGGCGGTCGCGGGAACAGCCCCGCGGGTGCGGGGAGCAGACCAGCGCGGCCACCGCGCGCGTGAGCGCGCAGGGAACAGCCCCGCGGGTGCGGGGAGCAGCGGCCGACCGCGCCCGCGTCGCTCAACGGCACGGGAACAGCCCCGCGGGTGCGGGGAGCAGTCAGGTCTGCCGCTGTTCTTCGCGTTCGTTGGGGGAACAGCCCCGCGGGTGCGGGGAGCAGGAGAACCCGATGCGGTGGTGGGCGCGCGCTTCGGGAACAGCCCCGCGGGTGCGGGGAGCAGACTGCACGTGTACCGCAAGACCACGGCGTCGCGGGAACAGCCCCGCGGGTGCGGGGAGCAGCCCCCCTCGGGCGCCTGGCGGCGCGGAGGCTCGGGAACAGCCCCGCGGGTGCGGGGAGCAGTCCTCTCGCAGATGCGCGCGGGCCGCCCCGGGGGGAACAGCCCCGCGGGTGCGGGGAGCAGGCCGTCGACCTCTTCGAGCGCGTCGTGGCCACGGGAACAGCCCCGCGGGTGCGGGGAGCAGCTGAGGCGATCACGAACGCTCTCGGGCATCGCGGGAACAGCCCCGCGGGTGCGGGGAGCAGATCCGTCAAGACATCCAGCGAGGCGCGCTAGGGGGAACAGCCCCGCGGGTGCGGGGAGCAGGATGGATGGGCGGAACCCCGCGCCGTCTCCTTGGGAACAGCCCCGCGGGTGCGGGGAGCAGCCCGCCTGGGCGATGTCGCCCTCCCAGTCGCGGGGAACAGCCCCGCGGGTGCGGGGAGCAGTGGTCTTGGGTCATGTATTTGGGGCTGAGCTGGGGAACAGCCCCGCGGGTGCGGGGAGCAGCTCTCGTGGCTGATCGTCGCGGGCGCGATGCTGGGAACAGCCCCGCGGGTGCGGGGAGCAGGCCACCCTGTACGAGACCACCGTGATGGCGCAGGGAACAGCCCCGCGGGTGCGGGGAGCAGATGGCCGAGGCCGCCATGGACCTCTCGGTGATGGGAACAGCCCCGCGGGTGCGGGGAGCAGAGAAGCTGACCTGCGCTTTTATCTGGCGGAGAGGCCGTTTTTACTTACTTCCAAAGAAGTTCCCATTTCACCCATAGCGGCCATGTCGGATGTCATCCGCCTCGACGGCTCGGTCATCTGCCGCCGAACTTCCTGCGCTTCGCGGCCTTGCTCCAGCCTGCTGTCCGGGAGCCGCCGCCTGTCTGGGGTTCCGTTCGATGCGTGGGTTTGCGCGTGGGGCGGTGGATCAAAGTCACGCCTTCGTGATCCGTGGGATGCCATGAGTGGTCGTGTGTCTGGAACGTGTAGCCCTGCTCGTTGTTGGTCTGGTAGGCGAGAAGGGCTCTGCCCTGGCCGGCGTACTTGTGTACCTCAGCCCACAGCAGGTCACGGACGCGGGTGGAGGGGGCGCCCAGGAAGACTCCGGGGGAGATTTCGAGCAGCCAGCGGGTGAGGAACCCGCGGAGGCCGGCGGGGCAGTTGGTGAGGACGATGACGGTCACCAGATGATCTCGTCGTCCGCGTGGTTGCGTCCCGCTTCCCAGTGGCTGTCCCGGTCTCCCTGGACGGTCACGCGGTCTTCGGAGGCGGATGTGTCTCGGGTGCCGTCGTAGCGCAGGAGTGTCTTGATGTCCTGGACGCACCGGTCGAGCAGGCGGCCCTTGTTGATGCGGTCGCGCAGCGCCCGCCTGGTGCGTGCGCCGATGTCGTCGGTGCCTTCGATCGCGGCGTCGAACGCCGCCGGGATGGCGACGTCCGTCTTGTACAGGTCCGCGATGTCGTACACGAAGGAGCGTTCGTGGCCGGAATGGACGAACCCGAGGCCGGGTGAGCAGCCGAGAGCGACGACGACGGCGTGTGCGATGCCGTACATGCACTGGGCCGCGGCGGTGATGCCCTGGTTGGGGGCGTCACCGGCGGTGAAGTCGCCGGGGTGGTATTCCCGACGGTGCCACGGAACGCCGGTTCGAGCGGATTCCCTGCGGTAGCAGTCCCTCAGCCGGTGTCCTTCCGCGCTGAGGAGTTGTTGCCGGGTCCGGCCGGCCGGGTCTACGTCGGGGAAGCGCAGTCGGTACATCTCGCGGGCGACTTCCAGGCGAGTACGGCGGTTGGCCCAGAGCGTGGCCTGGGCTTCGACCAGGCCGGAGGACCGGGTCAGGGCACGTCCGCCCGCGTAGTAGCGAACGCCGTGCTCGCCGACCCAGACCACTCCGGCGCCGCACTCGCCGAGAACGCTCATCGCCTGGTGGGTGATGCGCGTGCCCGGGCCGAGCAGCAGGACTCCGATGGTGGCGGACGGGATGTGGGTCACCCCCTCGGCGTCCTCCGCCGTGATGGCGTTGTCGGCCCGGTGGACGGTGCAGCGTTCGAGGTAGATGAAGGACATCCGGTCACCGATGCGGTTGAGTTCGCGCGGAGTTGACGCTGTGCGCCGGCTGATGGTCGGCACGGGTCACCCGATCGGTGCGAGGGTCATCAGGCCGCAGCCGTAGGCCTTGGCTTTCCCCAGGCCGCTGGTGAGCGTGCCGCGGAGCAGGTCGGGGTCGGTGACCCGCAGCCGTCCGTCATAGGTCACCTTCGTGATGCTGACGTTGAGCTGCTTGTCCCGGGAGAGTTTGGGGAACTGCAACGGACGGTGGTCGCGGACGATCATCTGGTGTTCGTCCCCCTCGATGTGCAGCCGTCGGCCCGCGGGCTTGGTGAGGATTTCGAAGCCGTTCTTCTCCTGGCGCTGGAGGAGCCAGCGAGCCTGGTGGCGGAACGTGACATGCGCTGTGCGTTTCGTGGGTTCACCCTCCTTGCGGCGAATGCTGTGCACCGGATTGGCAGTGAGCCGAAAACTCCAGGTGCTGCCGGTGGTCAGCGCGCCGAGGAAGTCGCCGTAGTCGTAGGTCTGCCACCCCTCGGCGTCCGTGGCCGCCGGCCAGCCCGCCTGGTCCACGAGGTGGGTGAGGTCGGGCCGGGAAGGGCTCACGATGAACAGCAGGATGTCGCTGTGGGCGTTGTGGTCCAGGCGCCAGAGGATGCGGGGCCCCGTGCCGTCGGCTGCGGGGGGTTCGGGGAAGGCACCGTTCACCGCGCCGTGGAGGCGGTGGGGGGAGGCGAGCAGGTGCCGGGCCTCCCGGCGGTGGGCGTTGACGCGGAAACGAGTCAGGTACATCAGCTCTTCCTCAGAGCGGTGGTCGGATCGTGGGGTGGCGGTGTCCCGGGGAGGGGGGCACTGTTCGGCTCGACGGAGGTGGTGGTGATTCCGCGCAGTTCGTACCGGCGGTGTCGGGGATCGAAGCTGACCGGTGTGTCCCGAAGGCTGAGGTGCGGTGGCTCCCCGTGAGCGCTGTCCAGGAGTACGTCCAGCGTCCGCCGGGACCGGGTCCGCGCGCGGTGCCATTCACTCGCGTGCCAGGGCTCCTCGCGGAACGCCTGCATCAGATGGGTGTCCGGGCGCACGCCGAGGTCGAAGGGCTCGACGGGCGGACAGGAACGCCGACCCAGGTAGGGCAGGAAGGCAGGTGCCTGGACAGCGGTGTGCAGGGCCTCGATGAACGACGCGTCGCCCTCCACGCCCGCGACGAAAACCGCGTCGGCCAGGTAGAACCGTTCCGACAGGGGCATGGACTTGCCGGAATCCGCGTGATGAGCGGTCTGGAAGTCACGGATTCTGGTGCCCGGCTGGTCGATGCGGACACCGAACCGCAGGGCGGCCAGGTCGGACAGGTCCGCGTCGCGTTCCCGGCCCTGTGCTGCCGCGAGCAGGCCGAGAACACCGCTCTTGGTCGGCGCGTTCTCCGTGGTGCGGCGGGCGAAGCGGGCGGCGGACCCCCACGCCTGAAGGGGCCCCGCCAGCCGGAGAAGCAGGACGCTGGTCATGCCGCCCCCGACGACAGCCGCTCCGTTACCGCCGCGCCGACGGCCTCGATCAGGTCCTTGCTGTTCATCTCGGTGCCGAGGCCGGCGAGGGCCGCGGTGTCGGAGCCGATCCGCAGTACCCAACTGCCCGCGTCGGCAAGACCGTACTGCTCCTCCAAGTGCGGCACGTATGCGGCGAGCCGCTCGCAACTGGCGCGCAGGAAGCCGCCCTCTTCCCGGTGCTTGGCCACCGGCTTCTCGAAGGCGGCGACATAGCTGACGGGCCGCTTGGTGCGGAGCTTGACGATCACGGCGTCCGGCAGGGTGTGGTTGCCGAACGTGTTGATCTTCCCGGTGGGCAGTGAGGCGATGAAGCCCTCGACGAACGCCTCGACGGCGCGGCGGGTCGGCTCGTCGGGTGACTCGTCATCGCGCAGGCCGACACCGAGATTGTCCCGGAGCCGGTCGACGTCCAGTGCGGCGTACCGGTAGAGCGTCGCCGAGTTGAACTCGACCGTCCCGATCATCCCGGCGCCCTTCTCCGCCTCCGTGTTCTTGTCGTCCACGGCGGTGTAGTAGTCGGACTCGTTGTCGACCGCGTGGACGCTGAGGGCGTGGGCGACCTGGGTCGATGCCTCGACGTTGAGGTCGGTGGCGTCTGCGACCATCCGGCCGAAGAGCGCGATGTCCACGGAGTGCCGGGTGTCCACCAGGGCGCGTGCCCGGGCCTTGTTCTCCTTCGCCTTGAGGAACGCCTTCAGCGCGTTGAGGTCGTCGGTGCCCTTGGTACCTTCGACGGCCAGCGCGGCGAGCCCGTCGAGTTGCCGCCTGCTGAGGAACATCAGGTAGGAGGACTCGGGGGCCGTCTCGGGGGCCTCGTCCTCGGCGTCCTTCTTCTTCCGCCTGGGCACCTCGATCTTGGAGCCGGTCGCCGTCTGCAACGTCTCGGCCGCGATGCCCCAGGCCGCGGTGCGCTCGATCGACGGATGGGCGGCGGTGATGCGGTCGGCCAGCTCGTCGGCGAGCTTCTTGGAACGGACCCCGAGGTCGGACGGGTCGAGGAGTTCGTCGAACGCCCGGCGGGTGGCGCGCTTCCACGCCTGGCTGGACACGCGTGCCCGGCGCACTCCGCCGTAGGTGGCGGTCTTCGGTTGCCCGGTGTCGTCCCGGTTCAGATTGCTGGGTGGGACGGTCTGGAGCACGTGGATGTCGAGGATGGTGCGTGTCACAGCGCTGGTTTCCTTGTCGGGGAGGGGTGTTGGCTGGTCGATGGGCGGGGCGAATAGGGTCAGTCGGCCGAGGGGAGCCGTTCGGTCACGGTTCCTGCGGTCTCGGGTGCGGCGTCCTGGTGCTCGCGGGACTCGGTTGCCGGGGGGCGGTCCATCCCGGCGAGATGGAAGTCCCGTCCCCAGAAGCGGTGAACCTCGGCCGGCCCGTCCGGCTCCTGCCAACGGAGGAGTTGGTCGGCCAGCAGTCCGTAGTCCAGCGGGAGGCCGGCGGTCCGGAGCAGCAGGACCAGTTCGCGCAGGCGCTGCGCCATGACGTCGAGAGAGGTGGCGGCGGCGATGCGGACGAAGCGCTTCCGCAGGGGCTCGTCGATCTCGACGTCGGCCTTCCGGGACGTTGTGCCCGTGCCGTCCGTGCCTGCGAGGTCGGCACCCTTCCCCGCCGTTTTCGTGCGCATCAGGTGCCGGACCGACCGGCCGAGGCTCCAGCCGCCGACGTGCACGGGCGTCTCGCGGTGGGATTGCTGGTGCAGCGCCCACAGCGTCAGCGTGAGGTGCAGCGCGGTCTCGGCGCGATCGAGTGTGGCTGCCTTTGCCCAGTACATCGTCTCGGACGGTGGCGGGGCTTCTCGCAGCTCTTGCTGATAGCTGTCGAAGCCGATCAGCCCCCACAGGTCCGGCTGGGCGTGGAGGGGCTGCCCGAGGCCGCGCCGCAACCGGGCGAGCGTGGCGACGGCCTGCGGACGGTCGTCGCGGTAGCCGGCGTAGAGACCGCGGATGTGCCGCGCGGCGGCGGTGCGCAGAGGGCTGTGCCGCCAGGAAGGGGGCGAGTAGCGCAGGTCCGCCGGGCGGGCCTGCGCGGGTACGGGCGTCATGCGGTGGGCTCCGGGGAGTCGTCGGGGCTGTGAGGTGCGTCGGTGGCGGTGTCGGAGGACGACGGAGGCTGGTATGGCGGGGGGAAGATCTTGTTGAGCCGGGAGCGGAACCACTGCTCGGCCTGCGGGAGGTCGATCAGACGGTCATCGCCCTCTGCGGTCGCCATGCGCCGGCCCTCCCAGCTGGCCGGGCCGGCGGAATCCAGCAGCTTGTCCCCCAGATCGCTCACGATGCGGCGGGCCGTGCGCCGCCACTCCGTGTGCGCGGCCTGCGGTGAGGCGGTGTTGCCCAGGTCAGCGAGCCACCGGCGGTAAGGTCCGTCCAGCTCGCCGAAGCCCTGATCGCGGGCGGTGGCGGTGGGGGCCGTGGGGTCACAGCCCGCGGCCCGGGCGAGATTGCCGGCGAGGTGGCCGAGGGCGGTGACGGCGTTCTCAGCCTCGGAAACGGCTCGTCTCGCCGTCTCCGCGTACTCGGGCAGAGTCTTGTCCAACAGGATGACCGGGAGCGTTACGTGGTCGTCCACGATCTCGTCGATCACGGACTGCTGGGTGCCGTAGATGGCGCCGATGGTCCGGGTCCTGATCAGCCGCTCCGTGGGCAACACCTTTTCCGCGGCGAGAAGGTGCAGCCAGCGGACGATCCCGGACGGGATGACTCTCGCTGGCTCCGCCCCGCTCGACATCGACTCCTGCGCTTGGAACGTCGCCGGCAGAAGGCTTTCGAGGCCCCGCCAGGCTGCGCGACTGGGGTCGTGCTGGCGTGGAAGGTAGATGGGGCTTTTGCGCTGCTTCTTCTCCTGGGCGAGACTTCGCCGCCAGGCCGTCATCGGCTCGTCGTTCAGCCTGTTGTACGGGGACAGGGGGTCTCCGTAGCCGAGCACGACGCCGGTGACCATGCCTTCGTGGTGATGGAGCAGCAGTCGCCGGGACTGCCAGGTGTAGAGGTCGCATACGCCCGATGGCCTGCGTGCGTCCGGCTCGTCCAGGTCCGCCGAAGGGCCGGGCCCGGGCGCCTCGCGACGCCAGGCAGGGAGGTCGTCCTGTTCGCCGGGCTCGCGGTCCCGCAGGATGCCGTTGCTGTCCCGCGCGATCAGGTTGAGCAGCAGGGTCTCCCTCAGGTTGTCGCCCTCGGCCATGACCCCGCCCAGGTTTCCCGGCCAGGCGACGCCCAGCGGATACCCTTTGCCGCCTTTGACCCGGTGGTCTCCGACCGCTCCGGATTTGATGCCGGAGGGATCGAACGCGTGGGCGTGCACCAGCCAGCGTGCCCCTTCCGCGAAGCTCAGCCCGCTCACTCCTGGGCGCCGCATGGAGAAGAAGGGCTCTCCGTTCGGTACGTCGGCCACCACCCGGTTGAGGGGTGCCACCTCGTTCTTCTCCGTGTGCAACCCGGCTACTTGGAAGAACGGCCGCTCCGGGTGCAGCAGGTCGAAGCGCTCCCGGTGCCGGTCCAGATATGCGGCGACGCCGGCGAACGGCTCGGCCGACCGCCAGAGGTCTTCCCAGGCGTCGAGGTCTTCCGGCCCGTCCAGCGCGTCGTGCGCGATGGCCAACAGCAGTCGCATGAGCGCGAACTCCTGTGTCGGCACGTCCCCGACCAACCGCCGGACGTCCTCGGCGCGGGCGAAGACGTCCCGCAGTGAAAGCTCTCCGGTCGCCCCGTCGTGGAACTGCACGGGAATCCACGGCCGGGACACCAGATCGAAGGCAGGCACCAGATCAACCACTCTCGCATCGCGTGCATCGGCCGGCCTGATCAACAGACCGTCCGCCTGGCTGTACTTGAGGTCGTAGCCTGCCAGCCGGGTCTGACAATTCGCGTCCAGAACGAGGATCAGTTCACCTGCGAGCCAAAAGCAGTCCTTTCTTTGCCATGCTTCGACATGAAAACGTTCCAACTCGGCGATTGTTCGATCAATGACCCACGGCTTGCTGAAGTGCCACGGCAAAGTCAAAGCGCTCGCGGCGACTGCCCCGGCGGCACGGCTGGGCGGAGGGCAGTGCTCGGGCAGCTCCAAGCCGCCCCGGCCACGGCCCAGCCACGGAACCGTGGCCAGGGAGCCGTTGTGACGGCGCTGGACCACCAGCACCTCCAGGCTTTCCTCCCCGTCCCGCACCTGAGCCCGGCCGGCACGCGTCTCGTCGGCCTCTCCGACCCCGGCCTCCAGCCAGCCGACGATGGGCCGCCCCGGCCGACGGACCGGGCCGAGGCGGAACACCTCCGCGCGCTCCCGCTTGTCGGCAAGCTGCTTGCGGTGAGCGGTTCTGGCTTCGTCCATCGCAGACCGCCAGCTCTCCGGACCGACTGGCTCATCGCCGTACGCGGCCTGGACCAGCGGGCTGATGTCCTCCGGAAGCCGTAGCGATCGGCCGTCGAGATGAGGCCGGAGCACGGCAAGAGCACGCACGAGCGTGTGGGTCCCCTGGTAGACGCCACGGGAGCCGCGCACCGGCTCCGGCGGCGTCTGACCCCACTCCACGCCCGTCACCAGACACAGCGGTGCACGCAGCCGCGCCGGTCGCCTTCGGGCGTGCCGGTGCAGGCGCCCCATCCGCTGAAGCATCAGGTCCGTGGGTGCCAGATCCGTGACCAGCAGATCGAAGTCGACATCGAGCGACTGCTCGATCACCTGGCTCGCCACGACAACGTGCGGACCCGGAGGCCGCTCGCCGTCCGGCCCGAAGGTCTCCCGCAGCCACGTATCCTTGTGTGCGCGGTCGGCCGCCAGGAACCGCGAGTGGGCGACGGTCACGTTCCGCTCACCGAACCGCTCACGCAGCCGTTCCGCCGCTTCCTGCACCCGGTCGACCGTGTTGCGCACGACCAGCGCGCAGCCCCCGTCGCCCAGCTCGGCTTCCAGGCGCCTGACCAGCACATCCAGGTCATCGTCCAGGGGCTCCAGGCGGATCTCCGAACGGCGCCCCGACGCCGCCGGGCGCGTGACGCGCGGGGCCTCTCCCGGCACCACCGCGGTCAGGATCGGATAGGCGTCGGCGGGTGCGTCGATCTCCACCGGGCCGCCCGCGTAGGCCGCGGCCAGGGCACGCCGCCGGGCCGCGGGCAACGTCGCCGACAGCAGCACCACGGGCACGCGGTAGGCCCCGAGCCACTGAAGCACCCGCTCCAGGTAGGTGCTCATGTAGGCGTCATAGGCGTGGACTTCGTCGATGATCACGACCTTGCCGACGAGCGCCAGATGCCGCAGGGCGAGATGCCGGCTCTTCAATCCCGCGAACAGCACCTGATCGATGGTCCCCACCGCGAACGAGGCGAGCATGCCCTTCTTGCGCCCACGCAGCCACTGGTGAGCCTCCAGCTCCGCCGGATGGGAACGGTCCGCGGCGCCCGGCCGGCTGATCTCCTCCGACCCGTCCAGCTCCACAGCGGCGATGTCGCGGTACCCGGCGCGCACGAGCCCAGCCCACTGATCGTTGAGGGCGGACTTGGCGTGCGCGAGGAAGACGGAACGCCGGTCGTTGAGAGCGCCGGGTCGGCCAGGCGCGGTATCACCGGGCAGCCGGTCCAGCCAGTTCAGCAGCCGCTCGAACATGGCGTCCCCCGTTGCCCTGGTGGGCAGGGCGACGAAGACGCCGCCGGCGCCCGCCCGCGCGGCGAGGATCTCGCCGGCCATGAGGGCCGCTTCGGTTTTTCCCTCGCCCATCGGAGCCTCGATGATCAGAAGTCCGCTGCCCGGCATGGACCGGGCCACCCGCACGGCTTCCTCCTGCACAGGGCGGACCGTGGAGCCCGCAGGAAGGTCGAACCGAGACGCGAACGACTCGGACGCCGAACCGACAGGTTCGTCAGGACACCAAGGACCGGGCAGATCCAGCCCTCGCCAGGCCCTCTCCAGCCGGTCGGCAGCCGGACGCCCGTACGGGAACAGCTCGACGGAACTGGCGATCCAGTCGGCCAGAATCACCAGCGCACTCAACATGACCTGCACCGGCTGGCTGAGCCGTACCGTCGTCCAAGCTCGCAGCCGTTCCTCGACACCCGCCTCTTCGGCGCAGGCAGTGAGGAGCTCGTACTGGACGTCCTTCCAAAGCCCCTCGCTGGGTCCGGGCGTTCTAAGGAGATCAGGACGCAACTGCAAGTGGTGAAGCGCGTGATGCCCGGGCGGCACACCGTGATGGCCACCGATCACCACGGCGAACTGCCCGGAACTCCGGCCCGTCCAGCCGTGGCGCTGCTCCAGCCACTCCTGAAGCAGGATGTGCCCCGCCAGACCGTGTGGCGCCAGCCGCCGGTCGTCGCGAAGTGCCTGCTCGTACGGCATGTCGAGACCTGCCTTGCGCATCCGCCCGGCCAGGGGCTCGTACTGGTGGGCAAACGCGGGTGTCGCTTTCCCGATGTCGTGGACGGTAGCCAGCCAGACAACGAGCCGCCGTGCGTCCACCTCTCCGCCGGGCAGGGCTTCCGCGATCAGCCTGCGCACTTGATCCGGGACCCAGGCGTCCCAGAGCCGCCCAGCAACAGCGCCCGAGTCCGCCATATGCTGCCAAAGCGGCAGCCAACTCCCCTGATCCCGGTCCGACTTCCCCCAGGCGCTGCGGGCGGCAGCGGACAGGGCGGTAAAGCCGCTATCAGGTCGGGGAGATTGACCTTCTGCGGCCACGAATGACATCGGCAGTCCCACCTGTTGCGTCGCACGAAAGCCGAGGCGAGAACCCGGAGTCGACTCCACAGGCCGAGCGCCCGGGGAAAGGGCGCGGTATCGCCCGGCTGGGTATGGGTAGGCGCGGCTTCGACCATGCCGCCGAACATCGGGACGCGAGGGCGGGGTCCGTCACCCCCACCCTCGCGCACCGCCCACATTTGCTGCGCCTCCGCTCGTCCGGAGGCACGGGGTCACATCGCAGGCTGGCAGGCGTCGCCACGCCCGGGGCGCCACCAGGGGCAGTGCAGCACGATGACGACGATCACGATGGCGAGCGCGATGGCCCGGAGACCCTGCTCGATGGGCAACGGCAGAACCGCACCCCCGCCGATCAGGGCCACGAGCACGGGCAGATACCCCGCTGCGTCACCGCCGGCTCCACTGCTGGCCGCGCTCCTCTGTACCATGGATAAGTCTCCTTTGAGTTGTTAACGCTACGAGCCTCTGAGCGGGACACGGCCGGGTCGATCGATCTCCGCTGCCACGGAGCTTTGGTGGGCTCGGCCATCGGCATGCCCGCATGCCATTCACCCCCCGGCGCGAGGCGAGGGTGCGATGGCTCGACCAGAGTACTCCTCCAGCGAACTACCCGTGCACGCACCGGTTTTGAGTGGCCGTGATCACGGCGGGGCTTACCCAATTGTGGTGAGTGGCAACTGAGTAAGCTCGGCCGACTGGTAGGCCGTTGCGGAACACGTCGTGTTCTCCGCAACGGCCGCCGCGCCCCCGCGAGGACCCTTGCGCGGGGACCACTCGGGGGCGTGTGGCTCGGTCATCCGGTATCCGAGGCTGCCCTTCCGCTCAGAGGACGCATTCGGCACAGAATGACGGGTCGGACCATCCCCGCGTGCGCGGGGAGCACTGTCAGCCGAGCACAACGGCTGGACTAACCCAGGGAACAGCCCCGCAGGTGCGGGGAGCCGTCTCCTTCAACTGCTCACCGGCAGCGTATCGGGGAACAGCCCCGCGGATGCGGGGAGCAGCCCTCCAGCACCGCCGTGGTGAAAGCGCTGTAGGGAACAGCCCCGCGGGTGCGGGGAGCAGCAGCACAGGCAACTGCGTTCTGTTTGACCTGTGGGAACAGCCCCGCGGGTGCGGGGAACAGCGACGTGGAGGACGCGCCCCTTTGGTCCGAGGCGGGAACAGCCCCGCGGGTGCGGGGAGCAGAGGTCGCCGTGGACGATCCCGACCGATGCCGCGGGAACAGCCCCGCGGGTGCGGGGAGCAGTTGACCGTGCTCACGGTAGTACGTCCGCAGGCGGGAACAGCCCCGCGGGTGCGGGGAGCAGTGGCCGCATCCGCAGGTCTTGCCGCTGTGGCAGGGAACAGCCCCGCGGGTGCGGGGAGCAGGGCGCCGTGACCATCATCCTCGCGCTCCTGACGGGAACAGCCCCGCGGGTGCGGGGAGCAGCCGTTCCTCAGGAGTTCGCCCGACCGATTTCGGGGAACAGCCCCGCGGGTGCGGGGAGCAGGACCGTCAACCCACACGGGGGTGAGCAGAACCGGGAACAGCCCCGCGGGTGCGGGGAGCAGAGGCCCGCCGGGCTGCGCATATTCCAGCGGGAGGGAACAGCCCCGCGGGTGCGGGGAGCAGGCCGTGCGGCAGCCACAACGCCGCCGCAAGCCGGGAACAGCCCCGCGGGTGCGGGGAGCAGCATCAGCCCGCCCCACGCCGCCGGCGCGGCGAGGGAACAGCCCCGCGGGTGCGGGGAGCAGGAGGCGGGCGCCATCGGCGAGTCGGACCCCGCGGGAACAGCCCCGCGGGTGCGGGGAGCAGACCCTCAACCGGAGCGCCTTCAAGGTGGGGCGGGGAACAGCCCCGCGGGTGCGGGGAGCAGGCGGGCCGGGCTCGACACGGTCACGCGGTGGTGGGAACAGCCCCGCGGGTGCGGGGAGCAGTACTCCAACCGCGAGACCGACGGGCCCGCCGCGGGAACAGCCCCGCGGGTGCGGGGAGCAGGACTGCGCCGAGCAGCGCGCCCGGGTGCTGGAGGGAACAGCCCCGCGGGTGCGGGGAGCAGGCGCAGTCCCCGCGGTGCACCACCACGCCGCCGGGAACAGCCCCGCGGGTGCGGGGAGCAGACTCCATTCCCGGGGTTTCCGGGAATGGACGTGGGAACAGCCCCGCGGGTGCGGGGAGCAGCTGATGTTTCGTCACATTTTTTTCTGCCACGTGGGAACAGCCCCGCGGGTGCGGGGAGCAGGCGGATGATGCCGCGGCGGGCGGCGATGGAGAGGGAACAGCCCCGCGGGTGCGGGGAGCAGGGCGCCGTCCCCTGCTCCCCGGCCGCTGGCATGGGAACAGCCCCGCGGGTGCGGGGAGCAGGGCCCGGGGTGCCGCGCCAGCGCTCGGCGAACGGGAACAGCCCCGCGGGTGCGGGGAGCAGCCGCTGGACCACACGGTGCTGCTGCACACGCTGGGAACAGCCCCGCGGGTGCGGGGAGCAGCCTCTACGGAGGCGGGTCCGGAATCCGGAACGGGGAACAGCCCCGCGGGTGCGGGGAGCAGACACGGCGGCGGTCATCGGGCACCTCCCGGCAGGGAACAGCCCCGCGGGTGCGGGGAGCAGAGAAGCTGACCTGCGACGTTATCGGCTGGGAGCCGCGTTTTTACTTACTTCTTGAGATTCGGGCTTATGGGGCGGACTGGCCATATGGCTCATCTCTCGCGGATGGACGTGCTGTTCTCCGTGCGCCCTCCCGATGTTGCCAGATCGCGCACGGGGGCGTCTGGGTTGCGGGGAGGGATGGAGTGCGTCGCCTGGCTCGCTCCCATGGGGGCGCGGGGCGGGGCCGCTGGAAGTCTCGGCGGGGTCGGCTGTGGGATATGTGTGGGACAGTTCCGCGGCTTCCAGAGGCCGCGGCGCGGTTCCCCGAGGCGTGCCGCGATCCTGGCGTTGGCCGCGTCATCGCCGCTGTTGTTCGGTGCGTGCCGGCTTTCGGCGGCTGGAGGTGGTGGCCATGTGTGTTGCTTGGGGGGCGGGTGTGAGCCGGTCATGGTCGGCGCCGTTGTCCGGCCCTACGTGGCCGCTGAACGGAATGGGCATGAGCCCGATCACCGGTTGACAGTGTCGGGGCGTGGGGCATGCCGGTGGCGTTCGTCCGCTGGCGCCGGTGTGCAGCGACCGGGTCACGCGCAGGACTTCGCGCGGGGTCATGCCGAGTTCGAGCAGGTCGGAGTCGCCGACGGCCATGTCGACGCACTGGCGTCGCGCGCCGTCGAACGGCGCGAGCATGTGCAGCAGGACGAGGCCGCCGCCGGTGGAAGGCCGAGGTAGGCGGTGTTCATACCCAGGCGGTAACGGCCCGGCTCACACGCGCGAACACTCCTTTCGGGCAGTCGTTCATCCCGATTCGCTACAGGGCGGGCCGGTCGTCCTGGTTGAGCCAGAAGTCGGGGCATTCGGTGCGCGCCGCGCGGGGCAGGGCCTCCTTGATGATGACGCGCTCCCGGGCGAGGCGGTCACCGCGCAGGACGACCGGCTCCTCGTCGGACAGCACCGAGACGGCGAGCAGGACGTGTTCGCCCTCTCGCAGCGGCTCCTGCACCTGGGCCAGCCGCAGGTCGACCAGGGGCAACTCCACTTCCGACGGCCCCTCGGAGGGCTTGATCCACTCCGCCACCTCAATGGTCACCAAGTCCCGGCCCGGCTCCGCCGCCGGGCGGACATCCAGCACCTGCCCTTCCACGATCGTGGTCGAGCACGCGATCCACTCGTGATCCCGCAGCCCCCGCGCACTTCCGTCCGCCACGTCGGACGAGCCGGTAGCGCCACTGCCGTTGTCCGCGGTGGCGACAGCCAGGAAGCCCAGCGCGAGCGCCACCGCCGCGACTGCCGCTCTCGCCACCACCCGGCGATGCCGACTGCGCGCGGCGCCCGACGAGGGCACAGGCCGAACCGCCGCCGTGGACGGCGCGGGGTGTGCCCAACCGGCCTCCTCGCCGATCATCCGCAGTGCCAGCCGCAGCCGCCGTTCCTCCTCCGGCCGGACCGGCTCAAGCCCTTCTATCGTCATCCCGGATCACCTCCTTCTCACCCAGCCGGTCCCGGAGCAGTGAGACGGCCGCGTGCAGCCGACTCTTCACCGTGCCCTCCGGAACGCCCAGCACCAGGGCGATGTCGCGGACGGTCAGGTCGACGTAGAAGCGCAGTGTGAGGACCTGGCGCTGTGGGAGCGGCAACTCGGCCAGGGCGTCGGACACGGCCAGGGCCAGTGCCTGGTCCTCCTGGGGGTGTGGCGGCGGGCGCACCGCCCAGCGGGTGGCGAGCCGGGCCCGCAGCCCCGCCTCCCGGGCGCGTTCCCGGTGCCAGTCGGCCGCCACCCGGGAGGCAACGACCGACAGCCAGGCGCCGGGGTTGCGGATGTGTGCCCGGGCCGGGTCGGCCCGGGCCGTCAGTAACTTCACCCTGACCTGCTGGAGCGCGTCCTCCAGGTCGTTCCACGGCACGCCGCCCAGGACGAGAACCGCCCGTATTCGGCTGACGTCCTCACCGCTTGACAGCGGAAGCCCGACGTCGTCGGTGTCACCGGCGTCGCCTCCCGCCGGCCGCACTCCGCGCGCTCCAGCCATCCTCTGCCCTTCTCCGTTTGTCTGATGACGGAGTAGCGGTGCGGAACGTTCGCCACTGCCGTGGGGCGTCCTCCGCGGACGATCGCGACCGCCTCGGCAACGACCGCCTCCCGCGGTGCGTGGATCGAGGCGGCGGCGTTAAGCTTCCGGGTCAGCGCGGCGTTCTGCCCGACTGTGTTTCCTCCACTCCGAAGTCAGGGGTGTCAGCGGCCAGTTCCCCCGCTTGCCGGGCGGTGTACCGCGCCGCGGCACTTCCGGCGGTGGAGTTCGTCCTGTCGGCCCGGACAGCACGGCTGCCAGGATGAACGGTATGACGACGATCAACGGTGAGGTAGCGCACGGGTTTGAGCCGGTCCGCGAGGCGTTCGCAGCCAACTTCACCCAGCACGGGGACATCGGCGCTGCCGTGTGCGTCTACCGGCACGGCCGGCCGGTGGCCAACCTGTGGGGTGGTATCGCCGATCCCGAGACGGGCCGACCGTGGACGCGGGACACCCTGCAACTCGTCTACTCGGCGACCAAAGGAGCCACGGCGACCGCGGCACACATGCTGGTCGAGCGCGGCATGCTCGACCTCGACACCCCGGTGGCGGAGTACTGGCCGGAGTTCGCAGCGAACGGCAAGGCGGACATCCCCGTCCGTTGGCTCCTGTCCCACCAGGCCGGGCTGGTCGCCCTGGACGAGCCGCTCCCACTGGCCGAGGCACTGGCCTGGGAACCCATGGCGGCTGCGCTGGCGGCGCAGCGCACGCTGTGGACCCCAGGCACCGCGCACGGCTACCACGGCCGGACCTGGGGGTGGCTGGTCGGCGAGGTGATCCGCCGAGTCTCCGGCCGTTCTCCGGGTCGCTTCTTCGCGGATGAGATCGCGCGGCCCCTCGGGCTGGACTTCTTCATCGGCCTGCCGGCGAGCGAACGCGGACGGGTCAGCCGCATGGTGTACCGGCGACCGGCTGTAGACCTCACGACGGTGCCGATCGAGGCGGTGCCCGAGGAGCTTCGCGAACAGGTTGATGCCTGGCGCGACCCGAACTCCCTCGGCAACCGGGCGTTCGCGGTCACCGACCCGGCTGCGATCGACTTCGACGCGCCCGAGGTGCAGGCCGCGGAGCTCCCTTCCTCCAACGGCATCGGCACCGCACGGGCACTCGCCCGCATGTACGCCGCGCTGATCGGCGAGGTCGACGGCGTGCGTCTGCTCGCCCGCGGGACTTTGGCGTCGGCGACCGAGGAACAGGCCGTTGGCAAGGACCGGGTGCTGGTGGTCGCGAGCCGCTTCAGCGCCGGCTTCATGCTCCCCACCGAGGGCACCCCCATGACCGGTCAGAACGCCTTCGGCCACACCGGCCGCGGCGGCTCACTCGCCTTCGCCGACCCCGAGCACGGGATCGCCTTCGGGTACGTGATGAACCACATCGTCAGCGGGGCAGAGGATGTGCGCGCGGCTGCTCTGGCCGATGCGGTGCGGACGTCGGTGGCGGCGAGCCCGCGGTAGCGGATGAGGCGGCACGCAATGGCGGTGAAGGCCAGGCAGCGCTCGGCCTCGCGTTCGAAGCGGCGGTGCGGATACCGGCAGCCGCTCCCCCGGGCACCATGCGCTCGATCGGTCAGCGGCATCGGCACAGTGGGATGGAGGCTCGGCGTCCTCGCGAACGATGCGGTGCCCGCCGCCTCGCTTGCGTGACCAGCGGCGCGGGTGGTCGTACAGCGCGGCACCGGTGTCGGGGCGCACTACCCGCCCGACCACACCCAGCCCGCGTTCCGCCCGTGGTACCGGCCGCCGCCGTCGTACCCTTGGCGCTGGCTTTCGTCCCAGCGACGCAGCGTGCGTTCGCGTCTACACCGGTAGGAATGGGCTTGGCTTGCCGTGCCAGGAAATCCGCAAGGTGTCGCGAGCTCGGGTGGTGGCGACGAAGAGCTGGTTGCGGCTCTTCTTGAGTTCGCGTTCGTACCGCTTGGGGTCGGTCGTCTCGTACTTCTCGATGAGAGCGGTGCGCGGGAGGATGCCGTCGCACGCGCCCACAATCGCGATCCTTTGGAACTCAAGCCCCTTGAAGCGGTGCATCGTTCCGATGTGCACCTCGCCGCCGCCCTGTGGTCCGTCCTTGGTGAGGATCGCTGTGGTGATGCCGTGTTTGGTCTCCAGGTCGGTGGCAACCCGGCCGGCCATCTCTCCGTCGGCGACGCAGACGGCCATGGTGCCGCTGGGGTCGCGTACGGTGCCGTCCCCGGTTGGCTGGGTGATCTCCGCGCGCCACTGCTTGAGCGCCTCCGCGAGCTGGGTGATCTCGTCGGTCCAGTCGGCGCAGGTGACGTATTCGGGGGATGGGCCGTGCAGCAGTGAGTGGTATCCGTCGAGGGTGTCGGTGCCGTCGTCGAGATCGTCGTACGTGGCCCCGCGGACGACCCTGGCAGCCTGGTGGAGGATTTCCTGGGTGGTGCGGTAGCTCAGGGTCAGCTTCGAGGATCGGCCGCGGATGTTGATGCCCACGGTGGAAAGGGTGACCTGCCGGTCGTAGATGCGCTGGTGGGTATCGCTGGCGATGAACAGGTCGTTCGCGCCGGGCGCCACCATGGCACGCAGCATCTTCCAGTGGGCCGGGCTGAGGTCCTGGGCCTCGTCGACGACGATGTGCCGGTACCGGTGACGGAGGTAGCGCATCGCGGAGCTGTTGTCGTCGAAATGGATCAGGTCTCCGCCGCCGATGGCCTCCTTGCGTGCGGCCCGGGCTTGGATCTTGCGCGCGCGTTCCATCTCGTAGCGGGCCGCACGCTCGGCGGCCTGGGCCCAGGTCTCCCGGCCCAGGCCGTTGAGGCGCAGGGTGAACTGGTCGAGCAACTTCCAGATGGCCGCGCGTTCAGGTCGGTTGAGGGCGCGGCCCATACCAGCGCGGCGGGCCTTGAAGTAGTCCTGGCGGGTGGCCAGGGACTGACCGAGGACGATTTGTTCCCATTCGTCGAAGAGGAACTCGGCGTCCCAGCGTTTTTCGTCGTGTTCGAAGAGGACCTCGCGCAGGATGTCCAGGGCCCGGTCGTCGCTGATCAAGCTGCGCTGCGCGCCGGGTGCGGTGTTCTCGTTGAGGACACTTTGGGCGAGCTGGTCGATGTGCTTGATGTCGATACGGCTCAGCAGTGCCGGGTCGACGAGTGAGGTGAGCCGGGAACGAAGGTCGGCGGTGAGGTTCTTGGTGTAAGTGGTCAGCAGGATGGGCTTGCCGTGACCGGGGGGCAGTGCGGCCGCGAGGCGGGCGACGCGGTGCAGGGCAACGATGGTTTTGCCGGTGCCTGGTCCGCCGCTGACTCGGGCGGGGTTGCCGTAGTCGCGTTCGACGATCTTGCGCTGTGTGGGGTGGAGGTAGACCTTCCAGGCACGGAAGTCGCCCTCGGCCAGGACGTTGCGGATGTCGTCGTCGACCGTGGTGACCGCCGTGCGGGTGAGGGCCGTGGCCATGTCGTTCTCGAAGCCCGGTTCCAATTCGGTGGAAGCGGGCTGGGTGATCTCGCGCTCGACCTCGTCGACGGACATGCCGGAGCCGAGTCCGGTGAGAACCTCGGCGGTCAGGCGCGGGGCACCGGCGATGAGTTGGTCGAGTTCGTCTTCGGTGGTGATGCTGAGGGCGAGGTCGATGAGGGCGTCGGCGACGCCGAGGCGACGCAGATGCTCGGCGGTGCAGCCGACGAGGAGTGGTTCGGCGGTGACGGCCGGCTGCTCGTCCACGACGGGCGCGGGCGTGGGCGCCACCGGTTCGCCCTGCCCGTCCGGAGACGGAGTGAGCTGGAGTCCCGCACGCTGGAGCACACTCTGACCGACCACGCCGAGGTCGACGAACTCGATCTCGCCGGTGATCCGGTTGATGGCGACGCTGAGCTCTTCGTAGACGTCCTTGCGGTGGCGCACCGCGACGATCAGCCATTGCTGCACACCGTCGGCGCCGCTCCCCGCCCGGGCGAGGAGCGCCCGGTAGGACCGGTCGATCTTGGCGCGGTAGATCCGGCCATCGCCCTTGAGCGGCTTGAGGTCGAGGCTGGGGTGATCAGGGTTGAGACGGAACTGGTGGCAGAAGTCGTAGAACTTGGTCTTGACCGACGAGTCCATCTTGTAGAGCTCGTTTTCGGCCTTCTGGTAGAGGCTGAGGCGTGCGGTCATCGTGCGGCACTCTGTTCTTCCGAGTCGGGACGGGCGTCGGCGTCGGGAAGGGCGGCGAGGAGGGTGTCGAGATCGGCAAGCCAGTCGTCGGCCGAGCGGATCGTGAACCCGGCGTCGCGGTAGGCACTCCAGGTCTTGTCGCTCTCGTCATCCTCCTGATCGTGCTGCTCGGCCATGACGGCGATCCGGAGGTCGCCGTGGTCCCAGACGAAGTCGGCGAGCCAACCGCGTTCGCCGAGCTCGTAGCCGTAGGCGGGCGCCTTCTTGCCGCCGTCGGCCAAGGCGTGAGCGAGGCGGGTGAGGGGGGCGTCGGGTTCGTCCTCGTTGAGGTATTCGAGGATCTCCCGGTCCCACAGCAGATCCCGCAGCGCCACTTCGAGCGGCGTGTCCCGGGAGGCCACCGAAGGCGCGGAGTGAGGGGCGGGGGTGCCGGTGCTGTACCGCACGACGAGGGACTTGAGTTCCCCGATGCCGCCGAATGCCTTGAGGATCGCGGTGTCGAAGCGGCCCGCGATGGAGGTGGTCAGTTGGACGCCGTCGCCGCCGTCATGGGTGATGAACTGCAGGACGTTGGACCACTGGAGCCACGAGCGCCAGCGAACCTTGTGCTCTGGCGTACCGAGCTGGTCGGGTGTGGTGTCGTCAAGGCAGGTCAGGGCGGACCAGCGGCCGGTGGAGCCATCGATGAGAATGGCGACGGGCAGGGCGGACTGGTCGCGGGTCCGGAACAGGTTGAGCGTTCCCGTGCCCTGGACGGGGGCCGGGTCGAGGCCGTCGGTGCTGCCCCAGGCGTCGAGGAGGCGGTCGAGTCCCTGGCGGGTCTGGTCGGGGGTGCCGTTGCCGACGAGGATTTCCTTGTCGGTCATGAGGAGCCCGCCGACGAGAGCCGACGCCCGCTTGCCCCAGGCCGCGTTGTCGGGGCTGCGCAGGTACGCGAGGAGCATGGTCATCGGGTCGGCGAAGGCCGTGGACTGGAGGTCGTCGCCCCCACGTTCGGCATGGAGCTGTTTCGCGATGGCCTGGGCGCTGCGGGGGTAGGGCGGCCACACCGGGTCGGCCGTGTCCTGCCTCGCCGAGGATTCCGCCGTGTTCGTCTTTCGTTCGAAAAAGGCGAGGTCGTCCCACGTGAGCTGGAACACGGTCCGTCCCTCCGCGCGAAGCCGGTTGCGCTTCTCGGCATCGCCGGCGAGCCGGTTGTGACGGCGGGTGGCGTGGTAGCGATGCCCGTCCAGGTAGACGGTGATCTTCTGCTTGGGGCCGTCGGTGCGTTCGAAGGTGAAGTCGGTACGGGTGAAGCCCTCGTTGCGCTGGGCGGTCAGACGCCACCCATGAACGGTGCCGAACTCGTCCAGACGCAGGTAGGCACTGTTGTCGCCGCTCTCTTCCAGAACGGCGTCGGCGCGCTGTCCGGCCCACCCGCGCAGGGCTCTGAGGAAGCGCGCTTCGAGGTCGGACTCGACCTGACCGTCGAGGCCGATCTGGTCGGTGTTGCCGACCGGCTTGGTGGCCCAGGCGTCGGTGTCGGTGCCGAGGAGTTCGTCGAGGATCTCCATGGCTGCCTGACGGGAGACGCGCTCGATCTGCTGTTCGTCGGCGTAGCGGTACAGGCATCGGTGGCAGGCCGGCCCGCCCTCCCCGTCGCAGGGGCATTCCACGAGGAGCCGGCGCGCACCTTCGAGCACTTGGCGGAAGGCCGCCGGGTCGGTGAGTCGGTCGAGGTAGCCGGTGCCATGCGGGAGGCGGTCGTACAGGACGAGGAAGTGACGCTTCTCCGCGGTGTCGCGGTCCGGCATGGTGGCGAGGGTGCTGTCGAGGTGCTGCGGGTCTCCGCCGAAGGCGTCGTCCACCCCCAGTCGCAGCGCTGCCTGGAAGGAATGCACCTTTTCCTCGACGAGGACGGTCGCGGCGGGCAGCAGGATGCGCAAGGCCTCGGTCTCCAGCTCGTGGGCGAGCAGGACGGCTTCCTGGGGCACGCCCCTCTTGCCGCGTCGCAGCGGGCACCAGGGAGTGTGGTGCTTGAGTTCGCGCTGCCGGTTGGCGGAGTTGTCCACGGCATCGCGGTCGTCGTCGAAGACCGGGCGTCCGTCGGCGCTCGCAGCCCCGCAAGCGGTACACACATGGAACGGCGCGATGCGCACGGGGCGCCCGGCGAGCTGGTCGTTCTCCTGGGCGCCGATGCTGAGCGGGCCGGTGTTGACGCGACGAATGACGGCCCGCCGGGTGTAGTCGACGCCGAAGACCTCCTTGGTGTGCCGCCAGGACTTGCCGGCGGCGAAGTCCTTGGGATCGATGTCCACCATGTCGACGACGGTGTAGAAGCGACGGTCGCGGTCGTCGCTCTCGTCGCCGATCCTGGCGTCCTCGCGCTTGTCACGGGCGGTGACGACGCTGGGCTGGACGATCTGCCGCAGGCTGCCGGAGTCCGCGATGCCCGTCTCTCCGCAGCGCGGGCACGGTGCGATGTCGTTCTCGGCGTTCTCGGTCCGGACATAGCCGCACGAGGGGCAGAAGCGCCAGTGGCGCCAGTCGTGGTCCCGGCCGGTGACAATGTCGATGCCGGTGATCCGGTGCTTGTAGCCCTCGGCGTAGAAGGTGTTGCCGGGGGCGAGCTCGGAAAGGGCGAAGCCGCGCGGTCGCCCATAGGAGAACGACTTCGACTTGTAGCGGTCCCGGCCCTCCGGCGTCGTGCCCTCGGGCCAGAACACGGTGGCGTCGAGGACGGTCATGGCGTCGATGAGGGCATAGTTGGGCAGCAGGCCGAGGTCGCACAGCACGGCTTGAGCGGGCCGGCGCTGACGCGCGGCGCCCTGCTTCGAGATGGCGCCCAGTTCCGCCTCCAACTCCGCCTTCGTACGAGCCTGTTCGTCGTCGCCTTCCTTGAGCTCGTCGATCGCCGAGCGGATCGTGCGAATGCGGGTACGCAGCTTCTGGTTCTCGCGCTCCCACTCCCGCTCGGCCTTCTCGATCGCGCTGCGGATGCCCCGGACCGCGTAGCGCCTCAGTTCTCCCCGGGCCGTGTCGCTCACGCCGGTGGGGAAGAGCGCGAGGAAGCCCGAGACGAGTTCATCGCCGTGGGCGAGAGCGGCCTCGGTGAAGTCGGCGAGGTAGCCGGAGGGGCCGAACAGCTCGTCGACCCGGCGCGGCAGCGCGGCCAGTGGCTTGCCGTCCTCTCGCAGCAGCCGGCCGCGCGCCGCGATGTCGAGCAGGTGTGCGGTGTACTGACGGCGCAGAATCTCGATGGCCGACAGATACGAGCCCGGCGGTACGATCCGCCCGTCGATCATGTCCCGTGGCCGGTCGAGGAAGTACAGGTCACGGCGAGTGCGGTCGGGGATGGTCAGCAGGAAAGCGTTGCCGGTACGGCGGCCGGCCCGGCCCGCCTGCTGGACATAGTTGGCAGGCCGGCGCGGCAGAGCGCCGAGGACGACGGCGGACAGCTCGCCGATGTCGATGCCCATCTCCAGAGTGGGCGTGCAGGACAGCACGTTGGGATCGTTGAAACCCTTGCCCTCACGGAACGCCTCCTCGACGCGCTCGCGCTTGCCGCGGGAGAGAAGGCCCGTGTGCTCGGCCGTGATGACCTGGTACGTGCCGGCGCGCCGGTAGAGGCTGCGGTAGTAGTCGTCGCGGTAGTCGCGGTCCCGGTCATGCCGGTCCACGGTCTCCAGCCACCGGTCACCTGCGACGAGACGCCCATTCGTGCAGCGGTACGCCTGGCACGGCTGCCCGTGGTACTGCCTCAGCAGCGAGGGGTGAACCGTCTGCTCCCAGAAACACTTCGGACAGCGCACATACGCCTCGTTGACCTCGCGGTCGGACAACAATTGCAGAGACACGGCGCCTGGTTGAAGGCCGTAGAGACGGACGGCCGTATCGCGTGGGGTGCGCGCCGCGAGCAATCCGGCGTCGACGAGTCGGGGCAGTAGCCGCACCCAGAACTCGTCGGCCTGTTCACGGGGCATGTCGAGACAGCGCTGGGCCCAGGTCTGGTACCAGGACAGACGCCCGGCGGCGAAGTCGAACTCGCTGCTCTGCTTGGGTCGGGCGAGCAGGAAGGTCGGGGCGGAGACGCCCTTGGGGAAGGCCTTCATGCCCCGCGGACGACCGCCCCAAATGAAGTAACGGCTGGTGCCGGCCTCGTCCAGATACCTCTCCAACCACCGGTGTCCGACAGCCCCCCGCGTGCGCAGCCGGTCCAGCAGGCCGCGCAGAAAGACCAGGTAACGGGCGTCGTCGTGCTCGGTGAAGATCAGCCCGCGGTGGGTGGACTCCTCATGGGCGGCACGCACGACCGCCACGGCTGCCTGCTCGTCGGGGATGTCCACCCACGCGGCAGCGGTGCGGGTCAGCTCCAGAGTGCGGCCGTTGCGGGAGCGGTGGCCGAACTCCATCACCGCCTCGAACGCGAACCGTTCACCGATCAGGTCCCAGGTCTTCTTGTCACCACCGCGGCCTTTGCCCGACAGCAGACGCGCCACGCCCGTGTCGTCGTGCAGGTCCGGTGGCACCACGGCGGCGAGCGTCTCGCGGTCGGTGGTGGCCGCGACGACGTCGGCGACGAGGTCGTTGAGCGCGCTCGGTCGCTGCTCGCTCAGGTGTTTGGCGAACAGCGCCCGCAGGGAGAAGGTGTACGACCGGGAGGCAACGAAGCCGGCCCGGTGCGCGGCGTCCTGCACCGAGTCGTTGAACATCAACGTCTTCGTCTCACCCTGCTTCTTGTCCATCTCCCCGCCGGTGAACAGCTGGGTGACGGACGCCGCGGCGAGCGCGGCGGGCCCCGTACCGAGGAAGCGGATCGCGTTGTGCGTGCCGCAGGCCGGGCACCAGTCGTCCTTGGCGGCCCGTTCAGCGGTGTCGCCGAGCTGGACCAGGACGAAGGCCGAGTCGGGGCCGGCCGGACGCGGATCGCCCGCTTCGTCGTAGTCCTCCTGGGGATCGGGCAGGCGCAGGCGACGGGTCGAGCCGTCGAGCACCATGAGCACGCCGGCGCCGCCGGTGGTCAGCGACTTCTGCGCCGCCCGGTCCATGCCGGTACGGCCGTTGCCCTCACGGGCCTCGCTGTCGGTGGCCGCCACCAGGGTGCGCACCTTGGCCTTGGCGGCGGTGACAGTGGCCCGGCGGATTTTGTGGGCCTCGAAGCTCAGCTCCTCCAGGTCCGACTCGGGGGCGAGGACCGACCATCCGGACCGCCCGCACTCGCGGCAGTACACGGCGGGCAGAAAGACCTTGGTGTCGCGCGAGGTGGTCGTGTGGGGCGTCGCACGCTGTGGGCTCCACGCTCCGACCATGTCCCACGCGAACTCGGCCCTCGGCCAGGGCAACACACCACGCAGCATCCGTGTGACGGACCGCGCCCACTGGTGCACCTCGACCTGTACGAAGGGCCGCTTGCTCCCGGTGGGCGCCTCCGGATCACGCGCCACGGACAGCAGGGCGACAAAGCGGGCCAGCGCCAACGCGGCGGTCTGCGGCCGTGTCGTGATCGCCTCGTCCCAGCTCTTCGCCCCGCTGCGGCGCATCACGTCCAGCACCTCGTCGTAGGTGCGCACGGTGCCGTCGAAAGCGTTCAGGACCGCGTACGTGAGCCGGTTGCGCTTGAGCGCGGCGCCAAGGGCTATCGGATCAGTGGTACGGCTCCCGGTGACCGCCTCGGCCAGGTCCGCGAGCGCTACAGGGCTGGATGCCGGCTCCGCCAGAGCGGTCAGCGTCTCGGGAGGCGTGGCCTGGCCGGGAAGAAACTTCGCGTCCGGGATCGACTCGTCGAGCATGAACTCGTCGACCGTCAACCGGTCCTCGCCCACAATGGCATCCTCGGTGAACTCGACACCGAAGATGTTGGTGGCCACCGAGAGCAGTTGCCGTACCCCGTCCTCGCCCGTACCGGAGGCGAGGGTGGCGGAGGTCGCGACGGGAGTGATCGCGCCGAGTGGCCTACCGGGCCGGCTGGCGCCGACGGCGATGGCCAGGCGACGCAGCAGCATGGCCACGTCGGTGCCCTGCGCGCCATCGTACGTATGGAACTCGTCGACCACCACATAACGGATGTCGCTGCCGTCCCACAGCGGAGCGTCGGCAGCACGCTGCAAAAGCAGATCGAGCATCTTGTAGTTGGTGATCAGAATGTCCGGCGGGGACAGTTGCATGTCCAGACGGCGGGTGTAGACCCGGTCGTAGTGCGTCGCCGCCTTGTCCCCGATGTACAGCCCGGCGCGTACGCCGCTCAGCTCCTCGTGATCGGTGAGCAGCCTGTTGAGGCGGGCCGCCTGGTCGGAGGCCAGAGCGTTCATCGGGTAGAGAATGACCGCCTTGACTCCGTTGTTCCCGGCCGCGCGCTCACGGGCACAGTGATCCAGGACGGGGTAGAGGAACGACTCCGTCTTGCCGGACCCCGTGCCCGTTGTCACAAGAGTCGGCTGCGGTGAGCGCCCGTCCTTCGAGGTGAGCCGGGCGAAGGCACGGGCCTGGTGCGCGTACGGTGTCCAGCCGTCGGTGCGCGCCCAGTCCAGGTGCTGCTGCCATCCGCGCTCGGCCGGCGTGAACGGCGTGCGCAGCCGCAGGTACGGGCCGCGGAACATGCCCGTCGTCTCGTTCCCGAGAAAGGTGTGCAGCGCCTTGCGGGCCCCCTCGTCGGCGAGGCCGTACGTCGTGGACAGGTACTGGAGCAGGCTCTCCTTGAGTCCCTGTGCTTCGAGGGTCGGCCTCACCGGCTCGGGACCTCCATCTTCACCGGGTCCCAAAGACCTTTCGCCACAGCCTCGTCGACACGCTTTGTGAAGTATGCATGGGCTTCACGCATCTCACGTTCGCGGTTGGCCTTGTAGAAGGGCGCGGTGTAGCCGTCGGGGATGAGCGCGTCCGCGTCGGCCGGGGCCGGGAGAACTCCGTCCTCTTCAGGGGCGCCGGCGGCGGCCAGATAGGTTTCGAACTGGGTCCAGTGCTCCTTGGTCTGGCCGAAGCCGTAGGTGTATCGGTCCCCGGCGATCTTCCGCGCGTTGGCATCGAACCAGGTCACCCGGTCGAAGTCCTGCATGATCGGAAAGCGGGCCCGGTACATGGCGATGAGCGTATCCGCGTCGATACCGAGCCATACAGCGACAAGCGCATCGATCTCGACCAATGCGGCGCGACGGGCGTACTCCGTACGGAGCGGCGTGCCGCGCTGCCAGGTGGGGGTGACCTCGTGCAGCTCGGTCGTGAGGTTGGGCCATGTGACAGCCCACGGTTCGTAACCAAGCCACTTGGGGTCGTAGAGCTCCGCCCAAAGGTCGGCGTAAGCGTTGGTCAGGGCGTTCAGACGCAAGGTGCGGAGGAGGAGGGCGGGGGCCAGGGGGTGGTTCTCCTGGGGTGCCGGCATTGCGCGTGCGCCTGCCACTTGGAGGTCTGAGCGTCCGGAGGTGCGCAGCAGATAGTCCAGCGGCAGCGAAGCCCAAAAGCCAGCATTGAGTGTCGTGCAGTGCTCGCTCGTGCCCCTGAAACTGTGGACCATGTGGATGTGTGAAACCCCAGGAGGGATCGACGCTGCGTACAGGGCTCGCTCTGTATCCGGGGCAATCTGACGCCGCCATGCGACTCGGTAGTACTCGGTGTGTGGACGGCTCGCCTTGGCAAGCAGGTACTTCTCTACCTGTGTGTCGTCGACCTCCTCCAGCTTCACCTCACGCGTCTCCGCGACCCGGCGCCGCGCTTGCGCGCGCTCCTCCTCGGAGACGCGCAGTGCCTCGTATCTATCCCAGTCGGGCCACCTGTCCTGCTCGCCCAGGAACGTGTCTCGGGGAGCCACACGCCGGTACTCCGATTCCGGCACCGCGTCGTCCGCAAGCGCCATCGGGTCAAGGCCGCGCGTCTCGCCGCCGCCCTGGCTGGGTTGCTTGAACATCGGGTTGGCAACGCCGATTTGCGGCCCCTTGAGGATGACGTCGCGCCACTCCGTCGCGTGGTAGTCCTCCTGGCCATCGATACCGGTGTTGTAGTCGATGAGCCGCTGGTCCTTGCCTGGGCCGAATTGCGCCTTTTTTGCGCCACCTTCGTGATAGCCAGCGGAGACTCGCGGGCTCAGCATGCCGAGACGCAAGGGGTACCTACCCAGCGCGTCGATCGCCGGGTCCTCCGCCGTGCTCACCGGCGTGAGCAGACGCGTGTGCTCCAGGGGCCCTTCATCATGTGTCAGTCGGCGCCAGCGCTTGAGGGTGTCAGGCGTGACTCGGACCACGCGCTTCGGGTGGGGGCGTTCGTCCCAGCTGCCCTCATACTTCACGCCAGGGGCCGCATCGGCATCCTCGGCGGAGGCAGACAGTCGAAGCGAGTCGACGCTGAAGAGCCACGACAACGAGTCGAAGGAGATCTCCCCTTCGCCCCCGTAGATGTGCACGCCGAAGTGACTGGACCGCCCCACTGGCGGCGGGAAGAAGCGGTTGCCCGCATTGACGAAGTCTCCGTGCACGCGCAGCCGCCGGTATGCCGCTGCCCGCAGAGCGGCTTCCTTGTCTCCTGTGAAGTGCGTGTCAGGGTGAACCATCCCGGCTGTTCCGTCGCTCGCCGCGTGGTCCCACACCTCGCACATGAACGCCCGGTACAGGTCCGGCTGGCTCCCAGAGATCAGTGGATAGACGGTCGACGACGAGAGGTAGCTCGCCATCGCCACCGTGGTGGTCGCCTCGCCGAGCAGGTACTCCTGCACCTGCTCGCGGGCGAGCTCGGCATTCCGCCGCCGGTTCTTCTCCTCGGCCTTCGGCTTCTCCGTGAGCATGAACCACGGCTCGTGCTCGGCGAAGACCGGGTTCTCCTTCCACTCCGGCCGCACCCAGGGCGGGTTACCCACCTGAAGGTCGAACCCACCCGCCTCGCCGGAGAAGACGCCCGCGAAGTCCAGCTCCCAGTGCAGGAAGCCCTGTTCCGCGGCGATGTCGCGGACGACGCGCATCCACGGGTAGCGGGTCTCGACCGCCTTGCGCGCTTCGTCCATTCCCATCTCGGCCTGGATCAGGTCTTCGAGAGCTTCCAGCTCCTTGAGAGAGTCGACGGTCGTGGCAAAGGTGTTCTCCGGTACCGGGCCCGTGCCCACCATGGACTCCAGGAAGTCGAGCCAGTCGTCCATGTCCGTGAGCGGAATGATGTCGCGGCGGCGTACCGGCCCCTGGGCCTTCTTGGGCGCAGATGAGGAGCGAGCCTTCCCGACCTGCTTCTTCTCCACGAGTCCGTCATCGTCTCCACTCTCGCCCAAGGACATCTGGTCACCGTCCATGGCGAAGAGCAGAGCGTTCTCGACGAACCGGGGCGCGGGCGTCGGCTCGGAGACGAGCGGCTGCCCGTCCTCGGCAGCCTGCCCGGCCACCGACGAGATCAGCGCTTCCAGGTCGGCCCCCGCCTGGGCCGTCACCACCGGGACCGTGTCGTACTCCGCGTCCGTGCCGTCCAGCAGTCCCACCTTGTCCAGTGGCCAGAACCACAGTGCGCACCACGCGTCCATGACCTGCTTGAGCCGCCAGTACGGCGACCCCTCCGCCTCGAAGAGGTCCTTGAAGACGCGCTCCTTGGTCAGTGGCAGGCTCTGATCGTCGTTCTGCTTGTCGCGGCGAAGGAAGGCGTACTCCGACGCGTCCTCCTCGCGGTCGGTACCCCACACGTCGATGGTGCGGGCGATTTCCCGTTCGCTCAGTTCCATGCGCTTGGCGACGAGCTTCCACAGGAACTCGACTCGGCTCGCCGCGGCCTGGAGTCGGGCGAGCTGGCTGCTCTTGCCGCCCGTGACCTTCGGTTTCGCCTTGATGCCGCTTTTCCACGCCTTCAGCTTCTCCACCTGCGGTCCGGCGAGCTGCTCGACGAGCTTCTTCGCGTCTCCGCTCGCTCCGGCGACCGCGCCCCAGCCGGGGGTGGGCAGAAGGAACTGGTGCACCGCCCCGTCCGGAAGCGGCTGCTCCGCGCCGTTCTCCGGTGCCCGGAACGGCAGCTTGGTCGGCGTCTGCCCGCCGATGGTCCGCTCGTTCTTGATGCGCTCCGCCTCGTACACCCAACGGCGCGCGCCAATCAGCGAGTTGCCACGTCGCAAGTGGAGACCGAACCAGGGGGCGCGCATGCCGGGGTGCATGGTGTTGAGCCACAGCGACACCTCGGCGAGCTCCACGCCCGTGGCGTTCAGGTCGATCCCGTACGCGTTGTGAAGGGCGATGTACGCCTTCACCTTCTGCTTGGCGTCGAGCGTCTTCGATGTGTCCAGATTGACGCCCAGTTCCTCCTGGCGGCGTTTGAGGTACTCCTCCGCGACCTGGTTGATCGCCTCGTTGAGGAACGCGCCGGAGCCCAGGGCCGGTTCGCAGATCGTGTAGCGGAGCAGTTCACTCGCCCGTGTCCGGACCGTGTTGCCGTCGGCGTCCTTCTCCTGGTCGAGGCGGTGTTTCAGCGCCAGCTCGACGGTGACTTTCGTGAGGGACTCAGGGGTGTAGTACGAGGCGGATGTCTCGCGGTCACGGCCGGCCAGGCGATAGACGAACGTGCCCGGGACGTACTTCTTGGGGCCGCGGAGCCCGTACTGTTCGGTGTCCTGCGCGGAATACACAACGTGCGTGTTCTCCGGGTAGTCGTTCAGCCGGTCGGCGGGGATGAGCCAGGAGCCCTTCTCCGGGTCGCCGTACTGCCTGCCGCCCTTCCCCGCGCCGGGCTTGGCGACCTCGGCCAGCTCCTCCTCGGCGATGATCCCGCTGTAGGACATCAGGCCTTCGTAGACGGCGCCGAGCTGGTTGATGCCGAGGTTGCGGTAGGAGATGAACCCGCCCTGCCGGCCCTTCTGGCCTGCCTCCTTCATGGTCAGCAGGCGCAGCACCTGGTGCAGGGCCTCGTTGCGCAGCCGCAGGTCCAGCCACCGCGGCTGCTCGTCTCCGTCCTCGTCCCACCGGGGGTCCAGGACACGCGTACCGATGAGGGTGATCGCCTTCGGGTCGAACAGCTCGCTGCGTAGCGGCTCGAAGCGCAGGCCACGCTGTTCGCTGCGCTGGCCGGCGGGCTTGTTGTCCTCTGCCTCGGTGCCGTGCGGGCGGTGGCCGTAATTGACCTTGTTGAAGAGGACGTCGAGAGAGGCGTGGAGATGGAAGCCGCCCCGGCTGTCCTCGTCGACCAGCTTGCGGTCGCGCGCCACCAGCTCGCGCAGCCGAGCGACCGAGTAGCCGGCCTCGTAGGTGGAGTCGTCGGCGGGCAGGATGCCGAGCTCGGGGCGGGCCTCGGCGTACAGGAGAAAGAGAACGCGGTAGAGGTAGCGCAGCGATTCGCGGGTGAGTTGTTTGGCGAACGGGCCCTTCTTGAGGTCCTCGATCTCCCGCGGCTCGACGCCTGCCTCTCGCAGGCGGGCCAGCACCTCGTTCGCGATGATCTCGACCGAGCGATGGAGCCCCTTGCGAAGCTCGAAGTTGACGCCGACGGCGTTGTCCCGGGACGCCTTGAGCAGGTCATCGATGCGTCGGCCCTTGCCGTCCGGGCGGGGAGCGAGCATGTCGCGGGAGAAGAGAGCGGCGAGGAGGGCGAGTTCGCCTGTCTTCGTCGTGTCGTTCCGGGCGAGGGCCGCGTCCAGGCCGGCGGCGAGGTAGCGGCCTTCGGGCCAGGCGTTGCGGTCGGCCAGGACGATCACGCCACCGCAGAGCAGCAGGATGAACCGGGGCGCGTCGCCGCCGGGCTCGTGCAGTTCGCTCTGGAAGAGCCAGTCCGCCAACTTCTCACCGACTTCGAGAAGGCCGTCAGCGGTCTTGAGGGGGTGAAGAAGCCGTCCCGATTTCTCAGGATCGAGGGCGTCGTCCAGAGTGGCGGTCCAGCCACAGTCGAGAGCGACGATGCCATCTCCGTGCCAGGCGACGTGCACTGCGTAGTCCCTGCCCGCGTTGTGCACGGTGACCGGCTCGGGCCGGTCACCGTAGCCGAGGGCCTTGAGGACAGCGGTGTGCCAGGTGGTGATGCGCTCGGCCCACTCCCCCGTCGGGTCGTCGAAGGTGCTTCCAGAATCGCCCTGCGCGGCGCGGGAGGCGAGGAAGGGGCGTGTGGCGGCCTGGTACTCACCCCGGAGCCGGGGCAGGAGTTCACGTGGTGTGATCCGCGGGTCATGCGGGTCTGTCTCGCGGCTGGTCCATGCCGTGAACAGGCCTTCCTCGCCGGCCTTGCTCCTCTTGAGGGTGTTCTGCAATTCCTCGCTGAAGTAGTGGGCGGAGAGGTACTCGCCGCGGTTGGCGAAGGAGTCGTACGTGTAGCTCATCGTGCGGGCTCCTCATTGTGCGCGGCGTACGAGGTGGGGGTGTGAAGGGGTTCGAGGACGCCGAGGACCCGCAGCATCGGGTCGCCCTCGGTGCGCAGGCGGCGTACGAGGTCGCGGCGGCGAGCAGCGGTGTCGTACACCTCTTTGCGGCGTTGCTGCTGGTTGCCGACGGCGATCAAAGCCCCCTGCTCCCAGACCTGCACGCGGTCCTCGTAAGGGGCCAGGTAGCGGTCGACCTGCTTGTCGTAGTCGGACCGGCGTTCGCGCATATGGGTCTCAGCCGCGTCGACGGCTGCGGGAACGAGGTTTTGAAGGAGGTCGAGATCGACGGGCCGCCCGCGGCCGGGCATGTCGGGCCCGACGCCGCAGGCCGCGAGGAACGCCGAGTCCATCCGCCAGACCCGGGGAGCGGACTCGGCGAGACCGGTGACGGCCATCCATTCCACGACCGTGGGCTTGCCCGCCGCGTTGGAGTAGACCCCTTGAAGGAGGTAGACCGGGCCGGTCAGGGCTGCGGGCAGGCGGGCGTCGATCCGTTCGGCCCTGACAGGGTCGGGCCGGTAGGCGAGGACGAACGCCTCGTCATACCGGAGCTTGGCGAGGACCTTGTCCGTCACCCAGTCGAGCACGGGGTGAATGTCGGAGACATAGGAGACGTTGGGCCACTGGGAGGTCGGCTGGTCGGTCTTCCCCTGCTTGGCGTTGCGAGCGGCTTCCAGCCGGTCGGCGGCGTACTGCTTGTCGAATGTGATGCGCAGCGTGCCGTCGTACTTGGATGTGGTGAGGATCTTCTCCTGATCCAGGTACGACTTCGGCAGCTCCCGGAATCGGTACTGAAGGTCATCGGGAGGGGTGAACTCGATCCGGCCATGGGCCGTCTCGGGTCTCCAGTCGAGTGCTTCGCGTTCGGCCTGCGGATAGATCAGGTCCATGGCGGCGTGGAAATACGCCTTGGTGTCGGCGAAGACGTGAGGCACATCGGCCTCGGGCACCGGGGCCGTGCCGAGAATGGCGGGAGCCGCGGCCGAGTCGGCGAGCCTGGCGTTGGCGCCGGCGAGAAGTCCTGCGAGCAGCCCGCCGGCCTCCTGCTGGGACTGCTTGATGGAGCGTTCGACGGTGCCGCCCTTGATGAGATCGCGGGTGAGGCGGTCCTCCTCCTTCTTGTCGTTGTAGAGGCCGGTGACGGCCTCGGCGCTTCCCTCACCGGTCTCGATCTCGTGCGCCTGGGCCTCGCGCCGCAGCAGGCGGGTGCCGACGAGCCGGTCGTCGAGCGTGAGCATCTCGCCGCTCTCCTCGTCACGCCGCCATGGCACGTCGGCGATGAGGGAGAGTGCCCTGAACTCGGGGCTGACCGCCTGCCCGTAGCGGTCGATGCGCCCGTTCCGCTGCTCGATGCGGATGAGGGACCAGGGAAGGTCGTAGTGGATGAGGTCGTGGCACTGGTGGTGCAGGTTGACCCCCTCGGAGGCGATGTCACCGGTGAACAGCAGGCGCACCGGCTCATCACGTCGGCCGAAGCGGTCGACGATCTCCTGCTGCTGCTGGTCATTGGTGGTGTCCCCGTGCATGACCTCGACGGCTCCCCCGTACACCTTCCACGGACGCGTCTTGTCGGCCTTCGCCTGGTTCTTCGTAAAACCGAGCCGCGCCGGGACCACCTGGGCCAGCCAGTCCAGGGTGTCGACCCGCTCGGAGAAGATCACGACGCGGCGCTCGGAGCGCGGGCCGACGCCGAGGTCATCCTTCAGGGTGCGCACGAGGGCATCGAGCTTGGCGGAGTCCTGGTCGGTGAAGTCCGCGACCAGTGCTTCCAGTTCTGCGAGGGCCGCGCTCTCGGCGGCCAGAGCGGCGCGGCGCTCGGAGGTGTCCGCCGCGGCCTTGCTCTTGCCCCTCGCCATACGGCGCTTCGGGTCGTCCAGGTACTCGCGGCGCTTGGCGAGGGATTTTCGCAGGGCGACGTGGGAGGAGAGGAAGGCTTTCAGGAAGTTGTAGCCGACCAGCGGATCGGCGCAGACCGACGAACGGTTGGGGTCCCCCGGGGTCCACTCGCTCGCCAGCTTCTCCAGGACGGCGACCTCCTTCGGCGTCGCCGGAGCCGGCACCGGCAGTGAGTCGCCGCGTTCGGCCCAGGGTTTGTCCTTGAGACCGTCGCGCACCTCTCGGTCGGTTTTGGTGCGCCTGATGTAGAGGTGGTCGAGGGCGGCGACCTTGTAGTCCTTGGGGTCGGCGATCGCCGCGGGATCGAGCATTCGGATGAGCTCGGCGAAGGACTCGGCGTCACCGTTGTGCGGAGTGGCGGAGGCCAGGATCAGCGCATCGGTCTGCTCGGCGAGGCGGCGGGCGAGGCGGTTGTTGCGGGTGCCCTTGTTCACGACGTTGTGCGACTCGTCGATGACCACCGCGTCCCAGGTGATGTTCTCCAGGTGGTGGGCGTAGGTCGCCGACTTGAGGGTGTCGACGGAGACGATGACCCGCTTGAAGTGGGCGAACGGGTTCCGACCCGCCGGAATCTCCTGCTGGATGCGCTGGATGCCGGTGGAGTCAAGACGAACCAGCGGCAGAGAGAAACGGGTCCACAGTTCGCGCTGGAACTGTTCCAGCACGTGGGCGGGCGTGACCACGAGAATGCGCTCGCCACGTCCCCGCCGGATCAGCTCCGCGAGCGTGATGCCGATTTCCAGTGTCTTGCCCAGGCCGACCACGTCGGCGATGAGGAGCCGGGGCTGCGGGTTGCGCATCGACAGCGCCAGCTCGGCGGGGCGCAGTTGATGCTCCTGCCGGTCCATGAGGAAGGAGTCGGCGAGTGCGAGGCCATGCTCGGTCTGCGGCAACGCGGTCTTGCGGATGACCGCCTCCAGGTGGAGGCGGGCTTTGGCGTGCTTGGAAGTGTCGTCGGGCACGAGTCGGGTCTTGCGCGGATCGAGTACGTCGATCTGGTCAAGCCCGGAGTAGAAGATCGCATCCGTGCCACGGACGAAAGAGGAAACCCCGCTGACCTCGACCAGGAACCCGTCACGGGACTCCGCGACGGACTTCACGAGCCACTGCTCGTGACGGATGCGAACCTGGGCGCCAGGGGCGAAGGCCGGCCTGGAACCGGCCAGGTACGCGGACTGCGCCGCATCGGCGTCGCGCGCCTCGGGAACCTCGGGCTGCATCGCCGTGGTCACGTGGTGCTCCTCTGTGGACTGAGTGCTCGTGGTGTGCAGTGTGCTCGTGCAGGGCCTGAAGTGGCCAACTGATGAGGCGGTTGCCGGCGAGATGCGGGGTGGTGTTTCTCGCCCCCTGCACCGCCCCCGACCGGCGTTGCCGACGGAAGGATGGCAGCGGCTCAGCGCTTCGGCCAGGTGAGCGTCGGCCCCGCCGCGTAGCGCGCGCGCAACTTCTCCGCGACCCGCAGGGAAGCGGGGGGACGCTCCCTTCGCTGTCCGGACTCGGCCGGGCTGCCGGTCCCGGGCTCAGGCCGCTGCGCGGACACGAGTACGGCCGGAAGTGAACTCTCGGCCGTGTTTCCCTGACCGGATTCTCCGCCGGGTGGCTGGTCTGGGGTTTCCCTTCCGGAAAAGGCCGACTCCTCGCGCAGCAGCCTCTCAAGGGAGTCGAGCCGATCCAGCATCGGCGCGTCAGGCTGTGGCTGCACCATCGTGGGGTGGTCCTGCGCAGTCGTCTCCTGGATCAGGGCGCGCCGTGCACGAGCCGGACTCGTACCCAAGAGGCGCATGAGGTCGGCACACTGCCGGGTCACCTCCTCCAGGGAGGGGCGTTCGTCCGCCTTGTGCGCCAGCATGGCCTTCACGATAGGCATCAGTCCATCGGGCAGCCCGGACAGATCGGGGCTGATCTCAGGGTTGACCACCTGCGCGGCAACCGCCTCCCACCGGGCGCCGTCGTACGGGTAGTGCCCGGTTGCCGCGTACAGCAGTACGGTGCCCAGGCCGTACACGTCGGCAGCCTGCGTCACACCCAGCTCGCCCAGGGCCTGCTCGGGCGGCATGCAGCGAACGGTGCCGATGACCACGCCGGCCTGCGTGAGCGACCCCTTGGATGCCCCGACGAAGGCACCGAGTCCGAAGTCGATGATCACCGGGCCGAAGTTCCCGAGAACGACGTTCTGCGCCTTCAGGTCGCGATGCACCAGGCCCGCTGAGTGCACCGCGGCAAGTCCTTCAGCCAGCAGCGCACCAAGGCTCGCCACGAGTGGCGCGGACAGCGCACCTTGGTCCTGCACGACATCGGAGAGAGGGCGGCCGGGGACGTAGTCCATGGCCAGCCACGGCTGCTCGGCGAACGGGTCCGCCTCAATGAAACGGGCCACGCGGCCCGTGCCCGAGATCGTACGCGCGATCGCCGCTTCGCGTTCGAACCGGGCGCGCGTGTGCGGATCCGTACGGTCGGGTCGGATCACCTTCACAGCGACCGGTTCCCCGGCGACCGAGTAGGCGAGGTAGACCTCTCCCATCCCCCCTGCACCGAGCCGCCGCTCGACGAGGTACGGACCGATCCGCGACGGCACAGTCGTGCCGTTCACCCCACACCCCCTGACTCCCGCAATGCCGGTACAACCTCGCGGGCGCACCCATCCGCTCCGCCGTGGAAGAGTAAGGCCGAGAGACATGGATGTCGACGAATTACCGCCACAGCCTACTGACCGGCCCTCGCGGGAGAAAGCGGTTCTTCCGGAACTGCAAAAAGGGTGGCTCTGTGTCGTCGCCGGTGCGTGCCGATGGCGGCCGATGGCCAGGTTTCGGAGACTGGCCATCGTGCGGGACAGGCCAAGCGGGTTGTGGCGAGGAAGGCGGACGCGCCCCGCAGGTCGAGTGCTCGTGCGGCCGGCTTGCGGCCGCCACAATCGTCCACGCGAAGTACCGGCTCAGCCGACTACGTTCGGGGACACCTGTCGAGCCGGCCGGGCACGCAAGGGATACCATCATCACGGTAACGGGGCGATGACAAGGGGGAGTCATGACTTCGGGTGCCGAGGCCGGGGGCGAGTCGCCCACCGCAACGCCCCCTCCGGAACCTGTTCAGCAGCGGGCCGGGAGATGGCGGATCCCGCTGCGCCGGGCGGCGCCGTGGGCGGCGGCCGTACTGGCCGGTGTGCTGGTCGGGAGCGGCGCGACAGCCTGGAGCACCGGTGCGCTCCCCTGGGGGGATGAGCGGGTGTGCTGGGGCGCGATCGACCGCGAGGACGCCGAGGCGCTCGTCGGCGGAGGCGACGTGCAGGCGCACGAGACCGAGCCGTCCGTGACTCCTGTCGACGCCCGGTGCACGCTGCGCGGCAGGATGGACGTGCACATCCGGGTGCATGCCCCCGGGGATGACCGCGACATCGCGGGCATGCTCGATCCGCTGGACTGGATGCACGACTTCATACGGCCGGAGATGACGGTCTGGCGAAGCCCCGGCGACGGCGTGGGCATGGCCGCCACGTCGGAGGCGTGGCAGAGCATCCCGTCCACCTGCGTGGGCAATACGTTGGGCCCGGCCGTCGTGGACATCACCCGGGGCATGTGGCGGCAGGAGCCCACCAGCACGGAGCAGCGCGACCTGATGGCCCGCGCGGTCTCCGACGTCGCCGATGCCGCGATGCGCGCGTGGGGCTGCGACGCCCCGGACACCTCACCGGCCGACCTGCCCGACCTGCCCGCGGAGCGGGAACTCGACCCCGGCGCCCTGTGCGGCATCGAGGGTCTGAACCGGCCCGAGTCGCATCCCGATTTCGTGCCGGGGCTCGAACGCCTCACGGCCAACGACGACGCCGGCCTGCGCACCTGCGAGGTCGGCTCCGACTTCGGCAACCCGCGCTTCCGGCTGACGACCCTGACCGACCCAGCCCTGCTGGAACTGCTGCCGCCGCCCGGGGACTACGGCGACGGCGAGACGTTCGATGCCGGCCGTCGGCTTGAGGGCCACGGACAGATCACCCCCCAGCGCGCCTACATCCGCGTCCCCTGCCCCGAAGGACAGCACAACCGCAGCCGCGAAGCGGTGTTTCTCGTCAGGCACGAACACGGGGACATCGACCAGGTTCGGGCACTCCTTCCCGGCTACGTCACCGGGGAGGGCGCACGCCTTGGGTGCGGTCCTGTCCGCCTCGACCTGCCGGAGCCGCCGAGGCGCTGAACGCGACGGCTCGCGCAGCCCCGCGCACGCGACGACGTCACCGGCCGGGCCGGCCGCCTTCCGCGACGCCGGCTCCTACCTGGGCGCAGTGGCGCGTATCTCGGGGATGTCGCAGTCGTGGCGTTCGGCTGACGCCACCGCGAAGGCGTCGAGGGTGTCGGACAGCCAGTCGGAAATCTGCTCGTCCCGGCTCGTGGCGACGTAACGCGCGGAGTTCAGCGGGCTGGGGCAGGTGGCTGTGGCCGAGTCGAGCGGCGGCTCACTCCGCCCCCATGGGTGGTCGATGGGGCCGTAGGCCGCGTGCAGGTCGATGACATCGTCGCCCAGGTGGAGTCGGCAGGTCTCGGCGATGCCCTGGCCCGCGGGCCCTTCGGTGACGGCGGTGACGCCGGCGTCGACCAGCTGCTCGGCAGGCAGACCCGCGCATGTCCCCGACGCCTCCGCGGGCGGGCGGCGACTTGTGCTGCTGGACTCCAGCGTCGTAGGCCTCCGCCCCGGCGCGCCGGTGCAGTTCCATTCCTCACCCACCGCGGTCGCGATATCGGCCGCCACTGCGGCGAACCGCACATCCTCCTCGTCCGGCGGGGCATCGAGCTCCGACCGCGACATGCTCACCGGATGGTGCTCGACGTGCACCAGAAGGCCGCCCCCGCTCACGGTGCCAGGGCAGGACAGCAGCATGGTGGTGTGGCCGGTGCGGTGCGAGCCGATCCAGCCGTGTCCCAGCGGAGCGGTGTCCGCACTCGACGGGTCCAGGCCCGGGTCCTGGAACACGTCCGTGACGTCGATGGACAACGACGGCACGTCGTGCGGGTCGACACCGTGTTCCTGGACGGTACACCAGTAATTGACACTCCGGGCGAGCATCGGATCACGGCTGCCGTCCGCCACGCCGAGGTCGCTCGGGCTCGCGCCCAGCACCTCGCCAGCCTTCTCCACCGGAAGCGTGCCGCGACAACGATCCCCCAGCGGATCCGGGTCCTCCAGCATCGCGGGCAGTACGGCTGCCGCGGCTCCCACGAGCCCAAGAGCCGCCAAGCCGACTATCGTCCGCCGCCGCATGCGCCTCATGCCACCCCCCAGTGGACTGACGAGCCGTCGACTCGGCCCGTGAGCGGCAGGCTACCGTACGCCACGATCACCGCGGGCGAGGGGGCCTTCCGCTTGGTCGGTGGTCACGTCGCCGAAGTGGAGGGCCGCCGGCGCCGGGCGCGAGCGAGCCGACAGCGGCCCGACTGTAGGAGCTCGCGCTTCGCTGCATACGCCGAGGCCGTGGCACTTCGGGTTGTACTCACCGACGCGGGCACGGGAAAGATGCGTTCTTCGGATTTCGCTGCCCAGACGCGCCCGCGAGCCTCTTCATCCAAGCGCAAGGCGGTTCCTCTGTCGGCGCTCACCAACAGGTGAGTGAAGACGGGTAGCTGGTCCTACAGTCCCTCGAAGTCGGCCGGCACGCCGACTGTCTCGGTCACGGCGGTGTCCTGGTAGCGGCCGGCGGCCATCAAACGGCGGCGCAGCTCGTCAGCCGCAGATCGCTCGCGTTCGGCCTCGTCCAGCGCCAGGAGAGAAGGTCGGCGGAGCGAGCGGCCTCCTTGAGCTCGGCGTCGGCGAGTTCGAGGAGCTCGGTGAGCTCTTTCACTCGTTCGCGACCTCGATGATTACATCCGGAGGGGTAAGCGTATACTGAGGGTTACGTGTTGGTGGGGACCATCCGTGCCGTTCGGGCCGCCGCGGTTCAGCGCCCGGTACGAGTGTGAAGTCACGCATCTCAGGGGGCTGATCGTGCTTGTCGTCATCGTGCTCTGGGGCCTGGCGGCCCTGGTGATAGTCGAGGCCGTCATCGGCGGCCGACGCCTGTTCTGGGCCGTGCGAGCGTGGGCGTACGCGCACCCGGCTGCTCATGAGCCCTCTGACGCCGCTGTAGCCGCGCATCGGGCCGTGGCCGTCGTGCTGGCCGTCGTGCTGATCGGCCTCGGCGTCGCCGCCGGCAATCGGAACGGCGCGTTCGAAACTACCGCCAGTAAGGTGGGTCAGGCTGTGGACGAGGCCGTCGCGAACCTCGACAGCAACATGGTCATGGAGGACGAACTGGGTACAGAAGTAGCCGGCCTCTACCGAGACCAGGTCCGTGCAGCCGTAGCCGAAGCAGATGAAAGCCTTGACCTGACGGTGCGTCACGTCGGCGACGAAGAGTACACGGTCGAGACAAGCGGCGGCGACGAGGCGCACTGCATCCGCGTCACCGGCGATGAGCAAGCGATCATCGTGCCGTTCGGCGCTGACGCAGACCAGGTCGCTTCCGCGCCCTTCCACTCCCTCGCGGCTACCGCCGACTCCGGCGCCTGCCGCTGACCGGAACGGTGGGCAGCGCCGTGGCCCACTCGAGAACACCGCGGTCCGTCCCGGCGGCGCGACTCCGCTCGACACCCTCGTGGTCTGCGAGGTTGTGACCGACCGCGAGTGCCGCGTGCCGAATGTCGCCAGGGTGGCGACCTGCTCGGAACTCGTCACCGAACACCGCCCGGCCGCCGCCTTGTTGCAGGTATTTCGAGCATGGGAGACTCGAGGAGCACGACGCCCTCGCGCGTGCACACTGACACCTCCCGGGGGCCGTCCCGGTCGACAACCAAGTCGACCGGGACGGAGACAGGAGGTGAAAGCAGTGGATAAGTACACCGCCACGACGGTTCAGATTCTGCTGATGGTCGTCGTCGTGCTCGTGGCCCTCAGATCGGCCCCCTCTTCCGCACTCCATTCGGTTTGCGAGACGGTTCTTCAGGTCAGCAGCGTGGCCCGCCCCGAGTTCCTGGGGAACGAGCGCCCGCACGGACCGCCTGGCCCCGGTCAGGCTGCCGCGCGCGAGCCGTGCTCATCCGGCTCGCCCTGGGCCCCGGACTCGCGGGCCCCGGCGACCAGTCGCGCGTGGAGCCCGGCGTTCTCGCGCGGCGCCGCCTCAAGTCGCTCAAGGAACGGCGGGCTCAGGCGAGTACCCGGCCGTCCTCGGGTACCGGCGTACCGGCGCGGATGACCAGGCGGGGTCTCGCGGTGTCCCACAGCGCCGCGGGATCGCACACCGGGTCGGCGTCGAGCAGCAGCAGGTCGGCGCGGGCGCCGACGGCGATCCGGCCGAGGTCGTCCCGGCCGATCAGGCGGGCGTTGACCGAGGTCGCCGAGCGCAGCGCGGCCAGCGTGCCGGACGCCTCGGCCTGGAGGCGGAGCCCGATGAGCTGGTCGTTCTCCAGATCGCCCATGAGGTCGCTGCCGAAGCCCACCGGCACCCCGGCCGCGTGGGCGCGTTCGACCGCCACCCGCCCGGCGTCGAGGACTTCGGCGTTCTTCGCCCTGCCCGCGGCGGGCAGGCCGACCTCGTCGCCCCTGCGGTTCATCGCGTCGTAGGCCGCCAGCGTCGGCACCAGGTACGCGCCGTGCTCGGCGAGCAGTGCGGCGGTGGGCTCGTCCAGCAGGTTGCCGTGCTCGACCGAACGCACGCCGTTCAGCACGGCGTGCCTGATCGCCTCGGGCGAGTAGGCGTGCGCGGCGACGTAGGAGCCGCGGCGCGCGGCCTCCGCGGTGACCGCCGCGATCTCCTCGGCGGAGTACTGCGCCGGCCGGATCGGGTCGGTGGGCGACACCACGCCGCCCGAGGCCATGATCTTGATGGCGTGGGCGCCGCGGCGGAAGCGTTCGCGGACCGCGACCCGCAGGTCGTCCACGCCGTCCACCACCTCGTTCATGTGGCCGCCGTGCAGGCAGATGTCGTGCTCGGCCGGTCTGGCGTCGCCGTGCCCGCCGGTCTGGCTGAGCGCGGGCCCGGTGTAGAGGTAGCGCGGCGCTTCGATCAGCCCCGTGGTCACCGCCCGGGCGAGCCCGGGGTCGCCGCCGGCCACGTCGCGGACCGTGGTGAAGCCGCGGTGCAGCGCCCGCCGCAGCCGGCGGGCGCCTGCCAGGGCGAGGTAGCTGAGCGGCCCGGCGTCGAACTCCAGGTTGTTCAGGGAGACGCCGTAGGCGTGGAAGTGCGCGTCGATCAGCCCGGGTACCACGGTGCGGCCCCTGGCGTCGATGACCCGTTCCGCGCGGGTGACGGCGGGGCCGATCTCGGCGATGACGCCGTCGCGCACGAACAGCGAGGTCTCGGTCAGCTCGGCGGACCAGCCGTCGAAGACCAGGGCGTTGTCGAGGGTCAGCTCACCGGCGGCCATGGCGGGCGGTCACCTCCCCGCGGCGCGCAGCGCCGCGGTCCCGGGGGCGTCGACGGTGAAGTCGGTGGTGTCGACGGCCACGCCGTACCGTTCGCGTGCGGCCGACGCCGTCACGAAGCCGTTGCGGACGTCCTTGGCCACGGCCGCGGGGTCGCGGGTGAACGGGTCGCCGTAGCCGCCGCCTCCCCCGGTCTCGTTCGCCAGGGTCTCGCCCGCCTTGAGGTGGTTGTAGCTGCCGCCCTGCACGACCTCGTGTTCGGTGCCGGCGTTGAGCACGATCCGGTTGGGTTCGCCCTCGTCGCCGCCGGCGATGGACCAGGGGTTGGTGCGGGTCTTGTAGACCAGGCAGATGCCGGTGGCGGGGGCGGTGAAGCGGTAGACGCGGCTGACGCCGACGCCGCCGCGGAACCGCCCGGGGCCCCCGGTGTCGGGGCGGTAGCCGTAGGAGTCGATGATCATGGGGGACTTGGTTTCGAGCACTTCGACGGGGTTGTTGCGGCAGCCGGGTTCCGACAGGTGCATGATGCCGTCCTCGCCGTCCGCGTCCCGCGTGGCCCCGAAGCCGACGGCCTCGTTGGTGGCCTCCTGCCACGCATCGCCCGTCCTGGGGTTGACGCCCAGGCCCATCATGGAGCAGACGTCGCCGCCGGAGCAGGCGGGCACCAGGTCGGGCATGCCCTCGGCGAGCGCCTTGAGGATCACCTCGCCGGCCAGCAGCCCCGTCCACAGGGTGAACGTGGGCATCGGCGGCACCGCGTGCATCACCGAGCCCGGCTCGGTGATCACCCGGAGCGGGGCGAAGTTGCCCGCGACGACCGGGCTGTCCGGGGTGGTCAGCGCCTTGAAGATCAGGCTGGAGAGCGCTTCGGTCTGCCCGCGCGGGAGGTTGATGGGCCCGCGGACGTCGCGGGCGCTCCCCGTCCAGTCGACGACCATTTCCTCGTCGGTGACGGTCACGGTGGCGGTCAGCTTCACCAGCGTCTCGCGGTCCACGCCGTCGCTGTCGACGAAGTCGGTCGCGGTCCAGGTGCCCTTGGGCAGCTTGCTCAGGCCGATCCTGGCCAGCTTCTCGCCGTGCTCGTTGATGGCCCGCATCGCGTCGAGCAGGCTGTCCCTGCCGTACTTGCGGGCGATCTCCTGGGTGCGCCGCACGCCCGTGACACAGGCCGAGACCTGCGCCTGGATGTCGCCGATGGTCCGTTCCGGCATCCGCGAGTTGAACCTGATGATGTTGAACACGTCCGTGTTCTGCTCGCCTTCGCGGTACAGCCGGGTGGCGGGGAACACCAGGCCCTCCTGCGAGCTGTGCGTGGAGTCCAGGACGTAGCCGGGGTCCTTCTGGTTGAGGTCGAGCACGTGGATGCGGCAGGAGGCGAAGCCGATCAGCTCGGACCCGTCGTGGATCGGCGCGAAGACCAGCGGGTCGAGGGTGTGCGCCGATGACCAGTAGGGGTAGTTCAGCAGGTACACGTCGCCCGGGCGCATCGCGTCGGCGCCGAGGAATTCGAGCGACTTCTTGATCCCGTAGTCGTTGCCCCGGGTGAAGATCGCGATGCCGGGGGCATCGGCGACCACGTCGCCTGACGCGTCGTGGATGCCGATGCCGTAGTCGTGGATCTCGTAGACGACGGTGTTGTAGGCGGTCCTGCACAGGTTGCGGGCGACCTCCTCGGCGGCCGACAGCAGTCCGTGCCTGATGATCTCGGTGGTGATCGCGTCGGTCATCGGTTCTCGTCCTTCCCCTTATCGCTCTGCCGCTCGCCGTCCGCCGGCTCGCCGCCGATGGTGATGACCAGTTCCCCGTACCGGCCCACCGTCAGCCGGTCGCCGCGGTGCAGCACGGTGGTCGCGGTGTGCTCGGTGACGATCGCGGGGCCCTCGACGGCGTCGCCGCCGAGCAGTTCCTCGCGCACGTGCACCGCGTACTCCTCGCGCGTGCCGTCGGGCGCGTGCACCGGGCGGGTGCCGCGCGGGGCCGGTGCGCCGCTCTCGCGCGGGGCGAGGGTGGGCAGCCGCGGCTTGTCGACCACGCCGATGGCGCGCAGCCGCAGCGCGGTGATCTCCAGCGGGTCGCTCATGACGTGCCCGTACTGCCGTTCGTGCAAGGTGGCGAAGACCTTCTCGATGACGGCCACGGGGTCGGCGGCCTCCTCGGGGAACGTCACGCTGACCGAGTGCTCCTGCCCGGCGTAGCGCACGTCCACGGTGCGGGTCAGCTCCCGCTGCGCGGGGCCGAAGCCCTCCTCGCCCAGGATGGCGTCGGCCTCGGCCGCCATGCCGGCGTAGGCCGCGTCCACGGCGGCCCGGTCCACGTCGGCGAGCGCGGTGACGGACGTTCTGGCGAAGTCGTGCTGCACGTCGGCCATCAGCATGCCGAGCGCGGAGAACGCGCCCTGGCCCGGCGGGATGACCACCGAGGGGATGCCGAGCTGGCGGGCGACGTCCACGGCGACGAGACCGCCCGCGCCGCCGAAGGAGAGCAGCGAGAAGTCCTTCGGGTCGTGGCCGAGTTCGACGGTGATGGCGCGCACGGCCCCGGTGATCTTGGTGTTGGAGATCTGGAGGATGCCGCGGGCCAACTCGGTCGTCCCGAGGCCGAGTTCCGCGGCGACGGACCCGAGCGCAGCCAGGGCGCCCTCGGCGTCCAGGGCGAGGGTGCCGCCCAGCGGCGTGTCCGCGCCGAGGTAGCCGACGGCGAGCGCGGCGTCGGTGAACGTCGGCTGCGTTCCGCCGCGGCCGTACGCGACGGGGCCCGGCACCGCGCCCGCGCTCTGCGGGCCGACCTGGAGGGCGCCCGCGTCGTCCAGGTACGCCAGTGAGCCGCCGCCCGAGCCGATGGTGTGGATGTAGAGCGAGGGCGTGTTGATCGGCAGCCCCTCGAACTCGGTGCCGCGCTGGAGCACCGGCTGGGAGTCGAGCACCAGGGAGGCGTCCAGGCTGGTGCCGCCCATGTCGATGGTGATCAGGTTGGGCCGGCCGGTCAGCCTGGCGAACGCCGCCGCCCCCACCACGCCGCCCGCTGGTCCGGAGAGGATGAGGTTGACCGGCTGCTCCCTGGCCGCGGTGGCGGTCATGCCGCCGCCGCCCGAGCGGGAGATCAGGAAGCGCCCGGTGAAGCCGCGGTCGGCCAGTTCGGACTCCAGCCGGTGGAGGTAGCCGCGCACGACGGGTTTGATGTAGGCGTCGAGGACGGCGGTGGAGGTCCGCTCGTACTCCCGGTACTCCCGCGACAGTTCGTGGGAGACGGTCACCTCGACGCCGGGGGCGCTCTCCAGCAGGATCTCGCGCATCCGCGCCTCGTGCGCCGGGTTGGCGTAGGAGTGCAGGAACGCGATGGCCACCGCCTCGTACCCGCGGCGGGCGATCTCCCGCGCGACCCGGCGCGCCTCCTCCTCGTCGAGCGGGGCGCCCGCGGTGCCGTCGAAGTAGGAGCGCTCGGTGACCTCGAAGGTGTCGTAGCGCTCCAGCAGCGGCGCCGGCTTGCGGTGGCGGATGTCGTACATGGCGCGCCGGTCGGTGCGCCCCAGCAGGTAGACGTCGCGGAAGCCGCGGGTGGAGACGATCGCGACCCGGGCGCCCGACCTGGTCAGCAGGGAGTTCAGGCCGAGCGTGGTGCCGTGGTTGAACATGGCCACGTCCGGCATGTCCACCGCGATCCGGTCGAACGCGTTCAGCACGCCCTCGGTCGGGGACGAGGGGGTGGTGGGGACCTTGTCGAAGCGGAGTTCGCCCGTTGCGGGGTCGAGTTTGACGACGTCCGTGAACGTTCCTCCGACGTCGATCGCGACGCGGATGTCCTGCGGCATGGCGGGCGCACCTTTCCTGCGTTGTGCTTCGTGGTGGTTCGAGGGGGCCGGGCGGGAGGGGGCCGCGGCGCTAACGTCTGCGCCGGCCCACGGCCGCCAGGGCGACCGCGGCGAGGATGATCAGCCCGGTGACGAGGTCCTTGAGCTGGGGGTTGAAGTTCATGATGTCGAATCCGTTGCCGACCAGCGCGATGAGGAACACGCCGGCCACCGAGCGCCACACCGCCCCGACCCCGCCGTGGATGCTGGTGCCGCCCAGGATGATCGCCGCGATCGCCTGCAACTCCATGCCGGCGCCCGCCTGCGGCTGCCCGGAGGAGATGCGGGAGACCGCGATGGCCGCGGCGATGCCCGCGGCCAGTCCGCTGAGCACGAAGACGAGCACCTTGACGCGGTCGGCCCTGATGCCGGACAGCTCGGCGGCCTCGGCGTTGCCGCCGGTGGCGAACACGTGCCGGCCGAAGACCGTTCCCGACAGCAGGAACCACAGGGCGGCGACCACGGCGGCCAGTACCCACACGGGTATGAACACGCCGAGGAAGCTGCCGCGGCCGAAGTCGGCGAAGCCGTCGACGTCGACGGTGATCAGCGCGCCGCCGGTGATCAGCACCGCGAGCGCCGAGTAGACCATCGAGGAGGCCAGGGTGGCGAGGAAGGAGTGGATGCGCAGCGAGGCGACGACCAGGCCGTTGAGCGCGCCGAGCACCATGCCGACCACCGGCGCGGCGACCAGCGCGAGCAGCGGGTTGCCCGTCTCCACGGCGAGCCAGGCGGCGCAGACGCTGGCGACCGCGAAGATGCTCGCCGTCGACAGGTCGAAGTTGCCCGAGACGATGACGAACGTGCCGGCCGCCGCGATGATCGCCAGCGGGGCGTTCTGGTTGAGGATGTTGAGGATGTTGGCCGAGGTGAAGAACGCGGGGCTGGCGACGGAGAGCCACACGACGACGGCCGCCAGCAGGATCAGCACGGCGTGATCCTTGGCCAGCAGCAGGGGTCGCACGGGTGCCTTGCGCTGCGTCTCCGCGGTGATGGCGGTCACGGTGCTGCCTTCTGGTCGGTGCCGAACAGGGTGGTGAGGATGCGGTCGATGGTGGTCTCGGCGGGCACGACCTCGTCGATCGTGCGGCCCTCGCGCACCAGGTAGGCGCGGTGGCTCAGGGACATGACCTCCTCGTGCTCCGAGGAGATGAGCAGGACGCCGACGCCCTGGGCGGCGAGCGCGGTGATCAGCTCGTAGATGGCGTACTTCGCGCCGACGTCGACGCCGCGGGTGGGCTCGTCGAGGATGACGAACGCGGGGTCGCCAAGCAGCGACTTGCCGATCAGCGCCTTCTGCTGGTTCCCGCCGGAGAAGCCGCGGATCTCCGACTCGATCCGCGCGGGGCGCAGCTGGAGCCTGGCGGCCAGCTCGCCGACCGCGGCGCGCTCCCTGCGGCGGCTGATCACGCCCGCGACGGCGAACCCGCGGCAGTGGGTGAGGGCGATGTTCTCCCTGATGGAGCGCATGAGGAGCAGGCCCTGGCCGTGCCGGTCCTCGGGGACCATGGCCAGGCCCGCCGCGATCGAACGCCACGGGCGCGGCCTCGTCAACGGCTTGCCGCGCAGGGTCACGGTGCCCGCGGTGAGCCGGTCCGCGCCGAACAGGGCGCGCGCGATCTCGGAACGCCCGCTGCCGACGAGGCCGATCAGGCCCACGACCTCGCCGGGGCGCACGGTCAGCGAGGCGTCCACGACGCCCTCGGCGGTCGCCAGGCCCTTCGCGTCGAGCACCGGGGGCGTCGCGGGGGGAACGGGCGCGCTCCGCTCGGGAAAGGTGACCGCGAGGGAGCGGCCGAGCATGCCCTCGATCAGGCTCGCCTTCGTCTCCCGGGCCGCGGGGCCGGTGCGCACCAGGCGGCCGTCCCGCATGATCGTCACCCGGTCCGCGATCCCGAGGACCGCGTCGAGGAAGTGGGAGACGTAGACGACGGTTCTGCCCTGGGCGCGCAGGGTGCGGATCAGCTCGTGCAGCTTCTCCGTCTCGTGGGCGGTGAGGGACGAGGTGGGCTCGTCCATCACGACGACCTTGGCGTCCCTGGCCAGGGACCGCATGATCTCGACCTTCTGCTGGTCGGCGATGCCCAGGTCGCGGACCTTGCGGTGGGGCGGCAGGCCGAAGCGCGCCATCGCGTCGATCCGTTCGAACTCCGCCGCGGTGCCCGGCCGCAGGACGCCGGCCCGGGAACGCTCGCGGCCGAGGAAGACGTTCTGCGCCACGGTCAGCTCGGGGACGAGGGCCAGTTCCTGCGCGATCATGGCGATGCCGTGGCGACCGGCCCGTGCCGGGTCCCAGCGGCCGATCGCGGCGCCGTCCACCACGAGGTCGCCCCCGTCCCGCTGGTAGACCCCGGCGATCAGCTTGCCCAGGGTGGACTTGCCGGCGCCGTTCTCCCCCACCAGCGCGTGCACCTCGCCGGGCAGCAGGTCGAGGCTCACCCCGTCCACGGCGTGCGTGCCGCCGAACCACTTGGACAGGTCGCGGGCGGTGAGCACGGGGGCCGGCCCGGCGTTCGCGGTGCTGGACGTTTCGGTCGTCGTCGTCATCAGCCGTTCCACTCCCCCGTGAAGTCCTCGGCCTCCGGGCCGGCCAGCGTCTCCCGGGTGGCGTAGGGTTCGACGCCCTCGGGGCCGACGGTGTCGGCGTTCACGACGGTCTCGACCGGCCGGCCGGTCATGGCGTTCGCGAGCTGCTCCATGGCGGCGGCGCCCATGCTCACGGGGAAGTTGAGGTAGTTGGCCGTCCAGCGCCCCTCGCGGACGGCTCGGACCGCCTCGGTGGTGCCGCCTCCGCCGGTCAGGTACACGCTCTCGGGCGCGATGCCCGCGTTCTCCAGGGCCAGCTCCGCGCCCAGCGTCATCTGGTCGGCGCTGGCGAGGATGACGTCGACGTCGCGGTTGGACTGGAGGCTGTTGGAGACCGCGGTCAGGGACTGGTAGCGGTCGTAGTTGCCCTCGACGGTGCTGACGACCTCGATGTTCGCGTGCTCGCCGAGCACGCCCCGGTAGGCGTCGCGGCGGGCGATGTCGAGCGGGGAGGAGAGGTCGCCCACGACGAGGGTGACCTTGCAGGGGTCGAGGTCGGCGCAGTGGTCCACCACGCCCTCCGCCTGCCGGGCAGCCGCGTCGCTCGGCGGCACGGCCACGGTGGAGACCACGCCCTCGACCTGCGGCTCCATGTCGTCGACGTCGGGGCCGATGGGGTTGAGGACGGTGATCACCGGGACGGAGTTCGCGAGGGGGAACGCCCCGGCGAGGCTGGGCCCGTCGTGCGGAACGACGATGACGCCGTCGTAGCCGCCCACGGTGGCCGCCGTCTGGAGCTGGGAGAGCTGCGTGGTGGAGTCGAAGCCGCCGTCGAGGATCTTGACGTCCACGGTGAGGCCGAGTTCCTCCGCGCCGGCCACGACGCCGTCGTACACGGCCTGGTTGTAGCCGTTCTGCGCCGAGGCGGCGAGCACGGCGACGCGGTACTCGCCCTCCGCCGTGCTGGTGTCGGGGGCGCACCCCGGGGCCAGAACGACCACACCGGCGACGACGGCGAGGACTTTCCCCGGCGTCTGTCTCATTCCATCCTCCCCGTGGCTCGAATATGTGGCTCAGTAACATGTCACATGCCGCAGGGGCGGGCAATGGGTGCGAGGGGAGGATTTTGCGGCCCGTTCATCCGGACCGCGAATGTGCGCCGCCGGACTATGCAATGTGACATTTTATTGGTAGTCCTAGAGCGGCCCCACCTACGAGGAGATCACCATGACCGCTGCACGGCAGCCCTGGCGCGGCGTCCACGTCGCCACCGCGTTCCCCTTCGACGACGACCTCGCGGCCGACTTCGACGGCTTCGCCGAGCACGTCGCGTGGCTGGCCGAGCAAGGCTGCGACGGCGTGTGCCCGAACGGCTCCCTCGGCGAGTACCAGAGCCTCAGCGACGCCGAACGCGCCCGCGTGGTCGAGACCGCCGTCGCCGCGGCGCCCGAGGGCTTCACGGTGATGCCGGGCGTCGCCGCCTACGGCGTGCTCCAGTCCCGCCGCTGGATCGAGCAGGCCGCCGAGGCCGGCGCCCACTCGGTGCTGCTGCTCCCGCCCAACGCCTACCGCGCCGACGAGCGCACGGTCCTGGCCCACTACCGCGAGGCCGCCAAGGCCGGCCTGCCCGTCGTCGCCTACAACAACCCCTTCGACACCCGCGTCGACCTCACCCCCGCGCTCCTGGCCGAACTGCACGCCGAGGGCCTGATAGTCGCCGTCAAGGAGTTCACCGGCGACGTCCGCCGCGCGTACGAGATCCGCGAACTCGCCCCCGAGCTCGACCTGTTGATCGGCGCCGACGACGTTCTGCTCGAACTCGGCCTGGCCGGTGCCGTCGGCTGGATCGCCGGCTACCCCAACGCCCTGCCGAGCACCAGCATGGAGCTGTACCGGCTCGCCACCTCGGGCGACCCGGCCGACATCTCCCGCGCCCTGACGCTCTACCGCGAGCTGCACCCGCTGCTGCGCTGGGACTCCAAGCCCGAGTTCGTCCAGGCGATCAAGCTGTCCATGGACGTGGCCGGCCGCAAGGGCGGCCCCTGCCGGCCGCCGCGCTCGCCGCTGGTCCCCGAGGCCGAGGCCGCCGTGCGCGCCACCACCGAGGCCGTGCTCGCCGCGGGCCACCGCTGATCCGGCCGCGCCGCCGGGGCGGGCGACGGCGCCGGCCCGGCGGCGCCGTCGGGCACCATGGCACACCGGGACGCCCGCACGGGGGGCCGCGGCGCGAAGACGCACGCGGCACGCACACGGCACGAACGCACACGGCACGCTGAAGGACAGGACATGCGATCGAAACGCGTTTTCCACTCGGTCGAGAGCCACACCGAGGGCATGCCCACCCGCGTCATCACCGGTGGCGTCGGGACCATCCCGGGCAGCACCATGGCCGAACGGCGGCAGTGGTTCATCGACAACAGCGACGACGTGCGCACGCTGCTGATGTACGAGCCGCGCGGGCACGCCGCGATGAGCGGCGCCATCCTCCAGCCGCCCACGCGCCCCGACGCGGACGTCGGCGTGCTGTTCATCGAGGTCTCGGGACTGCTGCCGATGTGCGGCCACGGCACCATCGGGGTGGCCACCGTGCTGGTGGAGACCGGCATGGTGGAGGTCACCGAGCCGGTCACCACCATCCGGCTCGACGTGCCGGCCGGCCTGGTCACCGCCGACGTCGAGGTGGTGAACGGCGCCGCCCGCTCGGTGACCATCCGCAACGTGCCGGCGTTCTCCGCCGCCCTCGACCAGCGCGTCGAGGTGCCCGGCCTGGGCAGCGTCGGCTACGACCTCGCGTTCGGCGGGAACTTCTACGCTCTCGTGCGCCTGGCCGAACTCGGCCTGCCGTTCGAACGGGCGGCGAAGGACGAACTGCTCGCCGCCGGGCTGGCCGTCATGCGCGCCATCAACGCGCAGGACCCGCCGCGGCACCCGGAGCGGCCCGACATCCACGGCTGCCACCACGTCTACCTGGAGGCGCCGGGCTCGACCGCCGCGCACTCCCGGCACGCCATGGCCATCCACCCCGGATGGTTCGACCGCTCGCCATGCGGGACGGGGACCAGCGCCAGAATGGCCCAGCTGCACGCCCGCGGCCTGCTCGGACTCCACCAGGACTTCGTGAACGAGTCGTTCATCGGCAGCCGGTTCACCGGCCGGCTGGTGGCGGAGACCGAGGTCGCCGGGCTGCCCGCCGTGGTCCCCACCATCACCGGGCGGGCCTGGGTCACCGGCACGTCGCAGTTCCACCTCGACCCGGAGGACCCGTTTCCCGCAGGATTCCTGCTGTAGCCCGCGGGGCCGGGCCGTTGCCCGGCCGCCGCGAACCGCCGCACGTGACCGCGCGAGCGGCCGACATCCGCCAGAAGCACGCCGAGAGAACGCCCGAAAAGGTGCCATGACCACTCCCAACTCGTCATCGAACTTCACCGTGCTCAAGAAGCGGGAGAACCTGCGCGAGTCCGTCGCGCACGCCCTGCGCGCGGCGATCGTCTCCGGGGAGATGGAGCCTGGCGTGGTCTACTCGGCGCCGACGCTCAGCGCCCGTTTCGGCGTCTCGGCCACGCCCGTGCGCGAGGCCATGCTCGACCTGGTCAGGGAGGGCATGGTCGCCTCCGTACCGAACAAGGGCTTCCGCGTCACCAAGATCTCCGAGGCGGACCTCGACCACATCACCGAACTGCGGCTGCTCATCGAGCCGCCCACCATCCGGCGGGTGAGCCCGCTGATCCCCGCGGCCGACTTCCCCCGCCTGCGGCGGCTGGCCGACGAGATCGTCGACGCCGCGGAGCAGGCCGACCTGATCCGGTACACGGAGGCCGACCGGCGGTTCCACCTGACGCTGCTCGCCTACAGCGGCAACCCGCGGCTGGTGGACACGATCTCCCAACTGCGGTCGCAGACCAGGCTGCTCGGGCTGGCCTCGCTGGCCGGGAGCGGGGAGCTGCGGGACTCGGCCGAGGAGCACCTGCGGCTGATGGACCTGATCCAGGCCGGCGACGGGGCCGGCGCCGAGGAGCTGATGCGCCGCCACATCGGGCACGTCCGCGGCAAGTGGGCGGGCGACGCCGGCTCGGGCAAGGACACCGGGGACGAGAGGGACGCCGGGGGCGGGGACAGCGCGGGGAGCACGGGGAGGGGCTCGTGACGGCCCGCCCCGACCTGGTCGTGGTCGGCGCCGGCGTGGTCGGCGCGGCCAGCGCCTACTTCGCGACCCTGGCGGGGCTGCGGGTCCTGGTGCTCGACCGCGGCCACGTCGCCGGCGGCACCTCAAGCCGGGGCGAGGGCAACCTGCTGGTCTCCGACAAGGAGGCGGGTCCAGAACTCGATCTCGCGCTGCTGTCCCAGCGGATCTGGCGCGAGGAACTGGGCGAGTTCGGCCCGCTGTGGGAGTTCGACAGCAAGGGCGGCGTCATCGTCGCCGCCACGCCCGCGAGCGCCGAGGCGCTCACCGGACTCACCGAGGGGCAGCGCGCCTTTGGCGTGACCGCGGTCGACCTGGACGCCGCCGAGCTGCCCGACTACGAGCCGTTCCTCTCCCGGGCCATGGTCGCCGGCGCCTACTACCCGCAGGACGCGCAGCTCCAGCCCATGCTCGCCGCGGCCCACCTGCTGCGCCTGGCCCGGCTGCGGGGCGCGGACGTGCGCACGGGCACCGAGGTCACCGGCCTGCTGCGGGACGGCGAGCGGGTCACCGGGGTGCGCACCCCGCGGGGGGACGTGGCCGCGGGCGCCGTCCTGAACGCGGCCGGCCCCTGGGGCGGCGCGTTCGCGGCACTGGCCGGGGTGCGGCTGCCGGTGCTGCCGCGCCGCGGGTTCGTGCTCGTCACCGAGCCGCTGCCGCCGACCGTCAGGCACAAGGTCTACGCGGCCGAGTACGTCGGCGACGTGGCGAGTTCCGACGCGGCGCTCCAGACCTCGCCCGTCGTGGAGGGCACCGAGTCGGGCACCATCCTGATCGGGGCCAGCAGGGAGCGGGTGGGCTTCGACAGCACGCTCTCACCGCACGTGCTGGGCGCCCTGGCGGCCAACGCGCTCGCCCTGTTCCCGTCCCTGGCCGGGGTGCGGGCGCTGCGCGCCTACTGCGGGTTCCGGCCGTACTGCCCCGATCACCTGCCGGTGATCGGGCCCGACCCCAGGGCGCCCGGGCTGTGGCACGCGTGCGGGCACGAGGGCGCGGGGATCGGCCTGGCCGCCGGCACGGGCTGGCTGCTCGCCCAGGCCATGACCGGCGGGAACACCGATCTCGACCTCGGGCCCTTCGCGCCGGAGCGGTTCGACTCCGCGACCACAGGAGAGGGGTGAACTCCCATGCCGTACGCGCATGACCACGAGCACGACCACGACCGGGAAGCCGGTCGCGGCAGCCGCCGGGACCCGGCCGCCGACCGCCTTGAGCTGACCTTCGACGGAACGCCCCTGAGCGCGCGCCCGGGGCAGAGCGTGGGCGCCGCGCTCACCGAGCACGGCATCAGGGCCTGGCGCGGCACCCGCGAGAAGGGCGCGCCGCGCGGCCTCTTCTGCGGCATCGGTGTCTGCTGGGACTGCCTGATCACCGTGGACGGCGTGCCGAACCAGCGCGCCTGCCTGGTGCCCGTCCGCGAGGGCATGGACCTGTCGAGCACCCCGCCGGGGCTGCCGCTCCCGCCGGAGCCGGCTCCCGAGGGCGGGGCGGCGGCGGAAGGGGGCAGGCCGTGACCCCCGCCCCCCGGCCCGCCGGTCCCGTCTTCGACACCGCGGTCGTCGGCGCGGGGCCCGCCGGGCTCGCCGCGGCCGTCGCCGCGGCGGACGCGGGTCTCCGCGTCGCCCTGATCGACGCGGCGGCGCAGACCGGCGGCCAGTTCTGGCGGCACCGGGACGAACGCGCCGCCGCCGAGCGCGCGGGCGGTGCGTCCGCGGCGTCCGCTGCCTCCCCGGCGTTCCCGGCGTTCCCGGCGTTCCCGGCGGACGAGAGCGCGGGGCAGCACGACTGGGCCACGTTCACCCGGCTGCGCGGGCGGCTCGCCCGGCACGTGGGCGCCGGCCGCGTCCACCACCTGCCGCTCCACCAGGTCTGGACGGTCGACCGCGCGGGTGCCGCGCCGTTCACGCTCCGGCTCACCCCCGTGCTGCCCGGACACCCGGACGGCGCGACGCGTGAGGTCGCCGCCCGCGCGCTGATCCTGTGCCCCGGCGGCTACGACCGCCAACTCCCCGTCCCCGGCTGGACGCTGCCCGGCGTGATGGCGGCCGGGGGCGTGCAGGCCCTGCTCAAGGGCCACGGAACGCTCGCCGGGCGCCGCGCGGTGGTGGCCGGCACGGGCCCCTTCCTGCTGCCCGTCGCCACCGGGCTCGCCCGGGCCGGGGCCCGGGTCCTCGCGGTCTGCGAGGCGGCGCGCCCCACCCGCTGGCTGCGCCGACCGCTCGACGCCGCCCGCACGCCGGGCAAGGCCCTGGAGGGCGCGGGCTACGCCGCGGCCCTGCTGCGCCACCGCGTTCCGTACCTGACGCGCACCGCCGTCACCCGCGTGCACGGCGAGGACGAGGTCGACGGCGTCACCCTGGAGCGGATCGACGGCGCGGGCCGGATCGTCCCCGGCCGCGGCCGGCGGCTCGACGCCGACCTCGTCGCGTTCGGCTGGGGCTTCACGCCCTCGCTCGAACTCGTCCTCGCCGTCGGCGCCGGGACCAGGCGGGGCGAGGACGGCTCGCTGGTCGCCGCCGTCGACCGGGTCAGGCGCACCACCGTGCCCGGCGTGTACGTCGCGGGCGAGGCGACGGGCGTGGGCGGCGCGGCCAAGGCCGTGGCCGAGGGCGAACTCGCCGGGCTGACCGCCGCCGTCGACCAGGGGCGCCCCGCCTCCCGCGGCCGGGGACGCGTCCTGCTCGGGCGGATCGCCAGGGCGGAGGCGTTCGCCTCGGCGATGCACCACGCCCACCCGGTGCCCGAGCGCTGGCACGAGTGGCTCACCCGGGACACCGTCGTCTGCCGCTGCGAGGAGGTCACTACGGGCGAATTGCGGGACGTCCAGGACGACCTCGGCGCCGACGACCCGCGCACGGCCAAGATGCTGGCGAGGCCGGGCATGGGCTGGTGCCAGGGCCGGGTGTGCGGGTTCGCGACCGCGTGCCTGCTCGCGTCCCGCGCGGGGCGCCCCGCCGAGGCGGACGACCTGCGTCCGCTCGCCAAGCGGCCCCTGGCCGCGCCCGTTCCGCTCGGCGAACTCGCCGCGCTCGCGCCGCTCGCGCCGCCGGAACCCGCGCCGGGCCCCGCCGCGGAGCAGGCGTCAGGACCGCCCGGCGGCGCAACGGACCCCCCGCGCCCCGGAACCGACCCCGAGGAAGCACCATGACGCACCCGACCACCACCCCCGACGAACTCCAGGCGCTGCTCGCCGGGGCCGCCGCGGCGGCCCCTGACTGGGCCGCGCGCGGCCCGGCCGACCGGGCCAGCGCCCTGACCGCGGTGGCCGACGCCCTCGACGAGCACGCCGGCGCACTGCTGCCGCTCGCCCGGGAGGAGTCCCACCTGCCGGACGGCCGGCTCGCGGGCGAGCTGAAGCGCACCACGTTCCAACTCCGGCTGTTCGCCGCGCTCCTGCGCGACGGCGCCTACCTCGACGCCCGCGTCGACCACGCCGACCCCGACTGGCCCATGGGCGCCCGCCCCGACATCCGCCGCGTGCTGGTGCCGCTTGGTCCTGTGCTCAACTTCGCCGCCGGCAACTTCCCGTTCGCCTTCAGCGTGGCCGGCGGGGACACCGCCGCCGCGCTCGCCGCCGGCTGCCCCGTGCTGGTCAAGGTCCACCCGGGACACCCGCGGCTGTCCGCCCGCACCGGCGAGGTCGTCGCCCTGGCCCTGCGGGACGCCGGGGCGCCCGAGGGCGTGTTCGGCCTGGTCCACGGCGTGGACGAGGGCGTCACCGCGCTGCGCGACCCGCGCGTGAAGGCGGCCTCCTTCACGGGCTCGGTCGCCGGCGGGCGCGCCCTGTTCGACATCGCCTGCTCCCGCCCCGAGCCCATCCCGTTCTACGGCGAACTGGGCAGCGTCAACCCGACCTTCGTGACGCGCGCGGCCGACGCCGCCAGGGCCGAGGAGATCGCCGAGGGCTTCGTCGGCTCCTTCGCGCTGGGCGCGGGCCAGTTCTGCACCAAGCCGGGCGTGCTCGCGGTGCCCGAGGACTCGGCGGTGCTGCGGCGGCTGCGTTCGGCCGCCCTGCCCGGCCCCGCACCCATGCTCTCCGCGCGGTTCGCGGAGGGGTACGCGCGCAGGCTCGGCGAGCTGGCCGGGCACGAGGCGGTCCGCCCGCTGGCCGCGAACGAAAGCGCCCAGGCCGACGCGCCCGCGCCCGCGCTGCTCACGGCGGGCATCGAGGACGTGCTCGCCGGCGGCGGTGAGCTGCTGGCCGAGTGCTTCGGCCCCGCCGCCCTCGTGGTGACCTACGCCGAGGAATCCCAACTCGTGGCCCTGGCGCGCGCGCTCGACGGGCAGCTCACCGCCACCGTCGTCGGCGAGGACGACGACGCGATCGTCCCCGAGCTGGTGCCGCTGCTCGCCGAACGGGCCGGGCGGGTGCTGTGGAACCAGTGGCCCACCGGCGTTTCCGTGACCTACGCCCAGCAGCACGGCGGGCCCTACCCGGCCACCACCGCGCCGACCACCACCTCGGTTGGCACCGCCGCCATCGCCCGCTTCCTGCGCCCCGTCGCCTACCAGGGCTTCCCCGACCACCTGCTGCCCGAGGCGCTGAGGGAGGGGAACCCCCAGGGCCTGCCGCGCCTAGTGGACGGCACGCCCGCGCGGTGACCCCGCGCGGCGCACGGACGGCCTCGGTGGTCCGGCCCGCCGGGGACCGGGTGTCCATGGACGCCAACTCGGCGTCGTAGGTGTGGCCCGCGCCGCACAGCGGCCCTTCCCGCCGCGGCGAGGCTGGTGCGGGGCCGCCGCCTGTCGACGGCTTCGGGAGAAACTTTCCGCCGCTCAGCGGAGAAAGTATCTGGCCCGCGGGCTGCCCGAGTGCCACAATGGCGCCTCCGCCGGACGGAGGAAGGCGATCGTGACGGACGAGCAGCCGCTGGCATCGGGGGCACAGGAAGCGCCGGAAGCGGACGAACGGAACGCGGGCGGGGACCCGCGGCGGCCGGTCACCATCGCGTACATCGCGGAGTCGGCGGGCGTGTCGGTTCCCACCGTGTCGAAGGTGATCAACGGCAGGTCCGGGGTGTCCGACGACACCAGGGCTCGCGTCGAGGAGCTGGTCAACCGGCACGGGTACCGCAAGCCGCCCGGCTCCCGCAACAAGGTCGTGGAGCTCGTCTTCCGCGAGCTGCGGAGCATGTGGGCGGTGGAGATCATCCGCGGTGTCGAGCGGGTGGCGCGCGAACGCCGGGTCGGCGTCATGGTCTCCGAGTTCGGTCTCCACGACTCGAACCCCATGACCATGGACGACACGGTCGGACGCCGCCCGAACTGCGTGCTGTCGGTGGCGCAGCTCTCGGCCGCCGAACGCGAGCAACTGAGCGCGAAGGGCATCCCGTTCGTCGTCTTCGACCCGACCACCGAGCTGCCCGACGACGTCCCGTTCGTGGGCGCGACCAACTGGCGCGGCGGCCACGCGGCCACGCGGCACCTGATCGAGTTGGGCCACCGGCGCATCGCCATGATCAGCGGCCCGGACGAGGTGCTGTGCTGCCGCGCGCGGCTGGCCGGCTACGGCTCGGCCCTGGCCGAGGCCGGCCTCGCGGCGGACCCCGGCCTGGTGACCCGCGTTCCGCTGACCCGCGAGGACGGCCACGCCGCCGCCCGCGCGCTGCTGACCCGCCCCGACCGGCCCACCGCCGTCTTCACCGCGAACGACCTCCAGGCCCTGGGCGTCTACCAGGCCGCGCGGGAGATCGGGCTGAGCGTGCCCGAGGACGTGAGCGTGGTCGGCTTCGACGACCTGCCGGTCGTGGCCTGGGTCGATCCGCCGCTGACGACGGTCCACCAGCCGCTGACCGAAATGGCCGTGGCGGCCACCGAGTTGGCGCTCGCCCTCGGTCGCGGCGAGAAGGCGCCGCAGCTCGGGCTCGAAATCGCGACGACCCTGGTCGTCCGCGACAGCACGGCCCCGCCCAAGGGGTGAACGGGCCTCGCGGACGCCCCGGACGATGAACGCCCGCGGGCGCGTCGCCGGCGGCGGGACGGTAGCGTGCCGTGTCCTGATGGACACACAAGGGGAGGGGCGCGATGCGCGGGCGTGCGGAGAAGACAGAGGTTCGGCGCCGGACCGGCGGGGCTGCCGAGGGGGTGGGTTCCGCCGGGGCGGTCGTCAGGGCGGCCGGGGTGGTCGTCGAGGTGCCGGGGCGGCGCCTCGCGGACGGGCTCGACCTGGAGGTGGGCGCGGGTGAGGCCGTCGCCGTGATGGGGCCGTCGGGCTCGGGCAAGACGACGGTGCTGAACGCGTTGGCCGGCCTTGTGCCCCTGAGCGGCGGCGGCGTGGCGATAGCGGGCGAGCCGATCAGCGAGTTATCCGCGGACCGTGCGGCGGCGCTGCGGCTGGCGCACATCGGCATGGTGTTCCAGTTCGGGGAGCTGATACCGGAGTTGAGTGTGCGGGAGAACGTCGCCCTGCCGGCGCTGTTCGCCGGCCGGGGCGATGCCACCGGGCGTGCCGACGCGTTGCTCGACCTGGTCGGCCTTGCCGGGTACGGCGCCCGGGCGCCCGAGGAGTTGTCCGGTGGCGAGGCGCAGCGGGTGGCCATCGCGCGGGCGCTGGTGTGCGGCCCGCGCGTGGTGCTGGCCGACGAGCCGACCGGCGCGCTGGACGAGGACAACGCCCGGCGGGTCACGGACGTTCTGCTGCGGTCCTGCCGCGAACAGGGCACGGCGCTGCTCGTCGCGACCCACGACGCGGCGGTGGCCGCCGCGATGGACCGCACCCTGCTGCTGCGCGGCGGTCGCCTGCACCCGCGGGCCTCGACGGCCGCGTCGGGGGCGGGAGAAGGCCGGTGAACGCGACGGCGACGACGTGGCGGCTGGCCCTGCGGCTGGTCCGCTCCCCCCATCCGCGGCAGCGGCTGCGCGTGGTCCTGCTGGGCACGACGGCGGCCGTGGTCGCGGTCACCGCGCTGTTCACCGCCGGCCTGCTGCACATGCTGGGCGAGGAGCGGCAGCGCTTCGAGGCCAGGACGATGGAGTTGACCACTTCCGCCGAGGAGGCGGTGCTGCGCGTCGACCGACACACTGACAGCTGGGGCACGACGAGCTATCCGGTGGTGTGGTTCGACCCGGTGGACGAAACCGACCCCCGGGCGCTGCCCCCCGGCCTGGCCTCCTGGCCCGAGCCCGGCGGCTGGGCCGTCTCCCCAGGACTCGCCGAACTGGCCGAACAGCACCCGGAGTTGGCGGAACGTTTCCCGAACGCCCGGGTCCTCACCGACGAGGGGGTACGGCATCCGGGAGAGCTGCTGGCCTACCGGCTCATGCCCGAGGACGGGGCCATGGGCGCCGTCCCGGTCACCGGGTTCGGCCGCGGCCTCATGACGATCGGCGAGGACACCGAACTGGACCTCACCGGCCTGACCCTGGCCATCAGCGCCCTGATCGTCCTTCCCCTGGTGCTGCTGGCCGCGACCGCGGCCGCCGTGTCGGCGCCGCCGCGCGCCCACCGGCTCGCGCTGCTGCGCGCCCTGGGCGTTCCGCGCCGCCGCCGCCGACGCCTGGTCGTCGCGGAGGCCGCGTTCATCGTCCTGCCGGGCCTGGCCCTGGGCGGCCTGGTCTGGGCCCTGGCAGGCCCGCGGGTCACCGCTCTCCCGGTGGTCGACCGGCCGGTGGCCGACGGGGCGCTCGTCCCGCCCTTGTGGTCCTTCACCGCCGTCCTGGCCGTTCTCGCCGTGCTGTTCGCGCTCCTGGCGGTGGCGGGTGAGAGGCGGCGGCGCCCCGGGGAGCACGCCGCGACGCCCCGGCCGCGAGCCGGACGGCCGCGCCTGGCGCTGGCGCGCACCGCGCCCGTCGCCGCCGGCCTCGCCCTGCTGGCCGCCGCCTTCTTCCGCGACGGCACCTCATCGACCACCACCACCCTGGCGGGCGCGATCCTGCTGGCGGCCGGCGTTCCCCTGGCCCTGCCGGTGATCGCGCGCCGGGCCGGGGAACGCATCGCGCGCGGCGCCACCGCGCCCGCCCGCATGCTCGCGGGGCGGCGCCTCCAGTACGACCCCCGCTCGGCCGTCCGCCCCCTGTACGGGATCGCCGCCCTGCTGGTGCTGAGTCCCGTCATCGCCGCCTGGTCCACCACGGTGCGGCAACTCGACCCGCCCGTTCCGCCCGACCCCACCGCCGAGGCCGTCGAAGTGCGCGGAGCGGTGGAGCACGCCGACGTGGACGCCCTGCTGCGGGACCTCCCCGGCGCCGTCGCCGCGCCACTGACCCACACCGACACCGGGGCCCTGCACCTGGCCGCCGGCTGCCCGCAGCTCGCCCGGCTGCTCGAACGCCCCGCGTGCGCGGCCGGAGGAGACCTGCTGCCGGAAGCCGATCAGCGGATCAAACGGCTCCTCGGGCACGGCTCCTCCTCCCTCCCCCTCGTCCGCGAGGAGGCGAAGGAGCCGACGTCCCGCGATTCCCTGCTGGTCATCGCACCGCGCGACCCGGACTTCGAGCCCGACGTCCGCGCCGCCGCGCTCGCCCAGCCCGCCGCCCTCTCCGTCACCTCGGAGACCGACCGGCAGCCCGAGGAACCCGCGCTCGTCGCCTGGATCTTCGGCGGCGTGACGCTGTTCGGCGCGCTGGTGTTCCTGCTGCTGTCCGTCGGCCTGATCGACCGTTCCGCCGCCGGCCGGCGCGACGGCCGGCTGCTGAGCGCGTTCGGCGTGACCCCCCGGGGCATACGCGGCATCAACGCCCGGGAGTTCCTGCTCGGTTACGCGATCGTCGCCGGCACAGGACTCGCCGCGGGCATCGTGGCGACGGCCGCCTGGAACGCGGCCAACCCCACGCTCGCCTACCCCGCCGCCTTCACCGCGCTGACGGCCCTGGCCGTCGCCGCCCTGGCCTGCGTCGGCCTGCTCGGTGTCCGGCTCACCCACCGGGACGCCTCCCCCGCAGGGGACCGGCCCGCGTGACGCCGGGCGGCGGAGGCGGATGAGGCCAGGTCAGGGGCGCGCCCCGGTCGGCCCCTCCCGGGGCGAGCGTGGCTCCGCCCGTCCCTGACAACGGCCTCTGGCCTGCGGAAACGCGGCCGGGGGCCGTTCTCGTTGTTAGGCTGTCGGCCGACCCAGCCCGTGCGTTCCACTATCGGTGAGGAGCCTGACACACCATGGCCGACTCCAGTTTCGACATCGTCTCGAAGGTCGACCGGCAGGAGGTCGACAACGCGCTCAACCAGGCCGCCAAGGAAATCTCCCAGCGGTACGACTTCCGCGGCGTGGGCGCGTCGATCGCCTGGTCGGGGGAACGGATCGAGATCCGGGCGAACGCGGAGGAGCGCGCGAACGCCGTGCTCGACATCTTCCAGTCCAAGCTGGTCAAGCGGGGCATCTCGCTGAAGGCGCTGGAGACCGGGGAGCCGCAGGCGTCGGGGAAGGAGTTCCGGCTGTACTCCACCGTCAAGGAGGGGATCTCCACCGATGACGCCAAGAAGGTCGCCAAGCTGATCAGGGACGAGGGCCCCAAGGGTGTGAAGGCCCAGGTCCAGGGGGACGAGTTGCGGGTCAGCTCCAAGAGCAGGGACGCGCTCCAGGAAGTGCAGCGCCTGGTGCGCGAGAAGGACTTCGACTTCGCGGTGCAGTTCGTCAACTACCGGTGAGAGCGATGGTGCCCAGATGTCCGTGATCCGTGGCTTCCGCAGGCTGCCGGGCCGCGCCCGGGAGAGTTTCCGGACGCGGCCGGCGCCCGGCCCCGGCGCGGCGGAGCGGGTGGACCTCGCCCACCCCAGGCGTTCGCCGCTGGGCACCGCCGTCGTCAACTGCGCGGTCTACCGCGACGGGGTCCGCCGCGAGGGCCACCACACGGCGGCGGAGGCCATCGGGTACGTCAGGAAGCGGCCGGGGCGCGGGTTCGTGTGGATCGGGCTGCACGAGCCGAGCGAGGAGGAGTTCGCCGGGCTCGCGGAGCTGTTCGGGCTGCACCCGCTGGCCGTCGAGGACGCGGTGCACGCCCATCAGCGGCCGAAGCTTGAGCGGTACGACGGAACGCTGTTCACGGTGCTGAAGACCGTGCGCTACGTCGAGCACGCGCAGCTGACCTCGACGAGCGACGTGGTCGAGACCGGCGAGATCATGGTGTTCACGGGCCGGGACTTCGTGGTCACCGTGCGGCACGGGGGCCACGGTTCGCTCGGGCCGCTGCGGGAGAGCCTTGAGGCCGAGCCCGAGCACCTGGCGAAGGGTCCTTCCGCCGTGCTGCACGCCATCGCCGACCAGGTGGTGGACCACTACCTGGACGTGGCGGCGGCGGTGCGGGACGACATCGACGAGGTGGAGGCACTGGTCTTCTCGGAGGCGGGCCGCCGCCGCTCGGAGCCGGGGCAGATCTACCAGCTCAAGCGCGAGCTGCTTGAGCTGAAGCGGGCGGTCGCCCCGCTGGACCGGCCGCTCCAGTTGCTGTCGGAGACGGCCATGCCCACGATCGACCCGGACATCCGCAGGTACTTCGGGGATGTCGCGGACCACCTGACCCGGGTCTCGGAGCAGATCACGGGCTACGACGCGTTGATCGACTCGATCCTCCAGGCCAACCTGGCGCAGGTGACCGTGGCGCAGAACGAGGACATGCGCAAGATCACCGCCTGGGCCGCGATCATCGCCGTGCCCACCATGGTGTGCGGTGTCTACGGCATGAATTTCGACCACATGCCGGAACTCCGGTGGACCTTCGGCTACCCGCTGGTATTGGCGATCATCCTCACCTCCTGCCTGCTGCTGCACCGGGGATTCCGGCGCAACGGGTGGCTCTGAGGCGCGAAACATGACCAATACCTCACGGGCCCGCGCCGCAGGCCAGGTCCGCACCGCGGGGGTAATTGCCTAGGCTTGACCACGTGGACAACGCGATCCTCCAGGCCATCGAAGGGTTCATCGCCACCCCCTGGGTCTACGTGGCGGTCTTCGTCATCGCAAAGCTCGACGCCTTCTTCCCCGTGGTGCCCAGCGAGACCCTGGTGGTCACCCTGGGGGTCTTCGCGGCTGCCGACGGCATTCCGAATCTGGCTCTCATCATCCTCTTCGCGGCTCTCGGCGCGTTCGCCGGGGACCATATCTCCTACTTCATAGGCCGGAAATCCGGCACCAGGATCTACGCGCGGCTCAAGCCGGGCAGCCGCACGCACAAGGCGTACGACCGCGTCGGCGACATGCTCAAGAAGCGCGGCGGGATCGTGCTGATCGTCGCCCGCTACATCCCGGGCGGGCGCACCGCCGCCACGCTCACGACGGGGGCGACGAAGTACCCGCTGCGCTCGTTCTCGCGGTACGACGCCGTGGCCGCCCTCAGCTGGGCCGTCTATTCGGCGGGCATCGGATACATCGGGGGGCGGGCGTTCGAGCACAATCCGCTGCTCGGCGTGGCCGTGGGACTCGGGCTCGCGGTCACGATCGCGGGCGTGCACGAAGGCATCAGGACGCTGCGGGAACGCCGGGCCGCGGCACGCGCGGAAACGGCCGACTGAGCGCGCGAGCGGCCATTCGCGAACGCGAAAAACCCGCGAGGTGCTCTTCCGCGGGTTCTTCGTGTCTCATCCCCAGCGGTAGTGGGGGTAGGCGTCGGGCGCCGAGGACGGCACGATGCGCCGGCCGAGTGGCATCAGGGAGACCGGGATCATCTTGAAGTGGGCGATGCCGAACGGGATGCCGATGATCGTCAGGCAGAACGCGACGCCCGCGAGGACGTGGCCGATCGTGATCCAGATCCCGGCGACGATGAACCAGATGACGTTCCCGACCCCCGAGGCCAGCCCGGCGTCCGCCCGGTCGGTGACCCGGTTGCCGAACGGCCACAGGGCGTAGCGCGCGATGCGGAAGCACGCGATGCCGAACGGGATGGTGACGACGAGGACGAAGCAGATGAGCCCGGCCAGCGCGTAGCCGAGGGCCATCCACAGCCCGGAGAAGATGAGCCAGATGACATTGAGGAGCGTCTTCACCCCTCCAGCATGGGGCCGCCGCGCCGTCCGGCGCATCCCCCGCGGGCACGAGGGCTCCCCCGAGGTGTCCCGGAGCGGAGCCGTCAGGAACGGCCGCCCGCCATGCGCTCCAGCCGGGTGATGCGCTCCTGCATCGGCGGGTGCGTGGCGAACATGCGGGCCAGGCCCTCGCCGCGCCGGAACGGGTTGGCGATCATCATGTGGCTGGCCGTCTCAAGCTGCGGCTCGGGGCGCAGCGGCAGCCGCTGCGTTCCCGCCTCCAGCTTCCGCAGGGCGCTGGCGAGGGCCAGCGGGTCCCCGGTGAGCCGCGCGCCCGAGGCGTCCGCCTCGTACTCGCGGGAACGGCTGACGGCGAGCCGGATCAGCGAGGCCGCGACGGGGCCGAGGATGAGGATGAGCAGCATGCCGAGGATGCCGGGGCCGCCCTCGTCGTCGTCGCGGCCGAACGGCAGCAGCCACGCGAAGTTGACCAGGAACATGATGACCGAGGCCATGGCGCCGGCCACGGACGAGATGAGGATGTCGCGGTTGTACACGTGGCTCAGCTCGTGGCCGATGACGCCGCGCAGCTCGCGCTCGTCGAGGAGGCGCAGGATGCCCTCGGTGCAGCAGACGGCCGCGTTGCGCGGGTTGCGCCCGGTGGCGAACGCGTTGGGCGCCTCGGTCGGCGAGATGTACAGGCGGGGCATGGGCGCCCTGGCCTGCCCGGCCAGCTCGCGGACCATGCGGTAGAGCTGCGGCGCCTCGAACTCGCTGACCGGCCGGGCGCGCATGGAGCGGAGGGCGATCCGGTCGCTGTTCCAGTAGGCGTAGCCGTTCGTGGCCAGGGCGATCACCAGGGCGATGACCAGCCCGGCGCGGCCGAAGAAGCTGCCGATGACGATGATCAGTGCGGACATGCCGCCCAGCAGTGCGGCGGTTTTCAGTCCGTTGTGCCGGCGGCGGTGCACGGTGTGCCCTCCAGGTTGCGCAGTGTGGGGGTGCCCGGATGGACTCGGTTGTCTGGGTTTCTCCACTAACAGTGGACACTCCCGATGTGCACAACGCCATACGGGAGAAAACCGTTCCCCCGTGTCAGGCGTACCGGCCCCCGCCGCGTCTAAGGGAGAGTGCCCGAGGCGAACGTCAGCACCAGCTGCGGGGCGGCCGACAGGGTGAGCCCCACCGCGGCGGCCACGGCGACGGCCCCGGTGAGCGCCCGCGCGGGCGTCCGCGCCCCCTCCGAGGGAGCGGGCGCCGACGCGGGCGCCGCGGGCCGGAAGAGGAGCGCCGTCCAGCGCAGGTAGTAGTACAGGGCGGCGGCCACGTTGACCGCCATGACCACCGCGAGCACGCCGAGCCCCGCGTCCACGGCCGTCTCGAACACCGCGGCCTTGGCGAACAGGCCGATGACCCCGGGCGGCAGCCCCGCGAGGCACAGCAGGAAGAAGCCGAGGGCGAGCGCGGCGGCCGGCCGGCGTTCCCACAGCCCTCGGTAGTCCTCGATCCGGTGCGCCGGGTGCTCCCGCGCGACGTGCGCGGCGACGGCGAAGGCGCCGAGGTTCACGGCGCCGTACATCAGCGCGTAGGCCACGGTGGCCCCCGCGCCCTCGCCGGTTCCGGCCGCCGCGGCGATCGGCACCAGCAGGTAGCCGGCCTGCCCGACCGAGGACCAGGCCAGGAGCCTGACCGCGCTGTGCGGGGCCCGCGGGTCGGTGCGCACGGCGGCGGCGTTCCCCGCGGTCATGGTGAGCCCGGCGAGCACGGCCACGGCCGGGCCCCACAGGCCGTCGTGGCCGGGGAACGCCCGGGTGGTGACGAGGATGAGCCCGGCGAGGCCCGCGGCCTTGCCGACGACGGAGAGGTAGCCGGCCACGGGCAGCGGCGCGCCGAGGTAGGTCTCCTGCACCCAGAAGTGGAACGGCACGGCCGCCGTCTTGAACGCGAAGCCGACGAGCGTGAGGGCGACCCCGGCGTCCGCGAGGGTGGCGAGCGCGGGGTCGGCGTCCGCGAGCCCGTCGGCGACCTGCGCGAAGAACAGGCCGCCCGAGGCCGCGTACACGAAGCCGATGCCGAGCAGCGTGACGGCGGTCGCGGTCACGGAGGTCAGGAAGAACTTCAGGGCGGCCTCGGCGCCCGTGCCCCTGCGCAGCGCGACCAGCGCGTACGCGGGCAGCGTGGCGACTTCGAGGGCGACGACCAGCGTCGCGAAGTCGCGCGCGGCGGGCAGCAGCGCGGCGCCCGCGGCCGAGGACAGCAGCAGGAACCAGAACTCGCCTGCGGGCATCCGGCCCGCCGCGATCTCGGGCACCGAGATCAGCACGGCGAGGAACGCGCCGCCGAGTACGAGCAGCTGCACCGCGAGCGCGAACCGGTCGGCCTCGTACGCGCACAGCGCCGCGCCGTCGGGCAGGCAGAACGTGGCCCGGTCGCCCGCGCGCAGCGGCAGCAGGGCCAGCGCGGCGAGCGCGAGGCCGCCCGCGGCCGGCCAGACGAGCAGCGTCTTGCGGTCGGCGGGCAGGAACAGGTCGGCGACGAGCACGGCGACGGCGGCGACCGCGGCGATGAGCGGCGGCGCGATGACGGCCCACTCGACGGACTGCACGAGGTTCATCGGACGGCTCCCGGCAGCAGTGCGCGCACCGCGGGTTCTGTGAGGTCGAGCAGCACCGCGGGCCACAGACCGGCCAGCACGGTGAGCGCCGCGAGCGGCGCGAAGGCGGCGTACTCGACGCGGCGTAGGTCGGGCAGCGCGCCGGCGCCCGGCCGGTCGCCCATGCAGACGCGGCGCACGACGATCAGCAGGTAGGCGGCGGTCAGCAGGGTGCCGAACGCGGCGACGGCGAGGTAGGTGAGGAACGCGGGCCTGCTGAGCCCGTCGGCCGGGTGGAACGCGCCGAGCATCGCGAGCAGTTCCCCCCAGAACCCGGCGAGCCCCGGCAGCCCGAGCGAGGCGACGGCGGCGAACGCGAGCAGCCCGCCGAACCGGGGCGCGCGCCCGTACAGCGCGGCGCCGCCCGTTCCTGCGAGCGCGTCGAGGTCGGTGCTGCCGGTGCGTTCCTTCAGCGCGCCGACGAGGAAGAACAGCAGGCCGGTGATGAGGCCGTGGGCGATGTTGGCGAACAGCGCGCCGTTCACGCCGGTGCGGGTGAGGGTGGCGATGCCGAGCAGCACGAAGCCCATGTGGCCGACGGAGGAGTAGGCGATGAGCCGTTTGAGGTCGCCGCCCGCGCCCGCCCTGGCGAGCGCGAGGCACACCAGCGACCCGTACACGATGCCGGTGACGGCGAACGCGCCGAGGTAGGGCGCGAGCGTCTCCATGCCGTCGGGGGCCATGGGCACGGCGATGCGGACCAGCCCGTAGGTGCCCATCTTCAGCAGCACGCCGGCCAGCAGCACGGAGCCGGTGGTGGGCGCGGCGGTGTGGGCGTCGGGCAGCCAGCTGTGCAGCGGCCACATCGGGGTCTTGACGGCGAGCCCGATGCCGATGGCGAGGACGGCGAGCACCTGCGTGCCGTGGCCGATGCCGTCGCCGTGGGCGCGGGCCAGCTCCACCATGTCGAACGTGCCGCCCTGCACGCCGAGGAGCAGCAGGCCGAGGAGCATCACGACGGAGCCGAGCATCGTGTAGAGCACGAAGCGCCACGCGGCCCGCTCCCGCCCCTGGCCGCCCCAGCGGGCGATGAGGAAGTACATGGGGACGAGCACGGTCTCGAAGGCGAGGAAGAACAGCAGCAGGTCGAGCGCGGCGAACGTGGCCAGCGTGCCCGCCTGGAGCAGCAGCAGGAGCGAGACGAACGCGTCGGGGCGCGGTCCGGCCGGCGGCCGGGCGCGGACGTGCAGCGCGCACAGGAACGTGAGCAGCGCGGTCAGCACGATCAGCGGCAGCGAGATGCCGTCGACGCCGAGGTGCAGGCGGACGCCGAGCGCGGGGATCCAGCTGACGTCGGTCTCGGCCTGGATCTCGCCCGGCCGGTCGTGGTCGAACGCGGCGGCCAGCAGCAGCGCGGCGGCCAGCACGGCGCCGGTGACGGCGGTGCCGAGCCACGCGGGGGCGCGCGGCAGCAGGACGGCGGCCGAGCCGAGGAGCGGCAGCACGACGAGGGCGAGCAGGAGCGCCTGCGTCGCGGCGTCGTTCAGCGGGATCACGGCATCACTCTCCGGCTGCGGCGGTCACGGCGGCGACGGCGAGCACGAGTGCGCCCGCGGCCAGCACGCTCAGGTAGGTCTGGACGTTGCCGGTCTGGGCCCTGCGGGTCAGCGCGCCGAGCAGGCTTGGCGCCCCGGCCGCGCCGCGGACGTAGGTCTCGACGACGGCGTGGTCGAGGAAGCGGACGAGCCGGGCGGCTGCCCGGGTGGGGCGCGCGAACGCCGCTGACCAGGCGGCGTCGAGGTGGAAGCCGGCGGCGGCGTGCCGGTGCAGCGGGCCGAGCAGGGCGGGGGCCGGATCGGCCGGGCGCCCGTCCTCGTCGGCGCGGCGCCAGGCGGCCCAGGCGGCGACGCCTCCGGCGAGCGCGGCGCAGGTGGCGAGCGCCGATGTGGCGAGGGTGGGCGCGAGGTCGCCGCCGTCGAGCCAGTCGGGCAGCACCAGGTAGGCGGGCCCCAGGGCCAGGGCGGGCACGGCGAGCAGCCACAGCACGGCGGTGGTCGCGGGCCCGGTCGGCTCGTGGGCGGGCAAGGTTTCCGCGCGGGTGCGGGCCGGGTCGTGGAAGGCGACCAGCCACAGCCTGGCGGCGTAGGCGGCGGTGAGCAGGGCGGTGGCGAGGCCGGCCACGAGCACGGTCCACCCCGCGGCGGCGGGCACGCCGGGCGCGGGGTCGAGCGCGGCGTGCTCGGCGGCGCCGAGGACGGCCTCCTTGGAGAAGAAGCCGGAGAACGGCGGAACGGCGGCCAGCGCGAGCAGGCCGATCGTCATGGCCCAGTAGGCGTCCGGCGCGTGCCGCGCCAGGCCGCGCAGCCGGGCGAGCGCGGTGAGGGAGCCGGTGCCGGCGGCGTGGATGAGGACGCCGGCGGCCAGGAACAGCAGGGCCTTGAACACGCCGTGCGTCAGCAGGTGGAAGACGGCGGCCTCGCGGTCGGCGACGGCGAGCGCGCCGGTCATGAGGCCGAGCTGGCCGATCGTCGAGTGGGCGAGGACGCGTTTGAGGTCGTCCTGGGCGAGGGCGGCGAGCGCGGAGCCGAGCATGGTGAGCGCGGCGACGACGGCGAGGACGAGCAGGGCGGCCTCGGACGCGGCGAACACGGGCAGCAGGCGGGCCACGAAGTAGACGCCGGCGGCGACCATGGTGGCGGCGTGGATGAGCGCGGACACCGGGGTGGGGCCCGCCATGGCGTCGGGCAGCCACGTGTGCAGCGGGACCTGCGCGGACTTGCCCGCGACGCCGGCGAGCAGGAGCAGCGCGATCAGCGTGGGGTGGTCGAGGCCGCCGGGGGCGAGCGGGGAGGTGAGGGCGGTGGTGATGCCGCTGATGCGGAACGTCCCGGCGTCGGCGGCGAGCGCGATGATGCCGATGAGGAACGGGACGTCGCCGAGCTTGGTGACGAGGAACGCCTTGAGGGACGCGGCGCGGGCGGCCGGCGTCTCCCAGTGGTGGCCGATGAGGAAGTACGAGCAGATGCCCATGACCTCCCAGCCGACGAGCAGCACGACGAGGTCGTCGGTGAGGACGACTAGGAGCATCGCGGCGGTGAACAGGGAGACGAGCGCCGCGTAGGAGGGGTAACGGGCGTCCTCGCGCAGGTAGCTGGTCGAGTACAGCTGGACGCAGGTCGCGACGAGGGTCACGAGGACCGCGACGAGGGCGGCGAACCCGTCGATGTTCAGGGCGAGTTCGATGGGCAGCGCGTCGTTGCCCGTGGGGGCGAGGCGGGTGGCGGCCCGGACGGGCTCCTCGTCGGCCTGGCGGGTGGCGACCAGGACGGCGAGCGCGGCGGCGGCCAGCGTGGGGAGGACGGCGAGCGGCCGGACGTAGCCGGGGGCGCGGCGCCCGGTGAGCAGGATGGCGACCGCGGCGGCCAGTGGCAGCAGCGGCACGAGGACGGCGGCGGTTGCGGTGGTCACGGTGTCGTCTCCCGTCGGGCCCGGCGCGGGCGGGGCGCGGCCTTCGTCGTGCGGGGCCCGCGCGGCGGGCGCGGCGGTCGCGTGGCCCGGGCGGCGCGCCTCACGGGGCGGTCTTCTCCGTCGGGTCCCGGCGGCCCCGGCCGGTCGCGGCGTCCGGGCCGTTCGGGCCGTCCGGGTCCTCGGCGGGCCCCGGGGCGGGGCCGGGGGTGTCGCGCAGGTCGCGCAGGCGGTCGACGGCTGAGGTGCCGCGTTCGCGGTACACGAGCAGCACGATGGCCAGGCCGATGCCGATCTCGGCCGCGGCGAGCGCGATGAGGAACAGGGTGAACACCTGCCCCGCGTGCGCCTCGTCGCGCAGCCAGACGTCGAAGGCGACCAGGTTCAGGCTGACGGCGGCGAGCATCAGCTCCACCGACATCAGCAGCAGGATCGCGTTGCGGCGGGCCAGGACGCCGTAGAGGCCGACGCAGAACAGCAGCGCGGAGAGCACGGCGGGGTAGACGAGGTGCATCAGGACTCACCGTCCCGTCGGCGGGAGACGACGATGGCGCCGATGAGCGCGGCGAGCAGCAGCACCGACAGCGCCTCGAACGGCAGCACCCACAGCCGGAACAGGCTCTCGCCGACCGGGCCCGAGGCGCCGTGCGGCGTGTCGAGGTCGATCCACGCGGTGCGGAAGGCGTCGACGACGAGGACCACGAGGGTGGCGGCGGCGGCCAGGGCGACGACGAGCGCGACGGGCCGGTTGCGCGAATCGGCGTCGGGCGAGGGGCCGATGGGCGCCTTGGTGAGCATGAGGCCGAACAGCAGCAGCACCACGACGGACCCGAGGTAGATCAGCACCTGCACCCAGGCCACGAACTCGGCCGTCAGCAGCAGGTACTGCACGGCGAGCCCGCCGAGCGCGACGACCAGCCACAGCGCGGCGTGCACCAACTGCCTGCTCGTGACGCACAGGACGGCGCCGCCGAGGACGACCAGGCCGACGAGGACGAAGACGATCTCCTGCCCCGAGGGCGAGAGGTAGGCGTTGCCCTCCGCCGCGAGTCCCCCGGCCGCGAGAGTGGCGGTCACGCGCCCTCCCGTTCCGCCGCTTTCCTGGCCGCGGCGACCTCCTTGGGCTCCTCGGCCGCGTCGTCGAGCGGCGGCGGCTCGGGCACGGTCCACATCCAGGCCCGCAGCCGGTCGCGTTCGTGGGTGAGGTCGCGGATGTCCGTTTCCGCGTACTCGAACTCGGGCGACCAGAAGAGGGCGTCGAACGGGCAGACCTCGACGCAGATCCCGCAGTACATGCACAGCGAGAAGTCGATGGCGAAACGGTCCAGGACGTTGCGGCTGCGCTCGCGCCCGCCGGGCGCGGCCGGGGGCAGCGTCTCCTTGTGGGAGTCGATGTAGATGCACCAGTCCGGGCACTCGCGCGCGCAGAGCATGCAGACGGTGCAGTTCTCCTCGAACAGCGCGATCACGCCCCGGCTGCGCGGCGGCAGCAGGGGCTGCTCCTCCGGGTACTGCCGGGTGACCGCGCGCCGCGTCATCGTGCGGAACGTGACGGCCAGCCCCTTGGCGAGTCCGGACCCGAAGCTCATGAGGTCACCACCTTGACGACGCCGGTGAGGGCGATCTGGGCGAGGGCGAGCGGGACGAGGACGGTCCACGCGAACCGCTGGATCTGGTCGGCGCGCAGCCGCGGCCAGGCCACGCGCGCCCAGATGACGACGAAGCACAGCGCGGCGGTCTTCAGCAGCATCCACAGCCAGCCGAGCTGGTCGGCGAACGGGCCGTGCCAGCCGCCGAGGAACAGCACCGCGGTCAGCGCCGAGACGACGACGATGCCCGCGTACTCGGCGAGCAGGAAGAACGCGAAGCGCAGGCCGCTGTACTCGGTGTACGCGCCGAAGACGATCTCCTCGGCGGCGACGGGCGCGTCGAACGGCGGCCGTTGCAGCTCCGCGAGGCCCGCGGTGAAGAACACCAGGCCGCCGACGAGCTGCCACGGCAGCCACCACCACTCGAACGCGCCGAGGATGCCGGTGAGGCTGAGCGTTCCGGCGGCCATCGCGACGGAGGCCGCCGACAGCAGCAGCGGCAGCTCGTAGGCCATGAGCTGGGCGGCGGTGCGCAGGCCGCCGAGCAGGGAGTACTTGTTCGCCGAGGCCCAGCCGCCCATCAGCGAGCCGAGGACGCCGACGCCGAGGACGGCGAGCACGAAGAAGATGCCCGCGTCCACGACCTGCCCGACCATGCCGTCGGGGCCGATCGGGATGGCGACGAGCACGATCAGGTAGGGCACGAGCGCGACGGCGGGCGCGAGCTGGAAGATCCGGCGGTCGGCGCCGGCCGGGACGGTGTCCTCCTTCTGCACGAACTTCACGCCGTCGGCGACCAGTTGGGCCCAGCCGTGGAAACCGCCCGCATGCATGGGCCCGACGCGGCCCTGCATGTGGGCCATCACCTTGTGCTCGCCCTGCCCGACGAGCAGGGGCAGCAGCAGGAACGCGAGCAGCACGGCGAGCACGCGCACGGCGACGTCGGCCACGTCCATTCAGTACTCGCCCCCGTCCGCGCCGCTTTCGGTGCTGCCGGTGCTGCCGGTGTCCGGACCGGTGCTCCCGCTGTCGGTGCCGGGGCCCGTGCCCCCACCGTCGGGGCCGGGGCCCGTGCCGTCGTGGGCGCCCGCGTCGTCCGCAGCGTGGCCGGCCGCGCCGTCGTGCGCGGGCCGGACGCCGGACCGCCGCCCGGCGGCGGCCGAACGGCCCGGCGGCTGCCACGGCGCGGAGTCGCCGCGCCGGGCGCCGGGCTCGGGCGAATCGCTCTCCCGCGGCGCGTCGGCCTCGGGCGGCAGCTCGGCCTCGGGGGCCGAGGCCCGCTGGCTCGCGGAACCGCCGCTCGCGGAGCGGTTCCTGCGCGGCCTGGCCGGGCGGGCGGCGCGCCCGCTCCCCGGCGCGCGCTCCGGCGCACCGGGCGGCGCGCCCTCCGGCGCGGGCGCGGGCGTGGCCGCCGCCCCGCCCGCGCCCGAGGCGGAACGCGCGCGGCGGGCGGGCGCCGCGGGCGCGCGGCCCTTGAGCGGACCCCACTCGTTCGGGTCGGGCACGCCGGGCGGCAGCGCCTGCCTGCGCCTGGGCCCGCCGTGCCCCGGCTCGCCCGGCTCCTTGGCGCCGGGCCACGCCTTGGCGACACGGGCCGCGAGCACGAAGTCCTTGCGCAGCGGGTGCCCTTCGAACGCGTCGGGCAGCAGCAGCGGCGCGAGGCCGGGGTGGCCGGGGAAGTCGATCCCGAACATCTCGTGCGTCTCGCGCTCGTGCCAGGCCGCCCCCGCGTACACGCCGGTGGCCGTGGGCAGCGCGGCGGCCTCGTGCGGCACCACCGTGCGCAGCAGCAGCCGGCGCGGCGGCGCGCCGAGGGCGACGACGTGCGCGAGGACGAGGAAGCCGGTCCCCGGCTCGTCGACGGCGCTGAGCCAGTCGAAGAACGTGCAGCCCAGCCCGTCGCGCGCGGCCGTGAGCGCCGCGGTCCAGCCGGCCGCGGGCACGTCGGCGGTCAGGACCCCGTACGCCTCAGCGGCCGTGGCGCCCGCCCCGAACACCTCGGCGGGCTCGCGCGGCAGCCAGCCGGCGGTCACCGGCCGTCCGTTCCGGCGGCGGGCGGCGCGTACCGTTCGGACACGGACTCGTCCGCGATCTTCTGCTGGAGCGCGAGGATGCCCTGGAGCAGCGCCTCGGGGCGCGGCGGGCAGCCGGGCACGTACACGTCGACGGGCACGATCTGGTCGACGCCCTTGGTGACCGCGTACGAGTCCCAGTAGGGCCCGCCGCAGTTGGAGCAGGCCCCGAAGGAGATGACGTACTTCGGTTCCGGCATCTGCTCGTAGAGCCGCTTGACCGCGGGCGCCATCTTGTCGGTGACCGTGCCGGAGACGACCATGAGGTCGGCCTGCCTGGGTCCTGGGGCGAACGGGATGACGCCGAGCCGGATGAAGTCGTGCCGCGACATCGAGGCCGCGATGAACTCGATCGCGCAGCAGGCGAGGCCGAAGTTGAACACCCACAGGCTGTAGCGGCGGCCCCAGTTCAGCACGATCTTCATCGGCTCGGGCGCGAGCCTGGCCAGCGGGCCGAGCCGGGGCCCGGGCTCGCGGGACGCCCCTCCGGCGGGCTTCAGGTCCATGTGAGAACGCCCTTCTTCCACGCGTAGAGCAGGCCGACGGTCAGGAAGCCGAGGAAGACGAACATCTCCACCAGCGTGGCCGCGCCGAAGCCGTCCTCGGCGAAAACGGTGGCCCACGGGAAGAGGAACACCGCGTCGACGGCGAAGATCACGTACAGGAAGGCGTAGAGGTAGTACCGCACCTGCGTGTGGGCCCAGCCCTCGCCCACGGGGTCGACACCGCACTCGTAGACCAGCAGCTTCTCCGGCGTGGGCACCGCGGGCCGCAGCAGGGCCGAGGCCCCGAAGGCCGCCGCGACGAACAGCACGCCGACCACCGCCACGAGGCCGACGACCGCGTAGCCGTGGAAGTAGTCGGGCACGATCGGCCTCCGGCGACCGGGGGGCGGGGCCGTGGAGCGGCCCCGGGAACAAGGGACTGCACGGGAGTCTAGGCGAGCCCCGGCGGGTTGTGACCACTGCGCGGGCGGGGCCGGGCCGTGCGCCGGGCGCGCGGCGGCGGCGCGGGAGCGGAACGGGTGCGCCCGGCGGCGCCGGGGTGGGGTAATCCCCACCCCGGGGCGACCGACCCACCCCATGGCAGGCCGCTGCGGCGCGCGGCAGTCTTGGGGGCATGACCAGCCCATCCGCCCCGCCCGGCCCACGGGACGACGGCACGGCGCGGGACGACGGCACGCTCCCGCCGCCGCGTTCCCCGCTGGCCCGGCAGACCTGGCGGGAGTGCGCCTACCTGGTGTCCAGTTGGCCGGCCGACCTGATCGCGTCCGTCTACGTCACGTCGTGGATCTTCGCCGGCGTGCTCACCTCGGTCACCGTCGTGGGGCTGCCCGTGCTGGCCCTCGGCCTCGCCGGGTGCCGGCGCCTCGGCGCGTGGGAACGGGCGCGCGCCCGCGCGTTGCTGCGGGTGGCGGTCGAGGAGCCGAGCGCGTTGCGCGCCGGCCGGGACAGCGGCTTCTTCCCCTGGCTGTGGACGGCGCTGAAGGACCCGGTGGGCTGGCGTTCCGCGCTGTTCTTCGTGGTCAGGCTGCCCTGGACGACGCTGACCTGCTGGCTGACGATCATGGCGTACTTCGTCGCCTGGCCGCTGCTGCCCTGGCTGGCCCGCTGGGCGACGAACGTGGACCGGGCGCTGGTCCGCTCGCTGCTCGGCCCGTCGGACGGGCTGGAACGGCGCATCGCCGAGCTGGAATCGGATCGTTCCGTGGTGGTGGACGCCTCGGCGGCCGATCTGCGCCGCATCGAACGCGACCTGCACGACGGCGCCCAGGCCCGCCTCGTCGCCCTCGCCATGGACCTCGGCCTCGCCAAGGAAAAACTCACCCACGACCCCCAAGCAGCCGCCCGCATGGTCGACGAAGCCCACGGCGAAGTGAAACTCGCCCTCCAAGAACTCCGCGACCTCGCCCGCGGCATCCACCCCGCCATCCTCACCGACCGCGGCCTCGGCCCCGCACTCTCCGCCATCGCCTCCCGCTGCACCGTCCCCGTCACCGTCACCGTCGACCTCCCCCACCGCCCCGCCCCCGCCATCGAAGGCATCGCCTACTACACCGCATCAGAACTCCTCCAGAACATCAGCAAACACAGCAACGCCACCCACGCCACCATCGACGCCTGGCACACCGGAAACCACCTCATGCTCCACATCACCGACGACGGCCACGGCGGCGCCAACCCCACCACAGGCACCGGACTCGCCGGCCTCGCAGAACGCCTCACCGCCGTCGACGGCCTCCTCACCATCACCTCCCCCACCGGCGGCCCCACCACCATCACCGCCCAACTCCCCTGGCGCGACCACGCACCGGCACCGGGCGAGCCGAACGAGAACGCCGGGCACGACGAGAAAGGGACCGTCCGATGAACACCCTGCGCATGCCCTTCCAGTTGCGCACGCTGCGGGAGGGCGCGCACGCGCTGCTCAATCTGCCGATGGCGATCTGCGGCTTCGTGCTGGCAGTCAGCGGCCTCGCGGTGAGCGCGGGCCTGCTGATCACGTTCGTCGGACTGCCGCTGATGGCGCTGACGCTGCTCACGCTGCGCGCGTTCGGCGACGCGGAGCGCGCCCGGGCCCGCCTGCTCCTGGGCATGAACGTGCCGCGGCCCGAGCGCCCGCGCCCGCGCGACGGCCGCGGCGGGCCGCTGGCCTGGACGCTCGCGGTGCTGCGCGACAACGCGTCGTGGCGCGCCGCCGCCTACGCGCTGGTGCACCTGCCGTGGGCGCTGTTCACGTTCACGGTGGTCGCGGTGTTCTGGGCGGCCGGGTGGGGGATGCTGACGTTCCCGCTGTGGTTCTGGACCATCGAGCGGTACACCGACGAGCCCGGTCCCGGCGTGAACGTCGACGGCGAGGGCGGCGGCTGGGTCTGGGACAGCCCGCCCGAGGCGGTCCTGGTGGCCGTGTTCGGCCTGCTGACGCTGATCGCGGGCGCGTGGCTCATCCGCGGGATGGCCGTGGTGGACCGGCTGCTCGTGGGCGGGCTGCTCGGCCCCTCGGCCGCGGCCTCGCGGGTGCGGCAGCTGGAATCGGATCGTTCCGTGGTGGTGGACGCCTCGGCGGCCGATCTGCGCCGCATCGAACGCGACCTGCACGACGGCGCCCAGGCCCGCCTCGTCGCCCTCGCCATGGACCTCGGCCTCGCCAAGGAAAAACTCACCCACGACCCCCAAGCAGCCGCCCGCATGGTCGACGAAGCCCACGGCGAAGTGAAACTCGCCCTCCAAGAACTCCGCGACCTCGCCCGCGGCATCCACCCCGCCATCCTCACCGACCGCGGCCTCGGCCCCGCACTCTCCGCCATCGCCTCCCGCTGCACCGTCCCCGTCACCGTCACCGTCGACCTCCCCCACCGCCCCGCCCCCGCCATCGAAGGCATCGCCTACTACACCGCATCAGAACTCCTCCAGAACATCAGCAAACACAGCAACGCCACCCACGCCACCATCGACGCCTGGCACACCGGAAACCACCTCATGCTCCACATCACCGACGACGGCCACGGCGGCGCCAACCCCACCACAGGCACCGGACTCGCCGGCCTCGCAGAACGCCTCACCGCCGTCGACGGCCTCCTCACCATCACCTCCCCCACCGGCGGCCCCACCACCATCACCGCCCAACTCCCCTGGCGCGACCACGCCACGACCGCCGCCGCCGCGAGGTGAGATCCTGCGGTGGTCCGCGCCGGCGCGGACACGGACACGCACGGCCGCGCACGGACGCGGCCGTGCGGGCGCGAGGGCGAGCGGGGAGAGGGACGTGCGGGTAGTCATCGCCGAGGACTCGGTGCTGCTGCGGGAGGGGCTGACCCGCCTGCTGAACGACCGGGGGCACGAGGTCGTCGCGGGCGTGGGGGACGGGGAGGCGCTGATCGCGGCGGTGCGCCGGCTCGCGGACGCGGGCGCCGCGCCCGACGTCGTGGTGGCCGACGTCCGGATGCCCCCGACGCACACCGACGAGGGCGTGCGGGCGGCGGTCCAGCTGCGGCAGCGCTACCCGGATCTCGGGGTCCTGGTCCTTTCGCAGTACGTCGAGGAGCAGTACGCGACGGAGCTGATCGCCGGGTCGAGCCGGGGCATCGGGTACCTGCTGAAGGACCGGGTCGCGGACGTCGGCGAGTTCGTCGAGGCGGTGTCCCGCGTGGCCGCGGGCGGTACGGCGCTCGATCCCGAGGTCGTGGCGCAGCTGCTCGGCCGCAGCAGGAAACAGCACGTGCTGGCCGGTCTCACGCCCAGAGAGGGAGAAGTCCTAGGACTTATGGCGGAGGGGCGCACGAACTCCGCCATCGCGCGGCAACTCGTGGTCAGCCACGGTGCGGTGGAAAAGCACGTGAGCAACATCTTCATGAAGCTGGGCTTGGCACAGAGTGACACAGATCACCGGCGGGTTCTGGCGGTTCTCACCTATCTCAATTCCTGACCGCGGCTGTCAGGCTGGACGCCGGAACGGTGGGGCGCGACGCGTTCCCACCAGGGCTTCAGGGGGGTCGGAGCGGTGCTGAACGGCGGCCTCGGCCGCCCGCGTCCATGATGTGATCAGCCCAGGGAAGGCAATCCTTACCCGCGTACCATGGCTGACACGAGCCGCCTCGAAGGAGGGCTACAGCAGTGACCACTGAGGTCGACCGGGCGAGCCAGGACAACAAGGGCGTCAGGCGTCTGGACCGGGTGATCATCCGCTTCGCGGGGGATTCCGGTGACGGAATGCAGCTGACGGGGGACCGATTCACCTCGGAGACCGCCTCCCTGGGCAACGACCTGTCCACGCTGCCGAACTTCCCCGCCGAAATCAGGGCTCCCGCGGGCACGCTGCCGGGTGTTTCCTCTTTCCAGGTGCACTTCGCCGACCACGACATCCTCACCCCGGGCGACGCCCCCAACGTGCTGGTCGCGATGAACCCGGCCGCTCTCAAGGCCAACCTGCCCGACGTGCCGCGCGGCGCGGAGATCATCGTCAACACCGACGAGTTCACCTCGCGTGCGCTGACCAAGGTCGGGTACGCGGGCAACCCGCTCGAAGACGGCTCCCTCGACGCGTACAGCGTGCACCCGGTGCCACTGACGACGCTCACGGTCGAGGCGCTCAAGGGCTTCGACCTGACGCGCAAGGAGGCCGGCCGCTCCAAGAACATGTTCGCGCTCGGCCTGCTCTCCTGGATGTACCACCGGCCCACGGAGGGCACGGAGACGTTCCTGCGCCGCAAGTTCGCCAAGCGGCCCGAGATCGCCGAGGCGAACCTGACGGCGTTCCGCGCGGGGTGGAACTTCGGCGAGACCACCGAGGACTTCGCCGTCTCCTACGAGGTCCTGCCGGCCGCGAAGGCGTTCCCCGCCGGCACCTACCGGAACATCTCGGGCAACCTCGCGCTCGCCTACGGCCTGATCGCCGCCGCGCGGTGCGCCGACCTGCCGCTCTACCTCGGCTCCTACCCGATCACCCCGGCCTCCGACGTGCTGCACGAGCTGTCGAAGCACAAGAACTTCGGGGTGCGCACGTTCCAGGCCGAGGACGAGATCGCGGGCATCGGCGCGGCGCTCGGCGCTGCGTTCGGCGGGGCGCTCGGCGTCACCACGACCTCGGGCCCCGGTGTGGCGCTCAAGTCGGAGACCATCGGGCTCGCGGTCTCCCTCGAACTGCCGCTGCTGATCATCGACATCCAGCGCGGCGGCCCCTCCACCGGCCTGCCGACGAAGACGGAGCAGGCCGACCTGCTCCAGGCGATGTACGGGCGCAACGGCGAGGCACCGGTGCCGATCGTGGCCCCGCGCACGCCCGCCGACTGCTTCACCGCGGCGCTCGACGCGGCGCGCATCGCGCTGACGTACCGCACGCCGGTGTTCCTGCTGTCCGACGGCTACCTGGCGAACGGCTCCGAGCCGTGGCGCATCCCCGACGCGGAGGAGCTGCCCGACCTGCGCGTGCGGTTCGCCACAGGACCCAACCACACGCTGGCCGACGGCACCGAGGTGTTCTGGCCGTACAAGCGGGACGAGTCGACGCTGGCCCGCCCGTGGGCCGTGCCCGGCACCCCCGGCCTCGAACACCGCATCGGCGGCATCGAGAAGCAGGACGGCACGGGCAACATCTCCTACGACCCGGCCAACCACGACCACATGGTGCGCGTCCGGCAGGCCAAGACCGACGGCGTCGAGGTGCCCGACGTGGTCGTCGACGACCCCGGCGCCGAGAACGGCGAGGGGGCCAGGGTCCTGGTCCTCGGCTGGGGCTCGACGTACGGGCCGATCACGGCGGCCGTCCGCCGCATCCGCAAGTCCGGCGGCCGGATCGCGCAGACCCACCTGCGCCACCTGAACCCGTTCCCCGCGAACCTCGGGGACGTGCTGCGGGCCTACGACCGGGTCGTGCTCCCCGAGATGAACCTGGGCCAGCTCGCCACGCTGCTGCGCGCGAAGTACCTGGTGGACGTCCAGTCCATCACGCAGGTGACCGGGCTGCCCTTCAAGGCCGAGCAGCTCGCATCCGCTTTCAAGGAGGCTCTCGACGATGTCCACTGAGGCGCCCGTCTCGCCCCGCACCGCCCTGGCCCTCGTCCCCACCGCCGACGGGCCGCAGAGCGCGAAGGACTTCAAATCGGACCAGGAGGTCCGCTGGTGCCCCGGCTGCGGCGACTACGCGGTGCTCGCCGCCGTGCAGGGGTTCATGCCGGAGCTCGGCGTGGCCAGGGAGAACATCGTCTTCGTCTCCGGCATCGGCTGCTCCTCCCGCTTCCCGTACTACATGAACACCTACGGGATGCACTCGATCCACGGCCGCGCCCCGGCCATCGCGACGGGTCTGGCCACCGCGCGCCGCGACCTGTCGGTCTGGGTCGTCACCGGTGACGGCGACGCGCTGTCCATCGGCGGCAACCACCTGATCCACGCGCTGCGCCGCAACGTCAACCTGAAGATCCTGCTGTTCAACAACCGGATCTACGGGCTGACCAAGGGCCAGTACTCGCCCACGTCGGAGCCCGGCAAGATCACCAAGTCGACGCCGATGGGCTCGCTCGACACCCCGTTCAACCCGCTGTCGCTCGCGCTGGGCGCGGAGGCGTCGTTCGTGGCCCGCACGGTCGACTCCGACCGCAAGCACCTCACGAGCGTGCTGCGCGCCGCCGCCGACCACCGCGGCTCCGCGCTGGTGGAGATCTACCAGAACTGCAACATCTTCAACGACGGCGCGTTCGAGGCGCTGAAGGACAAGCAGCAGGCCCTTGAGGCGGTGATCCGCCTCGAACACGGGGAGCCGATCCGGTTCGGCGTGCCGGCCGAGGACGGCCTCGGCGGCAAGGGCGTGGTGCGGGACCCGGCCACCGGGGACCTGAAGGTGATCGACGTCGCCACCGAGGGCACCGACGGCATCCTCGTGCACGACGCGCACGCGGCGTCGCCGACCACCGCGTTCGCCCTGACCCGGCTGGCCGACCCGCACACCCTGCACCGCACCCCGATCGGCGTGCTGCGCGACGTGCCCAGGCCCGCGTACGACGACCTCATGGCCGACCAGCTCGAACAGGCCGTGGAGCAGCGCGGCAAGGGCGACCTGTCGGCCCTGCTCGCCGGCGGCGACACCTGGACGGTGGTCGGCTGAGCCGGTCGGCCGACCGCCCGGCCCGCGCCCGACAGCACCGCCCGTACGGTCAGTACCGTCAGCACCGTCAGGGAGTAACGGGAATGACAAACCCGCTGCCCGCCGTTACCTTCTGGGTGTCGGTCGAACGGTAGCGGGAGGCAGTGGTGGCGACAGGCGGGGGCGTGGCCGGGCGTTCCGGACTCGTGTACGGGTTCGCGGCGTTCGGCCTGTGGGGCCTGCTGCCCCTGTACTGGGAGCTGCTGTCCGACACCGGCGCGGAGGAAGTGCTGGCCCACCGCATGCTGTGGTCGCTGCCGACGGCGCTGCTGCTGCTCGCGCTGGTGCGCAGCTGGTCCTGGATACGCCCGCTGCTGCGGCAGCCCGCCAGGCTCGGGCTGCTGCTGCTGTCGGCCTCGCTGATCACGGTGAACTGGTACCTGTTCATCTGGGCCGTGGCCCACGACCGGGTGCTCGAAGCCTCGCTCGGCTACTTCATCAACCCGCTGCTGACCATCGCGATGGGCGTGCTGCTGCTCGGGGAGCGCCTGCGCCGCACGCAGTGGGCCGCGGTCGGCATCGGCGCCTCGGCCGTGGTGGTGATGAGCGTCGCCTACGGCGAGGTGCCGTGGATCTCGCTGATCCTCAGCACGACCTTCGCCCTGTACAGCCTCACGAAGAAGAAGACCGCCCTCGACGGCCTCCAGGGCTTCACCGCCGACTCCGCGATCCAGTTCCTGCCGGCCGTCGTGTTCCTCGCGGTGCTCGGCGCCCGGGGCGACAGCACGTTCACGAGCGAGGGCACGGGACACGCGCTGCTGCTTGTGGTCAGCGGCCTGGCCACCGCGCTGCCGCTGATCTTCTTCGGCGCGGCGGCGGTCCGCCTGCCGCTGTCCACGGTCGGCCTGATGCAGTACATCGCGCCGACCACCATGTTCCTGCTCGGCCTGTTCGCCTTCGGCGAGGAGATGCCGCCGGAGCGCTGGGCCGGGTTCGTGCTGGTGTGGGTCGCCCTGTGCGTGCTGACCTGGGACGTGCTGCGGCGGGCCCGGCGCTCGCGCCGCACGGTGGCCAGCAGCGCCGCCGCCCCGGCCGACCGGCCCAGGGCCGCCGCGCTCAGCGACTGAGGCCCCGGCGGGTGCGCGTCAGTCCTCTTCGGCGCACAGGGCGTTGTCGATGAGCGCGGTGGCCGCGGCCTCCTGGCGCAGCGCGCTCTCGGCCGAGTCCTGGAGCTGGGTGGACATCGACACCACCACGCTGCGCCGCCCGTCCGCACTGACCCCGACGCGCGTCTTCCAGCCGATCTGGTCGCCGCTGGGGATCCAGGCCGTGCCGCCGCAGGGCAGGGGCCGCGAGAACAGCCCGAGGCCGTAGCCGGCGTCGGGCCAGGGGTTGCCCTCCTCCTCGACGGGCACGGTGTGCGTCAGCTCCGCCAGCGCCTCCTCGTCGAGCAGGGTGCCGTCGAACAGCGCCCGCGCGAACCGGTCGAGGTCGGCCGTGGTCGACACGTATCCGCCGGAGGCGTCCGCGTCGATCAGCCGCGTGGTGTCCACCAGGTCCTCGCCGGGCGCGAAGCGCGTGTAGCCGCGCGCGTGCGGAAGGGGCAGCGAGGGCGAACGCCCGGGCCAGTACGTGTCCCACATGCGCAGGGGCTCCAGGACGCGGTCGCGCACCTCCGCGTGCCAGGGCCGGCCCGTGGCCCGTTCGATGACCATGCCGAGCAGGACGTAGCCGGTGTTGGAGTAGCCCCAGCGCGCGCCGGGCTCGAACGCGGGCTCGTGGCGCATGGCGGCGGCCACGATCTCCTCGGGGGTGTGCACGTCGTACCGGCTCGCGTAGTAGTGCGCGGCCGAGCCGCCGCGGCTCGGGTAGGCCCCGTCGTACACGCCGCCGGTGTGCTGGAGCAGCGCGCGCAGGGTGATGCGATCGCCGTCGTGCTCTCCGCCCACGACGCCGGGCAGCCACTCCGCCACGCTGTCGTCGAGCGACAGCGCGCCCTCGCTCGCGAGTTGCAGCACGACGGCCGCCACCAGGGTCTTGTTCGTGCTGCCGATCCGGAAGTGGCCGTCCGGCGGGACCTGGCGCCCGGTGCGGAGGTCGGCCACCCCCGCGGTCGCGGTGTGCACCCGGCCGTCGGCCCCGGTCACCCGGGCCTGGACGCCGGTCACGCCGGTGGCCGTGATCGCCTCGGCATCGTGCCGCAGCCGGTCGCCGGCCGTCCCGCCCGGGGCCGCCGCCGCGCCGCCCGCCGCCACCGGGCCCGCGATCAGCACCGCGATGCCCAACGCCGCCGCCCGACGGGCGCGGCTCCTCGTCTTCCTCGTCGTTCGCGTCGTTCTCGTCGTTCTCGTCGTTCGCGTGTTTTTCACGCCGCCCACCCTGCCGCCCTGCGGCGCCCGGCCGCCATCGGGCGGACCCGCCGCCGCACGGTGGGGTTCTCCCCCGGCACGGCACACCGGAGTGGAACGGTTGCGTTCCAAAGCCCCGATGGCGTACGTTATGGAACGAGACCGTTCCGTTCTATCCGAGCATGCGTTCGCATGCCGCGAGCCGGACCAGAGCACCCCGGGAGTTCGCCATCCGTACCTCAGACGCGCCTTCGATCCGCCGCCCCCGCATGACCGACGACCGCGAGGCCGAGGTCCTCGCCACGGTCGTGGAGGTGCTCAGGGAAACCGGTTACGAGGGACTGACGATGGACGCCATCGCGTCCAGAGCCCGCTGCGGCAAGGCGACGCTGTACCGGCAGTGGCACAGCAAGCCGCAGCTGGTGGCCGCGGCCCTGCACGCCCACCGCCCGACCCGGATAGATGGCGTGGACACGGGCTCGCTGCGGGGCGACCTGCACAGCCTCTTCACGCGCGCCTCGGCGCAGGCGGTGGAGGACACCGCGCTGATGACCGGCCTCGCCAGGGCCACGCTCGACGCCCCGGAGCTCGCCCGGGCCCTTCGAGAGACCCTGGTGGAGCCGGAGATCGCGGAGTTCACCGTCTTCATCGACCGCGCCATCGAGCGCGGCGAGCTGACCGGCCGGCCGGCCGCCATGGATTTCCTCCCGCAGATGATCCTCACCGCCGTCCTCAGCCGGCCGCTGTTCGAGGGCGAGTACGCGGACGCGGACTACCTGATCCGCTACCTCGACAGCGCCTTGCTTCCCGCATTGCTACACAGTTGACCGGAGCCAGACGAACATGTCTCACTCGCAGACCGCAGCAGAAGTCCCCGACACCCCCGGCGCACCGTCCAAAACGACAGACATGGACGCCCGTTCGCACGCCCGCCGCTGGTGGATCCTGGCCGTCATCGGCGTCGCCCAGCTGATGGTGGTGCTCGACGCCACCATCGTGAACATCGCGCTGCCCTCGGCCCAGCAGGACCTCGGCTTCTCCGACGGCGACCGGCAGTGGGTGATCACGGCCTACGCGCTCGCCTTCGGCAGCCTGCTGCTGCTCGGCGGCCGGATCGCCGACCTGTTCGGCCGCAAGATCGTGTTCCTCGTCGGGGCCGTCGGGTTCGCCGCGGCGTCGGCGCTCGGCGGCGCCGCCGCGAACTTCGAGATCCTGGTGACCGCCCGCGCCTTCCAGGGCGTGTTCGGCGCGCTGCTCGCACCCGCCGCGCTCTCGCTGCTCACCACGACGTTCACCGACACCAAGGAACGGGCCAAGGCGTTCAGCGTCTACGGCGCGATCGCCGGTGCCGGCGGCGCCATCGGCCTGCTGCTCGGCGGGGTGCTCACCGAGTACCTGGACTGGCGCTGGACCCTCTACGTCAACCTGATCTTCGCCGCGCTCGCCTTCGTCGGCGGTGCGCTCCTGCTGACCCGGTCCGCGCGCAACCGCAACGTCGTCCTCGACGTGCCCGGCACGCTGCTGGTCTCGGCCGGTCTGTTCAGCCTGGTCTACGGCTTCGCCAACGCCGAGTCGCACGACTGGGACCACGCGGCCACCTGGGGCTTCCTGATCGCCGGCGCCGTGCTGCTCGCCGTGTTCAGCTGGTGGCAGACGCGCAGCGCGCACCCGCTGCTGCCGCTGCGCGTGCTGCTCGACCGCAACCGGGGGGCCTCGTTCTCCGCGGTGCTGATCAGCGGCGCCGGCATGTTCGGCCTGTTCCTGTTCGTGACGTACTACCTCCAGGCGTCGCTCGGCTACTCGCCCGTGGAGACGGGCCTGGCGTTCCTGCCGATGATCGGCGCGCTGATGATCACGGCCACGCTCGCCACGACCACGCTCCTGCCGCGCCTGGGCGGCCGGCCCATCGTGACGGCCGGCATGGCCCTCTCGGCGCTCGGCCTCGCCTGGCTGACGACGCTCGACCTCGACAGCACGTTCGCGGGCCACGTGATGCCGCCGCTGATCGTGGCGGGCCTGGGCATGGGCGCCATTATCGCGCCCGCGATGAACCTGGCCACGGCGGGCGTCGCCGCCGAGGACGCGGGCGTGGCCTCGGCCACGGTCAACACCATGCAGCAGATCGGCGGCTCGATCGGCACCGCCGTGCTGAACACGCTGGCCGCCAGCGCCGCCACCGACTACCTGGCGGGCAAGGACCCGAGGGACCCGGCCGTCCGGGCGCAGGCCGGTCTGGAGAGCTACGCGACGGCGTACTGGTGGTCCGCGGCGTTCTTCGCGGTCGGCGTCCTGATCTCCGTCCTCCTCTACCGCCGAGGCGCCACCGGCGCGGGCCACGGAGACGGGGCACCCACCGTGCACATGTGACCACTCCCGATCGTCCCGATCGTCCCGATCGTCCCGCCCGCGCGCGGGACGGGCCGCGGAGTGCTGTTTCCCGTCCCCGCCCACCGGTTACCCGGGCGGGGACGATGCACATTCCGGATCATGCGGGAGCAACCATGACAACGTTGGCGATCGACGACATGCTGGCCACCTACCCCGCCGACCTCGGCCGGGTCGACCGCGAGCGGCTGGCGCGCTGCATCGAGGAGTGCGCGGCCTGCGCCCAGGCGTGCACGGCCTGCGCGGACGCCTGCCTGTCCGAGCCGAGCGTGGCCGAGCTGACCACGTGCATCCGCACCGACCTGGACTGCGCGGACATCTGCGAGGCGACCGGGCGGGTGCTCTCGCGCCACACCGGATACGACGCCAACGTCACCCGCGCCCAGCTCCGGGCCTGCGCCACGGTGTGCGGCGCCTGCGCCGACGAGTGCGCGCGGCACGCCGACTCGCACGAGCACTGCCGCGTGTGCGCCGAGGCGTGCCGCCGCTGCGAACGCGCCTGCGACGAGCTGCTCGCGTCCCTCGGCTGAACGCCCCGCTCGCGGGCGGCCGTTCGGGCGCCGACGCGGTCGGCCCCGATGTCCCGGGCGAGGCCGGTCAACGCTCCGCGCGGGGGCGGCGGTCTCGCCCGAGACGTTCACGCGCGCCGGACAACGCGTCGCGCGCCGGAAGCGGTTGGCCTCCATCCGGCGCGTTCACGCCTCGCGCTCCCGGCGGGCTCGCAGGGCGCGGACCTTGTGCAGGTTGCCGCAGCGTTCCATCGAGCACCAGCGGCGGCGGCCCGCGCGCGAGGTGTCCACGAACACGAGGTGGCAGCGCTCGCCCTCGCACACGCGCAACCGGTCCAGGTGCGGGCCGGTGAGCAGCGCGACCGCGTCCCGCGCCACGGTGGACAGCAGCGCGGCGCCGGTCACCGGCGGCGCCCAGACCCGCGCGCCGTCCGGCCCGATGGCCGGGACGAGCGGCGGCGCGGCGGCTGACGCGTTGACCTCGGCGACGGCCTCGCGCGGCGGGGCCTCGCCCGCGAGGCGCGCGAGCATGAGCCGCCACAGCGCGTCGCGCACCCGCCGGGCCGCGCCGGCCTCCGCGTCCGTCACCTCAGGCACGGGCGCGGGCGAGAGCCGCGATCCGGCCGCCCAGGCGACCAGGTCGGCGGGCCCGTGCAGCGACTCCCAGCGGCGGAACTCCCCGGGGCCGCCCGTGACCAGCAGTTCGAGGCACAGCGCGCCCGGGTCGAACCGGAACGCGGCACCCGTCGGCGGGCGCAACACGATTCCGGCCGACGGGGCGGGAGATGGACCTGGCACCATGTAACCAGTATAAAGAGTTACATGACCTTGCACTGGAAACTCGTGGTCGACAGCAACAACGCGGTGGCCTTGGCCCCCTTCTGGGCCGAAGCCCTGGGCTACGAGATCGAGGACCAGACCGGCCTCGTCGACCACCTGCTGGCCGCGGGGCAGGTGAGCGCCGCCGCCGTCGACGAACGTCCCGGCGGCACGCGCGGATTCCGCGGCTACGCGGCGGTCAGGCACCCCGAGGACCCGTTCGACGAGTACACCGGTATCGGCCTGGGGCGCAGGCTGCTGTTCCAGGACGTGCCCGAAAGCAAAACGGTCAAAAACCGCCTGCACATCGACATCCACCGCCCCGAGGGCACGGACCTCGGCACGCTGGTGACCCGCCTCGAACAACTCGGCGCCACCCGCGTGCGCGAGGAGGACCAGGGGCCCGCGGGGCACTGGTGGCTGATGCGGGACCCGGAGGGCAATGAGTTCTGCGCGAGCTGACGGCATCGGCAGCTCCTCGAAGGAACCGAACTCCTCACCCGAGCCCAGGCCGCAGAACGCGTCCAGCACGCGCTCGGGGACGGACAGAGGCGCGACGCCCGGTAGGGACGCCACAACTATGCGACCCATCGGATGCCATCCGGGCCGCCCCGGCGAGAGGGGGGGGCGAGAGCGGCCTGGTCAGAGCCGAGCGGCACCTATGCCGCGCACCACCTCGGCGAGGGCGCGGATGAGGTCGTTCTCTCTCTCGGTCTGCCATACCAGGGCATACGACAGGGCCGGCATGTCGGGGATTGCCAGCCACCGGATGTGGGTCATGGCCCAGTACTGGGTGACGTGGGTGGGGAACGGGTGGACGATCTCGCCGGTGCCGACGAGATTGATCAGTTCGTCGGGGGCGGTGACGGAGTTGACGCGTTCGACGGGTCTGCCTCGGGGGGTGTGGAAGGGCAAATACGCGTCCTCCCAGTAGTCCGGCATCTGAGGGGCCGTGGCATGCGGGAAGTCGGCGAGCGTCTCCAGGGACACGGTGGATCGTTCCGCCAGCTCGTGGTCGGCGCAGACGGCGAGCACACGCGGGTCGTGGAACAGGGCCGGGCCCACGGTGAGGTCGGGTTCCTCCACGGGCAGCCAGGCGACCAGGACGTCCATCTCCCCAGCGCGGAGCCGGGCGATCGGATCGATGTAGGAGGCGGGGCGCACCTGCAACTGCCATTGGGGGTGGCGGGCCCGGAAGGCCCGCCAATGGGGGTACAGGTCAGGCAGGTTGAAGGGCAGCATGCTGATGCGCAGCGTGGCGGTGACTCCCTGGGCGGCAAGCCGGGCCCGTTCCAGGCTGGTCAGCAGTCCCGCGTACACCGGTCTGAGATCGTCCCGCAGGATTTGGCCCAGCGGGGTCAGTTGGACACTGCGCCGGCTGGAGCGGTCGAACAGGGCGCCGCCGATGCGGCGTTCCTGTTGCTTGATCGCCTGGCTCACCCGCGCCTGGCTGACATGCAGGCGTGCGGCGGTGCGCCCGAAGTGCAGTTCCTCGGTGAGTGTCAGGAAGATCTCTATGTCCCGTAGTTCCATGACGCCCCTCCCGGACGCACTCACGCGCCTCGACATAACCCAGCGGTTATCGAGATCATCCCTGATTCCGCGTTGATCGGACTTGTCGCCCTGAAGGAGGCTTGGGTCCATTGGGGGCGACGAGGCGGCCGTAGGTCGGCTCGGCCGGTCCTGTCCCATCCGATGCCCACCAACAGCTGGCGTGCGGGCATGCGGTTGGCCGTAGCGGTCGCCCCGCCCGGCCGACCCGAGGGGCGAGGCGGGGTCCGACCCTCGGCGGGACGAGGGCACCACCAGAGGAACGGGCCTGTCCGCGCTGATCTTCCGCATCGGCGTGACCGGAAGGTTCACGGATGCGGGAAAGGAGCAAGAAGGCGATGGATGGTTCGCTCGACATGACGGCGATGTATGCGATGCACGACGCACTCCGGCGCGACCTCCGGCACGTCGCGCATATCACCTCCCGCGCGGATCGCGACCCCGGCGAGGCTCTGCGTGCCGCCGAGGGCTGGGACTTGTTGAAGCACGGCCTGCACGTCCACCACCGCGCCGAGGACGATGCCCTGTGGCCGGCTCTGCGCGGCAACCTGGCCGGAAGGCCCGGCGACCTCGCCCTGCTGGAGGCCATGGAGGCCGAGCACGCGGCTCTCGCCCCCCTTGTCGAAGCGCTCGACCACGCACTGTCGGATTCGGGCGCTCCGCAGCAGTTGCCCGGTGACCTCGCCGACTCCATCGTCACGGGCCTGACCGGGCACCTCGCCCACGAGGAGGAGGCAGCGCTTCCCCTCGTCCAGGAGGCCGTCACGCAGAAGCAGTGGGCCCACTTCTGCCAGGTCCATGCCGAAATGATCCACTCCAGCGCCCCTCGGCTCCTGCCGTGGCTTCTGGACGGCGCCGATGAGCACACGGTCACGAGAACGCTGGCCTCCCTGCCCCGACCCGAGCGTCAGGCGTACGAGCACCAGTGGCTGCCGGCCTACGCGGAGCTCGACCCGTGGGGTGCCACGCGAGCCCCGTGAGGGCGCCGCGGGCGGAGTGAGCCCGCTCCCGGCATCGCTTCCCCCCACCCGGTTCGTGGTGTCTCCGCCGCAACGTCCACTCGTCATCTGTCGCGACCAATGCCGTGAACGCACCACACCTTTCCGTATGAGCAGCGAGATCAGGAGAGCGCAATGCAGGAGTTCGACACCCCCACTCCGGTGACCGCGGTCCTCGACGTCCTCGCCGGCCGCATCCGGTGCACCGCCGCCGACCGGGCCGACACCACGGTCGAGGTCCTGCCCGCGGACGCCTCGAAGAGCCGCGATGTGAAGGCTGCGGAGCAGACCGAAGTCGTCCACGGCGACGGCGTCCTGCGGATCAAGACCCCGGAGGGGAAGAACCAGGCCCTCGGCCCCTCCGGGTCCGTCGAAGTGGCGGTCCATCTGCCCGTCGGCTCCCGCGTCGAGGTGAAGACGGCCGGCGCCGGATTCCGGAGCACGGGGCGGCTCGGAGATGTCACCTTCGAGGGAGCACAGGGCACGGTCGACCTCGACGAGACCGGAAGCGTCCGCCTCGCCGTCCTCGACGGCGACATCTCAGTCGGCCGCCTGGGCGGCCCCGGCGAGATCAGCACCCGGAAGGGCGACCTCCGCATCACCGAGGCGGTGGGCGGCACCGTCACGCTGCGGACCGGGCAGGGCGACATCGCGATCGGTGCCGCCCACGGAGTCTCCGCCTCCCTGAACGCCGATACCGCCTACGGCCGGATTCACAACGCGCTCAGGAACACCGACGGCGCCGACGCCGCCCTGCACATCCACGCGACCACCGCCCACGGCGACATCACCGCCCGCAGCCTGTGACCAACGCGCCCCCATGACACTTCCGAAGGAGTACCGCACCATGTCCCTCGCACCCGCCGGCCAGTACGACGGCTTCTCCAGGACAGGCTTGCAACGAGTGCGCGACGTGCTCGCACGGCACACCGAGTCCGGCAAGATCCCCGGGCTCGTGGCGCTGTTCAGCCGGGGCGACGACACACATGTCGTATCGCTCGGAACGATGCGCCATGACGGCGGCGCGCCGATGAGACGGGACACGATCTTCCGTATGGCCTCGACATCCAAGCCTGTCACGGTCGCGGCGGCCATGGTCCTGCTCGACGAGTGCAGGCTGCGACTGGACGACCTGGTGCAGGAGTGGCTGCCCGAACTCGCCGACCGACAGGTGCTGAAGCGGATCGACGGCCCCTTGGACGACACCGAGCCGGCCCGGCGGCCGATCACCGTGCGGGACGTGCTGACCTCCACGTTCGGGCTCGGCATGGATATGACTTCGCTGGGCACCCCGATCATGAACAGGATCTTCGAGCAGGGGCTCACGCCCAATCTGCCCGAGCCGATGCCCGAGCCGGACGAGTGGATACGCCGCCTGGGTGAGCTGCCGCTGATGCACCAGCCTGGGGAACACTGGCAGTACCACATCGCCAGCGATCTCCTGGGCGTGCTCGTCGCCCGGGTCTCGGGCCAGCCGTTCGAGACGTTCCTGCGCGAACGCGTCTTCGGCCCGCTGGGGATGAGGGACACAGGTTTCCACGTTCCGGCCGACGACATGGACCGGCTGCCGCCGCTGTACGCCCCCGACCCGCAGACCGGAGAGTTCCACGTGTGGGACGAGGCCGAAGGGGGGCGCCACAGCCGGCCTCCGGCGTTCCAGGGCGGCGGCGGCGGACTGAACTCCACCGCCGACGACTACCACGCCTACTTCCGAATGCTGCTCAATGGCGGGATGCACGGGAGCGAGCGCGTCCTGTCCCGCGCCGCTGTCGAGCTGATGACCACCAACCGCCTCACGGCTCAACAGCAAGCCGCCAGACAGAAACTGGCCACCGACAACGTCCACGTCTCCTTCGGCCAAGGGCAGCACGGCGGCTGGGGCTTCGGCATGGCCGTACGCACCTACCGCGGTGACTACGCGCCCATAGGCCAGTTCGGCTGGGACGGCGGAAGCGGCACCTCCACCTACGCCGACCCTGACACCCGGATCACCGGAATCCTGCTCACCCAGGTCGGGACGTCCGTCCCGGATCCGGCGCGGCTCTTCCACGACTTCTGGACCACGCTCTACCAGGCGATCGACGACTGACACCGCGGTCAGTCTCATGGCAGCGGCCGCCAAGCCCCGTCGTTGGTCGGACGGCGGGGCACTGGCGGCTGATGCGGGACCCGGAGGGCAATGAGTTCTGCGCGAGCTGACGGCATCGACGCCCGCCCTCCGGACCCCACGACGGGGGGCGCGGCGTTACCGCGCCAGGCCCTCCGGCAGCTCCTCGAACGACTCCAGGTCCTCGAACGACCCCAGCTCCTCGAACGACTCCAGGTCCTCGAAGGAACCGAACCCCTCGAACGAGCCGAAGTCCCCCAACGAGCCCAGGCCGCCGAGCGCGTCGTTCAGCAGGCGCTCGGGGTCGAGCGGCACGACCTCCGCGCCGTTCGGCGGCTGGAACTCGAACACGCCGCCCGCCGGCCGCTCGTAGTCGATGCGCGAGAACGACAGGTCGAACTCCCCCTGCGGCCCGTCGGCGCGCACGGCCAGCGGAACGCCCGTCTCGCCGTCCACCGAGACCCGCACCGACGTCAGCCCGTGCGCCGCGTCCCTGGGCTCCACGACCAACTGGTAGGCCCCGCGGCCCGCGACCCTGGCCGTGCCGTCCACCGACACCTCCGCGTGCTCACCCGCCGCGTCGAGCAGCCGCTCGGCCGCCTCGCGCGGAGTCAGCGCGCCCGCGGGCGATTCGGCCGCCCCGGCGTCCCGCGCCGCCCCGGCCGGCGCCTCCGCCTCGTAGACCGTGTCGGTCTCGGAGTCGTAGGCCCACACCCGGTCCCCGTTGCGGATGACGCTGAACTCCTCGGAGCCGTCGATCACCGCGAGCCGCTGCCGCTCCTCGCCGTCCATGGCCACCTGGAGCGAGGCGTCCCCGGTGACCAGGCCCGCGAGCCGGCCCGCCGGGCCCTCGACGCCGCCGAGCACGCCGTCGAGCATCCCGCCGAAGTCGGGGATGCCGAGGTCCGCGTTCACCCGGAGCGTGCCCGACAGGTGAGCGGTGTCCGACTCGGCCATCCGCACCAGCAGTTCCTCGGCGGTGATCTCCGGCAGGTCGGGATTGCCGTCACTGGCCAGCGCGGGCCACAGCCCCGCCCCCACCGCCGCGACCCCGGCCACCACCGCGGCCGGTACGGCCGCCCGCCGGACCGTGCTGTTCTTCGCCATCTCGTGCCCCTCCAGTCGGCTCTCAGCACCATCCATTCCAGCAGCCCCCGGCCGCCGCGGCATCCGCCGTCAGACGGCTTCGCCCTACGACCAGCGGATGACCGGCGCCAGGTGCGCACGCCCCGAACCCGTAGGGGATCTACCCGCAGAGGACGGGGGGCCACGCCTGCCGCGCCACGTTCCGGCGGCGGCCGGCTACGCCGTGCGGTCGGCCACCGCGTCGCACAGCCCGGCCAGCGCCTCCTTGGCCGGCCCTTCCGGCAGCGGCGCCAGCGTCCGCCGCGCCTCCTCCGCGAACACCAGGGCGTCCTGGCGCGCGGCCCGCAGCGCCGGGTGGGCCCGCAGCCCCGCAAGCGCCTCCGCGTGCCGCGCCTCGTCCGTCAGGTCGCCTTCGAGCAGCGCGCACAGCGCCGCGTCCTCCGGGGCGCCGCCCTTGGCGGCCATCTCGCGCAGCCGCAGCACGGGCAGGGTGGCCACGCCCTCCCTGAGGTCGGTCCCCGGCGTCTTGCCCGACTCCTGGCCGTCGCTCGCGATGTCGAGCACGTCGTCCGCGAGCTGGAAGGCGACGCCGATCCGCTCGCCGTACTGGGCCAGCACGTTCACCACGGGCTCGGGCGCCCCCGACATCAGCCCGCCCATCCGGCCCGCCACGGCGATCAGCGAGCCGGTCTTGCCCGAGATGACCTCGAAGTGGTGCGCGATGGGGTCCTCGCCCTCGCGCGGCCCCGCCGTCTCCTGGATCTGCCCGGTCACCAGCCGTTCGAACGCCTCCGCCTGGATGCGCACGGCCTCGGTCCCGAGGTCGGCCACTATCGTCGAGGCGCGGGAGAAGAGGAAGTCGCCCGTGAGCACGGCGACCGAATTGTTCCACCGGGCGTTCGCGCTCGGCACACCCCGCCTGACCTCGGCCTCGTCCATGATGTCGTCGTGGTAGAGCGTCGCCAGGTGCGTCAGCTCCACCACCACCGCGGCCGGCACCACCCCCGGCGCGTCCCGGTCGCCGAACTGGGCCGCGAGCAGCAGCAGCAGCGGCCTGAACCGCTTGCCCCCGGCCCGCACCAGATGCTGCGCCGTCTCCGTTATGAAGGGGACATCGCTCTTGGTGGCCTCGATCAGGCCGGCCTCGACAGCCGCGAGCCCGGCCTGGACATCGGCCTCCAGGGCCTGGTCCCGCACGCTCACCCCGAAGGGCCCCACGACGGTCACGAGCGTTCTCCCTGTCTCCGGTGCGTTGTCACCGGCAGCGTAGCCGGTTGCGAGTCGATCACCGCTCCTGGGTGAACGATGCGGGGCGCCCCCGCCGCCCGGGCCGCCGCGGGGCCGCCGCGGGCACGGGCGGGGCGCGCGTTCACGGGAGACGGGGGCCGGGCACGCCCCGGAGCGACGGCACGGAACGAACTCCCAAGTCGGCGGGAGCGCTTCACGAGCCGCCCCCGCGTATCAGTCCCGCGCCGATTGCCACACGGCCGTAACATCTCTGCCTACCCCTTCCGAGGCCGGGATAACGTGCGTGAGCACGATCAACGAACAAGGGGGACTCATGCGCAGGTCCGTACGATGCGCGGTACCCGCGGTCGCCGCGGCCACACTCCTGCTCACCGGCTGCGGCGACGGCGACGACAGCGGCAGCCCGTTCGCGGGCATCGGTGAGGCGCCAGGCGGCGGGCAGGAGGGGGAAGGCGGCGGCGAGGACGGCACGCAGCCGCCCACTCCCGAGGAGGGTGGCGGCGCCGACCCGGGCGAGGGAGGCGGCTCCGGCGCCGACTTCGACGGCTACTGGACGCTGAGCGGCACCGGCGAGAGCTCGCTGAACATCACCGGCGGCAGCGCCACGTTCGTCGAGAGCACCGACGCCGAGGGCGACGTCTGCTACGGCTCCGTCTCCGGCAGCGCGCTGACCATCGAGTGCACGCAGTTCGGCGAGCAGCTGTTCCCCGAGACCGAGGCAGAGCTGAGCCTCAGCGGCTCGACGCTCAACGTCACCTGGTCCTCCGGCACCGCGCAGACCTACGAGGGGCTCGGCGCCGGCCTCGAAGACATGCCCGAGATGCCGGACCTCGAAGACATCCCCGACCTTGAGGACATCCCGGACCTCGAAGACATGCCGGACCTGAGCGGCGACTCGGGACGCTCCCGCTCCTGACCCGAGCGGGACACCGCGGGAAAGGCCCGGACCTGGCGTCCGGGCCTTTCCGCCGTCACTCGCCCGCGTCAGCGTACGAACACACCCGCGTCGCTCGCGAGGTCGAGGAAGAACTGCGGCGCGACCCCGAGCACCAGCGTCACGGCCGCCGCGAGCGCCACCACCGACATCGTCAACGGGCTCGGGATGACCACCGAGGGCCCGTCCGACTTCGGCTCACTGAAGAACATCAGCACGATGACGCGCACGTAGAAGAACGCCGCGACGGCCGACGCGAGCACGCCCACGATCACCAGGCCCATCGCGCCCGCGTCCGCCGCGGCCCGGAACACCGCGAACTTGCCCGCGAAGCCCGACGTGAGCGGAATGCCCGCGAACGCCAGCAGGAACAGCGCGAACACCGACGCGAGCAGCGGCGAACGCCGCCCGAGACCCGCCCACTTGGACAGGTGCGTGGCCTCGCCGCCCGCGTCGCGCACCAGCGTCACCACCGCGAACGCGCCCAGCGTCACGAACGAGTAGGCCGCCAGGTAGAACAGCACCGAGGAGACGCCGTCCTCGCTCACCGCGACCACGCCGGACAGGATGAACCCGGCGTGCGCGATGGACGAGTAGGCCAGCAGCCGCTTCACGTCGGTCTGCGTGATCGCGACGACCGCGCCCGCCACCATCGAGGCGATCGCCACGCCCCACAGCACCGGCTCCCAGTCCCAGCGCAGACCCGGCAGCACCACGTACAGCAGCCGCAGCAGCGCGCCGAACGCGGCCACCTTCGTCGCCGCGGCCATGAAGCCCGTCACCGGCGTCGGCGCGCCCTGGTACACGTCCGGGGTCCACATGTGGAACGGCACGGCGCCGACCTTGAACAGCAGCCCCATCGTGACCATCGTGCCGCCGATCAGCAGCAGCGCGTCGTTGCCCATCGTGGACGCCAGGCCCGCGTCGAGCGCGGCGGGCTCGCCGCTGACCACGTCGGCGATGCCCGCGTAGGAGACGGTGCCCGCGTAGCCGTACAGCATGGCCACGCCGAACAGCAGGAACGCCGAGGCGAACGCGCCGAGCAGGAAGTACTTCAGCGCCGCCTCCTGCGACAGCAGCCGCTTGCGGCGCGCCATCGCGCACAGCAGGTACAGCGGCAGCGACAGGATCTCCAGGGCGATGAACAGCACCAGCAGGTCGTTGGCCATCGGGAACAGCAGCATGCCGCCGACGGCGAACAGCAGCAGCGGGAAGATCTCCGTCGTGACGTGCCCGGCCCGCTCCGCCTCCTGCTCGGCCTGGCCGCCCGGCACCGCGGCCGGCTGCGCCGTGAAGGAGTCGACGGCGCGGCCGTGCGCGGCCGGTTCGAGGCGGCGTTCGGCGAACAGGAACACCGACACCAGGCCCACCAGCACGATCACGCCCTGGAGGAACAGCGCGGGCCCGTCGACGGCCAGCGAGCCCATGCCCGCGATCTGCGCCTCGGAGGTGGCGCGCCCGTCCGCGGCCAGCGCGACCACGGCGGCGAACGCGCCCGCGAGGCCGGCCACGGCGAGCACCACTTCCGCGGCGTAGCGGGACCTGCGGGGCGCGAACGCCTCGATGAGCACGCCGATGATCGCCGCGCCGAACACGATGAGGCTCGGCGAGAGCGCCGCCCATTCGATGTCCGGAGCCTGAAGCTCCCCGGGGTTCATGCTGCGACTCCTTCGTTCGCCCCGCGTCGGCACGCGAGGCCGCGGCCCTCGGCCCTGGCCAGGTCACTCACGCGTGGCCTCCACTCCGGGAACATGCGGTTGGGGATCGGTCTGCTCGACGTCGGACAGCGTGTGCTCGACGGCCGGGTCGACGAGGTCGGTGAGCGGCTTGGGGTAGACGCCGAGGAACAGCAGCAGGCCGATCAGCGGCCCCACCACGGCCAGTTCCCGCACCCGCAGGTCGGGCAGCTTCTCGATGCCCTCCTTGACGGGCCCCGTCATCGTCCGCTGGTACAGCACCAGCACGTAGAGCGCGGCCAGCACGATGCCGACGCAGGCGATGATGCCGGCCACCTCGTACCGGCTGAACGTGCCGACGAGCACGAGGAATTCGCTCACGAACGGCCCCGTGCCCGGCAGCGCGAGCGTCGCGAGGCCGCCGATGAGGAACGTTCCGGCGAGGACCGGTGCCGTCTTCTGCACGCCGCCGTAGTCGGCGATGAGGCGCGAGCCGCGGCGGGAGATGAGGAAGCCGGCCACCAGCAGCAGCGCGGCGGTGGCGATGCCGTGGTTGACCATGTACAGCGTCGCGCCGCTCTGGCCCTGGCTGGTCATCGCGAAGATGCCGAGCACGATGAACCCGAAGTGGCTGATCGACGCGTAGGCGATCAGCCGCTTCATGTCGCGCTGGCCGAGCGCGAGCAGCGCGCCGTAGATGATGCTGACCAGCGCCAGGGTGATCACCACGGGCGTCGCCCACTCGCTGGCCTCGGGGAACAGGCCGAGGCAGAAGCGCAGCATCGCGAACGTGCCGACCTTGTCCACCACGGCGGTGATCAGCACGGCGACGGGCGCCGTCGACTCGCCCATGGCGTTGGGCAGCCACGTGTGCACGGGCCACAGCGGGGCCTTGATGGCGAAGGCGATGAAGAAGCCGAGGAACAGCCAGCGTTCCGTGCCGGTCGCCAGGTCGAGTTCACCCGAGGCCCGCGCGTCGAGGATGGCCTGGAGCGAGAACGTGCCGGCGTCGAGCTGGTCGGCGGTCGCCACGTACAGGCCGATCAGCGCGGCCAGCATGACCAGGCCGCCGGCCAGGTTGTACAGGAGGAACTTGACGGCGGCGTAGGAGCGCTGCCTGGCCTGCCCCTCCTCGCCCTGCTCCCCCGCCCGGTCCCCGAAGCCGCCGATGAGGAAGTACATCGGGATCAGCATGGCTTCGAAGAAGATGTAGAAGAGGAAGATGTCCGTGGCGGCGAAGGAGATGATCACCATCGCCTCGACCGCGAGGATCAGCGCGAAGAAGCCCTGGGTGGGCCGCCACCGCCGGGTCGCGGACGCCGCGTCCTCCTCCTTGGCGTCCGCGTCGTTCCAGCCGGCGCCGATGAGGAACGGGATCAGCACGGCGGTGAGCGCGATCATCGCGACGCCGATGCCGTCCACGCCCAGTTCGTAGCGGACGCCGAAGTCCTCGATCCAGGACCGGGATTCGGTCAGCTGGTAGCGGTCGGCGCCGTCTCCGGTGTCGAACCGCAGCAGCACGGCGGCGGCGAACGCGACCGTGGCCAGCGAGAACAGCAGCGCGACCCACTTGGCGGCCGTGCGCCGCGCCGCGGGCACCGCGGCGGTCACGACGGCGCCGATGGCAGGGGTGAGGGCCGTGGCCGTCAGCAGGGGAAATGACATATCAGACTCCTCAGACCGCCCTCATCAGCAGGGTCGCGGCGACGAGCAGGGCGGCACCGCCGAACATGGAGACCGCGTAGGAGCGGGCGAACCCGTTCTGGAGGCGCCGCAGCCGCCCCGACAGGCCGCCGAACGAGGCGGCCGTGCCGTTGACCACCCCGTCCACCAGCTTGTGGTCGACGTACACCAGGCCCCGGGTGAGGTAGTTGCCCGGCGTGACGAACGCGGCGTGGTTGAAGTCGTCCTGGAGCAGGTCGCGCCGCGCGGCCCTGGTCAGCAGCCCGCCGGTGGGCGCGACGGCGGGCACCGGGCGGCGGCCGTAGGCCCACCAGGCGGCGGCGACGCCGAGCAGCATCACGGCGGTCGCCGCCACGCCGACGGCGCCGTGGCTGACGGGCGAGTCGCCGTGGTCGAGGCCGGTGACGGGTTCGAGCCAGTGGACGAACGACTCCCCCGCGTTGAACAGGAAGCCGGCGAAGACGGAGCCGAAGGCCAGGACGATCATCGGGATGGTCATGCTGAGCGGCGACTCGTGCGGGTGCGGCTCGTGGCCGTGCGCGTCGGGCTGCCAGCGCTTCTCGCCGAAGAACGTCATCAGCATGATGCGCGTCATGTAGAACGCGGTCAGCGCCGCGCCGAGCAGCATCACGCCGCCGAGGACCCAGCCCTCGGTGCCGCCCTTGCTGAACCCGGCGTAGATGATCTCGTCCTTGGAGAAGAAGCCGGACAGGTAGGGGAAGCCGATGATCGCCAGGTAGGCGAGGCCGAACGTGACGAACGTGATCGGCATGTGCTTGCGCAGGCCGCCGTAGCGCCGCATGTCGACCTCGTCGTTCATGCCGTGCATCACCGAGCCGGCGCCGAGGAACAGGCCCGCCTTGAAGAAGCCGTGCGTCACCAGGTGCATGATCGCGAAGACGTAGCCGAGCGGGCCGAGGCCCACGGCCAGCATCATGTAGCCGATCTGCGACATCGTGGAGCCGGCCAGCGCCTTCTTGATGTCGTCCTTGGCGCACCCGACGATCGCGCCGAACAGCAGTGTCACCGCGCCGACGACCACCACCACGGTCTGCGCGTCGGGAGCGGCGTTGAAGATCGCCCCGGACCTGGTGATCAGGTAGACGCCCGCGGTCACCATGGTGGCCGCGTGGATCAGGGCCGAGACCGGGGTCGGGCCCTCCATCGCGTCCCCGAGCCAGGACTGGAGCGGCACCTGCGCCGACTTGCCGCACGCGGCGAGCAGCAGCATCAGCCCGATGCCGGTGAGCGTGGCCTCGCTCGCCTCGCTCGCGCTGCCGAGCACCGGCTCGAACGCGAAGGAGCCGAACGTGGTGAACATCAGCAGGATCGCGATGGAAAGACCGACGTCGCCGACGCGGTTGACGACGAACGCCTTCTTGGCCGCGGTCGCCGCCGTCGGCTTGTGCTGCCAGAAGCCGATGAGCAGGAACGAGGCGAGACCGACGCCCTCCCAGCCGACGTAAAGCAGCAGGTAGTTGTCGGCGAGGACGAGCAGCAGCATCGCGCCGAGGAACAGGTTCAGGTAGGCGAAGAAGCGCCGCCGCCGCTCGTCGTGCGCCATGTAGCCGATCGAGTAGAGGTGGATGAGGGTACCCACGCTCGTGATCAGCAGCACGAAGGTCATCGAGAGCTGGTCGAGCTGGAACGCGACGTCCGCCTGGAAGTCCGCGACCGGCACCCAGCTGAACAGGTGCTGGTGCAGCGTGCGGTCCTCGCCCTCCCGGTCCAGCAGGTCGAAGAAGAGCACCGCGGCCAGGACGAAGGACACGGCCGCGAGCCCGGTGGCCAGCCAGTGCCCCACGCGGTCCAGGCGCCGCCCGCCCACCAGCAGCACGGCGGCGCCGAACAGGGGCGCCCCGACGAGCAGTCCGATCAATGACTCCACTGGATGTGTCCCCTTACAGCTTCATCAGGCTGGCGTCGTCGACCGAGGCCGAGTGCCTGGCGCGGTAGACCATGACGATGATGGCCAGCCCGACCACGACCTCGGCGGCGGCCACGACCATCACGAAGAACGCCATGATCTGTCCGTCGAGGTTGCCGTGCATGCGCGAGAAGGCGACCAGGGCCAGGTTGGCCGCGTTCAGCATCAGCTCGATCGACATGAAGACGACGATGGCGTTCCGCCGCAGCAGCACCCCGGTGGCGCCGAGCGTGAACAGCAGGGCGGCCAGGTAGAGGTAGTTCTCCGGGCTCACTTGGTGTCCTCCTGGCCCGGTGCCGCCTCGGGCGCCTCGGCCTCGTCCACGGCGGTGCCGCGCGCACCGCCGAGCGCCGCCTTCTCGTTGACGTAACGCTGGCCGTGGTAGCGGGCCGTGCGGCCCTCGATCGCCGCGACGTGGGCCACCGACTCGCGGTGGACCTCGCGGACCTGGCCGCGTTCGCGCAGCGTGGGGTTCACGGTCAGCTCGGACGGGGTGCCGTCGGGCAGCAGGCCCGGCAGGTCCACCGCGTTGTGCCGGGCGTACACGCCGGGGGCGGGCAGCGGCGGCAGCTGCTTGCCGGAGCGCACGCGCTCGATGGCCTGCTCGCGCTGGGTCTTGTTGCGCTCGATGCGCTCGCGGTGCGTCAGCAGGGTGGCGCCGACGGCCGCGATGGTCAGCAGGATGCCGGTGATCTCGAACGCCACCACGTAGCGGGTGAACAGCAGCGAGGCCAGGCCCTGGACGTTGCCGCCCGCGTTCGCCTCGGACAGGCCGCTGAAGGAGCCGACGGACGCCTGGCCGATGCCCGCGATCAGCAGGATGCCGAGCCCGAGTCCGCAGCCGGCCGCGAGCCAGCGCTGGCCGAGCAGCGTCTCCTTGAGCGAGTCGGCCGCGCTCACGCCGATCAGCATGAGGACGAACAGGAACAGCATCATCACGGCGCCGGTGTAGACGACGATCTGCACCATGCCGAGGAAGTAGGCGCCGTTGGCGAGGTAGAACAGCGCCAGGATCACCATCGTGCCGGCGAGGCAGAGCGCGGAGTACACGGCGCGGCGCATCAGGATCGTGCCGAGGCCGCCGGCGACCGCGAGCGGGCCGAGCAGCCAGAACTGCACGGCCTCCCCGGTCGAGGTCGAGGTCTCGGCGGCGAGTTGGGCGACGGCGCTCATGCCTGCCTCCCGGCCGCCGGGTCGTGCAGGCGGGTGGCGGCTGCCACGGCGTCGTCCTCGGCGAGCTGTTCGCCCGTGACCTGCTGGCGCGCGGTGCCGGGCGCGGCGCCCCGCACCTCGCCCCGGTAGTACGCCTGCTCGTCGGTGCCCGGGTACATCGCGTGCGGCGGGGCGACCATGCCGTCCTGGAGGCCGGCCAGCAGCTCCTCCTTGGTGTAGATCAGGGAGGCGCGGCTGCGGTCGGCCAGCTCGTACTCGTTGGTCATGGTGAGCGCCCGCGTGGGGCACGCCTCGACGCACAGGCCGCACAGGATGCAGCGCAGGTAGTTGATCTGGTAGACGCGGCCGTAGCGCTCGCCCGGGGAGTAGCGCTCCTCCTCGGTGTTGTCCGCGCCCTCCACGTAGATGGCGTCCGCGGGACAGGCCCAGGCGCACAGCTCGCAGCCGATGCACTTCTCCAGGCCGTCCGGGTGGCGGTTGAGCTGGTGGCGGCCGTGGAAGCGGGGCGCCGTCGGCTTCTTCTCCTCCGGGTACTGCTCGGTGAGCCGCTTCTTGAACATGGCCTTGAAGGTCACGCCGAAGCCGCCCACGGGATTGCGGAACTCAGGCATCGTCGCCCTCCCTTCGCTCGGGGCTTCCTTCGCTTTCGGCGGCGACTCCGGCGCCCATGCGCTCGGCCCTGGACGGGCGGCGCGGCACGGGCGGCAGGGTCTGTCCCGGCAGCGGCGGCACCGGGTAGCCGCCCGCCATCGGGTCGAACTCCGGCTCGGGCTCCTCGGCCCGGCCGTCCTCCTCGCGCTGCTCGGACCGGTCGCGGAAGTAGTCCACGACGAACGAGATCAGCAGCAGCGTCACCACGCCGGCGAACACCCACAGGAGGATGTCGCTGAACGCGTAGTCCTCGTTCTGCATGGCCCGCACGGTGGCCACGAGCATGAGCCAGACCAGCGCGAACGGGATGAGGACCTTCCAGCCCAGGACCATGAACTGGTCGTAGCGCACGCGGGGCAGCGAGGCGCGGGCCCACACGAACAGGAAGATCACGCCGACGAGCTTGATCGTGAACCACAGCATGGGCCACCAGCCGGAGTTGGCGCCCTCCCAGAAGCTGAGCGGCGCGGGCGCGCGCCAGCCGCCGAGGAAGAGGGTGACCATCAGGCCCGAGACGGTGACCATGTGGATGTACTCGGACATCATGAAGAAGGCGAACTTGATCGACGAGTACTCGGTGAGGTACCCGCCGACGAGGTCGCCCTCGGACTCCGGCATGTCGAACGGCGGCCGGTGCGCCTCGCCGACCATCGCCACCATGTAGATGAGGAACGACACCGGCAGCAGGATCATGAACCAGCGGTCCTCCTGCGCCTCCACGATGGCCGAGGTGGACATCGACCCGGAGTAGAGGAAGACGGCCGCGAAGGACAGGCCCATCGCGACCTCGTAGGAGATGATCTGCGCGGTCGCGCGGACGCCGCCGAGCAGCGGGTACGTCGAGCCCGAGGACCAGCCGGCGAGCACCGTTCCGTAGACGGCGATGGCCGAGGTGGCCAGCACGTAGAGGATGGCGACCGGCAGGTCGGTGACCTGGAGCACCGTCTGGGTGCCGAAGATGCTGACCGGGTCGTCCTTGGGGCCGAAGGGGATGACGGCGAACGCCATGAACGCCGGGATCACCGCGAGGATCGGCGCCAGCCAGAACAGCACCTTGTCGGCGCCCTTGGGGACGATGTCCTCCTTGAGCATCAGCTTGATGGCGTCGGCCAGGGACTGGAGCATGCCCCAGGGCCCGTGCCGGTTCGGCCCGATGCGCAGCTGCATCCAGCCGAGCACCTTGCGTTCCATCACGATGCAGATGACCACCGTGACCATCACGAACGCGAAGACGAAGACGACCTTGAGCAGGACGAGCCAGAACGGGTCGTCCCCGAAGACGGACAGGTCCGGCTCCTGGGCGAGCGGCATCACGCGTTCACCTCCTCAGCCTGGGCGGAGATGCGGACGACGTCGCCCGGGCCGGTGCCGAGGTCCTGGTGCGCGCCGCCGCCGGTGGAGTTGAGGGGGAGCCAGACCACGCGGTCGGGCATCTCCTCGGTCACCGCGAGCGGCAGCGCGACGGACCCGGCGGGCCCGGTGACGGACAGCAGGTCGCCGTCCTTCACGCCGGTCTCGCGCGCGGTGGCGGCCGAGAGCCTGGCCACGGCCGCGTGCCGGGTGCCGGCCAGCGCCTCGTCACCGACCTGGAGGGTGCCCTGGTCGAGCAGCATCCGGTGCCCGGCGAGCACGGCGCTGCCCTCGTCGGGGCTCGGCAGGTCGGCGGGCGTCGCGGTCGGGCCGAGCGGCAGGTCGCCCCGCCAGTCCGCGAGCGCGTCCAACTCCCGGCGGATCGCGGTCAGGTCGGGCAGCGCGAGGTGCACGTCCATGGCGTCGGCCAGCATGTGCAGGGCCCGCGCGTCGGTCTGCACGAGGCGGCGGGTCATCTGGTCGGGCTTGATGGCCGCGGTGAACGACCTGGCCCTGCCCTCCCAGTTGAGGAACGTGCCGGACTTCTCGACCACGGCGGCCACCGGCAGCACCACGTGGGCGCGCGCGGTGACCTCCGAGGGCCGCAGCTCAAGGCTCAGCAGGAAGCCGTCCGCGGCCACCCGGTCGAGCGCGGCGCGGGCCTGCCGCGGGTCGGGCAGGTCGGCGATGTCCACCCCGGCCACCACGAGGGCGCCGATGCCGCCGTCCGCGGCGGCGGCGAGGATGCCCGAGGTGTCGCGGCCCGGGCGCTCGGGCAGGCTGCCGGTGCCCCAGACGGCGGCGACCTCCTCGCGCGCCCGCCGGGAGCTCTCGGGCCGCCCGCCGGGCAGCAGGCCCGGCAGGGTGCCGGCCTCGACGGCGCCGCGTTCCCCGGCCCGGCGCGGAATCCACACCAGCCGGGCGCCGGTGGCCGCCGAGGCGGCGACGGCGGCGGTGTAGGCGCCGGAGACGGCGGCGAGCCGTTCGCCCACGACGATGACCGCGCCGGGTTCGCGCAGCGCGTCCGCGGCGGCGCGGCCGGCCGCGTCGAGGCCGTCGCCGTCGGCGAGCGCGTTCAGCCACGCGGGCTCGGTGCCGGGCGCGGCGGGCAGCAGGGTGCCGTTCGTCTTGGCGAGGCCGCGGGTGATGTGGGTGGCGACGGAGAAGATCCGGGTGCCGTGCTTGCGGTTGGCCTTGCGCAGCCGCAGGAAGACGCCGGGCGCCTCCTCCTCCGACTCGAAGCCGACCAGCAGCGCGGCGGGCGCGGACTCGATCGCGCGGTGGGTGACCCCGCCGCCGTCGAGGTCGACGCCGTGGCCCGCGACGCGCGAGGCGAGGAACGCGGCCTCCTCGGCGCTGTGCGCGCGGGCCCTGAAGTCGATGTCGTTGGTCCGCAGGGCCAGGCGCGCGAACTTGCCGTACGCGTAGGAGTCCTCGACGGTCAGCCGGCCGCCGGTCAGCACGGCGGCGCCCCCGGAGCGGGCGGCGGCCAGGCCCTCGGCCGCGACGCGCAGCGCCTCGGGCCAGCTGGCCGGGGCGAGTTCACCGGTGGCCGGGTCGCGCACCAGCGGCGAGGTGAGCCGGTCGGGCTGCTGCGCGTAGCGGAACGCGAAGCGGCCCTTGTCGCAGATCCACTCCTCGTTGACCTCGTGGTCCTCGGCCGCCAGCCGCCGCATGACCTTGCCGCGGCGGTGGTCGGTGCGCGTGGCGCAGCCGCCGGCGCAGTGCTCGCACACGCTGGGCGATGACACCAGGTCGAAGGGGCGGGAGCGGAAGCGGTAGGCGGCGGAGGTGAGCGCGCCGACCGGGCAGATCTGGATGGTGTTGCCGGAGAAGTACGACTGGAACGGGTCGCCCTCGCCGGTGCCGACCTGCTGGAGCGCGCCGCGTTCCAGGAGTTCGATCATGGGGTCGCCGGCGATCTGCTGCGAGAAGCGGGTGCAGCGCGCGCACAGCACGCAGCGTTCGCGGTCGAGCAGCACCTGGGTGGAGATGGGGACCGGCTTGTCGAACGTCCGCTTGACGCCGTCGAAGCGCGTCTCGGGGTCGCCCGTGGACATGGCCTGGTTCTGGAGGGGGCACTCGCCGCCCTTGTCGCAGACCGGGCAGTCCAGCGGGTGGTTGATCAGCAGCAGCTCCATCACGCCACGCTGCGCCTTCTCGGCGACGGCCGAGCTGAGGTGCGTCTTGACGACCATGCCGTCGGTGCAGGTGATGGTGCACGAGGCCATCGGCTTGCGCTGGCCCTCGACCTCCACGATGCACTGGCGGCAGGCGCCGGCCGGGTCGAGCAGCGGGTGGTCGCAGAACCGCGGGATCTCGATGCCGAGCTGCTCGGCGGCGCGGATGACCAGGGTGCCCTTGGGCACCGAGATCTCGGCGCCGTCGATGGTCAGCGTCACCAGGTCGGCATCCTGCTGCGCCGTCATGCGTTCACCTCCTGGTGAGCGGTGGTGTCGTCCGCCCAGGCGGTGGACCTGGCCGGGTCGAACGGGCAGCCGCCCTGGGTGACGTGCCGCTCGTACTCGTCGCGGAAGTACTTCAGCGACGAGAAGATGGGGGCGGCGGCGCCGTCCCCGAGCGCGCAGAAGGACTTGCCGTTGATGTTGTCGGCGATGTCCGCGAGCTTGTCGATGTCGCTGAGCAGTCCCTTGCCGGCCTCGATGTCGCGCAGCAGCTGCACGAGCCAGTAGGTGCCCTCGCGGCACGGGGTGCACTTGCCGCAGGACTCGTGCGCGTAGAACTCCGTCCACCGGGTCACGGCCCGCACCACGCACGTGGTCTCGTCGAAGCACTGGAGCGCCTTGGTGCCGAGCATGGAGCCCGCGCCCATGACGCCCTCGTAGTCGAGGGGGACGTCGAGGTGCTCGTCGGTGAACATCGGGGTCGAGGAGCCGCCGGGGGTCCAGAACTTCAGCCGGTGCCCCGGGCGCATGCCGCCGCCGAGCTGGAGCAGTTCGCGCAGCGTGATGCCCAGCGGGGCCTCGTACTGGCCGGGGCGGGCGACGTGCCCGGAGAGCGAGTAGAGCGTGAAGCCGGGCGACTTCTCGCTGCCGAGGGAGCGGAACCACTCCTTGCCGCGGTCCATGATGGCGGGAACCGAGGCGATGGACTCGACGTTGTTCACCACAGTGGGGCAGGCGTAGAGGCCGGCGACCGCGGGGAAGGGGGGACGCAGCCGCGGCTGGCCGCGGCGGCCTTCGAGCGAGTCGAGGAGCGCGGTCTCCTCGCCGCAGATGTAGGCGCCCGCGCCGGCGTGGACGGTGATCTCCAGGTCGCCGCCGTCGCCCAGCGCGCCCTTGCCGAGGTAGCCGGCCGCGCGCGCCTCGGCGACGGCGGCGTGCAGGCGGCGCAGGACGGGGACGACTTCGCCGCGGAGGTAGATGAACGCGTGGTTGGAGCGGATGGCGTGGCAGGCGATCACGATGCCCTCGATGAGGGAGTGCGGGTTCGCCAGCAGCAGCGGGATGTCCTTGCAGGTGCCGGGCTCGGACTCGTCGGCGTTGACCACGAGGTAGTGCGGCTTGCCGTCGCCCTGCGGGATGAACTGCCACTTCATGCCGGTGGGGAAGCCGGCGCCGCCCCGGCCGCGCAGCCCGGAGTCCTTGACGTAGGCGATGACGTCGTCCGGCGCCATGGCCAGCGCCTTGGCCAGGCCGCGGTAGCCGCCGTGGGCCCGGTAGACGTCCAGGGTCCAGGACCTGTCCTGGTCCCAGAACTCGGAGAGCACCGGGGTCAGGAGCTTCTCCGGGCTGATTTCCTTGACCTGCTCTGTCATCACTCACCCTCCTCGGTCACCGGGCCCGCGGGGTGGCGCGGGTCGGAGGCCGAGCTGGACTGCGGCGCGTCATGACGGCTGGCGTGCGTCGTGACGGGCTCCTCGTGCGGGACCTCGGGGCGCCGGGGCGCGACCACGGTGTCGGGGCCGCGTTCTCCCTTGGCCAGCCGCAGCCCGGCGAGCGAGGCGGGCCCGGCGCTGCCGCCCGCCTCGGTGGCCCCGGGGCGCTGGTCGGGGAAGCCCGCGAGGATGCGGGCGGTCTGCTTGAAGTCGCACAGCGGGGCGCCGCGGGTCGGGGTGACCTCCCGGCCGGCGCGCAGGTCGTCGACGAGCCGCTTGGCGGACTCGACGGTCTGGTTGTCGAAGAACTCCCAGTTGACCATCAGCACCGGCGCGTAGTCGCAGGCGGCGTTGCACTCGATGTGTTCGAGCGTGACCTTGCCGTCCTCCGTGGTCTCGCCGTTGCCGACGCCGAGGTGCTCGCGCAGGGCGCCGAAGATGGCGTCGCCGCCCATGACGGCGCACAGCGTGTTGGTGCAGACGCCGACCTGGTAGTCGCCGGAGGGGCGGCGGCGGTACATCGAGTAGAACGTCGCGACGGCGGTGACCTCGGCCGTGGTCAGGTCGAGGACCTCGGCGCAGAACTGCATGCCCGTGCGGGTGACGTGGCCCTCCTCGGACTGCACGAGGTGCAGCAGCGGCAGCAGCGCGGAGCGGCTGTCGGGGTAGCGGGCGATCACCTCGGCCGCGTCCGCCGCCAGCCTCTCCCGCACCTCGGGCGGGTAGTCGGGGGCGGGCATCGGCGGGATGCCGAGGCTCACGTCCGTGCGCGTTGTCTCGTGGGCGCTCACCGGTCGACGCCTCCCATCACGGGGTCGATGGACGCGACGGCGACGATGACGTCGGCGACCATGCCGCCTTCGCACATCGCGGCCATCGACTGGAGGTTGGCGAAGGAGGGGTCGCGGAAGTGGACGCGGTAGGGGCGGGTGCCGCCGTCGCTGACCATGTGGACGCCCAGTTCGCCCTTGGCGGACTCGACCGCCGTGTACACCTGTCCCGCCGGGACCCTGAAGCCCTCGGTGACCAGCTTGAAGTGGTGGATCAGGGCCTCCATCGAGGTGCCCATGATGTTCTTGATGTGGTCCAGAGAGTTGCCGAGGCCGTCGGACCCCAGGGCCAGTTGCGCCGGCCAGGCGATCTTCTTGTCGCCGACCATGACGGGCCCGGGTTCGAGCCGTTCGATGCACTGCTCGACGATCCGCAGGGACTGGTGCATCTCCTCAAGGCGCAGCAGGAAGCGCCCGAAGGAGTCGCAGGTGTCAGTGGTCGGCACCTCGAAGTCGTAGGTCTCGTACCCGCAGTAGGGGTCGGTCTTGCGCAGGTCGTGGGGCAGTCCGGCCGAGCGCAGGACGGGCCCGGTGACGCCGAGCGCGAGGCAGCCCGCGAGGTCGAGGTAGCCGACGTCCTTCAGGCGGGCCTTGAAGACGGGGTTGCCGGTGCAGAGCTTGTCGTACTCCGCGAGGTTCTTGCGCATCTTCTTGACGAACTCGCGCAGCGCGTCGACCGCGCCCGGCGGCAGGTCCTGGGCGAGCCCGCCCGGCCTGATGAACGCGTGGTTCATGCGCAGACCGGTGATCAACTCGTAGATGTCGAGGCACAGTTCGCGGTCGCGGAAGCCGTAGATCATCACCGTGGTCGCGCCCAGCTCCATGCCGCCGGTGGCGAAGGCCACCAGGTGCGAGGAGAGCCGGTTGATCTCCATCAGCAGGACGCGGATGATCTGGGCGCGGTCGGGCACGTCGTCGGTGATGCCGAGCAGCTTCTCCACGCCGAGGCAGTACGCGGCCTCGTTGTAGAACGGCATCAGGTAGTCCATGCGCGTGACGAACGTGGTGCCCTGCGTCCAGGTCCGGTATTCGAGGTTCTTCTCGATGCCGGTGTGCAGGTAGCCGATGCCGGCCCTGGCCTCGGTGACGGTCTCGCCGTCGATCTCCAGGATCAGCCGGAGCACGCCGTGGGTGGACGGGTGCTGGGGGCCCATGTTGACGATGATCTTCTCGTCGTCGGTGCGCTCGGCGACCTCGCGGGCGAGTTCGTCCCAGTCGCCGCCGGTGACGGTGTAGACCGTGCCTTCCGTCGTCTCCCTGGCCCCAGCGGGCCGGGTCGCGTGTGTGGTCATCAGCTGTACGACCTCCGCTGGTCGGGTGCCGGGATCTGGGCGCCCTTGTACTCGACGGGTACGCCGCCGAGCGGGTAGTCCTTGCGCTGCGGGTGGCCCTGCCAGTCGTCGGGCATCATGATCCGGGTCAGCGCGGGGTGGCCGTCGAAGACGAGGCCGAAGAAGTCGTAGGCCTCGCGCTCGTGCCAGTCGTTGGTCGGGTAGACCTCGACGAGGGTGGGCACGTGCGGGTCGCTGTCCGGGACGCCGACCTCAAGGCGGATCATCCGGCCGTGCGTCAGCGACCTCAGGTGGTAGACGGCGTGCAGTTCGCGGCCGGTGTCCTGCGGGTTGTGCACGCCGCTGACGCCGAGGCACAGCTCGAAGCGCAGGGCCGGGTCGTCGCGCAGCGTGCGCGCCACCCGGGGCAGGTGCTCGCGCGCGATGTGGAACGTCAGCTCGTCGCGGTCGACGACGGTCCGCTCGATCGCGAGGCCGGGGTCGAGGCCCTGTTCCTCCAGGGCGCCTTCGAGTTCGTCCGCGACCTCGTCGAAGTAGCCGCCGTACGGCCGGGACGTGGCCCCCGGCATGCGCACGGTCCGCTCAAGGCCGCCGTACCCGGAGGTGTCGCCACCGTTGTTGGCGCCGAACATCCCGCGCCGGCGCGCGATGGGCTCGCCCGAGTGCGTGCGCTGCGCCGGCGGGCCGCTTGTGCTTGTGTTCCCGTTCACCTGCTCGTCGCCGCTCACGGCAGCACCCCTTCGTCCTCGGCCGCGCGCCGGGCGCACCTCATCGCAGGAGCCCCTTCATCTCGATCGTCGGCAGCGCCGTGCGGGCCGCCGCCTCCGCCTCGCGCGCCGCCTCTTCGCGGTTGACCCCGAGCTTTTCGCCGCGGATCTTCTCGTGCAGCTTGATGATCGCGTCCATCAGCATCTCCGGGCGCGGCGGGCAGCCGGGCAGGTAGATGTCGACGGGGACGATGTGATCGACGCCCTGCACGATGGCGTAGTTGTTGAACATGCCGCCCGATGAGGCGCAGACGCCCATGGAGATGACCCACTTGGGGTTGGGCATCTGGTCGTAGACCTGCCGGAGGACGGGCGCCATCTTCTGGCTGACGCGGCCGGCGACGATCATCAGGTCGGCCTGGCGCGGCGAGCCGCGGAAGACTTCCATGCCGAACCGCGCGAGGTCGTAGCGGCCGGCGCCGGTGGTCATCATCTCGATGGCGCAGCAGGCGAGGCCGAACGTCGCGGGGAACACGGACGACTTCCTGGCGAGCGACGCCAGGTTCTCGACCGTGGAGAGCAGAAATCCGCTGGGGAGCTTCTCTTCGAGACCCATCAGGAGAGCCTTCCTCTCAGTCGCATGTCAGTCGCTCGTCAGTCCCATTCGAGTCCTCCTCGGCGCCAGTCGTAGGCGTAGGCGACGCCGATGAGGGCGACAAAGATCAGCATCTGCACAAGACCGAACATCCCGAGGGCGTCGAACTGGACCGCCCAGGGATAGAGGAAGACGATCTCGATGTCGAAGATGATGAACAGCATGGCCGTCAGGTAGTACTTGACGGGGAAACGCCCACCACCGGCCGGCTGCGGGGTCGGTTCGACGCCGCACTCGTACGCGGAGAGCTTCGCCCGGTTGTAGCGCTTGGGGCCGACCACCGCCCCCACGACCACGGAGAAGACGGCGAAGGCGGCCCCGAGGGCTGCCAGCACGAGGATGGGGACATAGGCGTTCACCGCACCCCGCTCCTTCCAGTCGTCGGCGACTGCTTACCACTGTGATCATCGCTATGTGAGTCAGTTCACAAGGCTGCCCCGCATCCTATGCTGCGAAGCCTGTGACCTTCGACACGGGGTCACCTAACAATCTTGTGATCTCTCCCACCCGACCAAGGCGGCCAAGGGCCGTCAGGCCCGCCCGAGCCGGGACGTATCGCTCATCGTGCCCGATCCCTCACGAAGCGCCAATTCCGGCCCGCCGCAAGCGCCTCGACGGGCGCGTCGCTTACCACCGCAGGGCCGCGAGAGCAAATTCGCATAAGGGACCGCCTGGTGGTATGGGTTCGTCCGGTGGCAGACATAACGTTCACCGTGGCCGTCCTGCTGTGCACGGCGGCACTCCTCGCGGGCTGGATCGACGCGGTCGTCGGCGGCGGCGGCCTGCTCCAGCTCCCCGCCCTGCTCATCGGCCTCCCCGACCTGTCACCCACCTACGCGCTCGGCACCAACAAGGCGGTCGCGGTCACCGGAACCTCGATCGCGGCGGTCACCTACGCGCGTAAGGCGCCCGTGGACGTGCGGCTCGCACTGCGGCTCGGCGCGGTCGCACTGGCCGCCGCGGGCGGCGGCGCACTGTTTGCATCCGCGGTGGACAAGCGAATCCTGCAACCGCTGATCATGGTGATGCTGCTCGCGGTGGCCGCGTTCGTGGTGCTGCGCCCGCAGTTCGGCACCCTGGCGACCGACCGCGTTCCCACGCGCCGGCGGGCCGCGGTCGCCCTGCTCGTGATCGGCCTCGGCATCGGCTTCTACGACGGCATCCTCGGCCCCGGCACGGGCACCTTCCTCGTCATAGGGCTCGTCGCGCTGCTGCACATGAACCTGCTGACCGCGACCGCCACCGCGAAGGTCGTGAACGTCGGCACAAACCTCGGCGCCCTGGTGGTCTTCACGGCGAACGGCACGGTCCTGTGGCGCCTGGCCGCCGGCATGGCGCTGTTCAACATGATCGGCAGCTGGGCCGGCGCCCGGATGGCGCTGCGGCGCGGCAGCGGCTTCGTCCGGGTGGTGCTGCTCGTCGTGGTGGCCGCGCTCGTGGCGCGCCTCGCGTGGGAACAGTGGGGAACGTGACATACGCCACGGGATGACCGGGCAACGGAATCGGAGCATTGTGGCGTCGCCCGTCCCGTGCTAGACCGACCTTTCGGGCGGACAAACCGGACAACATGCAGGGCACGGCACCAAGCCGACAGCCTGCCCCCGGCGGCACGGAGAAGCGGCGTTCCGGGCGAAGTTGGACAAACGGCTCGCCAGCTCGTCGCGTACACGCCCACTGTGGCCTAACACACGAGGATTGAGATTCACCACCGGCTGCTGATAGCCGTTATCCCCATGTCCCCAATCCGTTATCAGGGCCGGCACCGGAAACCGCGTGCCTCCCGCACCACCAGCCTCATACGTGGCGGCGTCCTCTCGGGCGTCGTGGGCACCGTGGCCGTCACCGGCGCCACCACCCCCGCGTCCGCCACCGAGAAGCCGGCCGAGGCCACCGGGCAGCTCCCGGTGCTCGACGGTGCCCTGGCCCACGCCAACCGCGCCGCCCAGGCCACGCAGGCCTACGCGGCCGAGGCCGAGACGCAGGACAACTGGCAGCGCGCCCAGGAACGCGCCGAGGCCCAGGCCCGGCAGGCCGCCGCCGAGCGCCGCGCGGCGGCCGAGGAGGCCGAGCGCCGCGCCGCGGAAGAGGCCGAACGCCGCGCCCAGGAAGCCGCACAGGCCGAGGCCGAGGCACAGGCCAGGGCGCAGGCCGAGGCACAGGTCGAGACGCTCTCCGAGCCCCAGACCCTCGCCGCCGCCCCCGAGCAGCCCGCGACCGGCGGTGGCGGCAGCGGGAGCAGCGGCAACAGCATCGTGGACTTCGCCCGCGCCCAGCTCGGCGACGGCTACTCGATGGGCTCCACGGGCCCCAACGCCTGGGACTGCTCCGGACTGGTCCAGGCCGCCTACGCGCAGGCCGGCATCTCGCTGCCGCGCGTCTCGGGCGACCAGTCCGTCGCGGGCACCCAGGTGTCCCTCGACGCGCTCCAGGCCGGCGACATCCTCTACTGGGGCAGCGCGGGCAGCGCCTACCACGTGGCCATCTACACCGGCGGCGGCACGTTCATCGGCGCCCAGAACCCGTCGACCGGCGTGGCCGAGCACAGCCTCGACTGGGACATGCCGACCGGCGCCGTGCGCGTCCTGTAGACATCCCCCGCACCGCGTGTCCGCGCGGGAACGGCCGTGCCGCCCACGGCCGTTCCCGCGCGTTCCCGTCTTCCGTTCCCGGTCCCGGTCCCGTTCCGGCCGGGCCCTCAGGCCCGGGGCGCCACCTTCGTCAGGCCGTTGATGACGCGGTCCATGGCGTCGCCGCCGGTCGGGTCGGTCAGGTTGGCCAGCAGCTTCAGCAGGAACCGCATCAGCACCGGGTGGCCCATGCCCCGCTCCGCGGCCACCCGCATGATCGTCGGGTTGCCGATCAGCTGCACGAACGCGCGGCCGAGCGTGTAGTAGCCGCCGTAGGTGTCGCGCAGCACCTTCGAGTAGCCGCGCAGCGCCAGCTCGCGCTGCGCGGGCGTCTGCCGCGCCTGCGCCTGGCTGATGACCTCGGCCGCGATCCGCCCCGACTCCATGGCGTAGGCGATGCCCTCGCCGTTGAACGGGTTGACCAGGCCGCCCGAGTCGCCCACCAGCATCAGCCCGCGCGCGTAGTGCGGCTTGCGGTTGAACGCCATCGGCAGCGCCGCGCCGCGGATCGGGCCCGTCATGTGCTCGGGCGTGAACTGCCACTCGGGCGGCAGCGTCTCGCACCACGTGCGCAGCACCTCGCGCCAGTCCAGCTCCTGGAACGAGGGCGAGGTGTTCAGCACGCCGAGGCCCACGTTGGAGGTGCCGTCGCCCATGCCGAAGATCCAGCCGTAGCCGGGCAGCAGGCGCTTCTTGGCCTCCCTGCGGTCCCACAGCTCGAACCAGGACTCCAGGTAGTCGTCGTCGTGCCGCGGCGTCGTGAAGTACGTGCGCACCGCGACGCCCATGGGGCGCCTGGCGTCCCTGTGCCTGTCCATCGCGAGCGAGAGCCGCGAGGAGTTGCCGTCGGCGGCGACGACGACCGGCGCGGTGAACGTCACCGGCTTCTTCTCCGCGCCCAGCTTGGCCTCGACCCCGACGATGCGCCCGGTGCGCTCGTCCCGCACCGGCCCCGCGACGTTGCAGCGCTCGTAGAGCCGCGCGCCCGCCTTCTGCGCGGCCCGCGCGAGCTGCTCGTCGAAGTCGTCGCGCCTGCGCACCAGCCCGTAGTCCGGGTAGGAGGCCAACTCCGGCCAGTCCAGCTGGAGCCTGTGCCCGCCGCCGATGACGCGCAGGCCCTTGTTGCGCAGCCAGCCCGCCTCCTCGGAGACGTCGATGCCCATGGCCACCAGCTGCTTCACCGCGCGCGGGGTGAGGCCGTCGCCGCACACCTTCTCGCGGGGGAACGCCGTCTTCTCCAGCAGCACCACCTCAAGTCCGGCCTGGGCGAGGTGGAAAGCGGTCGCGGAACCGGCCGGTCCGGCCCCGACGACGATCACATCAGCGGTCTCGGCCACGTTGGCTCTCCCATTCGAAAGGACGTGTCAGGGTCGCGGGAAGTCTATGCGTCGTGCGGCCTGACGCCCCGGTGCAGGGCGACGACGCCGCCCGTCAGGTCGCGCCAGGCCACGCGCGACCAGCCCGCGCCGATCAGCAGCTCGGCGAGCGCGGCCTGGTCGGGCCAGGCGCGGATGGACTCGGCGAGGTACACGTAGGCGTCGGGGCTGCTGGAGACGCGCGTCGCCAGCGCGGGCAGCGCGCGCATCAGGTACTCGCTGTAGACGGTGCGGAACGGCGCCCACGTGGGGTGGCTGAACTCGCAGACCACCAGGCGCCCGCCGGGCGCCGTCACCCGCAGCAGCTCGCGCAGCGCGCCCTCGGTGTCCTGGACGTTGCGCAGGCCGAAGGAGATGGTCACCGCGTCGAACGCGCCGTCGCGGAACGGCAGTCGGGTCGCGTCCCCGGCCGTGAACGGCAGCCACGGCACCCGCCGCTTCCCCGCGGCCAGCATGCCGAGCGAGAAGTCGCACGGCACCGTGAAGGCGCCGCGTTCCGCGAACGGCCGGGACGAGGTGCCCGTGCCCGCCGCCAGGTCGAGGACCCGCTCCCCCGGGCGCGCGCCCACCGCGCGCACCACCTCCGCGCGCCAGCGGCGGTTCTGCCCGAGCGCCAGCACGTCGTTGGTGAGGTCGTAACGGGCCGCCACCGCGTCGAACATGGCGGCGACTTCGCGGGGCTGCTTGTCGAGGGAGGCACGAGTCACGCGGTCATTCTCCCTGATGCTCCGTTGCCCCGTTCGGGGGACTTGCCGGAGCACGGCGCGACCGGTGCGCGACCGGTCAACTACCGTGCGTGCCATGACTCACCTGTCCCGCGCCATCGGCCTGGCCGGCCTGTCGGCCGGCGCCGTACTGGCCTCCGCGAGCGGCGCGGCGGCCGTCCCCGTGGCCCCGCTCGTCGTGCCCGTCGTCCTCGGCTCGGCGGAGGCCGCGCTCGACCCGGCCCTCGACCTCCAGCTCCACCCGCTCGCCGACACCACGACGGACCCGCTGGCCAACACGGTCGAGACGCAGGTCGCCGACTTCCAGCCGGTCAGCACCGGGATCGTCACGGGACCGCTCACCGAGGGGGCTTCGGCGCGCGAGCTGCCGGGCGCGATCGCCGCCGGGCTGCTCGGCGGACTGCCGGTCAAGCCCGCGTCCTGACCGCGTCCTGACCGCGGGGAGCGGCGCGGCTCATTCGTCGCGTTCGGCCTCGCGGCGCGCCACGCCCTCCTCGTAGTCGTCGACCCCGCGGAGCGAGGCCGCGTGGTAGATCTCCGCGACCAGCGCCCGCGCGGCCCGCTCGTCGAGGGCGCCGCCCGCGCTCTCGACGAGTCTCCTGGTCCAGCCGTCGATGAAGTCCTCCATGGGCCCATCTGACCGCACCGGCCGCCCGCCCGCACCTCGGGTGCGCCGCCCGGGCGGAAGCCGGCCCGCAGCCCCTCGGGCGCCCGGCCGGTGCCGTGTCGTCCGGCTGCGACGACCTTGTGACGAAACCTCCATGGAGCGGCCGTTCACCGCGTGCCTTACTGGAGAGGCAGGTGCTCGCCGGGCCCGCGGCGCCGCCCGGCGGCCGGCCGCCGTGGCACGGCCCGCGCGCGGGCGGGCGCGGCCCGGACGTCCGGCCGGGGCGCCGCCGGGCGGGAGGGCGACGCACCGCGCACGCGGACGCCGCCCAGGGGGCCCGCCGCGGCGTGAACGGATGGGGAGAGACTTCACGGTGACTACTGCGCGCTACACCTACGCGGAACGGGCCTGGGCGGACACCGGCGCGACGCTCGTCGTACGCAAGGACGGCCTGGACGCCCGTGCGGTCGGCGCGCGGCTCGGCTGCCCGCCCGGCGCGGCCGACGGGGACGGCGGGGGCGTGCCGGGGCTGTGGCTGCACGAGCGCGGGGACGCGGGGCTCGGTCTGCCGGAACAGCTCGACCTGGTGGTCGACGCCGTCGAGGAACGGGCGTCGGTGCTGCGGGAGCTGGCGGCCGAGGGGCACGCGGTCTCGCTCGCGGCGCACGGCCGCGCGGCGGCGGGTGCCGTGCTGGAGATCATGCCGCAGACGGCGCTGCGCGTCGCGTCGCTCGGCGTTCCGCTGGAGCTGAGCGTGTGCGACGGCGCGCGGGCGGAGGGGCGCGCGCCGGGCGGCGCGCCCGGCCGGCAGTGGGAGTACCTGACGGCCGCGCTCCTGATCACCAAGGCCGACCTGGACGCGGCGGACGTGACGCGGCGCCTGGGCATCGCGCCGGACTTCACCCGGGCCGCAGAGCCGGGCGCGGCGTTCCGGGCCGGGGCCGGCTGCTGGTCGGCCGAGACGGCGGGCGACTCCGTCGCCTCGCTGCTCGACGCGCTCCTGCCGCGCGTGGCGCCCCTGGCCGGCGAACTGGCCGCGCTGCGGGCCGAGGGCCACCGGATACAGGTCGACGTGGCGGGCCGTGCCGACCGCGCCCGGCACCTGACGGTCCCGGGCCCCGCGCTGGCGCGCGTCGCCGCGCTCGGCCTGCCGCTGTCGTTCACCGCGGGGCCCGTGCCGCGTGGCGGCGAGGGGCGGGAGCCGGCGCGGAGCGCGGCGCGCGGCGCGTGACGCCGGGGCGGCGCGCCGCCGTTCGCGCGCCCCGGGCCGCCGGTCAGCGGGCCGGGACGACCTTCAGCTCCGGGTGCGCGGACCCGCCCTCGATCGCCGTGGACGACAGGTGCGACACCACCCGGTCGTCCACCGGGTCGAGCGCGGGGTCCTCGTGCACCACCAGGTGCTCGTAGGTCGTGGAACGCTGCGCCGGCACCCGGCCCGCGGTGCGGATCAGGTGCAAAAGCTCAAGCCGGTCGGAGCGGTGCTTGGCGCCGGCGGAGGACACCACGTTCTCCTCCAGCATCACCGAGCCGAGGTCGTCGGCGCCGTAGTGCAGCGACAGCTGGCCGACCTCCTTGCCTGTGGTGAGCCAGGAGCCCTGGATGTGCGCGACGTTGTCGAGGAACAGCCGCGCCACCGCGATCAGCCGCAGGTACTCGAAGAGGGTGGCCTGCGTGCGGCCCTTCAGGTGGTTGTTCTCCGGCTGGTAGGTGTACGGGATGAACGCGCGGAAGCCGCCCGTGCGGTCCTGCGCGTCCCGGATCATCCGCAGGTGCTCGATCCGTTCCGCGTTGGTCTCCCCCGTGCCCATCAGCATCGTCGAGGTGGACTCCACGCCAAGCCGGTGCGCGGTCTCCATGATCTCGATCCAGCGCTCGCCCGACTCCTTCAGCGGCGCGATGGCCCGCCTCGGCCGGGCCGGCAGCAGCTCGGCGCCCGCGCCCGCGAACGAGTCGAGCCCGGCGGCGTGGATGCGGCGGATCGCCTCCTCGGCCGTCACGCCGGAGATCCGCGCCATGTGCTCCACCTCGGAGGCCCCGAGGGAGTGGATCACCAGCTGCGGGAACGCCTCCTTGATCGCCGCGAAGTGCCGCTCGTAGTACTCGACGCCGTAGTCCGGGTGGTGGCCGCCCTGGAACATGATCTGGGTGCCGCCCAGTTCGACCGTCTCCGCGCAGCGCCGCAGGATGTCGTCCAGGTCGCGCGTCCAGACGTCCTCGCTCTTGGGCGCGGCGTAGAACGCGCAGAACTTGCAGGCCGTCACGCACGCGTTCGTGTAGTTGATGTTGCGCTCGATGATGTACGTGGCGATGTGCTCGGTGCCCGCGTAGCGCCGCCGGCGCGCGGCGTCGGCCGCCCGCCCCAGGGCGTGCAGGGGCGCGGAGCGGTAGAGGTCCAGCGCCTCCTCGGGACTGATCCGGCCGCCCTGAGCGGCCCGGTCGAGCACGTTCTGCGACGCGGTGCTCTGCGCCATGGGTGCGGTCCCTTCCTCACGGCTCCGATTCGACAGCGGCCGGACCAGCGTACGTCACCCCCTTCACCCCACCGGGTGCAGCCGCCCCACCAGATCGCCGCCCGTGCAGTGCAGCACCTCTCCGTCGAGGCGCAGGGTCAGCTCGCCCGGGTCCGGCTCGCACACCCCGGCTCCGCCCCGCGACGCCCCCGCGTCGTACTCGGCGTCGAACGTGACCGTGCCCGAGCCCACTTCGGTCAGCGTCAGCAGGTCGACGCACCGGGACAGGCCCATGACGTCGGACGAGGTCAGCATGCCCACCCGCTCGCCCACCTCGCCCTGTTCGAGCACGATGTCGAGGGGCCCGACGGCTATCTCGCCGAGGCGCATGTCGCCCGACCAGCTGCCGACGTACGCCTCGGGCAGCGCGCCCGCCGCCGGAACGGTGGTCTCCTCGCCGTCCGGCTCGGCGCCCGCGTCCCGCTCCCCGCCCACGAGCCCGGTCAATAACGCGCCCGCGACCGCCGCCGCGGCCACCGCGGCGGCGACCGGCACGGCGAGAGGCCACCGGCGGCGGTCCTGCGGGCCGCCCGCGGCCGGTCCCGCGGCGCCGGGCGCGGCCGGGCGGGTCGCCTCCGCGGTCGGCGGGTGCGCGGCGGGCCACGTCGGGTGCGGGCCGTTCCGCTCCGGGTGGAGGGCGGGGCGGGTGGTGCCGGGGCCGTTCGCGGCGGGCTGCCCGGGGGCCGGGCCGGGCGGCGGGTACGGGCCGCTCGCGCCGTTCCCCGGCGGGGGCGGGCCGGCCGGCGCCGCGGTCTCCAGGTTCAGCAGTTCGACCGCGCGGCGGCTGACGTCCTCGACGACCGGCTGCGGCAGCCAGCCCGGCACCATGAGGCCGGCCGCGCCGCCCTCGCCCGCGCACGCGCGCGCCGCCTCGCGCGGCGAGGGGCGCTCGGCCGGGTCCTTCGCCATGCAGGCGGTCACCAGGTCGCGCAGCCACGGGGGCACCCCGTCGAGCCGGGGCGGGGTGTGCACCACCTGGTACAGCAGTTGCGCCGGCGCGTCGCCGGGGAACGGGGCCTTCCCGCCCGCCGCGTACGCGAGCACCGCCCCGAACGAGAACATGTCGGCCGCGGGCCCCACCGCGCCGCCCACCGCCTGCTCCGGCGCCATGTAGCCGGGCGAGCCGACGGTGACCCCGGTCGCGGTGAGGCGGGCCGTCGCGTCGCCGGCCCGGGCGATGCCGAAGTCGATCAGGCGCGGGCCCTGGAGCGAGAGCAGCACGTTCGACGGTTTCACGTCCCGGTGCACCAGGCCGCGTTCGTGCACGGCGGACAGGGCCTCGGCGAGACCGGCGCCGAGCGCGAGCACGGTGGCGCGCGGCAGCGGCCCGTGCGCGCCGACCGCGTCGTGCAGGTCGGGGCCCGCCACGTAGCCGGTGGCCACCCACGGCATCTCGGCCTCCGGGTCGGCGTCGAGCACCGGCGCCGTCCAGTCGCCGCCGACCAGCCGGGCCGCGGCCACCTCGCGGGCGAACCTGGCCCGGAACCGCTCGTCCGCCGCGATGTGCGCGTGCACGACCTTGATCGCGACCGTACGGCCGCCCGCGCTGCGCCCCAGGTACACCCGGCCCATGCCGCCGCGCCCGAGCCGGCCGATGAGGCCGTAGTCGCCGACGCGGCGCGGGTCGTCCGCGCTCAGCGGCTCCACCGGTCAGCTCCCGGCGACGTCGAGGAGCTCCAACCGGTCCGCCTGACCGGCCCTGCCGACGCGGCGCGCGAACTCGGCGGCCCCGGCCAGCTGGCGCGGTCCGAGCCGGAAGTCGAGCGTGGTGAAGTAGCGTTCGAGCACCTCGGCGTCGAAGTCCTCCCACCGCGCGGCCTGTTCCGCGACCTTGCCCACCTCTTCGAGCGACAGGTCGCGGGAGGCGAGGAACGAGCGGTGGACCTCGCGCACCGTCTCCGGCTCGCGGCGCAGGTAGTCGCGGCGCACGCCCCACGCGGCGAACACGAACGGCAGCCCGGTCCACTCGTGCCACATCTGCCCGAGGTCGTGGACGGCGAGGCCGAGCCTGGGCGCGTCGTGCAGCGCGGCGCGCAGCGCGGGGTCCCCGATGAGGACGGCGGCGTCCGCCTCCTGCATCATCAGCCCGAGGTCGGGCGGGCAGGTGAAGTAGTCGGGCGCGACCCCGTGGCGTTCGGCCAGCAGCAGCCGCGCCAGGCGCACGGATGTGCGAGAGGTGGACCCGAGGGCGACCCGGGCGCCGTCCAGCCGGTCGAGGGGCACCTGCGAGACGATGACGCAGGACATGACCGGCCCGTCGCAGCCGACGGCGATGTCGGGCAGGGCCACCAGCTCGTCCGCGTGCGCGAGGAAGTCCATGAGGGACACCGGCCCGATGTCCAGCTCACCGTTCACCAGGCGTTCGCCCAGTTTTTCCGGCGTGTCCTTGGTCAGCTCCAGATCGAGCAGACTGCCGCTCCTGGCGAGGCCCCAGTAGAGCGGGAGGCAGTTGAGGAACTGGATGTGGCCGACACGAGGACGGGTCCTGTGGTGTGTAGTCACCCTTCGGAGGGTACGCCTCGGAACGTGCGTGCCGACGGTCAGGGAACGACCCGCTCCGAGGATGATCTTTCCTCTTTCCGCCGCGCACCGCGCATGCTAGGCTCACAGCGAGTTGCAGTTTGGTTTCCCTTGCAGTACGAGCCTGCGGAGCATGTGACCGCAGGCTTTCGTCGTTTTCAGGCTTCATGTGGGTTCTGGAGCAGGGCGACCCTTTTTAGGCCCAAGGAGGGCTTATGGCTACCGGAACCGTCAAGTGGTTCAACGCCGAGAAGGGCTTTGGATTCATCGCCCAGGATGGCGGCGGCCCCGATGTCTTCGTTCACTACTCCGCGATCAACGCCTCCGGTTTCCGGTCTCTCGAAGAGAGCCAGAACGTGACCTTCGACGTCACCCAGGGCCCCAAGGGCCCGCAGGCGGAGAATGTCACCATCGTCTGAGGCCAGTAGCCACTGCGCCGCCGGACGGAGCACGACATGACCGAGGCCCCCGCCCCTTGTGGGCGGGGGCCTCGGCGTGCGCGCCGGGGCGCCGCCCGGGGCGCGCGCTCACCCCGCCGCGCCGCCGGGCCCGGGCCCGGGCCGGTAGAGCCGGTCCACCTCGTCGGCGAGGTCGCGCAGCACCACCGCACGACGCACCGTCCCGCAGGGCGTCAGGTGCCCGGACGCGACCGTGAAGTCCCTGGCCAGCACCCGGAACGCGCCCAGCGGCACGGCCGCGGACACGCGCCCGCCCGTCTCGTCCGCCCCGCCCATCTCGTCCGCCCCGCCCATCTCGCCCACCTCATCAAAGAGCCGCTGGAGGTACCGCAGCAGCTCCGGGTCGCGGGCCGCCTCGCCGGCCGGGAGCGGGCGCCGGCCGGCCGCCGCGGCCCAGCGGGCGAGACCGTCCGGGTCGAGCGTGACCAGCGCGGCCGGGAAGGGCCGGCCCTCGCCCACCACCACGCACTGGCTGACCAGCGGGTCGGCCCGCAGCGCGGCCTCGACCGGCCCCGGCGCGACGCGCCGGCCGTCCGTCGTGGCCAGCAGGTCCGCCTCGCGCCCCGCGACCGTCAGATAGCCGTCCGCGTCCAGCGCGCCCACGTCCCCGGTGGCGAACCAGCCGCCGGCCCCGGCCACGCGCACCACGTCCCGCCGCCCGCCGTCCCAGTAGCCGCCGAACACCTGCGGGCCGCGCAGCAGCACCTCGCCGTCGGGCGCGATGCCCACGGCCAGTCCGGGCAGCGGCCAGCCCGCGGTGCCCGCGCGCGGGGCGCCCGGCGGCGTGATGGTCGCGACCGCGGTGGCCTCGGTGAGTCCGTAGCTCTCGTGCACCGACACCCCGGCGCCCTCGAAGAACGCGCGGAGGCCGCGGCCGAGCGGCGCGCCCCCGCACACCACGTGGCGCAGCCTGCCCCCGAACGCCTCCCGCAGCCGCCGGTACACCAGCGGGTCGTAGAGGCTGCGCGCCGCCCGCAGCCCGAGGCCGGGCCCCGCGGCGGCCCCCCGCTTCCCGCCCTCGGCCGCGGCGCCGTACCGGCGGGCGACGCGCGCGGCCCGTTCGAAGAACGCGCCGCCCCGCACCGTGGTCTCGGCGGCGGCGCGCCCCGCGACGAACACGCGGCCCAGCACGTGCGGCGCCGCGAACAGGAACGTCGGCCGGAAGCCCGCGAGATCGGCGCGCAGGTCGTCGGTCCCCTCGTCCGGCGCGTGCCCGAGCCTGACCCGGGCGCGGACGCAGGCGAGGGCGGCCACCCGGCCGAGCGCGTGGGCGAGCGGCAGGAGCAGCAGCGCGCCCGACGGCTCGTCGGGCCCCGAGGAGAACGCCGGGCGCAGCAGCGCGACGGCGTTGTCGACCTGCGCGAAGAGGTTGGCGTGGGTGAGGACGCACCCCTTCGGCTCGCCCGTGGTCCCCGCGGTGTAGACGAGGGTGGCGGCCAGCCAGGGCGACAGCAGGGCGCGGCGTTCCCCGACGACCGAGTCCGGCAGGTCCCGGCCCGCGGCGGCGATCTGGCCGATGGCGCTGGTCTCGTTGGCGGCGAGCGCGGTGAGCTGCCACAGGTGCGCGAGATCCGGCAGTTCGTGCCGGATCTCGGTGAGCGTGCGGGCCTCGGCCCCGCCCTCGACCGCGCACGCGCTCACGCCCGCGTCGCGCAGGATGGCCGCGGCCTGCTCCGGCGGGGCGTCGGGGTGCACGGGAACGGTGATGAGGCCGGCGGCCCAGGCCGCGAAGTCGAGCAGCGTCCACTCGTAGCGGGTGCGGGAGACGATCGCGAGCCGGCCCCCGGGCCGCATCCCGTGCGCGATGAGGCCCTTGGCCACGGCGACCACGTCGGCGGCGAACTCGGCACAGGTGACATCACGCCAGGTCCCGTCGCGGTTCCTGCGGCTGAAAGCGGGCGCGTCCGGCGCCTCGTAGGCGTTGACGAACGGCACGTCGGCGAGGCTGCCCTGCTGGACCGCGGGGGCCATCGCGGGCACGAACGCGCTGGTGACCGCGCCCTTCTCGTGGCCCAGCCGGGGCCGGACCAGCGCGGGCGCCGGCGAATCGGCGCGCACGTTCCCCGTTGACATCAGCACGGCCCTCCCGGTGCGGCTCCGCACGGTGAATCCCTGGATTCTGCCCGCTTTCGAGCCCGCCGACCGGCACCTTCACCGGACCGTCACGCGCTCCGACCGTTCGCCGGTGGCACGGATGACACACGCCAGGACGAGATGGCCGAAAACGCCCCTGCCGCCCGGGCGTACGGAGCGCGCCGAGCACTACAGATGGTCGAAGTCGAAGCGGCACAGGACGGTCTTGCCGCCCTCGTCGCGCGGCGCCCACCAGGTCGCGTCGGCCAGGGCCCGCACGATGAACAGGCCGCGCCCGCTGTCGGCGAGCGGCAACTGCGCGGCGGGCAGCGTGGGCGGCGTCGGGTCCTGGTCGGACACCTCGACGATCAGCCAGCGTTCCGAGCAGCGCAGGGCCACCACGACGAACCGCTCCCCGCGCTTGCCCTTGGCGTGCTGCACCGCGTTGCCGACCAGCTCCGACAGGCACAGCTCGACATCGTCGGCCAGGTGGCCGAGCCCCCACTCGTGCAGCGCGAGCCGCGCCGTGCGCCGGGCGGCGGACGGGGCGCCGGGGTGGTCCGCGAGCAGCGAGACGGTGCGGACACGGGCTGTGGCGGGTTCGACTCTCATGTCCGGCGATGTCATCGACTGTCCTCCCCCTTGTGAGATTTCCAGTCAAGAGCCACCGAGGCCACTTTGGAAACGTTCACGAGGGGGTTCACGCGGACACACGGGGGGTTCATGGGGCGCACGGGCGGTGGTGCACATACGCCCCCCGCCGGACCTGCGAGAACTCCATCCCCGCCCGCCCCATCCACCCCAGCGGCCACGCCCGGGCGCGCCCCCGGCGGCGCGAGCGCCGCCCGGCCGCGCCGACCGCCCGGCCCGCGCCGACCGCCGGAGGGCGCGCGCCCCGCGCGGGAAGCCGGTCGCCTCAGTGATGCGCTGTCACGCGCGCCCCAGCCGCCTCAAGTGCTCGTCGACCCGCCTGGTCAGCTCGGCCCACTGCGCGCCGAGGTCTTCCGGCAGATCATCCCGTTCCCTGCCCTCCGCCTCACCGTCATCGGGCGTACGTTCCTGTCGGCCTGTCATGTCGGAAGTCACCTGCCAGCCGCTCACGTCGCGGGACGGCCAGGCGGCCTGCCCCACGTGCCTGTTGTCCTCCACCGCCGAGGCGTGCCTCTTTCACGCCTCTTCGCGCTTTTCACGCCTTTTCGCGGTGACTTCAGTGAACGGCAGACCGGCGACGGCTCGGGAGGGAGCACGGGGGGTGCACGCGCTCTCGCCTCCCCCGCGCGGTACGCCGGGGCCCATGCCCGGACGGTGACGGGTGACCGGGCTATCCCGGCTGCCAGTCGCGGGGGGCGGTGCCGTTCCGGAGCGAGGTGATGCGCCGCGCGTACTCCTCTGCCACGGACCGGTTCTCACCGACGTTCTGCATCAGCCACGTCGTCATGCGGAACTCCTGGATGCCGCGCAGCACGGCGAACCCCTCCCAGTCACCCAGATCCCTGCCGTAGGCGGTGACGAAGTCCGCGTACTGCTCGCGCGTCTGCCATCCCAGGCGATGATGCTCGGTGGCCGTGACCATCAGGTCCCACTCCGGATGGTCGAAGCAGAAGTTCTCGAAGTCGATCAGGAGCACGCGCCCGGCGCTGTCCACCATGAGGTTCTGGACGTGCGCGTCCCCGTGCACCGGGCCCTTCTCCGACTCGAAGCGCAGGTCGGCCAGCCGTTCCCGCAGTTCCCTACCGCGTTCTTTGAGGAACGCCCGGTCGGGCTCCGGTATCCCCGCGGCCCGTTCCACCCGCAGCGCGGTCCGCCCGAACGCGTCGTGCGCCGACAGTCCGAGAACATCTGGCGGCGTCATCGTGTGCAGGTCGCGCAGCACACCACCCAGCCCCCCGTACGTGGCCTTCCGGTTCCCTTCCCTGATCAGGTGCCAGAACGTCACGGGGTGCCCGGCCGCCACGACCGGCTGTTCCAGGTCCTCCACGGCCCGCGCCGCCGGAAAGCCCTCACTGGCGAGCCATCTGGAGACGCCCACCTCGGTCCGCACCGAGTCCATGTACGCGAGCGAGCGCGCCACCCGCGCGATCACCGGATGCCCGGCCAGCCGGAACAGCGCGTTCTCGCCCAGCCGGATCAGCTCCGCGCCGCTCCCGTCGAGCCGCACGGCCGCACAGGCGGCCTCCATCGCCCGCCTCGCGGCGCTCGCCGTGAAACCCGCCGTCCGCGCCCCGGCAGACGCCATGCGGACCGACTCCCTCTTCCGATCACCGCCGCCCGGCCGGCCACGGCCGGTGGGCTCCGGGTCCGACCGTACCCAGCCGGGCCCGGGCGCACAGACCGCTGCCCCGGCCGGGGCGGCCGGGGCAGCGGTGGGGAGGGGGCGGATGGCTGGGGGCTATGCGCCGGCCTTCGCGGGCTCGCGCTCCCGCGCGTCGTCCTCGCGCGCGACCTCGCCGATCTCGAAGCTGGTCGCGGTGTCGTACGCGTCCCGGTCGAGGATGCGCTCCCTGGCCGCGACGATCACGGGAACGGCCGCCTGCCCCGCGACGTTCGTCGCGGTGCGCATCATGTCCAGGATCGGGTCGATCGCCAGCAGCAGGCCCACGCCCTCAAGCGGCAGGCCCAGCGTGGTGAGGGTCAGCGTGGTCATGACCGTGGCGCCGGTGAGGCCCGCGGTGGCGGCCGAGCCGATCACCGAGACGAACACGATCAGCACGTAGTCCTGGATGCCGAGGCTGACGTCGAAGATCTCCGCCACGAAGATCGCGGCCAGCGACGGGTAGATGGCGGCGCAGCCGTCCATCTTCGTCGTGGCGCCGAACGGGACGGCGAACGAGGCGTACTCGCGCGGCACGCCGAGGCGCTCGGTGACCTTCTGGGTCACCGGCAGGGTGCCGACCGAGGAGCGGGAGACGAACGCCAGCTGGATGGCGGGCCAGGCCGCGCGGAAGAAGCGCAGCGGGTCGACGCCCGCGACGACGCGCAGCAGCAGCGGGTAGACGCCGAACAGGACCAGCGCGCAGCCGATGTACACGTCGAGCGTGAAGGTGGCGTAGTCGCCGAGCAGGTCCCAGCCGTACTCGTTGATCGCCCGGCCGATCAGGCCGAGGGTGCCCAGCGGCGCCAGGCGGATGATCCACCACAGGACCTTCTGGAGCAGCGCGAGCGCGGTCTCGCCGAACGTGATCAGCGGCGCGGCGCGTTCGCCCATGCGCAGCGCGGCGATGCCGGTCACGGCGGCCAGGAAGACGATCTGGAGCACTTCGAGGTCGGCGAACGGCGTGACGACGCTGGTGGGGATCATCCCGGTGAGGAAGTCGAGCCAGGACCCCTCGGACTCGGGCCGCGCGCCGTCGGCGGGGGTGAGTCCCGTGCCCTCGCCCGGGTTGGTCAGCAGGCCGATGGTGAGGCCGATGGCGACCGCGACCAGGGAGGTGACGAGGAACCACAGCAGCGTCCGGCCGGCGAGGCGGGCGGCGTTGGAGACGTTGCGGAGGTTGGTGATGGAGACGGCGATCGCGAAGAAGACCAGGGGGCCGACGGCCAGCCTGAGCAGCTGGACGAACGTTCCGCCTATCTCGTCGAGGGTTCTGCCGAGCCAGTCGACGTTCCAGTTGCGGGCTATCCAGCCGAACAGCACGCCGAGCACGAGGCCGAGCAGGATCTGCGCCCAGAAGGGCGGCAGGGCGGCCAGGGCGCGGCGCGGGGCCTTCGGGGCGGACGCGTCCGGGGCAGGGGACGGGGAGGACACAGGCACACTCCGGTCAGGGGTGATCACGGGACCACGGTATGAAAGGGGGAGGAAACGCGCCTATCGGCGCGTGGCTGCGCTGAACAGTCGGGAGAACGGAACGTCAGCGACAGGCCGCGGTCAGACAGCGGCACAGATCGATGTGCAGACGCGCGACGAGCAGAACGCTCGTGAGACGGCGGCGCGCGACTGGTGTGTTCATGCCGAGCACGGTAGCACCCCCGGAATGGCACGTCATGGGTGGAAACGGAACACCGTCGCAGCACAACGCCCCCGAGGGAGGAGTGATTCCCTGCGGGGGCGTACGGGGGGCGTGAGGCGGATCACGCCCGAGGGCCGTGCCTCAGGCGGCGTCGTCCTCCATGCCGCGGTTGGCGTCGAGCTTGGCCTTGGCGTTGCTCCTGGCGCGTTCGATGCGCGGCACGATCTGCTGGGACATCGCCTCCCGCTGCCCGCGGAGGACGACGAGGCTGATCGGCGCGGACACCACGATGGCGAGGACGGCGAGCCACAGCGGGTTGGCCGTGCCGATGGACTCCGGAATGACGCCCACGTAGGCGAGCACCGCGAGTACGGCGAAACAGACGGCGAAGATCCCCAGCCGCATCCCGGTGTAGCGCAGTGTCGCCGCGGTGGTGTTCGTGCTCACGGTGCCTCCTCCTTCACATGTCCTTCCAGTGAAGCACGGCCCCCCGGCGCCTCCGCGACCGGGCTCGGGCGGCGTCGGGCGCGCGGGGCTCAGCCCAGCGGCAGCCACATGGTGATGTCGTCGCGGAACTCGCCGTCGCCCAGCCTGATCGCCCCCGGCACCCGCCCGACCTCGCGGTAGCCGCAGGCGGCGTAGAACCGTTCGAGCCCCATGCCCCCGCGGCAGGTCAGCCGTATGCCGGTGATGCCCGGGTCGATGGCGGCGGCGGTGGCCGCCGCGGCCAGCAGCTCCCGGCCGGCGCCGCCGCCCTGCCGCTCCGGGTGCACCATCACCGTCCCCAGCCACACCCAGTGGCGCATGAGGCGGTGGGTGTTCAGCGAGAAGAACGCGGTGGCCACCGGCCGGGCGCGCTCGTCCGTCCCGACCAGCAGCCGCGTGGTGCCCTCGGCCATGCCGATGAGGTGTTTGCGCAGCTCGGGGGCGGTGTCGGCGGCGGTGACCGGCGGCACGAAACCGACGGCGCCGCCCGCGTTGACGACGTCGGCCCACAACTGGGCGACGCCCTCCCGCAGTTCCGCGGTGACGGGCGGATCGAGCACGTAGGAGAGCCGGGCCCGGCCAGGCGGGGGCGCCGGGTGCGGCGGGGCGTTCGTGGGAGCGTTGTTCATCAGGCGTGCGTCACAGCGTTCGTCGTGGTGTTCCGTCGGACTCCGTCGCGGTTCGTTCCCGCGGCGCCGCTCACACCCGCATGGGCTGCGGCGACTCGCGGCGGCCCGGGTCGGGCCCGTCGTACTCGCGGACGACCTCGTAGCGCGTGTTGCGCTCCACGGGGCGGAACCCGGCGTCGCGGATCAGGTCGAGCAGGTCCTCGCGGGTCAGCTTGTCCGGCGTGCCGAAGTTGTCCGCGTCGTGCGTGATCTTGTACTCGACGACCGAGCCGTCCATGTCGTCCGCGCCGTGCTGGAGCGCGAGCTGCGCCGTCTGCACGCCGTGCATCACCCAGAAGACCTTGACGTGCGGCACGTTGTCGAACAGCAGCCGGGACACGGCGAACGTGCGCAGCGCCTCGGCGCCGCTCGCCATCGTCGTGCGCGCCTGGATGCGGTTGCGGATCTTGCCGTCCTTCATGTCCACGAAGTCGTGCTGGTAGCGCAGCGGGATGAACACCTGGAACCCGCCCGTCTCGTCCTGGAGCTCCCGCAGCCGCAGCACGTGGTCGACGCGGTGCCGCGGCTCCTCGATGTGCCCGTACAGCATGGTGCAGGGCGTCTTCAGGCCCTTGGCATGCGCGAGCCGGTGGATGCGGGACCAGTCCTCCCAGTGCGTCCTGTGGTCGACGATGTGCTGCCTGACCTCCCAGTCGAAGATCTCGGCACCGCCGCCCGTCAGCGATTCGAGACCGGCGTCGATCAGTTCGTCGAGGATTTCGGAGGCCGGCAGCCCCGAGATGGACTCGAAGTGGTGGATCTCGGTCGCCGTGAACGCCTTCAGCGACACCGTCGGGGGCAGCACCTCCTTCAGCGCGCGCAGCGACCTGGGGTAGTAGCGCCACGGCAGCGTGGGGTGCAGGCCGTTGACGATGTGCAGCTCGGTCAGGGCCTCGCCCTCCATCGCCTTGGCCAGCCGGACGGCCTCCTCGATGCGCATCGTGTACGCGTCCTTCTCGCCCGGCTTGCGCTGGAACGAGCAGTAGGCGCACGAGGCGGTGCACACGTTCGTCATGTTGAGGTGCCGGTTGACGTTGAAGTAGACGACGTCGCCGTTCTTGCGCGTCCTGACCTCGTGGGCGAGGCCGCCGAGCCAGGCCAGGTCGTCGGACGCGTAGAGCGCGATCCCGTCCTCGCGGGTCAGCCGCTCGCCGGCGCGGACCTTCTCTTCCAGGTCCCGCTTGAGTCCCGCGTCCATCGCCTGGCGCCTCCTCGTTCGTCTCGCGCTGCGTCCCGCGCCGCTTCCCATCCCGGCCGCGCGCCGTCCCCGGCCGCGCGTCGAGCCTACGCCTGCGTGCCGTCGGGCAGCTCCCCGACCCGGTTCTCCCACTTGGTGGACAGCACGATCGTGCTGCGCGTCCGCGAGACGCCCTGGATGCCCGACAGCCGGCGGACGGTCCGTTCCAGGCCGTCCACGTCCCCGGCCCGCACCTTCAGCATGTAGGAGTCGTCGCCCGCGATGAACCAGCAGTCCTCGATCTCCTGGAGCGTGCGCAGCCGGGCGGCGACATCCTCGTGGTCCACCGCGTCCGACAGCTGGATGCCGATCAGCGCGGTCACGCCGAGGCCGAGCGACCTGGCGTCCACCGTCGCCCGGTAGCCGGTGATCACCCCGGCGGCTTCGAGCCGGTTGATGCGGTCGGTGACGCTGGGGCCCGAGAGGCCGACGAGGCGGCCCAGCTCCGCGTAGGACGCCCGGCCGTTCTCGCGCAGCGCCTGAATCAGCTGCCTGTCCACCGCGTCCATCGTCGCAGCGCCTTCCTCATCCCCGTTGCCACGTACACAGCAGAATCTAAGGCATGCGCGCCCGGTGACCTAAGACTGCTGGGCCGAACGGCCACCTCCGCCCAGTTCCCCGCGCCACCGGCGGTACAGGGAGTGCCGGACGCCGACGGCGTCCAGGGCCCGCCCTGCGACGAAGTCGACCAGGTCCTGGATGTGGGTGGCCCCCGCGTAGAACGCGGGCGCGGCCGGCAGCACCACCGCCCCCGCGTCGTCGAGCGCCACCAGGTGCCGCAGCGTCTGGCCGGTCAGCGGCGTCTCGCGCACCGCGACCACGAGGGGGCGCCGCTCCTTCAGCGTCACGGACGCCGCGCGCTGGAGCAGGTCCTTGGACAGCCCGAGCGCCACCCCGGCCACCGCGGCCGTCGACGCCGGAACGATCAGCATCCCCTTCGCCGGGTAGGACCCCGAGGAAGGGCCGGCCGCCAGGTCGCCGGCCGGCCAGTAGCGCACCCCCGAGACGTCCGGGTCGAACGCGCCCTGCCCGCCGTCCGCGCCGAGCGCGAGCCAGGCCCGCAGGTCCTCGGCCCAGTGCCCGTCGCGCAGCGAGCGGCCCGTTTCGTCGAGCAGGGTCAGCCGCGCGGCGCGGCTGACCATCAGGTCGACCGCCTCGCCCGCGTCGAGCAGCGCCCGCAGAAGTGCCGCGGCGTACGGCGTGCCCGAGGCCCCCGACACCCCCACGATCCACGGCTGACGCATGCCACGAGGCTAACAAGCCGCTTACCGGACGGTGACACCTCGGCCACATACGGCGCCCCGGGCGGGAGCGCCGCGCCGCGCCGGTGGAGACTGGACGCACGAGCCACGCCGGGTCACCGCGTGCCTCACCCCCGTCGCCCCACGGACAGGAGTGCAGACATCAGTACCCGCACGATGCTCACGCGGCTGAGCGCCCTGGGCGGCGCCGCGGTCCTGGTGGCCGTGACCGGGGCCTGCCAGGTGGTGCAGGACGCCAGGGCAGGACTCGAAGTCTCCGACGCCGTCGACGAACTGCTGTCCTGGGAGGCCGTCACCATGGTGGCCTCGGTCGACGCCACCCCGGAGGAAGTGCACGACTACCTCGTCAGGAGCGGTGCGGAGCGGCCCACGATGGAGCAGGCGCGCCTGCTCGCCGAGCTCGAACTGACCGTCGCGGTGGGCGACCCCGAGCAGGAGACCCGGCTGAACGACCTCTCCGCGGGCGATCCGCTGGACGGCGGCATGACCGTGAACTTCGGCGGGCGCGACGTCGCGGGCGTCAAGCAGCTGGCGGGCCGCGTCTACGCGCGCGTCGGGGCGCAGGCCGTCATCGAGGACGTGTACGGCGGCGGCGAGGCCGCCGTGGCGCGCGCCGAGCGTTTCGAACGCGACGCCGCCGCGCTGCCCGACGAGCTGAGCACCGCGACGGCGGCGCTGCGCGGTGACTGGGTCGAGATCGAGCCGTTCGAACGGGACGCCTACGCCGCCTCCCTCACCGAGCACGCCGGCGTGCCCGCCGATGCGGCCGGGGACACGGCGGCGGCCCTGGTGGACGCCGCCGACCTGCTCGCCCCTGAACGGCTGTGGGACGCCGTCCACCGCGTCGACGGCGCGCTGCGCTCGGGCGCCTCGGTGCGGCCGGCGGGCGAGGAGCGCGGCGCGCGGCTCGTGGGCGTGCGGCTGCCCGCCGGCGACGCGCACGAGGCCGTCGGGCCGCTGCTGGCGCTGCTGACCGAGCAGAGCGAACGGTTCGGACTGCCGCCGCTGGTGGCCGAGCCCGCCGACCCGGACGCCCCCGTGGCCGCCGAGCTGGCCGTCCGCAACGGCGTGCTGACGCACGCGTCGTTCGACCTGGCGCAGTTCGCCGGGCCCGGCGCCGGGTCGCTGCCGCTGGAGATCTTCCTGGCGGGCGGCTCCGCGCTGAACCTCGCCCCGCCGCAGAACGGCGCCGGGCCGCTGACCCCCGACGAGCTGAACGTGGCGCTCATGTTCCTCGCCGACCGGCAGGAGGAGCGCGCGCGGGACGAGGACCGCGCGGACGTGCCGGGCCCGATGCAGCCCTGAGCCGCCGCGCGCCGGGGCCGGCCGCCTTCGGCCGGCCCCGGCCGCGCACGGGGGCGCGGCGGGCGGAGGGCCGGGGGCCGGGGGCCGGGGGCCGCGGAACGCTCCCACCCGAACACCTCAATCCGGGCATAAGCTTGAACACATGCCCGAACTGCCCGAAGTCGAGGCACTGCGCGAATTCCTCACCGGCCGCCTCGTGGGCCGCGAGGTGGCCCGCGCGCTGCCGGTCGCGTTCCACGCCATGAAGACCTACGACCCGCCGCTGTCGGCGATCGAGGGCCGCACGGTCACGGCCGTCGGCCGGCACGGCAAGTTCCTCGACATCATGGCCGGTGACCTCCACCTCGTGTGCCACCTCGCGCGCGCCGGGTGGCTGCGCTGGCACGACGCCGTGCCCGCGGCGCCGCCGCGCCCTGGCAAGGGGCCGCTGGCCCTGCGCGTGACGCTGGCCGCCCCCGAGGGAGGCCGTTCCCCCGGCGCCGGCTTCGACCTGACCGAGGCCGGCACGCAGAAACGGCTCGCCGTGTACTGCGTGCGCGACCCCGCCGAGGTGCCCGGCATCGCCCGCCTCGGGCCCGATCCGCTCGACCCCGCGTTCACGAGGGAGGCGTTCGCCGGGCTGCTGCGCGGGGAGACCCGCCGCCTCAAGGGGGTGCTGCGCGACCAGAGCGTCCTGGCCGGCGTCGGCAACGCCTACTCCGACGAGATCCTGCACGCCGCCCGCATGTCCCCGTTCAAGCCCGCGGGCGGCCTCACCCCCGAGGAGACCGGCACGTTGTACGACGCGCTGACCGGCACCCTGCGCGCGGCGCTCGACCGGTCGCGCGGCCTGGCCGCCGGGCAGCTGAAGGCCGGGAAGCGGACCGGTCTCCGCGTGCACGGGCGCACCGGCGAGCCGTGCCCGGTCTGCGGCGACACCATCCGCGAGGTGTCCTACCGCGACTCCGCGCTCCAGTACTGCCCGGCCTGCCAGACCGGCGGCAGGCCGCTCGCCGACCGCAGGCTCTCCCGCCTGCTCAAGTGACCGCGCGGGCCCGCGCCGGTTACTTCGGCCGCCTCAGTCGGCCTCCGCCTCCACCGCGACGCCGTGCGCCCGCACGATCTGGGCCAGACCGCCCGGGTACTCCGCGCTGACCGCGGCGAACCACCAGCCGTCCTCCTCCCTGACCAGCTCCCCGAGCGTCACCCCCGCGGCGCCGCGCGGGCCCGAGGGGAAGCCGAAGCACAGCAGCTCCTCGCCGCTGCCCGGGTCGATCAGCCGCACGTGCAGCAGGCCCACGGCGGACAGGTCCTGCCCGCGCGCCTCGGCGTCGTGGACGGACAGCACGAACACCACGCGCTCGGCCGCGGCGCCCAGCGCCCCCGGCTCCACGACCAGCCGCGCCTCGGGCCCGTCCGCCGTCAGCCGCACGCCGACGCCGTCGGGCTCGGGGTTGTTGTAGAAGACGAAGTGGCCCTCCGTCGGAACGCGGCCGTCCGCGCCGACCACCAGCGCGCTCGCGTCCACGTCGGTGTCATCGGGCGCCTGCCAGTCCAGGCCCACCTCGAACGCCGTCGCGCCCGGCAGCACGTCCGCGAGCCGCATCCGCTGCCCGGTCGCCACCGGCAGCGCGCCGCCGCCCGGCCGCGGGCAGCTGGCGAGCAGCACCACCCGCGGGTCGAACGGCGGGACCACGCGCGTCGGCTCGTACGCGAGCCCGGCCCCGGCCGGCGCCCCGGCCGCGAGCGGCTGCGGCACCGCGAGCCGCCGCAGCCGGCCCGCCACCTCCTCCGCGCTGCCCGGCCGGTGGGCGGGCCGCTTCGCGAGCAGGGCGAGGACCAGCTCGTCCCAGTCGGCCGGCAGCCCGGGGCGCAGCGTGCTCGGCACCTCCGGCGCGCTCTCCATCTGCTGCCGCAGCAGCTGGTACAGCGAGCCGCCGTGGAACGGCGGACGCCCGGTGACCAGCGCGTACAGCACGCAGCCCGCCGAGTACAGGTCGCTCGCCGACCCGACGGCCGTGCCCTCGATCTGCTCGGGGGACATGTAGGCAGGGGTGCCGACCACCACGCCCGTCGAGGTCAGCCGCGCGTGGTCGGTCGAGTCGGCGAGCACGGCGGCGATCCCGAAGTCGAGGACCCGGGCCACCCCGTCGGGGCCGACCATCACGTTCGCCGGCTTCAGGTCCCGGTGCACCACGCCCGAGCCGTGCGCGACGGCGAGGGCCTGGCAGACGTGCTCGCCCCAGCGCGCCACGTCGTCGAGCGGCGGCAGCGCGCCGTCCTCGGTGATCATCTGCTCAAGCGAACGCCCGTGCAGGCGTTCCATCACCAGGTAGAGCACCGAGTCCGACTCGCCCTCGAACCGCGTCTCCCCCACGTCGTGCACGGTCACGATGAACGGGCTCGACAGCCCGGCGAGCAGCTTCGCCTCGCGTTCGAAACGCTCCCTGGCCCGCGGGTCGCGGCCCACGGTGACCGTGCTCACGAGCTTGACGGCGACCTGCCGTTCGAGCCTCAGGTCGAGCGCCTCCCAGACGGTGCCGCTGCCCCCGGCGCCCAATCGGCGGCCGAGCCGGTACCGGCCGTCGATAATCCGGTCCTGCATCCCACGCACCCCCTGCGAACTGACCGCGGTACCGATACTTTAAGCCGCACGGAACCGCGCGGGAGGGGAGCGGGTATGAGCGACGGCGCGGTCGGCCCGGTGCCGGGGGGCGAGCGCCTGGCGGGGCCGTTCCTGGTGACCGTGGCCCTGGTCCTGCTCGGCTCCCTGCTGACCTTCCTCGCCCTGCGCTCGGCGGACGGGCGGCACGCCGCGGGCGCGGGGTTCGCGGCGGACGCGCGGCCCCCGGCGGCCGGGGCCGCCGGGCCGCTGGCCCACCCGCTGCGCTTCGTGCCCGTGCAGGCGCAGATGCGCGGCGCGTGCGGGGCGGCGTCGGGCGAGACGGTGCGGAGCCCGGAGACGGGCGACTGCCTCACGCTGGCCGCCGACGCGGGTTTCGAGGTGGAACGGCTGCGCACGGCCGAGGCGCGCCTCGACGCGGACGGCGGCTGGCTGGTGAGCATCGCGTTCCTGCCCGAGGACGCCGTCGGCTTCGGCGAGCTGACCGCCCGCACCGCCGTCCGCCGTCCGCCGGGCAACCAGCTCGCCGTCGTGCTCGACGGCCGGCTGCTGACCTCGCCCGCGGTCACCGGGCGGATCGACGGCGGCGCGGTCGACATCCGCGGCGCGTTCAGCCGCGCGGAGGCCCACGACCTGGCGGAACAGCTGCGCGGCTGACGCCCGGCGGGCGTCGGCCGCCGCCGCCCCGCGGGCGCGGGGCGAGCGCGTCAGGGCTGCGTTGCCAGTCATTGTCAGTGGGGCTCACTAGGGTTCCCGACATCAGGCCACACCGCCCACGGGAGCCCAGATGACCAGCGACAACGCCACCCAGGACGACACGCGGACCGACGCGCCCGCGCCCGGCGGGGACGTGCCCGGCGGGCACGTGCCCCGGCAGCGCGTCGGCGACGGGGGCGCGGAGGCCATCGGCACCGAGGCGCTGGAGCGCCACCGCAGGGAGCTGACGGCGTACTGCTACCGCATGCTCGGCTCGGCCTTCGAGGCCGAGGACGCGGTCCAGGAGACGATGGTGCGCGCCTGGCGCGGCCTCGACCGCTTCGAGGGCCGCTCCTCGGTCCGCTCCTGGCTGTACCGCATCGCGACGAACGTGTGCCTCACCATGCTCAGCGGCAGCAGCAAGCGGGCCAGGCCGATGGACCTGACGGCCTCGTCGAGGACCGCGGAAGCGGTGCTCGGGCCGCCGCTCGCGGAGACCGCGTGGGTCGAGCCGATGCCCGACAGCCGGACGCTGCCGCAGGACCCGGCCGAGTACGCCGAGGCCCGCGAGTCGGTGCGGCTGGCGTTCATCGCCGCCCTCCAGCACCTGGCGCCCAAGCAGCGCGCGGTCCTGATCCTCAGGGAGGTGCTCAGCTGGCGGGCCGCCGAGGTCGCCGAGCTGCTCGGCACCACGGTCGCCTCGGTCAACAGCGCGCTCCAGCGCGCCCGCGCCACCCTCTCGGCCTGCGGCGTCACGGAGTCGGGGCCGTCCGCGCCGCTGTCGGAGGAGCACAAGGCGCTGCTCGCCCGGTACATGGAGGCGTTCGAGAGCTACGACATGGACGCCCTGACCGCGCTGCTCGCCGAGGACGCCACGCTGTCCATGCCGCCGTACACGCTGTGGATGCGCGGCCCGTCCGACATCAAGGACTGGATGCTCGGCCACGGCAGGGACTGCCGCGGCTCCCGCCTCATAGCCACCCGGGCCAACGGCGCCCCCGCGTTCGGCCAGTACCGCCCGGCGCCCGGCGGCGGCCACGAGCCGTGGGCGCTCCAGATCGTCGAGGTCTCAGAGGGCCGGATCACCGGGCTCAACTCGTTCCTGGACACGGCCAGGTTCTTCCCCCTGTTCGGCCTGCCCGACCGCCTCCCCGAGACCGAGCCAGCCGAGGAGGACCTGTAGTCCCGGACTCACGCGCACCAAGCGCACCCGGCAGCCGAGGCGGGCGGCGGTGAGCCGCAGCCGGGCGACCGCCTCGACGGTCGCCGGGTCGGTCCCGCGCACCTCCCCCAGATCGACGACCACGTCACGCGCCCCGCTGCCGCGCACCGTCTCGGCCAGCCGGTCGCACAGACCCTGCACCTCGGACCGCGCCACGGGCCCCGGCACGACGAACACCTCCGCACCCACCACGGCCTCCTTCTCCCCGCTCGGGGAGAAGACCGGCCCGCTCACGCGAACTCATCGCCCGCGCCGTCCTCCTGACGCGGCAGCGGACGCACCCAGCGGCGCCACTCCTCCTGCTCCCGGTACCCGGCGGACTCCCAGACGCGGTGCGCGGACTCGTTCCGCGTCAGCACCATCGCGTCGGCCCGCCGGCCGCCGAGGCGGGCGAACCGCCGTTCCGCCGCGCCGAGCAGGGCCCGCGCGACGCCCTGCCGCCGCCGTTCCGGCAGCACCGCCAGCCGGTACAGGTGGCAGCGCCACCCGTCGAAACCGGCGATCACGGTGCCCACCAGCTCGCCGCCCTGCTCGGCGAGCAGCAGGGCCTCCGGGTCCCGCGCGATCAGCCGCCGCACGCCGTCGAGATCGTCACTGATGCTCACACCCTCGGCGGCCACGCGCCAGAACGCGAGCACGGCCTCCGCGTCACGTTCCGCAGCCGCCCGCACACACGGCCGTTCCACGGCCCGTCGTTCCGCTTCCACCTGTCGTTCCCGCTCCTGTTCCCGTCGCCGTTGCCGTTCCCGGCTCCGGCCTGGCGCATCGTGCATTCCGGCATCCCAGCACACCGCCCGCACCACGCGTTCACCCACGCCCCGCGCGGGTCCTCCACCGCCGTAGATCAACTGGGTCGCGGACGAGCGGAACGTCCGCGCAGGGCGCTAACGTCATGTGAGGAGGTAATAGACTCGCTGCTGTTGAAGGGGCGCGCACATGAGTTACGGCGACGATTACGAGGACACGAGCGCCCGCCGCGTCCCTTCCCAGACCCGGACCCGCCTGCCCGAGCAGGCCGACTCCCCCACCCGGCGCCCCGCCGCGTCCCCCCGCCGCAGCCTGGTCACCATCCTCGGCGTGGTCGTCCTCCTGTTCGCCGCCATCTTCTTCGCCAACCGCACCGGCGACGAGGGCGGCAGCCCCGGCGGGACGGACGACGCGAGCGGCACCGAGCCCACGCCCGGGGCGACCGCCCCCAGTGGTGAACAGCCCGTGGAGGACGCGTTCAACGGCATCCCCACCGGCCACCCGCAGACCGAGCAGGGCGCGCAGAGCGCCGCGGCGAACTACGCGGTGGCCCTCGGCGGCGTGGAGATGTTCAACACACAGCAGCGGCGGACGATCGTGGAGACCGTCTACGCGCCCGAGGCCGCGGGCAGCCGTGTCGAGGAATACGACGCCGCGTACTCCGACCCCGACTTCCTCTCCCGCATCGGCCTGACGGAGACCGGCGAAGCTCCCAGCGGGCTGACGTTCGTATCCCGCACCATCCCTGTCGGCACGACGATCACCGAGTTCGGCGGTGACACCGCAAGCGTCTCGGTCTGGTACTCGTCCTTGTTCGGGCTGGCCGGCACCGAGTCGAGAAATCCGGTGACCGAGAGCTGGTACACGAACACCTACGACCTCGCCTGGGTCGAGGGTGACTGGCGGATCACCGACTTCACGCAGGAAGACGGGCCCGCACCGGTCGGTCGCGACCAACGGGCCTCGACGGCAGAGGAGATGGCCGATGCGATCGAGAGGTTCGGAGGGTTCACGTATGCGCGCTGAGACCCGCCCCCGCCCGCCGTGGCGGGCCTTCGCCGTCATCGGCCCACTCGGCGGACTGGCCACCGCGGCCACGGTGTTCGCGCCGCACGCCCGGGCGGACGAGAACGAGGACGAGTGCGACCTCATCCGCGGCGCGGCGCGGGATTACTGTGAGGGGGACGCCGAGTCCGGGGGCGGCGGGGACGGCGCGGGCGTCAGCAACCTCGACGTCTCGCTCGACCCGCTGTGGTCCCTGGCCAACGGCTGCGCCAGCGCCGCCGCCTGGATCGTCAACGAGCTGTCCGACCTGGTCAACTCGACCGCCGCCATCGACTTCACCAATGCGTCCTTCCTGCGCCAGTACGCCGTCGTGTTCGCCGCCTCCACGGTGCTGACGCTCATCCTGTGGCTGCTCGCCATCACCAAGCGCGCCATCCGGGGCGTGCCGCTCACCACGGCGCTCTCCGAAGCGGTCGGCTTCCTGTGGCTGACCGTCATGGCCTCGGCGTTCACGCCGCTCATCCTCTACGTCGTCGTGTCCGCGACCGACAGCGTGACCGCCGCCATCGTCGCCGGCACCGGGGACAACTCCGACGCGTTCTTCGGCAGTTTCGCCGCCGCGCTCGAAGCGGGCGAGGACATCGGCGGCGGCCCGATCATGCTGATCGTCGTGTCCCTCATCTCCATCCTGGCCGCCGGCGTGCTCGCCCTCGAACTCGTCATCCGCGCCGCGATGCTGTACGTCGGCGCGCTGCTCGGGACCGCCGTGTACGCCGGTCTCGTCGACAAGAACCTGTGGGGCCACGTGCGCCGCTGGGCCGGCATCATGATCGCCGTCATCCTCATCAAGCCCGTGATCGTGATCGTGCTCGGTCTCGCGGGCGCGCTGACGGCCGACGACAGCGCCGGCCCGACCGCGGTCTCCTCGATCATCTCGGGTCTGGCCATCATCCTGCTGGCCATCTTCGCCTCCGCGATGATCTACCGGTTCGTGCCCGGGTTCGGCGACGAGATCGTCAACCACCGCGCGATGCGCCAGGACACATCGAGCCGCGCCGCGAAGGCCGCCGTCTCCAGCCCGGCCTCGATGCTGCGGCAGGGCATGAGCACCCACGGCGGGCGCGAGGGCGCGGCGGCCTCCGCCGCGACCGGCGGCGGTGGCGCGGCCCGCCCGGCGAACCCGGTGGCGGGCGGTGTCGCAGCACACAGTTCCCGTACCGGCCAGTCGGGTTCATCATCGTCCTCGGGGCCCGGCGCGGGCGGCGGCAGCCGCACCGGTAACCAGGGCAATCGAGGAGGCAGCCGGTGACCGCACCACCCCAGACCCTCACCCGGCGGCGCACCTACCTGATCGGCCGCGCCCGGCCGCAGGCGATCGTCGGCAAGAACCGCGAGACCGGCGAGATCGCCCTCATCGTCGTGGGCGCGTTCCTCGGCATGATGAGCGGCCTCCTCATCCCCTCGCTGACGCTCCGCATCGTCGGGCTCGCGGGGTTCCCCTTCCTCGCTCTCGCCGCGGTCTACATGCCGTACCGCGGTCGCACGTTCTACAGGTGGTTCGAGATCAACCGCAGTTTCCGCCGCTTGCTGCGCCGCGGCGCCACGTACCGGTCCGGCGCCGCCGAGGCCGGCGTCACCCTGGACGGCCGCGAGATCGAGGTCGGCGCGCCGCCCGGCGTCGGGCGGGTCCAGTGGCTCGCGGCCGCGTTCGGCCCCGACGAGCTGGCCGTTCTGCTGCACACCGACCGCAGGACGATCACGGCGGCCATCGAGATCGAGGGCCCGGGCGTGGGCCTGCGCGACAGCGAGGACCAGGAGGCGCTGGTCGAACGGTTCGGCACGCTGCTCAAGCACGTGGCGAACGGCGACGGCCACGTGTCCCGCCTCCAGATGCTCGCCCGCACGCTGCCCGCCGACCCCGACGCGCACGCCAACGACGTGCACGAGCGCGGTGACGAGTCCTCGCCGCGGTGGCTGCGCGACTCCTACGAGCAGCTGGCGTCGATGGTGTCCACGTCGAGCGAGCAGCACCGCGCCTACCTGGTGGCCTGCATGCACCACTCGCGGGAGCTGAGCAACGAGGCGCAGACCATCGCGCGCGCCTCCCGGGCCGGCGGCCGGGAGAGCCGGGGCCGCCGCATGTCGCGCGACGAGGGGCTCGCGGTCATCATGGCCAGGGAGCTGACCGACATCTGCGCGCGCCTCGCGGAGGCCGACATCCGGGTGCGGCAGCCGCTGGGCGAGGCGCGTCTGGCCTCCCTGATCCACTCGATGTACGACCCGGACCACCCCATCGACCACATCCAGGCCATGTCCAAGCGGAACGCGTGGCCGGCCGAGCTGGACGCGCGGGAGGCCACGTACCTCCAGGCGAAGACCCGCGAGTCCGACACCAGGGACCCGTGGTGCCACGCCACGGCCTGGGTCAAGGAGTGGCCGATGACGCCGGTGGGGGTCAACTTCCTGGCCCCGCTGCTCGTGCACACCCCCGACGTGATCCGCACGGTCGCGGTCTGCATGGACCTGGAGCCGACCGAGATCGCCATCGAGCGGATGCTGACGGAGAAGACGAACGACGAGGCCGAGGCGTCCAGGGCGGCGAAGATGAACCGGACGGTCGACCCGCGGGACGTGGCGGCCCACGGCCGCGTCGACCAGCGCGGCGACGATCTCGCGTCCGGTGCCGCCGGGGTCAACATCGTGGGCTACATCACCGTTTCTTCGCCGCATCCCGAGGCACTCGCGCGGGACAAGCGCACGATCCGCGCGTCGGCGGGTAAGTCCTATCTGAAACTGGAGTGGTGCGACCGGGAGCACCACCGCGCGTTCGTCAATACGCTGCCGTTCGCGACGGGCATCAGGCGATGAGGCCCTCCGCGCGCCCGAGCCGTCAGGGAACGCCGGGAGTCACCGGCGCGTCGGGGAAGGAGGTGCCGCCGTGCCGCCTCGCGATCCGCTGAGCGCCATCACGGAGGCGTTCACCAGTCTGCTGTTCGGCAGGACGGAAACCACCCGGCTCCCGGTGCGCACCTCCACCGGGCAGGCGCAGGCGGTGTACCTGCCGACGGCCGCGCCGGGGCTCGGGGACTCCGGGGTGATCATCGGGCGCGAGGTGTACTCGGGCAAGGGGTACATCTACGACCCGTTCCAGCTCTACGGGCAGCAACTGCCCGCGCCGCACTGGCTGGTGCTCGGCGAGTCGGGCAACGGCAAGTCCGCGCTGGAGAAGACGTACGTGCTGCGGCAACTGCGGTTCCGCGACCGGCAGATCGTGGTGCTCGACGCGCAGGGCGAGGACGGCGTCGGCGAGTGGAACCTGATCGCCGAGGAGCTGGGCATCACCCCCATCCGGCTTGACCCGATGGCGGCGCTCGACGGGAACGTCCGGCTCAACCCGCTCGATCCCGCGATCACCACGACCGGCCAGCTGGCGCTGCTGCGCACGATCATCGAGGTGGCGCTGGGCCGTTCGCTCGACGAGCGGTCGGGGTTCGCGCTGAAGGTCGCGCACGCCTACGTCAACCAGACCGTCGCCGACCGGCAGCCGATCCTGACCGACATCGTCGAACGGCTGCGGCACCCGCTGCCCGAGGCGGCCGACGCGATGAACGTCGCGCTCGACGACGTGCGCGCGTGGGGCCTCGACGTGGCACTGGTGCTCGACCGGCTGGTGGACGGCGACCTGCGCGGCATGTTCGACGGGCCGACGACGGTGGGCATCGACCTGGACGCGCCGCTGATCGTCTTCGACCTCTCGCACATCGACCGGAACTCGATCGCGATGCCGATCCTGATGGCGATCGTCGGCGTGTGGCTTGAGCACACGTGGATCAGGCCCGACAGGAAGAAGCGGATCTTCCTGGTCGAGGAGGCGTGGCACATCATCAACTCGCCTTCGGTGGCGCAGCTGTTCCAGCGCCTGCTGAAGTTCGGGCGCCGGCTCGGCCTGTCGTTCGTCGCCGTCGTGCACCACCTGTCCGACGTCGTGGACGGCGCGGCGGCCCGGGAGGCGGCGGCCATCCTCAAGATGGCGTCCACGCGCACGATCTACGCCCAGAAGTCGGACGAGGCAAGATCGACCGGCCAGGTGCTCGGCCTGCCGCGCTGGGCGGTGGAGATCATCCCGACGCTCACCCCCGGCATGGCGGTGTGGGACGTCAACGGCAACGTCCAGGTCGTCAAGCACCTGGTGACCGAGACGGAACGGCCCCTGGTGTTCACCGACCGCGCGATGACGGAGTCCTCGCCCGTCGCCCTGGTCGAGGACCGACTCGCCGCCGAGGAGGACCCGTTCGAGGCGGAGACGGAGCAGCGGGTGATGTCGTTCGAGAAGCGGCAGGGCGTCGGCTAGCGACCGGGGGACCGGGCAGGCAGGGGACCAGGCAGGCGGGCAGGCATGGTGTACGAGGGGCATGGCAGGAGCGGGCCGCCGGCGGGTCCGCCGGCCGGGCGCGGCGGAGGCGTACCGGACGCGCTGCTGGTCGGCGCGCTCGCGTTCCTCGTCGGCATAACGGCGCTGACGTGGACGGCGACCGGTGTGGCCGGCTGGCTCGCGCACGGTGCGTGGCCGGCGGGCGTCACGTTCCTGCGGACCGCGCACGCGATGCGCTCCTTCCTCACCGCGCCGGGCGACGTGGCCGCCGCGTGGCCGCAGACCGATCCCGAGGCGCTGCCGGGCGCCGCGCTGCTGTGGGCGATGTTCCTGCTCCAGGTGGCGCTGCTGTTCTCCGCGGTGCTGTGGGTCTCGCTCCGGGTGGCGCGGTGGCGTTCCGGCCGGTCGGCCCCCGGCTCCGACGGGCCCGGGGAACCGGGCCCCGAGCCGCCGCGCGGGCCGCTCGGCGCCGGGGACCCCGGGGCCCGGGCGGCCCGCGAGGCGGCGCCGCCCGCCGCCGCGCCCCCGGGCCCGCCGCCCGCCGCCGAGGTGCCCGCGGCTGCGCGGCCCGGGGCCGCCCCCGCCGAGGTGCCCGTGGCGGCGCCGGCGGCGGCCGGGCCCGCCGCCGGGCGCGACCCGGTGGCGGCCGTGCAGGCGGCGCCGCCCGGCGCGGTCGTCGTCGATCCCGACGGCCGGCTGTGGGCGCGCACGGCGCGCCAGCGCGGCCGGCTCGGCCCCGTGCACGTGTTCGATCCCGGTCACCTGACGGACGCCCCCGTCCGCATCCGGTGGGCGCCGCAGCGCGGCTGCGAGGACATGGCGGTGGCCAGGGCCAGGGCCGCCGCGCTGCTCGCGCCGGTCCGCCCGGGCGAGCCGGTGTTCCAGCTCGACGCCGAGACGGCGGAGGTCCTGCTGCGCTGCCACCTGCACGCCGCCGCGCTGGCCGGGGAGCCGTTCACGCAGGTCCAGCGGTGGGCGGGCGGCAAGTCGGCGGGCGAGCCGGGAAAGATCCTGCGCACCCACGGCCGGGCCGCCGGCGGCGCCGCGATGGAGCTTGAGGCGGTGCTGACCGGGCATCCCGGCCGCCGCGACGCCGCGTTCGCCCTGATCGGCCGGGCCCTGCACGGCCTCGACCGGCTGCACATCCGGCAGGCGTGCTCTCCGGGCCGCGTGGACGCGCTGGCGCTCGACAACGTGGCGGGCGAGGGCGGAACGCTGTACGTGGTGGGCGACGACAAGGAGACCGCGGGCCTGCGCGGGGCGCTGGTCGCTGCGGTGGCGGCCGACCAACCCGGCCTCACCGTGGTCGACCCGGGACACCGCTGACCGCGGGCCCGGAAAGGGGCGCCGGTGGCCCGGCCGCACGGCCCGCCGCGCGGGCGCGGGCTCAGTCGCCGGCGCAGCCGCAGGAGCGGCGGACGCGCATCGTGAACGGGAACTGCCGCAGCCGGTCGGGCGGCGCGCCCGCGCCGCCGTTGCCCGGCTCCCCCGTCGCCAGGTCGACCGCCGCCCTGGCCATCGCCTCGCGGTCCGAGCCGACGGTGGTCAGCGGCGGGTCGGTGAGGGCGGCTTCCTTCACGTCGTCGAAGCCGGCCACCGCGAGCGCGCCCGGCACGTCGATGCGCAGTTCGCGCGCCGCCCGCAGCACGCCGATGGCCTGGTCGTCGGTGGCGCACACGAGGGCGGGCGGCCGGTCGGGGCCCGCCAGCAGGTCGAGCGCGACCTGGTAGGCGCCGTAGCGGTTGTAGGGGGCCTTGAACAGCCGGCCCTCGGTGTCGAGCCCGGCCTCGGCCATCGCCTCGCGCCAGCCGGTGACGTGGTCGGTGACCGGGTCGCCCGACTCGGGCGTGGAGTCCACGCCGCCCAGGCACGCGACGTACGGGTGCCCGTGGTCCAGGAGGTGCCGGGTGACGCGCCGGGCGCCGCCGACGTCGTCGAGGACGACGGCCACGTCGTCGATCGCGTCCGGCCTGCGGTGCAGCAGGACCACACGGGCGTCCCAGGCGTCGATCTCGGCCGCCGCGTGCTCGCTCGGGCCCTGGCTGATGAGGATGAGGCCCGAGACCCGCATCCCGAGGAACGCCCGCAGGTAGTGGACCTCGCGCTCGTCCAGATAGTCCGAGTTGCCCACCAGGACCATCTTGCCGCGCTCGGCCGCGGCCTGTTCGACGGCGTGGGCCATCTCCGCGAAGAACGGCTGCCGCGCGTCCGGCACGATCAGCCCTATCAGGTCCGTGCGCTGGGAGGCCATCGCCTGCGCGACCCGGTCGGGCCGGTAGCCCAGTTCCTTGATCGCGGCGAGGACCCGTTCCCGCGTCGCCGGTGCCACCGGGCGCGGGCCGTTGTTGATGACATAGCTCACGACCGCGGTCGACGTCCCCGCAAGCCGTGCCACATCGTCCCGCGTCACCTTGGCCACGCGCGCAGTCTACGCGCGCAACCGCCCCTGAGGACACGGCACAGTGCCGCCCAGGGGCGCACGCCGGGGCTCAGCCGCGGCGCGCGGCGGCCTCCTTGACGAACTGCTCCGCCTCGCGCGTGACCGCCCGCGCGTGCTCGTCCGCGGGCTTCTCCTTCTCCGGGACGACGAAGCGGTAACCGACGTTGCGCACGGTCCCGATGAGCGACTCGTGCTCGGGGCCGAGCTTGGCGCGCAGCCGCCTGACGTGCACGTCCACCGTGCGGGTGCCGCCGAAGTAGTCGTAGCCCCACACCTCCTGGAGCAGCTGGGCCCTGGTGAAGACGCGCCCCGGGTGCTGCGCCAGGTACTTGAGCAGCTCGAACTCCTTGAACGTGAGGTCGAGCACCCGCCCCTTCAGCTTGGCGCTGTAGGTGGCCTCGTCCACGGAGAGGTCGCCGTTGCGGATCTCCATCGGGCTGTCGTCCGCGGACAGCTGCTGGCGGCCGGTGGCCAGCCGCAGCCGCGCCTCGACCTCGGCGGGACCCGCCGTGTCGAGCACCACGTCGTCCACGCCCCAGTCCGCGGTGACGGCGGCGAGGCCGCCCTCGGTGACGATCAGCACCAGCGGGCAGCCGGGCCCGGTGGAACGCAGCAGCTGGCAGAGCGAACGGACCTGCGGCAGGTCCTTGCGGCCGTCGACGAGGATCACGTCGGCGCTCGGGGCGTCCACGAGGGCCGGTCCCTCGGCGGGGGCCACGCGGACGTTGTGCAGGAGCAGTTCCAGGGCGGGGAGGACTTGCGAGGACGGCTGGAGTGCGTTGGTCAGGAGAAGCAGCGAACTCATACGGGGGCGTTCCTTCCTCAGTCCTGGCGAGGGACGGCCTGAGCGGCTCTGCCCAGAAAGCGCAAAAGGACCCGGGATGGCGTCAGTGCCCAGGTCCTTCCGATCCCAGCAGCATAGCCGAAACAATTCACCTGCCGCATCGGCGTACATCACACTCGTCACCGGCCCGCACGGGCCCCGGCGCACGCGCCCCGCTCGCGCGGGCATCATGGGGCGGCGGGCTCCCCGCGCGCGCGGCGGCCGGTGCGACGGACGCGGGAGCGGCGCGGGGCAGGACCGCGGGGTTCGACCACGAGAGCCGGAACACGGGCCGGGGACAACGGGCCGGAGAACAAGAGCGGAGTCGCGATGGCGAGGGGCACGATCCGTTACTGGGCGGCGGCCAAGGCGGCGGCGGGAACGGCGGAGGAGGCGTACGAGGCGGGCACGCTGGCCGCGGCGCTGGCCGACGCCAGGGGCCGGCACGCCGACCGGCCGGACTTCGCGCTGGTGCTGGGGCGCTGCTCGTTCCTGGTGAACGGCGCGCAGGTCGGCGCGCGCGGCCACGAGACCGTGGAGCTGCCCGAGGGCGGCACCATCGAGGTGCTGCCGCCGTTCGCGGGCGGTGCGCTGTGACGGCCCAGGCCGACGCGCCCCGGGCCGCCACCGGGCCGCGGCACCGGGCCAGGTCGCCGATCGTGCCGCCCGGCCTCCAGCCCGCCGTGCTGACCGCGGTGCTCGCCGGCCTGCTCGCGGCCACCGCGCCGCTCGGCCAGGCCCAGGCGCTGCCCGCGGTGGTGCTGCTCCAGGCGGTGACCGCGGCCGGCTGGTTCCGGCTGAACGGGATGTGGCCGGCCAGGCAGGGCATCCTGCTGGCGTTCGCGGGCGGGATCGCCGCCGACGCGGCGGTGCTCGCCGCGCCGGCCGACCGGGCGCCCGAGGCGCTGCTCGGGGTGCTCGGGGCGTGGTTCCTGCTGGTGCTCGTGCTCCAGCTGCGGCACCGCGGGTCGGCGGACGAGCGGCTCGACTCGCTGACCGCGACGGCCGCGTCCACGCTGCTGACGATCGCGGCGGCCGGCCACCTGGCCGCCGCCGACGTCTCGGGCCGGGCCGTCGCGGTGACCGCGGCGGGGGTCGCCGTCGCGGTGCTCCTGCGGGCGGTGGTGCCCGGTCCCGCGTTCCTCGGCTTCGCGCTCGGCCTGCTGGGCGCGGCGGGCGCGGGGGCGCTCGCGGCGGACCGGGTGGAGGGACTCGGGGCGGCGGCGGTGGCGCTGGCCTCGGCCGGCGGCCTGTGCGCGCTGATCGGGCACCGGGTGGCGAGCTACGACTTCCCCTCGCGGTTCGTGCACTTCACGGCGGGGGTCGCGCTGCCCCTGACGGCGGCGGCGCCCGCGGTGTACCCGCTGGCGCGCGCGCTGCTGTGAGCGCAGGCGCGGACCTGCGGGGCCCGTCGCACGTGTAACGGGCCCGCTGCAACGCCGGACTGCCCCTCGGCAGGGCGAGGCGGGCGGGTTAGGCTCGCTCGACTTCTCAGTCCGTCTCAGGGGGAACCGGTTCCATGCGCGCGCTGCGAATAAGCCTGATCGTGTTCGGTGTGCTCGTCGTGCTGGCGATCGTCGTCGACCGCGTCGCGCTGTGGTTCGTCGAGGGCGAGGTGGCCTCGCGGGCCCAGGACCGGCTGGGGCTCGCCTCGGAGCCGAGCCTGTCCGTCGCGGGCTTCCCGTTCGTGACGCAGGTGCTCGGCGGGGAGCTGAACCGGGTCGACCTGGGAGCGGACGAGTACACCGCGCAGGTGGACGGGCAGGCCCTGACCGTGCGCGACCTGTCCGTCGAGCTGAACGACGTGGCGCTGGGCGACGGGTACACCAGCGCGGTCGCGGGGAGCGCGCAGGGCGAGGGCCTGGTCGAGTACGCGGAGCTGACCCGGGCGTACGGGGAGCTGCTGGCCGTGAGCGGCAACGGCTTCGGCGTCGAGTTCGGCTACGCGGGGGACGGCAGGCTGCTGTTGACGCTCCAGGCCACGGTGCTCGGGCAGACGCTCGACGTGGGCGAGGTGCCGGCCGGCATCGCCCTTGAGGGCGAGTCGCTGACGCTGGACGTGGACGAGGACGCCATCCCGGACGCGGGCGGCGAAGAGGTGCAGGCGGTGGTCCGGGAGCAGCTGGACCAGGTGCGCGACCTCAGCGGCCTGCCGAGCGGCCTGTCCCTCGACGCGGTGCGGCCGACCGCGGACGGCCTCGTCCTGGACATCAGCGGCACCGACGTGTCCATCAGCTGACGGGCCGGCCCAGGGCCCACCCGGGCGCGGTCCCGGAATGCAGACATCATTGTCTCAACATGCGGAACAACGGTGACATGGGCGCCACCGCGTCCGTACGATCGCGGACATGACGCGACAGGCTGCGGGCACCCCCGCCGGGGGGCTGACGAAGCGACGCGCGGTCGATCTCTGCCGCGTCGCGGCCATGCTCTGTCGCCGCGACGGCTGACGGCCGCGCCCGACCTCCAGGCGTGCGGCGTCATTCCGCGCGCCTTCCGCGCACTCCCCCGACCCGCGCCCCCGGTTTAGCCCCCTCCCCCGCCCGATCGCCGAATGGAGAACACGCATGAGCCGCAGTGACGTCCTCGTGGACGCCGACTGGGTCGCCGCTCACCTGGACGACCCGAAGGTCGTCCTGGTCGAGGTGGACGAGGACACCTCGGCCTACGACAAGAACCACATCAGGAACGCGGTGCGCGTCGACTGGAAGCAGGAGCTCCAGGACCCCGTCCGCCGCGACTTCGTCGACCAGGCCGGCTTCGAGGCGCTGCTGTCCGCCAAGGGCATCGCCAACGACGACACCGTGGTGCTGTACGGCGGCAACAACAACTGGTTCGCCGCCTACGCCTACTGGTACTTCAAGCTGTACGGCCACCAGGACGTTCGCCTGCTCGACGGCGGGCGCAAGAAGTGGGAGCTCGACGCCCGCGAGCTGGTCGAGGAGGTGCCGGAGCGCGCCGCCACCCAGTACACGGCGTCGCCGCAGGACACCTCGATCCGCGCGTTCCGCGACGAGGTCGTCGCCGCCATCGGCGAGAAGAACCTGGTGGACGTGCGCTCGCCCGACGAGTTCAGCGGCAAGCTGCTCGCCCCCGCGCACCTGCCGCAGGAGCAGTCGCAGGTCGGCGGGCACATCCCGTCCGCGCGGAACATCCCGTGGTCGAAGTCCGCGAACGACGACGGCACCTTCCGTTCCGACGAGGAGCTGAAGGAGCTGTACCAGGGCGAGGGCGTGGACCTGGGCAAGGACACCATCGCCTACTGCCGCATCGGTGAGCGGTCCGCGCACACGTGGTTCGTGCTGCACGAGCTGCTCGGCGTGCCGAACGTGAAGAACTACGACGGTTCGTGGACCGAGTACGGCTCGCTCGTCGGCGTGCCCGTGGAGACCGGCCCGGCCAAGTGAGGCACGGGCGCCCGTCGGCCGCGTGCCGGACGGGCGCCCGCCGCCGCGGGCCGCGGCCGTGCGGGCCGCGACCGCAGGAGCGAAGAGAGGAAGCGCTATGTGCGGAGCGAAGCCGGGCGGCCCCGACGCCGCCACGGCCGTCGCCGGCCGGACCACGATCCAGGGTTCCGTGACCCGCGACGGCGAGCCGGTGAGCGGATACGTCCGCCTGCTGGACAGCACGGGTGAGTTCACCGCCGAGGTGCCGACCTCGGCGAGCGGCCAGTTCCGGTTCTACGCGGCCGGGGGCACGTGGACGGTCAGGGCCCTGGTGCCCGGCGCCTCGGCCGACCGCCGGGTCGTCGCCGAGCAGGGCGGGCTGACCGAGGTCACCATCGCGGTGTGAGCCGCGGCGGCCGGCCGCGCGGCGCGCGGCGGCCGGGCGCGTTCGGGCCGCGCTCCCGCACGGGGGCGCGGCCCTGTCACGGCACCGTTCCGCCGGCCGCCCGCGCCGGTGCGGGACGCGGCGGCCGGCCGTGACGACGTGAAGTGATCGAACGGTGCGGACGCGGCGGACGGTTCAGTAGACGAGCGCGCGCACGCCGTCGGCCATGACCTCGCTCAGGAAGACCTGCGCCCCGGCGATACGGACACCGTCGATGACATCCTCCTCCTCGATCCCCCTCCGGGCTGCGCACTGGGTGCACAGGGTGATGCGCCCCGCGGCCCGGATACCGTCGATCAGGTCCGGCAGCGGCGCCGCGTGCGGCAGCGAGAACTCGGCCGCCCGGCCGGGTACGGCGAACCACGCCGCCTCCCCGGTCAGCCACAGCGAGATGTCGACCCCGCTGGCGGCGGCGACCGCCGCCACCGTGAACGCCTGCGAGCACCGTTCGGGGGCGTCCGCCCCCGCCGTCACCTTGATCACCAGCTTCTGAGCCATGGCGCCACCGTAGACCGGTGCGCGCCCGGCCCTCGCGCCGTGTCGGTCGGGTCCGTCCCGTCGCGACGCGCGGACCCCGGCCGACCCGGCCCTAACGGGTCGTGCCGCAGGTACCGCAGACCCAGTCGCCACGCGGTCCTTGGTGCATGGCTCCACCACAGTTGGGACAACTCATGATCACACCCTTTCCACGCGCTTAGACGCAGCGACGGCCGAACGCGTTCAGTCGCGGTGATCACAAAACGGTCAAGGCCGACCAAGCCGCGGCCTCGGGCGGCCCACCTCAGTGGGATTCCCCGGGAACCGGTGACTAGACTCGGCCGCGGACGGTTTTCACATTCCCAGCGGCATCACGAGGAGCGGCTCTGTGCTGGAGGCTTTCTTCATCACCTTGGTGGCACTCGTCGCGGTCGCCGGCGGGGCCTTCACGGCCCTCGTGGTGATGAAGCTCTACCAGGGACAGCGCTGAGATCATGATCGAGATCCCCTCCGACCTGCACCCCGGCCTCGTGCCGCTCGCGTTCCTCCTGGGCACCTGGCAGGGGGCGGGCGTCGCCGACTTCCCCGGCGCCGAGGCGTGCAACTTCGGCCAGGAGGCCACGTTCTCGCACGACGGCAGGGACTTCATCGAGTACCACTCGCGCGCGTGGCGGCTCGACGCCGAGGGCGTGCGCAAGGAGCCGCTGGAGTCCGAGCACGGGTACTGGCGGATCTCGGAGCGCACGGTCGAGGCCGTCATGATCCGCGACCAGGGCGTCGCCGAGGTCTGGTACGGGGAGCTGGCCGAGGGCAAGCCGCAGATCGACCTGGCGACCGACGCCATCGCCCGCACCCCCGCCTCGCCCGCCTACGCGGGCGGCAAGCGGCTGTACGGCTACGTGAACGGCGACCTCATGTGGGTGGGCGAGAAGGCCACGCCCGAGGTCCCGCTGAGGCCGTACATGTCGGCGCACCTCAAGCGCGTGGTCGACCCGAGGGAATGGGTCGCGGACATCAAGGACCTGCCGGACGACGGCATCGCGTTCTTCCGCTGAGCCGCCCCTCCCGCCGCGTCGCGCCGGGCACCGGCGCCCGGACGCCTTCGTAAACGAACCGGCGCGCGCCGCAGGGCACTTGCTATCGTGGGCGCACGGCCGAGCGGCATGGTGGGCACCCGTCGCACAGACCGTCGACGCAGTGTGCCCCTGGCCGCGTTTGCGGCGGCCAGGGGCACCACGCCTTGCCTCGGGTGGCATGCGGTGCAGAGGCGGACCGGAGGCTTACGGGCCCGACTCTACTACGGCCGCCACCCCCTGTCCCGGGAGCGAGCGATGACCGACCAGGTGCCCGTCTGGATGGCGCGTGCCTTCTCCCCGGCCAGACTCGGGCCCTACCTGCGCGCCACCGGCGGCGAGGCGGCGGCGGCCGTTCGGCTCTACTGGTGGAACGTGGAGGCGTCGGCCGCGCTCTACGGACCGCTGCACTGCATGGAGATAGCGCTGCGCAACGCGCTGCACCGGGAGCTGACGGCGTTCTTCGGCCGGCCCGACTGGTGGACGGTCGCGCCGCTGAACGAGTCCTCGATGCGGCAGGTGGCCGCCTCGCGCGCGAAGTGCCGCGGCGAGCCCGGAGGGCGCCGCGGGCCGATCCCGCACGACAGCGTCGTGGCGGGGCTCAACCTGGGCTTCTGGGTGGCGCTGCTCAGCAAGGGCGGCCGGGGCGGCGCGTACGACCGGCGGCTGTGGGTCCCGACGCTGCACAAGGCGTTCCCGTACTACTCGGGGCGGCGCGACGAGCTGCACGGGGTGCTCGACTCGCTGCGCAAGCTGCGGAACCGGATCATGCACCACGACTCGATATACCGCCGCGACCTGGTCGGCGACCACAACGCGATCTACCGCGTGCTCGGCCACATCGACCCGGTCGCCGCCAAGGAGGTGCTGGTCCTCGACCGCTTCCCCGCGGTGCTCGGGCACCGGCGGGCGGCCCACGAGGGCGGCAGGAGCCCGAGCTTCTGACCGCCCCCGGGGCCGCGCGCTCAGGGCGTGCGCAGCGCGCCGCCGTCCACCGGGACCACCGTGCCGGTGACGTAGCCGGCGGCCGGGGACAGCAGGAATGCGGCGACCCGGCCGAACTCCTCGGGTTCGCCGTAGCGGCCGAGCGGGATGGCGGAACGGGTCTTGGCGCGGGTCTCCTCGTCGGCCGCCGCGTCGAGCTCGCGCGTGCGGTCGGTCGCGATCCGGCCGGGCAGCAGGCCGAACACCCGCACGCCGCGCGGCCCGTGCTGGTCCGCGAGGTCCTTGGCGACCATGGCGAGTCCGGGCCGCAGCCCGTTGGAGATGCCGAGGCCCGGGATCGGCGACCGCGCCGACGAGGACAGCACCAGGCCAACCGCCGCGCCCTCGCCGACGTGCCCGGTGATCGTGCGGGCCGCCCGCACCGCGCCGAGGAACACCGACTCGAACGCCGCACGCCACTGCTCGTCCGTCGCGTCGCCCACGGTGCCGGGCGGCGGGCCGCCCACCGAGAGCAGCGCGCCGTCGAGCCGGCCGAAGCCGCTGACCGCCGTCTCCACCAGGCGCGCCGGCGCCTGCGGGTCCGCGAGGTCGGCGGCGAGGCCGACGGCGCGCCCCGCGCCACCGAGCCGTTCGACCGCCGAGGCGACGTCGCGCGGGTCGCGGGCCGACACCACCACCCGGGCGCCGTCCGCGACCAGCGCCGCGGCCGTCGCGAACCCAAGGCCCCGGCTGCCGCCGGTCACCACGTACACCCGGTCGGCCAGTCCCAGATCCATCGCGTGCTCCTCGTTTCCGTTGTTTCCGTTGCCGCTGCCGTTGCCGCTGCCGCGCCGCCGGGTCCCGAGCCGGTCCCCCGTCCCGGTCCTGTCCCAGCGCTCGGGGGCGCCCGGGCGGGCGCCTCCGCGGCGTACAGCATCCCCGGCGCGCGCCCCGGCGGGAAAGCCCTGACACGCCCCCGGCGCGCAACGACCCCGGCTCCGGGGGCACCGGCGCGGCACCGGCCCGGTTCGCACGGGCGCTTACGGCGGCTTGACACCGGACCGCCCACGATGGGGAACGCCTCCTGCACGGACCCCGTCCCGTCCCCTCGGGCGGGGTCCGTGCCCTCTCTCTGCTTCTACACTGGCCGTGTGGTGAGCACCGACTGGCAGACCGACCTGCGCAACCGCGGCTACCGGCTGACCCCGCAGCGGCAGCTGGTGCTTGAGGCCGTCGAGAAGCTGGAGCACTCGACGCCCGAGGACATCCTCACCGAGGTGCGCAGGACGGCGGGCGGGGTCAACATCTCGACGGTCTACCGGACGCTTGAGCTGCTTGAGGAGATCGGTCTGGTCTCCCACGCCCACCTGGGCCACGGCGCGCCCACCTACCACCTGGCCGAGCGGCACGACCACCTGCACCTGATGTGCCGGGACTGCGAGCGGGTGCTGGAGACGGACCTGGAGGTCGCGGAGCCGTTCGCCGACCGGCTCAGGGAGGCGTTCGGGTTCGAGACGGACCTGCGGCACTTCGCGATCTTCGGACGCTGCGGCGACTGCGCCGCGGCCCACGCGGCGCGGGCCGCCGACCGGGGTCCCGGGCCGTCCTGAGGGCGGCTCCGGCCCGCGGGCGCACGCCGTAGGCTTGTGGTATGCCGTCGTACTCCAGTCCTCTGCTGTCCCTGCCGGGTGCGGTCGCCGCCGACGAGCCGGACGCGGGGGTCGCCGCGCACTACGGAGACCTCTTCCGCGAGCAGCGCTCGCTGGCCGCGGGCGAGGGCTTCGTCGACCTCTCGCACCGCGACGTGGTCACCGTCTCCGGGGCCGACCGCCTGAGCTGGCTGCACCTGCTGCTGACGCAGCACGTGGCCGAGCTGGCGCCCGGGCATGCCACCGAGGCGCTGATCCTGTCGGCCAAGGGGCACATCGAGCACGCCCTGTACCTGGTGGACGACGGCACGACGACGTGGCTGCACACCGAGCCGGGGGCGGCCGGGGCGCTGACCGGTTACCTGGAGAGCATGAAGTTCTTCTACCGGGTCGAGGTCGCCGACGTGACGGCCGCGTTCGCCGTGGTGCACCTGCCCGCGGGGTCCATCGCGGCCGACCCGGCCGGTGCGGTGGTGCGGCAGACGCCGTACGGGCGGGACGTGTTCCTGCCGCGCGATGAGCTGCCCGCGTTCGCCGCCGCGCACGGTCCCGCCGCGGGGGTGCTGGCGTTCGAGGCGCTGCGCGTGGAGGGGCACAGGCCGCGGCTCGGCCGGGAGACCGACCACCGCACGATCCCGCACGAGCTCGGCTGGCTCGACACCGCGGTCCACCTGCACAAGGGCTGCTACCGGGGCCAGGAGACGGTGGCCCGCGTGCACAACCTCGGCCGCCCGCCGCGGCGGCTTGTGTTCCTGCACCTGGACGGCAGCGAGGTGCGGCTGCCCGAGCACGGCGAGCCGGTGCGGCTCGCCGCCGACGGCGCCGAGGGGCGCGCGCTCGGGTTCGTCACCACCTCCGCGCGCCACCACGAGCTGGGCCCGATCGCCCTCGCGCTGGTCAAGCGGAACGTTCCGGTGGACGCCGAGCTGCTGGCGGGCGACACCCCGGCGGCGCAGGAGGCGGTCGTCGAGGCGTGAGGGGGGCGCGGGAGCGCGCGGCCCACCGCCGCCGCGCTCCGGCTCACACGTCGAGGAGGACGGTGAACGGGCCGTCGTTCGTCAACGAGACGCGCATCGAGGCGCCGAACCTGCCGGTCTCGACGTGCGCGCCGAGCGCGCGCAGCCGCGCGCACACCTCGTCGACCAGCGGCTCGGCGAGCGCGCCGGGGGCCGCGGCGCTCCACGTCGGGCGGCGGCCCTTCGAGGCGTCACCGTAGAGGGTGAACTGCGAGACGACGAGCAGCGGCGCCCCCACGTCCGAGCAGGACTTCTCGCCGTGCAGGACCCGCAGGGTCCACAGTTTCCGCGCCAGCCGGGCCGCCGTTTCCGCGGTGTCCCCGTGCGTGGCGCCGACCAGCACACACAGCCCTTGGCCCACGATCTCGCCGACGGTCTCGCCGTCGACCACGACGGCCGCCCCGTCCACCCGCTGCACCACTGCTCGCATGCCCGCCATCATGCCGGAACGTTCCGCCGCGCCCGAACGCCCACCGGATGGGTGCCACATCGCTGCGCGGGCTGGGTACACAGTGACACGATGCGTGTCACGGGGCACGTACCGCGCTACCGCGCCGAAACAGGGACGAGGGGACTAATACCGCATGATCACACCGGGTCCCGGCACGTGCAGTGCCCCGCGCGAGACCACCCAGGCGGAGCTGCGGCGGCTGCGCCTGCCAGAACTGCGGGAGCTGCGCCGGGCGGCGCAGCGCGAGGAGGCCGAACTCAGCTTCGTGCGGCGGCTGTTGCAGGGCCGGATCGACATCCTCCAGGCGGAGCGGCGCCGGCGGGCCGCGCACGCGCCCGCGCTGCTCGACCAGCTGCCGCGCATCCTGGCCGACGGCCCGTCGCGGCAGCGCTCGTCGGCCCGGCACGTGACGCTCGGCACGCCGGCGAGCGAGGAGTACCGGCTGCTCGCGGAGGAGGTGCTCGGCGAGGTCGAGCTCTCGGACCTGACGGCCCTCGACGACGACGTGCTGCGGGACGCGCTCGGCCGGCTCGCCCGCTGCGAGGCGGAGGTGTCCAGGCGCAGGCAGGCGCTGCACCGGACGGCGGACGGGTGCGGGGCCGAGATCGCGCGCCGGTACCGTGAGGGGGAAGCGCAGGTCGACGACCTGCTGGCGTGATCGCCCGCCGGCCCGCGGCGGGCGGCCGGCTCGGTGGAGGGATGGGCATGTCCTCGGTGGCGCGTGAGGGTTCCCCGGCGGCGGAGCCGGTGCCGGCTCCGGTGCTCGCGGAGGTCGTCAGGTCGGGTTTCGTCGAGAGCCGCCACCGCGGCTCGCTGGTGGTGCTCGCGGCGGACGGCTCGGTGCTCAGGGCGCTCGGGGACGTGACGGGGCCGGTGTTCCCCCGGTCCTGCAACAAGCCGATGCAGGCCGCGGGCCTGCTGCGCGCCGGGCTCTCGCTCGCGGGGGAACGGCTCGCCCTCGCGGCGGCCAGCCACGCGGGCGAGGACGCGCACCGGGAGCTGGTGGCGCGCATGCTGGCCGAGGCCGGGCTGGACGAGGACGCGCTGCGCTGCCCCGCGGACCGGCCCGGTTACGGGGCGGGCCCCGGGCCGGCCTCGCGCACGGCGATGAACTGCTCGGGCAAGCACGCGGCGATGCTGGCGGCCAGTGCGGCCAACGGCTGGCCCCTGGCGACCTACACAGAGCCGGGCCACCCGGTGCAGGTGCTGGCCCGCGAGGCGGTGGAGGCGGCGACCGGCGAGCCGGTGGCGCACGTGGGCGTGGACGGCTGCGGCGCGCCGCTGTTCTCGTGTTCGCTCACCGGGCTGGCGCGGGCGTTCCGCGGCCTGGTGCTCGCCGGTCCTGGCACGCCGGAACGCCGGGTGGCGGACGCGATGCGCGCGCACCCGGAGTGCGTGGCGGGCCAGGGGCGCGCGGACACCCTGCTGATGCGCGCGGTGCCCGGGCTGCTGGCGAAGGGGGGCGCGGAGGCGGTGCAGGCGGTGGCGCTGCCGGACGGCCGCGCGCTGGCCCTGAAGATCGAGGACGGCGGCATGCGGGCCCGCGGTCCCGTGCTCGCGGCGGTGCTCGCCTCGCTCGGCGTCGACGCCTCCGCGGTGCCGGCCGAGCCGGTGCTCGGCGCGGGGCGGCAGGTCGGCGAGGTGCGGGCCGTAATCTGAGCCGGGCCGCCCCCGGCCGGGCCGGCGGCGGGGGAATTGCGTGGCAGCCGCCGGCGCGCGGCGCATAGCCTCGCCGCATGTCCCTGCATGTCCGTACAGTCACCGACGACGCCCCGGCGGACGGCGACGCGTGGGTCCGCGCCGCGTCCGCCGGTTTCCTCACTCCACCCGAAGCGAACCCCTCCGGACTCGAACAGCGCCGCGAGCGGCTCGACGTCCCCGGCTCCCGCCCCCGTGGCGCGTTCGAGGGCGACCGGTGCGTCGCCACGTTGCGCAGTTTCGATCAGCGGCTGACCGTTGTGGGCGGCCGGGAGATCACCGCGAACGCGATATCCGCCGTCACCGTCCTCGCCACCCACAGGCGGCGCGGCCTGCTGCGCCGGATGATGGCGGACGACCTGGCCGAGGCCAGGGAGCGCGGGGACGTGGCCGCCACGCTGATCGCGGCCGAGTACCCGATCTACGGCCGGTTCGGGTTCGGGGCGGCCACCGCGTTCACGGCGTGGCGGGTGCACGCGGCGCGTTCGGGGCTCGATCCGAAGTGGTCACTTCCCGCCAGTGAGGGGTCACTGACGTTCGTCGATGGTGCGGAGGTGCGCAAGGTCGGCCCGGAGCTGCACGAACGCTTCCGGCGCGGCCAGCCGGGCGCGGTCGACCGGAGCGAGCAGGTCTGGGAGCTGCGCACGGGCGCGCTGTGGTTCGGACCCGACCCCTGGGTCGAGCCCTTCCACGTGCTGTACCGGGACGCGGCCGGGATGCCGCAGGGGCTGGCGACCTTCGATACGGACAACGTGTGGCGGGAGGGGATGCCCGACGGGACGGCGTCGGTGCGGTCGTTGCTGGCCACGTCCCCGGCCGTCGAGGCGCTGCTGTGGCGCTTCCTGCTGTCCATCGACTGGGTCGCGACGGTCGACTCCGGTCGCACACCGCCGGATTCCGTCCTCCCGCTGCTCCTGCCGAACCCGCGCGCCGCCCGGATACGCGAGCAGGCTGATCATTTGTGGCTGCGCCCGCTCGACCTGCCGGCGCTGCTCGGCGCGCGGTCCTACGCGACCGAGGGGGAACTGGTGCTCGACGTGCGGGACCCGCTGGGCCTGGCGGAGGGGCGGTACCTGCTCACGGCGTCGCCCGAGGGCGGCCTCGCGGCACCGACCGCGCGCGAGCCGGACCTGACCCTGCCCACCAGCGCCCTCGCCCAGCTGTACCTGGGGGACGAGTCCGCGGCCACGCTCGTGGCGGCGGGGCTCGCGGACGAGGGCACGACGCGGGCGGCGTCCCGCGCGGACCTGCTGTTCCGCACGGGACGCCGCCCTTGGTGCCCCGACATCTTCTGAGAATCTTGCGATTTTCAGATCTAATCCGACGCCTTCTGTGTCGGCGGCCCCTGACCGGTTTTCCGCTCAGAGGCTGCCGACCAGCAGCGTGGCCAACACCGCTGTGCCCACACAGGCGCAGGTGAAGTTCCGCCCGCGCACCCCCGTCCGCAGGATCAACAGGCCGATGAGGCCCGGCAGACCGAACTGGATTTCGACCGCCCGCTCCACCGCGATGCCGAAGGCAGCCACGATCACTGTGGTAACCAGCATGACGCCTCCCTACATCACGTCAACTTTGCCGAAGTTCCGACTAGTTGGCTAAGTTGTCAACCAACTATACGCTTGTTTTGCCCAGTTGGCGGCCACTTGGAAACGTCCTGGTTCCAACCTTCCGCAAGTGGCCGAAAGTTGTATGGTGTTGAGCCGTGAGTCAGGAGATCGCCCCGGACAGCGACATGTCGGAGCAGGCCGGTGACCTGGTCTCCCCGGACCGCGTCGCCGACGTCCTGCGCGAACGCATACGCTCGGGAGAGCTGCCCAGGCACGCCAAGCTGCCCACGCAGCGTGCCCTCGTCGAGGAGTTCGGCGTCAACCGGACCACGGTCAGACAGGCGCTGGCCGTGCTCGAACGCGAGGGCTACCTGAGCGCCCGGGGGCGCGGCGCGCCGGCCGTCGTCAGCTCTCCCGCGGAGGACGCACCGCGCCCGGCCGGCGTCGAGGTGGCCGACCGCATCGCCCTCGCCTTCCAGGCCGACCACGTCAGCATCGACGCGTTCTGCCTCACCACCGAGACCCTGAACGCCGCGCTCGCCGCCCCGCTCATCGCCATCTCCACGGGCGAACTGGCTCCCGAGTCGATCTCCATTCGGGTGATGCTGCCCAACCCGGACGCGCCGCTCGCCTACCCGCGCCTCATCTCCGACGCCGCGGACCGCCGCCCGCTGCTGCGGCTGCGCCGCCTCACCCGGACCTTCGCCACCTCCGTGCGCCACCAGCTCACCTCCCTCGCCGAGATGGGCCTGGTGCCCAAGGTCGACGTCGAGATCCGCGCCGTTCCCATCACACCGGTGCAAAAGGTGTACCTGCTCAACGGCACCGAAGTGCTGACCGCCTACTACCAGGTTGTTCCCCGTGTGGTGGAGTACGAGCAGGAGCAGCTGGAGATCTACGACGTACTGGGGCTCAACTCCAAGGTTTTCCGCTCCTCGTCGGACACCGCGTTTGTAGAGGAGTCACACCAGTGGTTCGAGTCCCTCTGGTCAACGCTGGCCCAACCACTCACACTCGGTTAGATGAGGGAACTCATCAGTAATGCCAGCTGTGTTCTCTTCGACTTCGACGGGCCGGTGTGCCGCCTCTTCGCCGTCCACACCGCCGAGTCCATCGCGCGGCGGTTGCGCGGGCTCGCCGCGGAGCTCTCGGTGTCCGCGCTGCTCACCCCCGAGTTACGGACCTCGCCCGACCCGCACCGGGTGCTGCGCGGCATCGCGCGCGCACGGCCGGCGCCCGGCGTGCTGTCCCGCCTCGAAGCGGCGCTGACCCGCGAGGAGATCTCCGCGGCGGCCACCGCGCCCCCCACCCCCTACGCGGCGGCGCTGATCGCCGCGCTCTCCACCCGGGGCAGACAGGTGGCCATCGCGACCAACAACTCACCCCTGGCCGCGGAGCACTACCTCAACCGGCACAAGCTCGCCGGGTACGTCGGCGGCCGGGTCCACGGCCGCACCCAGGACGTCTCCCTGCTCAAACCGCATCCCGACTCGCTGCTGCGCGCCCTGGCGTCCACCAGGACCGCGCCGCGCGAGGCGTTGATGATCGGCGACAGCGTGGCGGACTTCGAGGCGGCCCGGGCGGCCGGCGTGGCCTTCCTCGGCTACGCGTTCGAGAAAAGTGGCGAAGAACAGCTCTTGGCGGCGGGCGCACGGGACGTGGTGCGCTCGCTTGAGCACGTCCTCACGGCGCTCATCGCGCCCGCCTCCGGCTGAGATGCACCCTTTTGAGCCATCGGAAACACTCCGGCAGCGGCGTACGGTTCTGCTACTTGCAACCAACTCGCTGCCGGAAGGCCACCAACATGAGCCAGCCGCTGCCCCTGACCACCACCCTGCGCGGTCACCACCGCACCTGGCAGGTCCTGCACGCGGAGGGCGAACTGGCGCCCCTGGGACGGCTGAAGGCCGGACTCCCCCGGCCCGGGGTGCACCGCTTCGACCCTCGCTGCTTCACCCACGAGGAGGACGTTCTCACCGAACTCGCCAAGCTCGGCATGCCCCGTATCGCCCCCGTCTACCGGCTGGGGCCCGCGGGGACGCGCGTGCACGGCTACATCGAGGGCGCGCCGCTGTCGGCGGTCCGCCCGCCGGGCACCGCCCTCACCGGCGCGGAACTCGGCCAGCTCACCGACCTGTTCGGCCGCATGGCCGCCGTGTCCCCCGCCACGCTCGCCCGGGTGCACTCCTGCCCGGCGGCGCTGCGGCCCCGCACGAGCCGCGACTTCATGCGGGGCCTGGTGCGCTTCACCCGGCGGCGCGTCTACGCCGTGCACCGCCCGGCTCTGCACGGGCTGTTCACGGCGCTGCGCGTCGACCCGGTGGTGCTCTCGCCCACCGGGCCGCTGGCGCGTGACGCCGCGCTGCTCACCGACCGGCCGTTCTGCCTCCTGCACGGCGACCTGCACCGCGACAACCTCATCGTCGCCGACACCGACGGCCTGCTGTGGACGATCGACTGGGAGCTGGCGCTCTTAGGCGACCCGCTCTACGACGTGGCCACGCACCTGCACCTCATGCGCTACCCGCCCGCGCAGGAGCACGCGTTGCTCACGCACTGGGCGCGCGCCGTCGACGAACGCCTCCCGGGCGCCGCGGCGGGCCTCACCCGCGACCTGCCGCGCTACCTGGCCTACAAGCGGGTCCAGTCGGTCTTCACCGACGTGATCCGGCAGGCGCACCGGGTCGCGGCGGCACCCGAGGACCAGCGCGAGGCGGCACTCGCCACCGCGGGCGACATGGTCAGCACGGCGCTGCGGAAGGCCGCGCGGACCCTGGGCATGGGGCGCGTACCGAGTCCCAGGGCGGTCGAGGCGGTCTACGCGGCGTTCAGTGCCGCTCAAGATCCACCCTCGGCAGGACCCGCGCCAGCGGTTTCGGCAGCCACCAGGCACGGCGGCCGAGCACCTGCATGGCGGCGGGGACGATCACACACCGGATGACCACGGCATCCACGAAGATCGCCACCGCCATACCGAAGCCCATCTGCTGAAGCATGCGCTCCGAACTCATCATGAACGCGCCGAAGACGACGATCATGATGGCCCCTGCGGCGGTGATCACGGACCCGGTGTGGGCCAGTCCCTCGCGGACGGCGTGCGCCGGGTCCCCGGAACGCTCCCACTCCTCGTGGATGCGCGAGACCAAAAAGATCTCGTAGTCCATCGAGAGGCCGAAGACGATGGCGAACACCAGGACCGGCAGGTACGCCTCGATCGGCCCGGCCTCGACGCCGAACGCGCCCTCCTGGAACACCAGCGTCATCGCGCCGAGCGCGGCGCCGATGCTCAGCAGGTTGAGCAGCGCGGCCTTCAACGGGATCAGCACCGAGCGGAAGACCACCGTCAGCAGCAGCACCGAGAGCCCCACCACGATCGCGACGAACAGCGGCATCCGCTCGGCGACCTTGAGCGAGTAGTCCACGGTGGCCGCGGTCGAGCCGGTCACCATGAACGCGGCGCCCGTGTCCCGTTCGACGCCCGGCAGCACCGCCTCGCGCAGCTCGGCCACCAGGTCGGAGGTCGCCTCGTCCTGCGGCGCCGACCCGGGGAACAGGAACAGCGTGGCGATCGCGCCGTCCTCCGTCGGCACCGGCGGGGAGACCGCAGCCACGTTCTCCGCCCCGGCCAGCGCCTCCGCCGCCGCCGCGGCGGCCCGCTCCGCGCCCGCGTCCCCGCCCTCGGCCACCACGACGAGCGGGCCGTTGAACCCCGGTCCGAAGCCCTCGGAGAGCAGGTCGTACGCCTGCCGACTGGTCGACTCCGGTGCGTCGTTGCCGGCGTCGTTGAAGCCGAGGCGCAGGTCCAGCGCGGGCAGCGCCAGCGCGCCGAGCGCCGCGACCGCGAGCACCAGCGCGATCACCGGGTGCCGCTGCACGCCGCCGCCGAGCCGGCGCCAGGCCGTGCCGGAGGGCGCCCGGCCGCGTGCCGCGCGCTTGGCGGCCCGCGCGGTGAACTGGCGGGCGAAGCGTTCACCGAACACGCCGAGCAGCGCGGGCAGCAACGTCAGCGAGGCGATCATCGTCATCAGCACCGTCAGCGCCACGGACAGCGCCATGCCCTGCAACGAGCCGAGGCCGAGGACCACGAGGCCGAGCAGCGCCACGATGACCGTGCAGCCCGCGAAGAACACCGTGCGGCCGGCCGCGTCCATCGCCCGCGTCGCGGCCTGCTCGGGCGGCGCGCCGCGCACCAGCTCGTGGCGGTAGCGCGCGAAGCTCAGCAGCGCGTAGTCGATGCCGACCCCGAGCCCCACCAGCATCATCACGTAGGACGTGTAGTCCGCGATGGTGAACACGTTCGAGAGCACGACGATCAGGCCGAGCGTCGCCCCGACCGCGAACAGCGCGGTGATGACCGGCAGTCCGGCCGCGACGACCGTGCCGAACATGAACACGAGGATGACGAGCGCGGCCAGGATGCCCGCGCCCTCGGCGGGACCGCCGCCGCCCTCGGCGAGCAACCGGGCCGCGTCACCGCCCAGTTCGATCCGCAGCCCGTCGCCCTCCGCCTGCCGCGCGGTCTCCTCGACCCGCTCCACGTCCGCGAGCGCCATCTGCTCGGACGGCGTGTCGAGCACCAGCGTCGCGTAGCCGATGGTGCCGCCGGGCGCGACGGCCGAGGCGTCGTCGTACGGGCCGCGCACCTGCGTGACGCGCGGCAGTCCCGCCAGCTCGGACAGCATGGCCTCGACCCGCCGCTCCACCGCAGGGTCTTCGAGGCCCGACTCGTGCTGGAGCACCACGTTCATCGTGTCGCCCGCCTGTCCTGACCCGTGCTCGGCCAGCAGGTCCCCGGCCTCCTGCGACTCGGTGCCCGGCAGCGAGTAGTCCTCGCGGTAGTCGTCGCCCGTGGCCGAGGCGACGCCCCAGACCCCGACGAGAACGGCGAGCCACAGGCCGATGGCGAGCCACCTGCGGCGGTGGGCGAACCCGGCGACGCGCGCGAACACGCCTGGTTTCTCCCGGGACTTGACGGTGGTCATGGTGGGTCTCCCCCTGTCGGGACGGGCGGCGGCCGGCCGGCGGGGGGCCGCCCTCGGTCCCGCGCCCCGCCGGCGCACGGGCCCGCGGTCGGCCGCGCGCCGCGCGGCCGGCGGTCCGCCGTGCGGCGGCGCCCCGGGCCCGCACCCACCGTCGGCCCACGGCACCGCCCTCCGCGTCCCCCGGCGGGCGGCGCCGTCCGTACCCCAGGAGTCGCACGCCGGGCGGGGAGGCGTACTCCCCGGGTCGAACGCCCGGGCGCGAGCGGCGGCGTGAGCGGAAGCACGAGCGGGAGTGCGCCCGGGCACGAGCGGGAGTGCGCCGAGTGGTGCCGTCCGCCCGGAGCGGCGGGGTCAGCTCATCCAGCCGGGCGTGATCATCCCGGTCTCGTACGCGAGGATCACCAGCTGCGCCCGGTCGCGGACGTTCAGCTTGGTCATGATGCGGCTGACGTGGGTCTTCGCCGTGGCCGGGCTGACCACGAGGCGCCGCGCGATCTCGTCGTTCGTCAGGCCCGCGCCGACCAGGGCCATGACCTCGCGCTCGCGTTCGGTCAGGGCGTTGAGGCGCGGGCTCGGGTCGGGTTGGCGCGCCCGCCCGGCGAACTCCTGGATCAGCCGCCTGGTCGCGGAGGGCGCGATGAGCGCGTCGCCGCGGGCGCACACCCGGATGCCGTGCAGCAGTTCCATCGGCTCGGTGTCCTTGACCAGGAAACCCGAGGCGCCCGCGCGCAGCGCGCCGTAGACGTAGTCGTCCACGTCGAACGTCGTCAGGATGACCACCCGCACCCGCGCGAGCGCCGGGTCACCGACGATCAGGCCGGTCGCGGCGAGCCCGTCCTGCTCCGGCATCCGGATGTCCATCAGCACGATGTCGGGCCGCAGTTCACCGGCCAGCCGCACCGCCTCGACCCCGGTCGACGCCTCCCCGACGACCTCGATGTCCTCCTCGTCCTCCAGGATCGAGCGGAACCCGGCGCGCACGAGCCGCTGGTCGTCCGCGAGCAGGACTCTCACTCGTGTTCCGCCGGGCTCCCCGGGGCGCGTCGCGGTCATGGCGACCAGGGTAGGCGCGCCGACGCGGCAGCCGCCTCCGGGCACGGGCGGCACCGGGCGGGCGGGGGCGCACCGCGCGTTCGGAGGCAGGCACAGTTGGCGACGTCCCGATCATGTCGTCAGCCGTCGCGGCGGCTGTGCTCGGCCAGGAGCGCGAACCCCTGGCGGTCGACCGGCGCGGCGGTGGCCGACAGGACGGCGACGCCGGTGCCCGTGGCGCGGTCGAGTCCGAGCCAGGACCTGAAGCCGCCGGTGCCGCCGTTGTGCCAGGTGACCGGTCGGCCCGCCACCGGCATCGTGATCCACGCGGCGCCGATGCGGGCGCCCGAGCCGAACGGGGCGACCGGGTCGAGTGCGGCGGTGCCCGGGGCGCTGCCGTCGAGCACCGCCGCCGCGAAACGGGCCATGCCGGTGATGGAGGCCCGGATGCCGCCGGCCGGCCCGATCCCCTCACCCGTCCAGGGCTGCCGCGGCCGTCCGCTTCGGCTGCTGCCCGCGAGTGCCCCGGGGCCGAGCTCGTCCGCCGTCCTCGGGACGTAGAAGGGGTCGAGGCCCAGCGGGGTGGCGACGCGCTGCCGGACGAGCTCCGGGTAGGTCGTCGTGGCGGCGCGGGCGAGGGCGTGCCCGAGAAGCTGGAACCCGAGGTTGGAGTAGCGGGGGCGCGGCTTGCCCAGCGGAACGCCGCGCGCCTGGTCGAGAAGCTGTTCGAGGTCCTCGCCGTAGGGGTTGGCTCCGTGCCGCCACAGGGCGACGGTGCGCCGCCACGGGCGCGCGGACGCGGGGAGCCGGGGCAGGCCGGACCTGTGGGTGCTCAGCGAGCGGAGCGTCACCCGCCCGGCGGGGGCGCCGCCCAGTGGCAGCAGTTCGCCCAGGCGCGTGCCGGGGCCGATCTCGCCCCGGGCGAGCGCGTCGGCGTACAGCAGCCCGGTGACGGCCTTCGCGATCGAGCCGATCTCGAAGTCGGCGCCGAGGCCGGCGCCGCGGCTCGCCACGCGCGTGCCCCCGGGGGTGACCACGGCTGCCGCGGCCACCGGGTGGCGCGGGCCGAGCAGTTCACCGAGTCGGGCGACGAGCCGCTGGTCACCGTGTGTTCCGGCGGTCACGGCCGACCGCCGAACAGGCCACGGCCCGCGTACTTCTTGTGCACCGCCTGCTTCGAAACGCCCAGGGCGGCGGCGATCTGCGGCCACGTGGCACCGCTGGTGCGGGCGCGGCGCACCAGCACCGCTTCGACGCGGTCCGTCTCGGCGCGCAGCCGCGCCACGGCGTTCAGTCCCGCCAACGGGTCGCGGTCGGCCGTGGACGCCGCGAGATCGGTCAGCTGTTCCCCATCCACGCGTCAACCGTAGGTGACCATCGCGCATGCGGTCAACCAAAGTTGACGGCGGTGGCCGCCGCGCGCCCCCGAACGCTGCCCGGGGCGTGCGGGGGCACGGCGGCCGCGCGGTCGGCCCGGCGGGCCGTCAACCTGCCGCCGGTCACGGTCGGGTGAGTGTCGCCCCCGGCGCACGCGCCGGCCGCGCGGCGTCGGCGGCGTCCGGGGCGGCGGGCTCCGCCGCCCCGGCCGGCGGCGGGAGGGGCAGCCGGGCGGCGACCCGGAACCCCGAACCGGTGCTGGCCGCGGTCAGTTCACCGCCCAGCGCCCGCGCCCGTTCCCGCATGCCCGCGATGCCGCTGCCCGGCACGCCGGGGCCGCAGCCCGCGCCGCGGCCGTCGTCGGTGACGTCGACGCGCAACTCGCCCGGCGCGAAGGCCAGTCGGATGTCGGCGCGGGTGGCCCGCGCGTGCCGGGTGACGTTCGTCAGCGACTCCTGCACGATCCGGTAGGCGGCCAGGGAGATCTGCGGCGGAACGGGCGGCGGCTCGCCGGTCGTCCGGCACCGCACGTCGAGGCCGGTGGCCGCGGCGCGGTCCGCCAGCTCGCCGATCCGCTCAAGTCCCGCGGGGGCCGGGTCGGTCGGCGCCTCCTCGTCCACCTGGCGCAGCACGCCGAGTGTGGCGCGCAGTTCGCGCAGCGCGTCCTTGCTGGTCGCGCGCACGGCCTCAAGCGCGTCGACGAGTTCCTCCGTCTCGCCGGGCCGCTTGGCGCTGCGGTGCACGGCCGCGGCGGCCCGCACGTTGATCAGGGAGATGCTGTGCCCCAGCACGTCGTGCAGTTCGCGCGCGATCCGCAGCCGTTCCTCGATGGCCGACTGCCGCGCGCGGACGTCCCGTTCGCGTTCGGCCGCGCGCACGCGCTCCTCCACCTCGCGCACGTACGCCTGCCGGATCCGCGCCGCGTGCCCGAACGACACCGCGCTCAGGAACCACCCGCTGATCAGGATCAGGGCCATGTTGTCGACCTCGCGGCGGCCGTCCTCGTGCGCCAGGGAGAACTCGCCCCAGCCGATGAGCAGCATGCTGGCGGCCACGAGCGCCACCGCGGCCACCAGATGGCCGGCCCTGGCCGCCGTGTAGAGGACGATCACGAAGTGCAGCACGGGGGACACGCCGTCCACCGAGGCCATCGGGTAGAACGCCGTGCCCGCCGCGAGCGCAGCCGCCGCGCACGGCACGGGCCGGCGGTGGCGCAGCGCGACGGCGAGCCAGCCGAGCACGAGCAGGCAGCGCGAGCCGAACGCCGCGCTCCAGCCGCCCTCCTCGGCCACGAGGAACGACGCGGCCACATCGCCGAGCGTGACGAGGCCGGCCAGCTGCGCCGGCCGGTCCCACCGGAACGCCTGCGCGCATGAGGCAAACATGGCCACCAGAGTACGTAGGCTGGTGAGACACAGCGCTACTTTGGAGGACGTCCCCATGACCGGCCCGGCACCGGAGAGCAACGAGCCCGCGCACGACCCCGAGGTGCTTCAGCTCGCGAGCAAGATCTTCGATCTGGCCCGCCAGGGGGACACCGCGACGGTCGCCGCGTACGTCGACGCGGGCGTTCCGCCGAACCTGAGCAACGACAAGGGCGACACGCTGCTGATGCTGGCCGCCTACCACGGGCACCCGGACACCGTCACGGCGCTGCTCGACCGGGGCGCCGACGCGAGCCGGGTGAACGACAAGGGGCAGACGCCGATCGCGGGCGCGGTGTTCAAGGGCGAGATCGAGGTGGTGCGCGTGCTGCTCCGCGCGGGCGCCGACCCCGCGGCCGGCCAGCCGTCCGCCGTCGACACCGCGCGGATGTTCGGGCGGGTCGAGTTGCTCGACCTGTTCGGCGAGTCGGCCCAGGACGGGCCCGGGTCGGCGTAGGGCGGGTCGGCGTAGGGCGGGTCGGCGTAGGGCGGGTCGGCCCGGGGCCGGTCGCGCGAGGCCGCGCGCCGCGCGCGGTCCCGGATCAGTCGTCGAGTCCGTCGTCGAGTCCGTCGTCGAGCCCGTAGAGGCGCCGCGCGTTCCCCGCGGCCAGGAGGGCGGCCACGCGGTCGGCGTCGGCGCGCGACCAGGAGCCGTCGCCGGTGAAGCGGGTGCCCAGGCGCGCCATGGCCTGCCGGAACAGCTGCGCGCCGGTCAGGTACAGCTCGGGCAGCCCATGGGCGTCCGTGGAGAACAGCAGCTTGCCGAACGGCGCGAGCTCCAGCATCTCGGCGAGCACCGCCTCGGCGCGGGCGCCGGTGTGGCCGAGGGTGAGGCCGACGTCCGCGTAGACGTGCGGGTGCACGGCGGCGAGGTAGCCCGCGTTGCGGTGGAACGGGTAGCCGTGCAGCAGCACCACGCGGCAGCCGGTGGGCTCGACGGCCCGGAGGAAGTCGGTCAGCAGCAGCGGGTCGGCGCGGTGCAGCCGCAGGTCGGGGTCGCCGAACCCGGTGTGCACCTGGAGCGGCAGCCCGGTGCGCGCGGCCGACCACATCAGGTGCCGCAGCAGCACCGGGTCGGTCAGCCGCCCGGTGCGGCCCGAGGCGAGCCAGCGGGTGGCCGCGGTCCACAGTTCCGCGGGCGCGGGCGGGCGCGGGTCGAGGTCGAGGCCGTACCGGTAGGCGGCGACCGATTTGAACCCGGCGGCGGTTCCCGCCGCCGTCCCGATCGCCGCGCCGAGCGCCGCGAGGAAGGCGTCCGCGCCGCGGGCCTCGGCGGCGGCCCGTTCCGCGAGCGGTTCGAGGCGGACGATCTCGCGGGCCGCGCCGCCGCCGGCCGCGGCCAGTTCCTCCGGTGCCAGCAGGTCGCCCGGCAGCCCGGTGTCGACGAGGAACGTGCGCACGCGCGCCGCGCGCAGCAGGCGGCGGGTGACCTCGGGCGTGCCGAGCGCGCGCCTGCGGTCGAGGTAGGCGTCGGGCGCGCAGTGCGGTTCGAGGCCGAGCACCGGCGCGCACCACCGGCGCACGGCGAAGCCGAGTTGCGTGTCGAAGAAGCTGGTGCCGGGCGCGGGCGGCGCGTGCGACTCGGTGAGCAGCGCTTCGAAGCCCGCGCGGTCGCGCGGCCCGTCGCGCAGCACGCCGTGGCAGTGCTGGTCGACCAGCGGAAGGGGGTCCATGGCGCTCCTCAGTAGCGGTCGCGGGTCGCGGCGGCGATCTCGCGCGGCGTCGCGGCCTCGAACAGCGCGGCCTCGGCCCGGCGGACCGCCGCGATGGCGCCGTGCAGCGCCTCGCCGAGCGCGTCCCGCAGCACGGCGGAGCGCTCGAAGTGGCCGAGCGCCTCGGGCAGCGTCTCCGGCAGCCGGGGCGGGCGGGCCGCCTCGGGAAGGGCGGCCGGGTCGCCGGCGACGGGGGGCGGAAGGGAACGGTCCGCCTCGATCCCGGCCAGCCCGGCGGCGATCACGGCGCCGGTCACGAGGTAGGGGTTGGCGGCGTTGTCGAAGCACTTGACCTCGGCGTTCGCGCCGCCGGGGTCCTGCGGTGCGCCGGTGATGAAGCGCAGCGCGGCCTCGCGGTTCTCCAGGCCCCAGCACTGGTGGGCGCCGGACCAGAACGACGGCCTGATCCGCAGGTAGCCGGCGGGCGAGGGCACGCCGATGGCGAGCAGGGCGGGCAGTTCGCGCAGGACGCCGGAGAGGAACGCCTCGCACACGCGGGTCATGCCCAGCGGGCCGTCGCCGTCCCGGCACAGGTTGCGGCCGTCGCGCCAGAGGCTGAGGTGCAGGTGGCGTCCGTTGCCGAGTCCGTCCGGGTCGACGACGGGCGCGAACGAGGCGTCGAGGCCGTGCCGCACGGACACCGCGCGGATCGTCTCGCGCACCAGGACGGCCAGGTCGGCGGCGCCCACGGGCCCGCTGGGCGCGACCGACACCTCGAACTGCCCCGGCGCGTACTCCGGGTGCAGCTGGAGCAGCCCCACGCCCTGCTCGGTCAGGGCCACGACGAGGTCGTCGAGGTAGGCGGAATGCCCGACCAGGCGGGCCATGCCGTAGGCGGGCCCCGCGCCCACGGGTTCACCCGACCGGGTGACGACCCATTCGGTCTCGAAGCCCATGCGCACCTCGATGCCGTGCGCGGCCAGGGCGCGTTCCGCCTGGCGCGCCGCGAACCGCCGCTGGCACGCCGGGTAGGGCGCGCCGCCCTGCTCCGACCGGTCGGCGGGCGCCCAGGCCCAGCCGGGCTGGGCGGCCAGCGGGGTCAGGGCGCGCAGGTCGGGCACCAGCCGCAGGTCGCCGTCAGGACCGCCGATGCGCGGGCTGCCGGTCATCGAGTCGTCGACCAGGTAGACGTCGAAGACGGGCGACATGCCGACGCCCTCGTCGGCCACGCGGGCCAGGCGCTGGGCGGGCACGGTCTTGACGCGGGTGAGGCCCGCGTTGTCCACCCAGGTGAGCGCGACGCCGTGCACGCCGGCCGCGGTGAGCCGGGCGACGGCCCGCTGAGTCGGTTCCATGGCGGCAGCCTGCCCAGGGGCGGCGGGCCGCGCAAACGGCCCATGGCGGCGCCAAGTTGACGCGTCGGCGTGCGCGCCGGCGCGCGGAGGCGGCGGTACGGCGCGCGTCTCGGCAGCGGTCGCGCGGGCGGCGAGAGCCGCGCGTCGTAGGCGCCGGTGCGCCGCGAAGCCCCGGGCCGCCGACGCATTCAAACGCCAGATCGCCTGGTCAGCCGTACGAGCCCCACCCGCTTGACCTGACGGTCCATCAAGTCTGATGATTCGATCACATCGATCGCCGCTGTCTCACCCACGCCCACCACCGCCCACGCCACGCCGAACGTCTCGCGGAGCGCACAGTGACGAACGACCTCGATGTACCCGTTCTCATCGCCGGCGGCGGCGCCGCCGGCCTCACCGCGTCGACGCTCCTGAGCCGCATGGGCGTCGACTCCCTGCTCGTCACCGCCGACCCGGCGCCGTCCGTGCTGCCCAGGGCCCACCTGCTGAACCAGCGCGCCATGGAGATCATGCGCGACATCGGCCTGGCCGAAGACGTGTACGCGACGGGCACCCCCGCCGCGCAGATGGCCTATTCGGCCTGGTACGTCGGCCTGGCGGGCGAAAGTCCCGACCACGGGCGCCGCGTGGCGCGCATCGAGTCCTGGGGCGCCGGCGGCGACAGTCCCGAGTGGCGGGCCGCGAGCGCGGAGCGGCCTGCCAACCTTCCGCAGTCGCGCCTCGAACCGCGCCTGCGGGCCCGCGCCGAGGAACTCGCGCCCGGCCGCGTCCGGTTCCACCACGAGCTGACCGCGTTCACGCAGGACACCGGCGGGGTGACCGCCGACGTCACGGACCACACCACCGGCGCGCGGCTGCGCGTGCGCGCCCGATACCTGCTCGGTTGCGACGGGGGGCGCACGGTCGGTCCTGCGCTCGGCATCGCGTTCGAGGGCGTGCGCGACGTGGCGCGCATGGTGACCTTCCACCTCTCCGGCGACCTTTCGCGCTGGGCGCGTGACCCCGACGTGCTCATCCGCTGGCTGTGGCTGCCCGACCTGGGCACCGGCGGCGTGCTGGTGCCGCTCGGCCCGCGCCGCTGGGGGCCCGACTCGGAGGAATGGGCGTTCCACCTGCACTATCCGGCCGCCGACGGACGTGCGCTCGACGAGGCGTCGGTGCGCGCCGACCTGCGCGCCGCGCTCGGGCCCGCGGCCGACGCGGTGACCGTGCGCGGCATCTCGCGCTGGTCCCTGGAAGGCGTCGTCGCGGAGCGGTTCCGCGACGGCCGGGTCTTCCTCCTCGGCGACGCCGCCCACCGGCACCCGCCGCCCGGTGGCCTCGGCCTGACCTCGGCGATGCACGACGCGCAGAACCTGACCTGGAAACTGGCCGCCGTCCTGCACGGCCACGCGGGCGAAGGGCTGCTGGAGAGCTACGCCGCGGAACGCCGGCCGGTCGCCGCCGCCGGCGTGCGGCGCGCGCTGGACAGCACCCGCAACCACCTCGCCATCCACGCCCACTTCGGCGGCGGCCCGCAGGCCGGCCCGGCCGAGAACTGGCGGCGGGCCCGCCGGCTGTGGAGCGACGCCCCGGAGGACCGGGCGGCGCGGCGGGCGTTCCTGCGCACGGTCGCCGCGCAGTCGATGGAGTTCGACGAACTCGGCGTCGAGTTCGGCTACGTGTACGACCAGGGCGCCGTGGTGCCGGACGGGACCCCCGTGCCCCACAACCCCGACCCGGTGCGCATACACCAGCCGGCCGCGCGGCCGGGACACCCGCTGCCGCACGCCTGGCTGACCGACCCGGACGGCGAACGGCTGCCGGTCGCACGGCTGCTGAGCCCGGGCCGCTTCCTGCTGATCGCGGGCGAGGACGGGCACGCGTGGTGCGCGGCGGCGGAGAAGGCCGCCGCGCGCACCGGACTTCCGCTGGACGCGGTGCGCATCGGGCACCTGGACGGCGACTACCTCGACCCGCGTTCCACGTGGACCCGCTGGCGCGGGCACGGCCCGGCCGGAGCCGTGCTGGTGCGCCCCGACCGGTTCGTGGCCTGGCGCGCCGCGTCCGCCGGCGCGAACCCGGTCGAACGGCTCGCGAGCACGCTGGACGCGCTGCTGGCCAGGCGGGCGACGCGATGACGAGTACCCGCGTCCGGAAGCGGGCCCTCAGAGCCGTCTCGTGGTGAACAGTGTCGTCCCGTGCGGCGCGTTCACTTCCCTGCGCTCGGTTTCGGTGAATCCGATTTTGGCCAGCACGCGTCGGGAAGCGGTGTTCCAGTCCCAGACCGTGGCCCACAGACGTGCGTACCCGGACGAACGCGCCCATTCCACCACCGCCGACGAAGCCTCGGTCGCGTAGCCCCGGCCCCAGACTCGGCGCAGCAGCTCGAATGCCAGTTCCGGCTCCCCTTCCGCTCCACGCCAGCCGTCGACCAGCCCGCAGTACCCGATGACGTCGTGCGAGGTCTTCCGCTCGACCGCGAACAACCCGATCGACGACAGCTGGCCGGTGCGGATCGTATCCACGAGTTCCGCGACCGTGGGGCGTCCGTCCGCGTCGATGCGGCGGTGCGGCGGCACGCGTGGATCGCGTTCGGTCCACAGCTCGCGCAGGACGACAGCCTCGGCCACCCGGAATGGTCGGAGCAGCAGGCGATTCGTCTCAAGGACGACCTCACTGCCCGGAGCCGCGCCGACTGACATGCCGGCAACCATGCCACGGGCGTTGCCCCGTAGGCCACCACCAGGCGCGCTTCCTGTCGCCCGCCCGGCTGCTGCCCGCCGGAAGCCCAGGCGTCTCGCGCCTGCCGATCAAGCCGCCTTCGGCTCGCCTCTTCCGAACTGTGACTTGGGCAGACGCTCACCCAAGGTTCGGGCACAGGCGGTAAACAGCACACCGCGGAGGCCAGTGGCCGGCTGCAAGCGGATCAGAGTTCCTGCTGCTCCACGCCGGGCGGCAGCAGACAGGGCGTGTGCACGATGAGAAGCAGCTGATTCTCACCGTTGTCCTCGACGGTGACCGACTGCTGATCCTGCGGATGTCGCGCACCCAGGGCGTTCGCGGGATACAAGGTCGGGTCCGAACGGTAGCCCTCGATTTCCAGTCCCCGCTCCAGCAGGGCGTCCCGGATGTCGCGAACGGCTTCGGCCCGCCGCTCCGGCGCGATGTCCGCCCGCACGGAATACCGCAGGTGGAAACGGCCGTCGTTCACCACCTCGTCGTTCCCGCCCACGCACGGAGAGAAGTCGACCCGCTGGCTCTCCGGATCGATCTCCGCACGAGCCGTCCTGGCCATCGACTCGGTCCAATGGACCACCCATTCCTGCGCGTCCGGCTCGCTCATGCGCGGAAGCGGATCGTTGATCCCGCGATCGTCGCTACCTCCGGACACGCATCCTCCAAGCATCAGCACCGTGGCCATGACGACAACTGCGTTGCGCGGCCTCGCAGCCACGCGGTCCCCCCTCACCGCCCCGTCGCACTGTCGAGCGGTGCGACTCCGGCGATGATGGCCCCCATGGTGTCGAGCGATCTGCTGTTCGCATCCCAGTAGCCGCTGTGCCCCGAGGTGTCGACGAACATCCGCTGTGCTCCGAACTCCTCGTCCTGCGGCGCGGCTCCGAGGGAGAGCCCCGAGAGGTGATGGGCGACGAAATCGTCGTCCGCCGCTCCTACCCAGAGCCGATCCGGGGAGATATGAAGCTCTTCCGCCCGGTCGACGGTCAATTCCTGGCTTACGGCCCGCAGGCCCCTTGGCGACCATACCGTAGCCGTGTTCGCACAGTCACTGAGAGACCACCGGGTCGACGGAGTGACGAGGCTCGCAACGCACGGTCACCAGACGGCACGTCGCAGGTGCGACCGCCCGGCCAGTGACGGCCGCTGGCCGTCGTGTCGACCGGCAGCGCCCAAAGGTCGCGTGCACACGCGTCGGGCGCGCGTATCCGGCATGACCGGTCATGCCGGCGATGGCGGCCGACGGCACCGGGAGACGGGGTGGCGGCGCACGGCGGGCGTGCCACCGGCGGCACGCGTCAGATCAGCGGGCGCCGGGGTGGGGCGGCCTACGGTTTGCGGACGCGGTGCAGGCCGATGGACGGGCTGAGCGTGATGCCGCCCTCGGCGTGGAGCCGGGCGAGTCCCGCCAGGGAGCGTTCGCGGAACTCGGCGGCGAGGTCGGGGCCGAGGGATTCGACGAACCCGCGGAAGCCGTGCGACATGCTCCACTCCCAGTAGTGCCCGGGGTCGCGGAACCGGAACGTCGCGTGCGCCGTACCGTCCACCGGGTCGACGAAACCCGCTTCGGCGCACATCCGCGCCAGGGGTCTCGGCGGTGGGGTGAAGGGGTCGGGCCGTTTGCCCGCGCCCGGCCGGGCCGCCATCTCGGCGATCAGCGCGCCGTGGAAGTCCCACCTCGGGTCGCGTTCCGGCGGTGGGGGCGGCGGGCCCGGCGTGGAGTACACGAGCAGGCCGCCAGGCCGCAGCACCCGGTGCGCGCCGGCGAGCACACGCGCCGGGTCGTCGACGAAGTGGAGGGTGAGGCCACTGGTCACCATGTCGAACGAGGCGTCGGGCAGGTCGAGTTCGTGCGCGTCGAGCACACGGGTCGACAGCTGCGGGAGCCCGGGGTGGTCCCGGCGGAGCGCGGCGAGCATCCCGGGGGCGTTGTCGATGGCGAGCACGTGCCCGCGTGGTCCGACCGCGCGGGCGGCCGGGCCGGCGACGGCACCGCGTCCCGCGCCGATGTCGAGCACGCGAAGCCCCGCCCGCAGACCGCTCCAGCGAACGAGCTCGGCCCCGAACGTGCGGAAAAACGGCACGTGCTGGTCGTAGTCATCGGCTACGTCGTCGAAGATCTGCCGCACTCTTTCGGTATCCGTCATGACCGGTCACGCTCCCGCGCGGCCATGCGCGGTGCAACTCGTTTGCGGGCCTTGGCCGTTCTTGCGGGCGCGGCCCCGCTCGGCCAGCATGGCCTGGGCCGAGCACGGGGGGCAGCGAAAACGATGGCGGCCGACGGGTCCTGGGAGTCGAGGTGGCGGCGCCCGACGGGTGTGCCACCGGCGTTCACGGTGGTGTTCGCGGTGCTGTGCCTGGCCGCGGGCGCGGCCGGGTTCAAGAGCCAGTACCTCGACCCCAGGGAGGTCATCGCCGAAGGTCGGCCGGGCACGTTCGTGCTGACTGGTTGTGAGAGCGTCGGCGGGTCGCGCCAGGGCCCTTCCACCCGGTGCAGCGGTGAGTTCCGTTCCGACGACGGCTCGCTCCACCTGGCCGGTGTCCACCTGCCGGAGAGCCATGACGCCGCCGGGATGGGACCGGGCGACTCGTTCCGCGCGCACGGCACCGGCCGGGGCCGGGGTTCGGGCCACGTGGTGCGCTCCGACGCGCGCGGCACCGGCAACCTCACCGCGCGGGCCGTCGGCTGGACCGGACTCGGGCTGCTGGGCGCGATGCTGACGGGTTTCGCCGTGCGCGGGCGTATGCGCCCCGGCGCCGGGCGCGCGCGGCTTGGCGTCGCGCTCGGGGTCGGCACGCCGGCCGCCGTGGTGACGTGGCTCGCCGGCCTCGGTGTGGGCACCGGTTTCTGGGCCTGAACGGCGCGCGGGCTCCCCGATCGGGTGAAGTTCGCGGGGGACCGTTCCGCACGCCCCGCGCGTCGGCCCGGCGGGCGCGGGCGCGGGGCCGAGCGCGCCCGCCGTGGGTGGCGGGCCTGCGCGCCCGGCCCACCACCCGAGCGGGCGCGCGCCCCGGCGCCCCGCGCACTCCGCCGCGCCCTCGCCCCGCTGCCGCGCCGTTCCGTGCCCGGCCCGGCCGGAACCGGACCGGCCCGCGCTCAGCGGCGGCCGAGCAGTTCCGCGATCCGCACGAACCCGTCGGCGCCGTGGCCGCGCCCGATGGCACGCCGGGCCATGCCCTCGGCGGCCCGCATGACGCCGGCGTCGATGCCGTGCGCCTCCGAGGCCTCGATGATGTGGGCCATGGAGGAGGCCGCGGAGGTCACCGGGTTCACCTTCGCGGAGAAGTCGCCGCTGTCCGCGTCCGCCGCGTCCCCCTCGAAGATGCCGGGCAGGATGGCGGCGATGCCCTGGGCGAACGGAACGAACTCCCCGGCGCTGATCCCCTCGGCCTTGGCGACCGCGAGCGCGTGCGTCCAGCCGGCCATCGCGGTCCAGAAGATGTCGAGCAGCGCGACGTCGTAGGCGGCGGCGCGGCCGATGTCCTCGCCGAGGTGGGTGTGCGTGCCGCCCAGCGTTTCGAGCACCGGCCGGTGCTCCTCGTACAGGTCGGCGGGCCCGCTGTGGATGAACACGCCGGCCGGCGTGCCGATGGTCATCGTCGGCGTCATGATGGCGCCGTCCAGGTAGCGGATGCCGTGCTCCGACGCCCACCGCCCCGCGTCCCTGGCGCGTTCCGGGGTGTCGGCGGACAGGTTCACCAGCGTGCGGCCCTTGAGCGCGTCGATGACGGCGTCGCGGCGGAGCACCGAGTCCGCCGCCGCGTAGTTGACGACGCAGACCACGGTCAACGGGCTCGCCGCGGCGGCTTCCTCGGGGGACGCGGCGGCGACCGCGCCCCGCCCGGTCAGCTCCGCGTCCCGGCCCGGTGTCCGGTTCCAGACCGTGACCCGGACGCCGGCCGAAAGGAACGCGCCGGCCAGCGCCCGTCCCATCGGGCCCAGGCCGATCACGGTGACGGCAGACTGGTCGGAGTGTGCTGACATGAATGAACTCCCCTGATCAAGATGGACGCACCATCGCGAAGGACAACGGACTGGGACGGGCAGGGACGACGATGACGCCGAGGCGTGCCGAGAACGCGAACGTGTGCGGAGTCACCGCCGCGATCGCGGTGATCGACGGCAAGTGGAAGACGACGCTGCTGTGGATGCTGGAGTCCGGGCCGCACCGCCCGGGCGAACTGCGCCGGCGGCTGCCCGGGCTCAGCGAGAAGGTGCTGACCCAGGCGCTGCGCGAGATGGAGACGGACGGCCTCGTGCACCGGCAGGTGCACGACGTGCTGCCGTTGAAGACCGTCTACTCGCTGACCTCGTTCGGCCGTGAACTCGCCGATGCGCTGGCCCCGTTGTCCGCGTGGGGCTACCGCAGGCTGGAGATGATCACCGAGGCCGCGCCGGTGTCCTGACGCGTCGTCGTCACCTCCGTTCCGTCCCTGCCGTCCGCGGTGGCGGCCGTCCGGCCGCTCGTCAACAGGTTCGCCCGGGGTGCCGCGCGGTGCCAAGTACCCACAAAAAAGTGGGTAGGCGCGGCCGGGGCAGCCGGCCGGACGCGCCCGCCGCCCGGCCGCCGCCGGCACACGGGCAGGAACGGCCGGAACGACCGGAACGACCGGAACAGAGCGCCGGGCCGGGCGTTTTCCGGCCACCGGGCGGGCGGCCCGCCGGGCGGACCGGCCGCGGCCGGGTCAGGCGCCGGGAACGGCGAGGGCGCCGTTCGCCCCGAACGCCAGCCGCGCGAAGCGCTCTCCCACGCGCCGGTGCGCCGCCGCGTCCGGGTGCAGCTGGTCGGGCAGGGGCAGCTCCGCGAAGTCGGCCGGCCCGTACAGCTCGCGGCCGTCGAGGTGGTGCAGGTGCGGGTCCTCGGCCGCGCGCCGCTCCACCACGCGGGACAGCTCCTCGCGGATGACGGCCAGCGTGAGCTTGCCGGCCGCGCGTTCCGACGGGTCGCCGGCCGCGCGGAACTCCAGCCGCCCGGCGCTCAGACCTGCGGGGTCCGGCTCGCTGGGGCCCGGTGTGTCCTCGTGGATCGGGCAGTACAGCGGGGAGACGACCAGGAGCGGGGCGGTCGGGTGGCCCTCGCGGACGGTGTCGAGGAAGCCGTGCACGGCCGGGCCGAAGGCACGCAGCCGCATCAGGTCGGCGTTGACCAGGTTGATGCCGATCTTGAGGCTGATCAGGTCGGCCGGGGCGTCCCGCATGGCGCGTGCGGTGAACGGGTCGAGCAGGGCGCCGCCGCCGAACCCGAGGTTGACCAGTTCGACGCCGCCGAGCGAGGCGGCCAGCGCGGGCCACGTGCCCGCGGGGCTCTGCGCGCCCGAGCCGTGGCTGATGGAACTCCCGTGGTGCAGCCACACCGCGCGGCCCCGGTCCGGCGCGGGCCCGACCGGGGCGTCGGTGCGCAGGGCGAGGAGTTCCGTCGTCTCGTCGTGCGGCAGCCAGATCTCCACGTCCTTGTCCCGGGCGGGCAGGCCGGTGAAACGGAGGGTGCCGGGCGGGCCGGGTTCGCGCGCCATGGCCCAGGTCGCCATGTCGATGGTCAGGGTGTCACCGCCCGGCACGGTGCCCCGGCCCGCCGGCCGCCCGTCGACGAACAGCTCGTACACGCCGTCAGGGCGTGGCGGCCCGCCGGCGTACACGCGCTTGACCGGCAGCGCGTCGAGTGCGACGACCGTGGCCCGGGTGCGGAACGCCAGCCGGACCCCCGAGGGTTGGGATTCGGCCATGGCGAGCTGCCCGTCGTCGCACTGCGCGCGGGCCCGGGCGGGCAGCCGGTGCGGCAGCAGGCCGCGCCCGGTGTGCTCCGCGTCGAGCGCGCCGCGCAGCAGGTCCCGGGTGACGGGGGTGGTGATGAGGTCGTGGTCGGTGCGCATCGTTCTCGCCTGTCGTCGGTGTGGCCGGAACGGTCCTGGGCCGTCGAACGCGCCCCCGGAAGGTCCCGGCCGGTCGGGGGCGCGCGGCCGGGTCAGGGCGCGGGCCAGGTGCGGAGCAGGGCGTCGAGGGCGTCGATGACCCGCTCCCACGTCTCCTGCGAGTCGGGGGCGCTGTGGCTGAAGCCGCCGCGCGACTCCAGGTCGACGTAGCCGCGCAGGACGCTGCCCAGGAGCCGGACGGCGTGCGTCCGGTCCGGCTCGGGCAGGTCGTAGCCGCGCAGGAGCGCGCGCGTCATCCGCGCGTGCCTGCCGCCCGCGCTCGCCGCCGCCTCCTCCGGGTCGAGCCTGATGTTGGCGGCGGCCCAGCGGCCCGGGTGCTCGCGGGCGTAGTCGCGGTAGGCGTTCGCGTAGGCGGCCAGGGCCTCCTTGCCCGCCCGCCCCGCCAGCGCCTCGGCGGCCCGGTCCGCGATCTCCTCAAGGGCGAGCAGGGCGATCCTGGTCCTGAGGTCCCGCGAGTTCCGCAGGTGCGCGTACAGGCTCGCGACCTTGACGTCGAAGCGCCGGGCGAGCGCGGAGACGGTCACCTGGTCGAACCCGGCCTCGTCGGCCAGCTCGGCCCCCGCCCGCGTCAGACGTTCAGCACTCAATCCGACCCGTACCACAACACTCCCCTTCTCAGCCTTAAGCAACCATGCCACCGCCTAACACCTTTAGGCAAATGACCGATCCACTCGAACGGCCCCGAGGACCCGCGCGCGCGGCGGCAAGCGGTCGCTTGCAATCGTTAGCGCCGTGCCGCACCCTGGAGGGGTGACGTCACTCGGTGTCGGCAACCTCGGCGAGTTCCTGCGCGAGCAGCGGCGGCAGGCGCAGCTGTCCCTGCGGCAGCTCGCCGACGCGGCCGGGGTCTCGAACCCGTACCTCAGCCAGATCGAGCGCGGGCTGCGCAAGCCGAGCGCGGAGATCCTCCAGCAGATCGCCAAGGGCCTGCGGATCTCCGCCGAGACGCTGTACGTGCAGGCCGGCATCCTCGACGAGCGGAGCCAGGACGCCGACGCGAAGCCGCCCCCCGGGGTGCGCGACGCGGTGCTCGCCGACCCGGGACTCACCGAGCAGCAGAAGCAGGCGCTGCTCCAGATCTACGACTCGTTCCGCAAGGAGAACCCCTGAGATGGCCATGACGGACGACCTCCGCAAGACCCTGACCAGCAGCAACGCCATCTACTTCGCCGCGGGGACGGCCGACCTGGCCGCCGAGAAGCTGCGCGAGCTGCCCGCGGCCGTCGACCGGCTGCGGGCCGAGGCGCCGCACCGGCTGCCGAAGCTGCGCGAGCAGGCGCAGAGCGTCGCTCTCCAGGGCGTGGGCGTGGCGCTCGAATACGCGGTGAAGGCGCGCGAGGCGTACGACGAGCTGGCGGAACGGGGCAGGACCGTCGTCGAGCGCCGGCGCGGCGAGCCGGCCGACGAGCCCGAGGTGACCGTCGAGCGCGCCGAGCAGCCGCGGTCCGGCGGCCCCGCGGACGCCTCCGGCACGCCCGTGACCGAGCCCGTGACCGAGCCCGTGACGGAACCGGTCACCGAGCCCGTGACGGAACCCGTGGCGGAGCAGGCGGCCGGCCCCGAAGGCGACGAGACCGCGACCGGGCCGCAGAAGCCGCGGGCCCGCAAGGCCGCGCCCCGCAAGGCGGCGCCGAAGAAGATGCCCCCGCAGGCCTGAGCGACGGCCGCGCCCGCCGGCCGGGGACCGCGGGACATTACGCGGGTGGTGTCCCGGCCGGTAGCGTGGGTAGGGACGTCAGCGTACCGACATGGTGGTGGACAGCATGCTTATGCAAGGCTTCAGCTCGATCGTGAGCCTCATCTTCCTGGGGCTGTTGGTCCTCAGCGTGTACGCCCTGGTCAACGCCGCGCTTCAGCGCGAGGACGCCTACCGCGCGGCCGACAAGCAGACCAAGCCGTTCTGGCTCGTCCTCCTGGGCGTCACGGTCGCCGTCCAGCTGCTGATCCCGTGGCTCCTCCTGGTGCTCGCCGGCGCCATCGCGACCATCGTGTACCTCGTGGACGTGCGTCCTGCCCTCCAGTCGGTGTCCGGTCGCGGGCGCGGCGGGTGGAGCAGCAGCGACGGCCCCTACGGCCCGTACAACGGGGGCCGCTGAGCGCGGGGAGGCGGACCTGGACCGGGTCGCACGGCGGGGGTTAGCCGTGGCTTGTTTCTGCCCTTAGCATCATCGGGGACACCCGCTGATGAACGCCTGAGGAACTGCCGTGCGCTTTCGCCTGACGCCCCGGGAGACGAGCTTCTACGAGCTGTTCGCCACCGCGGCCGACAACGTTCTCAGTGGCTCGAAACTGCTGATGGAACTGCTCGGAGCCGATGCCGCTACGCGCGTCGACATCGCGGACCGGATGCGCGCGGCCGAGCACGCGGGCGACGACGCGACGCACGCGATCTTCCACCAGCTGAACTCGTCGTTCGTGACCCCCTTCGACCGGGAGGACATCTACCGCCTCGCCGCCCGGCTCGACGACATCATGGACTTCATGGAGGAGGCCGTCGACCTCGTCGTCCTGTACGAGATCGACGAGCTGCCCAAGGGCGTCGAGCAGCAGATCGAGGTGCTCGGCCGGGCCGCGGAGCTGACCGCGGAGGCCATGCCGCGGCTGCGCACGATGCGCGACCTGAACGAGTACTGGATCGAGGTGAACCGCCTGGAGAACCAGGCGGACCAGATCCACCGCAGACTGCTCGCCCACTTGTTCAGCGGCGGCTACGAGGCCATAGAGGTCATGAAGCTGAAGCAGGTCGTCGACGTGCTCGAAGAGGCGGCCGACGCGTTCGAGTCGGTGGCCAACACGGTGGAGACCATCGTGGTCAAGGAGTCCTGAGCCCGCCGTGGAGACCCTGTCCCTGGCGGTCGTCGTCGGCGCCGCGCTGTTCTTCACCCTCACCAACGGCTTCCGCGACTCGGCCGGCGCGGTCGCGACCTCGATCTCAACCCGCTCCCTGACCCCCCGGGTCGCGCTCGCGATGGCCGCATTCATGAACCTGGCGGGCGCGTTCCTCGGCCAGGGCGTCGCGGAGACCGTCAGCGAGGACCTGATCGATCCCCCCGCCGGCGAGCAGGGCCTGATGATCCTGTTCGCCGCGCTCCTCGGGGCCATCGCGTGGAACCTGGCGGCCTGGTGCCTCGGCCTGCCCTCGTCCTCGTCGCAGGCCCTGTTCGGCGGCCTGGTCGGCGCGGCGCTCGCCGGGGCGGCGACGGTGCACTGGGACGGCGTGCTGACGAGTGTCGTGCTGCCGATGGTCCTCTTCCCCGCCATCGGCCTGCTCGCCGGCTACCTGGTGATGGTCGGCATCCTGTGGGCGTTCCGCGGCGCGGGGCCGCACCGGGCGCAACGCGGCTTCCGCATGGCGCAGACCGTCTCCGCGGCCGGCATGGCGCTCGGCCACGGGCTCCAGGACGCGCAGAAGACGATGGGCGTGGTCGTGCTGGCCCTGGTCGTCGCGGATGCCGAGGGGGAGGGCGGCGGCATACCGGTCTGGGTCAGGATCACGTGTGCCGCGATGCTCGCGCTCGGCACGTACCTGGGCGGGTGGCGGATCATGCGGACGTCCGGCCGCCGCGTCATCGAACTCGACCCGCCGCGCGGCTTCGCCGCGGAGACGACGGCCGCCTCGGTGCTGTACGCGGCCTCCTACCTGTTCCACGCGCCGGTCTCCACGACGCACGTCCTCACCGCCGCGATCATGGGTTCCGGGGCGACGCGGCGGCTGAGCGCGGTGCGCTGGCAGGTCGCGAAGAACATCGTGCTCGGGTGGTGCGTCACCATGCCGGCCGCGGCGGCCCTGGCCGCCGCCGGCTACGGGCTCGTGCGGCTCGTGGTGCCCTGAGCCCGCGCGGCGCGCCGACGCCGGGCCCGCCGGGGCGCGCCCCGGCGCGCGGGCGTGAGGGAACTCGCGCCCGCCCGCGGACAACACTCGCGAGAGGGCGGCTCACCGTTTCCGCCCCGCTTCTCTCGTTGGGAGTTCCCATGCTGCGAGCAGGACGACCACGCCGAACGCGCGTGAGCGCGGTGGCGGTCGCCGCCGCCGCCGCGCTGATCGCGGGCGCGACGGGCCCGGCCACCGGGGCCACCGGCGCCGCGAGCCCCGCGACCGGCGCCACGCGTCTCGCGACCGGAGGCGCGAGCCCGGCCGCCGGGGCCGCGGCCGTCACCCTGATCACCGGCGACCGCGTCACCCTCGACGCCGCGGGCGACGTCACCGGCGTGCGCCACGCGCCCGGCCGCGAGGCCGTCCCCCTGCACGTCCTCGACACCGGCACGACCACCCACGTCGTCCCCGCGGACGCCCTGCCCCTGCTGCACGCGGGAACGCTCGACCGCCGCCTCTTCGACACCGCGCGACTCGCCCGCGCGCAGGCCCACGGCTCCGGACGCCTCCCGCTCGTCCTCTCCTGGGATGACGGCCGGTCCCGCCCCCTCGGCCTCCCGGCCGGCACCTCGTCCGACGCCGGAGACGGCGAGGCCGTCGCCGTTCCCGTCCCCGGAACCGACGACCTCTGGACCGCCCTCACCGAGCCCGCCTCCGGTACCCACGCCCTGACCGCCGCGCCCGGCCTCGCCCGGATCGCCCTCGGCGGCGACGGGGACGCCGGCGGGGAAGCCGTCCGCCCGGAGCCGCCCGCGCACCGCGCCGCGCGGTCGTTGACCCTGTCCGTCAAGGCCACCGACAGGACCGGCGCGCCCGCCGCCGACTGGCACGCGCTGGTGACCGACCTGGCGACGATGGAGGTCCACTACCTGTCGGGCCCCGAGGGCGGCGCCTCCCTCTCGCTGCCTCCCGGGGAGTACGCCGTGGAGACCACGGTCTCCCTGCGGAACGCGGCGGGTGAGGTGACCGGCGTCGACTGGCTCGTGCGGCCGACGCTGTCGCTCACCGAGGACACGGCCGTGCGCGCCGACGCCGCGACGGCAGAAGAGATCGTGATGACCGTTCCCGACGACGCGGCCGAGCCGCGCGAACTGCTCGTCGGCTGGACGCTGGACGGCCCCGCGGGCACCAGCAGCTCCGCCCAGGGCGTGGGCCGCCTGCCCGACGGTTTCCGGACCGCGCAGCTCGGCCCGCCCGCCACCGACCGGCGGGTGTCGAGCGCCGCCCACGCGGTCTGGGAGGCGGAGGGCACCGAGTACCACAGCGCGGACCTGCGGGCAGGCTCCTTCTACACGGGGCTGACCGACCACCCGGGACCCGACATGTTCACGACCGTCACCGTCGAGGAGGGGTCGTCGCTGCCGGGCAGGACCGGCAGGCTGTCGGCCCTCTTCTCGGGGACCGGGTGGGCGATGTTCACCGGCGAGCACGCGCTGCCGCGCACGGGCAAGGTGCTCCTCGACGCCGAGGAGGGGCAGTGGCGGCAGCAGTTCGAGCAGTTCACCCCCGGCCGGCCCGACATCCTCGCGGGCGGCATCTCCGAGTGGACCGCGCACGAACCGGGCGGCGGTTCCACGGCCACGTTCAACGTCGGCGTGTTCGGCCCGGTGCGGGATGGCGACCGGCTGTCCGGCCGGATCAACCCGTTCTCCGACGGGGGCGGCCACATCGGCCACAGCGTCCACGCCAGTGGCCGCACCACGCTGTACCGCGACGGCGAGGAGTTCGCCACCGAGGACGAGCACCTGGACGGCGTGCGCTTCCTGCTGCCGCCGGAGAAGGCGGGGTACGAGCTGGTGACGACCGTCTCGCGAGGCGCGGACGAGGCCGCGCGCGCCGCGTCGGTGAGCACGGAGATCACGGCCTCGTTCGCCTTCACCTCGGCGGCCCCGGCAGCGGGGCAATCGGGTGCGATCCCGGTCAACATGGTGCGTTTCTCACCGAAGTTGGCACCGGACAGCACCTCACCCGCGGGCACGACGGTGACCGTTCCCGTGACCGTGCGGAGCGCGGGCCCGGTCGGCGACCTGGCCTCGCTCGCCGTCTCCTGGTCGGCCGACGGCGGCGAGACGTGGACCGGGGTGCCGGTCGAGGACGGCGCCGTGCGCATCCCCAACCCCGAGGCGGGCGGCACCGTCTCGCTGCGCGCCGAGGTCGAGGACACGGCGGGCAACGCCACAGGGCTTGACATCATCGACGCCTACCGAACGGCCTGACCCCGCGCCGGCCCGCCCGCCGCGCGTGCCGGTTCGCTACGGCACAACTCGTTTGCTCGCCAAGCCGGTTCACAATTTCCTCACCCATCCCCCGCCCACCACCAGGGTCCCGGGAGCGGCTTCACGGACAGGGTTACGACAGGGGAACAAGCGACTTCCCCCGCCCACACCTCTGCCCTGAAGGGGTTTGCGATGAAGCAACCAGGAAGACCGCGGCGGTCGCGTGCCGCCGTGGCGGCGGCCGCCGTGGCGGCAGGCGCGCTGGCCGCGGGCGCCACCGGGCCGGCCGCCGCGCGGCCCGCCGCCGCCACCGTCTCCGCCGACGCGACCGGTGCCCGGGCCGCCGGCGCGGGTCTCGTCACGCTCATCACCGGCGACCGCGTCGCCGTCGACGACGCCGGCGAGGTCACCGGCGTCATCCGCGCGCCGGGGCGCGAATCCATACCCCTGCGCATCCTCGAATCCGGCCCCGGCACGCACGTCGTCCCGGCCGACGCGCTGCCCCTGCTGGCCCAGGGGACGCTGGACCGGCGCCTGTTCGACGTCGCGGAACTGAGCCGCGAGCAGTACCGCGCCAAGGGCGGGCTGCCGTTGATCGTCACCTACGAGAACGACCGGCCGCGCGCCCTCCAGGACACCGGGGGCACCCGCCTCGACGCCATCAACGGCGAGGCCTTCACCGTGCCCGAGGGCGAGCAGGCGGGCCTGTGGGGCACGCTGACCGAGCCCGCGGGCGACGCGCGCACGCTGGCCGCCGCGCCCGGCATCGAGAGCATCGCGCTCGACGGCATCGTCGCCAAGTCCCTGGCGGAGAGCGTTCCGCAGATCGGGGCGCCCGAGGCGTGGGAGGCCGGCCACGACGGCACGGGCACCACGATCGCGGTGCTCGACACCGGGATCGACGAGCAGCACCCCGACCTCGTCGGCCAGGTCGTCGCCGAGGAGAACTTCTCCGACGCGGCCGACGCCGAGGACCGCGACGGCCACGGCACCCACGTGGCCTCCACGGCCGCGGGCACGGGCGCCCACTCCGACGGCGCCTACCGCGGCGTCGCCCCCGGCGCCCGGCTCCTCAACGGCAAGGTCCTCGACGACTTCGGCTTCGGCTCCGAATCCGGCATCATCGCCGGGATGGAGTGGGCCGTCGAGCAGGGCGCCGACGTCGTCAACATGAGCCTCGGCGGCCCGGCGGGCAGCACGATCGACCCCATGGAAGAGGCCGTCAACACCCTCTCCGCCGCCTCCGACACCCTCTTCGTCATCGCGGCGGGCAACAGCGGACCGGCGCCGGGGACCGTCGGCTCCCCGGGAACGGCCGACGCCGCCCTCACCCTCGGCGCCGTCGACAAGAGCGACGCGCTCGCCGACTTCTCCTCCGTCGGCCCCCGCACCCGCGACGGCGCCGTCAAGCCCGACATCACCGCGCCCGGCGCCGACATCGGCGCCGCGGGTGCCGAGAACGCCGCCATCTGGGACTACGGCGACCCCGTCGCCGACGGCTACGTCGCCATCTCGGGCACCTCCATGGCCACCCCGCACGCGGCGGGAGCCGCCGCGCTGCTCGCCCAGGCCAACCCCGACTGGACCGGCGAGCAGATCAAGGCCGCCCTCACCTCCTCCGCCCGCCCGGCCGAGGGCTACAGCGCGTTCCAGCAGGGCGCCGGCCGCGTCGACGTGCCGGCCGCGCTGGCGCAGACGGTCACCGCCGACCCGGTGTCGCTGACCTTCGGCACCGTGCCCTGGCCGCACGAGGACGCCGAACCCGTCACCAAGGACCTGACGTACACCAACCACGGCGACACCGACGTCACCCTCGCCCTGTCGGCCACCGGCACCGACCCGGAGGGCAACCCGGCTCCCGAGGGCATGTTCGCGCTTGAGGCCGCCGAGGTCACCGTGCCCGCCCGCGGCACCGCCACCGTCCGCGCCACCGCGGACACCACCCACGGCGGCGACCTGTACGGCACCTACAGCACCCACGTCACCGCGACCGGCGAGAACGGCGAACGCGTCGTCACCGCGGGCGCGGTGGTGCGCGAGGAGCAGATGTTCGAGGTGACCGTCGAGGCCACCGACCGCGACGGCACGCCGGCCGACGCCTGGTGGGCCACGCTGATCGACCTGGAGACCGGCTCGTTCCACGATGTGCCCGCCGAGGGGGGCAGCGGCACGGTCCGGGTGCCGGGGGGCGAGTACCAGGTGGACGCCACCGTGTTCCAGCGCGACGAGGAGGGCGCGGACACCGGCGTCGACTGGCTCGTGCAGCCGACGCTGTCCGTCACGCAGGACACGGCCGTGCGGGCGGACGCCACCACCGCCGAGGAGATCTCGATGACGCTGGCCGAGGAGGCCGCGCCGCTCTCCCTGGTGGCCGGGTACCGGCTGGAGCACCACGGCGAGCCCGTGTACGAGTCGGCGTGGTCGATCGACGGGATGCCGGAAGGTCTGCGCACCGCGCAGATCGGCGAGCCCGGCGAGGGCTGGGGCATCTCCGGCTACGCCGCCGCCACGTGGGAAGGCGAGGAGGCCACATACCACGGCGTGCACACGCAGGAGGGCTCGTTCTACACCGGGCTGTCCGACCGCACCGAGACGGCGGACCTGGCGTCCGTCACCCTCCACGCGGGTGCCTCGCTGCCCGGTATGACCGGTGCGCTGTTCTCGTTCTCCTCGCTCGTGCCGTGGGCCGGGGCCTACAACACCCCGCTGCCGCGGACCGAGCAGGTGTTCGTGGACGCCCTGGACGGGGAGTGGGCCCATGAGCTCATGGTGGACAACGCGAACGGGTCCCTCGTCGGGATTCACATGTCGGACTCCGTGGCCTACGAGCCGGGCAGCAGCCACGAGAAGACGCTCGGCGTCGGCGTGTTCGGCCCGGCGCTCGGGGAGGACGACGGCCTGGTCCGTTTCGGCGACACGCTGAGCGGCCGGATCAACCCGTTCACGGACGGCCAGGGCAACGCGGGCGACAGCCTGTACGACGAGGCGGGCACGACGCTGTACCGCGACGGCGAGGAGTTCGCCACGGCGGCCGACCCGCTGGACTTCGTCGCGTTCGAACTGCCCCCCGAGGAGGCGGACTACGAGCTGGTGACGACGGTCACCAGGAGCCCCGAAGGACCCGAGCCGATCGCCTCGGTGAGCACGCGGGTGACGTGGTCGGCCGCGTTCACCTCGGCCGCGGGCCCGGAGGACGGGCCGGTGCGGGTGCCGGCCGGCGTGGTCAGGTTCACGCCGGAACTGGCGCTCGACAGCACGTCGCCCGCGGGTGAGACGGTGACCGTTCCCGTGACCGTGCAGGGCGCCGACGGCGCGTCGCTGACCGTGTCCGTCTCGACGGACGGCGGCGGGACGTGGACCGAGGCGCCGGTCGAGGACGGCGCCGTGCGGGTCGCCAACCCCGAGGCCGGCGGCAGCGTGTCGTTCCGCGCCGAGCTCGGGGGCGCGGCGGGCACCACCGTGACCCAGGAGATCATCGACGCCTACCGGACGGCCTGAGCCGTCCGCGGCTGACCCGCCCGCGCGCCGGGCGGGTCAGCCGAAGCGGCCGGAGATGTAGTCCTCGGTGGCCTGCACGGACGGGTTGGAGAAGATCCGCTGCGTGTCGTCGACCTCGATCAGCCGGCCGGGCTCGCCGATGGCGGCGAGGTTGAAGAACGCGGTGCGGTCCGAGACGCGGGCCGCCTGCTGCATGTTGTGGGTGACGATGACGATGGTGAACCGCTCCTTCATCTTGTCGATGAGGTCCTCGATGGCGAGGGTGGAGATCGGGTCGAGCGCGGAGCACGGCTCGTCCATCAGCAGCACCTCGGGCTCGACGGCCGTGGCCCTGGCGATGCACAGCCGCTGCTGCTGGCCGCCGGAGAGGCCGGAACCCGGCTTGTCGAGCCGGTCCTTGACCTCGTTCCACAGGTTGGCGCCGCGCAGGTTCTTCTCGACGATGTCGTCGAGCTCCGACTTGCGGTACCTGATGCCGTTCAGCTTGAGCCCGGCCGCCACGTTGTCGTAGATCGACATGGTGGGGAACGGGTTCGGCCGCTGGAAGACCATGCCGACCGTGCGGCGCACCGACACGGGGTCGACGCCGGGGCCGTACAGGTCCTCGTCGTCCAGCAGCACCTTGCCCTCGACGCGCCCGCTGGGGGTGACCTCGTGCATGCGGTTCAGCGTGCGCAGGAAGGTCGACTTGCCGCAGCCGGACGGGCCGATGAACGCGGTCACCGACCGCGGTTCCACCTGGAGGCTAATGCCCTCGATCGCCTTGTGGGAGCCGTAGTACGCGGTGAGTCCTTGGACGTCGATGCGCTTGGCCATGGTGGGGCTTCTCTCTTCTTCCGCTCTCGTCGGTCTGGCAGCGGCGCTGTCAGCGTCCGGTCTTCGGGGCCTTCCAGCGGGCGATGCCGCGGGCGACCAGGTTGAGGATCATCACGAAGGCGATCAGCACCAGCGCCGCCGCCCACGCCCGGTCGTACGCCTGCTCCGTGCCGTAGGCCCACTGCTCGTAGACGTACAGCGGCAGGGAGGACTGGGCTCCCTCGAAGGCGTTGGCGTTGATCATGCTGTTGCCGAACACCAGCAGGATGATCGGGGCCGTCTCCCCGGCGATGCGGGCCAGGGCCAGCATGACGCCGGTGGTGATGCCGCCGATCGCCGTCGGCAGGACGACCTTGAGGATGGTGCGCCACTTGGGCACGCCCATCGCCAGGGACGCCTCGCGCAGCTCGTTCGGCACCAGCTTGAGCATCTCCTCCGTCGACCTGACCACGATCGGCATCATCAGGATGGCCAGCGCCATGGCGCCGGCGAAGCCCGAGTACCCGAAGTCGAGCATCATGATCCACAGGCTGAGGATGAACAGGCCGGCGACGATCGACGGGATGCCGGTCATGACGTCGACGAAGAAGGTGATCGCACGCGCCAGCCGCCCGCGCCCGTACTCCACGAGGTAGACGGCGGTCAGCAGGCCGAGCGGCAGGGCGATCAGGGAGGCGAGCAGCACCTGCTGCACCGTGCCGAGGATCGCGTGGTAGATGCCGCCGCCGGCCTGCCAGCTCAGCACGCCGTTCATCGAGTGGGTCAGGAAGTACCAGTCGACGCCGGGCAGGCCGCGGGCCACGGTCTCCCATACGAGGGAGGCGAGCGGCAGCACCGCCACGACGAAGCAGGCCCACACCAGGATGGCGGCCATGCGGTCGGCGGCGTAGCGGCGGCCCTCGATCACCGCGGACAGCCAGAACGTCGCGCCGACGAACACCAGGGCCGCGATCAGCCCCCACTGCACGCGGCTGTCGAGGCCGCCGACCAGGCCGACGGCCACCCCGACGGCGAGCGAGCCGACGGCCAGGGCGCCGACGCCCCAGCGGGGCAGCCGCGCCGGCCGGAGCGTGACGCGCCCGGCGTGCCCCTCGGACGCGGGGGCGGGCGCGGCGGTCGTGCGGTCGTTCACGGCGTCGTCTCCTCGGTGCGGTCCTTCCGGCCGGATGCGCGGGCTCATGCGTTGGCTCCCGAGTACTCCTTGCGGCGGGCGATGATCAGCCGGGCCGCCCCGTTGACGAGGAGGGTGAGCAGGAACAGCACGAGGCCCGAGGCGATCAGCGCGTCGCGGCCCATCGAGCCGGCCTCCTTGAACTGGCTGGCGATGTTCTGCGCGAACGTGCCGCCGCCGGACTCCAGCAGGCTGGCGTTGATCAGGAAGCTCGGGGACAGCACGGTGGCGACCGCCATGGTCTCGCCGAGCGCGCGGCCGAGACCGAGCATGGAGGCGCTGATCACGCCGGAGCGCCCGAAGGGCAGGACCGTCATCTTGATGACCTCCCAGCGGGTCGCGCCCAGCGCCAGGGCCGCCTCCTGGTTGGCCTTCGGGGTCTGGAGGAACACCTCGCGGGTGACGCTGGTGATGATCGGCAGGATCATGATCGCCAGCAGGATGCCCACGGTCATGAGGGAGCGCGCCGGGGTGCCGTCGTACGCGAAGACCCCGGTCCAGCCGAAGAACTGGTCGAGCCACTCGAAGAGGCCCGTCATGTGCGGCACGAGGAACAGCGCGCCCCACAGGCCGTAGATGATGCTGGGCACGGCGGCGAGCAGGTCGACGACGTACCCGATCGTGGTGGCCACCCGGCGCGGCGCGTAGTGCGAGATGAACAGCGCGATGCCGACCGCGACCGGCACGGCGAGCGTCATCGCGATCACGGAGCTGACCACGGTGCCGAACAGCAGGACCGCGATGCCGAAGAACGGCGGGTCGGCGTTGGCGTCCCAGGCGAAGGTGGTGAGGAAGTTGCCCTCGTTGGCCCGGATGGCGACGACCGCGCGGATCGACAGGAAGACCGCGATGGCGGCCATGACGGTCAGCAGCGCGATCCCCGAGCCCTTGGAGAGGCCACTGAAGATCCGGTCGCCCAGGCGCGTGGTGCTCTTGGTGTCAGACGGCATGAGTGCTGTGGTCCTCGTCCTCAGTCCATCGCTTCGACGCGCTGGCGCACCTGCTGGATGATGTCCCCGGAGATCGGCGCGTAGTCGATCTCGCCGAGCGCCCGCTGGCCCTCCTCGCCGGCCGTGTAGGTGAGGAACGCCTTGGCCAGGTCGAGGGTCGCCGGGTCGTTGCCGCGGTCGCACGCGATCTCGTACGTCACCAGCACGATCGGGTAGACGCCGGGCTCGCGCGTGGCGTAGTCGAGTTCGAGGGCCAGGTCGCCGTCCTCGCCGATGACCTCGGCCTGGGCGATGGCGTTCGAGGAGTTCTCGACGCTCGCCTCGACCGGCTCGTCCGCGCCGGTGTCGAGGCGGACGGTGTCCAGGTCGTTCTGGTGGGCGTAGGACAGCTCGAAGTAGGAGATGGCGCCCGGGTTCTGCTGCACCATGCCGACCAGCCCTGAGGAGCCGTCGGCGGACTGGCCGCCCTGGCCGCGCCACGCCTTGTCCGGCTCGTAGGGCCACGCCTCGGGGGCGGCGGCGTTGAGGTAGGACGTGAAGTTGTCCGTGGTGCCCGAGCCGTCGGAGCGGTGGAACGGCGTGATCGGGATGTCGGGCAGCTCGGCGTCCGGGTTCAGCTCGGCGATCGCGGGATCGTTCCAGCGGCTGATGCGCGAGTCGAAGATCAGCGCCAGGGTCTCCGCGTCGAGGACCAGGTCGTCGACGCCCGGCACGTGGTGGGCGACGGCGATCGGGCCGGCCACCATCGGCAGGTGGATGGCGCGCCCGCCGTCGCGGCACACCGCGCGGGACTCCTCGATCTCGGCCTCGCTCATCAGCGAGTCCGAGCCGGCGAAGGCCGTGGTGCCCTGGAGGAACTCCTGGACGCCGGCGCCCGAGCCGGTCGCCTTGTAGTTGATCTGGCTGTCTTCACAATTGGCCTGGTAGGTGTTCACCCAGACCTCCATCGCGTTCGCCTGCGCACTCGAACCCGAGGCGAGCAGCGTGCCGCTCGGCGCGCAGTCGAGGTTCTCCACGGAGAAGTCGACCGCGCCGGGAAGGCCCGAGTTGTCGTCCGTGCCGCAGGCAGTGAGGAGTACCAGAGCGCCGGAGCCGAGCACCGCGCCGAGGCGTAGCTTCACTGTCGTTCAGTCCTTCCCGTCGCCGTTCGCACCCGAAAGTAGGTTGATCAGGTGAAGTAGGTGACGGTCATAAGTGAATAGAAGATGAACCTGAGTGGGCAGGCGGGTTGCCTGAAGGCTGCACGATACTGCGTGGCCCCTGTCCATTCGTTACGCTATACCCGTCAGGGGTATAAGAGTCCCGGGAGGGCCCATATGACCACAGCCGAGGCGGTAACGCCCGAAAAGGACGGCTCCGAGCGCGGCGCCGCCTCCGGCACCCCGCACAGCGGGCCGCACGGCTACAGCAAGGACAAGGACGCGCACCTGAAGCGGCTGCGCCGCATCGAGGGCCAGGTGCGCGGCCTCCAGCGCATGGTCGAGGAGGACACCTACTGCATCGACATACTGACGCAGGTCTCCGCCTCCACCAAGGCGCTCCAGTCCTTCGCCCTCCAGCTGCTTGAGGAGCACCTGCGGCACTGCGTGGCCCGCGCCGCGGAGGAAGGCGGCCCGGAGATCGACGCCAAGGTCGAGGAGGCCACCGCGGCCATCGCGCGCCTGCTGCGCACCTGAGGCGGACCGGGACCGCGGCGGTCAGCCCACGGCTCCGGCGAAGACCTCGTCCGCCGCCGGCAGCACCACGTCCACCGGAGCGCCGAAGTCGTACAGCACCACGGTCGAGGTCACCTCGACCCCCTGCCCGGCGCCGCCCGCGAACACGAAGTCGTGCCGCATCCGGTGCGGCAGCCCCCGCTCGTCGAGGAACACGTCGAACGGCACCCGCGTCCGCGCGAAGCCCCCCACGGCGGCGGCCAGCTGCTCCCTCGTCTCCCCCGATGCCGCCGCTGCCGCCGCGGCGATGTCCGTCACACCCCGGTAGTGCCGCAGCGGCCTCCCGTTCATGCGCACGGGACCCAGGTCGGTGGCCGACCGCACCCCGCGCAGCAGCTCGGCGGCGGTGATCGGGTCGGTGGCCCCGCCGGTGACCAGGTTCCCGTCCGGCAGCTCGGCGACGTCGATCCGCACCCACTTGTCCGCCGGCACGCCCGCGCCCCGGTTCTTCATGAACAGCCGGCCCGGCACGAACACCTCGGTCACCCGCCCGCCCTCGGGCAGCCGCACCCGCAGCTCGCCCCTGCGGGCCGTGTAGTCGAACGCGCCCCGGCCGTCCAGCGTGATCCGCGTGCCGCCCGAGGCCATCTCCATCGCCGTCCGCGCCTGCGAGCTGCCCACGTCCGCGAGCGCGTCGGCGGCCTCCCGGACGGCCGCCCTCGGGTCGCCCTCGGCCGCCGCGCCCGTGCCCGAGCACCCGGCGGCGGCCAGCAGGGCCACCAGGAGACCGACCGCACGGGAGCGGGCGCCCCGGCCGCCCGGTGCCGTCACCTGTCTCGGCTCGCGCCGCCGCACCATCATGGTCTGCGACACCCCCAGCACCGTGGTCCGTCCTCCCACCGCCTAACGAGGCCCGCGGGCGGCCGTTACGGTAGGGGGGTGCGCGTCGAGAGTGAACAGGGGCGGTCCGCCGCGCCGGGGCACCAGGTGGTGCTCACGGAACGTGGCCCGTTCGTCGCCCCCCGCTGCTCCTGTGGATGGTACGGCCCGGCCCGCCGCTCCCGGCCCCTGGCGCGTGACGAGGCCGCCGCGCACGTCGCCGTCGGCTGAGCGGGCGCGGCCGGTCCGTTCGTCCGCTCTCAGGTGGCCAGGCGGCCCTGCGGGGCCGGCTCCGGGTGCTCCGGGTGCTCCGGGACTTCAGGCCGCCGCTCGCCGCGCTCCCCCGCGTCGCCGTGGTCCCGCTCGTCCCCCGGCTCGGAACGGCCGCCCTCCGGCTCGTGGCGGGCGCCCGCCACGGCGGGGGCCGTGCCGGACCGCGGGCCGGGGGCCAGCCAGCCGAGCCAGGCGGTGCCCGCGCAGGCGCGGGCCAGCGGCGTCAGGGCGGCCAGGGCGAGCGGGGCGAGCAGCAGCGCCACCGCCGTTCCGAGCGCGAAGCCGCCGATGACGTCGCTCGGGTAGTGCACGCCGACCAGGACCCGGGCGAAGCCCTGGATCAGCGCGAGCCCGAGCGCCAGCGCGCCGAGCCCGCGGTGGACGAGGAAGAGGGCCACCGCGATGGCCATCGCGACCCCGGCGTGGTCGCTGACGAAGGAGTAGCCCTCCTTGCCCTCGACCAGGACGTTGAGCCCCTCGTGCCGCTCGGCGGGGCGCGGCCTGGCCACGAACTCGCGGATGGGCGCGTTCGCCAGGTAGGCCGCGGCCCCTGCGATGCCGGCCCAGGCCGTGCCCGCCACCGCCTGCGGCGCGTCCGGCCTGCGGCGCACCAGCAGCCAGGCGACGGCCACGAGGAGCACGAGCGCGACGGGGATGCCCCACTCACCGAGGAAGGTGACGGCGCGTTCGGCCCAGCCGGGCAGCGGGTCGGCGAGCCCGTTGATGTCGTAGAGGACGTCCAGCTCGACATCGGGGTTGTCGAGGTTTTCCAGTCCAGCCATGTGCCGTTGCGGCCCCTTCATGCGGTGGGGGGACCTTGCCGGGGGCGGCAAGGCGGAGGAGCCCCTTGTTCCGGTACAGGTAACGCCAGAAACATCCCCTGGCGTGCCGAGGTCCATCGAATGACGGCCGCAGCGTTATCGAACAGCAACGCGCCGCCGTGGTTCAGCGGGCAAGCGTTGGGCAGGGGTTCGCCCGCTGTGACGCAGGCGTCACCCCGCCACGGGGCGCGTGGCTCCGAAGTAGTCAGGGGTGTCGATCGGGTCGAACCGGATCGTCGCCCCGGTGTACGGGGCGTCGATCATGTACCCGCCGCCGACATAGATGCCGACGTGGTAGATGCTCCGTGGGTCGTCGAGATCATACGCGAAGAACACCAGGTCACCGGGCAGCAGTTCGTCGCGCCCCGGGTGCGGTCCTGCGGTCCACTGGTCGTTGGCGACGCGCGGCAGCTCGATGCCCGCGGCCTCGTAGGCGGCCTTGGTCAGACCGGAGCAGTCGAACCGGCCGCCGTCCTCCGGCGTGCCGTCACCGCCCCACAGGTACGGCGTGCCGAGGTGTTCCTGGGCGAAGTGCACGGCCTCCGCGGCCTGTTCGAGCGGCGGCAGCGGCTCCGCCTCCGCGGGCGGCGCGGCGAAGGCGGCCTCGGCGCTGCGGATGATGCGCACGTAGTTCCGCGTCTCCTCGTACGGCGGGACCCCGTTGTACTGGATGACCGCGTAGGGACCGGCGTTGTAGGCCGCCAGCATGTTGTCCACCGGGTCGCCCGGCACGTCCTTGACGTACTCGGCGAGCGAGCAGTCGTAGGAGGCGGCGGACGGGATGGCGTCCATGGGGTCCCACACGTCGGCCCTGCCGTCCCCGTTGGCGTCGAGGCCGTGGGTGGCCCAGGTGCTGGGGATGAACTGCGCGATGCCCTGCGCGTTGGCGTGGCTCTGCACATCGGGCTGCCAGCCGCTCTCCTGGCCGAGCTGGGCCGCGAGTATCGCGGGGGACAACGTCTCGCACATGTTGCCCCAGCGCTCCACGAGGGGGGCGTACTCGGGCGGCACGGTGCCCTCGGCCAGCCGACCGTCGCCGCGCCCGGCGCCGCCGGGCGACCCGGTGCTCGCGGTGTAGACACCGACGACGAGGAAGGCGACGAAGAGACCGAGAACGCCAAGGCCGCCGCCCGCCACCCATACGATCCGCCGCATCGGTCACGCCCTCCCGCAACTACAGTGCCCCGCCAGCACTATGACACGGCGACGAGGCCGCGGCCCAGCACACCGGGCGGCTCGCGAACGGCAGTTCGCGGCCCGACGCGGCGTGAGCCTCGTCACCCGGCGGATGCGGAACGCCGCGCCGCGCGGGCCCGCGGCGCCGCCTCGGCCGCGCGCCCGCGGGCCGCCGGCGGCGGTTCGCGGCCGGTCACCGGCCCGGCGCGCCGGGGAGGCGCGGCGTCCGGGGCGGAGGGACGGTCAGAAAGGCACTCACGCGCGGTCCTCGTCCGTCAGCGCGGCGTGGCACAATCCGGAGAGAGCACCGTTGGCAGCCAGTTGGGTGGTGAGTTCGGTGGACGAGGAAGAACAGCCAGGCGACATCAACAACATCATCGGGGGCATCGCCCCCGACTGGGGCCCGTTCGGTGCGGTGGGCGACTCGGCCCGGACGATGATCCAGGTGATCATGGCGCTGGCCATCCTCATCTGCCTCGGCATCGCGATCTGGGGCGCGGCCAAGCAGCGCATCGGATCGACGGCGATGCGCGACTCGTTCAGCGCCGAGCAGGGCAAGGGCCTGATCGTGGCCGGCCTGACCGGGGTCTTCATCATCGGATCGCTGGGCACGCTGTTCACCATCATCTACGGCATGTCCATCTAGGCAGTTGCGCATGCGGGGATGGCACCTGGCGGGCCGCGTCGCGGCCCTCGCGGTGACGGGCGCCCTCGCCGCCGGCTGCGCGGTCGGCCCCGCGGCCGACCGGGCGCGGCAGGAGGCGCCGCCCGCGCTCCCCGCGCCGACGGACGTCCCGGCGCCGCCGGTGCCGGGCGACGGCGCGCCCGGGGAGACCGCGCCGGGGCCGAGTCCGGCGCCGGCCACAGGTGACGCCACCGAGACCGGCACCGAGGCCACCGGCCTCGGCACGGCCTGCTGCGTCGCGGGACTCCCGGACAGCGAGGACCTGCTGGTGGGCGCCGGGGACACCGTCCTGCTCCATGACGCCGACGCCCCGGGGGAGTTGGCCGAGGTCGGTACCGTGCCCGGCAGGCTGCTCGGCCTCGCCGTGCCACCCCGCGCGACCGGCAGCTACGTGAACGTCGTGGCCTACTATGCAGGACCGGCCGGCGGGGAGATCGCGAGCTTCCGCTTCTACCCGGATCGCGCCTGGCAGAGCTGGGGCGGCACGCCGGTCCCGCTCCTCGACGACCCCATACCCCTCGCGGGCGGCGGGGAGCGCGGCGGCGGGGTGCTGGCGTTCGGGCCGGACGGGATGCTGTACGCGGGGACCGGCGACGCCGGTGACCCGGCGCTCGCCGCCGACGAGACGTCCCTGGCCGGCAAGATCCTGCGCATCGACCCCAACGGCAGCCAGCCGCCGGTGATGCACTCCCCCGGCGCCTACACCGACGTGCGCGGCCTCGCGTGGGACGGCGACCGGATGTGGGCGGTCGACGCCGTCGACGGCGGGGGCGCGCGCCTGTACTCGGTGGTGCCCGAGGGGCAGCCGGTGCCGGTGTGGGAGGAGCCCGGCGCCGCGCCCGCGGGGCTCGCCGCCGCCCGCGGATCGCTGTGGATGCCCGCGGGCGAGGAGGACGGGAGCCTGTGGCGCGTTCCGTTGAACGGCGGCACCGGCCTGGTCGCCGACCCCCGGCCGGTGCTCGACGTGCGGGGGCCGCGCGGGATCTTCCCCGCCCCGGGCGACGGCGTGCTGCGGCTGCTCGCGGGCGACGCCCTGACGCGGCTCGGCGTCAGCTAGACCGGCCGCCGGCGGCGGAAAGCGGCACGGTGAGAACGGACGTGGCCGTTTCACGTGAGGCGGGGTCTCGTAGCGCGCCGCGGTGGCGTTCTCCGCGAACAGGCGCCGCGCCGGTGCGTGGTTCGCGCTTCAACGGGGCGCCCGGCCGCGCCGGTTGGCGATCGGGCCCCATCCTCTTCGCGCGCCGCGCGCAGTAGCGTGGTGCCGTTCGAACGGGCCGGTGCCCGGCTGCGCGGGCCGGGCGGAGGGGACGGAGGACGGCGGGCATGCCGCGAACGGATGCGGAACGGCCGGAGACCCACGCGGAGCGTCTTGAGTGGGTGCGGGCCGAGGCCGAGGGCGCCGGGGACGGTCATGGTTTCGAAGTGGCGGCGGGGGAAGGGGACTTGATCCACATCCGGCAGTCGGACGAACCCGGCCGCATCGTGACCACGACACGCGCCAAGTGGGACGCGTTCGTCCTCGGCGTCCGGAACAACGAGTTCGACCACTTCGTCGAGCCCTGGTCCTGAGCGGCAGCGCGCCCCGGCCTGCCGCGCGCTCCCGGGGCGCCCCGGGAGCGCGCGCAGGCGTCAGAACGTCAGGCCCCGCACCAGCAGATCGGCCAGCGCGCACACGAACAGGCTGATCCCCACGAAGCCGTTGACCGTGAAGAACGCGCGGTTCAGGCGGCTGAGGTCGTGCGGCCCGACGATGCTGTGCTCGTACGCGAAGGCGATGGCGACCACGCCGAGGCCGACCCACAGCAACGGCCCGCCGCCGGTCGCCGCCGCGTACCAGGCCAGCAGGCCGAGCGTGACGACGTGGCAGGCGCGCGCGCCGTTCAGCGCGCCCGCGATGCCGAAGCGCGCCGGTACGGAACGCACGCCGCCCGCGCGGTCGGACGCCACGTCCTGGCACGCGTAGATCAGGTCGAAGCCGCCGATCCACAGGCCGACGGCGAGGCCGAGCAGCACGGCCTCCCAGGACCAGGCGCCCGTGACGGCGAGCCATCCGCCGATGGGGCCCATGGCCTGCGCGAGCCCGAGGATGGCGTGCGGGAAGTCCGTGAACCGCTTTCCGTAGGGGTAGACGACCATGGGCACGACGGCGACCGGCGCGAGCACCAGGCACAGGGGGTTGAGCAGCGCCGCCGCGCCGAGGAACGCGGCCAGCGCGATCAGCGCGCCGGTCCACGCGGTGCGCACGGACACCGCGCCGGTGACGATCTCCCGGCCCGCGGTGCGCGGGTTGCGGGCGTCGATCTCGCGGTCGATGACGCGGTTCGCGGCCATCGCGAACGTGCGCAGGCCGACCATGGCGACGGTGACCAGGAGCAGCGTGCCCCACTGGACGCCGCCGTCCTCAAGGAACATCGCGGTCAGGGAGGCGATGTAGGCGAACGGCAGCGCGAACACGGAGTGTTCGATCATCACCAGCCGCAGGAACGCCCGCACCCGCCCGGTGGCGGCCCCGCCGGAGCCGCCGGTGACGGGCGACGCCTCGGCCGTCACAGCCCGTATTCCTTCCAGCGGCGCGTGACGCGCTCCGCGATGTCCGGGTCCGACCTGATCTCCTGGGGCCAGCCGCCGTCGCGCGTGTACCCCTCCTCCGGCCACTTGGCGGTGGCGTCGATGCCCGCCTTGCCGCCCCAGAACTGCTGGTAGGAGGCGTGGTCGAGGTGGTCGACCGGGCCCTCGGTGAGCAGGACGTCGCGCGCGTAGTCCACGTTGCCCAGGGCGCGCCAGGCCACTTCGTGCAGGTCGTGGACGTCGCAGTCGGCGTCGACGACGATGATCAGCTTGGTCAGGGACATCATGTGCGCGCCCCAGACCGCCGACATCACCTTCTGCGCGTGCTTGGGGTACTTCTTGTCGATCGACAGGATCGCGCAGTTGTGGAAGCCGCCGGCCTCGGGCAGGTGGTAGTCCACGATGTCCGGAATGATGATCTTCAGCAGCGGCAGGAAGAAGCGCTCCGTCGCCCGGCCGAGCGGCCCGTCCTCGGTGGGCGGCCGGCCCACGACGATCGACTGGAACACCGGCCGCTTGCGCATCGTCACGCAGTCGATGGTCAGCGCGGGGAACGGCTCCTGCGGCGTGTAGAAGCCGGTGTGGTCGCCGTAGGGGCCTTCGGGGAGCATCCGACCGGGTTCGAGCCAGCCCTCGATGACGACCTCGGCCTGCGCGGGCACCTGGAGCGGCACGGTCACGCAGTCCACCATCTCGACGCGCTTGCCCGCGAGGAAGCCGGCGAACAGGTACTCGTCGATGTCGCCGGGCAGCGGCGCGGTGGACGCATAGGTGACGGCGGGCGGGCAGCCGAACGCGATGGCGACCGGCAGCTTCTCGCCGCGCCGCGCGGCGACCTGGTAGTGGTTGCGGCTGTCCTTGTGGATCTGCCAGTGCATGCCGATGGTCCGCCGGTCGTGCCGCTGGAGCCGGTAGAGACCGAGGTTGCGCACACCGGACTCGGGGTCCTTGGTGTGGGTCAGGCCCAGGTTGAAGAACGCGCCGCCGTCCTCTGGCCACGTGAAGAGGGCGGGCAGCCGTTCGAGGTCCACGTCGTCCCCGCGCAGCACGACCTCCTGCACGGGCGCGTTCTTGACCTTCTTGGGCGGCAGGTGGGAGACCGCGCCGAGTTTCCCGAACGCCTCCTTGAATCCGACGAAACCCTGCGGAAGCTCGGGCTTCAGCAGCCCGCCGATCTTTTCCCCGATCTCGTCGTAGGAGCCGATACCCAGGGCTTTCAGCAGGCGACGGTCGGTGCCGAAGACGTTCATGGCCAGGGGCAGGTCGGAGCCCTTGACATTTTCGAAGAGCAGCGCGGGACCGCCCGCCTTGTTGACGCGGTCGGTGATTTCCCCCACTTCCAGGTGCGGATCGACCTCGGCCTTCACCCGCTTGAGGTCGCCATCCCTCTCCAGGGCCTTCAGCAGGGCACGGAGGTCGTCGTATGCCATGCCGCTCAGTATTGCCGACGCATTACCCTGGGGTTCAGTCAGGGGGCCTCACCCTGGGGCCCGGCTCGAAACGTCCAGGGGGACTACCATGCTGAGGGTGCTGCTGTTCCTGGTACCGCTGGCGCTGGCCATCTACGCCCTGGTGGACTGCATCAGTTCCAAGGATGAGGACGTCAGGCATCTGCCGAAACTGGTGTGGATTCTGCTCATCGTGCTGGCCTGGTTGATCGGGCCGCTCGCATGGATCTTCGTGGGGCGGCGCCGCAGCGTGCCCCGGCTCGGCGGCGCGGGCCGCCGGGGCGGTGGCGGCTGGGTCGCCCCGGACGACAACCCCGAGTTCCTCCGCTCGCTCGACGAGGGGCGCCCGCGCCCGCGCGGCGACGGCAAGGACGCGGACCGGAAGGCCGCCCCCGACGACAAGGGCCTGCCGGAGAACTGGGAGGAGGACCTGCGCCGCCGCGAGGAGGAGCTGCGGCAGCGCGACGGCGACGAGGAGAACCCCCCGGGCGGCAAGGACCGCTGACCGCGAAGCCCCACCGACCACTGGGGAACCCGACCGGACTCTTCGGACTTTCTCGGACTTCCCCGTTTCCCTCGATTCCCCCGATTCCCCCCGACGTTTCCGGCCCACTGACCGACGGAAGGCCGGGCGCCGATCACGGCGCCCGGCCTTCCGTCGTTCCGCCGCCGTCCGGCCCCGGCCGCCGGGCGGGTCACCGGCGGCCGGTCGGTCGGCGGCTCAGACGCCGCCGTAGGAGTGGAGGCTGTCGAAGAAGATGTTCACGCCGTAGTAGTTGATCAGGAACGCGACGAACCCCGCGATGGCCAGGTAGGCGGCCTTGCGGCCCTTCCAGCCCACGGTGACCCGCGCGTGCAGGTAGCCGGCGTAGGCGACCCAGGTGATGAACGACCACACCTCCTTGGGGTCCCACCCCCAGTACCGGCCCCAGGCGCTCTCGGCCCAGATCGCGCCCGCGATGATCGTGAACGTCCACACCGGGAACACGGCCGCGTTGATGCGGTAGGCGAACTTGTCGAGCGAGACCGAGGACGGCAGCCGTTCCAGGACCGACGCGGTCAGCGGCCGGGGCGTGCCGCCCGCGGCGATCTTCGCCTCGTAGCGGTCGCGTGCCAGGAACAGCACGCTGCCGACCGCGCCCACGTAGAACAGGCCGCCGCAGATGATCGCCAGCGGCACGTGGATCCACATCCACACCGAGTCGAGCGCGGGCACCAGCTGCGCGCTCTCCGTGTACAGCACGGTGGTCGCGAGCCCGAGGTCGAGCAGCACGGTGGTGACCAGGGGCAGGCCCAGCCAGCGGACGTTGCGCCGGGCGGCCAGCAGCGCGAGGAACACACCGACGATCACCATGGAGAACGCGGTGGAGAACTCGTACATGTTGCCCCACGGGCCGCGTTCCACCGAGATCGCGCGGATGACCACCGCGCTCAGGTGCATGGCGAACGCGAGCGCCGTCAGGGAGATGGCGATCCGCCCGTACGTGTCGCCGCGCAGGTCGCCGTTCGCCGCGCCGGGGCCGTCGGGCACCGCGTCCCTGGCCGGGGTGGCGGAGCGGGTGACGACCTTGGGCGGGTCGAGCACGCTGGTGCCGCCGGCCGTGCGGACGGTGACCGCCGGCTGCCGCGCCGCGGCGCCGGCGGCCTCCGCCCCGGCCTCGTCGGCCGTCAGGGCGGCGGCGGTGCGGCCGACCTTGCTGCGGCTGCCGAAGATCCATTCGGCGGTGAAGGCGAGGAACGCGAGGGCGTAGACGGCCATCGACGAGTAGACCAGGAGATTGCTGAGGTCGGCGAGGCTCTCGTCGGCTGCGGCGAGAATCATGGGCGTGCTCCTTCCGCGGCTGCGGAGTCGGCGGATCCTGCGGGTTCTGCTGTCTCGGTGCGCTCGGCGTGCTCGGCGGGTCCAACGGGCTCGGCGGGCTCGGCCGGTCCGGCTGCGCCGCCGTCCCCACCGCCCGGTCCCCGGTCCCGGTCGCCGTCGTCAGGGCCCGGGTCACCGTTCCCCGGTCCCCGGCCCCCCTCGTCCGGGCCGCCGTCCTCGTCCGGGTCCGGCAGGACGGGCGCGCTGGTCGTGAGTGCCGCCGCGAGGGCGGCCAGCTCGTGCGGCAGCTTGGCGGACTCGGTGCGGCCGAGCGAGGCCATCTCGACGACCGTGCGGCCGTCGGCGCCCGTCCTGGCCCGCACCCACACCCGGCGCCGCTGGAGCAGCAGCGACCCGGCGAGGCCGGCCACGGCGGCCAGCGCGCCGCCGAGCGCCCACTCGTTGCCGGCCTTGGTGGTGATCTGGAAGCTGGCCCACTCGTCGAAACGCTCGAAGGTGAGCGTGCCGAGGCCGTCGGGCAGTTCCATCGACTCGCCCGGCATCAGGTTGAAGCGCAGCAGGTCGCCGCTCGCGTCGACCAGCTGCTCCATGTTCGTGGTGTCCAGCTGGTAGACGTTCTGCGACAGGCCCGAGTTGATGCCGAGGTCGCCGCGGAACGCGTTGAGCGTGAGCACCGGCAGGTCGGGCTCGGGGAACGTCGAGTGCGGGCCGCGCACCTCGTCGATGTTGTAGGTGGGGTTGAAGAAGCCCTGGAAGCCCAGCTGGTCGCGTTCGCCGTCCGGGCCCACGTAGTTGCCGACCTTGATCACGCCGGTCGAGGTCAGCCCGGCGTCCTGCGGGAGGAACGGCACCGGCCCGCTGAACGTCACCTCGCCCTGCCCGTCGGTGACCGTGACGACCGGGGCGTAGCCGTGGCCGAGCAGGCGCACGCGGGAGTCGCCGACGTGCAGCGGGTGGTTCGGCTCGATGGACGCGGAGGTCTCGTTGCCCTCGGCGTCCCAGTACGTGACGTCCGCGCGGAACTCGGTCGGGGTGCCCATGTCGACGCGCTCGCGCGAGAAGTCGGCGTGGAAGTCGTCCAGGCGGAAGCCGAACGGCTCCAGGTCGTTCACGTCGAAGAGCGTGCCCGACTCGTAGTCGTCGTACTGCGGGAGGACGTTGGAGAAGCCCTGGTCCTGCACGATCAGCTTGCCGCCCTCTGAGTAGTACAGCCGCCCGGCGGCGAAGGCGATGAGCATGACGATCAGCGACAGGTGGAAGACGAGGTTGCCCGCCTCGCGCAGGTAGCCCTTCTCCGCGGCCACGTGGGCGCCGCCCGGCGCGTCGTCGGCGCGCGTGGTGCGGAAGCGCCGGCGCGCGAGCAGCGTGTGCGCGGCGCCGACGACGTCCTCGGGCGCCGCGTCGGTGCGCCACGTGGTGTAGGCGGGCATGCGGCTGAGCCGGCGCGGGGCGCGCGGCGGCCGGCCGCGCAGCTGGCCGACGAACTGCCAGGTGCGCGGGACGATGCAGCCGATCAGGGAGACGAACAGCAGGATGTAGATCGCGGAGAACCACACCGACGAGTAGACGTCGAACAGCTGGAGCCGGTCGTAGACGTCGGAGAGGCCGGGGTTGTTCTCGCGGAAGTCCGCCACGAGCACGGCGTCGACGCCGTTCTGCGGGATCAGCGAGCCGGGGATCGAGGCGAGCGCGAGCAGGAACAGCAGGATCAGCGCGACCCGCATCGACGTCAGCTGGCGCCAGAACCAGCGCGCCCAGCCGGTGGCCTCGCGGCCGAACCAGGCCAGCGCCCCGCGCGCGCCCGGCTCGCGCGCGCCCCCGAACGTTCCGCTGCCGCCCGTCGCGGGCTCGTCGCGCTCCTCGACGGGCGCGGTGGACAGCCCGGCGGCGGCGTCGGCCTCGTCCGCGGCGGAGGCGGTCGCGGTCGCGGTCGCCGTACCGGTGCTGGTGCCGGTACCGGTGCCCGGCTCCCCGCGGCGGCCCGCGGTGTGCTCGTCGTCGCTCATGGCTGTCAGATCCAAACGCTGAAGTCGGTGGACCAAATCTGCATCTCGTAGACGAGGTCGCCCCACAGCCCCGTGACGAGCAGCAGCCCGGTGGCGACGAGCATGCCGCCGCCCAGCCGCATCACCCACACGTAGTGGCGCTTGACCCAGCCGAACGCGCCGAGCGTGCGGCGGAACGCGAGCGCCGCCACGATGAACGGCAGCCCGAGGCCGAGGCAGTAGGCGAACGAGAGCAGCGCGCCGCGGCCCGCGGTGGCCTCGGTGAACGCCAGGGCCTGCACGGCGGACAGGGTCGGGCCGATGCAGGGCGTCCAGCCGATGCCGAAGACGATGCCGAGCATCGGCGCCCCGGCGAGGCCGACGGCCGGCCGGGTGTGGAAACGGAACTCGCGCCGCGCCAGCCGCGGCATCAGCCCGGTGAACAGCAGTCCGAGGATGATCGTCAGCACGCCGACGATCCGGGTCAGGACCTCCTGGTGCTCCAGCAGCTCGGCGCCCACGCCGCCGAAGAAGGCGCCCATGGAGACGAAGACGGCCGAGAAGCCGAGGACGAACAGCAGGGCGCCGGTGAACATGCGCCCGCGCCTGGCGTCCTTCAGGTCGGCGCCGCCGACACCGGTCACGTAGCTGAGGTAGCCGGGCACCAGGGGCAGCACGCAGGGCGAGAAGAACGACACGAGACCGCCGAAGACGGCGAGCGGCAGCGCGAGCAGCAGCGCGCCGCTCAGCACCGTCTCGTTGTAGCCGTTCACACCCAGGTCACCCTTCCTGGAGCACGGGGTCGAGCGCCTCGGTCAGCCGCTCCTCGCTGAGCGCGGTGAGCGCCCTGGCCGCGATGCGGCCCTCCCGGTCGATGATGAGGGTGGAGGGGATGGCCTGCGGGTTGAGGCTGCCGCGCGGGAATTCGAGGAGCAGCCGCCCGTCCGGGTCGTAGAGGCTGGGGTAGGGCACGCCGTGCGTCTCCTCGAACTCGGCCGCGTTCACGCGCGAGTTGTCGCGGGTGTTGATGCCGACGAACTGAACGCCCTGGTCGGCGGTGGCCTCCGCGACCCGGACCAGGTCGTCCGCCTCCGCGATGCAGGGCGCGCACCACGAGCCCCAGACGTTGAGCACGATCACCTGGCCGCGGAAGTCGGAGAGCGCGAGCCGCTCCCCCTCGATGGTCTCGCCCGCCAGGTCGGGGGCCTCCTCGCGGTCCGCCGCGGCCACGTGCGTGATGTCGCCGCTCCCCTGGACGAAATTGGTGTCGCCGCCCGAGGGCCCGGCGCCGTCAGCGGTGCAGGCCGTGAGCGCGAACGCCCCCGTCGCGGCGGCGGCCAGCGCCACCCTGGCAGACCGGAACTGGATCATGTGAAAAGTTTCCCATGCGTGTCGCAGCGATCTTCTCCGCCCCCCTTGTCCGGATTGCTGTCCGGATTGCCGCCCCGGTCCTCCCGCTTCCTGCCCAGGTCGCCGGCCCGGTCAGGCGCCGTAGCCGCGCGCGCCCTTCACGGGACGTGCGCCGGCCCGCAGGTGCGCGGGGACCAGGTCGAGGGCCGGTTCCGTGTAGGTGATCGACACGATGTCGTCCCCCACGAAGGTGAAGCTGGTCAACGAGGCGAGCGTGCACTGCCGCTTGCGCGGGTCGTGCCACAGCCGGCGGCGTTCCACCGAGCTGCGCAGCATCCAGATCGGCAGCTGGTGGCTGACGGCCACCGCCTCGTGCCCGCGCGCCGCGTCCCGCGCGGCGCCGAGCGCGGCGCGCATGCGCGCGACCTGCTCGGCGTAGGGCTCGCCCCACGAGGGCCGGAACGGGTTGCGCAGCAGCGGCCAGTTCGCCGGGCGGCGCAGCGCGCCGTCGCCGACGCCGAACTCCTTGCCCTGGAACGCGTTCTCCGCCTCGATCAGCCGCACGTCGGTGGCCACCTCGACCCCGTGGGAGCGCGCGATCGGCTCGGCCGTCTCGCGCGCCCGTTCCAGGGTGGAGGCGACGACGTGCGTGATGTCGCGCCCGGCCAGGTGCTCGGCCACCCGTTCCGCCATGCGCACCCCGAGGCCGGACAGGTGGAAGCCGGGCAGCCGCCCGTACAGGACGCCCTCGGGGTTCTCCACCTCGCCGTGCCGCATCACGTGGACGACGGTGCGTTCGTTGCCGCTCATCTCTCCGTTCCCGTCCGGTATCCCGCCGGGGCCGCTCACGCCTCGGCCTCGGCCGCCGCCCGCGCCGCGGCGGGCAGGGCCGCGGCGATCCGCTCCATGGCCCGCGCGTCGTGCGCGGTGGACACGAACCACGCCTCGAACGCGGACGGCGGCAGGTGCACCCCGCCCGCGAGCATGGCGTGGAAGAACGCGGTGAACCGGTGCGTCTCCTGCGCCTTGGCGGACGCGAAGTCGGTGACCGGCTCATCGCGGAAGAACACGGAGAACATGTTGCCCGCCGCCGACACGGTGTGCGCGACGCCCTCCCTGTCCAGCGCCTGCCCGACCAGCGCCCGCAGCTCCGCCGAGGTCGCGTCGAGCCGCGCGTAGGCGGCGTCGTCGAGCAGCCGCAGCTGCGCGAGGCCGGCCGCGACGGCCACGGGGTTCCCCGAAAGCGTCCCGGCCTGGTAGACGGGCCCCTCGGGGGCCAGCTGGGCCATCACCTCGGCCCGCCCGCCGAACGCCGCGGCGGGGAACCCGCCGCCCATCACCTTGCCGAACGTGATCAGGTCGGGCACGACGCCCTCGATGCCGAACCAGCCCTGCCTGCCGACGCGGAACCCGGTCATCACCTCGTCGGAGATCAGGAGCGCGCCGTGCTCGCGGCACAGGTCGGCCAGGCCCTGGGTGAAGCCCTCGCGCGGCGGCACGACGCCCATGTTGCCCGGCACCGCCTCGGTGATCACGCACGCGATCTCGCCCGGGTGGGCCTCGAACGCCGCGCGCACCGCCGGCAGGTCGTTGTAGGGCAGCACCACCGTCTCGCCGGCCTGCGCGCCGGTGACGCCGGGCGTGTCGGGCAGTCCGAACGTCGCCACGCCCGAGCCGGCGGCGGCGAGCAGCGCGTCGACGTGCCCGTGGTAGCAGCCGGCGAACTTGATCACCTTGGCCCGGCCCGTGAAGCCGCGGGCCAGCCGGATCGCGGACATGGTGGCCTCGGTGCCCGAGGAGACCAGCCGCACCCGGTCGACCGGGACCACGCGGCCGACGATCTCCTCGGCCAGCTCCACCTCGCCCGGCGTGGGCGTTCCGAAGGAGGTGCCGCGGGCGACGGCGGCGAGCGCCGCCTCGGTGACGGCCGGGTGGGCGTGGCCCAGGATCATCGGCCCCCACGAGCACACCAGGTCCACGTACTCCCGGCCGTCCGCGTCGGTCAGGTAGGGGCCACGGCCCGACACCATGAACCGGGGCGTACCGCCCACGGCGCCGTAGGCGCGGACCGGAGAGTTCACGCCGCCGGGCGTGACGCGGGCGGCACGGGCGAAGAGCGTCTGGGAGACTGAGGCTTCGTAGGATTGGGTCACGCGGTCCATGGTGACATTCAGCCCCTCACAGCTCGGTATCAGGGCGTTTCGCGGGCGTCTGGCGGGGGAGGTGTCTGAAACGATGATCGGATCGCGCGGCGGGGGTCGCGAACAGTCAGGTGGTGACATGCAGCGCGGAGGCGAAATCGGCGAGGGGACCGGGGGTCCCGGACCTGAACCCACACCGCGCGCGCGGTCCCGACGCGGGCGGCACCGCAGGAAGGCGGAGAGCGGCGACTTCGAACTCCGTGGCCGGGGCGGACGCATGGCCGTGACGTACAAGTACTTCGGCGCGCCCGACGGCGCGACCGCGGCCCGCGTTCCGCTGTCGATGCGGCCCGAGGAGCTGGGCGGCGACGAGCTGGGCCAGGGCATGTTCACGCGCATCAAGCCGGAGACGATGGCGGCGATGGTGCTCACCGGCATCGAGGGCATACCGCTGCACCGCGTGCCCCCGCTCGAACTTGTCGTCCTGCACCCCGACTACGCCGTCGTGAAATTGCCCACAACGGTCGTCGACCCGCTGCGCGGCGTCGGCGAGGAGAGCGTGGGCGCCGCCGCGTTCATCTGGTCGACGGTCCCCGACCGGAGCGGGCCGAGCGACGCGTTCGGCGTCTACAAGCTCCTCCACGAGTGGCAGGACTTCTCCCGCCGCCTGCACGAGGCGGGCCACCAGCCGTACTGCCTGGTCTGGCCCTGACCCGCCCGTTCCCCGGCCGGCCGCCGGGGAGATTCCCGGCATAGGCCCCGTACCCGAAGTCCCGGCGGACGGGTGGGCGATCTCTGCGGTAGACATGTGCCTGACGCCGCGAGTGATGCCGAGTACACCCCGGGAGGCGACGCGTGCAGCGCACCATGGCCGCGAGGTGGGCCGGGCTGGTCCTGGCCGCCGTGTGCGGGCTCACCGCGTGCAGTGGGAACGGCGGCGGCGAGGACACCACGGGCGCGGGACCGCCGGGCGGCTCGGCCGGCTCCGCGCAGCCGGGACGGTACTCGGGCCTGCCCGAGCCGTGCGGCGCGGTCGGCGCCGACATCCTGCGCGAGCTGCTGCCGGGCGCCGAGGCCGAGGTGTACGCGGGCGAGCCGATGGTGACCTACGACACCGGGCGCCGCGTCGGCTGCGAGTGGAACAACACCGCCGAGACCGCCACCCAGCGTCTTTCCGTCGACTACCAGCGCGTCGTCTCCTACGACGCGGACGTCAGCGACGACGACCAGGCCGCGCTCGACTTCGGCGAACGCGCCTCCGAGGCCGGCATCCCCTCGGCCGCCCCGCCGCCCACCGACCCGCTCGCGCCGCGTCCGCTCGACGGCATCGGCCAGGACGCGTTCATCGACGACCGGCAGACCGCGTCGGAGCCGGGGGAACGGCGCGAGATCACCCTCGCCTTCCGCAACGCCAACGTGATCGTCACCGTCACCTACGCCGTCTCCACCACGCTCCCAGAACCGCCGCTCGACAGCGAGCAGCTCCAGCAGCGCACCCGCGACGTGGCCCAGCGGCTGGCCGAGGGCCTCGACGGATGAGCGCGCGCCTGCCCGGGCGGCGCGAGCGGTCCGGCGTACCGTGGCCTGGCAACGTAACCGGTGACTGGAGCCAAGAAACCATGGACCCCAACGCCTCGCGGCCCGCCCCGAGACTCGCCGTGCGCGCCCTCGCGTGGGCGGCCCTGCCCGTCTTCCTCGTGGCCGGCTGCTCCTCGGACTCGGGCGACGACACCACGGACGACGAACCGGCGCCGTCCGCCTCCCCGACCCCCGAGCCCGTGCGGTTCGCCGCGCTTCCCGAGCCGTGCTCGACGCTCGGCGAGGACACCGTCGGCGACATCGTGCCCGAGGCCGACCCGGCCGCGGGCGAGACGCTCAGCTCCAGCGACACCTCGACGTCCGGCGCCTGCCTGTGGAGCGGCCTCGACGACTACCAGTTCCGTTCGCTGACCGTGGCGCTGCGCCGCTTCGACTCCGACGTGACCATCGGCAGCGGCGACGAGCGCGCCGAGGAGTACCTGCGGCAGATGTCGGACGAGGTCACCGGGGACGAGGCCAACCGGGACGTGGAGGCGGCCGACCTCGGCGACACCGGCGAGAGCGCCGTCACCATCGCCTACACCGTCACCAAGGAGACGGAGGAGGAGGGCGAGCAGGACTACCGGCAGCACCGGGTGGCCGCCCGCACCGGCAACGTCGTGGTGACCGTCGACTACGCGGGCGCCGGCTTCGAGGGCGACGACATGCCGGGCGCCGACACCGTTCGGGAGGCGGCGGAGGCCGCCGCCCGCGAGGCGGTCGCGGCCGTCGACGCCTCGGAGAACGCCGAGGGCGGCGCGGGCGACGGTCAGGAGCAGGGCGGCGAGGAGGGTCGCGAGGAAGGCGGCGCCGGGGAGGACGAGGCGGGCGACGAGCCGCCGAGCACGGACGACGTCTGACGCCCCGCCACCGGGGCGCCCCGGTGGCGGCGTTGCCGCCGCTGGTTGCCATCCCCGCCGTCGCCGCCCCGCCGGGACCGCCCCGCCGCCGGGCGACCGGGGCGGGGCGCGGCCATCTCCGCACACGTGTGCCAGTCTTGGGCCGCGAACGCTTACCAGTCGAGCCCGAGGGGGACCGCGCGTGGCCGCGATCAAGCTGACACGCTCACACCGCATACTCGTCGGCATCATCCTCGCCGGGGCCGTCCTGATCGCCGCCATCGGCTTCGCCGGTTCCTACGCCGCGGTCCGCGAACTGGCCGAGGAGAAGGACTTCGGCGCGTTCGCGCCGTTCTTCCCGATCGGCATCGACGCGGGCATCGTCGTCCTGCTCGCCCTGGACCTGCTGCTGACGTGGCTGCGCATCCCCTTCCCCCTGCTGCGGCAGACCGCGTGGCTGCTGACGGCGGCCACGATCGCGTTCAACGGCGCCTCCGCGTGGGGCGATCCCCTGGCCGTGGGCATGCACGGCATCATCCCGGTGCTGTTCGTCATCACCGTCGAGGCCGCCAGGCACGCCATCGGCCGGGTCGCGGACATCACGGCGGACAAGCACATGGAAGGCGTGCGGATCTGGCGCTGGTTCCTGTCCCCGCTGCCCACGTTCCGGCTGTGGCGGCGGATGAAGCTATGGGAGCTGCGGTCGTATGAAGAGGTCATCGGCATGGAACGGGACCGCCTCGTCTACCAGGCGCGGCTGCGGGCCGACTACGGGCGCGCCTGGCGCCGGCGGGCACCGGTCGAGGCCCGGATGCCCCTGAAGCTGGCGCGCTACGGAGTCCCGCTGCACGAAACCGCGCCGGCCGCGCTCGCGGCGGCGGGCGCGCCGCCCGCCCTGCCGGGGCCCGCGCGGCGGGACGGCGGGACCGGCCGGCAGGCGGACGCGGTGCCGGACGAGCCGCCGCCGGGCGCGGACGGCACGCCGGCCTGGGACGGCGGTCCTGGGCCGCGGCAGGGCGCGGCCGTGCCGGCCTGGTTCGCCGCCGCCCAGGTCCAGCGGCCGGCGCAGGAACGCGGCGGGCCGCCGCACGCCGCCTGGTCCGAGGGCGAGCCCGCGCACGCGCCGGCGCCCGCGACCGAGGCCGCGCCCGTTCAAGCGCCGCGCCCCGAGCCGCACCCCGAGCCGCACCCCATGCCCGTTCCCGCATCCGTGCCCGTGCCCGGGTCCGGCCCGCGACCGCTGCCCGTGCCCGAGCCGGAGCCCGTGCCGGACAGCGAGGCAGTCACCGTGCCCGTGGGCCCGGGGCGGCGGCGGAACCTGGGCAACGTCCCCGTGGCGCCCCGCCCGGCGGACCGCGAAGCGGCGCCGGAACGCCGCGCCCCCGCGCCGGCGCCCGCCGCCGGGGCCGCGCCCGTTCCCGAGCCGCGCCAGGGCCGGGGCCAGGCGCAGGGCCAGGGCCGGGCGCGGGAGCAGCGGGCCAGGTCGCGGGCGGGTGCGGCGCCCGACGACACCTATTACGCGGCGTACCGCGAGTACATACTCGAACAGGGCGCGCACCCCAACGCCCGGCAGCTCTCCCGCTTCCTGCACCAGCGCCACGGCACGACCGACGCCGACGGCTCGCTGCTGAGCGAGCAGTACCTGCGGGAGTTCACGCGCGGCTTCCGCGAGCGCTACAACGCCGAGATGGGCACCGGCGGCTGACGCGCGCGCCCGCCGCCGGTGCCCGGTGCCCAAGCCCCGGTGCCCGGTTCCCGCCCGGGCCCGTGCCCGGTTCAGTCGCCGGCGCCGCCGAGCAGGACGCGCACCCGGTCCGCGCCGACCGCGAGCAGCAGCGTCGGCAGCCGCGGCCCGGTGTCCCGGCCGACGAGCAGCCGGTACAGCAGCGCGAAGAACGCGCGCTGCGCCGCCTTGAGCTCCGGCGTGGGCTTGGCGTCGGGCGGCAGCCCCGCCCGCATCTTCGGCACCCCGTACACGAGCGTCGTCAGCCCGTCGAGCGACCAGTGGTCCGCGAGGCCGTCGAGCAGCAGCCGCAGCGACGCGCGTTCCTCGGGCCCGAGCGAGGCCAGCAGGTCCGCGTCGGGCGCGGTCCGCACCTGGGTGCGCTGCTCGGGCGGCAGGTGCGCGCTCACCCAGTGGGCCGCGCGGTCAAGGCGCGGCCGGGTCTGGTCGAGGGAGCGCACCGGGTGCTCCGGGTCGAGGTCGGTCAGGATGCGGAGCGTCTGCTCCTCGTCCCCGGTCGTGACGTCCACCACGGAGGCCAGCGTCCGGAACGGCAACGGCCGCGGTGTGACGGGCAGTTCACCAGCCGCGGTGCCGACGGCCCTGGTGTGGGCCGCGAGGTCGGCCGGCTGCGCGGTGCCCTCGGCGACCCGGCGGCCCAGCGCGTCCCACTCGTCGTAGGTCCGCTGGAGCTCGCCGTCGAAGGCGATCTTGAACGACTGGTTCGGCCGGCGCCGCGCGTACAGCCAGCGCAGCACCGGGGCCTCCATGATCTCCAGCGCGTCCGCCGCCGTCGGCACGCCGCCCTTCGAGCTGGACATCTTCGCCATGCCGCTGATCCCGACGAACGCGTACATCGGGCCGATCGGCCGCGTGCCCCCGAAGATCTCGGACACCAGCTGCCCGCCCACGACCCACGAGGAGCCCGGGGAGTGGTGGTCGACGCCCGCGGGCTCGAAGATCACGCCCTCGTACGCCCAGCGCATCGGCCAGTCGACCTTCCACACCAGCTTGCCCCGGTCGTGCTCGGACAGCTTGACCGTTTCGCCGTGGCCGCACGCGCACGTGTAGGCGAGTTCGGTCGTGTCGTCGTCGTACGCGGTCACCGTCGTCAGGTCGCGTTCGCACACCGAGCAGTACGGCTTGTACGGGTAGTACCCGGCGCCGCCCGCGCTGCCGTCGTCCTCCACGGCCGCGCCCGAGCCCTCGACGGCGGCCCGTTCGGCCTCGTCGGCCAGCTCCTGCGGGTCGGGGGCCTGGGCCGCCTGCTTCGTGCGGTACCGGCCGAGCACGGCGTCGATGCGGCGCCGCTCGCGCATCGCGAACAGGATCTGCTCGCGGTAGGCCCCCGCGGTGTACTGCGCGGTCTGGCTGATCGACCGCACCTCGATGCCCAGTTCGCCGAGGGCGGCGAGCAGGGGCGCCTTGAAGTGCTCGGCCCAGGTGGCGTGCGGGCTGCCGGGGGGCGCGGGCACCGAGGTGAGCGGCTTGCCGATGTGCTCGCTCCACGACGGGTCGATGCCGGCGGGCACCTTGCGGAACCGGTCGTAGTCGTCCCAGGACAGCAGGTGTTCGCAGGGGATGCCGCGCCGCTTGATCTCGTCGGCCACGAGGTGGGGGACCATGATCTCGCGCAGGTTGCCCAGGTGGATCGGCCCGGACGGGCTGATCCCCGAGGCGCACACGACGGGTTTGCCGGGGGCGCGACGCTCCGCCTCGGCGATGACCTCGTCCGCGAGTCGGGAGACCCAGTCGGTTTCCGGGCTGGTAGGAGCCACTGTTCGGCACTTCCTTCGGGTGTTGGCTGACGGGTGCCATTGTCCCACCCGTCGCACGGCCCACGGCACCGGATGAACGCCCACCGGCGCCGGCGCGCCGGGACCCGCGCCCGCGGCCCGCGCGCGCCCGGACGGCGCGCGTGGCGCGTTCCCGCCCGTACCGTGCCGGGGTCGTGCGCGCGCGGCGCGCGAGGCCGACAGGACCCGGGCCACTCGGCCCCCACGATTCCCTCTTTCCGCGCACATGACACACGCGCCGGACGCGCGCCGCGCACCCCGCCCGCACCCCGGGTCCACACGCCGGTCCCGTGTTCGCATGCAATTTCCGGCCCGTTCCGCATCCCGCCACCCGCGCCGCGCGGCCGGGCCCGCGAACGGCCGTCCGCGCGCCGCCGGGGCGGCCGGCACGGCTTCCCGCCTGCCCGCAGGGGTTCCTGGCGCCGGGGGCCGACCCCGGCGAGCGGGGCACGGACGGGCCGCCCCTACCGCGACAGCCACGTTTCCACCACACACCACGCTATGACGTTTACATGACAAACAGATGTCAACCCAGAATGCGCCCTTGCCGGTTTCCTCTGCTTCGGCGAACCTTTCGTGCTGACGGCTTGTGAGATGTCATGAGCACATCGCATGTCCCGTCCCCCGCTCAACGCACCACCAATGAGCCACTTCTGAGGAGGACCCCTCAATGGCAGTGATGCGTCACCCCCGCTCCGTCGCCACGGCGACCGCCGCCGTCCTCGCCCTGGGCATCGGCGTCGCCCTGCCGGCCTCGGCGGCCGACACGGACGACGGCTTCGACGTCCGCGCGCTGATAGCCAACGCCGACGCGCCCGGCACGATCGACAACAGCTACATCGTGCGCCTGCACGAGACGGCGCTCGACGCCGGCTCCGAGCGCGCCGAGGACCTGGCGGAACGTTACGGCGCCCAGGTCACCGACACGTTCGAGCTGACCCTCAACGGCTACGCCATCTCCGCGACCGAGGACGAGGCCGCGGCCCTCGCGGCCCACCCTGCCGTCTCCGAGGTCGTGCAGAACGAGACCGTCGAGATCGCCGCCACGCAGTCCAACCCGCCCTCCTGGGGTCTGGACCGCATCGACCAGCCCAGCCTGCCCCTGAACAACTCCTTCACCTACCCCGACCACGGCGGCGCCGGCGTCACCGTCTACGTCGTCGACACCGGAATCCGGTACTCGCACGTCGACTTCGAGGGCCGCGCGTCGTTCGGCTTCGACGCCTTCGGCGGCAACGGCAACGACGGCAACGGCCACGGCACGCACGTCGCGGGCACCGCGGCGGGCGCGTCGTACGGCGTCGCCAAGGACGCCTCGCTGGTGTCCGTCAAGGTCCTCAACGACGCGGGCTCGGGCACCACCGCGTCCGTCGCCGGCGGCGTCGAGTGGGTCACGGCCAACGCCGACGGCCCCTCGGTCGCGAACCTCAGCCTCGGTGGCGGCGCCAACACCACCATCGACGCGGCCGTCCGCGCCTCCGTCGCCTCGGGCGTGACCTACGCCGTGGCCGCGGGCAACAGCTACGGCGCCAACGCGGGCAACTACTCCCCGGCCCGGGTGGCCGAGGCCATCACCGTCGCGTCGAGCACGAGCACCGACGCCAGGTCGTCGTTCTCCAACATCGGTTCGGTCGTGGACATCTACGCGCCCGGCACCAGCATCACCTCGGCCTGGAGCACCAGCAACACCGCGACGAACACCATCTCCGGCACCTCCATGGCCTCCCCGCACGTGGCGGGCGCGGCCGCGCTCCACCTCGCCGAGAACCCCTCGGCGTCGCCCGCGGCCGTCCGCAACGCGCTCGTGGCCGACTCCGTCCCGGTCGTCACCAACGCGGGCAGCGGCACCACGAACCGCCTGCTCCAGATCGGCTGACCCACCCCGCGTCCGCGACCCCGCGTCGCGCGCGGAACGGCAGGCCCACGGCGCTCCCGCAGCCGTGGGCCTGCCCCGCGTCCGCGACACCCGGGGCTCCGCCGCTACGGGAGCGCGAGGGCGCGCGCCAGCGCACGCGCCGCCGCGCGCCGGCAGGCGTTCCCCGTGCCGCGCTCGCGCGTCGGGTGCACGCGGTTCGTCAGCAGCACGAGCAGCGCGCCGTTCGCGGGGTCGGCGACCAGGCTGGTACCGGTGAACCCGGTGTGCCCGAACGCGGTCGGCGAGGCGAGCGGCCCCATCCAGTCCGGCTGGTCCAGCTGCCAGCCCAGCCCGCGCGCCGCCCCGGGCCCGAGGCCCGCGTTGTGGTCGGTCAGCATCAGGCGCGCCCACTCCGCTCCGAGCAGGCGCGTGCCGCCGTACCGGCCGCCGCCCAGCATCGCCTGCCCGAGCACCGCGAGGTCCCGCGCGGTCGAGAAGATCCCGGCGTGCCCGGCGACACCGCCCAGGTGGAACGCGTTCTCGTCGTGCACGGTGCCGCGCACGATCCCGCGCCCGGTCCACGGCTGGAACTCGGTGGCCGCGATCCGCGGCACGCTCGCCCGTCCGGGCAGGTAGCCGGTGTCGGCCAGCCCGAGCGGCCCGGTGACCAGGTCGGCCACCAGCCGGTCGAGCGGCAGTCCCGCCGCCGCCTCGGCCGCCGCGCCGACCGCGATCAGCCCCAGGTCGGAGTACAGGTAGCGGCCCCGCGGTCCGACCGGGCACGCCGCGACGGCGGCGAGCCGCTCCGCGCGCCCCCCGTACGGCCCGAGGTCGGTCTCCGGCGCGAGGCCGCCGGTGTGCGTGAGCAGGGCGCGCGGCGGAACGGGCGGGAAGCCGGGGAGCGCGCGCGACACGGGCGCGTCCAGGTCCAGCACGCCGCGCTCGGCGAGCGCGACGGCGACGAGCGCCGTGAACACCTTCGTCAGCGACGCCACGTCGAACACGGTGTCCGGCGTCATCGGCACCCGTTCCGCCTCGGGCAGCGGAACGGGCCGGCCCTCGTGCTCCCCGTAGGCCACCGCCCAGCCGCCCGCGGCGTGTTCGAGGATCTCGCCGTCCCGCGCGCCGAGCACCACGAACCCGGCCGCGACCGGCTCGGGGCCGGCCAGGAACGGCTCGACCGCGTCCGCGAGGCCCACTCCCCCGCCGGCGCCCGGCCGCAGCACGGGCGCCGGGCCGGGCTCGTTCACGCCCCGGGCCGGGCGCCGGGCGCCGGCTCCCTGTGCACCTTGCTGTTGGACGCCTGGGCGCGCGGGCGCAGCACCAGCAGGTCGACGTTCACGTGCGGCGGCCTGGTGACCGCCCACGCGATGGTGTCCGCGACGTCCTCCGCGGTCAGCGGCTCGGCCACGCCCTCGTACACGCGCGCCGCCCGCTCCTCGTCGCCGCGGAAGCGCACCAGCGAGAACTCGTCGGTGCGCACCATGCCGGGCGCGATCTCGATGACGCGCACCGGCCGGTCGACGATTTCGAGGCGCAGCGTCTGCGCCACCGCGTGCACGCCGTGCTTGGCCGCCACGTACCCGCCGCCGCCCTCGTACACGCCGAGGCCGGCCGTCGAGGACACCACGAGCACGGTTCCCGCGCCCGACGCCTCAAGCGCGGGCAGCAGGGCCTGGGTCATGTGCAGCACGCCGAGCACGTTCACCTCGTACATGGCGCGCCAGTCGGCCGGGTCCGCCTCCGCGACCGGCTCCATGCCGAGCGCGCCGCCGGCGTTGTTGACCAGCACGTCGCACCGGTCGAGGCCGGCCGCGAACGCGTCGACCGCCGCCCGGTCGGTCACATCCAGCGTGCGGGCCTCGGCGGCGTGGCCGGCCCGCGTCAGCTCGTCCGCGAGCGCGTCGACCCGGTCGGTCCTGCGGGCGGCGAGCACCACGCGGAACCCCGCGGCGGCCAGCCGCCGCGCGGTCGCGGCCCCGATGCCGCTGCCGGCCCCGGTGATGACGGCGGTGGGGGTGGACACGTGCGCCTCCTGACGTCGGTGGACCGCGGGCTCCGCGGCGTTCGGCCCTCTCGTGGCACCACCATGATGACCGGACCCCCGTTCGGGCGGCGCGGCGCCCCGGTCGCGTCGCGCGGGCCCGGACGGGCCCGCGCGGGCACCCCGCGCGGCGGGAACGCGCCCGGCCCGGTCAGCCGGCGGCGGCCCGCAGCCGCCGCGCGTGCTCGGTCGCCCAGTAGGTGAGGACCAGGCCGGCCCCGGCCCGCACGAACGCCGTCAGCGTCTCGTCGATCGCCCGCTCCCGGTCGATCCAGCCGCGTTCCGCCGCCGCCTCGACCATCGCGTACTCGCCGGAGATCTGGTAGGCGGCCACGGGAACGGGGGACGCGTCGGCGACCGCCCGCAGGATGTCCAGGTAGGGCAGGCCCGGCTTGACCATCACCAGGTCGGCGCCCTCCGCGACGTCGAGTTCCAGCTCGCGCAGCGCCTCGCGGGCGTTCGGCGGGTCCTGCTGGTACGTCCTGCGGTCGCCCTTCAGCGAGGAGTTCACCGCCTCGCGGAACGGCCCGTAGAACGCGGACGCGTACTTCGCCGTGTACGCCATGAGCGCCACGTCCTGGTGGCCCGCCGCGTCCAGGGCCCGGCGCACGTGGCCGACCTGGCCGTCCATCATGCCGCTCGGGCCGAGCACGTGGGCGCCCGCCTCGGCCTGCACCACGGCCATCTCGGCGTACCGCTCCAGCGTCGCGTCGTTGTCCACCCGGCCGGCCGCGTCGAGCACGCCGCAGTGACCGTGGTCGGTGACCTCGTCGAGGCACAGGTCGGCCATCACGACCAGCGCGTCGCCCACCTCCTCGCGCACCGCGCGCAGCCCGCGCTGGAGGATGCCGTCCGGGTCGGTGCCGGGCGAGCCGACCGCGTCCTTCTTCGCCTCGTCCGGCACCCCGAACAGCATGATGCCGCTGACGCCCGCGTCCGCCGCCTCGGCCGCCGCCTCGCGCAGCGAGTCGACCGAGTGCTGGACCACCCCCGGCATGGAGCCGATCGGCACCGGCTCGTCGACGTCCTCGCGGACGAACGCCGGCAGGATCAGGTTCGCGGGGTGCAGCCGGTGCTCCGCGACCATGCGCCGCATCGCCGGCGTGGTCCGCAGCCGCCTCGGCCGGACCTGGGGAAAGCTCATGGCGTTCGCGTCCTCCTGCGCTGCGGCCTCTTCTCGCTCGGCCGCTTCAGTACCTCACCGGCCTCAAGGGCCGCCTGCCGCCTGCGCGCGCCGAACTCCGCCAGCGCCTCGGCCAGCCGGTGCACCGAGGGCTCGGGGGACATCACGTCGACCCGCAGGCCGTGCTCCTCCGCCGTCCGCGCGGTGGCCGGGCCGATGCAGGCGATCACCGTGACGTTGTGCGGCTTGCCCGCGATGCCCACCAGGTTCCGCACGGTGCTCGACGAGGTGAAGAGCACCGCGTCGAACCCGCCGCCCTTGATCGCCTCACGGGTCGCCGCCGGCGGCGGCGAGGCGCGCACGGTCCGGTACGCGGTGACGTCGTCGACCTCCCAGCCCAGCTCGACCAGGCCCGCGACCAGCGTCTCGGTCGCGATGTCGGCGCGCGGCAGGAACACCCGGTCGATCGGGTCGAACACCGGGTCGTACGGGGGCCAGTCCTCAAGCAGCCCGGCCGCCGACTGCTCGCCGCTGGGCACCAGGTCGGGGCGCACCCCGAAGCGCAGCAGCGCGCGGGCGGTCTGCTCACCGACGGCGGCGACCTTTATCCCGGCGAACGCCCGCGCGTCGAGGCCGTACTCCTCGAACTTCTCGCGGATCGCGCGCACCGCGTTGACCGAGGTGAACGCGATCCACTCGTAGCGGCCCGTGACCAGGCCCTTGACGGCCCGGTCCATCTGCTGCGGCGTGCGCGGCGGCTCGACGGCGATCGTCGGCACCTCGCTCGGCACCGCGCCGTAGGACCGCAACTGGTCGGAGAGCGACGCCGCCTGCTCCTTCGTGCGCGGCACCAGCACCTTCCAGCCGAACAGCGGCTTGGACTCGAACCACGCCAACTGCTCGCGCTGCGCCGGCGCGCTGCGTTCCCCGACGACGGCTATCACCGGCCGGTCGCCCTCCGCGGAGGGCAGCACCTTGGCGGACTTCAGGGCCCGCTCCACCGTGCCGAGCGTCGCGGACCACGTGCGCTGCCGCGTGGTGGTCCCGGCGACGGTCACCGACAGCGGCGTGTCCGGCTTGCGGCCCGCGGCGATCAGCCGGGTCGCGGTCACGGCCACGGACTCCAGGGTCGTGGACACCACGGCCGTCGCGTCGCTCGCGCCGACCTCGGTCCAGCAACGGTCGTCAGCGGTCAGCCCGTTGACGAACCGCACGTCCCCGCCCTCCGGGTCGCGCAGCGGAACGCCCGCGTAGGCGGCCACGCCGACGGCCTGCGCGATGCCGGGGACCACCTCGAACGTGATGCCCTCGGCCGCGAGCGCCAGCATGTCGGCGGTGGCGTCGGTGTCCATGCCGGGGTCGCCCGCGACGGCACGGACCACCCGCTTGCCGCCCCGCGCGGCCCGCATGACAAGATCGGCCACATCGCCGGTTCCGCAGGGCTCCGGTTCCCCCCCGTCCGCGGCGGAGCCGGGCGCGTCGCCGTCGTCCGCGCCCTGGAGCGGGGTGTGGGTGCCCGGCTTGACGTGCCCGCGCACCACTTCGAACGCCTCGGCGTCGGCGATCAGGACATCGGCCTGCGCCAGTACGTCGACTGCGCGCAACGTCAGCAGACCCGGATCGCCGGGTCCGGCACCGAGGAAGGTGACGTGCCCGTGAGCGGTCCCGGTCGGCTGCGCGGCGTCGCCGGACGGCTGTGCGCGGGCGGCGTGCGTGGTATCTGCGGTGGTGGGGCTCAATGTGCTCGCTCCCCCATAAGACCGGCCGCGCCCTTGGCGAGCATCTCTTCGGCGAGCTCGCGGCCGATGGCCGCCGCCTCGTCGGCGGACCCCGGGGCGGGGCCGGTGGTGGACAGCTGCACCAGCGTGGAACCGTCGGTTGTGCCGACGGCGCCGCACAGGCGCATTTCGGTGACGTCCCGCTCGGCCGAGAGGTCGGCGAGGGCGCCCACCGGGGCGCTGCAACCGGCCTCAAGAGCGGCGAGCAGGGTGCGTTCGGCGGTCACGGCGACCCGGGTGTGGGGGTCGTCGAGGCCGCCGAGCGCGGCGGCGAGGTCCGCGTTCGACGCGGCGCACTCGATCGCCAGTGCCCCCTGGCCGGGGGCGGGCAGCATGAGGTCGGGCGCGAGGAGTTCGGTGATCTCCCCCTGCCGCCCGAGCCGGTGGAGCCCCGCGGAGGCGAGCACCACGGCGTCCAGTTCACCGGAACGGACGTACCCGATGCGGGTGTCGACGTTCCCGCGGATCGGGACCGTCTCGATCTCGCAGCCGAGCGCGCGGGCCCAGGCGTTCAGCTGCGCCATGCGGCGCGGCGAACCCGTGCCGACGCGCGCCCGCCCGCCGGCCACCGCGAGGCGCTCGAACGTCAGCCCGTCGCGCGCGACCAGGGCGTCCCTCGGATCGGCGCGCCGGGGCACGGCGGCGAGGGCCAGCGTGTCCGGCTGCGAGGTCGGCAGGTCCTTCAGGGAGTGCACGGCGAAGTCCACCTCGCCGGCGAGCAGCGCGTCGCGCAGGGCCGAGACGAACACCCCGGTGCCGCCGATCTGTGCCAGCGCCTCCCGTGAGACGTCCCCGTAGGTGGTGATCTCCACCAGCTCGACCGGGCGCCCCGTCAACCGGGTGACCTGCTCGGCGACGCCCCTTGACTGCGCCATGGCGAGCAGGCTGCGCCGCGTTCCGAGCCGCAGGGCCTTCATGACCGCTCCTGTTCCGGGTTGCGGACGGCGGCGACCGTCCTGTGATCGAGGTCGAACAGCTGCCGGAGTGCGGCGGCGTACTGGTCGCCGCCCGGCTCCCCCGCCAGCTCCTTGACGCGCACGGTCGGCGCGTGCAGCAACTTGTCCACGACGCGGCGCACGGTCCTGGTGATCTCGCCGCGCTCCTTGTCACCGAGTTCGGGCAGCCGGCCGTGCAGCCTGGTCAGCTCGGCGGCGACCACGTCGGAGGCCATGGCCCGCAGCGCGACGACGGTCGGCGTGATGTGCGCGGCGCGGCGCGCGGCGCACAGGGCCGCCGCCTCGTCCGCGACGATCCGGCGCACCGCGTCCACGTCGGCGGCCATCGGCGCGTCGGCGGACGCGTCGGCGAGCGATTCGATGTCGACCAGCGTGACCCCGGGCAGCCCGTGCACGGCGGCGTCCACGTCCCTCGGCATGGCGAGGTCGAGGATGGCCAGGTCGCCGCGGTCGCGCTCGCCCCGCGCGTGCGCCACCGCCTCTGCGGTCAGGACCAGGCCGGAGGCGCCGGTGCAGGACACCACGACGTCGGCGAGCGCCAGCTCGGCCGCGACGGAGATCGCGTTGATCGGAACGGCCCGCGCCTTGAGGCCGTCCTGGCCGAGCGCGGCGGCGAGCCGTTCCGCGCGCTCCAGCGTCCGGTTGGCGATCACCAGTTCGGCCACACCGGTGCGGGCGAGGGTCGTCGCGGCGAGCGAGGACATCGAACCCGCGCCGATGACCAGGGCGCGCGCGCCGCGCAGCCGGCCCGGCACGTCGCCGCCCGGCGCGAGCTGCTGGAGGCCGAACGTGACCAGCGACTGCCCGGCCCGGTCGATGCCGGTCTCGCTGTGGGCGCGCTTGCCGACCCGCAGCGCCTGCTGGAACAGCTCGTTCAGCAGGCGGCCCGCGGTCTGCTCGTCCTGCGCGTGCGCCAGCGCGGACTTGATCTGCCCGAGGATCTGGCCCTCTCCGACCACCATCGAGTCGAGGCCGCAGGCCACGCCGAACAGGTGGGTGACGGCCCGCTCCTCGTAGTGCACGTACAGGTAGGGCTGCAACTCCTCAAGCGGAACGCCGCTGTGCCGGGCGAGCAGGCCGGACAGCTGCGAGACCCCGCTGTGGAACCGGTCGGCCTCGGCGTACAGCTCGATCCGGTTGCACGTGGAGAGCACCGCGGCCTCGGCCACGGCGGCGCCCTCGACGACGGCGCTCGCCGTGCCGACGGCGTCCCGCAGCAGCTTGCCGCGCGCGTCCTCGGGCAGCGCGGCCCGCTCCAGCAAGCTGACCGGCGCGCTGCGGTGGCTGAGCCCGATCACGAGCAGAGTCATGCCGGCATCACCACCGGGAGGTCGCCGTCGGGGTCCTGGCCGCGGCGCGCCGCACCCGGCTCGGGCGCGGGCAGGCCGGGGGCGGCCAGGCCGGGCGCGGGCTCCGCGGTCAGCTCCTCGGCCGCCTTGCGCTGCTCGTGGAACGCGAGGATCTGCAACTCGATGGACAGGTCGACCTTGCGCACGTCCACACCGTCGGGAACGGTCAGCACGGTGGGCGCGAAGTTCAGGATGGAGGTGACGCCGGCGGCGACGAGGCGGTCGCACACCTGCTGCGCGGCTCCGCCCGGCGTCGTGATGACGCCGATCGAGACGCCGTTGGTGTCGATGATGGCCTCCAGCTCGTCCACGTGCTGCACGGCCATGCCGGCGACCTGCTTCCCGGTCATGGAGGAGTCGGCGTCGATCAGGGCGGCGACGCGGAAGCCGCGCGAGGCGAACCCGCCGTAGTTGGCGAGCGCGGCACCGAGGTTGCCGATGCCGACGATGACGACGGGCCAGTCCTGGGTGAGGCCCAGTTCGCGGGAGATCTGGTAGACGAGGTATTCCACGTCGTAGCCGACGCCGCGCGTGCCGTAGCTGCCCAGGTAGGAGAAGTCCTTGCGCAGCTTCGCCGAGTTCACGCCGGCCGCCCCGGCCAGTTCCTCCGAGGAGACCGTGGGCACCGAGCGCTCGGAGAGCGCCGTCAGCGCCCGCAGGTACAGCGGAAGCCGGGCGACGGTCGCCTCGGGAATGCCACGGCTACGGTTCGCCGGTCGGTGGTTTCGGCCAGTTGCCACGGTGCTCCTGCCGGTCGGGCCAAGCGGAGGGCGGGTGTGCACGGCGCGTGCGCCGGGACCGCTCCGTCGCGCCCAGGCTATGTCTTTGTGAACGCGTGCACAAAGATGGTGTCCGTTTTGCCCGCCCAAAGTGACCGGAGCCACATGTGACGACAAGGACACCCGGTCACACTCCTCACGTATGCCTCCCGCGCCGCGAACCCGGGCGGACGCCCGTGCGGCAACCCGGGCGGAACCCGGGAAAAACCGCAGGAAAAGCGACTGCGCATCGTAGCCCGAACCGGGTCACGCGCCCAAGGCCCGGCGCAGCCGATCGGGGTCGACGCGCCAGAAGTCGTGCTGCTCCCCGTCCACCAGGACCACCGGGATCTGCTCCCAGTACCTGCGGTGCAGCTCCTCGTCCCTGGTGATGTCCTTCTCCTCCCACGCCGCGCCGGTCCGCTCGCACACCTCGGCGACCACGCGGCGCGCGTCGTCGCACAGGTGGCAGCCCGGCTTGCCGATCAGGGTGACGAGGCGTTCGTGGGGCGGACGCGCGGGAGCGCGCGCCGGGGTTCTGCGGGACAGGCGGGGCAACAGGGTCATGGTGCCCATTGTGCCGCCCCCCGCCACCCGGGTGTCATGCCCGCGCAACCGGAATCACCGCAGGCACTGGCTATGCTCGGGGACATGGCCAGGCCACGCCTTTCCGCGTCCGACCCGCCCCCGGCCGAGGCCCGCCGGAGCTGGTTCACGCCCCGCAAGCGGGTGCGCACCAAGCGCAGCGAGCTGGCCGGGCAGGCGTCGGCGCAGGCCGCGCGCGAGACCGCGGAGCCGGTCTTCCCCGCGCCCGGGGACCCGAAGGCCGCGGCGTTCTTCGACCTGGACAACACCGTGATGCAGGGCGCGGCGATCTTCCACCTGGGCCGCGGCCTGTACAAGCGGAAGTTCTTCCGCAAGCGCGAGCTGGCGAAGTTCGCCTGGCAGCAGGCGTACTTCAGGCTGGCCGGCGCCGAGAACGCGGGGCACATGGCGGACGCGCGGGACAGCGCGCTCTCGATCGTCGCCGGGCACCGCGCCGCCGAGCTGATGGAGATCGGCGAGGAGATCTACGACGAGTACATGGCGGGGCGCATCTGGCCGGGCACGCGGGCGCTCGCCCAGGCGCACCTCGACGCCGGGCAGCGGGTCTGGCTGGTCACCGCCGCGCCCGTCGAGACGGCCACGATCATCGCCCGGCGGCTCGGCCTGACCGGCGCGCTCGGCACGGTCGCCGAGTCCGTCGGCGGCGTCTACACGGGCCGGCTCGTCGGGGAACCGCTGCACGGCCCGGCGAAGGCGGCGGCCGTGCAGGCGCTCGCCGAGGCCGAGGACCTGGACCTCGAACGCTGCGCCGCCTACAGCGACTCGGCCAACGACATCCCGCTGCTGTCGCTCGTCGGATATCCGTACGCGATCAATCCCGACCGCAGGCTGCGCGCACACGCGCGCGAAATGGGCTGGCGGTTGCGCGACTACAGGACCGGCCGCAAAGCGGTGCGCGTCGGGGTGCCCGCTGCGGCCGGCGCGGGCGCCGTCGCAGGTGGCGCGGTGGCCGCACTGGCGATCCAACGGCGCCGCAGGTAACCGGGACCGGCCGCGTTCCGCCTCCGCACCCTCGTGCGAACGATCAAACTCGGTCACCGCTTTGGCAAATCAGATCATTATGCGATCAACCTTGCCATGGCGTATGCGTGGCGCACCGGACACAAACGGTAACACTGCAAACCGAATCGGCGATTTTCGCAACTAGGCGTAGCGCTCTCAGCACGAAGGGTTATTCTCCTCAGACGCATGTGACGGAACCGCCACTGCACGTGTTGAAGCTCTGCCTCTGGGAGTCCCGTGTACCCACACGTCGGGGTTGACGCCTCGGGCCTGGCTACGCTGCGCACATCGGTCATCGACCGGCTGCGCGCCCTCGTCCCCACCGCGTACGCCGTCCCCACCCTCGCCGCACCTGTCCCCGCAGGCCCCGCCTACACCCTGGCCGACGGCACCGCCGGCACCGTCACCGCGGGCAGACGCGCCCGGTCCGGTGCCGCGGGCACCTCCGCGGCCAGGCCCGCGGCACCCAGCGACAGCCGCCGCATGATGGACCTGGTCGAGCGGGCGCAGGCCGGCGAGGCGGAGGCGTTCGGCTGCCTCTACGACCACTACTCCGACACCGTCTACCGGTACATCTACTACCGCGTCGGCGGTCGCGCGACCGCCGAGGACCTCACCAGCGAGACCTTCCTGCGCGCCCTGCGGCGCATCGGCACGTTCACCTGGCAGGGGCGGGACTTCGGGGCGTGGCTGGTCACCATCGCGCGCAACCTGGTGGCCGATCACTTCAAGTCCAGCCGCTTCCGCCTCGAAGTCACCACGGGCGAGATGCTGGACGCCAACGAGGTGGAGCGCAGCCCCGAGGAGTCCGTTCTCGAATCACTCGCCAACTCGGCCCTCCTCGACGCCGTTCGCAAGCTCAACCCCCAACAGCAGGAATGCGTCACGCTCCGGTTCCTCCAGGGTCTGTCCGTCGCGGAGACCGCCCGCGTCATGGGGAAGAACGAGGGGGCGATCAAGACGTTGCAGTACCGCGCGGTACGGACCCTCGCCCGGCTGCTTCCCGACGACGCGCGGTGACCGGCGCGCCGCGCACGCCAGGTGACCACCCGCCGCCAATCAGTCACATAATCTGCCAGCCGTAACCCGAGTGCGTCTCCGCTCGTTGTCGGGTTCGCAGGCTCTCTACGACCAGGTTCCGCGCAGGTCCCCCGCCACTCGATCGGGTGTACCTGGGCGGCACCAGAAACTTCTGTCCGCAGTGGGGAGTCCTTCGTGTGACGAGAGGAGGTGCCGCCCGTGATCGGATCCGTATCGGCGAGCCGCCGGGCCAACGCCTTCGCCCATCTCCTCGACGAGTCGCGGCCCGACCGGCCGCGGCCCGCCGACGAGGAGACGGCGGTGGGCCCGACCGGGGCCGGGGGCGAGCAGGCCGCCCTGCTGTCGGTCGTGGACAGGCTGGCGTCCGTGCCGCGCCCCGAGCTGACGGCCGAGACCAAGTCCGCGCAGCGCGCCCTGCTCGTCGCCGCGATGGCGGCTGCGAGCGAGTCGGCCGCCTCCCCGGCGGACGCAGTCGGCGCCCGGGGCGCGGCCGGGGGTGCCACCCAGGAGACGCCGGCCCCCGCGCCGGCCGGCACGCCCCCCGGGCCGCGCACGCGGGGCGCGGACCCGGTGCCCGGGCAGCGCCGCGCGCGGGGCGCGAGCGGCACGCACCGCGCCGTCCGGGGCAGCGGCTTCGCCCGGCTCAGGCCCAGGACCCGGCTCACCAAGGGACTCGCCGCCGGCGGCCTGACCATGGGCGTCGCGGCGGGCGCGTTCGGCGGTGTCGCGGCGGCGAGCACCGACGCGCTCCCCGGCGACACCCTCTACGGGCTCAAGCGCGGCATGGAGGACCTGCGGCTCGACTTCACCAGCGGTGACGCCGACCGCGGCCGGGTCTACCTCGACCACGCCTCCACCCGGCTGAACGAGGCGAGGCGGCTGCTCGACCGCGGCCGGTCCGGCGACCTCGACCACGAGGACCTCGACGCCATCCGCCGCGCCCTGGCCAGCATGCGGGACGACGCCGCCGAGGGGCACCGGCTGCTCAGCCGGGCCTACCAGGCGGACGGCTCCATCGACCCGATGCAGTCGCTGTCCGCGTTCTCGGAGAGCCACCGCGTCACCTGGGCCGAGGTCCGCAGCCAACTGCCCGTGCAGCTGCGGGACGTCGGCGACGACGTCAGCGACGTCTTCGACGCGATGGACCAGGAGACCGCGCCCCTCCAGCGGCTGTTCCCGCAGGACCCGCGGGAGGCCACATCGGCCGAGGCACCGCCGGGACCCGCGGCCCGCCCGCCCTCGGCCCCGGAGCCGCCCGCCCCGGCCGGCCCCTCCGCCGGGGACGACACGCGCGACGGCCAGGGCACACCCGAGGGCGAGACGCCGCGCCCCGAGGAGACCGAGGGGGAACGCCGCGGTCTGCTCGACGGCCCGGGGCTCCTCGATCCCGCGCTGCCCGCTCCCGACGCCACCGACGACCGTTCGCCGGCCGGCCCCTCCGCCTCCGACGACCCGCTGCCCGAGCCCGACATCACCATCCCGCCCCTCGTCGACGACCTGCTCCCCGGCCTCGGACTCGACGTCGACCGGGACCGCTGACCGCGACCCACCGCCCGGACGCGTGCCGCACCCGGCACACGCGGAGCCACGGCCGAACCGGCCGGGCTCGCACACCGCGGACCGGTACGGCAACGGCCCGGCGTTGCCGTACTCCCGCCCGCGAGAAAGTTCCTAGAAGAACACGGACCGCCGGGCCACCAGCAGCTTGTACAGCGTGTGCTGGATCGTCTCCCGGACCTGGTCCGTCAGCTGGAACATCAGCATCGGATCCTCCGCCGCCTCCGGCGGGTGCCCCGCGGTCTCGATCGGCTCGCCCAGCTGGATCGTCCACTTCGTCGGCAGCGGCACCGCGCCCAGCGGGCCCAGCCAGGGGAACGTGGGCGTGACGGGGAAGTACGGGAGGTTCAGCAGGCGCGCCATCACCCGCGAGTTCCCCAGCATCGGGTGTATCTCCTCGGCGCCGACGATCGAGCACGGCACGATCGGCACCCCCGCACGCAACGCCGTGGCGACGAACCCGCCGCGCCCGAAGCGCTGGAGCTTGTACCGCTCGGCGAACGGCTTCCCCAGCCCCTTGAAGCCCTCGGGCATCACCCCGACGAGCTCACCGCGTTCGAGCAGTTCCTGGGCGTCCTCGGCGCACGCGAGCGTGTGCCCCGCCTTCCGGGCCAGCTCGTTGACCACCGGCAGCTGGAACACCAAGTCGGCCGCGAGCAGCCGCAGGTGCCGGTCGGCCGGGTGGTGGTCGCGCACGGCGACCTGGAGCATCAGGCCGTCCCACGGCAGCGTGCCCGAGTGGTTGGCGACCAGGAGCGCGCCGCCCTCGGCCGGCACGTGCTCCATGCCCCGGACCTCGACCCGGAAGTACCGCTCGAACACCGGCCGCAGCACCGTCAGCAGGACCTCGTCCGTCAGCTCGGCGTCGTAGCCGAAGTCGTCGACCTCGTACTCACCGGTGAGGCGGCGCCGCAGGAACGCGAACGTGCGCGCGAGCGCCCGGTCGAGCCCGTCGCCCGCGCCGCTCGCCCCCGGCGGCGGGGGCGGCGCCGGCGGCGGCTCGCCGGGCGCACCGCCCGGCACCTCGCCCCGGCCGCGGCCCCGCCGGCCGCCGTCACCGATCGGAATGACTTTCGCGTCAGCCACGGCGCAGCACCTCCTCGATCCGGTCGACAGCCGCGGCGACGCCTTCCGGCCGCAGCGGGCCGGGGCCGTGCACCGCCGCGAACGCGGCGAACGTCTCCGCCGTCGTGTACGCCAGGGGACCGCCCATGGCCTCCCGGAGCCGCGCCGTGCGCACCACCCGGCCGTGCACGAGCGACGTGAGCTGCTCGGCCGAGACGCCCCGCAAGCCCAGCGCGCCGAAGGCCGACCCGACCCACGGCGCGAACGGCCGCGCGACGGGCAGCGTCGGCCGCCCGAGCCGCCGCGCCGCCTGCGAGAGCAGCAGCACCCCGTCACCCGCCACGTTGTAGACGCCGGGGCCGATGGCGTCCGGCCCGCCCGGCTCCCGCACGGCGCGGGCCAGCACGTCCAGCACGTCGTCCTCGTGGACGAACTGGAGCCTGGGGTCGTAACCGAGCACCGTCGGCAGCACCGGCAGCCGGAAGTACGCGGCCAGCCGCGAGTCCGCCGCGGGACCGAGGACGTGCGCGCAGCGCAGCACGGTCACCCGGACATCGGGGCAGCGCCTGGCGAAGCCCCTGACATAGCCCTCGAACTCGACGACATCCTGGGGGAACCCGCCGCCCGCGGGCGCCCGCAGCCGGGTCGTCTCGGTGAACACCGCCGGGTCACGGGCGGCCGTTCCGTAGATCTGCGTGCTCGACTTGACGACGACGGCACGCAGCCCCGGCACCTTCTGGCAGGCGCCGAGCAGCTGGAGCGTGCCCAGCACGTTGACTTCCTTGACCGCGGCGCGGCCACCGCCGCCGGGCCCCGGCGTGCCGTGCACGTCCAGGTGCACCACCGTGTCGACGGCGTGCTCGGCGAGCACCGTCACGATCGACGGCTGCCTGATGTCGGCGCGCACGAACTCCGCACCGCCCAACGGATGCGCGGGCGACCGGCTGTCCACGCCGATGACGCGGTCGACGCCGGGGTCTGCGCGCAGGTGCCGGACGAAGCGCCCGCTGAGCTGCCGGGCCGCACCGGTCACCAGCACGGTCTTGCCCACGACCCTCCCCTGACGACGCGCAGGCCCTCCCGCCCGAAATCGGGGCGGGAGGGCCGATCAGCGACGCTCGCTCACTTCTTGTTGCGGCGCTGGACGCGGGTGCGCTTGAGCAACTTGCGGTGCTTCTTCTTCGCCATCCGCTTGCGCCGCTTTTTGATCACAGAGCCCACGACTACCCTCGCTCACTTCGCTTACTCGGTGCGGGGCGTCCGAGCCCACACGACCTACATGGGGCCCAGCCTACCGGTCACCGGGTGATACGGGTTAATCGAGGGTCGAACGACGGGCCCGGCCGTCCGTCAAGCGCTTTCGACGCCCACGAACGACTCCCGGAGGTACTCATGAACGGCCTGCTCGGGAACCCGGAAGGACCTTCCCACCCGGATCGCGGGCAGATGACCGGCGTGCACCAGGCGGTACACAGTCATCTTGGAGACTCGCATCACCGCGGCGACCTCCGCCACGGTCAGGAACTTGGCCTCGCTCAGAAGCCTTTCACCAGCAGCCATGTCACACCTGACCTTCCGCACATGTCGGACACCGGCTTCCCCTCCGGTGACTCCCTCTCGCATGTGCGCTCCTCCCCAGATTAGGTGCGGGTGATGCGAGTGGGGAAGAGGTGCCTCAACCGGCCTTTTTCAGCGAGCTCGGCCTTACCGTGACGAAGAAGCCCGATTGAGCACATAGCGTGTGACGGGCGGGAGTTGGCGGACGGCGCCGCGGCGTTCACGTCCGGCAACCGTCAACGGGACTCTGCCCGCGCCGCCCCGCGCGGACACCGGGGCCGCCCCGCGTCGGCGGCGTGACCGTCCGGAACCTGCCTGACCTGCGTCGGTGACGACGGAACGCCCCGCGGGGCCGCGCGTTCCACCGGGCGTCCCCCGGTCCCCGACGGCCCGCGTGACGGCGCGGCTGATGGCGTGTGAGAATCCTGTCGCGGGCGCGCCCGCCGCGCACCGGCCGCCCCCGCGCCATCCGGTGCCGCGCCGGCCGGCACCCGCATGTGACGTAGGCGGAATCGGGTCGTTATGTCGATACATCCCCCATCCGTCCTGCTGAGCCGGGTACCGATCGCCGCCTGGCCCTGCCCGGTCGGTGTGGCGTAGGCGCCAGGCGTTCGACGCCGGTGCCCGGGGCGGAGCAGGTCAGGGCAGCAGCCCGTGCAGCGGGTACACCGCACGCCGGGTCGCGATGACCGCTTGGTCGGCCGCGTCGGCCGGGTCGTAGCCGTCCGCCCAGGCACGCCACCGCGGCTCCCTGCCGTCCGTCATCCGCCACGGGCCGCCGGCCCTGGTCAGCGCGTGGACGGTGTGCCGCCAGGCGTCGGGCACGTGCGTCTCCGGGGCGACGGGGGCGTGTGCCGCCGTCGCGACCAGGTGCGTCCAGCTGCGCGGCACGACATCCGCGACGGCGTAGCCGCCACCGCCGAGCGCGAGCCACCGGCCTCCGGCGTGTTCGTGGGCCCACGTGTGGCACGTCTCCATGGCCGCGCGCTGCGCGTCGAGACTGAGCGCGAGGTGCGCCAGGGGGTCCTCGACGTGGGTGTCCGCGCCGTGCTGGGTCACCAGGACCTGGGGGCGGAAGGCCGAGAGCAGTTCGGGCACGACGGCGTGCAGGGCCCGCAACCACGCCTCGTCCGCCGTGCCCGCGGGCAGCGCGACGTTGGCCGCGCAGCCGGGGGCGTCGGGGCCGCCGGTCTCCTCGGGGCGCCCGGTGCCGGGGAAGAGCGTCCTCGGGTGCTCGTGCAGCGAGACGGTGAGGACGCGCGGGTCGTTCCAGAACGCGTCCTGGACCCCGTCCCCGTGATGCACGTCGGTGTCGAGGTACGCGACGCGCTCGGCACCGAGTTCGAGGAGGTGCGCGATGGCCAGCGCGGCGTCGTTGTAGACGCAGAAGCCGGACGCGCGGGCCGGCATCGCGTGGTGCAGCCCGCCGGCGAAGTTGACGGCGTGCGGGGTGACGCCGCGCCAGACGTCTTCCGCGGCGGCCACGGACTGGCCGGCGATGAGCGCCGACACCTCGTGCATGCCGGCGAACGCCGGGGTGTCGGCCGTGCCGAGCCCGGCCCGCGCGTCCGCCTCGGCGGGGGCCCGGGAGGCGTGCCGGACGGCGGCGATGTAGTCGGGGTGGTGGACGAGGCGGAGCGTGTCCTCCCCCGCGGCGGGGGCGGCCACGACGTCCACGCGCTCGTCGAGGCCGAGTGCTTCGACGAGCCTCATCGTCAGGGTCAGCCGCACCGGGTCCATGGGGTGCCCGGGGCCGAAGTCGTAGCGCGTGACGCCTTCGTCCCACATCAGCCGTGCCGCAACGCTCATGAGGTCACGGTAGCGGATATGACTGTGGGCCCTGTAGGAAGGACGTATTCCTCCCAACAGGGCCCACACATCAAATAATTGTCCGGCGGCGTCCTACTCTCCCACACGGTCCCCCATGCAGTACCATCGGCGCTGGAGGGCTTAGCTTCCGGGTTCGGAATGTAACCGGGCGTTTCCCCTCCGCCATGACCACCGGAACCCTGAAAGGGCACCAGCCGCCGGCCGAGAATTCACAGTGGACGCGAGCATCTGAGGACAAGCCCTCGGCCTATTAGTACCGGTCAACTCCACCTGTCACCAGGCTTCCATCTCCGGCCTATCAACCCTGTCGTCTCCAGGGAGCCTTACCCCATCAAGTGGGTGGGAGTCCTCATCTCGAAGCAGGCTTCCCGCTTAGATGCTTTCAGCGGTTATCCCTCCCGAACGTAGCCAACCAGCCATGCCCTTGGCAGAACAACTGGCACACCAGAGGTTCGTCCGTCCCGGTCCTCTCGTACTAGGGACAGCCCTTCTCAAGACTCCAACGCGCACAGCGGATAGGGACCGAACTGTCTCACGACGTTCTAAACCCAGCTCGCGTACCGCTTTAATGGGCGAACAGCCCAACCCTTGGGACCAACTCCAGCCCCAGGATGCGACGAGCCGACATCGAGGTGCCAAACCATCCCGTCGATACGGACTCTTGGGGAAGATCAGCCTGTTATCCCCGGGGTACCTTTTATCCGATGAGCGACGGCGCTCCCACAAGCCACCGCCGGATCACTAGTCCCTGCTTTCGCACCTGCTCGACCCGCCAGTCTCACAGTCAAGCTCCCTTGTGCACTTACACTCACCACCTGATAACCAACCAGGCTGAGGGAACCTTTGGGCGCCTCCGTTACTCTTTAGGAGGCAACCGCCCCAGTTAAACTACCCACCAGACACTGTCCCCGATCCGGATCACGGACCCAGGTTAGACATCCAGCACGATCAGAGTGGTATTTCAACAACGACTCCACCCAGGCTGGCGCCCGAGCTTCACAGTCTCCCACCTATCCTACACAAACCGAACCGAACACCAATATCAAGCTATAGTAAAGGTCCCGGGGTCTTTCCGTCCTGCTGCGCGAAACGAGCATCTTTACTCGTACTGCAATTTCACCGGGCCTATGGTTGAGACAGCCGAGAAGTCGTTACGCCATTCGTGCAGGTCGGAACTTACCCGACAAGGAATTTCGCTACCTTAGGATGGTTATAGTTACCACCGCCGTTTACTGGCGCTTAAGTTCCCAGCTTCGCCATCCCGAAAGACAGCTAACCAGTCCCCTTAACGTTCCAGCACCGGGCAGGCGTCAGTCCGTATACATCGCCTTACAGCTTCGCACGGACCTGTGTTTTTAGTAAACAGTCGCTTCTCGCTGGTCTCTGCGGCCACCCCCAGCTCCAGGCGTAAAGCCCATCACCAGAAGCGGCCCCCCTTCTCCCGAAGTTACGGGGGCAATTTGCCGAGTTCCTTAACCATAGTTCACCCGAACGCCTCGGTATACTCTACCTGACTACCTGAGTCGGTTTCGGGTACGGGCCACCATGAAACATCGCTAGAGGCTTTTCTCGACAGCATAGGATCGTCCACTTCACCACAATCGGCTCGGCATCAGGTCTCACCCTCATGTCGCACGGATTTACCTGCACGACGGGCCACACCCTTACCCCGGGACAACCACCGCCCGGGCTGGACTACCTTCCTGCGTCACCCCATCACTCACCTACTACCCCCTCGGGTCACCGGCTCCACCACTCCCAGAAGTGTCAAAGACACCACCAGGCGGCTTCACGGGCTTAGCATCAGAAGATTCAGCGCTTGCGCTCCACGGCGGGTACCGGAATATCAACCGGTTGTCCATCGACTACGCCTGTCGGCCTCGCCTTAGGTCCCGACTTACCCTGGGCAGATCAGCTTGACCCAGGAACCCTTAGTCAATCGGCGCACACGTTTCCCACGTGTGAATCGCTACTCATGCCTGCATTCTCACTCGTGAACCGTCCACAACACGCTTCCGCGGCTGCTTCACCCAGCACACGACGCTCCCCTACCCACCACACACAAGGTGCGGCGACACGACTTCGGCGGTGTACTTGAGCCCCGCTACAT